>NZ_JACVAR010000050.1:0-281 GCF_014851965.1 Pseudomonas sp. PDM22
GAATCAAGCAATTCGTGTGGGTGCTTGTGATGTAAGACTGATGATCGACTGATTATCAGCAACGCAAGTAACACTCGTGAATTCGAGAGTTTTAGCTCTTTAAATAGAGCATGCGATTGCTGAGCCAAGTTTAGGGTTTTCTCAAAACCCAAGTAGTATTGAACTGAAGAGTTTGATCATGGCTCAGATTGAACGCTGGCGGCAGGCCTAACACATGCAAGTCGAGCGGATGATGGGAGCTTGCTCCCGGATTCAGCGGCGGACGGGTGAGTAATGCCTAG
>NZ_JACVAR010000051.1:0-281 GCF_014851965.1 Pseudomonas sp. PDM22
ACAAGCTACGCCTGGATGACTCGCGCGGAAAAGAGCACATCAAGCTCAGCACCGAATACAGCGGCAAGAGCCAGCTGAATCTCGGCCATCTGGTGGATGCGCAACGGCAGCAACGCGGCGAAGGCTTTGAACTGCGCACCGACGGCTGGGGCGCGGTGCGCGCCGGCAAGGGCCTGTTCATCAGCGCCGACGCCCAGCCCGGCGCACAGGGCAAAACGCTGGACATGCAGGCCGCCGTGCGCGAGCTGGAGCAAGCCCTGGAACAGGTCCGCGCCATGGCC
>NZ_JACVAR010000052.1:0-280 GCF_014851965.1 Pseudomonas sp. PDM22
ACCCGGAACACTGATGCTCCACTTGCCGGCAGCGTCGATCTTGCCGCTGTAGGTGACGTCGTTGACCACGATCTTGACGATGTCGCCGGCACGGCCGCCGGTGGTACCACCGGTGATCTGCTGGGCGGTCTTCGACTCGGCCAGGTTGACCACGTCGTCGCCGGCCACGATGTTGATGTTCACCGAAGCTACCGGCGGAACGAGGACGACGGTGTAGGCATGATCAGCCAGTACATCGGCGCTATTGCCCGCGGCATCGTGGGCTACCAGGGTGGCGTGG
>NZ_JACVAR010000053.1:0-278 GCF_014851965.1 Pseudomonas sp. PDM22
CGGCGCCGGAGACCGAAACGCTCCAGTTGCCGTCCTTGTCGACCGCTGCGCTGTAGGTGGTGCCATTGAGCTTGAAGCTCACCACGTCGCCCGTCTGGAACTCGCCGCTCGCCTTGCCACTGATGGTCTGCGGGCTCTTCGATTCGGCGATGTTGACGATGTCGTCGCCGGCCACCACGTTGATGGTCAGGGTCGCCACCGGCGCGGTGATATCCACCGAGTAGTCGTGGGTAGCAGTGGCGCTGGCGCTGTTGCCTGCCGCGTCGGTCGCCACGAAG
>NZ_JACVAR010000054.1:0-278 GCF_014851965.1 Pseudomonas sp. PDM22
CGGCGCCGGAGACCGAAACGCTCCAGTTGCCGTCCTTGTCGACCGCTGCGCTGTAGGTGGTGCCATTGAGCTTGAAGCTCACCACGTCGCCCGTCTGGAACTCGCCGCTCGCCTTGCCACTGATGGTTTGCGAGGCCTTGGATTCAGCCAGGTTGACGATGTCGTCGCCGGCCACCACGTTGATGGTCAGGGTCGCCACCGGCGCGGTGATATCCACCGAGTAGTCGTGGGTAGCAGTGGCGCTGGCGCTGTTGCCTGCCGCGTCGGTCGCCACGAAG
>NZ_JACVAR010000055.1:0-269 GCF_014851965.1 Pseudomonas sp. PDM22
TCGTCATCGACACCACTGCGCCGACCGCACCGGTCATCAAGGACGTGGTGGACAACGATGATCCGTCCAACCTGATCGACGTGCCGAAGAATGGTTCGACCAACGACACCACCCCGGTGATTTCCGGAGACGGTGCCGAGAAGGGCGACATCATCCACGTCTTCGACGGCGAGACCGAACTGGGCACCGCTATTGCTGGTGAAGATGGCAAGTGGTCGTTCGAAGTTCCGGCCGACAAGGCTCTGGACGAAGGCGAACACGACTTCACC
>NZ_JACVAR010000056.1:0-257 GCF_014851965.1 Pseudomonas sp. PDM22
CGCATACGGTGGATGCCTTGGCAGTCAGAGGCGATGAAAGACGTGGTAGCCTGCGATAAGCTTCGGGGAGTCGGCAAACAGACTTTGATCCGGAGATCTCTGAATGGGGAAACCCACCTAGCATAAGCTGGGTATCTTGCACTGAATACATAGGTGTAAGAGGCGAACCAGGGGAACTGAAACATCTAAGTACCCTGAGGAAAAGAAATCAACCGAGATTCCCTTAGTAGTGGCGAGCGAACGGGGATTAGCCCTTA
>NZ_JACVAR010000057.1:0-255 GCF_014851965.1 Pseudomonas sp. PDM22
CTCTGGTGTTCCGGTTGTCACGCCAGTGGCATTGCCGGGTAGCTATGTTCGGAATAGATAACCGCTGAAAGCATCTAAGCGGGAAACTAGCCTCAAGATGAGATCTCACTGGGAACTTGATTCCCCTAAAGGGCCGTCGAAGACTACGACGTTGATAGGTCGGGTGTGTAAGCGCTGTGAGGCGTTGAGCTAACCGATACTAATTGCCCGTGAGGCTTGACCATATAACACCCAAACAATTTGCGTGTTGTACGG
>NZ_JACVAR010000058.1:0-255 GCF_014851965.1 Pseudomonas sp. PDM22
TCAAAGTCTGTTTGCCGACTCCCCGAAGCTTATCGCAGGCTACCACGTCTTTCATCGCCTCTGACTGCCAAGGCATCCACCGTATGCGCTTCTTCACTTGACCATATAACCCCAAGCAATCTGGTTACTGTCTCGAACGTGAAGACGACATTCGCCGAAAATTCGCGCTTGAACTCGCAAATTTTACCTTGACTTGAATAATCACCAGTGAAAGAGATTATTCAGTCTACTTCTATCACATACCCAAATTTTTAA
>NZ_JACVAR010000059.1:0-255 GCF_014851965.1 Pseudomonas sp. PDM22
CAGAGCGGCGACGCGCGGCAGGAAGTTCTTGCCGTTGGTGGTGGCGGCGGCCAGCACGTGGCTGTAACCCTTGCCGAGCTCAGCGATCAGCGGAGCGACGTTCTCCGGCAGCTGGTGAGCGTAGGCAACGTTGTCGGCGACCAGCACCTTGGAAACACCGGCGATCTTGGCAGCGGCTTCAGCCACGCCACCGACGTTCTGGCCAGCGACCAGGACAGCGATGTCACCACCGATCTTCTGCGCGGCAGCGACAGT
>NZ_JACVAR010000005.1:0-617379 GCF_014851965.1 Pseudomonas sp. PDM22
TGTACGTGGCCGTCGGTATCTCCGGCGCCATCCAGCACCTGGCGGGCATGAAGGACTCGAAAGTGATCGTTGCGATCAACAAGGACGAAGAGGCGCCGATCTTCCAGGTTGCCGACTACGGCCTGGTGGGGGACTTGTTCGAGGCGGTGCCGGAGCTGCAAGGCGCGATGTGAGCCGCGGCCGGCGTGCCCGACAAAAGAAATCCGGGTCGCCACGCGCATGGCCGAAAGTGATCTAGCTTGAATGGAGGGGAGCCGGCGTCGGTGCCGGCTCCGCGAGCAGATCGGCGCCGCGTCCGTGTGCGCCGCACGTCCCTCACCCCAGGTGACGAAACGCCATGGACTCCCCGAAGAAAGCCCCCAGCAAGAAAGCCGGTGCCTCCGAATCTGCCGTGCAGTTCCGCTCCCGCGAGGAGCGCCTGGACGCCGGCCGGCGCCTGCGGCAGAAGATTCCCCGCGAAAGCCATGGCAAATGGAAGTCGCCCGGGCGACAGCGCGATGTCATCGCCATCCTGGAAAAGTCCAACCGCGACCGCCTCAAGGACCTGGTGCCGATCCGCTACGGGCGCATGTTGCGCAGTCCGTTCACCTTCCTGCGGGGTTCGGCTGCACTGATGGCCCATGATCTCGCCGGGCTTCCGCATATCGGCGTGAAGGTGCAGGCGTGCGGCGACTGCCATCTGCTCAACTTCGGGTTTTTCGCGACCCCCGAGCGCAACCTGGTCTTCGATCTCAACGACTTCGACGAAACCCTGCCTGCGCCCTGGGAATGGGACATCAAGCGCCTGGCGGTGAGTTTCGCGGTGGCTGCCCGCAGTAGCAGCATCGCCGATGCTCGCGCCCGCGAAATTGCCATGACCTGCGTGCGGGCCTACCGCGAGAACCTGCGCTCCTATTCGCGCATGAGCCCGCTGGAGGTCTGGTACTCGCGCCTGGATACCCAGGCCCTGCTGGACATGGCGCCCGATGCCAAGGCGCGCAAGTTTCGCCAGCAGCTGTTCGACCGAGCCCGCGAACGGGTGGTGGAAAGCGCCTTCCCGAAGATCGCCGAGCAGGTGGCCGGCCAGCCGCGCATCATCGACCAGCCGCCGATCATCTACCACGTCGCCGAAGCGGACTTCATGCAGCGCGTACTGAGCAGCCTGGCGGACTACCGCGGCAGCCTGTCGGACGATCGCCGGGTGCTGTTCGAGCGTTACCGCCTGGTCGACGCGGCAGTGAAGGTAGTCGGCATCGGCAGCGTCGGCACGCGCTGCTTCATCGCGCTGCTGTTTTCCGAGGAGAACCACCCGCTGATCCTGCAGTTCAAGGAGTCCTGCCGCTCGGTACTCGAGCCTTACGCTGGCAAGTGCCAGTACCGCCACCAGGGGCAGCGTGTGGTGATGGGCCAGCGCCTGATGCAGTCCTCCAGCGATATCTTCCTTGGCTGGATGCGCAGCCCGGCCGGGCGCGACTACTTCGTCCGGCAGCTGCGCGACATGAAACTGTCGGTGCCGGTGGAACGCATCAGTGCCGTGCAACTGGAGCGCTACGCCGATATCTGTGGGCTGACCCTGGCCCGCGCCCACGCCAAGTCCGGCGACGCCGCAAGCATCAGCGGCTACCTGGGCAAGGGCGACGCCTTCGACAAGGCGATAGGCGACTTCGCCTTGCTCTATGCCGATCAGACCGAACGCGACCACGACGCGCTGGTCAAGGCCGCGCGCAGCGGGCGAGTAAAGGTGTTGATGGAGGAAGAGTAGGGCGTCCTGCGAGCTGTTTCGCGCAGCGGCGGCGCCTACGAGGGACTGCTCCTGTCTTCTGATCACTTCTCCTGCAAAAGAGCATGCAAATGGAAGCATCCGGCAAGAAGATGACCCTGACCGGGCTCACCACCCTGGTCGCGGTCAACATGATGGGCTCGGGCATCATCATGCTGCCCACCAGCATGGCGCAGCTGGGGGCGATCTCCCTGCTGTCCTGGATCATCACCGCCATCGGTTCGATGGCCATCGCCTACTGCTTCGCCCAGTGTGGTATCTACTGCACCCGCTCGGGAGGCATGTCGGCGTACACCGAGGAAGCCCACGGCAAGTCGGCGTTCTTCCTCTGCTCCTACCTGTATTTCCTGTCGCTGGCCATCGGAAACGTGGCCATCGCGATCTCCGCAGTGGGCTACCTGACCCCCTTCATTCCCTGGCTGGGCACCGGCGCCATGCCGCTGTTCATCGGCAGCGTGGCGCTGATCTGGCTGACCACCCTCGCCAACTTCGGTGGCCCCAAGGTGACCGGGCAAATCGGCTCCCTCACGGTCTGGGGGGTGATCATCCCGGTGGCGGGCCTGTCGATCATCGGCTGGTTCTGGTTCGACAAGCAGGTGTTCGACGCTGCCTGGAACCCGAACAACATCGCCATGGGCGACGCCATCACCCAGAGCATTCCGCTGACCCTCTGGGCCTTCCTCGGCATGGAGTCGGCGGCGCAGAACTCCGACGCTGTGGAGAACCCCAAGCGCAACGTGCCGCTGGCCTGCCTGCTGGGCACCCTGGGCGCGGCAGTGGTCTACGTGCTGTCGACGACGGTGATCATGGGTATTGTGCCGAATGCCGAACTGGCCAATTCCAGCGCGCCGTTCGCCTACGTTTATGCGCAGATGTTCAATCCCGTGGTGGGCAATATCATCATGGCACTGGCGGTGATGGCCTGCGTCGGTTCGCTGCTGGGCTGGCAGTTCACCCTGGCACAGACGGCCAAGGTCACCGCCGACCAGCACATGTTCCCCCGCCTGTTCAGCAAGGTCACGCTGCTCGGCGCACCGATCCTCGGGCTGGTGGCCAACGCCGCGCTGCAGAGCGCCATGGCGGTGTCGACCATCTCGCCCAACGCCTCGGAGCAGTTCGGCAAGCTGGTCAGTCTGGCCGCGGTGACCAACATCGTGCCGTACATCACCGCGCTGTCGGCGCTGCTGGTGATCATGCAGAAGGCCGGAGTGACCGGCTTCCCGCACCACCGCAACGTGGCGGCGTTACTGATCGCCATGGCGTACAGCTTCTACGCGCTGTACGCCTCGGGGATGGAGGCGGTGTTCGGCGGGATGCTGGTCACTGCGGTGGGCTACCTGATGTTCGGCTACATCGCCGACCGCTTCATCGATCCGCAGGCGAAGCTCAACGTGGAGGCCCGGCCATGAACCGCTGGCTCCCCCGCGCCATCCTCCTGCTGGCCGCCGCGTTGCCGCTGGTCGCTCCCGCCCAGACCCTGGAGCGCATCCGCAGCAGCCACACCCTGAACCTGGGCTACCTGCCGGAGCGCCCGCCGTTCTCCGCCAGCGAAGGCGAGGGCGCCGTCGGCTACGGCATCGACCTGTGCCAGAAGGTCGCCGACCAGTTGCGGACCCAGCCGGGTCTGGCGCAACTGCAGGTGCGCTTCGTCGCGTTGAATGCCGACAAGGCGCTGGAAACGGTGGGCGCCGGCGGCGTCGACCTGCTCTGCAGCCCGATGGTGGAAACCTTGAAGCTGCGTCAGGACCTCGATTTCTCCCTTCCGGTGTATACCGCCGGCCTGGGCGTGGTGGTCCGCAAGGATGCGTCGTTCTTCCTGGTGCGCTCGCTCAACGGCGAGGTGGACCAGAGCGGCCCGACCTGGCGTGCCACGCTGAACCGAGGTCTGGCGGCCTACACCTTCGCGGTGCCCGGCAATACCAGGGTGGAGACCTGGGTGCGCGAACGCCTGCGCCTGCTCAAGGTTCTGGTCACCGTGCAGGCCGTAGCCGGCCCCACGGAGGGAGTCGAAGCGGTCGCGGGCGGCAAGGCCGATGCCTTCTTCTACGACCAGATGACCCTGCGCAGCCTGGTGGAGCACAGCGCTGGCAGGGCCAACCTGATGGTCCTCAGCCGGCGCTTCGAGTTTGCCCCGGTTGCATTGGCGATGCCGCGCGGCGACGAGGACTTCCGCCTGCAGGTGGATACCGCGCTGAGCGAGCTGTATCGCTCTGACGATTTCGTGCCGCTGTACAGCAAGTACTTCGGCGCACCAAGCGAGCTGGACCAGAGCCTGTTCAAGGTCTATTCGCGGCCGTAGGCCGGGCCGGATTGCAGGCGGGCACTTCGTTGCCCGCTTGCGTTTCAGGGTTGCGCGAGCAGATGGGCGTTGGTGTCGATCAGCGTCTGCGCGACCTCCACCAGGCCGTTGATGGCGAACTGCACGCCCATGCACACCAGCAGGAAGCCCATCAACCGCGAGATGGCGTCGATGCCGGACTTGCCGGTGGCCTTCATGATCAGGTCCGAGGCGCGCAGGCAGCCCCAGAGGATCAGCCCGGTGCAGAGGAAGATCAGCGGTGGCGCGACCAGGATCACCCAGTTCGGGAAGCTGGTGCTGTGCTTGATGCTGGCCGCGGAGCTGATGATCATCGCGATGGTGCCGGGCCCGGCGGTGCTGGGCATGGCCAGCGGGATGAAGGCGAAACTGGTGCGTTCGGGCAGGTCCTCGCGGGAGTCAGGGGAGGGCATGGGCGCGGGGAACAGCATGCGTCCGCCGATGATGCAGAGGATGCCGCCGCCGGCGACGCGCAGGCCCGGAATCGAGATGCTGAACACTCCCATGATGAACTCGCCGATGTAGTAGGTCAGCGTCATGATGATGAACACGTAGCAGGCGGTCAGCAGCGCCTGCTGGTTCTTCTCTTCGCGGCTGAAACCCTGGGACAGCGCAAGGAACAGCGCGACCGTGGTCGGCGGGTTGATCAGCGGCAACAGGGCCAGCAGCCCGAGTAGGATGGCGTCGAACAAGCTGCTCATGAGCGGGCGTTTCTCCAGTGACGGACGGCTGGGGGAAGTTTAGGTGCGAATCCGCTGGCGGCGCGGAAACTATCGTGACCGGCTCGACGCTGGCAGTACGGCCGCTGATCTACGCTGTAGACGATAAGGTTGCCGCTTCGCTGGGCCTTTTGTCGTTTTCGCCAGGAGCCACTTCCCCGATGTCCGAAACCCCGTCGCAATCCCGATCCGGCTTCGACTGGCAGCGCTGGCTGCCCGGCCTCGTCACCCTGCGCAACTACCAGGCGAGCTGGTTGCCCAGGGACCTGGCCGCCGGGCTGGTGCTGACCACCATGCTGGTGCCGGTGGGGATTGCCTATGCCGAGGCTTCCGGCGTGCCCGGTATCTACGGGCTGTACGCGACCATCATCCCGCTGCTGGCCTACGCGCTGTTCGGGCCGAGCCGGATCCTCGTGCTCGGCCCCGATTCGGCGCTGGCCGCGCCGATCCTCGCGGTGGTGGTGCAGTACGCGGCGAGCGACCCGCAGCGGGCCATTGCCATCGCCAGCCTGATGGCGCTGGTGTCCGGCGCGGTTTGCATGATCGCCGGCCTGCTGCGCCTGGGCTTCATCACCGAACTGCTGTCCAAGCCGATCCGCTATGGCTACATGAACGGCATCGCACTCACGGTGCTGATCAGCCAGTTGCCCAAGCTGTTCGGCCTGAAGGTCGACAGCGAAGGACCGCTGCGGGATATCTGGCAACTGGGCCAGGCACTGATGGAGGGACGCGCCAACTGGACGAGCTTCGCGGTGGGCGCCGGCAGTCTGGTGCTGATCCTGCTGCTCAAGCCCTACAAGCGTATTCCGGGCATCCTTATCGCGGTCATCCTGGCGACCCTGGCGGTCAGCCTGTTCGACCTCGGCAACCAGGGTGTCAAGGTGTTGGGGCAGCTGCCGCAAGGGCTGCCGTCGTTTGCCTTCCCCTGGGTGACCGATATCGACCTGGTGGAAGTGGTGCTGGGCGGCGTCGCCGTGGCACTGGTTTCCTTCGCGGATACCAGCGTGCTGTCGCGCACCTACGCGGCACGACTGAAAAGCCCGGTGAACCCCAACCAGGAGATGTTCGGCCTGGGCGTGGCAAACGTCGCCTCAGGGCTGTTCCAGGGCATCCCCATCAGCAGCAGTTCCTCGCGTACCCCGGTGGCCGAAGCTGCGGGGTCGAAAACCCAACTCACCGGCATCATCGGCGCGCTGGCGGTGACCTTGCTGTTGCTGGTGGCACCGAACCTGATGGAGCACCTGCCCAACAGCGCGCTGGCCGCGGTGGTGATCGCCGCCGCGCTGGGCCTGTTCGAGTTCGCCGACCTGAAACGCATCTACCGCATGCAGCCCTGGGAGTTCTGGCTGTCCATCAGTTGCTTCGTCGGCGTGGCGGTGTTCGGCGCCATTCCGGGCATCTGCATCGCCGTGGTGATCTCGGTGATCGAATTCCTCTGGGACGGCTGGCGGCCGCACCATGCGGTGCTCGGCCGGGTCGATGGAGTGCGCGGCTATCACGACGTAACGCGTTACCCGAACTCCCGGCGCATACCCGGACTGGTGCTGCTGCGCTGGGATGCGCCGCTGTTCTTCGCCAACGCCGAGCAGTTCCAGAATCAGGTGCTGGCGGCGCTGGACGAGTCACCGACGCCAGTGCAGCGGCTGGTGATCGCCGCGAGCCCGGTGACCAGTATCGACGTGACGTCTGCCGATATGCTCGCCGAACTGGACAAGGTGCTGGAGCAGCGGGGCGTCGAGCTGCAGTTCGCCGAGATGAAGGACCCGGTGAAGGACAAGATGAAACAGTTCGAGCTGTTCGAGGGCCTGGGCGAATCGGCGTTTCACCCGACGCTGGGCGCCGCCGTGGATGCCTACCTGGCCGATTCCGGCGTGGACTGGAAGCCTTAGGCCGCGCGGGCCCGCGCGCGGCGGCCATCGATCCAGATGAGCATGCCGCTGGCGTAGAGCGACACCGCGAGGAACAGCGCCATGCGGATCGCGAAGGCGCGGTAGACGTCCTGGCCGCCGGCGCTGTCCGCCACCGACTGGCCAAGCAGGATCAGCATGGTGGTCAGGCAGCTGACCCAGTACGCCGGGCTCTTGCGCGTGGTCACGGCGGCGTACAGCCGACGGCCTTGCCAGAGGGTGAACAGCAGCACCCAGAGGAAGAACATCCACAGGTGCACGAACAGGCTCAGGGCGCCCCACACCATAATCGCCAGCACGCCGGCCAGCAGGGTGGAGCCGATCAGCTCGCGGCTGGCATGGCGCGCACGGGTTTCCCCCGCCTGCTGGCCGAGGCTCACCGACTTCATGATCAGCGGCATGAAACGGTCCGGCGCGATGATCGCCAGCAGAAAGGCGGGCATCACGATCAGCGTAGCGCGCAGGGCGATCCAGGCGGCTTCCTGCTCATTGGGCAGGGGCGGGGCTGGGGGCGAGGGCGCATCCGCGGGCTCCGGGAACAGGGCGTGGGCCACGGCGGTGCTCAGCACGGCCAGCAGCATGCCCTTGGCCAGCGCCTCGACCACCGACAACGCCAGGGTGAAATCGCTGGTGCCGGCGGCGGCGATCATGGTCAGGCCGATCACCAGTAGGTTCGCCAGCAGGCCGTTGCCACCGCGTAGCGCATAGCGGAACACGCAGTACAGGCCGACGCCGACCAACAGCACGCCGCTGAGGGGCGCGTGGCGCAGCAGCGGGATCAGCAGCAGGCCGATGCCGCAGCTGAGCATTACCAGCACCGCCAGGGCCGGAGCCGCCTTGAGCGGCAGGGCCTGGGCGCGCATCGCCAGCAGGAGCACGGCAAGCACGGGGGCGAGGAACGGGATCGGCATGCCGATCCCGTAGCTGGCCGCCAGGCACAGCGCCGTGCCCCAGGCCAGCCGGAGCGCACGTTGGCGCCGCAGTTCAATAGGCATACGACAGCCAGCTCATCAGCCACATGAACACGCGGCCGAGCAGGTTCAGCGGATTGCCTTCGCTGGGCAGCGCCATGACTTCGGCCTGACCGCCCACGCGCAGGCCGGCCGGGCTCTCCAGCTGGTCGCGGTCCAGCTCGACTATCACCGGGAAACGCTGCGCCGAGCGCAGCCATTCGCGGCTGTTCTGCACCGTCGGCAGCGAGCCCGGCGGCGTGCCCTGGCCGACGCTGACGCCGTAGCCGATGCTGCGGACGCGCCCGGAGAGCAGCTCGCCCGGCAGCGAGTCGAGCACCACCAGCACCGGGGTGCCGTTGTGCAGGTGGCCGAGATTGTTCTCGGTCATGTCGGCGCTGATCCACAGGTCGTGGATGGCGATCAGGGTCATCACCGGGCTGCCGGGGCCGACATAGTGGCCGACGTCGGTGCGCAGGTCGGTGATCAGTCCGTCGGAGTCGGCGCGCACCGTGGTGCGGGCAAGATCGAGGCGGGCCTTGGCGACGTTGGCCGTGGCGCTGCGCAACTGGGCGTTGTCTTCATCGTGGCCGCCTTGCTGTTCGCGGGCGCGCTCGACTTCGGCGCGGGCCGCCGCGACCTGGCTGGCCGCCTGTTCGCGGGTTGCCTGCGCGCTTTCCAGACGGCGCACGGAAACCGTGCCGGGGTCTTCCTGGTACAGCCGCTGCAGGCGCTCGGCATCCTGCCGGGCCTTGCGTTCGTTGGCCTGTGCGGCGGCAAGCGAAGCCTGGGCCGAGTCGATGCCGGCGGTGCTGGCACCGATCTGCCGGCGCACGGTGTCGAGGTCCGCCTCGGCGCGCTGCAGGGCGATGCGGTATTGCTCCTGATCCAGTTCGAAGAGCACGTCGCCCTTGCGCACTTCCTGGTTGTTGCCCACCGCCACGCGCTTTACCGAGCCGGCTACCTCGGCGCTCACCGCGATCACGTAGGCCTGCAACCGCGCCTGCTGGGTATAAGGCGTGAAGCGATCGGCGAGCAGGTACCAGACCAGGCTGACGACGATCAGCAGCAATACCAGGCGCATGCCGCGATCCGGCGCGGATTTGCCGGGGGCGGGAGGCGAGGGCGGTGCCGGCGGGGTAGCGGGGGTGTCGCTCATTTCGGGCTTCCTTGATCCTTGGCGGCTGGAGAGGGCTCATCGAGCAGGTCACCCCAGTCGGTGCGTTGCTGCATCTGTTGCCGGGTAGCGGAATCGATGGGCGCGCGCTGGCTGTCCCAGCCGCCGCCGAGTGCCTTGTACAGCGCCACCAGGCTGCTGACGGCGTTGCCGCGGCTGACCAGGTAGCCGTCCTGCTGTTGCAGCAGCAGTTGCTGGGCATCGAGCACGCGCTGGAAGTCGGCGAAACCTTCGCGGTATTGCGAGCTGGCGAGGCTCAGCGAGCGCTGCGCCGCCTGCGAGGCCTGCTCGCGGATGCCGGCGCTCTGCAGTGAGCGCACCAGGCCACTGGCGGCGTCGTCGGCTTCGCGCGCGGCGTTGCGCACATCCTGCTGGTACAGCTCGATCAGTTGCTGCAGGCGCGCATCTTCCACGCGCACGGCGTTCTTGCGTCGGCCGTAGTCGAAGGGGTTCCAGATCAGGCTCGGGCCGGCGGCGAGGTTGAAGCTGTCGGGCAGGTTGCTGGCCGAGACGAAGCTCCAGCCGAGGCTGCCGATCAGGCTCAGCGACGGGTACAGGTCGGCCTCGGCGACGCCCACCAGCGCCGACTGCGCGGCCACCGCCTGTTCGGCGGCGCGGATGTCCGGGCGGCGCTGCAACAGGCTGGCCGGCACATCCTGGAGAATCGCCCCGTTGGGCATCGGCAACTGGCCGTGGCGCGCGAGCAGCTCCGGCATCTCGCCCGGCGGGCGGCCGAGGAGGGCGCAGAGGATGTTGCGCAGAGCGTTCACCTGGTTCTCGAATTCGGGGATGGTCGCTTTGGTCGCCAGGTACTGGGTACGCGCCTGCTGCCAGTCCAGCTCGTCGTTTTCTCCGTGGCGGAACAGCCGCTCGGTGATTTCCAGGCTGCGCTCCTGGCGCCTGGCGTTCTCGCGGGCGATATCCAGGCGCGCCTCGGCGGTACGCAGGCCGAAGTAGGTGTCGGCGACCTGCGCGCGCAGCAGCACCATGGCGTCGGCGTAGTTGGCCTGGGAGGCGAAATACACGGCGTCAGCCGATTCGATGGCGCGGCTGAAGCGGCCCCAGAAATCGATCTCCCAGCCGATGTCGAAACCCACGCTGGATTGCCAGAACACCGAGTCCCGTGCGCTCGGCGCGCCGTGCTGGTTCTGCTTGAGGTAGAGGCTGTCGGCGCTGATCTGCTGCAACTGCGGATAGCGTCCGGTCTCGGCGATGGCCAGTTGTGCGCGCGCCTCGGCGATGCGCAGGCCGGCCACGCGCAGGCTGGTGTTGTGCGCGTCGGCCTCGGCGATCAGGGCATCCAGGGTCGGGTCGGCGAAGACCGTCCACCAGCGGCTGAAATCCGGCGCAGCCGCACGCTGGCCGGCCTGCTCGAGCAGCGGCGTGCTCCAGCCGTTCAGCCACGGCTGCTCCGGCTTCTGGTAGTCCGGGCCGACCTGGGTGCAGCCGCCCAGCAGGGCGGCGATGATCAGGATGCCGCGTGTGACGCGCTCTGCCATGGCGATCCCTGGTTCATTCGGCCGGCGTGGCGGGCTTGTCCATCTTCGGCACCTGCTGGTCCACCCATTGCCAGAACAGCTTGTAGGTCACGGCGAGGATCACCGGGCCGAGGAACAGGCCGATGATGCCCTTGACCACCATGCCGCCGAGGGCGCCGATCAGCACCACCGGCATCGGCACGTCGACGCCGCGTCCGAGCAGCAGCGGCTTGAGTACGTTGTCGGCGAGCCCGGCGACGAAGATATAGATGGCGAACACGATGGTCGTGCCGGTGAAACCTTCGGTACTCAGCACATAGATGATGACTGGCAGGGTGACCAGGCTCGCCGGTGCCTGGGCGATGCCCAGCACCAGCACGATCAGCGCGAGGATGCCCGCGCCGGGGATGCCCTTGATGACGAAGCCGATGCCGATCAGCAACATCTGGATGAAGGCGATGCCGATCACCCCCAGGGCCACTGCACGGATCGTTGCGGTACACAGCGCGGCGATGTGCAGGCCGCGTTCCGCACCGGAAATCCGCTGGGCGATGCGCTGCGCGGCGATGGTGCCCATCTCGCCGAAGGCCATGATGATGCCGGAGATGATGATGGCGCCGACGAACAGCAGGAAGGCGCCGCCGGCACTGGCGGCGGCGCCCAGCAGCATGCGCCCGGCGTCCTTGATGTTGGGCATCAGGCCGCGCAGCACATCGGTGAGGCTGGTGGAGGCGGCCAGCCAGAGGTCATAGACGCGCGGACCGATCAGCGGCCACTCGGCCACCGAAGGCTGGGGCGCCGGCACGTGCAGGGTGCCGCTCTTGAGGATGTCGCCGACGCTGCCGGCGGACTCGGTGATGGACATTGCCATCAGGTAGATCGGCACAATCAGCACCAGCAGCACGAACAGCACCAGCAGGGTGGCGGCGTGGCCATCCTTCAGCCCGGTGCGTGCCTTGATCCTGCCCAGCACGGGATAGAGGGTGACCGCGAGGATCACCGACCACAGCATCAGTTCGAGGAACGGCTGGAACACCTCGAAGGAGAAGATCACCAGGGCGGCGACCAGCCCGGCCTTGATGAGTATGTCGAGCATGCCCTGGGAGAGGGCTCCGTCGAGCTTGAATCCTGGTTGCATGGCTGTTCTCCTCAGGCGGGGCGGTCATTGCGCTGTTCGGCGCCTGGTTGGGGTGGTTCGGGTGGTTGTGGGGTGGGTGGAGTGACACCGGCAAGACCGCTGCCATCGTCGGCGAAACAGCCACCCGGTTCGTCGTCGCGGCCCTGGCGGTGCAGTTCCAGCAGCGATTGCACTTCCTGCAACTGGTAGCGGCGTACCCAGGCGGCGGCCTGTTCCTCGCTCACGCCCAGTTCGATAAAGGCGCGGCGGCCCATCTCCAGGCTGGAGTGGAAGGTCTCGCGCACCGGGTTGGCGCCCCGGTCGAGTAATTGCAGGACCTGCTGGCGGTTCAGTGCGCGGGCGATCACCCGGGTCCTGGGGTAGAGGCGGGAGAGGGCGTCCACGGTGTTCAGGTTGATCTGCGGGTCGTCGGTGGCGACTATCACCAGTTCCGCCTCGCCGACCTTGGCGGCGTGGAGGATTTCCGGCCGCGTCGGGTCGCCGTAGTACACCGGCACGCGACCTTCCTTGCCTTGGCGAACGATGGCGTCCATCGAGGTATCCAGCGCCACCACCGGCACACCCTGGGCCTGCAGCAGGTTGGCGACCACCCGCCCCATACGGCCCATGCCGGCTATCACCACGCGCGGCTCGCCGCTGACTTCCGGCGGCCCATCCGGCACCTCGCCGACGGACGCATCGCCGCGCAACTGACGGGCCAGCGCCATCATCACCAGAGGCACCACGGCCATCGACAGGGTAATGACCAGGACCAGCACGTCGTGGACCCGCTGCTCCAGGAGTTGGTGATCCAGAGCCAGCTTGAACACCACGAAGGCAAATTCGCCACCGGACGCCAGCACCACGCCCAGGCAGAGCGCCTCGGAACGTTCCAGTCCGCCGGTGAAGCGCCCAAGGCCGAACAGCAACGGCAGCTTGATGCCCACCAGCAGCACCGTCAGGCCCAGTACCAGCAGCGGCGCACTGACCAGCAGGCTGAGGTCGGCAGTCATGCCCACGCCAACGAAGAACAATCCAAGCAACAGGCCCTTGAGCGGCTCGATCTGGGATTCCAGTTCATGGCGGAACTGCGACTCGGCCATCAGCATGCCGGCGAGGAACGCGCCCAGCGCCATGGAGACACCGACGTGCTCCATGATCCAGGCGGTGCCCAGCACCACCAGCAGCGCGGTGGCGGTGGAGAGTTCGCGCAAGCCCGAGCCGACCGCCCAGGTGAACACCGGGCGCAGCAGGTAACGGCCGCCGATGATCACGATGCCGATGCCCACGGCGACCGTCAGCAAAGGGCGCACGCCTTCGTTGGAAGGGTCGCCGCTGCCCGCCAGCAACGGCACCACGGCGATCAACGGAATGGCCGCGATGTCCTGGAACAGGAGGATGCCGACAGCCAGCCGGCCATGGGGTTTGCCCAGTTCCTTGCGCTCGGCGAGCACCTGCAGGCCAAAAGCGGTGGAAGAGAGCGCCAGGCCCACACCCAGTACCACGGCAGCGGCAGGTGACTGGCCGAACAGCAGGAAGGCGATCAGCCCGAGTACCAGGGCCGTCAGCCCTACCTGCAGCGACCCTACGCCGAACAGCGAGCGGCGCATCATCCACAGGCGCCGCGGGGAAAGCTCCAGGCCGATGATGAACAGCAGCATCACCACGCCCATCTCAGAGAGGCGGCTGACGTTCTCCGGGTGGCTGACCAGGCCCAGCACGGACGGGCCGATCAGGATGCCGGCCAGCAGATACCCCGGCACGGCGCCCAACTTCAGGCGTTGCGCCAGGGGTACGAGAATGACGACCGTCAGCAGGAAGATTACCGTCGCCTGCAGCAGGCTCCCGTCATGTGGCATTCATCAGCCCTCTTGTGGTTCCTTGCGGGCCACTTGGCCCTGTCGATACTGCCCGGCAGGTGTTCTCCCGCCGGCTGCTTCCTGGCTGCCACGTCACCCCGCTCCCAGGGCTTCTCTGGGGAAAGAGAGCAGGGGGCTTGCATCTGCTACTGCGCCGCTCAGGCACACGCATCGCACAGGCCTCACGTTGTGGAGGACCTGGCGAGTGCTGATCGGTGAGAAATGAGTATGGGTGATCCGCAGCTTTTTGCCGGCCGGCGAGCTTAAGTCGCTATCGCCCACCTAGAAAGGCAACTCCAGCAGATTCAAATACTTACGATGGTTCGGGGAAAACTAGAGCTTCCAGATCGGACCGTAGCTGCCAAAGCAGGCCTTCGACAGCGCCTGCGGGCGTACGCCGTGGGTTTCGTATCCGCCGAATTCGTTGATTTCCAGGGTCAACTGAGGGGTGAGTTCCTTGCCACTTTTCAGCCGCACGCTGTCGAACACCCGCAGCTTCTTGCCGGTGTTGACCACGCTGGTCTCCATCCAGGCGTCGGGCGTGCTGGCTTCGTCCAGACGCGCCAGAAGTGCGTTGTAGAGCGGCAGGTAGCGGCCATCGGGAGCCTTGCAGTCGATATTGATCTTCTTCACCAGGGCCTCCGCCTCGGCGGAGCTGAAATACAGGCGGCTACCGAAATCCTGCTGCAGCCTGTCGACGTAGCTGCCCTGGCCATCGTTCTTCGCGGCAGCCGTCATCGGTTGTGGGGAAAGGTCCGCCAGACACGACTGCCGGCTTTTATAGAAGGTGTGAGAAACGCGAACACCCGTGGGCTTGTAGATCGCCGAAGTGATCAGCACGTCGCCATTGGCGCTCAGGTGATCGCCATCGGGAACGTATTCGCCGCCATTGCCCCAGACACCGTCCGGGAGCCCGTTCGGCCATTCGCTGCAGGTGGCTGGCGAAGTATCGCGGCGAAGCTCGTAGAGACGGCCCTGGAGAAAAGCCACCTGGGCATGAGCGAAGAATGAAATCAGCGACAGGCAGGATGCGATAAGCAGTCGAGTCCGATTCAAGAAGTGTCTCCTTGTTGCCCATCGGTGTTCCGGCAGGCCATACGCACAGAAGAATAGTCGGGCTCGTGCCAAATGCTTTCGAAGTTGTCGCAGGGAGCGCCCAGGGGGAAATGTACGCAACCCGCTGATTGATTCACATCGAGCAAGAGTTGGCCCAAGCGACAGGCGGGGGAAGAACGGACCGATTGATTGACTCAGGTCCATGAACCGCGAAGGTCGATTTGTCCGCCATTTCCGCGTCCTTCAGACTGGTTGTCTTGTATACAGTTTCTGGAGTCGATGATGCGGAAGTCCCTCTCAGCACTTGCTTTTACCATCCTGGCGTCACAAGGCGTCATGGCCGGCGAGACCACGACCACGGCGGTCGGAGGCGGTATTGGAGGCGCTCTGGGGAGCGTGGTGGGCAATGCCGTCGGTGGCAGCACTGGTGCGGCGATCGGCGCCGGGGTCGGCGGGGCGGCAGGCGGCGCGATGTCGGCGAAGGACGGGAAGAAGACCGAAGCGGCCATTGGTGGCGGCCTCGGTGCGGCGGGCGGCCAGGTGGTCGGGAGCAAGGTGGGCGGATCTACTGGCGGCCTTGTGGGCGCGGGCCTCGGTGGCGCGGCGGGCAGCGCCATCGGCAACAACCTGGCCGACGATGGCCATGACCACCACGACAACCACCACAAGCACAAGCACCATCATTGACCGCCATTGCCGGCGCGCTCCTGCGCTCTGGCAATCTGCCTCTCAGGACGTGGTCAGGGCCACGATGATGGGGCCGCAGACTGCCAGCAGCACGTTCGAAATGGCGTAGCAGACCGTGAAGCCGACGACCGGGGTGTTGCTGCCGGATTGCTCGATGATCTTGTTCATCGATGCGGCCTCCGTCTGGGCGCCGGCCAGGGCACCGAACAGGATCATCGGGTGGAGCCCCAGGACGTAGCGACCGAAATAGAGCGTCACCAGCGGCGGAATGATCGTGACGATCGCTCCCGCGACCAGCAGGGCGGCGCCTTGCTCCTGGATGGCGGTGATGGCGGCGGGTCCTGCCAGCAAGCCGACGACGGCACCGAATGCTGTCAGGCCGAACTCGGAGAACGCCCATTGTGCGGCCGGAGGCAGCGCACCGAGCTCGGGATGACGCGAGTTGAACCAGCCGATCAGCAGCCCCGCCAGCAGCACGCCGCCGCCGATGCCCAGCTCGACGGGAATCATGCCGATATGGGTCGAGAGCATGCCGACCAGGGAGCCGATCACCATCCCCAGGGCATGGATGGCAATGTCGCTCTTGTAGTTGCTTGTGCGGATGCGACCGATCTGCTCGGCCAGGGCCTCGACACTCGCGGTACGGCCCACCAGCGTAATGACATCGCCCCGGTGCAGCACCGTTTCGGGCAGCAGTGGCAGCTCCAGCCCCTGGCGGGTGATGGTGCGGATATAGCAGCCCATGCGCTCGGCGCCGATCAGCATGGCCTTGATCTGGTGAATGGTCTTGCCGGCCAGCTTGCGGGAGGTGAGCACGATGTCGGCGTCGCGGGTGGGAAACGACATGCTTTCCGGGTTGTCGATTTCCGGGCCTATCCATTGGCTCAGCTCGGGCACGGCCTCGCGCAAGGCATAGACCGCGAGTATGTCGCCGGCGCTGAGCTTCAGGTCCGCTGAACGCTCCAGAATCTGCCCGTTGCGAATGACCCGCTCGATACTCAGCGACGCGTGAAGCGCTTCGATGTCCTGGATGCGCTGGCCAAAGGCGGCGGGCACGCTCAGGCAGTGGGCGCGCACGACGATGCGGGTGTAGGGAATGCTGATGGCGTTCTCTTCCCGTTCGATGCCCAGTTGACGCTCCAGCTCCCTCGCCGACTCCTTCAGGTCGACCCGCAGCAGCCTGGGGGCGATGCTGCCGACGAAGACCACCAGCCCGATGGTGCCGAACACGTAGGTAATGGCGTAAGCGACCGCCATGTGGCTGTTGAGCTGGGATTTCGCCGCTTCATCGATGGCCAGTTGTGCTATCGCGCTGCTGGCGGTCCCCATGATGGCCGTGTCGGTCAACGCGCCGGCTCCCAGCCCGGCGGTAAAACCCGCGTCGAACTGGAAGATTCGGTTCATGACCAGGATGGTGGCCAGTGCGGTGGCGCACAGGACGACGGACAGCACGACCAGTTTGACCGTGCCGCGGTTGAGGCTGCCGAAGAACTCCGGCCCGCTCTTGAAGCCCACGGCGTAGATGAACAGCGCGAAGAATACCGACTTCAGCACGTGCGGCACTTCCAGGCCGATCTGACCGATCAGCAAGCCCATCAGCAGAGCACCAGCCACCGATCCCAGGTGAAATTCGCCGATGCGTACGCGGCCCAGGAGCACGCCCAGCGCGATGCCCAGGAAGACCGCTATCTCAGGGTTGGCGCGCAATGCATGCAACACGAAGTCGACCATCGACGAATCTCCCTCTCGTAATGGGCTGCAGTTGAAAAGCCGGGGCTGGACTCAGTATGGCTGGACCCGAGGAAACCGTGAGCAGGCCCGCTGACCATTTGGTCCGGCACTCTTCAAGCGGCCCCCGGCGATTATTCGACTAGTCTTCCCCGACATAAGCGTGGCGCGAATCGGGGGCAGTAGCGCGTACACGGCAAGCCGAGAGTCCGCATGTCGACCTCCAGCGATCTGATCATTTGCGAATACTGCGATGCGGTGTACCGGCGTGAGCCGCTCCAGCGCCATCAGCGTGCCCTGTGCGAGCGCTGTGGCGGAGTCCTTCACCGGCACAATGCGCTGACGATTCAGCAGCGACTGGCCCTGGCCATTACCGGCGCCATCCTGCTGGCGTTCGCCCACAGCTACCCGGTGATGACCATCAGCATGCAGGGGCTGAGCAACTCCGCGACGCTGTGGGATTCGGTGATGATCCTCAGCAGCGGCAGCATCACCCTCATCGCGCTGGTCGTGGCGCTGGCGATCATCCTCGCCCCGGTGCTGCAGATAACACTGCTCATCTGGGTGCTGGCGTTCGCCCAGGCCGGGCGCCGGGCGCCGGCTTTCGCCTTCAGCATGCGCTGGCTGGAGGCCCTGCGCCCGTGGAGCATGCTGGAGGTCTGCCTGTTGGGAACCATGGTCGCGGTGATCAAGCTGGCCGGCCTGCTCGACGTGATCCCCGGCATCGGGCTGCTGGCCATGGCGGCGCTCAGCGTACTGATCCTCTATATCGCCGGGAAGGATATCCGCGAACTCTGGGAGCGCGTATGAGCCGTCCCCCCCTGGCGACCGAACTCAACCTGTGCCTCTGCCATGGTTGCGGACTGGCCTGCGATGTCCGTGAGCACGGCCATCACTGCGGGCGCTGCGGTGCGCCGCTGCATGTGCGCAAGGGCGAGGCCGTTACGCGCGCCTGGGCGTTTCTCATCGCCGCCCTGATCTTCTACATCCCCGCCAACCTGCTGCCGGTGATGCATACCGAGATGCTCGGCCAGGGCATCGACAGCACCATCGGCGGCGGCGTGCTCGAGTTCTGGGAAAGCGGGGCGTGGGATATCGCCCTGATCATCTTCATCGCCAGTATCGGCGTGCCGGCGGTCAAGTTCCTGGCCATGGGCATGTTGCTGCTGACCGTGCAGCGACGCAGCAGCTGGGCGCAACGCCAGCGCTCCCAGCTGTATCGCCTGGTCGAACTGATCGGCTACTGGTCGATGCTCGACGTGCTGGTCGTCGCGCTGGTGGCCGCCCTGGTGCAGATGCGCGAACTGGGCACCATCGAGCCGCGAGCGGGCATTCTTTTCTTCGGCCTGGTGGTTGTCTTCACCATGCTTTCCGCCATGAGTTTCGATCCACGGCTTATCTGGGACGACGGAGACCCTATCGATGCAGCAGGACACCCTTAAGCCAGGCACGCCGGGGGCCGCGCCGGTGCGCACGCGGCGCTGGAACGTGTCGATGGTCTGGATTGTGCCGATAGTCGCGCTGCTGGTGGGCGCCTCGCTGATCGTGCGCAACTGGATGGAGCAGGGGCCGACCATCGAAATCTCGTTCAGGACCGGCGAAGGCCTGGTCGCGCACAAGACCCAGGTCAAGTACCGCAGCGTGGTCATCGGGGAGGTCGAGGCGGTGGAGCTGGCCAACGACAAGAACAGCGTCAACGCCACGGTGAAGCTCAACAAGGAAGCGGAATCCTTCGCCACCCAGGGCGCCAAGTTCTGGGTGGTGCGCCCACGTATCGGTGCCGGTGGCGTTACCGGTGTGGACACACTGCTGTCGGGCAACTTCATTGGCGCGGATGCCGGGGAGTCGCGGGCGCCGCAGAAGCGCTTCACCGGGCTGGAGGCTCCTCCGCCCATCACCTATGGCGAGAAGGGCAAGAGCTTCGTATTGCGCGCTGAAGACCTCGGCTCGCTGGATATCGGCTCGCCGATCTATTACCGCAAGATCCCGGTGGGGCAGGTGACCTCCTATGCCTTGCGCAGCGATGGCAAGGGCGTGGACCTGGGCATTTTCGTCGAGGCACCGAACGACGCCTTCGTCACCCAGAACTCCCGTTTCTGGAACGCCAGCGGCGTGGACGTCGATGTGGGCGCCAACGGCCTGAAGGTCAATACCGAGTCGCTCTCGGCACTGCTGGTGGGTGGGCTGGCCTTCGGCACGCCGGAGGGAAGCACCGACGTGGCGGCTGCCAACGACAACCAGGTCTTCGACCTGTACGCCGACCGCGAGGGCGCCCTGGCGCCGCCGTCGGGTATCGCCCAGTACCTGCGCCTGCGTTTCGACCAGTCGATGCGCGGGCTCAGCGTGGGCGCGCCAGTCGAGTTCATGGGCGTCGAGTTCGGCAAGGTCACGGGCATCCAGCTGGACTACGACGAGAAGCAGCAAAGCTTCCCGGTGCTGGTCGATGCGGTGATCTACCCGCAGCGACTGGGCCCGGTGCACCAGAAGATGGTCCGGGCGTTCAACAGCACGACCGGGGATGAGGCCGGGGTCACCCGTGTGATCAGCAGCTTCGTCGAGCACGGTATGCGTGCCCAGGCGCGCAGCGGCAACCTGCTGACCGGCCAGCTGTACATTTCCCTGGACTTCTATCCCGACGCCAAGCCCGTGGCCTTCGATGGCACTGCCCGGCCGCTGCTGATCCCCACGGTTCCCAGCAGCCTGGAAAAACTCCAGGAGCAGTTGCAGGCAGTGGTGGAGCGTATCCGCAAGCTGCCGCTGGAGAGCATCGCCAACAATCTCGATGGCAACCTGCGCGAGCTGCAGGGCAGCCTCAAGCAGTTCAATACCCAGACCTTGCCCGCGGTGACCAGCACCCTGGCCGAGGTGCGTTCGACCCTGGCCACGGCCAACTCGGCGCTGGGCGAGAACTCGCCGCAGCGGGAGAAACTCAGCGATACCCTGAATGAGCTGGATCGCATGTCACGCTCGCTGCGCGATCTCTCCGACTACCTCGGACGTCACCCCGAATCGCTCATCCGTGGCAAACCCAAGGGTGCGGATGCGGACAACCTGCAGCCATGAGCAAGCACCGTACACAGGAGAGAAAGCCGATGCCGAAGTCATCCCTGCTGCCATTGGCGGGACTGTTCGCGCTGCTGGGGGGCTGCAGCAGCGCGCCGGTGCACTATCACACGCTGCTGCCGGCCCAGCCCGGCAGCCCCGCCAGCGGCCAGGTGCGCGTCGAGCGCGTGCTGCTGCCGCCGCAGGTGGATCGCTCGCAGATGGTGGTTCGCCAGGGCGGCAGCGGCCTGGTGATCCTCGAGACCGAGTGGTGGGGCGCGAATCTGGTCGACGAGTTCGGCAACGCCCTGCAGGACCAGCTCGGTGCGCCTGCACCCGGCGCGTCGCTGTTGCGAGTGGAGGTCCAGCGATTCGATTCGGTGCCGGGGCAGTATTCACTGCTGGAGGCTCAATGGCGCTTGCGCAAGCACGGCAGCGAGAAATCCCTGACTTGCCACAGCAGCCTGCAGAGCCCTGCGGAGAATAGCGTGGACAGCCTGGTGAGCGCGCATCAGAGCAACCTGCGCAAGCTGGCGGAGCAGGTGGCGCGGGCCAGTGCAGGGGGCGCGAGCGCCTGCCCCTGAGCGGCGGCGGGGAAGGGCAGTGCTGCCCCATCGAGAAAATTCGATACCGAAAAAGGGTACCCTTGGCAGCGCTTGCGCCCGCTTCTGGCACAGGCTGACGCGTTACAGGAGATAACACTTGATGGAGACTTCGTCCCGCCCCCACAGCACCCTCAATCCACCGGTTTTCTATACCAGCGCCGCACTGATCTTCCTGCTCGTGCTGTACGCCGTGGTCTTCCAGGCCGAGGCCCAGACGCAGTTCGACAGCGTGCAGCGCTGGATCTTCGGCAATGCCAGCTGGTTCTACATCCTCGCCGTCGCGCTGATCCTGATCAGCGTGGTGTTCCTCGCCATCAGCCGCTACGGTGACATCAAGCTCGGCCCCGATCACAGCGAGCCGGAGTACCGCAGCAGCAGCTGGTTCGCCATGCTGTTTTCCGCCGGCATGGGCATCGGCCTGATGTTCTTCGGCGTCGCCGAGCCGATCATGCACTTCACCAGTCCGCCGGTGGGCGAGGCGGGCACCGTCGCTGCGGCCCGCGAGGCAATGAAGATCACCTTCTTCCACTGGGGCCTGCACGCCTGGGCGATCTACGCCATCGTCGGCCTGATCCTGGCGTATTTCAGCTTCCGCAAGGGCCTGCCGCTGACCCTGCGTTCGGCGCTCTATCCGCTGATCGGCGAGCGCATCTATGGCCCCATCGGTCACGCAGTGGATGTCTTCGCCATCATCGGTACCGTATTCGGCGTCGCCACTTCCCTGGGCTACGGCGTGCTGCAGATCAACAGTGGTTTCCACCACCTGTTCGGCCTGCCGGTGAATCCCACGGTGCAGATCATCCTCATCACGGTGACCTGCGGTCTGGCCACGCTTTCGGTCGCCAGCGGCCTGGACAAGGGCATCCGCATCCTTTCCGAGCTGAACCTGGCGCTGGCCGTGATCCTCATGCTCTTCGTGCTGCTGCTCGGGCCGACGGTCTTCCTGTTGCAGACCTATGTGCAGAACACCGGCGCCTACCTGTCAGACATCGTCAACAAGACCTTCAATCTCTACGCCTATCAACCGACCGACTGGATCGGCGGCTGGACGCTGCTCTACTGGGGCTGGTGGCTGTCCTGGTCGCCCTTCGTAGGGCTGTTCATCGCGCGCATCTCGCGTGGCAGGACGATCCGCGAATTCGTCTGCGGCGTGCTCTTCGTCCCGGCTGGCTTCACCCTGCTGTGGATGACGGTGTTCGGTGATTCGGCCATCCACATGATCCTCAACGAGGGGGTGCGCGACCTGGCGACAATCGTCGACCAGGACAGCTCGCTGGCGTTGTTCGCCTTCCTGGAGCACTTCCCACTGTCGAGTGTGGTGTCCATGGTGGCGGTGCTGATGGTGGTGGTGTTCTTCGTGACATCCGCCGATTCCGGCGCACTGGTGGTGGATATGCTGGCCTCTTCCGGGCATGCCCATTCGCCACTGTGGCAACGTATCTTCTGGTCGGTGAGTATCGGTGTGGTCGCCGTGGCGCTGCTGCTGGCTAACGGGCTCAAGGCGCTGCAGACGGCGACCATCGCCAGTGCGCTACCTTTCTCGATCATCCTGCTGGCGTCGATCTGGGGCTTGTTCCGCGCGCTGCACCTGGACGCCACGCGGCGCGGCTTGCGCAACCAGGCGTTGCCCGCACCGCGCCATGCCCCCCATCACGAAGGCGGCTGGCAGCGCCGCCTGCGCAACATCGCCATGAAGCCACGCCGCGCCCACGTCACCCGCTTCATCAGCGAGGTGGTCCGCCCGGCCTGCGAGGAGGTGGCAGCAGAGCTGCGCAAGCAGGGGCAGGAGGTCACGGTGGTGGAACTGGACGATGGCCGTGTCAGCCTCGACCTCTCGCCTTCGGGCGAGGCGCACTTCCGCTATGAGGTTCGCCCGCGGGCCTTTACCAGTCCGAGCTTCATGGTGCTCGACGACAGCGATGGCGGTGAAGCCCGCAAGTACTTCCGCGCCGAGGTGCATCTGCGCGAAGGTGGCCAGGATTACGACATCATGGGCTGGAGCCGTGACGACGTGATTGCCGATATCCTGGATCAGTACGAGCGGCATCTGCACTACCTGCATGTAGTGCGCTGAGGCCTGTGGTGGGCTCCGCCGCCATTGGCGGGGCCCGTCGACAGGGGCTGCGGGAAAGTCTCAGTCAGTGCCGGCCGGGGCTTTCCCGTCCAGGTAGGGAGCGGCCAGCTCCAGCGCACCGCGTCCGCCCCGGCGAAGGCAGGCCAGCAGCGAAAGCCAGGGGATATCGGTCATCACCACGGCATTGCTGGTCAGTGTCTGCACCTCGCCAGCGGTGCCGCCTGCGGGGCCACCGTCAGGCATGTAGACCAGCAGCCAGTCTTCCCGGCTTTCCAGGCACAGGCCGAATCGGTAGCCGCTGTCCTGGATGACCATCACGACGCGGGCGCCTTCGATGTTCTCCATGCCGGTGAATCGGGCTGTCGCGTCCTTGAGCAACTGGTAGCCCGGCAGATTGCCGAGCAGCCGGTCTTCCAGCGCCCGTAACGCGCTGGAAGCTGCTGCAGTCCTGGCCAGCAGACCCGCCAGGAAGCAGAAGAGCAGCAGCACGAAGATGGCCGCCACGGTGACGGAGGTGGCTCCCGCGACAGAAAAACCCGCGAAGATCGGCAGCACCTTCTGCAGCGGGCCACTGAGCAGATGGATGGCCTTCTCGATGAGGATGAACAGCAGTACCAGCGGAAGAATGAAGAGCAGCCCGCCGGCAATGGTGGTCTTGATGAATCTGAACATGCGCAGTCTCCCTGGCTTGGCGGCCTGACTCCATGGGATAGCCCCAGGCCCTTCATATCGCATGAGCTTAGACGTGCGCTGAGCAAGCACCCGGCGAATCTGCCCGCCAGTCAAGCCGGGCACTGAGCCCTCCACGACAGGGCATGCGCCAGGCGAGAGCCTGGGCGGAGGGCTGCCGCTCCTATCTTGCTTCCAGATTCGGCAATTGCTGTCGCCAGCGGGCAATGCGATCGGCTGCGCTCATACCTAAGTATGAGTTTCTGAATCCCTACTTCGTCGCTTACGTCGTTCTCTCGTACTGATTAGTTTTCCCGGGCCAACACCAACCACGGGAAAGCCGCATGACAACAACAAAAGCGCGCGCCGGATTCGCCCCCAACGCACTGGCGCTAGCCGTTGCACTGGGCTGTGCCGCACAGGCCCAGGCCGTCACGTTCAATATCGGTGAAGTCGAGGGAACCTTCGACTCGTCCCTGTCCGTGGGGGCCAGCTGGGCGCTACGCGGTGGTGATCCGGACCTCATCGGCGTCAACAACGGCGGCAAGGGCCTGTCGCAGACCACCGATGACGGGCACCTGAACTTCAAGAAGGGCAAGACCTTCTCGAAGATCTTCAAGGGCATCCACGACCTCGAGCTGAAGTACGAAGACACCGGCGTGTTCCTGCGCGGCAAGTACTGGTACGACTTCGAACTCAAGGATGAAAGCCGGCCGTTCAAGGACATCGACGACAGCGGTCGCAAGGAGGGCGCGAAGTCCGCTGGCGCGCAGATGCTCGATGCCTTCGTCTACCACAACTACACCATTGCCGATCAGCCGGGCTCGGTCCGCCTGGGCAAGCAGGTGGCGAGCTGGGGGGAGAGCACCTTCATCCTCAACAGCATCAACTCGATCAACCCGATCGACGTTGCCGCCTTCCGCCGCCCCGGCGCCGAGATCAAGGAAGGCCTGATCCCGGTGAACATGTTCTACGTGTCGCAGAGCCTGACCGACAGCCTCTCGGCAGAAGCCTTCTACCAGCTGGAGTGGGACCAGACGGTCGTCGACAACTGCGGCACCTTCTTCTCCCAGGCGGACGTGGTGGCCGACGGCTGCAGCAACAACCTGCGCCTGCTGACCAACAACCTCGCCGCCGGCAATGCCATCAACGCCGCGCTGCCTGGAACCACCATGGACATCGACCAGAACGGCGAAGGCACCCTGGTGCGCCGCAGTGGCGACCGCGATGCCCGTGACGGCGGCCAGTGGGGCCTGGCGCTGCGCTACATGTTCGACCCGCTGAACACCGAGTTCGGCGCGTACTTCATGAACTACCACAGCCGTGCGCCGTTCCTCAGCGTGACCGCACCTTCGCAAAGCCTCTACAACGTGGCTGGCCGCACCGGTGCAGCGGCCCCCCTGGTGGTGGCGGGGAACTCCAGTTACTTCATGGAGTATCCGGAAGATATCCACCTGTACGGCCTGAGCTTCTCGACCACGCTGCCCACCGGAACCGCCTGGAGCGGCGAGGTCAGCTACCGGCCCAATGCGCCCGTCCAGCTGAACACGACGGACCTGCTGTTCTCCGGCGTCGGGCCACTGGCTGCCATCAACCCGGTAGCCTATGCCGCCTACGGCAATGCCTCGGTACTGCAGGCCACTCCGGGAGGCGACCTGCACGGCTATCGCCGCAAGGAAATCACCCAGTTCCAGACCACCCTGACGCACTTCTTCGATCAGGTGATGGGCGCCGAGCGCCTGACCCTGGTGGGCGAGGTGGGTGTGGTGCATGTCGGTGGGCTCGACTCGACCAGCGAGGCGCGTTACGGCCGCGACCCGGTCTACGGGCCGGGACCGCTGCCCGCTACCGGCCCGGTCAACACCTGTCGCGCGCTCAACCAGACCACCATCGCTGGCGCGGTGGGCAACAACGACTACACCAACCTGACCACCAACTGCACCGATGACGGCTACGTCACCGCCACCTCCTGGGGTTACCGCGCCCGCGCGATCTGGGACTACAACAGCGTCTTCGCCGGGGTGAACCTGCGGCCGAACATCAGCTGGTCGCACGACGTCCATGGCTACGGTCCCAACGGCCTGTTCAACGAGGGCAGCAAGGCCGTCAGCTTCGGCCTCGATGCGGACTACGCCAACACCTACACCACCAGCCTTTCCTACACCGACTTCTTTGGCGGCGACTACAACACGTCGGTCGACAGGGACTTCGTCGCGCTCAGTTTCGGCGTGAACTTCTAACCCAGGGGACCCTGCCATGCAGACTCAGAAAACACTGTTGAAATCCGGCGTTCTGGCCCTCTCGCTACTGGCCAGCAGCGTGATGGCAGCCGCCCCGGCGGCCGAAGTGGCGCAGCTGGGTGGAACCCTGACGCCCATGGGCGCCGAGAAGGCCGGCAACGCCGACGGCAGCATTCCGGCCTGGACCGGCGGCCTGCCGGTGAATGCCGGGGCGGTCGACGGCAAAGGCTTCCTGGCCGACCCGTTCGCCAGCGAGAAGCCGCTGTTCGTCATCACGGCGGTCAACGCCGAGCAGTACAAGGGCAAGCTCACCGAAGGCCAGATGGCGATGTTCAAGCGCTATCCGGACAGCTACAGGATCCCGGTATACCCGACGCACCGCACCGCGGCGCTGCCCGATGACATCTACGCCGCGATCCGGACCAGTGCCCAGCACACCGAGCTGGTCGGGGGCGGTAACGGCCTGCAGAACTTCGACAGCCACTACTACGCCTTCCCGATCCCGAAGACCGGCGTGGAGCTGGTGTGGAACCACGAAACACGTTACCGCGGCGGTAACATCCATCGCTACATCACCCGCGTGCAGCCGCAGGTGGATGGCTCCTTCTCGATGGTGCACTTCGAGGATGAAGTGTCCTATCCCGCCAACCTGCCGGATTTCGACAAGGCCAAGGGCGACAACATCCTCTTCTACTTCATCCAGCGGGTGACCGCGCCGGCGCGTCTGGCGGGCAACGTGCTGCTGGTGCACGAGACCATCGACCAGGTGAAGGAACCGCGCCAGGCGTGGCTCTACAACGCCGGTCAGCGCCGCGTTCGGCGTGCTCCGCAAGTTGCCTACGACGGCCCGGCAACCGCTGCCGACGGCCTGGCTACCTCCGACAACTACGACATGTACAACGGCTCGCCCGATCGCTACGACTGGAAGCTGGTCGGCAAGAAGGAACTGTACATCCCCTACAACAGCTACAAGCTCGACTCGCCGTCGCTCAAGTACGACGACATCATCAAGCCGGGGCACATCAACCAGGACCTGACCCGCTACGAGCTGCACCGGGTCTGGGAAGTGGTGGGTACGCTGAAGGACGGTGAGCGGCACATCTACGCCAAGCGCCACATGTTCTTCGACGAGGACACCTGGCAGCTGGCCGAGGTCGACCACTATGACGGCCGTGGCCAGCTGTGGCGTGTCGGCGAGGGCCATGCGCAGCAGTATTACAACCAGAAAGTGCCGGGCTACACCGCCGAGACTCTCTACGATGTCATCTCCGGCCGCTACTCGGTCATGGGCCTGAAGAACGAAGAGAAGCAGAGCATCGTGTTCGGCGCCAAGGCGCTTGCCGCGGACTACACCCCGGCAGCATTGCGCCAGACGGGCGTTCGCTGACGTCATCAGTTCACCGAGCAACTCCGTGTTGGGCGGCCGAACAGCCGCCCTTTTTTATGCCTGATCGTCGGCAAGCCCAATACAGCCTCAAGGGCAAGCCGTACCATGGCGGACTTTGTATCAGCGAGTAACGCCATGCCCACGGCGAACATCTATTCAGACCCGTGCCGCGTTCCCTCGTTGCCTACCGGCTTTCTGCCGCGCCCCCGACTCAGCAAGACCTTGCTCGCTGCGCGCTGCCGGCTGCGGCTGATCTGCGCCCCGGCGGGAAGCGGCAAGAGCGTGCTGCTGCGCGAGTGCGCCCTGGCCCGTCCCGAACAGACCCAGGTGCTGTGGCTCGACCTGAAAGGCCTGGTGCTGGATGACGTGGCCTTGCTGCGCCTGCTCGCTTCGGCGCTGGAGCTCGTCGACAGCGATCCCATCTCGGTGCTCAACTGCCTGGCGCAGCGCGAAGCTGCGCTCTGGATCATGCTCGATGACCTGCCGCGAGCGGCAGACGAGCGCATCGACCGTCTCCTCGAGCTCCTGCTGCGGGCGTCGGCGCCGACGGTGTCCTGGTGGATCGCCAGTCGTCGCAGGCCTGCCTGCAAGCTGGAGCGCCTGTTGCTCGACGGCGAACTGCTGGAGCTCGGCGCAGAAGACCTGGCCATGACGGCCACCGAATTGAGCGAGCTTTTGGGCAGCCTGTATGGCGAGGTGCCGGTTACCAGCGTGCAGACCCTGATGATGCAGACCGATGGCTGGTTCGCCGGCATCCGTCTGCGCCTGCATGGTCGAGACCCCGGGCAGTTGCCGGAAGCGATGCAGGGCAACGCGCTGGTGAGACGCTACCTGGAACAGGAAGTGCTGGCGGAGCTTTCGGCGGAGTTGCGGGATGCGCTGTGCAAGCTGTCCTGCCTGCAGGACTTCGACGATTCCCTGTGCGATCACGTACTGGGCGCAGGCGAAGGCAAGCAGCTGCTTCAGCAACTGCTCGACGCGGGTGTGTTCATCGAGACGCTCGATGCGGACCTGGGATTGCATCGTGTTCGTCCGGCGGTGGGTAGCATTCTGGCGACGGAAGTTGCCCAGGGCCTGAAGCGTGCGTTGTACCGCCATGCCTGCCAGTGGTCCGCCGGGCGCGAGCAGGTTCGCCAGGCAATCGATTACGCGCTGCTCGCGGAGCAACCCGAGATTGCCGCCAGCCTGTTGCAGCACTTCACCCGCGATCGACTGCTGCACGGCAGCCAGATGGCCCGAGTGCTCCGATGGCGCAACCTGCTGCCTGGTGAGCTGATCTCCAGTACGCCGCGCCTGCTGATCCTGAACTCCTGGGCGCTGCTCATCAGCGGCCGCCTCGACGAGGCGGAGGTCTGCGCAGCGCAATTGCAACGCTTCCTGCCGCAGCCGACGGCGCAGCGTCAGCGCGAGTTGCTCGCACAATGCCAGGCGCTGACCGGCAAGCTCGAATACCACCGGGGCAAGGCCGACGCACGGCATATGCGCGAGGCGCTGGATCATCTGCCGGAGTCCGCCTGGGCGCAGCATGTGATCGTGCTCACCGCGCTGATCGAAGTGGAAATCGTCGACGGGCGAATGGAGACGGCCGAGCAGTTTCACCGCGATGCCATCAAGATGGCGCGCCGCCATGGGAGCCGCATGCTCGAAGCAGTATTGCTGCTGCAGCAGGTGCAGCTGCTGGAAATGCGCGGCGAACTCGCTCAGGCGCTGCACCTGACCGAGCAGTTGCACCGGGAGTTGTGCGTTGAAGGCAAGGGCGAGGCCAACCCCCTGCGCGGCCGGACACGACTGCGCCTGGGTGCCTTGCTGGCGCGGCGCGGCGACTACGCCGTTGCCCGCGGGCATTATGAAGCCGGGTTGCAGGAATGCTTGGACTGCGAAGACCCGGCGGCCTCCTGGGGCTACATCGGCCTGGCCGAGCTCGATGCGATGCAGAAGTCGCTCGGCCAGGCTCATCAGCGTCTGGCCGATGCAGAGCGCCTGCTGCAGTTCCGCAACATCACCGAGCCGCTGTACCAGAACCTCCTGCTGCTCGGTTACGCCCGGCTGTGGATTCAGGAAGGCAATGCCGGCCGCGCTCGTAGCGCACTGGAGGAGGGACTGCGGCAGTACAGCGGTGCAGAGTGCTGCAGGCCACCGTACGGCAATCCCGAACTGGTCCAGCATCTGCAGGTGGCGCTGCTGCATGCACGGCAGGCGATGGGTGAAGAGGTCAGCGATGCCTTCGAGGACATGCTCAAGGCGGCCCTGCGGCAGGAGCGTCGCAGTCTTGCCATAGAGTTGTGGTTCGGCATGGCCGAAGCACTCTATGCCAAGGGGCAGCAGGGCGGCGCGCAGCGGGCGTTGCTCGATGCGATGGCACTGTCCCGGCAGACTGGCATGCTAAGCGCCGAGTATCACTGCAGCCTGCGCAATCCCGGCCTGATTCGCTGGGGCAAGGACTCGCTCAGGCCGAAGGACCAGCAGGCCGCCGCAGTGTTGCTCAGCCCGCGTGAGCTCTCGGTGCTGAAGATGATTGCCCAGGGGTTGTCCAACCAGGACATCGCCGAGCAGCTGTTCATTTCACTGCACACCGTGAAGAGCCATGCGCAGAAGATCAACGTGAAACTGGGAGTGGCCCGGCGCACACAGGCCATTGTCCGGGCCAAGGAACTGGGGCTGGTGCGGTAGCCTCCAGCTACGCTAGCGGTAGGGCGGATCTTCGGGGTCAATTGCGGCGCTGCCGTCGAGCAGTTGTCGCCGGATCGCGCGCGGCGTGTCATCGAACCAGCGGCGACAGGCTCGGTTGAACACGCTCTGTTCGCTGTAGCCCAACAAGCCCGCGACCTGGGACATCGGCATGTGGCGCTCGGCAAGGTAGCGTTGCGCGCAGGAACGTCGAGCCTGTTCGAGCACCTGCTCGAATCCCGTGCCCAGCTCCGCCAGGCGACGTTGCAGCACCCGCTCATGCAGGCCGAGTTGCTCGGCGATCAGGCCGATCCGGCAGCGCTGGGTGGGCAGGGTCCGCAGGATCAGGTTTTCCACCTGACGTACCAGGCCGGCGGCGGCCTGGGCATCGAAGGGCCGCAGGTAATCCAGCATCACCCGGTGCAGCTGCGGGTCCTGTTGTTCGATGCGCATGCCCAGTTGCTCATTGCTCAGGACCAGGGCGTTGCAGTCCTGGTTGAAGTAAGCCGGGCTCCTGAAGTAGCGCTTGTAGCGGGCGGGGGGCAGTGCGCCGGCTCCGCTGAGCAGCACGGAGCGAGCGCTGAACTGGCTGCCGCACAGAAGCTTCAGGGTGTTGTGGCCAACCCCCAGTGCCAGCTCCTGCATCTGCCTCAGGCGCGTGGGGCCGGGCAGGCGAATCTCGATCAGCAGCCGCGGCGCCTGACGATCACTGCGGTCGAGCTGCACATCGATGCCGGGACTGTGATAGCCGATGAACCGCGAGATTTCCTCCAGCGCCTGGCCTACCGTGGCCGAATTCCGCGCGATCAGCGCCACCGGCCCGAGCACCTGGAGGTCCTGGTACTCGGCCATTCGCAGGCCCAGGTCGGGGCAGTCCAGTTCGTTGGCGGCACATTCGAGCACGCCCACCAGGGCGCGCAGCGGTACCCGTGCCTCGTCGTCTTCGAGTGCGGCGGGGGCTATCTGGAAGCGGTGCAGCAAGTGCTCGCAATCCCCGCCCAACTGAGCGATCAGTTGCGGAAAGCCGATGAACGAGGTCGTGCGGATGAGGGCGGTCACAGTCGTCGAAAGTCAAAAACAAGTCGTTGAAAGTCAATTAATGTGCGCCTCGGCGGCGAAGAATTCCAGCGGTCTGCGCCGAGACATGCTGCTCGGTGCGTATCGCCCGCGAACCGAGAAGAACAAGTATGGAATTCGACTACATCATCGTTGGTGCCGGCTCGGCCGGCTGCGTACTGGCCAATCGTCTGAGTGCCGACCCTTCGCTACGGGTGTGCCTGCTGGAGGCGGGTTCCGAAGACACCTCGCCACTGATCCACACGCCGATCGGCGTAGCCGCCATTCTGCCGACACGCCACGTCAACTGGGCGTTGCAGACGGTCCCGCAACCCGGCCTGGGCGGCCGTGTTGGCTACCAGCCGCGCGGCAAGACCCTGGGCGGCAGCAGCTCGATCAACGGCATGATCTACATTCGCGGGCATCGCAGCGATTACGACGACTGGCAGGCCCTGGGCAACGCGGGCTGGGGCTATGACGACGTGCTGCCGTACTTCCGCAAGAGCGAGGGCCATCATCTGGGGGGCTGTGACTACCACGGTGGCGATGGCGAGCTGTACGTCGGCCGGGTGCAGCCGCACTCGGTCACCAATGCCTTCCTCGATGCGGCCCAGCAGGCCGGGCACTCTCGCAATGCCGACTTCAACGGTGCCGAGCAGGAAGGGGTAGGGCACTACGACGTGACCATCCGCGAGGGCCGGCGCTGGAGCACTGCCTCGGCATTCCTCAAGCCCATCCGCGAGCTTCGCGGTAACCTCTCGGTCATTACCGGAGCCCAGGCCCAGCGCATCCTGCTGCAAGGCAAGCGCGCAGTGGGCATGCAGGTGTCGGTCAAGGGTGAGCGCCTGGAAATCAGGGCACGCAGGGAAGTACTGCTGAGCGCAGGGGCCTTTGGCAGTCCGCAACTGCTGATGCTTTCAGGCATTGGTGCGGAGGCCGAACTCAACCCCCACGGTATTGCGCTGCAGCACGAGCTTCCGGGCGTTGGGAAAAACCTCCAGGACCACCCGGACTTCGTCGCCTGCTACAAGAGCCATGACACCACCCTGTTGGGCATCTCCGCCAGGGGCACGGTGCGCATGGGCAAGGCCTTCTTCGATTACACCCGCCAGCGTACCGGTCCCTTCGCGAGCAACTGTGCCGAGAGCGGTGGCTTCCTGAAAACCTCCGCGGGCCTGGCCCGCCCGGATATCCAGCTGCATGCGGTGATCGGCCCGATCGACGACCACGGTCGCAAGCTGCACTGGGGACATGGCTTCAGCTGCCATGTCTGCGTGCTGCGGCCGAAAAGCATCGGCAGCGTCGGTCTGCACTCGGCCGACCCTTTCGCCGCGCCGCGCATCGACCCCAATTTCCTCGGCCATGACGACGACGTCAGCACGCTGCTGAAGGGATACCGCATGGTGCAGGACATCGTCGGCCAGGCACCGCTGGCCAGGTACGGCCTGAAGGACCTGTACAGCCAGAACCTCTCCAGCGACGAGCAACTGATCGAACTGCTGCGCAAGCGCACCGATACCGTCTACCACCCGGTTGGTACCTGCAAGATGGGCAGCGACGAGATGGCGGTCGTGGACGGGCAACTGCGTGTGCACGGTATCGAAGGCTTGCGGGTCGTCGATGCCTCGATCATGCCCACGCTGGTTGGCGGCAACACCAACGCCCCTTCGATCATGATCGCGGAGCGGGCCGCGGAGTGGATCATCGCTGCCTGAGTGCCGCCAGAGCAGCAGGACCCCCGAAGATCGTGGCGGGCCCGCCCAGCCCAAGTGGGCGGCCCGTCAGCGAATGCCCAGCGCGCGATCCAGCGACCAACTGCCGGCACCGCGCCCGATCAGCCACAGCAGCAGGCCCGCCCAGACCAGGTGGGTGGGCCAGGCGTCCGGATAGACGAACACCTCGATCACCGTGGTCATCCCCAGCAGCGCCAGGGCCGAAAGGCGGGTGAACAGGCCCAGCACCAGCAGCAGCGGGAAGAGGTGCTCGGCGTAGGTCGCCAGGTGGGCGGCGATCTGCGGCGGCACCAGCGGCAGCATGTACTCGGTGCGAAACAGCTCGTAGGTGCTCGGGGTGATGGTCAGGAGCCCTTCGACCTTGGTGCGCCCGGAGAGGAAGAAGGTCGCGGCGATTCCCCAGCGCGCCACCAGGCAGAGAAAGGTGTCGCCGAGCAGGTGCTGCAGGAAGTCGGCCATGCGGTTCCAGCGTTGGCGCAGGCCGGTGCGGGGCAGGGTAGTGCGGGCGATGTCCATGGTGGTCTCCTCACGCGAGGGCGATGGGACGGAAAACCCCGGCGCCGAGCAGGCGGCCGAACAGGTCGTGGAAGTCGAGATCCGGTTGCGCCTGAAGTGCCTGGGTCGATGCCTGATCCAGGTTGTCTCCGGCTGCACAGGCGTCGAGAAAGGTACAGCCGCCGACCTCAAGCGCGTGCCAGGCGACGCCATCGGAATGGCCGACCAGTAACGCGCCTTCGCCTTGCCAGGGCAGCTCTTCGGGTATCGGCAGGGCTTCGCGGTTGCAGCGCCAGATGCTGTAGATCGGCTGCTCGGCAAACCAGCGCCAGCGCACGCAGGCACGCGTTTCCAGGAGGCAGGTGGCAAGATCCGAGGCGGTCATGCCGGCCAGGCTGGCGAGGTCGAGGCGCGCCTCCTGAGGTGCGACGAAGGCCTCCGTCCATGACCGGTCCAGGCGCGCCACGGCGCCAAGGTAGGGCAGTTCCCGTGCGGGTTCGAATGCATCGAGGAAATCGGCAAAGCGCTCACCGTAGAGGATCAGGCGGGCATCGTCTGGCGGCGTCTCGCGGGCGTGAATGGCTGCCGCCGCGCGCATCCAGTCGGTACCGACCAGGCGCTCGATGGTCGGGAAGTTATCGCACAGCGCATCGACGCAGCCCTTGAACACGGTGTTGCGATACACCTCGAAGGCCGCCTGTGTGATCACGCCTTGCAGCGCCGGAGCAGGGCGCCGGTAGATGGCGTCGACAAAGGCATCCTGGAAGGCGCCAAGCGAGCTCTTCATGGTTTCACCTCCGCCAGGTTGAGGATCGCCTGAGCGATCTCGCGCTCGGCCAGCAACTCTTCGAAAGCAGGCAGATGGTCGTCGCGCTCAATCAGTGTCGGCCTCGGGCCGATGCGCTGGATCAGGTGTTCGTAGAGCGCCCAGACCGGCTCGGCGACCGGCGCATCGTGGGAGTCGATCAGCAGTTCGCCACCCTCGTCGCGGCTGTGGCCGGCCAAGTGGATTTCAAGGATGGCCGCTGCCGGGAAACGGTCGAGGTAGCGTCTCGCATCGAAGCCGAGATTGTGCGAGCTGACATGCACGTTGTTGACGTCCAGCAGCAGGCCGCAGCCGGTGCGCAGCGCGAGCTCCGTGAGGAATCCGATTTCGTCCCAGTCGTGGCCCTCCAGGCGCAGATAATGGCTGGGGTTCTCGATGGCGATACGCCGGCCCAGGGCTTCCTGGGTGCGCTGGATGTTCTCGGTGATGCGCGCCAGGGCCGCATGGCTGCGCGGGAAGGGCAGCAGGTCCGGCAGGTACTGGCCGCGCCAGGTCGACCAGGCCAGGTGCTCGGAAATCAAGTGCGGTTGCACGCGCTCGACCAGCGCGCGCAGATGCCGAAGATGGGGCTCGTCAGGTGCAGCATCGGCCGCCAGGGACAGCGAAACCCCGTGCAGCGATAGCGGATGGCGTTCGGCGATCCGCTCCAGCCAGGCAAGGCGGGGACCGCCGACCATGTAGTTCTCCGGATGCACTTCGAACCAGAGACCCTGGGCGGAGCAGGCCAAGGCCTGGGCGTAGTGTTCGCCCTTGAGCCCCAGCCCGGCGCCCGGTTGATGGAATGCGTTCATGGTCGGCGGCCTTGGCTCAGGCCTTGCTCGGCGTCAGCGAGCCCATGCCGTGGGGCGTCTTGATCGTGGTGCAGGTGCCGGCCGGAACGTTCTTCCAGTGCATGCCGTCGTAGTCCTTCTTGGCGCTGCCCGCGCAGGTGGTGCCGGCGCCGGCCTTGCAGTCGTTCTTGCCGGCCATGGCGACGCCGTAGCACTTCTCCATGGCCGCGCCGTCGCTGGCCTTGGTGTTCATGTCGTCGGCCAGGGCGGTGCCGGTGATGGCGGCAAGGGCGAGGGCGGCGGTGGCAAGGGTCAGGTTTTTCATGGTGCGGTCTCCCGTTCGGTTTAGGGGCCGCGGAAGGCTTTCCGGCGGCTCGGTGAGTAGTTCGCCGGGAGAGGCGGTCCGGTTACAGCGTCGCGAAATTTTTTTGAGAATTTTTTGGCGCGGCCCTAACGTATTGAACCAAGGCCTGTTTTTTCGCAGGCGAACGGGACGCCAGCAGGCTGGGGCGAGACCGGGAAAGAATTCACCTTCGGTGTAACCAGGACGGTCGATGCAACGAACTACCAGCCAGGAAACGTTGATCGCGCGTGAGGCGCAGCTGCAGGCACTGTTGCTGCGTGGCATGGACGGTGACGGCAGGGCCTATCGCGAGTTCCTCAGCGCACTCGCCACGCACTTGCGGGCCTTCCTGGGCCGGCGCCTGAGCCAGCGTCCCGGCGAGGTCGAAGACCTGCTGCAGGAAGTGCTGCTGGCGGTCCACAATGCCCGCCACACCTACCGTGCCGAGCAGCCGCTGACCGTCTGGGTGCAGGCAATCGCGCGCTACAAGCTGGCCGACCACTTCCGCGCCTTTGCGCGCCGGGAGGCGCTCCACGATCCGCTGGCGGATGACGAGGGAGAACTGTTCGCCGTCGAGAATGGCGAACCCGCGCAGGCCAGCCGCGACCTCGGCAAGCTGCTGCAGCAACTGCCAGACAAACAGCGCCTGCCGATTGTCCATGTGAAGCTGGAAGGGCTGTCGGTAGAGGAAACCGCCAGCCTGACCGGGCTTTCCAGTTCCGCCGTGAAGGTCGGCATCCACCGCGGGCTCAAGGCCCTGGCGAACATCATCCGAGGGTTGCGAAGCGATGAAGACCAATGAACTGATCGACCTGTTGAGCGCAGGCGAGGGCGCAGTGGACCGTCACGCTCTGGGCAAGCGCTTCGCCATCGCGCTGCTGGCCGGTGCCCTGGGCGCACTGCTGTTGATGGCGGCAATTTTCGGTGTACGCCCCGACCTGGGCGAGGTGGCGCGCACACCGCTGTTCTGGGCCAAGGTCGCGCTGCCCGGCAGCCTTGCCCCGCTTGCCCTGTGGCTGAGCAGCCGCCTGGCACGGCCAGGCGTGGGCGGCGGGGCGGCCTGGGTGCTGCTGGCGCTACCCGTGCTGCTGGTGTGGATCGGCGGAGCGGTGGAGCTGGCCGGAGTACCCGCCGACGCCCGCACCGGCCTGATCCTCGGCAAGACCTGGCGCACCTGTCCGCTGAACATCGCGCTGCTTTCGGTGCCGACTTTCATCGGCGTGTTCTGGGCACTGCGCGGCCTCGCACCGACGCGCTTGCGCATTGCCGGCGCCGCCGGCGGGCTGCTGGCGGGAGCCACGGCGACCCTGGCGTACTGCCTGCACTGCCCGGAGATGGGCATTCCATTCTGGGGTGTCTGGTACCTGCTCGGCATGCTTCTGCCGACCGCGCTGGGTGCAGTGCTCGGGCCACGGCTGTTGCGCTGGTAACTGCGCGGCAACCCGTCCGGGATAGGCATTGTGCATGCCGGACATGGATTTCTCTCGCAGCTTGCGAGCTCCTTCGGCCATTGCCTCCGTTCAGCGGCAGCTATCGAGTCAAAGAATTTTCCCCGAGGCAGGGGCCGCTTCTGTCACCAAGACCTCCAGAAGCTGGCTACGCTTGATTCAGTTTGTTCTCAGCAGATCGGCTTTGCTTCCAAGGAGCGATGGGATGGGGCGTTGGATCGGCGCAAGGCTCAGCTTGATGCTGGTGGTGTTGGGATTGGCCTGTACGGTTGCAGCCAGGGCCGAACCTGCGTCAGGCCCCGATGCAACCGAGGGCATCGCCGCTGACCCCGTGGAGCTGAAGATCGCCAACCGCAGCATCGTCGTGTTCCGCGCCACCTTGCTGGGCGAGACGCCGGCAGGCCGACAGCAGCGGGCCAAGGCAGTTATCGAGGATGTACTGCAAGGGACCGACGACCTGCAGGTCAGCACTGCCCCCATCCTCCACAGCTACATGGTTCTGCTGGGCGGCCGGCGCGCCTTTATCGTTTCGCCACAGGACCTCGATTCGCCGGAAGGCTCTGTGCAGGAGGCCGCAGCAAGGGCTGCCGCGAACCTCAAGGTGGTGGTGGAGGAAACCGGCCAGGCGCGCAACCTTCGATTCCTGCTCAAGGCCCTGGGGTACTCTGCAGTTGCCACCGTCCTGTACGTGTTGCTGCTGAGGCTGGTGCATTTCCTCAGGCGCAAGGTGCGAGGCCGGCTACCACAGCTGATGCGCGAGCGGGCCCGGCAGATCAGGGTGGGGCAACTGCAGCTGTTCGACATGCAGTATCTCTACTACCTGGCGGATCGGCTGATCTGGCTGTTCTGTTGGGCAGTCGTGTTTCTGCTGAGCTACGAGTGGCTCAGCTATGTGCTGTCGCAATTCCCCTATACCCGGCCCTGGGGAGAAAGCCTCGACGTCTACCTGTTCCGGCTGCTGGATTACCTGCTCAGCGGGATCGTCAGCGCGATACCGGGCATTGCGGTCGCCGTGATGATCTTCTTCATCGCCCGGGGCATCAGCGGGTTCAGCAAAAGGCTGCTGGAGCGCCTGTCCCGGCCTGGCACGATTCGCTGGTTGACCGAAGAGACCCTGCAGCCCACCACGCGCCTGACTTCGCTCGCCATCTGGTTGTTCGCCGTCGTCATGGCGTATCCGTACCTTCCCGGTTCAGGGACCGAGGCGTTCAAGGGGCTGTCGGTGCTCGTCGGCCTGATGATCTCGCTGGGGGCTTCCAGCGTGGTGGGGCAGGCTGCCTCCGGCCTGATCCTGACCTACTCGCGGACCCTGCGTGCCGGGGAGTTCGTGCGCATTGGCGACCACGAGGGCACCGTGACGGAGGTCGGTATGTTCAACACCACTATCCGCACTGGCCTTGGCGAGGTGCTGACACTGCCGAACTCGATGATCACCGGGTCGGTCACCAAGAACTACTCGCGGATAGTGCAGGGCCAGGGTTACGTCGTCGACACCGTGGTCACCATCGGCTACGACACGCCCTGGCGGCAGGTGGAAGCGATGCTCATCGAGGCTGCCCGGCGTACGGATGGCATCTTGCAAGTCCCGTCGCCTTACGTGTTCCAGACGGCCCTGTCGGATTTCTATCCCGAATACCGACTGGTTGCCCAGGCCATCCCCAGCGAGCCCCGTCCACGGGCGCAATTGCTGAGCATGCTGCATGCCCATATCCAGGACGTGTTCAACGAATATGGCGTGCAGATCATGTCGCCGCACTACCTTGGGGACCCCGATATTGAGAAGGTGGTGTCGCGCGAAAACTGGTATGCAGCGCCTGCCAAGCACCCTGAGGCTGACTAGAAGAAACAGGGAAGGGTCGGCCCGGTGCCGACGTAACCTGAACAAACCCACCAGGGCGCGCCCATGCCTGTGTGGCCGCCGCGAGCTAATCATTCCCGGCGGCCGCTATGTAGCCGTTATCGGCGAGAGCATCTGGCCGATCTATCGAGACTGGCTGCCGAACAGCGAAGAACTCCGCAAGCACCTGTTCCTGGGAGTCGAGACGAGCTCGACCAGCGACAGGTGCGCCGGGCCCTGATCGCAAAGGGCGACGAGTTTTTCGCCTGCCTGCAGCGATGAGTGAGTTTGCTGGAAGCCTGTTGGCTGACGAGTTGCTGCGGTTGCGAAGCCTGCTGGAGAAACTGCTGTCGCTGCAAACACCGGAAGCTCGCGTGGAGTTATCGTCGAAGTTTACCCAGCTTCGATCCCCAGCTTTTTTAGAGCAGGAGTGAACGCACGCACCGAACGCTGTGCAAGCAAATGGGGTCGGTGCAGGTGAAGGGTATGGGGGACATCGGTAGAAACCGGATATGGAGCGATGGCCATGGGAGAGCGGCCTGAACCTGATATGTAATTTAACATAATATACATTATGCGAAGTTATCTATGCAGCGCACAGGGTCGAGTGTCACAGAATCAAAGTCCCCGGTTGGCTGTTTTGCCCTGGTGCCTGTCTTTCCTGAAAACTGGATTTCCGTCGTCCAAGGCAATCCATCGCTCATGGTGCGCCTCGACTCCTGACTGAGGTTCTTCAGAAGCTGCACCTGTTCTTTGTCGTTGATGGCGCGGCAGTACCTGTTGAGGCAAATCGCATCTCTTATCCTGTCCCGGCCTGCGGGCGGAAACCCATGGCCGCCTTGCAATCGAAAGCGGCCAAGCCACGCAGATCACTCGCTACTCGGAAGCTTTCCCTGTTGTACCGCTGACTCCCAGTTCCCGAGCGACTTGCTGCAGCCTTTCCAATGACACCGGCTTGCTGACATGCGAGTTGAAGCCGGCGGCATGGGCATCCTCCGCATCCGCGGCAGCGCCATAGCCAGTCAGCGCCACAGACGGTGTCTGGGCGTGCTGTGGCAATTGGCGAGCTCTGCGCATCAGCTCGTATCCATCCATGCCAGGCATACCGATATCCGAGAGGATCAGATCAAAGGACGAGTCTTCCAGGCATCTCAAGGCTGTCGGACCATCCTCGGCGGTCGTCACGTCCGCGCCCTCGATCGTAAGCAGTTGCTCCATGATCAGGCGGATATCCGGTGAGTCGTCCACCAGTAGCAGACGGGCTCCGGCAAAGGGGCCGGTAGACTCCTGCAACGTGTCCACGGGCAGGTCGAACTGACGGTAAAGCGGCAGCCACACCGTAAATAGTGCGCCCTGCCCTCGCCCTGCAGACGACGCTTCGATCCGCCCTTGCTGCGCTTCAACCAGCTCGCGCACCAGTGCCAGGCCGATACCAAGGCCCGGTGTGTGACTTCGTTGCTGCTCATTGCTGGCCTGGCCGAACAGTTCGAATATGCGTGGCAGATCTTCCACCGGGATACCTTGGCCATTGTCCCGCACCTGGATGCGCAACATGCCCTCATCCTGCTCGAGGGCGACCTGGATATGGCCGCTGGCGGGAGTGAACTTCACCGCATTGCTCAGCAGATTCCAGAGGATCTGTTCGACACGTACCGGGTCCGCCTCGGCCACCAGCGGGTCATTGCCACGCGCGGGCATCTGCAGATCGATCAGCAGGTCCTTCTCATGAGCTTCCGCGGACAAGGCGCCAACCACTTCCTCGATCACACTCTGCAGGATGACCGGCGCCAGATTGAGCTTGAGTTTGCCGGTATTGACCCGCGACAGATCCAGCAGGTCATCGATGATGCGTGCCTGGCTGCGTACCGAGCTCTGGATGCCTTCGATGGCGCGCGAGGCCACCGCATGCGAGCGCACCGCAGACAGGCGCGCAATCAGCTCGGCATTGAGCTGGATGATATTCAGCGGATGCTTGAGTTCGTGGGACATCATCGCGAAGAACTCATCGCGCAGACGGATCTTCGCCTGGTTCTGCTGCAGGCGGTGTTCCTGCTCCGTTTCCGCGCGCTTTTTGCTGGTCACGTCACGGCCGATCTTGGCATAGCCATGTGGGCCGCCATTGGGCAGCGCAGTGGTCACGCTGCTGCAGAAGAAGGTGCTGCCGTCCTTTCGCAGGTGCCAGCGATCGGTCTCCACCCTCCCCACCTGCCGCGCCACCCGCAGTTCTTCGCGCAGCACGCCGGAGCGCTGGTCATCCTCGCTATGCAGGATATCCAGGCTCTGCCCTATCACATCGGCCTCGCGGTAGCCGTAGGCGCGTTCGGCGCCCTTGTTCCAGCCAGTGATGCTGCCGCTGCGGTCCAGGGTGACAATGATGAAGTCCTGAGTGCTTTCCACCGCGAGGCGCAGGCGCTCCTCGCTTTCCCGGGCCTTGTCTTCAGCGAGGCGCCGTTCAGTGACGTCGATGAATGTCAGCACCGCACCGTCGATGATGTTGTCGGTCGTCCGGTACGGCAGCATCCGCACCAGGTAGCGCCTTTCATCCTGGCTGGAAACTTCGCGCTCAATGGTTCGCAGGGACTCGAAGCTGCTCGACGCATCGCGGGCCAGGTCCGGGTAATCCAGCCGGTGGGTGATATCCAGCAACGAGCGTCCAGTGTCGGATGCGATGATGCTGAAAATCTCGGTGGCGCGCGGGGTGTAGGACTTGATGCGCATGTCGCGGCCGACGAAGACGGTGGCGATGTCGGTGGACGCGATGAGGTTCTGCAGATCGTCGTTGATCTTGCCGGTTTCCTCGACCTTGGTCTTGAGCTCCTGGTTGACCGTGATCAGTTCCTCGTTGATCGACTGCAGCTCTTCCTTGCTGGTCTCCAGTTCCTCGGTCGTCGAACGCAGCTCTTCGTTGATCGCCTGCAGTTCTTCGTTGGACGCCTTGAGCTCTTCCGTGGACGTTTCCGCCTGCTCGATGGTCGCCTGCAGCTGCTCCTTGTTGCGCTGAAGTTCACTCTCCAGCTGCGAGAGCACGCTGTCCTTGACGTTCTGCTGATGGCCGTTGGCGTCGCCACTCATGGTCTCTTCGACTTCATCGAAGATAACCAGGGCGAAGTCCGAGTCCATGTCGCGGAATGGCCGGATGACCATGTTGATGTAGGACGTGGTGCCATCGCGCTCATGCTTGACGCGCCGCGCCTCGACACTCTTCCCGGTCTGGAACGCCTGGAACAGCGCGGTGCGCAGCTCCAGGCGCAGCGACGGATGGACCAGAGACAGCAGATTGTGCGACGGCTCGCCGCCGACATAGCGCAGGTAGCGCCCTGCCTGGTCGGACATGTGCACGATGCTCGACTCGTGGTTGACCACCACGCTGGGCGGCGCGTACTGCTCCAGCACGCGCTGGTGCAGGTCGGCAAAGGACACACGGCGACGCTCGGCCGGGCGCTCGTTGCTCGCCTGCGGCGTATCGGCAAGGGGCATCACCGGCAGTGGCGAGGTCGGCCGGCCCATGACCGCGCCGGCCTTGGCGCGGTAGATGCGGTTCTTCTTGTCCACCGGGGTGAAGAGCTCCTGACAGACGTCAGCCGATTCGGAACTGCCCAGGAACAGGTAGCCGCCCGGCGCCAGGGCGAAGTGGAACATCTGCAGGATGTCCGCCTGCACTTCGCGGTCGAGGTAGATCAGCAGGTTGCGGCAACTGATCAAGTGCAGCTTGGAAAACGGCGGGTCGCGCAGCAGGTTGTGCATGGCGAACAGCACGCGCTCGCGGATTTCCTTTTTCACCCGGTAGCGCGTCTGCTCCTTGGTCACGTACTGGCGCAGGCGCTGGGGCGTGATGTCGGGAAGGATCGCTTCGGGGTAGACCCCGCTACGGCCGATGGCGATGGCGTGCTCGTCGATGTCGGTGGCGAACACCTGGAACTGCCGGTCGATCTCCCGGTAATCCACGTGCTCGGCGAGCAGGATGGCCAGCGAGTACGCCTCTTCACCGGAGGAGCACCCGGCGCTCCAGACACGCACCGGGGCATCGCTGGTTTCCGGCATGTCGAACAGGCCCGGGATGATGTCGCGCTCCAGCGCTTCGAAAGCCTCGCGATCACGGAAAAAGTTGGTGACCCCGATCAGCATGTCGGCCAGCAGGTGCCGGGTTTCTTCCGGCGCGCCCTGAAGGAAGGCGCGGTAGGCCGGCAGGTCCCCCAGGCGATTGACCTGCATGCGCCGTTCGATGCGCCGCAGCACCGTGGCGCGCTTGTAGTGCTTGAAGTCATGGCCGGTGCGGGTGCGCAGCAGACTCAGGATGTCCTTCAGAGCGGTTTCGGCGGCGCGCGACTGCTCCGGGTCCTCGATGGAGCGGAACGGCGTGGCGACGTCGGCGTCTGCGGGCAGTTGCATGTTGCGCATGCTCTGCCACAGGTCGATGAGTTTCTGCGGCATGTCGCCCACCGGCAGGACGAAGTCCACCTGGCCGGTGGCAATGGCACTGCGCGGCATCTCGTCGTACTCGGCGTCGTCCGGTGACTGGGCGATGGTCACCCCGCCCTGCTCTTTCACCCGCGACAGCCCGGCCGAACCGTCGCTGCCGTTGCCGCTCAGGACAATGCTCACCGCGTGCTCGGCGTGGGCGTCCGCCAGCGTGCGCATGAAGATATCGATGGCGATGTGGCGCGGCTGGCCGGGGTTGAGCTCGGTCACGCGCAGGTAGCCATCGTTCATGGTCAGCTGCATGGCCGGGGAAATCAGGTAGACACAGTTGCGCTCGATGGGCGTCGGCTCACTGACCTGCTGCACCTTCATCTTGGTGACTTTCTGCAGGATCTGGTGCGCGCTGCTCTCATGATTGGGCGAGAGGTGCATCACCACCACGAAGGCCATGCCGTTGTCGTTGGGCATGTTTTCGAACAGCCGCAGCAACGCACCCAGACCACCCGCCGACGCGCCGATACCAATCACCGGGAAGTTGAGGTGGCTGGGCTGCACCTTCAGCTTGAGGCCTTCGGCGGCGGGGATCTCTTCACTCATGGCTCAGGGTTCCTTGGATCGTGTTCCTGCGAGTCAGGCGGCCGGATCGCCGGCAGGCCGAAGAGTAGCAGCGTTGAGCATCGAAACCGAGATTCGGCGCGCCAAATTCGAAAGCGGCTATCGACGTCTGCGCCACCTGGAACGGGCGTACCGTCAGGCTTCGTGCATTGCTGCTTGCTCCAGCAGAAGACCACGGGTCGGGCAATCGGGTTCGTAATTCCTGCGCTCGTAGGAGGTGGATCGTGCATTCTGCCGCCGCCGAGCCCGGGCGCCATGCGTTCTGCATACCTTGCATGCGCACCTTCAATCACAACCATTTGAAAATATTGATTTTAATATTTTGAAACAGCTGGCATGCCCGGTGCAAAGGCAGGTTCAGGCCCAGCCAAAGGAGCACCGCCCATGATTGCCAGCGCCGATACCTCCCTCACTAGCACTCTCGATCACTCCGGCGTCGCCTGGCCGGCGATCTTCGCCGGCGCGGCCGCCGCCGCGGCACTGTCGCTGATCCTCATTGTCCTAGGCTTCGGCCTCGGGTTCTCCGCAGTGTCGCCGTGGCCTGGCGATGGCGGCAGCTTCAAGCAGATGAGCATCTCCACGTTCATCTGGCTGGCGATCACCCAGGTGCTCGCTTCCGGTCTGGGCGGATACCTGGCCGGACGCCTGCGGGTGAAATGGGCCAGCCTGCACGGCGATGAAGTCTATTTCCGCGATACCGCCCATGGCTTCCTCGCCTGGGCCATCGCGACGCTGGTCACCGCCACCCTGGTGATCGGCTCGGTCAGCAGCCTGGTGGGTGGTGGCCTGCAGGCGGGCGCCACGGTGGCCGCCGGCGCGGCGGCGAGTGCCACCAGCGCTTCCTCCGGCAAGGACGATAACGACGCCGCCTACTTCATCGACACCCTGTTCCGCGACAACCGGCCGGTCGCCGTCAGCGATGACGCCGCCCATGCAGTCGCCTCTCGTATTTTCGTGCGCGGTCTGGCCGAAGGGCAATTGAGCGCAGACGACCGCACCTACCTCGCCCGAGTGATCGCCCAGCGCACCGAGATCAGCCAGGCCGAGGCCGAGCAGCGCATCGATGCCGTGTTTGCCCAGGCGCAACAGGCCAAGCAGCAGGCATTGCAGGCCGCCGACACGGCCCGCAAGGTCGCTGCCGGTTCGGCGCTGTGGATGTTCGCGGCGCTGCTGTGCGGTGCGTTCTTCGCCAGCTTCATGGCCATCCACGGCGGCCGCCGCCGTGACGCAGAGCTGCTGGTGGCTCACCACCTGCACTCCACTTCCCCCGCCCACTCCATTCGCTGACAGGAGACTCACCATGCGCTCGATCCTCCTTTACTTCCTCGGCGTGCCGATCCCGATCATCATCCTGATCGCGCTGTTCTGGCATTGACCTCCCGTTACGGGGATGCGGGAGGGTAACCCCTACCCTCCCGCAGCACTTCTGCGTGACAGACTCCCGCGGCACCGCTCGTGCATTGCGGCTGAACTTCTGCCCCCTACCCGGCCCCAAACCTACTCCTGTCATTCGCGATAAGGAGCAACCATGGAGTCGCTGTATGCCTGGCTGGACCTGAGCCAGCTCGGCCGCTTGCTGTTGGTAGTGGTGGCCGCCGCCGCGGGATTCCTCATCCTGCGCTTTCTGATCAGTCTGGCGCGCAAGCGCCTGGAGGGGCGTACCAGCCAATGGGCGCGCTACGCCGCGGCAATCGCCGGGCGCACCAGCAACGTGCTGGTCTTCGTCTTCGCCTTGATGCTCGCGCTCAAGCTCACCACCCTGCCCGACAACTGGAGCACCGCCCTGTCGCACGCCTGGTTCGTCGTGCTCGCGCTGCAGGTCGCCTGGTGGCTGGATGTCTGCGTGCGCCTGTGGACGCACAACCTGTCCCGCTCGCGCTTCGGCGGCATCCAGAACCCGGTAATGGCAACGATTGTCTCGGTGGTGGTGCTGGTGGTGGTCTGGGCCGTGATGCTGCTGTCGATCCTGGCCAACCTGGGCGTGGACATCACCGCGCTGATCGCCAGCCTCGGTGTCGGCGGCATCGCCGTGGCACTGGCGGTGCAGACCATCCTCAGCGACATCTTCGCCTCGCTGTCGATTGGCTTCGACAAGCCCTTCGAGATCGGCGATTTCGTGGTGTTCGGTGACGTGGCCGGAACCATCGAGCACATCGGCTTGAAGACCACGCGCATCCGCAGCCTGAGCGGCGAGCAGATCGTCTGCTCGAATGCCGAACTGCTCAAGCAGACGCTGCACAACTACAAGCGCATGAACACCCGCCGCATCGTTTTCCAGTTCGGGATCAGCTACCGGACCTCGGCTGAGCAGGCCAAGGCGGTTGCCGACCTGGTCAGGGAGATCATCGACGAGATCGACGAAGCGAAATTCGATCGCGCGCATTTCCTCTCCTTCTCCGAGAGCCGCTTGCTCTACGAAGTCGTCTACATCATGCAGACGGCTGACTACAACCGTTACATGGACGTGCAGCAGCGGATCAATCTGAGCTTGCTGGCCGGCATGCAGGAGCTGGGCGTCGAGTTCGCCTTCCCGGTGCGCGAGCTACGCAATGTCTCGGCTGTTCGCGACTTGCGCGAGCGGGATCGCGGGGTATTCGATGCACAGCGCCAGGAAGGATCATCGCGCGGCACCAGCCACTAGCGTCAGTCAGTGGGAGCCGAGCGCTCGTAACGGGCGTTGAAGGCCTGGATGAACGCGTTGCGCAGGATACCGAGGAAAGCCTGGAAGGCACTGATGTCCTGGCGATGGATATTGCCGTTCAGATCCACACGGGTAGCGAACTGGTCCTTGCGCTGGTTCTTCAACACCGTCTCGCCACCACCGACCAGGGCTTCCCAGATCGAACGGAACAGGCCCTTGTCCTTCTCCTCCACATCCTGTTGCCAGTTGAACACGTCGACATCGCGCAGCAGCGGTTTGATGTAGCCGCTGAGGCGGCCGTTGTCCGCTTTCGCTTCGATCACCAGGGTGCCGTGGCCACGATTGAAGTCGAACTTGCCGTAGGCGGAGGCGAAGTCGTTGACCCGGCGCAGCTCCACCTCGCTGGCGCGCAAGCGCAACTGGAAGTCCTCGAAGTCGGTGAACGGGTCGAATGACGCCTCGACCTCCACCGGCGCCTGGTCGAACAGGCGCCCACGCCCCTCGAAACGGGCGACCCGCTCGCCCTGCTCGTCCGCCACGTTGGTGAGGTTGTACAGGCTTGCGTTAACCGCGCTGGCAGACAGGTGCACCGGTGGATTGGACTGGTAGTTGTGGAAGCGGATGCGCCCATCCTCGATGCGCAGCTCGTCCAGAGTGATCGGCAACAGCTTCTCCAGCTGCGCATGCCAGTTGGTGCCGGCACCGCTCTGGGATTCCTGGCTGCTGCCGCCATCGACGAAATTCAGCTCCGGCCGCAGGAAGATCACCCGCGCCACGATCCCGTGCTCGTACCACAGCGCATGCCAGCTCACGGAAAGGTCTATCACTGGCGCGTCCAGCAGCGGCACCGGCACCTTGCCGCTGACCTTGACGATCTTCAGCCCGTTGATGCGGTAGGCGCCGCGCCACAGCGCGAGGTCCACATCGGTGATCTGGCCGTGATAATCGCCCATGCGCTCCAGTTGGCCGTTGAGGTAGTCGCGGATCACATAGGGCAACGCGATATGCGCGACCAGCAGCAACAGCAGGATCGCCAGGACGCTCGCCATGGGCACGCTGTAGCGCCTTTTCATCCCTGTCTCCAAAGGTTCTCAGGCAGTGGACCGGCCTGGTGGCGAGCGAGTTCAGGGAATTGCTGCCGCCCGGCTGCGACAACGGCGCGGCGGCGAATGATATTCAAATGCCATCATTCTGTGGTTTATTCGGGTTTTCAGGCTTTGACCCGGAGGTTGCGTGCCGCCGATTTTCAGCAAAGGCACCTACGAGCTGTTCACCCCCGGCGGGGTCGGCAAGCGTATCGGCGTGCTGCGCAACGGCCGCGTCGAGTTGCTGAGCAGCCCGGATCGCTTCCGCGTCTACGCCAACCATCTGTTCATCGAACTGGATGGCCAGGACCTTGGCGAATGCATCGGCGAGATAGACGCCAGCGGCCAGGCCCAGTGGCTGGATGGGCGCGCCCTCTTCCGCGTAATACCGGTGTCCTCCTGAGGCGCGCCGCGTCAGATCAGGAGCAGACCGACCGCGAGCTACGCGGCAATGGCCTCATTTCTCGGCAATGCCACTGAGGGTGATGCCGTACCGGCGCAGCAGCTCGGTACTGGAGGCATCGCCGTGGTGGTCTCTTGCCGCTCCGTACTCACCGGCGGGCAGGTTCTGCCGCACCCAGCCCAGGAGGAACGCCGTCGCCTGCTCGATGCTCGGGCGCCCGTCGTGGTTCATGTCCAGCGTGCTGGTGTTGTTGTCCTTCTGGTAGCTGATCACCCATTCAGTCATAGGTACCTCCTCGGTTCGCTGCATTGCGCCTGTGCAAGTGAGTCGCCCGGCCCGCTGGAGTTGCCCCGGTGCGACAGACGGACCGACCGCCTGCGAGTCAACTCGAACCAAACGCCGCCAGCACCTGCCTACGGAATACCGGAGGCCCTGGCGCCTTGGCATTCAGCAGCGGGAGAGCGACATGAGCAAACAGAATCTGAGCGGATGGGAACGGGCGGCCTCCATCGCCGCAGGCATTGCAGCAATCGGCCTGGGCGTGCGACGTGGCGGGCTGGCCGGCTGGTTGCGCGTGGGCGCTGGAGTGCTGGCGGCCAAGCGCGGCCTGAGCGGGCACTGCCAGGTGAAGGCGGCGTTGAACAAGCCGGTCCTGGAACCGTTGCGCTCCGAACGGGCCGCTGCGGTGCCCTCCCCTGGCGTGGCGGATTCGACGGTGTCGGAAGCGCGCATCGACCATGCCCTGGAAGAAACCTTCCCGGCGAGCGATCCGATCTCGCCCTGATCCTGTGCGGCACCCCGGCCGTCAGTCATGCAGTTCTCCTGTTCGGTCACGCAGCCTTGAGCGCTTCGCCCAGTGCCTCGTTGAACGCCTTCAAGTCACCGGGGTTGCGCGACGTGATCAGCGTCCAGCCCTTGGCCGGGCAAACCTCCACCTGGGCGTCGCACCAGTCGGCGCCGGCGTTCACCAGGTCGGTGCGCACACTGGCATAGGAAGTCAGTGATTTCTCGGAGACCACACCGGCGTCGATCAGCAACCAGGGGCCGTGGCAGATGGCGGCGATGGGTTTGCCTGCCTCGCTGAATGCCTTGACCAGTCGTTGAGCGTCCGCGTCCTGGCGCAGGGTGTCGGCATTCACCGTACCGCCGGGGATCACCAGCAGGTCGTAGTCACCGGCCTTGAGGCCCTTGATCCTGGCGTCGGAGTTCACCTGGATGTCCTTCTCGCTGTCGTGCACCCAGGTCTGCGCCGAACCGCCCTTCACGCTGGCATGGATGACGGTGGCGCCCTGCGCTTTCAAGGCACGCATCGGCTCGAGCAGTTCATCGCGTTCGATGCCGGCATTGGCGGTGATGATCAGGACGTTCCTGCCTTGCAGATTATCAGTCATGGATAGACCTCCTCTGGAGCAGGACGCCGCTGGGGCGCCCTGCTCGCGGATGGGTTGCGGTTGTGACGGATCAATGCGCCCGCGCCACCGAGCGCAGGAGATTGGCACTGAGCTTGTCGGCATTGCAGCTGGCGACGTTGGCCAGGGAGACGATGCCCACCAGACGCTTCTCGCGGTTGACCACGGCCAGGCGGCGCTTCTCGATCTGCGCCATGTTCTTCGCCACATGGTCGACGGATTCGTCATCGAAGCAGTAGCAGACGTCCTCGCTCATCACTTCGCTCACCGGCGTGCTCAGGTTCAGCCCGTCGGCCAGGCCGCGCACAACCAGGTCACGGTCGGTGAGGATGCCGCTGAGGTGGTCGTTGTCGTTGACCAGCAAGGCGCCGACGTCCACCTGCCGCATCAGCAGTGCAGCCTCCTGCAGCGTGGTGTCCGGGGAAATGGTGCGCACCTCGCGGCTCATGATCTCGCGTACGGCCATGGAGCTGCGTTCGGTCGAGCGGTCGCTTCGGGCTTGGTCTCTCATGACATGTCCTCCTGTGTCGTGGCTGTCGTTCGGTGGAAAGACAGTCGCCGCGATCGTTCGATGTTTCCGTCGCACCGGTCATTCAGAAGTGCTTGTTTCATCGGCAGTCTTCGGCGCCAATCTGCGCGCCGTCGACCTCGTGGATCAGCCCCGGCTGCAGCTCTTAGGACTCGCGCTGAGTCCGCGTGGCGCCGTGGAAAACCATCGCCGCGAGGCATGACTGGATCTCAATCCCCCGGATTGCGCTCCTGCTGTTCTTCCCGGTTGGCCACTTTCTGTGGCGAACCTTCCGTGGCGTTGTTCTCCTCGCCCATTTCCTCGTAGGTCTTGCGCAGCTTCTGCAGTTCTTCGCTGCCCATGTCGTCCAGCCCCATGAGCACGCGGTGGGCGTGATGGGTGGTGCGCAGGAGTTCGTCGATCTTGATGTGCAGCGCGTCGGTGTCGCGGTTCTGGGTGCTCTGGATGAGGAACACCATGAGGAAGGTGATGATGGTGGTCGAGGTGTTGATCACCAGTTGCCAGGTGTCGTTGAAATGGAAGAACGGCCCGCTGAGCGCCCACCCCACCAGCAGCACGCAGGCCAGGGCGAAGGTCAGCGGGCGCCCGGCCCATTGCGACAGGGCCTGGGCGAAGCGCGAGAAGCTGGCCCCGGCCTTTTTCTCGTCGGGGGAATCATTCGCCGCGTTCGACATGGACAGTGCGCTCAGGGACGGTGATGGTGACTTCGCGCGGCGGCGTCGGCTTTTCCAGGACCTTGTGCTTCCGACCGCCGGGTTTGCCGGCGGAAGCAGTCCGAGGGGCGGTCATGGCGTGCTCTCCGCAATAGGGGTACCTGTCCGGTAGAGGCGGCGCCCGCGCCACGAGTTCAGAAAAACCATGGCCGGGAGCCGCGATCGGCTGAAGGCGAGTTCACGGGCATGGCACGCTCCTGCAGGTCGCCCCACGGGATGCAAGCGCCTGCAACGCACACCCGGCTCAATACGCGTCAGGCGTCGCGCCCTTCTTCTGGGTGTTGTCGTGGTTCTTGCTCTTCTGCTTGTCCCTGCTTTCCTGGGACTGCACCTGGCTGTTGTCGTCGGTGCGGCCTTCGTCCTTCTGCTTCTGCTGCGAAGCCGGCGGCGTAGGCGCCTGGCCGGGGCTCTGGCCGTGGGGCTTTTCGTTGGTCGGCACCTGGTTGGTCGCCTCGGCGGCGTAGGCTGGAATCAGTCCGATGGACAGCCAGGCCAGCAGAACGGCGGCAAAGGGCCGGGTGAGTCTGGTCTTGTTCATGGTGCGCTCTCCTCTGGTTGGATCAATTCGGGGTTGGATCAGTTCGGGGGTTGGATCAGTTCGGGTTGGATCATTTGCGCGCCAGCAACTGCCGCGCGCTCTGGCGCAGCACGCCCCAGCGGCGCGGGTCGCCGGGCAAGGCGCCGAGCAGGTTGCGCGCCTGCTCGAAGCTGATGTGCGGCGGCAGTGGCGGTACGTCGGGATCGGTGAGCACCTCCAGCAGCACCGGGCGGTCGGATTCGAAGGCTTCCTGCCAGGCTGCGCCCAGATGCGCGGGGTCGGTCACGCGGATGCCGCGAAAGCCCAGCAGCTCGGCATAGCGCGCATAAGGGAAGTCGATGACTTCCTGGGCAGCGGCAAACTCCGGGTCGCCGGCCAGGGCGCGCTGTTCCCAGGTGACCTGGTTGAGGTCGCCGTTGTTGAGCACCAGCACGATGAATGTCGGGTTGTCCTTCCAGCGCTTGTGGTACTGCTGCACGGTGACCAGTTCGGCGTTTCCGTTCATCTGCATGGCGCCGTCGCCGACCATGGCAATCACCGGGCGCTCGGGGTGCGCCAGCTTTGCCGCCAGGGCGTAAGGCACTCCGCTGCCCATGCTGGCCAGCTTGCCGGAGAGCGAGCCGAGCATGCCGGGGAGCGCACGCAGGTCGCGGGCATACCAGTTGGTGTGGGAGCCGCTGTCGCCCGCCAGGATCACATCGTCCGGCAATTGCGGCGAAAGCTCCCAGAACACCCGCTGCGGGTTGATCGGTTCGGCGGGCTTCATCGCCTGCTCGCGCAGCTCCTTCCAGCTGTTCTCCACCGCCTTCTCGATACGGATGCGCCAGGTACCGTGGCGCTTGGGCTTGAGCAGCGGCAACAGGCGCTGAAGGGTTTCCCCGGCGTCGCCCAGCAATACCTGGTCGATGGGGTAACGCATGCTGACGTTGCGTGCCTGCAGGTCGATCTGCACCGCCCTGGCCTGCCCCGGCCTGGGCAGGAATTCGCTGTAGGGAAAGGTGGTGCCGATCATCAACAGCGTGTCGCAGCGCTCCATCAGCTCGGCGCTGGCGCGGGTGCCGAGCAGGCCGATGGAGCCTGTCACGTAAGGCAGGTCATCGGCGATCACCATCTTGCCCAACAGCGCCTTGGCAACACCCGCGGAAAGCGCCTCGGCCACCGCTTCGACTTCCTGGTGAGCCCCCAGCGCACCGGCACCGACCAGGATGGCGACCTTGCGCCCGGCATTGAGGATTTCCGCGGCGGCCACCAGCTCTTCCTCGCGAGCGTAGGGCCGCGGTGCGATGAAGCCGACGCCCGAATAGACATGGCCATGCTTGTGTGGCGGCTTTTCCGCCGGCATCTGCTGCACGTCGTTGGGGATGATCACCGTGGCGACCTGGCGCTCGCTGCAGGCGACCCGCAATGCCCGGTCGATCACATGGAGCAACTGGCTCGGGCTGGCCACGGTCTCCACATAATTGCTCACGTCGCGGAACAGCGTATGCAGGTCCACTTCCTGCTGGTAGTCGCTGCCCAGGGAAGTCACCGCCTGCTGGCCGACGATGGCCAACACCGGCTGGTGGTCCATGCGCGCATCGTAAAGGCCGTTCAGCAGGTGGATGGCGCCCGGCCCGGAGGTCGCCAGGCAGACGCCCACTTCACCGGTGAACTTGGCGTGGGCGCCGGCCATGAAGGCAGCCATTTCCTCGTGGCGCACGCGAATGTAGTCGAAGTCTTCGGCGTGCCGGCCGAAGGCTCCCATGATTCCGTTGATGCCGTCGCCGGGATAGCCGAAGACGCGTTGTACGCCCCACCGGGTGAGGCGTTCGAGCAATTGATCGGCGACCGTCTGGGACATGCTTTCCTCCGTTGGATTGGCGAGGGAATTGCGCAGCGCAGGCATTGCGCCCCTTTCTCGACCGACCGGCCCTGTCGGGACGGGTTCAGAACAATTCGTCAGCGGCGAGGCTTTACGAGGTGTCTTTCCAGCGTGGTCGCCTTCCCTACGAACGGCACGCAGAGGGTTTGAACCCATGCGCGGCAAAGTCAGTCCGGATGAATAAGCCCCTCACCATCGGACATCGCCATGACCCAGGATGGCCTGAATGCACTGTGCGCCCTGCTCCAGGATTTCGAACTGCCGCTGCACGCCGACCAGCAGCAAGCCACGCTCGGCCACGCGCTGCGCACCCTGAGCGACAGCGGCCTGGACCTGCTGCCCAGCCCTGGGAGCGGCGCCACCCTGCGCCGCTGGCAGGCTCTGTCGGCGGTAGCCGGCAGCGATCTGTCGCTGCTCAAGCTGTACGAGGGGCATACCGACGCCTTGGCCATCCTTGACGAACTGCAGGGAGAAACCCGTCCCGGCACCTGGGCGGTCTGGGCGGCCGAGCCGCCGGGTACCAGCGTGAGGATCGTTGCCCGCGAGGCCGGGTTGGTGCGCATCAGCGGCAGCAAGCCATGGTGCTCGGGCGCCTCGCTGGTGGAGCACGCGCTGGTGACGGCCAAGGATGAGCAGGATCGCCCGCAGTTGATTGCCGTGACCCTCGACCAGCCGGGCGTAAGGATGGGCGATGGTGATTGGCATGCCGTCGGCATGGCGGCAACCCGCAGCGCCACGGTTGATTTCCAGGGGGTACTGGCGCGCTGCGTAGGCAATCCGCAGGCCTATCTGCAGCGGCCGGGTTTCTGGCACGGCGGCGCCGGCATAGCCGCCTGCTGGTACGGCGCTGCCAGTTGCCTGGCCAGTTACCTGCGCAATGGTCGGGCCGAAGACGTGCACGCCATGGCCCACCTGGGCGCGGTGGATGCCGCGCTGGCGGGCGCCGCCGGTGCATTGCGCGAATGCGCCAGCTGGATCGACGACAACCCGGAGGCCGACTCCGAGCTGCCCGCGCGCCGGGTACGTGCCCAGGTCGAAGGCGCGGTCGAGGCTGTGCAATGGCACGTCGGCCACGCCCTTGGCGCCACGCCTTTCTGCCGCGACCGGCGCTTCGCCCGGATTGCCGCCGACCTGCCGGTATTTCTCCGCCAGAGCCACGGCGAGCGCGACCTGGCGCACCTTGGACTGCAGCTGGCGAACCAGCGCCACGAACGGTGGGCGTTGTGAGTGACGCTTTCAACCTGATCGCCGGTTCGGCCGGCACGCCCACCTCAGCCTGGCGGGCCGGCGGGCAGTTGGACCGGCTGCCGCGAATCAGCAGCCGCGAGCTGTTCCCGGCGGGCCGGCGGTTGGTGGTGGTGGCGCCGCATCCCGACGACGAGGTACTGGCGTGCGGCGGCCTGTTGGCCAGTCTTGCCGGTGATCGCGAGGGGCTGCTGATCTCTGTCACTGATGGTGAAGGCAGCCACCCGGACTCGCCGCACTGGACGCCGCAGCGCCTGCGCACGACTCGGCAGGAAGAAAGCCGTCGCGCACTGGCCGAACTGGGTCTCGATCTCCTCTCATGGCAATGGCAACGCCTGCACCTGCCGGACAGTGGTGTACAAGCCGATGCCCTGGCAGAGGCGCTGACCGAATGGCTACGACCCGGCGATCGGTTGATCAGCACCTGGCGCCACGACGGCCACCGCGACCACGAGGCCACCGGGCTGGCCTGCGCCCAGACCGCCGCTCGCTGCGACGCCCGGCATATTGAAGCGCCGATCTGGGCCTGGCACTGGGCCTCGCCCGGCGACCCGCGCCTGCCCTGGGCCAGGGCGCACCGACTGGATATCGACAAGGCCGCGATGCAACGCAAACGCCGGGCGATCCACGCGCACGCCAGCCAGCTCGAAGGCCCCCGGCCGATCCTCGATGCGCGCCTGCTGGAGACCCTGCTGCAACCCTTCGAGGTGTATTTCCTGTGAGCGCACTGACCTCCAGCCATTTCGACGAGATGTTCCGTGACGATCCTGACCCCTGGTCATTCCGCTCATCCTGGTACGAGCGCCGCAAGCGCGGGTTGATCCTTGCCAGCTTGCCGCGCGGCCGGTTCGCCAGTGGCTACGAGCCGGCCTGCGCGAATGGCGAGACCAGCGCCGAACTCGCTGGCAGGGTCGACTCGCTGCTGTGCAGCGACTTCAGTGCCGAGGCCCTCGCCCTCGCCCGCCAGCGTCTTACCGGGCTTGAGAACGTTCGGCTGGCCAGGCACTGCCTGCCCGCCGACTGGCCTCGGGAGCGCTTCGAGCTGATCGTGCTGGGTGAACTGGGCTATTACCTGGCGCCTGACGACTGGGCCTGCATCTGCCAGCGCGCGGCGGCCAGCCTGCAGCCGGGCGGCGTGCTGGTCGCCTGCCACTGGCGCCATCCCATCGACGGCTGCTCCCTCACGGGGGATGCGGTGCATGAACACCTCGCACGGGCAATGGCCGCTGCAGCCACGGTCAGCCATGTCGAGCCGGATTTTCGCCTGGAGCTGTGGTACGGCGAGGCCGCTGCATGATCGGCGTACTGGTGCCGGCACATAACGAAGCGGAACTGCTCGGCGCCTGCCTGACGTCGCTGCAGCAGGCGGCACGGCATCCGGAGCTGAACGAGGAAACGGTGTGCATCCTTGTCGTGCTGGACGCCTGCACTGACGGCAGCGAAGCCGTGGCGCACGCAGCGGGTGTCTCCGTGCTGCGAGTCGAAGAACGCAACGTTGGCCATGCCCGCCGCGCCGGGGCGGCGCGTCTGCTGGAACTGGGTGCCCGCTGGCTGGCCTGCACCGACGCGGACAGCAGCGTCGACCGCGACTGGCTGGTGCGCCAGCTGGCTTTCGGCGCAGAAGCTGTCTGCGGCACTGTACGCGTGGAGGACTGGTCGCCCCGCCTGGAGCCGGTTCGCCTGATCTACGAAGATCATTACCAGAGCCACGAGGACCACCGGCATATCCATGGCGCCAACCTGGGCGTCTGTGCCCGCGCCTACCAGCGCGCCGGCGGCTTCCGCCCGCTGCCTGCGGACGAGGACGTGCACCTGGTCCGCGACCTGGAGCGCAGCGGCGCTCGTATCGTCTGGACGCACCAGACCTGCGTGACGACCAGCGCTCGTCGTGATTGCCGGGCGCGCCACGGTTTCGGCGAGTTCCTTGATGGACTCGCGGCACCTTCTGGATGAACGGGCGGCGCCGTGTGGCTCAGCCGACGATCAGCCGGTTGGCCCGCTCGCCGACCACCATCTCGGTGATCCAGCGCACCAGGATGTCGGTGTAGGCGGCCTGGGACGTCTCGCTGCTCAGCGCATGGTCGGCCTGGTCGATGATCCGGTGAGTCAGCGAATGTGTGCGCTGGAAGGCTGCGCGGTAACTCATGATGGTCGGGTGCGGGATATAGCTGTCGTGCTCGGACTCCACCAGCAACACATCGCCGTGAAATCCGGAACAGGCCTTCAGTGCGCGGTTGCTGGCCGCCGGGATCAGGCTGGAGCGGTAGGCCATCAGGTCGTCGCGGGGCAGGTCGCGCTTGGGCACGTCCCAGTCCTCGTCGCGGTAGATCGCCGGCACGCGCAGGGCGAGCCAGCGCACAGCGCGCAACTCGGTGAGGATCGCGGCGAGATAGCCGCCATAGCTGGTGCCGACCACCGCGATGGCGCTGGAGTCGATGCGTGGGTGCGCCGCCAGCCGATCATAGGCGGCCAGCAAGTCGCGCAGGTTGTCTTCGCGGGTGATGGAAGCCTGCAGCGCTTCGCCAGCGCCGTGGCCGGCCAGGTCGAAGGTCAGGCAGACGCAGCCGAGCCCGGCGATACCGCGAGCGCGATTGAGATCGCGCTCCTGGCTGCCGCCCCAGCCGTGCACGAAGAGTACGCCGGGTACATGAGTGCGCGGGCTGAGGAAATTACCCTGCAGGCGCAGGCTGCCGACATCGATATCGATGCGCTCGTCGCTGGAAAACTCACGGGGAAACAGCTCGTCACGGGAAGACATAAGGCGCCACCATTGCGTACTTCATGAGGAAATCGCCGTGCTCGTCCGGCCCGCGATACAGCACGCGAACGTTGTCCGGCAGGGGTTTGTCCTCGAAGATTTCGAACGTCGAGGCACGCACCACGCACAGCGCCGGATCGGCGACGAAGGCTTCCAGCGCCGCCAGTTCCGCACCGCTGGCACCGCCGATGCGCCAGGACTGCTCCAGCACGCCCGAGCAACGCTGGCCGTGGACGTCCAGGCCCTGGGCGACGTCATAGTTGCGCCGCGAGGCGAAAAAGGCCGGCAGCAACTGATGCGCGGCGCGGTCGAACTGCATCGCCTGGTGGATTGCCAGTTTCACCGATTCCACCAAGTCCAGTGCGAGCAGGCAGGCGAAGTCGCCACGCACCACCAGCAGGTCACTACCGCCGTAAACCCGCTCACCGCGCGGATTGCGGTTGCGCTGCTGGACGCCGTGATAGCTGAGCAGAACACCATTGATCATTACCTGGCCGACGCTGTGGGTCTGCGGCTCGTCCAGGTCGTCCTCGATCACCAGCCCTTCCTGGTAATCATCTTCCTCGTAGCAAGCCAGGGCCTCTGCCAACTGGTCCGTATCCGCCACGACCTGCTGGCCCTGCCCGCCCCGGCTGGCTGCCGGCTTCAGCCGTTGCGGGCCTCGCTGCAGGCGGGCGCTGGCACAACGCACGGCGTCGTTGTGGGAGAACACGCTGTGGCCATCGAGCACCAGCGGTTTTACCCGTGCAGCGAATGCGTCGCTCCAGCCGCGCGGGGTCAGGGTCGGTCGGTCGATCAGCGGGTGGACGATGGCCTTGCCGCCCTGGAAGCCGTATTGCACATAGCCGCCGAACAGGTCCAACGGGCCATGGATGCCAAACTCCTCAGCCTGTTCTCGACCTGCCACCGTGGCATCCGGCACCCAGTAGAACTGCTGGCCGGGCTGCCGGTGCGAGGGCGGTTCGGAGCGGAAGTCCAGGCCCTGGATCTGCGCCAGCCAGGAGGCCAGCGCCTCGTGGGTCTGGCGGTCTGCAGGCTGCGCATCCGGGTCCAGCGAGCAGGCCACGACCAGGCGTGGGCGATCGGCATCGTTCATGAAGCGTCCCTCGGTCAGGCTGTATGAACAACCTGACTGACGCAGCAGTCATCGGTTCTACACAGATGACGAACTGCTGGAGTCGACCATGAATCAGCACCGCAACGACCAGGACCGCGAAGCACAGATACGCCAGAAGGCCTATGACCTCTGGGTTGCCGAAGGCAAACCCAGCGGCCAGGCCGCCCGCCATTGGCAGATGGCCGAAGAGCACCTGGGTCGCTCGTTGCCCGTCGAGCGCGCTCAGGAGCTGGACTACAAGGGCAAGCGCAACCCTCGCCGCGAAGCGTAGCGGCAAGGCGTATTGCAACCGACGCAGAGGGCCATCGTGCATTCTGCTGGTCGCACATCGCCACGCTCCCTTCCGAATTGCCCATCCGATCAAGCAGTTAGCGCCACGTCGAAGACTGGTACGGACCCTGCTTGCAGCAATGCCTGTCGGCCACAGCATTTTCGGTCGCGTCTTCTGCCCCTGCCTGATGCCCCTCCAACCGAGCGGCTCCCGCGCTGACCGGGATGCCGCCACGTCGGTAGTGCGCGTCGGCAGAAATTCGAAACTTCGCCCGCTGGGGGCCGGTCCCCCGCAGGACAGGACAAACACCACGGAGAACCACGGGGCTGGCAGGAAACGCCAGTCGCCCTGACGAATCGAGGAGTCAACGATGCGTAACCAGCTGGCCGATGTGCGCCTGGAAGAAGCCACAGTCAACCTCACCCCGATCCCGTCGGCCGATGGTACGCCGCCGCAGCGGCGCAAACGGATACTCTTCGCCACCTCCGAATTCAGCGACTTCGTCAAGGCCGGCGGCCTGGGTGACGTCTCTGCCGCCCTGCCCCGCGCGCTGCTCGCTGATCACGATATCCGGGTGCTGATCCCCGGTTATCCGCAGGTGCTCAAGGGTGCTATCGCCTGCAGGATTGTCGGACGCCTGCCAGGCCGCGCCGCGCTGCCGGCCTGTGACATCGGCGAGCTGAAGCTGGCCGACGGGCTGGTGGTCTACGCGGTGATCTGCCCTGAGCTCTATGACCGTCCCGGCACCCCCTATGTCGACCAGAACGGCCACGAATGGGCCGACAATCACATTCGCTTCGCTCGCCTGAGCCTGGCCGCCGCCGACATCGCGGCCGGCGTGAGCGCGCTGGCGTGGTCGCCGGACCTGCTCCACGTCAACGACTGGCCCACCGCACTGGCACCGGCCTACATGGCCTGGCGCGGGCAGACCACACCCAGCGTGCTGACCATCCACAACCTCGGCTACCAGGGTTCCTGCCCGCTGGGCTGCTGCGCCGAGCTGGGCCTGCCGGACTCCGCCGGCTTGCCGGGCAGCATGGAGTTCTACGGCAAACTGTCGTTCCTCAAGGCCGGTATCAGTCATGCCAGCCACATCACCACGGTGAGCGAGACGTATGCCCGTGAGATCACCGGGCCGGACCTCGGCTGCGGCATGCACGGCGTGCTTGCCCAGCGTCGTGATCGCGGCCAACTGAGCGGCATCACCCATGGCATCGATGCCGGCTGGGACCCGCTGACCGATCCGCACCTGATCGAAGGTTTCGACGCCTCGCACATTGCCGGCAAACGCCGCAATGCCGACTACGTGGAGAAGCAGTTCGGCCTGCTCCCAGGACGCGGCCCGCTGTTTGCAGTGGTCTCGCGGCTGGTCCAGCAGAAAGGCATCGACCTGACCCTGGCGATCGCCGACGAGATGGTTGCCGCCGGTGGCCGGCTGGTGTCCATCGGCTGCGGCGAGCCGGAGCTGGAGCAGGCCATGCGCGAGCTCGCCGAGCGCTATCCGGGCCGGGTCGGCGTGCAGGTCGGTTTCGACGAGACCACCGCCCGACGCATCTATGCCGCCAGCGACTTCCTGCTCATGCCCTCGCGCTACGAGCCGTGCGGCCTCAGCCAGATGTACGCCCAGCGCTTTGGTTCGCTGCCCATCGCCCGGCACACCGGCGGGCTGGCCGACACCATCATCGATGGCGTCACCGGCCTGCTGTTCCGCGACGAGACCCCCGCCAGCTACTTCGACGCCGTGCGCCGCGCACTGAACATCTACCGCTACCCCGAACTGCTGCACGCCATGCGCTGCAAGGCCATGGAGTCGCCGCTGCCCTGGGACGAGGCCGTGCGTCCCTATACCTCCCTCTACCAGCGCCTGTTGCAACGGGTGCCGGCGCAGGCCGTGCGATGACCTTGCAGCACGGCGCGATGACACTGCCCGACGGCAAGGTGCGGTTTTCGCTGTGGGCGCCGGATGCGCAGCGCGTTGAGGTGGAACTGGGCGGTGGCAAACGCCACGACCTGGAAAAGATCGACGACGGCTGGTTCAGCGCCGAGGTTCCAGCCATCGTCGGGCAGACCTACCGCTACCGCATCGACCACGACCTGCTGGTGGCGGATCCGGCTTCGCGGGACCAGGCCGGTGGTGTCGAAGGCGAAAGCCGTGTGGTCGACCCCGGCGCCTACCGCTGGCTGTACCCGAACTGGCGCGGCCGACCCTGGCACGAAGCGGTGATCTACGAAGTCCACGTCGGACTGTTCGATGGGTTCTCGGCGCTGCAGGGGCGACTGGAAGAGCTCGCCGCGCTGGGTATCACCGCCATCGAACTGATGCCGCTCAATGCCTTCCCCGGTCGGCGCAACTGGGGTTATGACGGTGTGCTGCCCTACGCGCCGTCGTGTGCCTATGGCGACCCGGACAATCTGCGCCGACTGATCGACACGGCCCACGGTCTGGGGCTGATGGTGTTCATCGATGTGGTCTACAACCACTTCGGCCCGCAGGGCAACTACCTCGGCCGCTACGCCAGCGCCTTCTTTCGCGCCGACCAGCAGACGCCCTGGGGCCAGGCCATCGACTTCCGCCATCCGGCGGTGCGCGAGTTCTTCATCGGCAACGCCGAAATGTGGGTGCGCGAGTACCGCGTGGACGGCCTGCGAATCGACGCCGTGCACGCCATCTCCGACAAGGGCTTCCTTCTTGAACTGGCCGAACGCGCCCGCCGGGCCGCCGAAGGCCGTGAGCTGCACCTGATCCTGGAGAACGAACACAACGAGGCCAGCCTGCTGCAAGGCGAGCGCGGCTTCGACGCCCAGTGGAATGACGACCTGCACCACTGCCTGCACGTCCTGCTCACCAGCGAGAACGAAGGCTACTACGTCGACTACTCGCACACCCCGATCGAACAGTTGTGCCGCTGCCTGCGCGAGGGCTTCGCCTTCCAGGGCGAGACCGACTACCGCGGTATCGCCCGCGGCGAGCCCAGCGGCCAGCTGAGTCCTCAGGCCTTCGTGGCCTTCCTGCAGAACCACGACCAGGTCGGCAACCGTGCGCTGGGCGAGCGCCTCACCACCCTTGCGCGCACGGACCAGTTGCGCGCGGCGAATGCGCTGGTGCTGCTCGGCCCCATGGTGCCGATGCTGTTCATGGGCGAGGAATGGGGCGAGCAGCAGCCCTTCCTGTTCTTCACCGACTATCAGGGTGAGTTGGCGCGGGCTGTCACCGAAGGCCGACGAGAAGAGTTCAGGCGCTTCAGCCGATTTTCCTCGCCGGGCGCTGCCGCCTGGATTCCCGATCCCAATGACTACCAGACCTACGTGGCTTCCCGGCCTCGTCCCGAGCCGGGTGACGACACCTGGCGAGCGCACTGTCGGCAGTTGCTGGCGCTGCGTCAGCGCTGGCTGACACCCCACCTGCCCGGCAGCCGCGCACTGGATGCGCAACCGCTGGCCGAGCGTGCACTGAGCGCGAAATGGCGGCTCGGCGACGGCAGCCTCTGGCGCATCGACCTCAACCTCAGCTCGGACGACGTCGCCATCGAACCGCCGGGCGAAGGCGCCCAGGTGCTGTTCTGCTGTGGCCAGGGTGTGGCGCACTACCGCCACGGCTGGTTGGGCGCCGCCGCGTTGGTCGCCAGCCTGGAGACGACCTGATGAGCGGTGCGCAACTGGAACGCCTGGCCAGCGAAGCGGGCCTGGCCATCGACTGGATGGATGCCGATAACCGCCCGCAGCGCCTGACCGCCGAGGTGCAACGCTCTGTGCTGGAAGCGCTTGGCTTCCCGGCGCAGAGTCCGGAGCAGATTCGCCAGAGCCTGGATGCGCTGGAGCGCCGCCAGGCAGAACTGCCACCGCTGATTACCGCCGACCAAGGGCAGCCGATTGCCGTTCCGGTGCCACCTGGGAGTCGCTACAAGCTGTTCAACGAAGACGACAGCGGCCACAGCGAAGGCCAGGTCGACGAACACGGACAATTACCCGCGATCGAGCAATCGGGCTACTACCCCCTGCACCTGGGCGAGCGGGAAATCATCCTTGCCGTGGCGCCCCCGCGTTGCCCGTCGGTGGCGCAGTATTGTGGCGGAAGGCAGCGTGTCTGGGGCCTTTCCGCGCAGCTTTACTCCCTGCGCCGCGAGCAGGACGGTGGCGCCGGCGACATCGCCGCCCTCGCCCAACTGGTGCGTACGGCAGCCGGGCAAGGCGCGGATGCCATCGCCATCAGTCCGGTGCACGCCATGTCCCCCGCCTCGCGGGAGATCTACAGCCCGTACTCGCCGTCGAGCCGGCTGCTGTTCAACGAACTCTATGCAGCGCCTGGATTTGTACTGGGCGACGAACCGGTACGCGAGGCGCTCGCCGCCGCCGGGCTGGAAGCCGAACTGGCGCGCCTGCAAGCGCTGCCGCTGATCGACTGGCTCGGCGTCGCCCACCTGCGCGACCGCCTGCTGACGCAGCTCTACGGGCAGTTCCAGCATGAGGCCGGCGAGCTGCACGAAGACTTCCTCGCCTTCCGCAATCTCGGTGGCGCCGAACTGCTGCAGCATTGCTGCTTCCAGGTCCTGCAACTGCGCCGCGCCGAAGCCGGCGACGGGCTGGACTGGCGCTTCTGGCCCGAGGATTACCGTAACGCCGGCAGCACCGAGCTGGGCCATTTCATGGTCGACGAAGAACAGGCGATCAGCCAGCAGGCGTTCGGCCAGTGGTTGATCGCCCGCGGCCTGCGGCAGGTGCAGACCGACGCGAAAGCCGCCGGTATGGGCATCGGCCTGATCGCCGACCTCGCGGTGGGTGCCGAACCGTCCGGCAGCCAGGCGTGGATGCGCCAGGATGAACTGCTTACCGGCGTCAGCGTCGGCTGCCCGCCGGACATCCTCAACCACGCCGGGCAGAACTGGGGCATCTGCGCCTTCTCCCCGGACGGTTTGCGGCGCAATGGCTTCCGCGCCTTCATCGAGATGTTGCGGGCGAACCTGCGCTACGTCGGTGGTCTGCGTATCGATCACATCCTCGGCCTGCGCCGGCTCTGGGTAATTCCAGCCGGCGCGGAGCCACAGGACGGCGCCTACCTCGATTATCCGATCCAGGACCTGTTGCGGCTGATCTGCCTGGAAGCAGAACGCGCCCAGGCAATCATCATCGGCGAGGACCTCGGCACCGTGCCACCGGGGCTGCGCGAGGCACTGGCCGAGCGCGGCATCCTGGGCATGCGCGTGCTGCTGTTCGAGCAGCAGCACGGCCGCTTCATCGCACCGGCACAGTGGCCAGACAACGCCCTGGCCACCAGCACAACTCATGACCTGCCGACCCTGGAGGGCTGGCAGAAAGGCCGCGACATCGACTGGCGCGAGCAGCTCGGCCAGCGCAGCCGCGAGACCGCCGCGGACGAGCGCAATACCCGCCAGCACGAGTCCTTCGCCCTGCGCCGGGCCCTGGGCGAGAACCAGATCCAGTCAGACCCGGTGCTGGACGGCGCCATCGAGTTCCTGGGGGCCACGCCTGCGCCGTTGGTGTTGCTGCCGCTGGAAGACGCCCTCGCCTGCATCGAGCAGCCCAACCTGCCAGGGCCCGGCGATGCGCATCCGAACTGGCGACGGCGCTTCGAGCGCAACGCCGCAGAGATGCTCGACGACCCGCAAGTGCGTGCGCGCATGGAACGCCTGCGCCGTGCGCGTGACGGAGGGCGTGAACATGGCTGAAATCCGCGCCACCCTGCGCCTGCAGTTCCACCGGGAGTTCACCCTGGATGACGCCCTGCCCTGGCTGGACTACTTCTCCCGGCTCGGCATCAGCCACCTGTATGCCTCACCTCTGCTGGCTGCGCAGCCGGGCTCGATGCACGGTTACGACTCCGTGGACCCGACCCGCATCAGCGAGGAGCTGGGCGGCGAGCCAGCGCTGCGCCGGCTGGTGGCGGGCCTCCGGCAGAACGGCATGGGGCTGATCGTCGACACCGTGGCCAACCACATGCGTATCGGCGACGCCAATCCCTGGTGGCAGGACGTGCTCGAGTGGGGCCTGGACAGCCCCTATGCGCACTTCTTCGACATCCGCTGGCACAGCGACGACCCGCTGCTGGACCAGCAGGTGCTGCTGCCGTGCCTGGGCGAGGACTATATCGACGAGGTGACCTCGGGGCGCATCTGCCTGGATTACGACAACGCCAGCGCGCGCTTCCTGCTGCGCTACGGCGAGCAACGATTCCCGGTCTGCCCATCCAGCTACGGGATGATCCTCTGCCACACCGAATGCCCCGAATTGCTGGCCCTGGCGCCGCGCTTCGTCGAGTTGCACCACCATCCGCTGGGCCGTCATCTGGCGCAGGCGCTCTGCCGGGAAGCGGCCGCTCCGATTGCCGACAGCGGACGGCTCACCACCCTGCTGGCGTCCTACCGCGAGGATTGGCACAGCCTGCACCGCCTGATCGAGCAGCAGCATTACCGCCTGGCCAACTGGCGGGTGGCGGCGGACGACATCAACTGGCGGCGCTTCTTCGACATCAACGAGCTGGTAGGCCTGCGCGCCGAATACCCGGACGTGTTCCAGGCCAGCCACGCCTACCTGCTGCAGCTGATGGACGAAGGGCTGATCGACGGCCTGCGCATCGACCACGTGGACGGCCTCGCCGATCCGCGCGGCTACTGCCGACGCCTATGGCGGGCCACCCGCGGCGCACCGGTCTACGTGGAAAAGATCCTCGGCCCCGACGAAGCCCTGCCGGCGGACTGGAAGGTGCAAGGCACCACCGGCTACGACTTCATGAACCAGGTGTCGCAGCTGCTGCACGACGCCCGTGGCGAGCCGTTGTTGCGCCATCTGTGGCTGGAGGTCAGCGGCCGGCAGGACGGGTTCGCCGAGGAAGTCCGCCAGGCGCGCAAGCATGTGCTGGCCTCGCTGTTCGCCGGCGACGTCGAAGGCCTTGCACAGCAGCTCTGGCACATAGCCCGGTTCACCCTGGCCAGCCGCGACATCCCCTTGGGCTCGATCCGCCGCGCGCTGTTCCAGTTGCTCGCCGCCTTCCCCGTCTATCGCACCTATGTCGACGCGCTGGGCCGCTCCGAGCAGGACGAACACTTCTTCAGCCAGGCGCTGGAGCAGGCCCAGCAACACCTGGAACCGGGCGACCAGCGCACCCTCGGCTGGCTTGATCGCATGCTCGGCGGCGAGGCGCTGCGCAGACAGCCGCCCGGCCCGATGCGGCAGCTGCGCAAGCTGGCACTGGACCGATTCCAGCAGCTCACACCACCGATCGCTGCCAAGTCCCTGGAGGACACCGCCTGCTACCGCTCGGCGGCAGCGCTGGGGCGCAACGATGTCGGCTTCGATCCGCAGACCCTCGGGGGCGATACGGACGCCTTCCACCTCGCCTGCCTGAAGCGCCTGCGCAACTTCCCCCACGCGATGCTGGCCACCGCGACCCACGACCACAAGCGCGGCGAGGACTGCCGGGCGCGCCTGGCGGTGCTCAGCGAGCGCGCCGGGTGGTTCGCCGAGCGTGCCTGGAGCTGGTGGAAACTCGCCGCGCCGCTGCGCCAGCACATCGCCCGTGGCCCCGCGCCCAGTGGCGGCGACGAACTCATCCTCTACCAGTGCCTGCTCGGCAGCTGGCCGCTGGAACTCGACACCGACGACGCGGAAGGCCTGCACGAGTATCACCGGCGCATCGAGCAATGGCAGCGCAAGGCGATTCGCGAGGCCAAGCTGGACAGCGACTGGAGCGCGCCCAACGAAGCCTATGAACGCGTCTGCGGCGAATTTCTCGCCGGCATCCTGCTGGCGGACGACGGCGCAACGCTGCGCCGGTCCATTGCCGAAGCAGCACGCAGCCTGATGCCCGTCGGAGCGCTCAATGGACTGACTCAGTGCGTGCTGCGCAATACCACGCCCGGGGTTCCGGATCTCTACCAGGGTTGTGAGCTCTGGGACTTCAGCCTGGTCGACCCGGACAACCGGCACATCCCGGACTTCGCCAGCCTGGAGGCCACGCTGGACGGCCCACCGGATTGGCCCGCGCTGCTGCGCGACTGGCGCACTGGCCGCATCAAGCAGGCGCTGCTCGCTTGGGCCCTCGGGCTGCGCAAGCGCTGGCCGGCACTCTTCGCAGCTGGCGACTACCTGCCGCTGGAAGCACGCGGCGAGCACGCCGCACAGGTCGCCGCCTTCGTCCGCAGCCACGCCGGCCAACACCTGCTGGTCGTGGTGCCGCGCTGCGTAGACGGGCTGCTCGGCGACTCTTCACTGCCGCAGGTGCCACCAGCGCGCTGGACGGACACGCGCCTGCACCTGCCTTCCTCGCTGGCCGCCATCCGCTGGAACGGGCTGGCTGGCCCGCTCGAACCGCACAACGGGGAACCCCGCCTGGCTGAACTGCTCGGTGAGACCCCGGTCAACCTGCTCATATCCGGAGGTGAACGATGAAGGTCAATGAGCGAAGAGTCCGCGAACTGGCCTACCAGATCTGGGAGTCCGAGGGACGCCCGGAAGGCCAGCATGACCGCCACTGGCGCATGGCGCGCAGCCTCGCCGAAGCCGAGGCAGGAAATGTCGATGGTACGCAGGAGCCGGTGAAACCCCGCTTCGAGGGGGACAAGGAACCGGAGAAACCTGCCCTCCTCCAGGAGCCGCCGCGGCGCAAGGGACGCCTGCCCAAGGCAGACCCGGAAGTGCCGAACCAGGACGAAGGCGAAACCGTGACGCCGACACCGCCGGCGGCCGAGCGCAAGTCCCCGGCCAAGGCCAAGCCGACCAAAAGTGCGCCGACCGTGACGCCCACTGCCAAGCGCAAGCCCAAGCCCAGCCCGGCCGAGGCAGCGACGCCCGGCAACCCAACGGCGCCCAAGCCACGCACGAAGAAGCAGAGTATCTGACCCCAGGAGCCGGCCATGACCCGACGAGCACAGTCCCGCGTCACCGAAGGCCGCCCCTTCCCGCTGGGGGCTACCTGGGATGGTCTGGGCGTCAACTTCGCGCTGTTCTCCGCCCACGCCACGCGGGTCGAGCTGTGCCTGTTCGATGCCCAGGGCAAGCACGAGATCGAGCGCATCGAGCTGCCCGAATACAGCGACGAGATCTGGCACGGCTACCTGCCCGATGCCCATCCGGGGCAGATCTACGGCTATCGCGTGCATGGCCCCTACGAACCCGACGCGGGGCACCGCTTCAACCCCAACAAGCTGCTGATCGATCCTTATGCGCGGCAGCTGGTGGGTGAACTGAAATGGTCCGAATCACTGTTCGGCTACACCATTGGCTCGCCGGATGCGGATCTCAGCTTCGACGAACGCGACAGCGCGGCATTCGTCCCCAAGTGCAAGGTCATCGATCCGGCCTTCACCTGGGGCGAGCAGCAGCCGGTGCGCGTGCCGTGGGACGAGACTGTCATCTACGAAGCCCACCTGCGCGGCCTGAGCATGCGCCACCCCGCGGTGCCCGAGCGCCTGCGCGGCACCTGCGCCGGGCTGATGAACAGCGAGCTGCTGCAACACCTGCGGCAGCTGGGCATCACCAGCCTGGAACTGCTGCCGGTGCATGGCTTCCTCGACGACAAGCACCTGCTGGAAAAGGGCATGAGCAACTACTGGGGCTACAACAGCATCGCCTTCTTCGCGCCCCAGGCCCGCTACCTCGCCAGCGGCCACGTCAACGAGTTCAAGGAAATGGTCGCGCACCTGCACGCCGCCGGTATCGAGCTGATCCTCGACGTCGTCTACAACCACACCGCCGAAGGCAACGAGCTGGGCCCGACCCTGTGCATGCGCGGGATCGACAACGTCTCCTACTACCGCCTGCAGGCCGACAACCGCCGCTACTACGTCAACGATTCGGGCACTGGTAACACCCTCGACCTGAGCCACCCGTGCGTGCTGCAGATGGTCACCGACTCGCTGCGCTACTGGGCCACGGAGATGCGCGTGGACGGGTTCCGCTTCGATCTTGCGTCGATCCTCGGGCGCTACGCCGACGGTTTCGACGAGCGCCACAGCTTCCTCGTCGCCTGCCGCCAGGACCCGGTGCTCAGCCACCGCAAGCTGATCGCCGAGCCTTGGGACTGCGGCCCCGGCGGCTATCAGGTGGGCGGTTTCCCGCCCGGCTGGGTGGAGTGGAACGACCGCTTCCGCGACACCGTGCGCAGCTTCTGGCGTGGCGATGAAGGCCAGCTGCCGGACCTGGCGCGGCGTCTCACCGCCTCGGGCGACCTCTACGACCAGCGCGGCCGTCGGCCCTATGCCTCGGTGAACTTCATCACTGCCCACGACGGTTTCACCCTGCGCGACGTAGTCACCTACGACCACAAGCACAACCAGGCCAACGGCGAGGACAACCGCGACGGCCACGACGACAACCGTTCCTGGAACCACGGCGTCGAAGGCCCTACCGACGATGAGGGCATCCGCCGCCTGCGCGTGCAGCAGATGCGCAACCTGATGGCCACGCTGCTGCTCTCCCAGGGCACGCCCATGCTGCTGGCCGGTGACGAGTTCAGCCGCACCCAGCAGGGCAACAACAATGTCTACTGCCAGGACAACGAACTGGGCTGGGTGGACTGGAACCTCGACGACGAAGGCTACGAACTGCTGGCCTTCACCCGCCGGCTGATCCGTCTGCGCCAGGCCTACCCGATCCTGCGGCGCGGGCGCTTCCTGGTAGGCGAGTACAACGAGGACCTGGGTGTGCGTGACGTCACCTGGCTCGCGCCCGAGGGCGAGGAAATGACCGAGGATCGCTGGCACGACCCGCAACGGCGCAGCCTCGGCATGCTCATGGACGGTCGCGCGCAACCCACGGGTATCCGCCGCAGCGGCGGTGACGCCACCCTCCTCCTGCTGCTGAACGCCGGGCACGAGGGGCTCGATTTCATCCTTCCGGAGACAGCCCAGGGCCGCGACTGGCAGTACCTGCTGGACAGCGCCGAACCGCAGGAGCATGAGCATAACTGGGAGTTCGGCGCTGCCTACCCGCTAAGCGCTCGCTCGCTGGCCCTGTTCACCCTGCGTCGCAGCGACGACTGACCGTCGGGCAATCCGGCTGAACGTCGCCCGCGTGGCTCAGTCGGAACCAGTAGACGCGGAGGCCCGAAATCGCCAAAGGCAGGCCCGGCGTCGGAATATCAACTCCATGGGGAGGAGGCACATGACCCAGGCCGAGGCCGGTCCGCAGAGCCTTGCCCAGGCGCAAGCCGGAACCTTGCTGCGCGTGCTCACGGTGAACACCCACAAGGGCTTCAACGCCTTCAACCGTCGCTTCATCCTTCACGAACTGCGCGACGCGGCGCGCGCCACCTCGGCGGACCTGGTGTTCCTCCAGGAAGTCCACGGCGAACACCAGTTGCACGCCGAGCGCCATGCCAACTGGCCCCCAGCGCCCCAATACGAGTTCCTCGCCGACAGCATGTGGCCGGCCTTCGCCTATGGACGCAATGCCGTCTACCCCGAAGGCCATCACGGCAACGCCCTGCTCTCGCGCCTGCCGATTCGCTGTTGGGACAACCGCGATGTGTCGGTGGCCGGTACCGAGGAGCGCGGCCTGCTGCACGCACAGATCGACCTGCCCGGCGAAGGCACGCTGCACGCGGTCTGTGTGCATCTGGGGCTGCATGAAGCGCAGCGGCAGAAACAGCTCCAGCTGCTGTGCGCGCTGATTGGCGACCTGCCCGCCAACGACCCGGTGGTGGTCGCCGGTGATTTCAATGACTGGCGCTGCAAAGCCACCGGCGTCCTTGCCGGCTGCGGCCTGCGCCCAGCCTTCCCCGAGAGCGGCGGCGAACCGCGCAGCTTCCCCGCGCGCTGGCCGCTGCTGCGGCTGGACCGCATCTACGTGCGCCACCTCAAGGTCACCTTGAGCGAAGTGCTCAACCGCAAGCCCTGGCCGCACCTCTCCGATCACCTGCCGCTGCTCGCGGAGGTGTCGCTATGAACGAGGTATGGCGCGACGGCAACCGCGTGGAGCTGCTGATCAATGGCGAGGAGTTCTTTCCCAGCGTGTTCCGCGCCATCGAGAGCGCGCGGCACGAAGTTCTGCTGGAAACCTTCATCCTGCGTGACGACAAGGTGGGGCGCGGGCTGCGCCAGGTACTGATCGACGCTGCCAATCGCGGCGTCCGCGTGGAAGTGACCGCCGACGGCTACGGTACGCCGGACCTGGACGCAGGCTTTGTCGGCGGCCTGCTGGATGCCGGTGTGCGCCTGCACCTGTTCGACCCGCAGCCACTGCTGCTGGGCATGCGCACCAACCTGTTCCGCCGCCTGCACCGCAAGCATGTGGTGGTGGACGGTGCCGTGGCCTTCGTCGGCGGCATCAACTACTGCGCCGACCACCTGGCCGACTTCGGCACCATGGCCAAGCAGGACTACGCGGTGAGGATCGAAGGCCCCGGCGTGGAAGACATCCGCCGCGCCTGCCTGGATCTGCTCAGCCCTGCTCCTTACCTTGAGGGCGGCGACATTCCCGCCGCTGACGCCGTGCCCCCCGGCGGGTCGGCGGGCCCTTGCAGGACCTGCCTGGCCATCCGTGACAACCTCTACCGCCGTACCGAGATCGAGCAGCATTACCTGCGCGCCATCCGTCAGGCGAAGGAGCGGCTGCTGATCGCCAATGCCTACTTCTTCCCCGGTTATCGCCTGCTGCGCGCCCTGCGCGATGCGGCCGGGCGCGGGGTGAAGGTGCAGCTGATCCTCCAGGGACTGCCCGACATGCCGCTGGTCCGGCTATGCAGCAAGCTGCTCTACGACACACTGTTGCGCGACGGCGTGGAAATCTACGAGTACTGCGAGCGCCCGCTGCACGGCAAGGTCGCGGTCGTCGACCGGCACTGGGCCACAGTGGGCTCGAGCAACCTCGACCCGCTGAGCCTGTCGCTGAACCTGGAAGGCAACCTGATGATCGAGGATGAGGCCTTCGCCGGTGGCCTGGACGAGCACCTGCAGGGCCTTGCCGTCGACAGCTGCCGCCGCGTCACCCGCCAGCATGCCCGCCGCGGCTACTGGTGGCGCGCGCCGCTGGTGTTCCTGAGCTTCCACTTCCTGCGTCACTTCCCCGCCATCGCCGGGCAGTTGCCGGCACACCGGCAGATGCTCCACCCCGCCAGCATCGACGATGAGGCCGGCCATTCGCCGGTGCAGCCATGAACCACAAGCGCTTCTGGAAGCGGGCCAACCGCGCCTTCAACATCGTGCTGCTGATTGCCCTGCCGGTGCTGCTGTTCCTGCTGCTGCGCGCCACCGACTGGGACGAGGTATTCCGCCTGCTGCGCGAATACCCGCTCAGCACCCTGGCGCTGGGCATGCTGATCGCATTTTGCAGCTACGGCATCTTCAGCAGCTTCGATGTGCTCAGCCGGTTCTACATCGGCCACCCGCTGCCGGTGCGCCGGGTGTTCACCGTGGCCTTCGTGTGCAACGCCTTCAACCTCAACCTCAGCTCCTGGGTCGGAGCCATCGCCTTGCGTTACCGCCTCTACGGGCGACTGGGGATGAGCACGGGGGACATCACGCGCATCCTCACCTTCAGCCTGATAACCAACTGGTACGGCTACCTGCTGCTGGCGGGGGCGCTGTTCGTCTCTGGTTTCCCCGACCTGCCGCAGAGCTGGTCCCTCGGCCAGAGCGGCCTGCGGGCAATCGGCGTGTTGCTCCTGCTGCTGGGCGCGACCTACCTGCTGGCCTGTCGCTTCGCCAGCCGCCGCGCCTGGGGCTGGAAGCGCTACCGGCTGAACCTGCCGACCTGGCGCCTCGCCGCTCTGCAGGGCATCGCCGGGGCCAGCAACTGGTCGATGATGGCGCTGCTGATCTATAGCCTGCTGCCCGCCTCGGCGAGCTATCCGGAAGTGCTGGCGACCCTGATGATCAGCAGCATCGCCGGCGTTGTATTGCATGTGCCGGCGGGCCTGGGGGTCATCGAGACAGTGTTCATCACCGTGCTGCGCGATCATTTCTCCCGCGGTGAACTGGTCGCCGCGCTGATCGGTTATCGGGTGCTGTACTTCCTCATTCCGCTGCTGCTCGCCTGCCTGGTCTACCTGTGGCTGGAACGGCATGCCAAGAAGCTGAAGCGGCGCGCGGATCGCCGGGAAGCCGCGCGGGCGTCCTGACCGCCGACCCTGCCGGCGGATCAAGGCGTGGCCTGCCGCTACAGGTCGACGGCGTCGCCGGTGGGGCGCAGGATCAGGCAGCCCAGCGGCGGCAGGTCCAGCGCCAGGGACTGAGTCTGCCCGTGGGACTCATGGGGGTCGCTTTCCAGCGCCCCCCGGCTGCCCGCACCCGAGCCGCCAAATGCGTCGGCGTCGCTGTTGAGCAGTACCTGCCAATGGCCGGCCAGCGGCACGCCGATGCGGTAGTGCGGACGTGGTACCGGGGTGAAGTTGTGCACCACCAGCAGCGGCGCGCCGTCGCCAGCCAGACGCAGCCAGGCGTAGACGCTGTTGCGCTGGTCGTCGCCGATCAGCCAGTGGAAACCCTCGGCGCGGTCGTCGAAGGCGTGGAGCGCGGGCTCCTCACGCAACAGCTGGTTCAGCTCGCGAACCAGCGCCTGGGCGCCGAAGTGCTCGGCGTAGCGCAGCAGGTACCAGTCCAGCTGGCCGTCGTGGTCCCATTCACGCCACTGGCCGAACTCGCACCCCATGAACAGCAGCTTCTTGCCCGGATGGGTCCACATCATCGACAGGAACAGCCGCAGGTTGGCGAACTGTTGCCAGCGGTCGCCGGGCATCTTGCCCAGCAGCGAACCCTTGCCGTGCACCACCTCGTCGTGGGAGATGGGCAGGATGAAGTGCTCGGAGAAGGCGTAGAGCAACCCGAAAGTCAGCTTGTGGTGGTGATGGCCGCGGTTGATCGGGTCTTCGCGGATGTACGCGAGGCTGTCGTGCATCCAGCCCATGTTCCACTTGTAGGCGAAGCCCAGGCCGCCCTCTTCCGTCGGCCGGCTGACGCCCGGCCAGGCGGTGGACTCCTCGGCGATGACCAGCGCGCCCGGCGCTTCGGTGTGTACCACGCTGTTGAGGTGGCTGAGGAACTCGATGGCTTCGAGGTTCTCCCGCCCACCGTGGCGGTTGGGAATCCACTCGCCGTCCTTGCGCGAATAATCGCGGTAGAGCATCGAGGCCACCGCATCCACCCGCAACCCGTCGATATGGTATTCACGCAGCCAGTGCAGCGCCGAGGCCAGCATGAAGCCATGCACCTCGTTGCGGCCCAGGTTGTAGATGTAGGTGTCCCAGTCCTGGTGGAAACCCTCGAACGGGTGCGCGTACTCGTACAGCGCGGTGCCGTCGAAGTGCGCCAGGCCATGGGCGTCGGTGGGGAAATGCGCCGGCACCCAGTCGAGGATCACGCCGATCCCGGCCTGGTGGCAGCGGTCGACGAAACGGGCGAATTCCGCCGGGCTGCCGTAGCGCGCGGTGGGCGCGAACAGCGACAGCGGCTGGTATCCCCAGGAGCCGCCAAAGGGATGCTCCATGATCGGCATCAGCTCGATATGGGTGAAACCCAGGTCGTCGATATAGGGGATCAGTCGATCCGCCAGCTCGTCCCAGGTCGGCGCGCGGTTTTCCACCCACTGCCAGGAGCCGGCGTGCAATTCGTAGATTGACAGTGGCCGGTCGAATCCCTGGCGCTCGCCACGTTGCAGCATCCATTCGTCATCCTGCCAGGCGAAGGGTGTCGGGTCCGCTACCCGCGAGCCGGTGGCCGGCGGCATCTCGGTGGCCAGCGCCATCGGGTCGGCCTTGAGCGGCAGCAGGCCGTCCTGGCCAAGCAGTTCGTATTTGTAGACCTCGCCCGGCTGCAGGCGCGGGATGAACAGTTCCCAGACGCCAGCCGGGTAGCGCAGGCGCATCACATGCCGGCGACCGTCCCAGCCGTTGAAGTCGCCCACCACCGAGACCCGCCTGGCATTGGGTGCCCACACGGCGAAACGCACGCCGGGCACGCCTTCGTGCTCCATCGCCTGCGCGCCGAAGCATTTGCCGAGCTGGCGATGGTTGCCCTCGGCGAACAGGTAGAGGTCCAGTTCACTTACGGAAGGGCCGAAGGCATAGGGGTCCTCGGTGACCTGCTCATGCTCGGGCCAGTGGATGCGCAGCCGGTACGGTGTCTTCCGGGGCAGGCGCGCAACGAACAGCCCACCGGCATCCAGCGGCTCCATGGCGACGAGGAATTCGTCCTGCGGCGACAACAGTTCCACCGCCAGCGCACCGGGCAGCCATGCCCGCACCAGTTCGCCCTCTGCGTCACGGTGCGGACCGAGGAAGGAGAAGGGATCGGCGTGGTCGGCACGCTGCAGATGGTCCAGGTCGCGGAGCGGTGTCATGTACGTCCTCCAATCAGATGTCGCGCCAGTTCGAACAGCCCTTGCAGCGGAACGTCCAGCCAGTCAGGGCGATGTCCGGCTTCGTACAGCACTTCGTACGCGGCCTTCTCCAGGCTGAACAGGGCCAGCGCCGCGCCCTCGCCTTCGCGGCCATGCCATTCGTGCGGCAGGTCCACAGCGGCGGCTCGATAGGCTTCGAGGAAGGCGTCGCGGGCTTCGCGGCGATAGCGCAGCGCCAGTTCCGCGCGCGCCGCCTGGAGTTCTGCGGGCGCCTCGGTGCCCTGGGCGCTGCGCAGGGCCATGGCGGCGGCATAGTCGAAGGAACGCAGTACGCCGGTCACATCTTTCAGCGGGCTATGGCGACGACGGCGCTCGGCCAACGGGCGGTTCGGCTCGCCTTCGAAGTCGATGAGGAACGCATCGCCCTGCACCACCAGGACCTGGCCCAGGTGCAAGTCGCCGTGGACGCGGATCATCACCCCGCCCTCGGCCAACCGCGCCAGGTTGGCCACGGCCTGCAGCAGTTCGCCGCGTTTCTCCAGCAACCAGTCGACCATCACGCCGCCACGCTCCTCCAGGTGGCCACGAGAGCGTTGCAGAGCCTCCAGCGCCTGTTCGATCTGCGTGCCGATGCTGCTGTTCCAGGCGGCGCTGTCAGCGGCGCCACTGCGGTGCAGGCCGAAATCCGGCACGTCGGTGGCTTCGGCCAGCAACTGGTGCATCTCGCCCAGTCGCTGGCCAAGCTTGCCGGCGAACAGGCGCAACTCTTCCATCACGTCGAACCCAGGCTCGGCAGCTTCCACGCCCGGCAGCACGCCGTCGCGCATGGCGCGTTCCAGCTGGTTCAGTGTCCAGCTCCAGGCATCGCCCTGGTTGCTCAGGTAGCCCTGCAGCAACATCAGGGTATGCGGCTCGCCCCTGGCGTCGATACGCCGTACCTCGCCCAGCAGCGGAGCGATGTTGGCGTAGCCGCGGCGGCTCAGGTAGCCACCCATCTCCGCCTCCGGATGTACACCGGGGAATACGCGGCGCAGCAGTTTGAGCAGCAGCTTGTCGCCGATCAGCGCGGAGCTGTTGGATTGATCGACGCTGAGTACGCGGACTTCCGCCTCCTCGCCAATCTCACCGTACTGCGGCAGGCCGGGTTGCGGCAGGAACTGCAGCTCGCCGGCAGGGCCTTGCATCGTCGCTGTCTCGCGCAGCATGCGCAGGACCAGGCGGCTGAATGCGGGCAAGGCAAAGGCGTCGGTCAGCAGCCCGACCTTGCGCCCGCGGCGTAGCCGGGCCATGGCCAGTTGCTGAGGCAGATCGTTGCCGGCGCTGCCTTTCTCCGGCACGGCAGCCAGTGGCAATTGATAGTGCTCCGCGCCCTCGGCACCGGCGACTTCCACCTCCGCCAGCATCGGCGCCGCATCGTCCTCGGTCAGTGGCATCGCATACAGCAGGTGGGCGCTGCCGGCTTCCAGGCGGCCGCCGGCGAACCAGCGGCGCTTGGGCAGGTAGCGCGGCAGCGAGTCGTTCTCCAGCAGCTCGCGTGCTGCACCGTTCATGATCTCGCCCAGGCGCTGGGCCAGCACCAGGGTTGGCAGCTCGGGCATGCGCTCCACGGGCTGCACGTGCCAGGCCGGCATCTGCTGGCTGTCGGCGAGGTAGAACCAGTAGAAACCGTAGGGCGCCAGCGTGAGCAGGTAGGTCAGCCGACCGATGGGCGGGAAGGAAGCGCCACCGAGCATCTCGACGGGCACCCGGCCGTCGAAGGCTGCCAGGTCCAGCTCCACCGCCTGGGCGGCGTTGGACAGGTTGGCGACGCACAGGATGGTCTCTTCGCTTGCGCCCTCGCCCTCCGGCTGGTACTGGCGCAGGTAAGCCAGGATGCGCCGGTTCGGCGGCGAGAGCATGCTGATGCTGCCGCGGCCGAAGGCCTTCTGCTGCTTGCGCACGCCGAGCATGCGACGGGTCCAGTTGAGCAGTGAGTGCGGGTCGCGCGCCTGCGCCTCGACGTTGACACCCTGGTAGCCGTAGAGCGAATCGAGAATCGGCGGCAGCACCAGGCTGGCCGGGTCCGCACGGGAGAATCCGCCGTTGCGATCCATCGACCATTGCATCGGCGTACGCACGCCATCGCGGTCGCCCAGGTAGATGTTGTCGCCCATGCCGATCTCGTCGCCGTAGTAGAGGGTCGGCGTGCCCGGCATGGACAGCAGCAGGCTGTTGAGCAGTTCGATGCGCCGGCGGTCGCGCTCCACCAGCGGCGCCAGGCGGCGGCGAATTCCCAGGTTGATGCGCGCGCGGCGGTCGGCGGCGTAGTAGTTCCACAGGTAGTCACGCTCGTCGTCGGTGACCATCTCCAGGGTGAGCTCATCGTGGTTGCGCAGGAAAATCGCCCACTGGCAGTTGTCCGGGATCGCCGGGGTCTGGCGCAGGATGTCGCTGATCGGGAAGCGGTCTTCCTGGGCGATGGCCATGTACATGCGCGGCATCAGCGGGAAGTGGAAGGCCATGTGGCACTCGTCGCCGGGGCCACCGTCCGTCCCGCCAAAATAAGGCCGCGTGTCCTCCGGCCACTGGTTGGCCTCGGCCAGCAGCATGCGGTCCGGGTAGTGGGCGTCCAGCTCGGAGCGGATGCGCTTGAGCACCACGTGGGTCTCGGGGAGGTTCTCGTTGTTGGTGCCTTCACGCTCGATCAGGTAGGGAATCGCATCCAGGCGCAGGCCGTCCACGCCCATGTCCAGCCAGTAGCGCATCACCCCGAGCACTGCGCGCAGCACCTGCGGGTTGTCGAAGTTGAGGTCCGGCTGGTGCGAGTAGAAGCGGTGCCAGAAGTACTGCCCGGCCACCGGGTCCCAGGTCCAGTTGGACTGCTCGGAATCGATGAAGATGATCCGCGTCTGGTCGTACTTGCCGTCATCGTCGGACCACACGTACCAGTTGCGCGCCTGGGAGCCCTTCTTCGCCCGACGTGCGCGCTGGAACCACGGGTGCTGATCGGAGGTGTGGTTGATGACCAGCTCGGTGATCACCCGCAGCCCGCGTTCGTGGGCCGCATCGATGAAGCGGCGGGCATCGGCCAGGGTGCCGTAGTCCGGGTGCACGCCCTTGTACATGGCGATGTCGTAACCGTCGTCGCGGCGTGGCGAGGGATAGAACGGCAGCAGCCAGAGGGTGTTCACACCCAGGTCGGCGATGTAGTCGAGCTTCTCGATCAGCCCGCGGAAATCGCCGATGCCGTCGTTGTTGGCGTCAAAGAAGGACTTCACGTGCAACTGATAGATAACCGCGTCCTTGTACCAGAGCGGATCATCGAGAAAGGGGCGGGTCTTGCGCTTGGCCATGGGTCGCGCTCCTTTACGGGTCAGGTCTCGGGATGCAGGCGCCAGATGCCGAACGGCAGGTGCCAGGGCTCGATGCGCATCCACTGGCGCTTGCCGTGCCAGGTCCAGCGGTGGCCGTTCATCAGGTCCTCACCGCCCATGGACGCGTCATCGGGCAGGCCGAACTCCCAGAGCGGCAGCTCGAAGTCGGCTTCCTGGGCGTTGTCCGGGTCGAGGCTGACCGCGACCAGGATGAAGTTGGACAGGTCTGCGGTGCGCTTGCCGAACAGCAGGATGTTGTCGTTGAACGCGCAATAGGCCTGGAAGCCGAGGTGGCTGTGCAGCGCCGGGTTCTCCCGGCGGATGCGGTTGAGCCGGGTGATCTCGCCGACGATGTTGCCGTGGGCGTGGTAGTCGCGCTGGCGCAGCTGGTACTTCTCGGAGTCGAAGTATTCCTCCTTGCCCGGCACCGGGTCCGCCTCGCACAGCTCGAAGCCCGAGTACATGCCCCACAGGCCCGACCCCATGGTCGCCAGCGCCGCCCGGATGAGAAAGCCGGCGCGCCCGGAACGCTGCAGGAAGTAGGGGTTGATGTCCGGCGTGTTGACGAAGAAGTTCGGCCGGTAGCAATCGCGCAGCGGCGACTGGTTCAACTCGGTGAAATACTCCTCCAGCTCCTGTTTGGTGTTGCGCCAGGTGAAGTAGGTGTAGCTCTGGCTGAAGCCCACCTTGCCCAGTCGCGCCATCATCGCCGGGCGGGTGAAGGCCTCGGCGAGGAAGATCACCTGCGGATGCTCGCGGCGCACTTCGGCGATCAGCCACTCCCAGAAGGGCAGCGGCTTGGTATGCGGGTTGTCGACGCGAAACAGGTTGACGCCCTGCTCCACCCAGCCCAGCACCACCTGCAGCAACCCCATCCACAGATCGGGTACGGCGTCCGGCGCATAGAAGTCGACGTTGACGATGTCCTCGTATTTCTTTGGCGGGTTCTCCGCGTGGCGGATGGTCCCGTCGGCGCGCCAGCTGAACCAGCCGGGATGTTCGCGCAGCCAGGGGTGGTCCGGCGAGCACTGGATGGCGAAGTCCAGGGCGACTTCCAGGCCGTGTTCGCGGGCGGCTCCCACCAGGTCGCGGAAATCTTCCAACGTGCCGAGCTGCGGATGCACGGCGTCATGGCCGCCCTCTTCGCTGCCGATGGCGTAGGGGCTGCCGGGGTCGTCCGGACCGGCCTGCAGGCTGTTGTTACGGCCCTTGCGGTGTTGGCGGCCGATGGGATGGATCGGCGGGAAATACAGGACGTCGAAGCCCATGGCGGCGATGTCCGGCAGGCGCCGGTGAACGTCGGCGAAGCTGCCGTGCTGGCCGGGCACGCTGCTTTCCGAGCGCGGGAACAGCTCGTACCAGCTGGCGAATTCGGCCAGTGGTCGCTCCACATCCAGTTCGAAAGTCAGGCTGCGGGTCAGGTACGGGCGGTGTTCTGCGCGCTGCATCACCTCCAGGGTACGCGGCGCCATGAGCAGGCCGAAGCGCGCCTCGCGCTCTTCGCTGCCCTGCAGTTCGCGCACGATCTGCGCCATCTCCGATTCACAGTCCTCCGGCGCCGTCTGCAGCACGTGCTGCAGCAGTTCGATGCCCTCGCGGAACTCCAGATCCACCACCTGTCCAGCGGCGTACTTCTTCTCCAGCTCGTAGCGAAAACTCGCATAGCTGTCGATCCAGGCCAGCACGATGAATTCGGTGCGGCCAACCTGGGTCGGGGTGATCTGCGCTTCCCAGTGGTCATTGCCCAGCGCCAGCAGCGGTGTCTTCTGCCACGGCTGGCCCTTGCCTTCGCGCCAGGCGACTTCGGCACCGAGCTTGTCGTGGCCATCACTGAAGATGCGCGCATGGATGCGCGACGTGCGGTGGCTGATGGCCTTGGCAGCAAAACGACCGCTTTCCAGGCGTGGCTGCACGTCCTCGATGACGATGCGCGGCTCATTGGCGGCGGCCTCGGCCCGGCTGGCCGGATTTTCCCGTTCCATTGCGGCGCCCTCCTCGCGGCGGTGCGCGCTCCGTGGCGCGCTCGTGGTGGATTGGCGAGCTACAGGGGTTGGGAACGACGCTGCGGCGGCAAGTTCAGGCTAATTGCGCCAGTGGTTGGCTCAGGAGGTCTTGCGCTTGGGCGCGGGCTTGCTGGTTGCGCTCTTCTTCGCCGGCGCACTGGCCGTCGAGCGCCGCTTCCCGTCGCCCTTGAGGCTGCGTTTGAGCAGCTCGGTGAGGTCGATGATGTCCGCACCTTCGCCACTTTTCGCTTCCGCTTGCGGGACGCTCTCCAGTTGTCCCTTGGCGGCCTTCTGCTCCACCAGGCGGTGGATTTCCTCACTGAAGCGGTCTTCGTAGTCCGCCGGTGTCCAGTGGCCGGACATGTCCTTGACCAACCGCTCGGCCATTTCCGTTTCGCGCTTGTCCAGCTTCACCTTGTCCAGCGCCAGGCCCAGCTCGTCCACCTCGCGCACGTCCGCCGGCCAGCGCAGGGTCATCAGCAGGATGGCTTCGCCTTCCTCGCGCAACATCGCCAGGTGTTGGCGGCTGTGCATCACCAACTGGCAGACGGCGGCCTTGCCGGTCTTCTTCAGGGTGTCGCGCAGCAGCACGTAGACCTTTTCGCCGCGCTTCTCGGGCGTGAGGTAGTACGGCGAGTCGTAGAACGGCACGGGGATTTCCTCGATGTCGATGAAGCTGAGGATGTCGATGCTCTGGGTCGCATCCGGGCGTGCGGCGCGGATTTCCTCCTCGCTGATGACCACATAGCGGCCTTTCTCCAGTTCCACACCCTTGACGATGTGTTCCCTGGGTACCTCCTTGCCGGTGATCTTGTTCACCCGCTTGTAGCCAACCGGCTCCAGGCTGCGCTCGTCGAGCCAGTCGAAATCGGTGCCGCTGGAGCGCGAGGCGCTGTTGAGCGCTACCGGGATGTGCACCAGGCCGAAGCTGATGGCGCCTTTCCAGATCACACGGGCCATGGGCAGTCCTCCTGCAGGGGCACGCCGTCGTCAAAGTGCACGCGGCCCTCGCCGTCGATATCGCGTACCCGTGCGAGCATGCGGCGCGCCGCTGCTTCGGCTTCCGACGTGTTTCGGCTGCCGGGGGCATAGACCCACAGCACCTCCACCGCGGCGCCCTCGCGGATGACCTGGTATTCGATCAGCCCGCTATAGCGGCCGTTTTCGAACATGGCGTCGGTCCAGGCGCAGGCCTGGGCGAATTCACGGAACATCGCGGTCCTCTCTCGACTCGTGAGGGGCATGTTTGTGGTTGCGCTCCAGCCAGCGCGGCAGGCAGTGCAGTACCAGCAGCGCCAGCAGCGTGCCGAGCACCGCCGTGGCCGAATGCCCGAGCCCGACGCTGATACCGATGGCCGTACTCAGCCAGAGCCCGGCGGCGGTGGTCAGGCCCTTCACTTCGGAGACCTGGCTGCCCTTGAGAATGGTGCCGGCGCAGAGGAAGCCGATCCCCGCGGCGATGCCCTGGATCACCCGGCTGACGGCATCGGCTTGCGCGCCGCCTTCCCGGATCGCCATCACGAACAGTGCCGCGCCCAGGGTCACCAGCATGTGCGTGCGCAGGCCGGCGGCCTTGCCCTGGCTCTCGCGCTCATAGCCCACCACACCACCCAGCACCACGGCGAGGCTCAGGCGCAGCGAGGCGCGGGTGATCTGCTCGACTTCGCTGAGGTCGGAGAACTCGGCCACCAGCGTCAGCCAGATTCGCTCCAGTGTGTCCATGTCCGGCTCTTGTTGAAGCCCTGATAAGAGTCCAGACCCGGACGAGCGCCATTTGGTTTGCTTGATTTCGCCTGCAACCGCTGACCGCCCGGCAGAAAGTCAGCGCTTCCTCCGCGGCAAGCCCCGCGTCTTCGTAGCCAGGGCTTGCCGGCTGTCGCTGTGTCGCGAGCGGTTCACTCCCCGCCGACGGGCACCTGCCAGATGTCCTGGGCGTACTCGCGAATGGTCCTGTCCGAGGAAAACCAGCCGACTCGTGCGGTATTGAGCATCGAGGCTTTCCACCAGCGCGACGGCTTTCGCCAAAGCTGCTCCACGCGCTCCTGCGCGTCCCAGTAGGCGTCGAAGTCCGGGCAGACCATGAAGCGGTCGTCATGGCGCAGGCTGTCGATCAACGCGGTATAGCGCTGTGGGTCGTCCGGCGAGAACACGCCGCTGCTGACCGCCATAAGCGCCTCCTGGAGACGCGGCGAATCGGCTATTTCGTTGTGCATGGCCAGCTCCCCCGCCCGCTTGCGAGCCTCCACCTGCTGCGCCTTGAGGCCGAAGATGAACATGTTCTCCGGGCCGATACGCTCGCACATCTCCACGTTGGCGCCATCCAGGGTGCCGATGGTCAGCGCGCCGTTGAGGGCGAACTTCATGTTGCTGGTGCCTGACGCCTCCAGGCCCGCGGTGGATATCTGCTCGGACAGGTCCGCCGCCGGAATGATGGATTCGGCCAGGCTGACGTTGTAGTTGGGGATGAACACCACCTTGAGCAGCCCGCGCACGGTGGGATCGGCATTGACCGTGCGGCTGATGTCGTTGGCCAGCTTGATGATCAGTTTGGCCAGCACATAACTGGGGGCGGCCTTGCCGGCGAATATCTTCACCCTGGGCACGCGTTCGGTGGTCGGGTCGTTGCGGATGTCCTGGTACAGCGCCACGGTGTGCAACAGGTTGAGCAACTGACGCTTGTACTCGTGGATGCGCTTGACGTGCACGTCGAACAGCGCGTCCGGGTCGACACGCAGGCCCAGGCGCTCCTCGATAAGCACGGCCAGGCGCTGTTTGGCGTTGCGCCGCTGCTGGGCGAAGCGCTGGCGCACGGCGGACTTCTCGGCGTGGGCCGCCAGGTCGCGCAAGCGGCTCTCGGGGTTGTCCAGGACGTCGTCACCGAGGGTGTCGACCAGCAGTTCGGTCAGTTCGGGGTTGGTCTGGAACAGCCAGCGGCGGAAGGTCACGCCGTTGGTCTTGTTGCTGATGCGATTCGGGTATAACCGGTGCAGGTCACGGAACACCGTCTCGCGCATCAGTTCGGTGTGCAGTGCAGAGACACCATTGACGCTGTGCGAGCCAAGAAATGCCAGGTTGCCCATGCGCACGCGGCGGCCGTGGTCCTCCTCGATCAGCGAGACCGACCGCAGCAGGGCGAAGTCGTGGATGTCCTTGGCGCGCAGGGCGTCGATATGGAAGGCATTGATCAGGTAGATGATCTGCATGTGCCGGGGCAACAGGCGCTCCATCAGCCCCACCGGCCAGGATTCCAGCGCCTCGGGCAGCAGCGTGTGATTGGTGTAGGACAGGGTCGCCACGGTCAGCTCCCAGGCGTCGCTCCAGTCCAGCCCGCGCTCGTCCAGCAGCAGGCGCATCAGCTCGGCCACGGCGATGGCCGGGTGGGTGTCGTTGAGCTGGATGGCGACCCGCTCGGGCAGGCCGTACACGTCCTCGCCCTTGCCCAGGTGGCGCTGCATCAGGTCCTGCAGGGAGGCGGCGACGAAGAAGTACTCCTGGCGCAGGCGCAGCTCCTGTCCGGCCTCGGTGCTGTCCGCCGGGTAGAGCACGCGGGAGATGCTTTCCGCGCGCACGGTGTCGGCCACTGCCCCCAGGTGATCACCGGCGTTGAAGCGGTCGAGCTTGAGGGTTTCCTCGGCGCGGGCGCGCCACAGGCGCAAGGTGTTCACGCTGGCAGTGCGCCAGCCCACCACCGGCATGTCATAGGCAACCGCGCGAACGCGCTCTACCGGTTCCCAACGCTGGCGCTCGACACCATTGGCGTCCGGCTCGCTGTAGACGCTGCCGCCAAAGCCGACGCTGTAGGCGGATTCGGGACGCTCGAATTCCCAGGGGTTGCCGAAGTCCAGCCAGGTTTCGGTGTGCTCCTGCTGCCAGCCATCGCCGATCACCTGCTTGAACAGCCCGTGCTCGTAGCGGATGCCGTAGCCGTGGGCGGGGATGTCCAGCGTCGCCATGCTTTCCATGAAGCACGCTGCCAGTCTGCCGAGGCCTCCATTGCCCAGTGCCGCGTCTGGCTCCAGCAGGCGGATGCGTTCCAGGTCCACGCCCAGTTCCGACAGTGCCTGGCGTGCCACCTCGAGCAGCCCGAGGTTGCTCAGGTTGTCGATCAGCAGACGGCCGATGAGGAACTCCAGGGAGAGGTAGTACACGTGCTTGCGCGCGCTGCGATCGATGGCGCGGGTGGTTTCTTCCCAGTTATCCACCTGGTACTTGCTCGTGGCCAGGGCCACCGCTTCGAACCAGTCATGGTCAAAGGCGTCGGCCGGGTCCTTGCCGACCGCATAGCGCAAGCGGGTGAGCACGGCGTGCTTGAATATCTCGACTGCCGACTGATCGGGAATGCTGTCCAGGGCCATTGCCGTCTCCTGCTTCTGTCGGTGACTGATTGCCGATGGCGCACAAGGCGCCCCAGTGCATCTGTCCGCGAGGAAAACGCTGAGTTCAGACCTTTTCCTCCACTGGCATGGCCCGTTCATCAGAAACGCCGAACGATCGGCGACGAGCGGTTTCTCCCCACTGTGGCCCGCGCTGGCGGGCCCGGCGCTCGAAGAGCGTGCACTGACGCATCAGCCAAGGGAGAACAGCCATGCCACGGGGCGATAAAGACAAGTACACTGACAAGCAGAAGCGCAAGGCCGAACACATCGAGGAAAGCTACGAGAGCCGTGGCGTCCCCAAGGACGAGGCAGAAGCCCGAGCCTGGGCAACCGTGAACAAGCAGTCCGGCGGCGGCGAACGCAGCGGCGGCTCGGGCCAGAACAAGAGCGCACCGGCCAAGGCCGCCGCGCGGCGCAGCTCGGCCAAGCGCGCGGTAGCCACCAAGCAAGGCGTGCCGCGGCCTGACCAACCGCTGGAATCCATGACCAAGGCCGAATTGCTCAACCGCGCCCGGACCCGGCACATCGCCGGTCGTTCGAGCATGCGCAAGCAGCAGCTGATCGAGGCCTTGCGAAGCGCGGCCTGATCTCCTGCGGCTCAGCCGTTGACCACCGTCCCGCCGTTGACGTGCAGCACCTGCCCGCTGACATAGGAGGAATCGCTGCTGGCGAGGTAGACATAGGCCGGGGCCAGTTCTTCGGGCTGTCCTGGTCTCCCCATCGGCGTGTTGGTGCCGAAGGTCGCGACTTCCTCGGCATCGAAGGTGGATGGAATCAGCGGTGTCCAGATCGGCCCCGGTGCCACCGCGTTGACGCGGATGCCGCGCCTGACCAGGTTCATCGCCAGCGAGCGGGTGAACGAGGTGATCGCGCCCTTGGTGGATGAGTAATCGATCAGTTTCGGGTTGCCCTTGTAGGCGGTGATCGAGGTGGTGTTGACGATGGTGCTGCCCTCGCCCATCAGCGGCAGCACCGCCTTGGTCAGCTGGAACATGCCGAAGATGTTGGTGCGGAACGTCCGCTCCCACTGCTGCTGCGTAATGTCTTCCAGGCACTCCTGGGGATGCTGTTCCCCCGCATTGTTCACCAGTATGTCCAGACGTCCCCAGCGCTCCTCGACGCGGCGCGCCACTTCCGCGCAGAAGCCCGCATCGGCGACATCACCGGACATCTCCAGGCATTGCTGGCCGAGGGATTCGATGATCTGGCAGGTCTTGAGCGCGTCCTCGGATTCGTCGAGGTACAGCAACACCACATCGGCGCGCTCGCGGGCGAATGTCACCGCGACGGCACGGCCGATGCCGCTGTCGCCACCCGTCACGATGGCGACCTTGCCGGCCAGCTTGGCAGCAGCACGGTACTCGCCGGAGACGAACTCCGGCTGCGGGCGCATCTGTTCCTCCAGGCCCGGCTGCTGGTCCTGGTGTTGTGGTGGCAGGGTTTCGGTCTCGCTCATGGGGTTCTCCTTCGATGCACCAGGGCATCTCGGATGGGTTCAACCACGCGGCGGCTTTTGCTGTCCGCAATGGCAGTGCGTGTCCTGACAGTGTTTTTCGCCATCCGGATGGCCGTCGGCGCAGGCCTGGCAACAGTAGGCACGGCCTTCGCGGTACACGGCCGTGGCTCCCAGGCTGCAGGAACAGCCGGGGCAGGAGCAGCGTTGTTCATTCATGGATTGGTTACTCCAGCAGTGATCGACTCACTGGGTAGGCCGATGCCGGGGAGCTTGGTTCAGGCTTTTTCACCAATGGTTCAGGCCGCCAACCGGCTTTTCTGAACCGTGCGCCCAGGGCTGCGTCCACTGCGGTAGTCGCAAAGCCAGAAGAAGGAGAAATTCCCATGTCGACTCCCCTCGCCTCCTCTTACCTGCGCTGGTTGTTGCTGAGCTTCGCAGTGCTCGCCGGCAGCAGCTTTGCAGAGGGCAAGGCCGATGAATCAGCTTTCATCTCCGCCGCCCTGACCAACAGCCAGCAGCAGCTCGCTCGCGCCCAGCAGGCCATCCGCTACGGCAAGACCCTGGCGGTGCGCGACCAGGCCCAGGGCGTGCTGGACGAACATTCGGCGATGCTCCGCGACCTGCAGACCCTGGCGCAGAAAAAAGGCGTGCCGGCGCAGAGCGACGCCCCGCTGAAGCCGGAAAACAGTCAGGCGCCGCTCACCGCCAGTGACCGCTTCGATCATGACTATGCGGTGGCGCAGCTGCGATCGAGCAAGGAAGCGGTGACCTCCTTCGATCGCATGAGCAAGGAAGCCGCCGACGCTGACTTGCAAGGCTTCGCCCGTCTCTGGCTGCCGATGCTCTATCACCAGCGCGAACTGGCGGACCAGCTGGTGGCGTCGCAGGCCCCCTGAACCGCCACCTTCAGCCTTCCAATTGGTCGATCATCCGGCGAGTCAGGCGCTGCTTGGTGTTGGCCCAGCCCGCCCACGGATCGGCCGCCACCAGGCGTTCGTCGACGCTGGCAATCGTCCACTGATTCGCCGCCTTGAGCGTGGCAAGCTCATCGCGACGAACCGGTACGGATACCGGCAAGCCCTCTCGCGCCCGCACCGACCAGACGCAGACCGTGCTGGCGCCCCGAGTGTTGCGCAGATAGTCGATGAAGATTTTCCCGACGCGGTTCTTCGGCCCGGAAACGGCACTGAAACGATCGGGCATCAGCTTGGCCATATGCCGGCTGATGGCATGGGCGAAGTCCTTCACCTCGTCCCAGCTGTGACGCCGCTGCAGGGGGACGAGGATGTGCATGCCCTTGCCGCCGCTGGTCTTCAGGTACGCCGAGAGTCCGAGCTCATCCAGCAGCGTCAGGGTCAGCTGCGTCGCCTCGATCATCCGCTGCCAGGGCAGTGACGGGTCCGGGTCGAGATCCAGGACGAAGCGGTCAGGCTTCTCCAGATCATCCAGGGTGGCGTTCCAGGTATGCAGTTCCAGAGCGCTCATCTGCGCAGCGCCCACCAGCCCCCTGGCCGTGGCGATCCGCAGCAGCGGCGCATGGCCCGGATCGAGTTTCGGATCGAGCGGCTGCGCGCCTGGGATTTCCGTGCGCGAGGCATGGCGCTGGAAGAACTGCTCGCCACCGACACCATCCGGTACGCGCACCAGCGACACCGGGCGGTCAGCCAGCCAGGGCAGCAGGCGCTCGGCGGCCTTTTCGTAGTAATGCGCCACGTCGATCTTGCGCAGTTGGCTGGCAGGGTCGATCACCCGGTCGGGGTGGGTGATGGTCACGCCCTGCAGGGTGTTGCCCGGTGCTCCCTTCGCAGTCTTTTTTTCAGCGCCATGTGCGGCCTTTTTCGGTTTTTCCTCGACGATGGCCTGCACCGGCTTGTCACTGCGCAGGCCCTGGAATACCGCCTGGCGCACCAGCCCCTCGTGGGTCATTTCGGCAAAGGCGACTTCGCACAGCAGCGCCGGGCGTAGCCAGGTCACGCCCCTGGCGTCCGCGCCCTTGGGCGCGTCCTTCAGCGGAGAGGTCTTGCGCTGAAGAGGTTTGAGCTGCTGATGAAGGGTTGCGAGACTCGCTGCGCTGAAACCGGTTCCGACCTTGCCGGCGTAGCGCAGCGCGCCATCCTCGTCATGCAGGCCGAGCAGCAAGGCACCGAAGTGCGAGCGCGAGCCTTTGGGCTCGCTGAAACCGACAATGACGAATTCCTGCCGGCGCTTGCACTTGAGCTTGATCCAGTCGTGCGAGCGCTTCTCGGAATAAGGGCTGCCGGCACGCTTGCCGATCAGGCCTTCCAGGCCGAGACGACAGGCGCTGTCGAGGATGCTGCGCGGGTCGTCGGTGAAGTCTTCCGAGTAGCGCAACGCTTCATTGTCATTGCCGCGCAGGACCTGCTGTAGCGCCTGGCGGCGTTCCTCCAGCGGCTTGCTGCGATAATCCGCGCCGTCCAGCCAGAGCAGATCGAACAGGGTGTAGTGGATCGGCGCGGAGACATTGGCATCGAAGGCGTTCTGCAAGCGCTGGAAGTCCGGGCGCCCCTCCTCGTCCATCACCAGTATCTCGCCGTCCAGCCAGGCGGACTGTACCTCGAGCGCTGCCAGAGCCTTGCTCAGCTCCGGTAGTTTTTTCGACCAGTCGTGGCCGTTTCGCGTCATCAGGCGCACCTTGCCTCCATCGAGGCGAGCGAGGATGCGGTAGCCGTCGATCTTGATCTCGTAGCGCCAATCGCCGGGAGGCGGTGCGTCCACCAGCGTGGCGAGTTGCGGGGAAATGGCGTCGGGGAGCGTGGCTTTGCGGGTTGTCGTGGTCTGCTTGGCCGCCCTGGCCCGTTTGGGAGGCGTCTTTTTCGCCCCGGAAGACTCGCTGGGCAGCGATTGCCCGGTCACGACGCTCAGCGGCTCCTCGGCCAGGATGTCGAAGCGCGGATAATCCCGCGCCTGGTCGTCGCGTCCCTTGATCAGGAACCATTGCGGCTGGCGACCCGCCATACGGGTTCGCACCAGGTTCCAGCTGCCGGCGAGCTTGCTGCCTTCCAGGCGAAACTTCAGGTGGCCGCTCTGCATACCCTGGTGGGGATCGCCGATGGGCGTCCAGCGGCCTTCGTCCCAGACGATCACGTCGCCTGCGCCGTAGTGTCCTTCGGGGATGTGCCCTTCGAAGCGCGCGTAATCCAGCGGATGGTCTTCCACCTCGATGGCCAGGCGCTTCACGCTGGGGTCCAGGCACGGGCCCTTGGGCACTGCCCAGCTTTTCAGCACCCCATCCAGCTCCAGGCGAAAGTCATAGTGCAAGTGGCTGGCGTCGTGCTTCTGCACCACGAAGGCATACTCCCCGGCATGGCTGCCCGGCGCTTCACCACTGGGTTCCGGGGTGCCGCTGAAGTCACGCTTGCGGGCGTACTCCTTCAGGGTCTGATTCGGGACGGCGGCGCGGGCCATGGGTCATTGCTCCTCATCGGGGTCGGAGTCATCCCAGGGTTTGCCGTCCAACGGACGCACGCGGCCTTCCTCCGCCTCATCCAGGCCGATACCACCGCCAATCTCGCTTTCGCGGCGAATGTGCAGCTGCTTGTCCACCGGTGCGCTGTCGCCCGGCTCCAGCGGCGATTCGGTACCGTCCTCGTCGATCAGGGTTTCCGGGGCCAGATCGTCCATGCTCACGCCATCTTCCACGGCGCTGTCGCCCAGGGTCTCGCCACCGGTCTGGCCCATCTCGCGGCGGCGCTGCGCAGGAAACTCGCGCTCCACCTCTTCGGGCGAACGCTCGTCGCCGATGCGTCCTTCGGGAGCCTTCTCGAAATCCAGCTCGCGCACGCTGCCCATGCGGTCTTGGGTGTCGTCGATCTCGATGTGCTGCGGGTTGGGTTCTTTCTTCGCGGAGCTCTTGGCGGAACTGGTCATGGCGCTGCCTCCAGGGCTGAATGGTCCTTTGTGCGTTCAGGCCGGTTGAGCCGGCGCATAGCGCTGGAGTTCAGGTTTTCTGCTGGGAGGATCGGCAAGGACGGCAAGCCATCCGCCCGTCAGCCACGCGCTACTGCACCCGCCGCCAACCGGTTCTCCGCCAGCAGATGGTGCACCACCGCAACCAGCGCAGCCGCATCGGTTTGCCCCTTGCCACGCGCCGATTGGTAGGCCATGCGCTGCCGATCCGCGCTATTGCCTCCCTCGATGATCCTGGCGGCATGGGTGAACAGCCGCTGGCTTTCGTCGTCCCGCCAGTCTTCCACGGCTGCCTCCGCTCGCTGGAGCCAATCCCGCGCACTGACCACCTGATCGCCTTCCACCAGAAAGTGCCCCGCGCAGCCATGCCGCCGAGCCTGCCAGAAGTTCTCCGCCAGCAAGGCTCGCTGCCAGTTCGGCTCTTCAGGTTCGTGTGCCTCCCGCGCCTGGCTGACCAGCAGACGGAACAGGCCGGCGATGCACAGCGCATCGTCGATCCGCGGACAGGCGTCGGGGATGCGCAGCTCCAGGGTCGGGTAATGCGCCGAGGGCCGCAGGAACCACCAGGCGTGACCGGGCTCGTGCATCAGGCCGTACTGCAGGAGCAACGCGATGTAGCGTCGCCACTGCGACTCATCGGTGAATTGCGCGGGTGGCCCCATGCGCGGCCACTCCCCGCAGAGCGACTGGCGATAGCTGACCAGCCCTGTGTCACGCCCGCCCCAGAACGGCGATGACGCACTCAGGGCGAGCAGCAGCGGCATCCAGGGCAGTACACGGTTCATCACGCGTACACAGTCGATGTCGCGCACCTCCACATGCACATGCAGACCGCAGAGTAGGCTTTGCCGCGCCACCACGCCTGCCTCGTCGAACAAGCGCTGGTAGCGCGCGCGGAATGCAGGGGGCTGAGGGTGCGGATGGGTGAAGGGATGGGCAGCGACGCAGAGGGTTTCCAGCCCGTGGGAACGGGATATCCCGCGCAATCGGCGGCGGCGGTCGCTCAGAAACGCGGCTGCCTCGTCGAGCTGGCGCAGGACTGGGCTGACCAGTTCGTACTGGCACTGGAAGATTTCCTCCGCGACCTCCTCGCCCAGTACGCCACGGCAGGCATGGGAAAAGCCCAGTGGCACGTCGCGAGCGAGGTCCAGGCTGGCGGGATCGAGCAGGAAGAACTCCTCCTCGATGCCAAAACGGGGCAACGCGGGGCGTGCTGGCATGGCGGACCTCGCGGTATGGCAGTCATGGCTGGGACGCGCCGTCGCCGGTGGCGTTCAGTCTTTCGGCCCTTCGCCCCCTGCGCTTGGGCGTTTACTTGAAACCTTTGTTCGCCCGCTCACTCGCAAGAGAAAGCGTCCCGATTTTTCCAACGAGGAGCCCCGCATGACGCCACCCGCCTCCCGGAATGCTGTCGCCTCGTACCGCGAGCACTGCTCCATCCGCGATCTCTATCAGTCCCTGCTGCGCACTCCGCAGGACTGCCTGGAGCGTGCAGCCACGCTTCTTGATACGCAGCTGGACCTGCAGGCTGCCCACGACGACGAGCTGCCCGCCGACCCGCAACGCTGGGACAGTTGGCTGTCCAACCGCGCCGAACGCAGCGCACAGGGCTATGCCACCTACCTGAGCGAGCGCCGGGAAGGCGCACCGCGTCGGCACTTCGCCAACCGCGCCCATGCCCTGCACTTCCTCCAGGCCATCGCTCCCACCAAGCGGGTAGACGGCGCCTGGCTCTACGGTGTGCTCGACCACTGGAGCGACACGCGCCTGCTGCCGCTGGTACATACCTGCCTGGAAGAGCTGGGCCACGGTATCCCCGCGCGCAACCACGTGCTGGTGTACCAGCGCCTGCTGGACAGCCTGGGTTGCGATGCCCCGCCCGACCTGAGCGATGCGCATTACCTGCAAGGCACCCTGCAGCTGGCGCTGGGCTATCTGTCCGACGACTACCTGCCCGAAGTGCTGGGCTACAACCTGGGATACGAGCTGCCGCCGCTGCACCTGATGATCACCAGTTGCGAACTGCGCGAGTTGGGTATCGACCCGGAGTACTTCCGCCTGCACGTGACCATCGACAACGCTGCCACCGGTCACGGTCGCAAGGCATTGCAGGCGCTGGAAGCCAACCTGCCGCAGCTGGCCGATCGCGGCGCTTTCCTGCGCCGCGTGCACGCCGGATACCGACTCAACGACGCGGGGCTATCCAACCAACAGCTGCTCGATGGTTTCGACCTGGAAGCCGAAGTGGTCGCCATGCTTGAGCGCAAGCGGCCCTTCGCCAGGCAGATGCACGATGACCGTGCACGCATCGGCGGGCGCACGGTGAACCAGTGGATGGCCGGCCCCGGGCGCATGGGCGAATTTCTTGCTGCGTTGCAGCAACTCGGCTGGATCAGGCGTCACCAGGACCCCGCCAACAGTCGTCTCTGGGGCCTGATCTCCGGAGACAGCGCGGCCATGTTCGGTGTGTTCAATCCCTACGAGCGGCAGCTGCTGCACGACTGGATCGCCGGCGACTGGAGCGAGCCTGCGCAACGCAATCCCTGGGGCGGTAGCGAGAAAGCCAGCGCCGCACCACCGTCGGCACGCTCGGAGTTCGCCACCGAGGAGCGCGCCCTGCTCAACGAGCTGTCCACGCTTTCGCCGCGCAGCCGCATGCATCGCCTGGTCGCTCTCATGGCCCCGCACCGCCACTGGACACCAGCCGGGCTGCTGGCCACGCGCATCTACACCGACAAACTGGGGATCGAACCATGACTACATTCTTCGACTCGCGCCTGGAGACATTGATCACCCTGGGGCAGGAGTTGCAGGCGCAAGACTACCGTTTCACCACGGTCACCCCCGCGACCCACGCGCGCGTCAACGCCCGGCCGGAAAACCAGCTGGCCGGCGATCTGCAGGGCGTGTTCGGCTGGAGCCGGCTGTTCCCCGACGCGCTAGTCAGCGAGCGCATGCTCGCCCTGCTGGAAACCGGCGGACTGCTGCAGCGCCAGGACAGTCAATGGCGCAGCGCGGTGCGCTGGTCGAGCCTGGACGACCAGCTGTTCGCCCACTCCGCCTACCCGACGCTGGAAACTGACGCGGTGTTCTTCGGCCCGGACACCTACCGTTTCGCCCACGCGCTGCACCAGTATTTCCAGAGTGGTGAGGCCGGCAACGTGCGCCGCGCCGTGGATATCGGCTGCGGTGCCGGCCCCGGCGCCATCCTCATCGCCCAGGCCTTCCCGGAGGCAGAAGTCACCGCCGTGGACATCAATCCGCGCGCCCTGGACTTCACCCGTGCCAACGCCTATCTCGCCGGCATCGATGACCTGCAGATCCGCCAGAGCAACCTGCTGGAGCGCATCGAGGGGCAGTTCGACCTGATAGTCGCCAACCCGCCGTACCTGCTCGATCCGGACGAGCGCACCTACCGCCATGGCGGCGGAGCGTTTGGCGCGGGCCTGTCATTGCGCATCGTCGAAACCGCCCTGCAACGCCTGAACGTCGGCGGCTCCCTGCTGCTCTATACCGGCGCCGCGGTGGTCAACGGCGAGGCGCCCCTGCGCCGACAGCTGGACGCATTACTGATCGATCGTCCGGTGAGCTGGCACTACGAGGAGATGGACCCGGATGTGTTCGGCGAGGAGCTGGACAGCTCGGCCTACCAGCAGGCCGAGCGGATTGCGGCAGTGACGCTGACGGTAAAACGGCTGAGCTGATCATTTAGCAGGGCGGATAACGCTGCCGGCGTCATTCACCCTGCATTCTGACCTGCAGGAGCGGGACACGACCACTCCTGCAGGGCCAACTCAAGCCGGAATCTTCGCCACCTGCGCCTCCCTCGCCCAGATGCGGTGCAGCTTCAGCGCCTTCTCGAAAGCGGCGAACACATCCGCTGCCGAGCGCCCCTGGACGATGCCCTCGTCAGGCGACAGACCGAGTTGCCCCGGTAATGCCTGCGCATCGCCGCAGAAGGCCAGCGGCTTGAGGTGCTTGTAGGCTTCCAGCAGGTAATGCAGTGCGCGCCCGTCACCGCCGATCTGCTGGATCGCCTTGGCGCCGCCGGGGACGTACACCGCATCGAAGGCCACTGACGGCAAGCCATCCCAACTGGCGTCTGGAGTCAGCCATGCACCACCTTCTGCCTTCACCGGCGAAGTGCTCGGACCGATAAGCTTGCCGGCAGCTCCTGCCTTCTCGAGCGCATCTTTCAGGTCGCGCACATCACTCTCCCTGACGCCATCGGCGATCAGGACCGCCACCTTGCGCGAGCGGATATCCCCGGCCAGCAGGTTGGCCTGGCTCAGCGCCGGTGACGGCTTGGGCTGTGGCACCCTGGCTGCCTTGTGGGTGACCTTCACGCCGATCTGGCTGGCGACTTTCTCCGCGAGTTTCGGGCAGATATTGGCGAGGATTTCGTTTACCTCGCGCTCACGGATCGGCATCCGTTCCACCTTGGACAGCTCGAACACATAGGCCGAAGCGACATGCCCCTGCTCCGCCTCGCTGAGGCTGTGATAGAACAGCGCCGCCTGGGTGAAGTGGTCGGCAAAGGAATCGGCACGCACCCGCACCTTGGCGCCTGTCATAGGCTCGTGGTAGCTGGTGAAACCACCCTGGCGCGCGGCTGGCGGCGTCTCCTTCGGCCAGCCGTCATCGATGGAGTTCGGCTCATAGGCCGCGCGCCCCTTGTGCAGCATATGCTGGTGCAGGCCATCGCGCTGGTTGTTGTGGAACGGGCATAGCGGCTGGTTGATCGGGATCTGGTTGAAGTTCGGGCCGCCCAGACGCAGTAGCTGGGTATCGGTGTAGGAAAACAGCCGGCCCTGCAGCAGCGGGTCGTTACTGAAATCGATACCGGGCACGATATGGCCGGGGTGGAACGCGGCCTGCTCGGTCTCGGCGAAGAAGTTGTCCGGGTTGCGGTTGAGCACCATGCGCCCGAGCAGCTTCACCGGCACCCGTTCCTCGGGCACCAGCTTGGTTGGGTCGAGCAGGTCGAAGTCGAACTGGTCCGCATCGGCCTCGGGAATGACCTGCACGCCCAGTTCCCATTCGGGGTAATCGCCCCTCTCGATGTCGTCCCACAGTGTGCGGCGGTGGAAGTCCGGGTCCTTGCCGGCAAGCTTCTGCGCCTCGTCCCAGAGCAGCGAACAGACGCCGGATTTCGGCCGCCAGTGGAATTTCACCAGCGAACTGTCGCCTGCCGCATTGATCAGGCGGAAGGTGTGCACGCCAAAGCCCTGGATGTGCCGCAGCGAGATGGGAATCGCCCGGTCCGACATGGCCCACATCACCATGTGCGCCGACTCCGGAGTCAGCGAGACGAAGTCCCAGAAGGTGTCGTGGGCCGAGCCGCCGGTGGGCATCTCGTTGTGCGGTTCGGGCTTCACCGCGTGGACGAAGTCGGGGAACTTGATGGCGTCCTGGATGAAGAACACCGGCATGTTGTTGCCCACCAGGTCGTAGTTTCCCTCGTCGGTGTAGAACTTCACGGCAAAGCCGCGCACGTCGCGCACGGTGTCCGCGGAGCCGCGCGGGCCCTGCACGGTGGAAAAGCGCACGAACACCGGCGTCTGCTTGCCGGCCTTGCCCAGGAACGATGCCTTGGTGAGCGAGCTCCAGTCCTCGTACGACTCGAAGAAACCATGAGCCGCCGCACCGCGGGCGTGGACGATGCGCTCGGGAATCCGCTCGTGGTCGAAGTGGGTGATCTTCTCCCGCAGGATGAAGTCTTCCAGCAGCGAAGGGCCGCGTTCGCCGGCGCGCAGGCTGTTCTGGTTGTCGGCGATGCGCACATCGGTGTTGGTGGTCAGCGCCTCGCCAGTCGCGTCTTCACGGTAGCGCTCCAGGGCTTCCAGTTTTTCATTGGTGTTGCCCCGATCGATAGTCTCGGTGCCCGCCAAGCGGCTCTTCTTTGCAGTGGGTTTGGCCACGGTAGAGTCCTCCTCATCAGGATTCGAATCAGCGCGCGGCATGAAAGGACAGCCGCGTCGGGATCTACCTGATGGGACAGACCTGCCTCTGAGAGTTCACATATTCGCTCGACCTGCACCGAGAGCGACCGCCTTCGTCCTCGCCTGCGGCCCCTGCAACCGCTGACCGCCCGTCCCACGCGACAAACTGCTCTTCGAGCGGCCAATCCTTCCGCTCGCGACCGTTCATCCCCAGCACTGAACGCTCCCCGGCCAGGCTCGTCATCCGGACATGCCCCTGCTCGCGGGGCCTCATCCGACCAGAGGAATCACCATGAACATGACAGGCCATCTGCGAAACGGACTACTGTGCGCCCTCCTCCTCGTCGCCGCCCCGGTGATGGCGGAACAGAAGTCCGCACAGGACCAGCATTTCGTCAGCGAAGCGTCAGCCGCCGGCATGGCGGAGATCGACGCAGCAAAACTGGCGCTGAAGAAGAGCCAGTCTGCCGATGTGAAAACCTTCGCACAGCACATCATCGACGATCACGAAAAGGCCAATGCCACGCTGAAGTCGCTCGCCGCAAAGCACCAGCTGCAACTTGCCGACAGCGCCAGCCTGACCAGCCAGGCAAAGGCCAAGGTGCTCGACGTGCGCGAGGAGTCGTTCGACGCAGCCTATGCCAACAACCAGGTCAGCGCTCACGAGGAAGCGGTGAAGGTCTTCACCGACGCAGCCAACCATGCCGCCGACGCGGACATCAAGAACTTCGCCCAGCAGACCCTGCCCGTGCTCCAGCAGCACCTGGAGATGGCCCGGGATCTGGTCAAGGCGCACCCCTCCAGTTAATCCAGGGAGCGAATCTTCCCCCTCGCTTATCGTTCAGCGTGCAGCTGACCCCGAGGGTTCAGCTGCACCGCAGAACTGCCACCGCTTCTCGCCACGGCCCACCAAATGAGAACGACCATTTATTAACAGCCGACAGGCGAATATCGCCGCCACTCTCGGATTGATAGATAAGAGCGGCGTTTGATGAAATTGTGCGGAGCCTCGCTGACCGTCCTGCTGGCGATCGGAGCGCGGCGTTGCTGGGCGCGGAATCGACACGGGCGGCTTCGGATGACGACGGCATCGGATGACGACGGCATCGTGGTCTACGATGCCCAGCACGAGTCGCTGACCAAAGCCTGGAGCGAAGGCTTTACCCAGGACACAGGGATCAAGGTGACCTTGCGCAAAGGCGACGATATCGAGCTGGGCAACCAGACACGACCTCAGTCCCAGCCAGGTTTCGCCCCGTAGGCTCTCCTCCACGCCACCCAGTTGCCGCGAAGGAGACGCCTCGCCATGAATCCCGGTATGAGCTGAACAAGGTCCCGGAGGCCACGCTGGCCTTCCGGGTCAACAAGATCATGTCCACCACAGTGGGCGTGATGCTGTGCGGCGCCCTCCTCGCCGCCATTTTCGCAGCGTGGAAGCTCGGCGTGGATGCCGTGCCGAGCTTCTGGGTCACCTACACCCTCACCCGCCTCTTCGGCGCCTCGCTTACCACATCACCCGCACGCCGACCTTGGCGCCGACCGAGTGGCTGTCGCCGAAGTCCTGCAGGCTGGTGCGGCCCAGCAGTTCGCCGAAGAGCATGGAACGGTCGTCGTCCCAGTTCAGCGATGCGCCGACACCCAGGCCGGCCCACAGCGCCTGTTCCTCACTCTTCACATGCAGGTCCGACACGTTGGCCGAAGTCCCGTTGGCGAAGTCGTAGTACAGGTTGGTGATGCCGTAGAGGTGCGAGCGGCTGGTCTTGCCGTTGCTGGCGGTCCACTGGGTTTCGCGGTCCAGGGATACGCCCAGGCGCGAGACCTGACTGTCGCCGTTGTCGTCGGAGACCTTGGCGTCGTAGTCGTCGCGGAACGAGTCGAAGCTCACCTGCGACCAGCTCAGCTGGGCCTGCGGCGTCACCGACCAGGTCTGGTTCAGCGCCACGCGATGGCCGACTTCAACGCCAACGGCCACACCGTTGCCACGGTTGCCGTTCTCCAGCTTCTTGCCCAGCTGCGAAGAGCGCAGGTCGCTGTCGTACCAGCTGACAGTCGCCTGGCCGTCCACATAGGTGCCGTCGTTGCCGTACCAGGTGGCCGCGCCGCCGAAGCCGTAGCCGGTCACGTCGATGGAGCCATCGCCGTACTTCGAGGTCACGCCGGAGTTGGCGGTGCCGTAATGCAGGGTCGGGCCGACGACCAGGGTGCCGGCGTCGCTCTCATAGACCGGTGCGTCGAAGCCGGCTTCGAACTTCCACAGGTGCACGTCGTAGTTGGCGCTGCTGGTGCTGGACGATGGGTCGATCTGCGAATCGGAGCCCTCTGCCCTCACCCACGCACCGCGACCGATGGCAGGCCGGCCATCTTTCGCTTCGCTTTGCAGTTCGGCGTCCGGCTGCCAGTAGCGGTTGCCGACGCGCTGCTGCAAGGTGCCAAGTTCGTTGAAGCGCTGCAGGACGCTGGAGTAGCTCTCGTACAGGGCAACTGTCGGCGCCAGCAGCGGTCCGGACGGCGGCGTCACCGGAGGAACTACGGGCGGTGTCACCGGAGGCGTTACTGGCGGAGTCACGGGAGGAGTAACCGGAGGAGTGACCGGCGCATCCAGCGAGGAACGCAGGTACCAGCCGCCGTCATTGGAGGCCGTCACGCCGTTCTGGTACAGGCGATAGGCGTAGGCGCCCGCCACGACAGCCGGCTGGCCCTGATAGGTGTAGTTGCCAGCGAGGGTGAACAGGCCGTTGGACAGGCCCTGGACGTCGATCAGCTTGATGCCTTCCACGGTCGGTGCACCCAGCCCGCCGACGTTGGTGACCCGGATGGTACCAGTGCCGGAGGTATCGCCGGTGATCACCAGGCGGCCAGTCGCCGAGCTGTCGTCGCCCAGCACGGTGTTGACGGCCACCACGCCGCCATTGCCGATGTAGTCGCCATCGATGGTCAGCACGCCGGAACCGCCGCCCGGGGTGATAGTGCCACTGTTGCTGACGTTGCCGATCACAGTGCCGCTGCCGGACAGGGTGCCCAGGGCATTCACCGTCACCGGGCTGGTGATCGAGCCGTCGATGGCCAGGGTGCCGAGGTTGACGGTGGTCGGGCCGGTGTAGGTGTAGACGTCGGTCAGGAGCGTAGTGCCGCTGCCGTTCTGCGCCACGCCACCCGCACCGGTGATCTGCCGGTTGAAGGTATAGGTGTCGCTGCGGTTGAAGGCGAAGGTGGCGCCGCTGTCGACGACTACATCGCCGGCGAGGGTGCCGCTGGTGCCGCCGTTGCCGAGCTGCAGGGTGCCCTGCTGTACGTTCCAGGGGGCAGTGACAGTACTGTCGCCGATCAGCGACCAGGTGCTGCTGCCGGTTTTCTGGAAGATATCGAAGTTCTGATACTGCGCACCGAGGCTGGATACGTCGAACTGGTCATCGAGGTTCCCGCCCAGGCGGAAGATATCGGCGGTATTGGTCGCGCTGGCGATTACATTGCCGCGAATGTCCGAGCCTGCCTGCAGCTCCAGCGTCGAAAGGCCGGCGCCGGTGGCGAACTCGACGGCGTTGGCATAACCGCTGCCCGCATTGATACGCCCGGAGTTGACGATGGTGAGGTTGCCGGTGGGCCTGAACATGTAGATCGCCGCAGCACCGTCACCGGCCTCGATCAGCCCGGAGTTGGTGATCGTGCTGGTGCCCTGTGTGAGGCGGATGCCCATGCCGCCGGTACCGCCGTTCAGAGCGGCTCCGCCGCGGATGATGCCCTGGTTGATGATACTGGTGCCGACCGACACTCCATTGAAAACCCCTGCGGCAGACACGCCGCCGTCGCTGGTCCCGCCAACGATGACGCCGCTACCGGAGTTCACCAGGTTGGAAGCGGTGCTCGCCAGCGAGACCCCCGAACCCAGGCCGGTGCTGGACGCATTGAAATTGGTCGCAGCGCCGCCGGTGATCGTGCCGTTGTTGGTGAGCGTCGCTCTGGTCGAAACGGCGAGGCCAGTATTGCCGGAGACGTTGCTGCCAATGCCCTGGCCGCCGGTCACCGTGCCGTTATTGACGAACACGCCATTGCCAACGGCGAGGCCATATCCCGGCGTGGTTGCACTCGCCGCGCCGACGTAGGTGCCTTCGAAGGTGTAGTTCGAATTGATCGGAATGGTGCTGTAGATACTGGTCAGCACGAAGCCCTGGGTATCGATGGTGATGGACTTCGTCGTGACAAGGGTCGCGCCAGTGAAGGAAAAGCTGGCGGTCAGGTTGATCGTGGAGCTGCTGTCGGCGTCGGCGTTGGCGGCGACGACCGCTGCCTGCAACTCGCTCTGGTTGGAGGCGGTATAGACCCCTGCACAGGCAACCTGGGGAGCCAGGTTCGCTGCGACGAGGGCAAGAGTGATTGCAGAAAGTTGAGGCGCACGCACGCAAGTGCGCTGCATTCCATGGCACTTATAGGAGGACTTCATGTGATCCCGCTCGGTGTGTTTTATTTGTTACAGGGTTGAAGCGGCGGCGAGCTTAGATCACGGCTTGATCGGGAGATGCGAACGGTTAACAGCGGGGGGATTTAATGTTGTCAGCAGAACTCAATATTTATCAAACACCCGTCATTACTGGGTTTTCTGCGAATTTCCGGCACGCCGGTACTGGCACGATCGTAACGCGTTACGCGGAAATCGCTCGATTTAAGGTAACGCGTTACCAGGCGTATTCTTGTAGCTTATCCTGTACAGAATCCGCGCAGACATTAGAGCCGGAGCACCGGGTGCGTGCCGGCAGCGCCTAGTCGGCCAAGTCCTCCAGCACGCTTTTCAGACGCTCCAGCGTTGTCGGCGTGCAAGCCTGCATCGGTTCGCGCACCTCGTTGGCGATCAACCCCTGGAGCGCCAGCGCACCTTTCACGGCAGCAGGATTGGGCTCGGCGAAAGCCGCCTGCATCCACGGCAACAGCCGGTAGAACGTACGTCGCGCGGAGATCAGGTCGCCCTCTTCCATCTGCCGGAACATCCGCACGTAGAGATCGGCGCGCACATGGGAAGAAGCCGAGATGGCGCCGGCGCCGCCCAGGCAGAGGTTGGTGTAGATCTGCAGGTCTTCGCCGGTGAGCACCTCAACCTGGCCGTCCGCAATCAACGCCAGGGTGGTTTCCACATCGCCCGCGCAATCCTTGATCGCCACGATGTTCGGATGGCGCACGATACGACGCAGCGTCTCGCGCTCGATGCGCGCGCCGGTGCGGTAGGGAATGTCGTAGAGCACCACCGGGACACTGGCGGCGTCGGCCACGGTGCGGAAGAACGCCTCCAACCCGGCCTGGGATGGGCGAATGTAGTACGGCGCCGGCACCAGCACGCCCGCCACCGGGCGGCGCTGAATGTCCTGCAGGAAGGTCAGCAGCTCGCGCTGATTGTTGCCTGCCAGCCCCATGATCACCTGCTGCGCGGGCACCCACTGCAACACGGCATCGAGCACTTCCAGCTGTTCTTCATGGCTCAGTGCGGCCGCCTCGCCCGTGGTGCCGCAGACCACAAAGCCCGCGACGCCCTGTTCCAGCAATTGCGCCACCAGCCCCTGCAGCGCCGGATAGTCCACCGCACCATCACGAAAGGGAGTGACCAGTGCCACCCAGATTCCACGAAAATTCGACATGCAAAAACTCCTGTTGGCTGACCGTCGGGTCGCCGTCAGGGAGGGATGCGGGAATCAAGCGGGAGGGAGGTTCGACCTTGCGCCTTGTGTCCTGTCAGCCCATCTGACGGGACAGCGCCCCGGTCAAATGAGCGACTGTTTCTTCGATTTCTTGGCAACGACAACGCACGCGCAGGCCCGGGCAAGGAAGCCCGAAGCGGAGAGCGAGTGGTTGAAGATGGAGAACATGGAGCTCTCTTACCCAATATCAGGTTGCGCGAAATGTCTGACGGATACTGCTGAAGGAGCGGGAGAGCTGTCAACTCCCCCGCTTCGCTTTGCGTGTCCGCAGGTAGTGCCGGTCAGTCCTTTCCGCAACGGCTCTCATCGTGCTGCAGGCTGGCCTGACTGACCTGGCTGCCCGGCGGAACGCTGCGGGTCAGCCAGACGTTGCCGCCGATGGTCGAGCCCTTGCCGATGGTCACGCGGCCGAGAATGGTGGCGCCGGCGTAGATCACCACTTCGTCCTCGACGATCGGGTGACGCGGTTCGCCCTTGTGCAGCTGGCCGGTTTCGTCGGAGGTAAAGCGCTTCGCACCCAGGGTCACGGCCTGATAGATGCGCACCTGTTTGCCGATGATCGCCGTTTCTCCGATCACCACACCGGTGCCATGGTCGATGAAGAAGCTGCTGCCGATCTGCGCGCCAGGGTGGATGTCGATGCCGGTCGCCGAGTGCGCCAGCTCCGAGATGATCCGCGCCAGCAGCGGCAGGCCGGCGTTGTACAGATGATGCGCGAGGCGGTGGTGAATGATCGCCACCACGCCCGGGTAGCACAGCAGTACCTCGTCAACGCTGCGTGCAGCAGGATCTCCCTGGTAGGCGGCCATCACGTCGGCGTCGAGCAGCCTGCGCATCTCCGGCAGCGCGCGTGCGAAGTCGCGCACCAGCACCACGGCATGCTCATCGACCCGGCCGTCCACCACATCACCGCGCTGCCGCGCGCTGTAGCGCAGCTCCAGCCGGGCCTGTACCAGCAGCGCATTCAGCGCGGCGTCCAGGGTATGGCCGACGAAGAAGTCCTCACTCTCTTCGCGCAGGTCGTTCGGGCCAAGGCGCATGGGGAACAGCGCGCTGGCCAGGCGCTCCACCACTTCCTCGATGGACTGGCGCGAAGGCAGTTCACGACCGCCCTGCTCCGGGTGGCGGCCTGTGCGGCTGCGCCATTCATTTCGGGCGCCACGCAGGTCCTCGACGATCTGCGCCAGTTGCCAGTTCACCGGGCCATTCTCGTTCAGTCGATTGGCGTCGTTCATCGCTTGCTGTGTTCCTTGATTCACGGGGGCTTTCAATCACGATTGCCTATCCTGATCGGTCGCGCCGCGCAGGACAAATCGCCGGAAGGCATAACCTAATGTCTTTTTCGTAGGACAGAAGTGTTTCTGTAGCAACAGCGAATCAACAGTGATGTTGCTGCGGCAACACCCTTTTGCCATCAGAGGCGCGAAATCCGCGGCCTCCCGCTCTGGCACAGGCCTTGCTGCCGTGCAATGCCCGCCATGCAGCCGCCCTTTTCTCTTTCTGCCTGACCGAACGTACCGACGACGGCTGCCGGGCCCGAATTCCAATGAAGACTTGCCACGCGTGCACCGACGGGGCGACGCCCCATTTCGACGATGGCAACGAGGACATCCCATGAGTCTCGATATTTTCTGGTTCCTGCCGACTTCCGGCGACACCCGCTACCTGGGCCATTCCAGCAGCGGCCGCCCGGCCACCAACGAATACATGCGGCAGATCGCCGTGGCCGCCGACCAGCTCGGCTATGACGGCCTGCTGATCCCCACCGGCAGCAGCTGTCTCGACCCGTGGGTAACGGCCGCCAGCCTGGTGCCGGTCACCCAGCGCATCAAGCTGCTGGTTGCCCTGCGCACCTCGCTGGGCAACCCCACAGCCTCGGCGCGCCAGGCTGCGACCCTGGACCAGGCCAGCGGTGGTCGCTTGCTGCTCAATGTCGTGCCCGGCGGCGACAGCACCGAACTGGAAGCTGACGGCGTATTCCTCAGTCATGATGAGCGTTACGCCGCTTCCGACGAGTTCCTGACCATCTGGCGCCGTCTGCTATCAGGTGAAACCGTGGATTTCGCCGGCAAGCATCTGAAGGTCAACGGCGCGCAGAATTTCTTCCCGCCCGTGCAGAAACCCTACCCACCGCTCTACTTCGGCGGCTCCTCCCCTGCCGCACATGACCTGGCCGCCAGGCACGTGGATGCCTACCTGACCTGGGGCGAGCCGCCCGCCGCCGTGGCCGAGAAGATCGCCGACGTGCGCGAACGCGCGGCGCGCCAGGGGCGTACGGTTCGCTTCGGTGTGCGCCTGCATGTCATCGTTCGCGAGACCAACGAGAAAGCCTGGGCCGCCGCGGACGAACTGATCAGCCACCTGGATGACGCCACCATCGCCGCCGCGCAATCCAACTACGCGAAGATGGATTCGGTCGGTCAGCAGCGCATGGCTGCGCTGCATGGTGGTGATCGCAACAAGCTGGAAGTGGCGCCGAACCTCTGGGCCGGTGTCGGGCTGGTGCGCGGTGGCGCCGGCACGGCGCTGGTGGGCGATCCGCAAACCGTTGCCGAACGCTTGCTGGAGTACGCCGCGCTGGGCGTTGACAGCTTCGTGCTGTCGGGTTATCCGCATCTGGAAGAGGCTTATCGCTTCGCCGAACTGGTGTTCCCGCTGCTGCCCGGCAAGGGCCGCGTGACGGTGGACGGCGTACTTACCGGCGGTGCCTTCGACGTACGCGCCGGGCGCGAGAAAACCACGGAAGCGGCCGCCTGAAGCTCAATCCAGAGCGCTCGGCCGATGGCCGGCATTGCCCCTGAGTGATCAGGGGCTACTCTTGCCCAAGCCCATTCTGCAGGTCGGCTCTGCCAAGGAAGCAGAACGACATGCACTGGCTGATCGAGTATCGATTCAATGGCGAGGACCGCCATCTGTTCATGCGTGCGCGAACTCTCCCTCACATCAAGGCCGTCGCCTTTTCCATCTACGTCCGTGAATTTCCCGAGCAACCCCGTCCGTTGCACGCCACCGCGGAGGTCGAATCGTGGCTGGGCGCCTGCGGCATCACCATCAGCGACGTAAGCCTCGCCGCGCTCAAGTCTGAGGCACTTTCCTAGTCGCCAGCCCCCACTGCTCGAAAGGAAACGTCCTGCACGTTGTGCGCCTCCACATTGCGCCGGATGGTGTGGTAGCGCTTCTGGTAGCCGCGCAGGTCGTGGGTCGGAATATGCAGGTATCGCGCGACATGGCTCCACGCCCGCGCCTCGCTCATGGACTCGTCTTCGGCCTCGAATTCGAACGCCCGTCCATCTCTCACAAAGCTGACGTGGTACCGCTTTGTCAGGGATTCGTCCTGCATGGCGCCTCCGGGTATCTGGCTGTATTTCAAGCACTGACCGGGCGTCGGCGTGGGCGGTTCAAAGAGAATGGCGACCAGGCCATCGGCATGCGGCTCAGTCCATCACGACCAGGGAGATCGTGCCGCCTTCGGCAGGTGCATGGTGCAGGACGAGGTCGATCCGGTGGGCGGCGTGAAGCAGGGTTTCAGCGTCGTGTTCCAGCAACAACGCGGCCGCCATCAGCGCCGTTGCCGTATCGGGAGTGGCGGCCTTGAGTGCGGCCTCACGCAGCACCTGAACCACGCAGGTCTCGTTGAAAGCCGAGGCCATCAGTACCTTTCGCAGTCGTTCCACGTCAGCCTCCTTCCTTGTCGGTGCGTGCTGTGGGTGTGCATTGCAGGAATAGCCCGGTTTTATCTTCCCCACCCCGCCAGCCGACGATTGGCGGGGCCTGCCGCTACAGCTATTATTAGTAACGCGTTACCCAAAGATCGACCATATTTAGGTAACGCGTTACCAGACCTTCAAGAGAGCCAGCATGAAAGACGCCAAGGACAAAGCCACTCGCGACGCCTTCGAATCGCCGCGCAAGGGCCGCCCCCGCAAGGAAGGCGCCATGACCAACGCCGAGAAACAGGCCGCGTATCGCAAGCGCCGGGCGGAGTCCGGTGGCGGTGCAGTGATGCTCAACAACGAGGAAATCTGGCTGATCTGCCATGCACTGGACGGCAAGGTCTGGGAAGCAGACAGCGAGCAGCGGCAGAAGCTCATTGCCCGACTGCGTAAACGAGTCGTCTGAAAATTCCTACATCAACCCGCAAATCAGCTCCATGCCAAGGTCTCTTACCTGTCGGTCGGTGCGCAGCTCATTGCCGTGAATGCCGATCACATTGGTTGGCGGTGTGGAGGTATAGCGGCTCTGCAGGCTGATCAGGTAACGGCCGTCTTCCTGTCGGTCGCAGGTGAAGTCGAACAGCGGATAGCTCCGATGAAGGAGCTCGGCGACATCGTGACAGCTTGGCGGATTCATGGGGTTCTCCTGCGTTGCTGCGCCTATCCTGCGCCGCTGCGCCGGGAATGGAACCGCGGCCACTGGCCATCACCCGTTTCGCCTATTTCGTCGCCACCGCGCAAAGGTCAACGATTTGAGCGGCTTGAGCCGGGCGCTACGACCATTTTCCGGCTTCGCCAATAAACCAGCCCGGACCGACGGCAAGACTTTACATATAACGATTTTTCGCCGCCGCCATGACGGATCGTTCTGAAAAAGAGTCGAACACCCCTGCGCGATATGTTTCGGATGAAGGGAATGCACGGCATTCGCCTATTCATTTCTCACATACATTGCCCACGGAGTAGTTCCCATGGCCGAACATAGAGGCGGTAAAGGCAACTTTGCAGAAGACCCCCAACGTGCTTCCGAAGCCGGCAGGAAAGGCGGCCAGCACAGTGGCGGCAACTTCAAGAATGATCCGGCGCGCGCATCCGACGCGGGCCGCAAGGGAGGTCAGCGCAGCCACAGCGGCCACTGATCGCCGGGCTGGCGAGGCGTTTCCACGCTCGCCAGCTCGTTGCACATCGCGCAAGTACGAAAACGGCGCCGAAGGATCGGCGCCGTTTTTCATGGAGCGTCAGGCTCCCGATCACTGGGTGCAGAGCACCTCGCTCACCTGGATATCCGAGCGCGAATCGCGCCCGACCGGGCCATGCAGTGCGCGGACGAATTTCTGTGCCTGCTCGCGACTCAGGCTTTCCTGTCGCAACACGGTGCTCATGGACTGGCCATTGCGGCTGTAGCGGATCAGGTATGCATGCATGGTGCTTCTCCTCCCCGGTGAAGGCGGCCGTTCCGCTGATCGGACGGCCTTTGTTGCGCAGGAGTCTAGTTCAGCATCCAGGGTTGCACGGGCGGGCTGAGCAGCGTGCGCTGAATGGCACCTTCGAGTTCGTCGAGGTCCGCCGACTTGGGCAGCACGGGGTAAGGCGCGCCCTCCTCGCCCTTCTCTGCCCAGGGCGACAGCACCAGCACGCGCATGCGCGGGCGCAACGGCAGGCAGGCTTCGATCAGGGCAGCGCCCGTCAGTGGCCCGGTGAGCTGCTCGTCGATCAGGAACAGGTCGATGACCGAGGACGATACCAGGTGCTCGATGGCTTCTTCCTCGCTTAAAGCGCTGAGTACCGCGTGGCCCTGGCCGAGCAGGTGGTCTTCCAGGCGCTGGAGTTGCTCGGGCCTTTCCTCGAGGACCAGCACCATCTTGCTGTCGTGTGTCTGCATGTTGTGCCTCTTCCTTTTCGAGTCAGGGCTTCAGAGAGGTTCGTGCAGCAAGTTCCACGCCTGTTTGGCGCTGTCGGCCAGAGGCTCGGCGCAGAGCGGTTTGCACATCGGGTGATTGCACGGGGCCGGTAGCAGAACGCCCGAATGCGCCGATTGTTCGATGCAGAATGCCCGGTCGGGGCGGGGTGAATTCGAAGTCGAGGCACCGCCTGACGGCGATTTCGCGGGCATGGCCCGCTCCTACAGTCGAGGTAGCGGCAGGGGCACCCTGTAGGAGCGGGCCGCGCCCGCGACCCGTGAGCAGGGCTCACGGGGTTGAAGGTAGGAGGAAGGCGCGGGCTTTGTCCGCGGTTCGCGGGCATGGCCCGCTCCTGCAGGGTGTTGCAGGCGCGGGCCATGCAGTGCTGTTTCAGCGCCCTGCCCGCTCCTCGCCCTCCAGCAGGCGCGCGGCGTCGCTCAGGCGCATCCAGACGCCACCCTGCCATTGCAGCATCGCCAGTGAATGGCCCTGGACCTCGCGCTGGAAATGGCGCGGACCGGTACCGAACTGCTGCTGCGAATCGCGCAGCACGGGCACCACTTCGTTGCTCAACCACTGGCGCAGGTTACGGTTCTCCGGGTGGAAGAAGTACACCAGCAGCAGTGTGTAAAGGCCGCTTTCGCTGACCAGCAGTTCGTCCTCGCGCCCGCCGGCCAGTCGTTCCCGACGGTACTGGTCGGGGTCGAGCTTGCGCGGGACGTGGGCGCTCAAATGGGTATTGGTCAGGCGGGCCAGGTCGCGGGCGACGAACCACGGCTGGCGGTCGAGCATCAGCCCGCGCAAGGTGCGGTCGAAGCGCTGGAAGTTCTGGCAGTGCAGGCCGTTGTCGGCCGGGAAATCAAGGGATTTCATCTTGCGGTCACTCCATGTACAGCTGGATGAGCCGCCACCCGAAAGGGAGGCGGACCGTGCGAGGGTGGAAGCCGGTGGACATCGCCATAGACCGGTCGGGCAATAGCCCGCCTCACACGGTCCGCCATAGACAACCGAGGGCGCACCAACTGGCAAATGCCGGTTGAGCCGTCCTCACTACAGCGCTAGCGATGTCCACAGGCTTCCACACCTGGCCACGGCTGTTCCGTGGCGGAGAGAACGCTAAGCAGCAGGCTTGTAAGACCGCAATGCGGTTGGTGCGTCAGGGGTTTCCGTTCTGTGCCAGGTCAATCTGTCGGATATCAACTGGCTGAAGAAGCGCGGCTCCGACTGGTGCGGCGATTTCCTCGACGATCATCATGCCGCCCGGTGCACGCACCGCAAGGGTGACGGAATTTTCCGCGATGGCCTTCACCTCGATCTCGATGCCCTGGGTCAGCAGCAGGTGCATCAACCGCTCCCCGGCTTCGCCCTGAAGGATGTTGAGGGACAGTACGTCGCCGACCTTGCTTTCGCCCTGATGGATCTGCATGTCGAACTCCTCCGCCGCATGCCGATGAAGTGCGGTGGAGGATGGCGGGATATCGGGTGAGGTGTATGTAGGCTCGTTCTTTTCAGCCGTGGAGAAAGGTCCGTATACGCAAGATCGCCTGTCGGCGATTTCGCGGGCATGGCCTGCTCTTACAAGGGGCGTCGCTGCCGGCTTCGTCACGACGGGGCATATGCCCTCAACCGAAACGGCCTATCGCCACAAGTTGCTTGGCACGACAGGCCAGGCTGTTAGGGTAAGGACACTTCCCAGACTTTCCCCTGGCCCCTTTCCGACGGGGCCTTCTTTTTGCCCTGCCGGTACACGCTGGCTCGGCGCTGGGCTGGCCTAACCTGCCGCCACCTGGGTTTTCTCCAGCAGGCGAGCCAGGCTTTTCCGGTCCACCGCTTCGCTGAACAGAAAGCCCTGCACTTCGCCACATTGCTCGTCTTCGAGGATGCGCAGCTGATCTTCGGTTTCCACGCCCTCGGCAGTGACTGCCAGGTTCAGCGCCCTGCCCAGGCCGATGATGGCCTGGACGATGGAGCGGTCGCGGCCGGTGGTGTCGAGGGTGGCAACGAAGCGGCGGTCGATCTTGATGCTGTCGAACGGGTACGCGCGCAAGTAGCCCAGGGACGAGTAGCCGGTGCCGAAGTCGTCCATGTTCAGCTTCACGCCCAGTTCCTTGAGCGCCTGCATGGTCAGCAGCGCACACTCCACGTCGCCCAGCATGGTGTTCTCGGTGACCTCCAGTTCCAGCCGCTCGGCGGCCAGTCCCGAGTCCACCAGCGCCCGTTTTACCTGACTGACGATGTCGGCGTGGGTGAACTGGCTGGGCGAGATGTTCACCGACACCAGCATCGAACCCGGCCAACCGGCCGCCTCGCGGCAAGCCTGCGCGAGCACCCATTCGCCGATATCGATGATCAGGTCGCTCTCCTCGGCCAGCTTGATGAACTCCTCCGGCCCCACCAATCCGCGCGAGGGGTGATTCCAGCGCAGCAGCGCCTCGGCGGAGACGATGGCCAGGTCACCGATGCGGTAGCGCGGCTGGTAGTACAGCTCCAGCTGGCCCTCGCGCAGGGCCTCGCGCAGTTCGGTCTCGCTGCGCTTGCGCGCCTTCAGTTGCAGGTCCATGTGCTCGGAATAGAAGCGCCAGGCGTTGCGTCCGGCGGTCTTGGCTTCGTACATCGCCACGTCCGCGCAGCGCAGCAGGTTCTGGGCGTCGCCCTGGGCATCGCCCGAGAGCACGATGCCAATGCTGGTGCCGATGTGCAGCAGGTTGCCGTTGTACTCGATGGGCTGATTGATGATGGCCACCAGGCGCCGGCAGAAAGCCTCGGCGTCATCGCGCCCCTGGGACTGGCTGTCGACGATGACGAACTCGTCGCCACCCAGGCGCGCCACCAGGTCCTCGCCGCGGATCGAATCGCGCAGGCGCTCGGCGACTATCTGCAGCACCGCATCGCCGGCCGGGTGGCCGAGCGTGTCGTTGATGGGCTTGAAGCGATCCAGGTCGAGCATCAGCACGGCCAGTTGCTCCTCGCGACCGCTGCTCAGCAGGTCATCCATGAAACTGGCGAGCTTGGCGCGGTTGGGCAGCCCGGTCAGGGCGTCGTGCAGCGACAGGTGCTGGATACGCGCGTGGGCTTCGACCTCGTGGGTGATGTCGGCGCTGGTGCCGCGATAACCGAGCCCGCCCGCACCGGACGCCGTGAACTTGCAGATGCGCCGCAGCCCGTGGGCGTCTCGAAACCCGCAGGTCAGCGTGGTGGAGTGGCCTTCCTGGGGGATCTTCTCCAGCCAGGCGACCAGGCTCGTCGTGTCGCAGGTGATCAGGTCATCGATCCGCCGCCCGATCCAGTCATCGATGCGGTAGCCGGTCAATGTCTCGAAGCGCGCGGAAAGATAGGTCAGCCGGAAGCTCTCGTCGGTTTCCCATATCCAGTCGGAACTGGCCTCGGCAACAGCCTTGAAGCGCTGTTCACTGGTTTCCAGCGCCTGATTGGTGCTCTTCAGGCTGCGCTGATAGTGATCGACTACCCGCGCGTTGGTCAGCGAAGCGCGGATCAGCCAGACCAGGAAGATGAACACCAGCAGCACCACGGCCGCCCACACGCCGGCCATTCGATGCAGCATGTCGCTGCCGGGCGTGGGGGTGCGCCAGCTGAGTTCGAAACCGGAATCACCCAGGTCGACGGCGCTGCCGTCGCTGACCCGGACATCGTCAGCGCGCACCTGCAGCGCGATCAGGCCGAAATCCCGCGCGATCTTCTGCAGTTTTGCGGGGGTGAGCCGGTCGACGAAGATCATCAACGGGCCGTCCAGCGGCGGGTTGGCTCGTGTGGGGCGAACCAGTGCGGCGGTGGCAATGGCTGGCTGATCGCCCAGGGTCACATAACGCGTTACCACTGCGTCACGCCGCGCCGCCACCGTAGCGGCATCGCGCAGCTCGTCGAGGTTCACCGGCATCTCGCGGGTGCAGTGGCTGCGCGTCGGCTGGCCGTCGCGCATCACGTACTCCTCGCCGGCCTGGTTGAGCACACAGACCATCTCGTACTCGTTGGCGGTGTACAGCAGCGGGCCGACGTTGTCCTCGCGGTAGGCCCAGTCAGCGTTGAGCGGCGGACTGAGGTATCGGTAGGCGTCGTTCCAGAAGGCGTAGGTGCGGATCAGGGATTCCGAGGCGGCGATGCGGTTCTGCAGTGCCTTGCCGGCGTAGAACCGTGTCTGCTCCCGGGCCATCTCATCCTGCAGCGCTGCGATGTGCCCCATTACCGCCCCGCTCACCCCCAGCGCTCCGATCAGGATCAGGATGAACAGCGTCAGATGCCAGGTGACAGTGCGCTGGGCGGATATCTCGCGTGGCGCGGCAAGCCGGGTGACATGGGTATTCATCGGCGTCTCTTCTGGGAGGACTTACCACTAGGAGTGACGGGGCGTGCGGATGTTCAACCTGAGCGCCGGGCGCAGGGAGCCGGCGACCGTTCGCGCGCAATACCTGAACCTTCGATAGGGTTCTAGCTCACAGCCAACAGCAGGCCCGCCCGCGCCCAGCTCGTCCGGGCTGGGCGCGGGCGCAATCGCTTTCCGGCAGGTCGCAGGCGCCAAAAGGTCCGTCTAACCTCCAACCGGAAACGCATCCGCGAGCTGCCCAATCACCCTGGACAAGCTGCTGTGACTCGCGAAAGGAGGTTCAGATGCCCAGTCCGCGCTACACCAACCGCCGCCACGCCGGAATCGCCCTGGCGATGGTCCTGCGCGACATGCCCCTGGTCGCCCCGCTGGTCCTCGCCCTGCCCCGTGGCGGCGTGCCGGTTGCCAAGGAGATAGCCCGCATCCTCGGCGCCCCGCTGGACGTGCTGCTGGTGCGCAAGATCGGCGCACCGGGCAACGAGGAGTTCGCCCTCGGGGCCATCGTCGATGGCCCCGAGCCGAACTGGGTGGTGGACGAGCAGATGATCGAGCGCTTCGACCCGCCGCCGGAGTGGTTCGAGCAGCAGGTGCTGGAGCAGCTCCGCGAGCTGGAGCGCCGCCGCGTGCTCTACCGCGGCGTGAAGGCTCCGGCGCAACTGGAGGATCGCGACCTGATCGTGGTCGACGACGGCCTCGCTACCGGTAGCAGCATGCGCGCCGCGCTCAAGTGCCTGCGTGCGCAGCACCCGCACAAGGTGGTGCTGGCCGTGCCGGTCGGCCCGGCGGAAACCGTGCAGAAGCTGCGTGATGAGGTGGATGCGCTGGTGTGTCTGGATACCCCGTCGCCGTTCCGCGCGGTGGGCGACCATTACCGCGATTTCCACCCACTCAGCGACCAGGAAGTGATCGACCTGTTGGCCAAGTAACGGGCCCCGTGTAGGAGCGAGCGATCCGTGAGCAGGGCTCACGGCTTCAATGCATGCAGGAGTACGCGGACTTTGTCCGCGGTTCGCGGGCATGGCCCGTTCCTACAGGTCCAATCGTCGGCCAGACCATTGCCGCGATGCTGGGCAACGTCCGCGATCCGTCAACGCGGCAGACGGTGTCCAGGTACGGCTGGCGCGCACCTCAGGCGCTTTCGCGTTCCAGTACCCGGCAACCGAGCAGGTTCAGCCGCTCCACCGCTCCCTCCAGCGGCACCACGCCAATCGACTGCAACACCCGCAGCGCGGCGATCTCGCCGATCTCGCGGGCCGGCGGTTTGATGGTGGACAGGCTCGGCAGCAGCATCGGCGCGAAGGGATAGTCGCCAAAACCCAGCACCGCGCAATCCTCGGGAATCTTCAAGCCGGCGCGCTGACCGGCCAGCAGGCCGCCGGCGGCGAGGTTGTCGTTGGCGAAGATGATCGCCTCCGGCCGCTGCGCCCCCCGCGCCATCAGCGCTTCCATGGCCTGTCGCCCGGCTTCGAAGGGCGCGCTTTCGGTGGGCACGAACATCCACGGCTCGCCGCCCAGTTCGCGCAGGGTATCGGCGTAGCCGTCGCGACGGTCCAGGGCACTGAAGTCGCCGGGCGCGCTGTTCTGCACGAAGGCGATGCGTCGATAACCCTTGCCGTGCAGATGGCGCACCGCATCCACCCCGACCTGATAATGAGAAAACCCGACCTGGATCGGCGCGCGCGCGGGCTGGTAGTCCCAGACCTCCACCACCGGCATGTCCGCCGCCGCGATCAGTTTCTCGGTGGCGGCGCTGTGGAAGTGGCTGGTGAGCACCAGCGCCGCCGGGTTCCAGCCGAGGAAGGCGCGCACGGCGCTTTCTTCCTTGTCCTCGGAGAAGTAGCTGGAGGCCAGCAGCAACTGGTAGCCGTGGGCGGCCAGGGTGTCGCTGAAGGCCTGGATGGTGTCGGCAAAGATCGGCCCGGAAATGTTCGGCACCACCATCCCCACTACCCTGCCCCGTGCTGACGCCAACCCGCCGGCCACCTGGTTGGGCACGTAGCCCAACTCCTCCACCGCCGCGCCGATCCGCTCGCGCAGGTCATCCGACAGCTGCGCCGGCTGGTTGAAATAGCGCGACACGCTGATGGCGGAAACGCCCGCGCGTTCGGCGACCGCGGTCAGCGTTACGCGTCCTGCGCCGCGGCGCTTTCGGGGTGTCTGACTGGCCAAACCGGCACTCCTGCTATGGGTCCTGAACTTATATTTAAGGAATATAAACGTAATTTTTAATTATTTGACGATCTATCTGGCGATTCAGGATACTCGCCGATGTTAGCGCTACCAACACAAACTGTCCGCAACGATCCCAGCCACTCGCACGAGCGAGCGCTCATGACAGTCCCGCAGAAAAAGGCGCCCCGGCAAAGAGAACCGAGGGCGGACCAGGGCACGAAGGAGTGGCTATGCAATCGCAACAACGGGGGACGCTCGGCCGTCCACAATTCACTGGCCGGCGCAGCGCACTGGCGCTGGGCATCGCCAGCGTGATCGGCGCTCTGGCCTGCAGCGTGCAGGCAGCCGAAACCAGCCATGGCGACAACCAGTCCGCCGATGCGGCGCCGACATTGAAAGCCGTGACTGTCACCGCCACCCGCCGCGAAGAGTCGCTGCAGAAGGTGCCGGTGGCCGTCTCGGTGATCGATGGTGAGCAACTGGAACGCGACAACCGCAACAACGTGTCGAGTATTGTCCAGCAGGTACCGACCCTGAACTTCCGCACCGGTGCCTCGAACAAGGACACCTCGCTGTTCGTCCGCGGCGTGGGCACCATCTCCACCTCCCCCGGCGTCGAGCCGAGCGTGTCGACGGTGATCGACGGCGTGGTACTCGGCCGTCCCGGCCAGGCGACCCTGGACCTGCTCGACGTCGAGCGCATCGAAGTGCTGCGCGGCCCGCAGGGCACGCTGTTCGGCAAGAACGCGTCGGCCGGCGTGCTCAACGTGGTCACCCGCGAGGTGCCGGACGAAACCACCGGCTACATCGACTACTCGCATTTTGGCGGCGGCAACGAGAACCGCACCCGCTTCGGCATCGGCGGCACGCTGATCCCCGGCAAGCTCAAGGCCAGCGTCACCACCCTGCTGGGCAGCTACGACGGCAACGTGGACAACGTCTACAACGGCCACGAGGTGAACGGCTACAACCGCGCCGGCGCGCGCACGAATTTCGAGATCACCCCGAACGACGACCTCAAGGTCACCCTGATCGCCGACTACATGAAGGGCAACGACGACAGCCCCAGCGGCGTCATCACCAGCACTTCGAGCGCGGCCTTCGCCAGTGCCCTGCGCCCGGTGACGGCGGACAGCGACAACCGCAAGATCAACAGCGACTACCGCACCCACGTCGACGACACCAACAAGGGCCTGTCGGCGCAACTGGACTGGAACCTGGGCGACTACACCCTGACCTCCATCAGCGCCTGGCGCGGCTGGGACAACACCCAGTGGCAGGATGGCGATCGTCTTTCCCAGGTCACCGCGAGCATCCCCAGCTCCCACGACAAGGGTGAGCTGAACTACGACCAGTATTCCCAGGAACTGCGCCTGGCCTCGCCCAAAGGCGAGTTCCTCGAATACGTCGGCGGCCTGTACTACATGCACGCCGTGGACGACGAGACCTACCGCCGCGTGGTGACCTCTACCACCGCGCAGAACACCGGCGTGGCCGACTACAGCACGCGCAGCGACACTTACGCGGTGTTCGGCGAGAGCACGCTGAACTTCACCGATGACTTCCGTGGCATCGCGGGCCTGCGCTACACCCACGATGATCTGGAATACGACCATCGCCGCCGATCCACTTCGGCCACGGCGGTGACCGGCATCCAGCCGTCCACGTCCAGCTCCGGCTCCACCGATGAAGACGGCTGGTCCGGCCGCCTGGGCCTTCAGTACGACCTCAGCGAGCAGCTCACCAGCTACCTGACCTACTCGCGCGGCTACAAGGGCCCGGCCTACAACGTGTTCTTCAACATGCAGCCGCGCGACACCGAGGCGCTCAAGCCGGAGACCTCCAACTCCTGGGAAGCGGGCCTGAAGGCCACCGCGCTGGACAACCGCCTGACCGCCAACCTCGCGGTATTCCACACCGTCTACGACAACTACCAGGCGAACTTCTACGACACCGTCGCAGGCCAGGTGGTGACCCGCCTGATCAACGCCGGCAAGGTGAAGTCCGAGGGCGCCGAGCTGGACTTCAGCTACCAGGCCACCCGCCAGCTGAAGGTCTCCGGTGCCGTTGCCTACACCAAGGCGCGCATCGACAGCTTCGCCTGCCCGGCGGGCGCCGCGGCGGCCTGCAACGTCGACGGCAAACCGCTGCCCTTCTCACCGGACTGGAAGAGCTACGTGCGCGCCGACTACAGCATCCCGCTGGACAACGGCCTGGATGTGGAACTCGGCACGGACTACAGCTGGCAGGACAAGGTGCAGTACGACCTCAGCCAGAACCCCGACACCATCCAGGGCGCCTACGGCCTGTGGGGCGCCAGCATCGCCCTGGCCGACTACAACGACGGCTGGCGCGTCGCCCTGCTGGGCAAGAACCTCACCGACAAGTCCTATTCGCCCCTGCTGGCCACGGGCGGCAGCTACGTCTACCGCATGGTGCCGCGCGACGACGGCCGCTATTTCGGCGTCGAGTTGCGCAAGGATTTCTGATCGCTACCCAGGCTGAGCAATTCGCGGCGCCGGCTCGCCCCGGCGCCGTCGACAACAACACCCACGCCGCCTTGCGTCCCTCCCGACGGACACACAGGAAAACCTCACATGACACGCACCCTTTCCCTTGGCGCCTTTCTCATGGCCACCGGTCACCACGTTTCGGCGTGGCGCCACCCGGACGTGCCGGCCAACGGCGGCCTCGACTTCCGCCTCTACAAGCGCCTGGCGCAGGTGGCCGAAGCGGCGAAGTTCGACGCCGTCTTCGTTGCCGACAGCGTGGCCGCGCCCACCGGCGACATCGCCAGCCGCATGGCGCGTTCCGACCACTTCGAGCCACTGACGCTGCTTTCGGCGCTGGCGGTGGTGACCGAGCGCATCGGCGTGATCGGCACCGTGACCACCAGCTACAACGAGCCGTACCACGTGGCACGCAAGTTCGCCTCGCTCGACCACATTTCCGCAGGCCGCGCCGGCTGGAACCTGGTGACCTCCGATGCTGCCGCCGAGGCGCTGAACTTCAACCGCCAGGAACACTTCGGCCACGCCGAGCGCTATGCCCGCGCGCGGGAGTTCCATGAAGTAGTCACCGGCCTGTGGGACAGCTGGGAAGACGACGCTTTCACCCGCGACAAGGCCAGCGGCCAGTACTACGACCCGGCCAAGCTGCATGTGCTGAACCATGAGGGCGAACACTTCCGCGTGCAGGGGCCGCTGAACGTCGCGCGTTCGCCCCAGGGTCGCCCGGTGATCGTCCAGGCCGGCAGTTCCGAGACCGGACGCGAGCTGGCCGCGCAGACCGCCGAAGTGGTGTTCACCGCGCAGACCTCACTGGCCGCCGCCCGCGATTTCTACAACGACCTCAAGGGTCGCCTGCCACGTTTCGGTCGCAGCGCGGATGACCTGCGCATCATGCCCGGCGTGTTCGTGGTGGTCGGCCAGAGCCAGGCCGAGGCGCAGGAGAAGTTCGAGGCATTCCAGGAGCTGGTGGAGCCGCAGGTCGGCGTCGCGCTGCTGTCACGCATGCTTGGCAACTTCGACCTCTCCGCCTACCCGCTGGACGGCCCGCTGCCTGAGCTACCGCTCACCGACAGCGGCCAGCGCAGCCGCCAGCTGCTGCTCACCGAACTGGCCGGGCGCGAGAATCTAACGCTCGCCCAGCTGGGCCGGCGCATCGCCGGCGGACGCGGGCACTACAGCCTGATCGGCACGCCGGCGCAGATCGCCGACGAGCTCCAGGCCTGGTTCGAAGGTGGCGCCGCCGACGGCTTCAACGTCCTGGTGCCGCACCTGCCCGGCGGGCTGGAAGACGTGGCCAACCATGTCGTCCCGGAACTGCAGCGACGCGGGCTGTTCCGCCGCGAGTACAGCGGCAGCACCCTGCGCGAGCATCTCGGGCTCAAGCGCCCGGCCAACCGCTACACCCTCTGACGATCCACGGGCCGCACTGGCTGCGGCCCGTTCCCACAGGAGTCCCCATGACCTATCTCGCCCACCCCGACCGCTACCAGCGCGTCCCTTACCGCCGTGTCGGCCGCAGCGGCCTGGTGCTGCCCGCTCTTTCCCTGGGCCTGTGGCACAACTTCGGCGACAGCGTGCCGCTGGACCGCCAGCGCGCCCTGCTGCGCACCGCCTTCGACCTGGGCATCAACCACTTCGACCTGGCCAACAACTACGGCCCGCCCTACGGCAGCGCCGAGATCAACTTCGGCCGCCTGTTGCGCGAAGACTTCGCCGCCTACCGCGACGAACTGGTGATCTCCACCAAGGCCGGCTGGGACATGTGGCCCGGCCCCTATGGCCAGGGCGGCAGCTCGCGCAAGTACCTGCTCTCCAGCCTCGACCAGAGCCTCAAGCGCCTGGGTGTGGACTACGTGGACATCTTCTACTCGCACCGCTTCGACCCGGACACGCCGCTGGAGGAAACCGCCGGTGCCCTGGCCACTGCCGTGCAGCAAGGCAAGGCGCAGTACGTGGGCATCTCGTCCTATTCCGCCGGCAAGACCGCCGAACTCGCCGCGCTGCTGAAGGAATGGAAAGTACCGCTGCTGATCCACCAGCCGGCCTACAACCTGTTCAACCGCTGGGTGGAGAAAGACCTGCTGGCCACCACCGACGAGCTGGGTGCGGGCGTCATCGCCTTCACCCCGCTGGCCCAGGGGCTACTCACCTACCGCTACCTGAACGGCGTGCCGGGCGATGCGCGGGTCAACCAGCCGGGCGGCGCCTCGCTGCGCCCTGAGCACCTGTCCGAGGACAACCTGCGCCGCGCCCGCGCGCTGAACGAAATCGCCCGGCGCCGCGGCCAGAGCCTGGCGCAACTGGCGCTGGCGTGGGTGCTGCGCGATGCCCGCGTAACCTCTGCGCTGATTGGTGCGAGCCGGCCGGAGCAGATCGTCGAGAACGTCGCCGCGCTGGATAACCTCGTGTTCAGCCGCGAGGAGTTGGCGGAGATCGATCGTCACGCCGTGGAAGGCGGGATCAACCTCTGGGAAAAACCCTCCCACGACTGGAAGGAATAAGGCTGTGAGACTGCTCAATCGACTGCTCGCCGGATTGCTGCTGCTCGTGGCTGGCACCGCCCAGGCGCAGGACCCGGCGCAGCTGCGCATCGGCTACCAGAAGGCCTCGGTCAGCCTGGTGCTGGCGAAGGAACACGGCTTGCTGGAGAAGCGTTTCGCGCAGACTCAGGTCCAGTGGATCGAATTCCCCGCCGGGCCGCAGATGCTCGAAGCGCTGAACGTCGGCAGCCTCGATATCGGCTCCACTGGCGACATCCCGCCGATCTTCGCCCAAGCCGCCGGCGCCGACCTGCTCTACGTCGGCGTCGAGCCACCCAAGCCGCAGGCTGAAACCGTGGTGGTGCCCAGGGACAGCCCGATCCACAGCGTCGCCGAGCTGAAGGGCAAGCGCGTGGCATTCCAGAAAGGCTCCAGCTCGCACAACCTGCTGCTGCGCCTGCTGCAGAAGGAAGGCCTGAGCCTGAAAGACATCCAGCCGCTGTACCTGACGCCGGCCGATGCCCGCGCCGCGTTCGAGAGCGGCCGGGTGGATGCCTGGGCGATCTGGGACCCGTGGTATTCGGCGCTGCTGCTGGACGGCCATGCGCGCTTGCTGGCGGACGGTTCGGCGGTTGGCCTGACCGGGCCGTTCTACCTGTCCAGCCGGGAATACGCGGGCGCCAACCCGGCGTTCATTCACCAGGTACTGGAAGCCCTCAACGAGGCCGAAGCCCTGACCCGCAGCGACGAAGCCGGCAGCGTGGCGATCATGGCGCGCGTGACCGGGCTGGCGCCGGCGGTGATAGAGGAAACCTTCAGGCACCGTCCGCCCTCGCCCATTCAACCCGTGGGTGATGCGGATATTGCCGCGCAACAGCGCACCGCCGACCTGTTCCTCGCCGAGCGTATCCTGCCGCGCGCCGTGGATATCAGCGCGGCGCGCTGGAAGCCCTGACCCATGATGCCGATGCACGCTGGCACACGCGGACTTTGTCCGCGCTCGCGGGCATGGCCCGCTCCTACAGTGAGAGTCCGCCGCTGGCCGGTGTAGGAGCGAGCCATGCTCGCGACCCGTAAGCAGGGCTTACGGCGCCGATGCACACCGGAGCTGCGCGGACTCCGTCCGCGGTTCGCGGGCATGGCCAGCTCCTATAGGGAAAGTCCGCCGATACCCTCAATACTCGTCGTGCCGACGCCACCAGACGCCCTGCTCGTTACGCCCCAGCGGCGCACGGTCGAGCCACTGGAACAGGCCCCAGAGCGAGTCCAGGCCACGGGCATATGTGGAGTAACAGTGATAGATGTTGTCGCCTTCACGCACGAAGCTGCTCATCCCCGGCAGATCGCGGGTGAAGGTCGCCACGTCGGTGCCGCAGCAGGCGGCGGTTTCCACCACGGGCGCCGGCGCCGGACCCGCGGCGGGGCCTTCGCGGCGGAAGTTGTAGTCGACTTCCCCGCCTCGCTGCTGCGCTTCGGTGAACGACACGTTGAAGTCGTAGTTGAAGCCGCTGCCGTGGGATGACGCCCAGGGGAAGCTCCAGCCCATGCGCCGGCGGTACGCCAGCAACTTCTCCAGCGGCGCGCGGGAGACCGCCAGCAGGCTCACATCGTGGTTCGCCAGGTGGGTGGCGTAGCCATCGAAGCCATCGGCGATGTTCGAACAGGACGGGCAGCCGGCGCGGTAGTCCGGGCCGAACATGAAGTGGTAGACCAGCAACTGCGAGCGGCCGGCGAACAGGTCGGCAAGGCTCGCCGGGCCGTGCTCGGTGTCGAAGCGGTAGTCCTTGTCGACCAGCACCCAGGGCAGCGCCTGGCGCTTGCGCGCCAGTTCGTCACTGCGCCGGGTCAGGGCCTTCTCCTCGGCCAACAGGTCCAGGCGTGCGGCCAGCCATTCTTCGCGGGTAGCGGTGGGATGGGCAGTCATGACAGTTCTCCTCCGCCAGCGGCGGCTCGGTGGGCATGGCTTAGACTAGGCAGCGGGCCGTGCTCGACGGGAGTGACAAAGTTGGCAGGATTTCCATGGACTCGCTGATCACGGCGGCAGCCTGTGCCCTCGCGGCCGGCGATCCGCTGGGCGCGCTGAACCGCGTGGCGCTGCGCGAAGACGCGCCGGCGCTGGCCCTGCGCGGTATTGCCATGGCCCAGCTGGGTGATTTTCCTCGCGCACGTACCCTGCTGCGCCGCGCCGCCCGCACCTTCGGTGCCCATGAGCCGATGGCGCGCGCCCGCTGCTACGTGGCCGAGGCGGAAGTCGCGCTGGCCAGCCGCGAGCTGAACTGGCCGACGGTACCGCTGGAGCAGGCGGCGCGGGTGCTGCAGCTCCATGGCGACAGGATCAACGCTGCCCACGCCCATTACCTGCTGATCCGCCGCGCGCTGCTGATCGGCCAGCTTGATCAGGCCCATGCAGCACTTGCCGAACTGGAACCGGAATCACTACCGGCGCCGCTGCGCGCGGTGCATTGGCTGATTGCTTCCGGCATCGCTGTGCGCCGGCTGCAGGCCGGTCAAGCACGCACGGCGCTTCGCAGGGCCGCCGAGGCAGCCGCCGCGTCGGGTATTCCCGCGCTGCGCGCGGAGATCGACCAGGCGGCGCGCACGCTCGCAGCGCCGGCCGTCAGGCAGATCGACAAGCAGCAGACCCGCCTGCTGTCGCTGGATGAAGTGGAAAGCCTGCTGCATTCCGACGTCCTGGTGGTGGACGCCTGCCGCAACCGCATCGGCGACCTGTCGCTGAGCAGCCGCCCGGTGCTGTTTGCCCTGGCCCGTGTGCTGGCCGAAGCCTGGCCCGGCGATGTGACGCGCACCGAGCTGATCGGCCGGGTGTTCCGCACCCGCCACCCGGACGAAACCCACCGGGCACGCCTGCGCGTGGAAATCGGCCGCCTGCGGCGCCTGCTGCAGCCCGTGGCCAGCATCGAGTCGACTCCTCGCGGTTATCGGCTGGTTGCCGCCAATCCGGTGGTCCTTGCGCCTCCGCTGGAGGACGCCAACGCTGAAGTGCTGGCGCTGCTCAGTGACGGCCAGGCCTGGTCCAGCTCGGCACTTGCCCTGGCGCTGGATACCAGCCAGCGCAGCGTGCAGCGCGCCCTCGAAACCCTGGCCGAAGCCGGCCGGGTACAGGCGCTCGGGCAAGGGCGCGCCCGTCGCTGGACGCTGCCGCCAGCGCCGGGATTCGCGACGACCTTGTTACTCCCCGCGCCCTTCGGTGTCTGAATAGGCTGAAGGCTCCCACCCACAACGTGCAGGGCTACACCATGACCACCCACTACAAGCAATCTCCGGCGCAGGTACTGCAGGAGTACGGTCCCTTCCCCGGCGTCAGCACCGTCCACGGCCTGACCTTCGACGGCCAGCGCGTCTGGTTCGCTGTCGGCGAGCGCCTGCAAAGCCTCGATCCGAAAGACGGCCACCTGGAACGTGCCATCGAAGTGCCCGCCCACGCCGGCACCGCGTTCGACGGCACGCACCTCTACCAGATCGCCGAAAGCCGCATCCAGAAGATCGACCCGGCCAGCGGCAAGGTCCTCTCGACCATTCCCGCGCCGGGCAACGGCGGCGATTCCGGCATGGCCTGGGCGGAAGGTTCGCTCTGGGTCGGCGAGTACCGCGCACGGAAGATTCATCAGATCGACCCGGAAACCGGCGAAGTCCTCCGTACGATTGATTCAAATCGTTTCGTCACCGGGGTGACTTGGGTCGAGGGCCAACTCTGGCATGGCACCTGGGAACCGGAATCGACCTACAGCGAGCTACGCCGTATCGACCCGCAGTCCGGCGCTGTTCTGGAGCAGCTGGACATGCCCGAAGGCGTGCATGTTTCCGGACTGGAGGCCGATGGCGACGAGCGTTTCTACTGCGGCGGCGGCAACAGCGGCAGGGTTCGCGCAGTACGCCGGCCGCGCTAAGGGCATCGATCTGGGCTAGTGTGGGCACCTCACTGGAGATGGCCGCACCGGCCCGGAGACCGAGCATGGATTGGCTGGAACACCGTATTCCCCCACCCCTGGTGGCAATCATCACCGCCGTACTGATGTGGCTGGCGGTGCGCCCGATCGATCCGCTGGGCAACCGGCTGTGGCTGGCCCTGCTGGTGGCGCTGGCCGGGATCGCAGTCTGCCTGGCGGGCGTTGCGTCGTTTCGCCGCGCGCGCACCACGGTCAACCCGTTGAAGCCGGAGTCCGCCTCTTCGCTGGTGGTCGCCGGTATCTACCGGCATACGCGCAATCCCATGTACCTGGGCTTCGCCATCGTCCTGCTGGGCTGGTGCGTGTTCCTCGGTTCGGCGCTGGCGGTGCTCGGTGTCGCGGTCTTCGTGCTGTACATCGGGCGCTTTCAGATTCGCCCGGAAGAGCGGGCGCTGCGCGAACTGTTCGGTGCGGAGTTCGAGGCTTTCTGCAGCCGGGTGCGGCGCTGGGTCTGAGGCTGTTTCTGACAGATGCCAGGCAAATCGCCATTGCCTTCTGACAGAAAGGGGTGAGATATTTGCAAATGGTAAATATTCGCATCAAGGCCTGCTGTGTCCCCTTCGCTCTTGCTGGTGGAAGACGATTCCCGTCTTCGCCTGGACCTCGAACGTCATTTCTGTCAGCGCGGCTTTGCCGTCACTACTTGCGCGAACGGTGATCAGGGGCTGGTGGCCGTCCACCAGAACGACTTCGACCTGGTCCTGCTGGACATCATGTTGCCCGGCGTCGATGGCCTGTCCCTGCTGGATACGCTGCGCAGCGCGCGCACCACGCCGGTGATGCTGATGTCCGCCCTGGGCGCGGAACAGGATCGCATCACCGGCTTCACCCGCGGTGCCGATGACTACCTGCCCAAACCCTTCAGCCTGGCGGAACTGGATGCGCGCATCGATGCGCTGCTGCGCCGGGTCAATCTGGATCGCTCCCGCGAAGTACCACGCCCGCAGGGCTCAGTGCAGTTCGACGATGAATTGCAGGACGTTTCCCGCAACGGTGAACACGCGGGTCTTACGCATTCCGAGTACCGCCTGCTGGTGACGCTGAACGCCCATGCTGGCGAAGCGCTGAGCAAGAGCTTCCTCTACCAGAGCGTGCTGCACCGTGCCTACACGCGGCTCGACCGAGGTCTGGACGTGCATGTCTGCAACCTGCGCCGCAAGCTGGCGGTCATCGGTGCGCAAGAGGTGCAGATCCAGGCCGTGCGCGGCCAGGGGTACATCCTGGTAGACGCGGAACGTCACTGATGCGTCGTCACCCGCTGCTGTGGAAGATCGCCGCGCTGCAGGTCGGTTTCTGCCTGCTGCTGACCTGGCTTATCTGGACCTGGGGCCTGTCGCTGGAGCGCAGCACCTACTTCCTCGGCACCGAGGATCGCGACTACCTGGCACGCTATGCCGAGCAGGCCGAAAGGGTCTGGGAGCAGCAGGGCGCCGAGGGCGTGGAGCAATTCCGCCGAGAGCTTTCCGCTGCCGAGGACACCTGGGTTGCGGTGATCGGCGAGCACTTGCAGAGCCTGGGCACCACGCCGCTGACGGCGGAGGAATCCAGCCACCTGACCTTCATGCGCATGCTGCACTGGCCGATGAGCCGGCGCCTGCAGGACGAGCTGCCCTATGTCAGCATCGAATTCCCCCGGCATCCCGAGCGCGGCCGGCTGGTCATGCAGTTGCCCGAGCGCCTGCTGCCGGGCGGCCTGACACCCTGGACGCACCTGTTCAGCCACGGCGTAGTGCCGACCCTGCTGGCCGCCCTCCTCGGTCTGCTGATCTATCGCCACCTGGTGTTGCCGCTCAATCGCCTGCGCGCCCGCGCCGATGCCCTGCGCGCCGACGACCTGGACAGCGAGGGCCCCGGCACACCACTGGCCCATCGCCGCGATGAGCTGGGCGAACTGGCGCTGGCCTTCGATCACATGGCCGACCGCCTGCGGCACAGCCTGGCGCAGCAACGCTTGCTGCTGCGCACGCTATCCCACGAGCTGCGCACGCCGCTGGCGCGCCTGCGCATCGCCCATGACAGCGACCTGCCGGCGGACCAGCTGCGGCAACGCCTGGACCGCGAGATCCAGGACATGCAGCGCCTGCTGGAAGACACCCTCGACCTCGCCTGGATGGACACCGAGCGTCCGCAGCTCGAGCGCGAGCCGGTACTGGTGTTGTCGGTCTGGGAGGCGCTGCGCGAGGACGCCTGCTTCGAAAGCGGCTGGGAGCCCGAGCGACTGCCCTGCTCGCTGGGCACCGAGTGCGTGGTGCAGGTGCACCTGGACAGCTTCGCCCAGGCCATCGAAAACCTGCTGCGCAACGGCATCCGCCATTCCCCGCGCGGTGGCAGCGTGCGCCTGGACGGCTGGCGCGAGGGCGCGTTCTGGCACCTGCGCGTCAGCGACGACGGCCCCGGTGTGGCCGAAGCAGACCTCGAACGCATCTTCCAGCCCTACCAGCGGCTGCAGCCGTCGGAGTCCAGCGGATTCGGCCTCGGCCTGGCTATCGCCCGGCGCGGCGTCGAGCTGGCGGATGGGCGGCTCTGGGCGGAAAACGGCACTGCCCATGGCAAGTCGGGGCTTTGCCTGCACCTGCTGCTGCCCGCCGCACTCCCGCCAACGAGCAAACTGGGCCAACAAAGCGCCGCAAGTGTTTAGAAAGTTAATGCGCTTTACTAGCAAATAGCAGTCATTATCATTTGGCGATCTTTCAGTTGCCGGAGATCACCGATGTCGTCCCGTCCGATGCAGTTCCTTCCGCCCTTCCTGCTGCTGTCCAGCTGCCTGCTGTCCTTCGCCGTGCAGGCCGCCAGCGCCGATTCCGATGTCGTCGAGTTCGACAGCGAGACCATCGTCGCCACCGCCGCCGAGGAAGCCAAGCAGATGCCGGGCGTGTCGATCATCACCGCCGAGGACATCAAGAAGCGCCCGCCGGCGAGCGACCTGTCGCAGATCATCCGCACCATGCCGGGCGTGAACCTGACCGGTAACTCCACCAGCGGCCAGCGCGGCAACAACCGCCAGATCGACATCCGCGGCATGGGCCCGGAAAACACCATGATCCTGGTCGACGGCAAGCCGGTCTCCAGCCGCAACGCGGTGCGCTACGGCTGGCGCGGCGAGCGTGATTCGCGCGGCGACACCAACTGGGTGCCGGCCGACCAGGTGGAGCGCATCGAAGTCCTCCGTGGCCCGGCGGCGGCGCGCTACGGCAACGGCGCGGCGGGTGGCGTGGTGAACATCATCACCAAGCAGGCCGGCAAGGAAACCCACGGCGACGTCACCGTCTACAGCAACTTCCCGCAGCACAGTGACGAAGGCGCCACCCAGCGCATGACCTTCGGCCTCAACGGCCCGCTGACCGACACCCTGAGCTACCGCGTGTACGGCAACGTCGCCAAGACCGACTCGGACGACTGGGATATCAACGCCGGCCACGAATCCAACCGCACCGGCAACCAGGCCGGAACCCTCCCCGCCGGCCGCGAAGGCGTGCGCAACAAGGACGTCAACGGCCTGCTCAGCTGGCACCTGACGCCCGAGCAGACGCTGGACTTCGAGGCCGGCTTCAGCCGCCAGGGCAACATCTACACCGGCGATACGCAGAACACCAACAGCAACGCCAACGTGAAGTCCATGCTCGGCCACGAGACCAACCGCATGTACCGCGAGAACTACTCGATCACCCATCGCGGCGAGTGGGACTTCGGCAGCTCCATGGCCTACCTGCAGTACGAGAAGACCCGCAACAGCCGCATCAATGAAGGCCTGGCCGGCGGCACCGAGGGCATCTTCAGCAACACCGATTTCTACACCGCCACCCTGCGCGACCTGACCGCCCACGGCGAAGTGAACCTGCCGCTGCACGCCTGGCGCGACCAGACCCTGACCCTGGGCAGCGAATGGGTGCAGCAGAAGCTCGACGACCCCAGCGCCAACACCCAGACCACCAGCGAAGGCGGTTCGGTGCCGGGGTTGACCAGTAGCAACCGTGACACCACCTCGCAGGCGCAGATCTTCTCGCTGTTCGCCGAAGACAACATCGAGCTGATGCCCGGCACCATGCTCACTCCCGGCCTGCGCTGGGACCACCACAGCATCGTCGGTGACAACTTCAGCCCGTCGCTGAACCTGTCCCACGCGCTGACCGATACCGTCACCCTGAAGGCCGGCATCGCCCGCGCCTACAAGGCGCCGAACCTCTACCAGCTCAACCCCGACTACCTGCTCTACAGCCGTGGCCAGGGCTGCTACGGCCAGAGCACCAGCTGCTACCTGCAGGGCAACGAGGACCTCAAGGCGGAAACCAGCGTCAACAAGGAGCTGGGCATCGAGTTCCAGAAGGACGGCCTGATCGCCGGCCTGACCTACTTCCGCAATGACTACAAGAACAAGATCGAGTCGGGCCTGTCGCCCATCGATCAGGCCAGCGGCGGCACCGGCAGCTACGCCAACGCGGCGATCTACCAGTGGGAGAACGTGCCCAAGGCGCTGGTCGAGGGCCTGGAAGGCACCCTGACCATCCCGCTGATGGAGCAGCTGAAGTGGAGCAACAACTTCACCTACATGCTGCAATCGAAGAACAAGGAAACCGGCGACGTGCTCTCGGTAACGCCGAAGTACACCCTGAACTCCATGCTCGACTGGCAGGCCACCGACGCGCTGTCGCTGCAGGCCAGCGTTGCCTGGTACGGCAAGCAGACGCCGAAGAAGTACGACTACCACGGCGACCGCGTCACCGGCAGCGCCAACAACCAGCTCGCGCCGTACGCCATCGCCGGACTGAGCGGCACCTACGTGTTCACCAAGAACCTGAGCTTCACCGCCGGGGTGGACAACGTCTTCGACAAGCGCCTGTTCCGCGAGGGTAACGCCCAGGGCGTAAATGGCATCGAAGGTGCCGGTGCCGCCACCTACAACGAACCGGGCCGCACGCTGTACACCAGCCTCACCGCGTCGTTCTGATTAGAGAAAAAGCCTGATGAGCATTCGCCTCCTGGCCCTGGCACTGGCGTTCGCCGTGCCGGGGCTGGCAGCGCACGCAGCGCCTGCCCCCGACCAGAAAATGGACACCCACCTGCTGCAACGCAACGACCTGGCGTACCGCTTCAGCGAGCTGAAGCTGGACTCCGCCGACGGCCAGCGTCACTACCAGCTGTGGATCGCCCGCCCGAACCATCCCGCCCCCGCTACCGGCTACCCGGTGGTGTGGATGCTCGACGGCAACGCCGCCATCGGCGCGCTGGACGAGAAACTGCTGATCGACCTGAACAGTGGCAAGGCACCGCTGCTGGTCGCCGTCGGCTACCAGACGCCCCTGCGCATCGACCGCAGTGGCCGTACCCGCGACTACACCCCGACGCGCCCGCAGCTTGCCGAGCAGAAAGACCCGCTCACCGGTGATCCCAGCGGCGGCGCCGACGCCTTCCTCGATCTGATGCGCGACCGGATGCTCCCGGCGGTAGCCGCCCAGGCGCCCATCGACCGCTCGCAACAGACGCTCTGGGGCCATTCCTACGGCGGCCTGCTGACGCTCCACGCGCTGCTCACCCGACCGCAGCAGTTCAGCTTCTACGCTCCGGCGAGCCCTTCGCTGTGGTGGGGCGACGGTGCCATCCTCAAGGAACAGGACGGCTTCGCTCAGCGGCTGGCCGGCCACTCTGCGCAACTGCTGCTGATGCGCGGCGGTGAAGAACCCTTCCGCCCGCGCGAGGACATCACCCCCAGCGCGCCCCGCGCCGCCCAGCAACTGGTGGAAGATGTCGCCAGGGCTCCCGGCATGCAGGCGCAGTTCCATGCCTTCGACGGCCTGAGCCATGGGCAGACGCTGGCCGCTTCGCTGAAGTATCTGTTACGGCTGCGCTTCGTGGACTGATACGCCAGGACGCACTTGTCCTGCGTACTTGCTCGCGAACCCACCCAGAACGCCGAAGCCTCTTGTAGGAGCTTGTAGGAGCGCGCCATGCGCGCGATCGCGGGCATGGCCCGCTCCTACAGGTGTGTTCCGTTGTTAGACCGATGCGGCAATCCGCTCGCGCAACCACCGATGCGCCGGATCGCGGTGCGAGCGCTCATCCCAGAGCATCGACATCTCATAGCCCGGCACCGCCACCGGCGCTTCCACCACCCGCAACGCCGGGTTATCCCGCACTAGCCGCGCCGGCACCATGGCCACCAGGTCGCTGCTGGCCAGCGCCGAGATGACGAACAGGAAATGCGGCACCGACAGCGTCACTCGTCGGCTCAAGCCAACCTCCGCCAGCGTCTCGTCGGTCACGCCGCTGAAGCCGCCGCCATCAGGCGACACCATCACATGCTCCAGCTGGCAGAACTGCGCCAGGCTCGGCTTGCGCTTGAGCTTCGGGTGCCCGGCGCGGCCGGCCAGCACATAGCGCTCGCTGAACAGCGTACGGCGGCGCATGCCTGGCGGGCTGCCTTCGGTGGTATGGAAGGCCAGGTCGATATCGCCCTGCTCCGCCTGCCGGGCGATGCGCGGCGGCGACAGCTCCAGCAGGGCCAGGCGGGTGCCCGGCGCGCTGCCGCGAATGGCGCTCAAGGCCGGCAGCAGGATGGTCGATTCGCCGTAGTCCGTCGCCGCGATGCGCCAAGTGTTGTCCGCCTGGGCAGGGTCGAAAGGCGCTGAGGGCGCCACCGCCTGCTCCAGCGCTTCCAGGGCGATGCGCAAGGGTTCGCGCAGGGATTCGGCCCGCGCCGTCGGGCGCATGCCGCGCGGGCCGGGCAGCAGCAACGGGTCGTCGAAGATGTCGCGCAGCTTCGCCAGGTGCACGCTCACCGAGGGCTGCGAGAAGTTCAGTCGCTGGGCCGCGCGGGTCACGTTGTGCTCGCAGAGCAGCACGTCCAGGGTCACCAGCAGGTTGAGGTCGAGCCTGCGCAGATTATTCATTCATATACCTGGGATACCGGATATTCATTTCCACTATACCTGCGGCAATCGCATCCTGCGCACACCCCCTTCTCAACGGAAGCAGCCGCCATGAATGTACTGATCGTCTACGCCCACCCCGAACCGCGCTCGCTCAATGGTTCGCTGAAGGATTTCGCCGTGCGCCGTCTGCAGGCCGCCGGCCATGAGGTTCAGGTCTCGGACCTCTACGCGATGAACTGGAAAGCCACGCTGGACGCCTCCGACAGCCTCGATCGCGATCCCGAGGCGCGCTTCGATCCATCCCTGGATTCCAAACGTGCCTACGCCGCCGGCCGGCAGAGCAGCGACATCGCCGCCGAGCAGGAAAAACTGCGCTGGGCCGACACGGTGATCCTGCAGTTCCCGCTCTGGTGGTTCACCATGCCGGCGATCCTCAAGGGCTGGTTCGAACGGGTCTATGCCTACGGCTTCGCCTATGGCGTCGGTGAGCACTCCGATGCCCGTTGGGGCGACCGCTACGGCGAAGGCAACCTGGCTGGCAAGCGCGCCATGCTCGTGGTCACCACCGGCGGCTGGGAGTCGCACTACAGCGCGCGTGGCATCAACGGACCGATCGAGGACCTGCTGTTCCCGATCCACCACGGCGTGCTGCACTACCCCGGCTTCGACGTGCTGCCGCCTTACCTGGTGTATCGCACCAGCCGGGTGGATGCGCAGCGCTACGCGCAGATCGAGCAGGAGCTGGGCGAGCGCCTGGACAACCTGCAGACCACCGCGCCCATCCCCTTCCGCCGGCAGAACGGCGGTGATTACGACATCCCTGCGCTGACCCTGCGCGAGCAGATCGAGCCGCAGGCCAGTGGATTTTCCGCGCATCTGGAGTGAGCTGCTGTTCGCGTGCAAGAACCCGCAGTAGGGCGCATAACGCGACAGCGTTATCCGCCATAACCTGTTCCAGGTTATCCGCCCTACCTTTCTGCGTACCTTCAGGGCTTAACCCGCGGCTCCGCCTCAAAGGCGCGGCGCAGCAGTTCGACAAACTCCGGCGCCGGCGGAATCTCCGCGTCGCCGATGCGGCTCACCGGCACAGCCGGCGTCCAGGAGTTCATCACCACGGCGCCGGCCAGGCGCGGCAGGTCCTGCTGATCGATGCTCAGCGATGACTGGCGCGCGCCGAGCCTGTCCAACTGGCGCTGGAGGATGCCCATGGTGGTGCCGGTGAGCATCTTCGCCCGCGGCCAGATCACCGATTCACCGTCCCAGAAGGCCAGGTTCCAGATGGTCGCCTCGCTGAAGCGGCCGCGATGGTCGGTGAATACCGCATCATCGAAACCGGCGGCCACCGCTTCGCGCAGGTACCAGGTCTTGGCGATCTCGCCGACGTGCTTGATCTCCGGCAACACCCGCTCGTGCCCGGCAATGGCCAGCGACAGCGGTCCCTGTGGCCCATCCGACGGCGGTGCAGTGCGCACCAGCAGCTCGGGACGGTGTTCAGGACCCGCGACAGTGAACTCCCCGGCGGGCGAGTACACCGTCGCCATCAGCGAAGTATCGTCCGGCGCCTGCTCCAGCGCGGCGCGCAATGCCGCGCGGATTTCCGCGTCGGCGTGGCTCTGGCCGAACAGCCGCAGCGAGGCATTGCGCAGACGCTCCAGGTGCAGGTCCAGACCGCGGATGCCACCGCCGCGAACTTGCATGGCGGTGAAATGGGCGTAGCCGGCGAAGGCCAAGGGCGCGAGGTCGGCGGCGCTGGCGGGCTGGGCGTTGCGTTGGGTGATATAGGGATGGATGGCGGCTGACATGGCTTTGGCTTCCTCTGCTCGGTGTTTCACTACCTGGACATCTGCATATCCAGCATCAAGTGGAATCACTATCGGCCTTTGACGAAGCCAGGAGAAACGAGTATTTCTCGACAGATCATCAAGCAGGATTTGAAGATCGATGAGCCGTCCCTTCCCCGGCATCCGTTCGCTGCGCACCTTCGAGGCCGCCGGCCGCCACCTGAACTTCACCCGCGCCGCGGAAGAAGTCGGCCTCACGCCGGCGGCGGTCAGCCACCAGATCAAGGAGCTGGAAGACCAGCTCGGCCTCGGCCTGTTCGTGCGCACGAGCCGCAGTATCCAGCTGACCCCGGCAGGCGCGCTGCTGCTGGAAGCGGCGGCAGAGTCACTCGGCCTGCTGCACCGCGCCACCGTGCGGGCGCGACGCCTGGCACGCACTTCGGAGCAATTGCGGGTCTCGCTCACCGCGCGCTTCGCCACCCACTGGCTGCTGCCGCGCCTGCCCAAGTTCCGCGCGCTGCATCCGGGGCTGAAGCTCAGCTTCGACGTCAGCGACGAGCTACGTGACTTCGCCGTCGACGACATCGACCTGGCCATCCGCTTCGGCAGCGGACGCTATCCCGGTCTGCTGGCCGAGCGCCTGTTCGACACGCAGATCGTCCCGGTGTGCTGCCCGAGCCTGCTGGAAGACGGCCCGCCCTTGCGCGAGCCGCGCGACCTGCAGGCCCACACGCTGTGCCATGTGGTGTGTGAAACCGAGGGCGCGCCCTGGCCCGACTGGTCGCGCTGGATGGCGGCGGCCGGCGTGGAGGACTTCGACGCCAGCGGCTGCGTCACCTTCGAGGACACCAGCCACGTGGTGCAGGCGGTGCTCGAGGGCGGCGCGGTCGGCCTGGCCGACCACGCCATGGTCGCCCGCGAGCTGGAACAGGGCCTGCTGGTGCAACCGTTCGAATTGGGCGTGCGGGTCGCCGAGGACTACGCCTACAACCTGGTCTATCCGCCCGCCAGCGCGGACGAGCCGCGCGTCAAGGCCTTCCGCGAATGGATTCTTGGGGAAATGGCGGTGTAGGCCCGCCGCGCCATTCACCCACGGAGGTATTGCCGAAGGATCTTTCCCGTCTACGCTGTGCGACGACGGAGTCAACGGACTCGGATTGCTCAGCGTACCGATAGGGAAGATTCGCCTATGACAGAAAACATCGATACTGCTGCTGCCTTTGGCGCTCCCAAGGAAACCGCCCGCGAAGGCCGGCTCGGCTACCTGCCGGTCGCCCTGTTCGGCTCGGTGATGGGGCTCGCGGGCCTGTCGTCGGCCTGGAAGCTGGCCACGCTGATCTACGGCGCACCACCGTGGGTGTCGCAAGCCATCGGCCTGCTGGCGCTGCTGGCGTTCTTCGCCGTTGGCATCGGCTACGCAATCAAGGCCGTCACCGGCCCCCATTCAGTGAAGGCGGAATTCCTCCACCCTATCGCTGGCAACCTGTTCGGCACACTGTTCATCAGCCTGTTGCTGCTGCCCATTCCCCTGGTCGACTACAGCCTGTTCCTGGCCCGCGCCTGCTGGCTGATCGGCACGGCCGGCATGCTGCCGTTCGCCTGGCTGATCATTTCCCGCTGGCTCGGTCAACGCCAGCAAGCGGCCCACGCCACACCGGCCTGGATTGTCCCGGTGGTGGGCCTGGCGGATATCCCGCTGGCAGTGCCGCTGCTGCAGTGGCCGGGCGCCGCCGACGTCGCCTTCTTTTCCCTCGCGGTGGCGCTGTTCTTTGCCGTGCCGCTGTTCACCCTGATCCTCTCGCGGTTGCTGTTCGAAGAGCCGCTTGGCGTTGGCCTGCAGCCTTCCCTGCTGATCCTGCTGGCGCCCTTTGCGGTGGGCTTCTCCGCCTATGTCAGCATCGTCGGCGAGATCGACCGCTTCGCCAGCGCGCTGTACATGCTCACCCTGTTCATGCTGGCGGTGCTCGCCGGGCGCCTGCGCCATCTGGCGCGCAACTGCCCGTTCCGCCTGGCCTGGTGGTCGGTCGGTTTCCCGCTGGCCGCCGCAGCCGGCTGCGCGCTGCGCTACGCGGGTCATGCGCCCGGGCCTTTCACCAATGGCGTGGCGCTGTTCCTGCTCGCCGCCGCGACGGTCGTCATCCTCGGCATGGGCCTGCGCACGCTGATCGGCGTGGCGACGGGCCAGCTGCGCAACCTCGCCACCTGAGTCGCATGGCTTGCCATTGCCGACGAATCCTGCGAAAACGCACGCCCTCGCGGCGCTCGTGCCGCACCCGCAGCACCGGAGAACGCCATGAGCAGCGAACTGCAGATCGAAGATATCGTCGTCGGCGACGGCAAGGCCGTGGTCAAGGGCGCCCTGATCACCACCCAGTACAGGGGCACCCTGGAGGACGGCACCGTTTTCGATTCGTCCTGGGACAAGGGCCGCCCGTTCCAGTGCGTGATCGGCACCGGCCGGGTAATCAAGGGCTGGGACCAGGGCCTGATGGGCATGAAGGTCGGCGGCAAGCGCAAGCTCTTCGTGCCCGCGCACCTGGCCTACGGCGAGCGCCAGGTCGGCGCGCACATCCAGCCCAACTCCAACCTGCTGTTCGAGATCGAGCTGCTGGAAGTCCTCACCCGCGACGACTGATCGCCCTCTTTGGGCTCAGGCCGGCGCGGTTTCCACGTTGCGCCGCAGCGCCAGGATCGCCGTGGGCCCCTGGGCCTTGCGGGTGAACCAGAAGACCCGGCTCACGCCACGGGTGATCGCCACATAGGCCAGGCGCAGCTGCTCGTCCTGCTGGGCCTGCTCGTAGCTGCTGGCGAAGAAGCCGCAGGCCACGTACAGGGCGCCGCGCAGCGGGTGTTTCTCCGGCGGCGCGCAGTCGTCGACGATGATCGCCACTTCCGCCTGCAGCCCCTTGGCGCGGTGGATGGTCATACCCTTCACCGGCAGCTTGCGGTCCAGCTCGCCGAGGATGGTCTGCAACGTTTCATTGCGCCGGCTGAGCAGCAGCACGGCGGTTTTCTCCCGCGAGCCGCGCGCAGCGACGTGTTCGCACTGTTTGCGGATCTCCTCCAGCAGGAGTGGCAGGCTGTTGCGCGCGTCGAAGCGCTGCACCAGTTTCACCCCGTGATCGCCCGCCTCTGCTGTCTTGAACGCCCGGCAGGTCTTGGCCTGCTTGTTGGCCACGCCAACCAGCACCCGCTCGCCGTCGCGGATCACCGGGTCGATGCTGCGGTAGTTGGTCTCCAGCAGCAGCACGCGGCTCTTGCGCCGGCCCTTGCTGGGGAAGTGCCGGTCGAAGTCCATGAACAACTCCGGCGAGCTGCCACGCCAGGCGTAGATGGACTGCCAGTCATCACCGATGGCCATCAGGCTGACCGCTTCGCCGCGCTTGGCGAGGTCGCGGTGCAGCGCCTGCAGCCATTGCACGATCTGCGGCGAGACGTCCTGGAACTCATCGATCAGCAGGTGCTGGAACGGCGCAAGCGCTTCGGCCGGCAGCTTGCCGTCGCCGAGCAGGTCGGTCAGGCGCTGGAACGCCAGGTTGAAGGTCAGCAGGCCCTGCTCCTGCAAGGCCGCATCGAAGGCCGCCCAGAACAGCTGCAGGGCCTCGACGAACTGCCGCTCGCGGGGTGGACAGGCGAGTTTCTGCGGCTGTAACTGGTCAATGCGCAGGCCGATGCTCTCGATGAAGCCGGACTGGGCGTAGAACGCCTCGAACAGCGGCAGCGCGGTGAATTCGCCCGGCAGCTTGAAGGCATCCAGCGGCGCCTTGCCGATGCGTGGCGGCTTGCCGTCTTCGCCCGCTTCCGGCGGTGGCGGCAGCTCCAGCAACTGGTGCACCAGCGTGCGGAACGCCGGCTGCTCGGCGTAGCACTGCTGGTAGACCTGTTTGAGCAGGCGCTGCTGCGCCGGGCGCAGGCGGCCGGCGAGCAAGGGGTTGTCCAGTTCGCTGGCGGGGTCGCGTTCGTCCAGTTGCTCGAACCAGCGCGGGTTCTTCAGCGCGACTTTCGCCAGGGTCCCCATGGCCGAGTGGAAGGTGCGCACACACTGCCGCGCCTGCGCCGCATCGAGCGGATGTCCCCAGTAGCCAAGCACCTTCACCAGTTGCTCGCGCAGCTGTGCGCAGGAAGCGTTGGTGAAGGAAATCACCGTCACCTTCTCCGCATCTACCCCCAGGTGGCAGAGCATGTAGACCACCCGCAGCACCAGGGTGGTGGACTTGCCGGACCCGGCGCCGGCGAAGATGCGCGTCAGCGGCTCGGGCGCGAGGATCATCGCCCACTGTTCGTCCGAGGGCAGGCTGACTATCCCGTGGGCAGCCGCCTGGGCCACGCGCTGGCGCATGTCGAGGGCGCGCTGCTCATCCGCTGCGCTGGCGGTGCCGTAGATACCGGCAACGGTCGGCGTGCGCTGGCGCTTGGGCGCAGGCGCGTCGCCATCCTTCCGGGCCTTGGCGCCGCGCTTGGCGGGTGCCTTGCCCGCTGCTTTCGCCTTGCCCTTTGCCTTGCCGCGCGCGCCGGCTTTGGGCTGCGCCGCCTCGCGCTCGGCGCGCAGGTATTCGGTGGTACGGGGGAAATAACGCGCAAGGGCTTCGGCAACCAGCCGCTTGTAGCGTTCGACAGCAGACTCCATGGGTCCTACCAGATCAGTTACAGCGTTGAATCATAAGCGGTTTGCGACAGTGACAGGCAATCAATCCGACGGTTCCGCAGCGCCATGGAAAATTGATAACCATTAGCAATTGGATTAGAGTCGGGCTCCCGCTTTTTCCGGCCACGCCGCCGCTACGGATGACCCCATGTTCGAACTGGAAAATGTCAGTTTCAGCGTCCCCGGTCGCACGCTTCTGCAACCGCTGAGCCTGCAGCTGGCCGACGGCAACATGATCGGCCTGATCGGTCACAACGGTTCGGGCAAGTCCACCCTGCTCAAGCTGCTGGCTCGCCAGCAACAGGCCAGCGGCGGCAGCATCCGCCTCGATGGCAAGCCGCTGCAGGACTGGGGTAACCGCGATTTCGCGCGCCAGGTGGCGTACCTGCCGCAGCAGCTGCCGCAGACCGACGGCCTGACCGTGCGCGAACTGGTCGCCTTCGGCCGCTATCCGTGGCACGGCGCGCTGGGTCGCGTCACCGGCGAGGACCGCAAGCAGATCGACCGCGCGCTGGACCTCACCGATACCCTGGCCTTTGCCGATCGCCCGGTGGACCTGCTCTCCGGCGGCGAACGCCAGCGCGTCTGGCTGGCCATGCTGCTGGCGCAGAACAGCCGCTACCTGCTGCTGGACGAGCCGACTTCGGCGCTGGACATTGCCCACCAGGTCGAGGTGCTGTCCCGTGTCCACGAACTCAGCCGCGAGCTGGGCCTGGGCGTGCTGGTGGTGCTGCATGACATCAACATGGCGGCGCGCTACTGCGACCACCTGATCGCCCTGCACGGCGGCCGCCTGCTGGCCCAGGGCACCCCGGCGGAACTGATGCACGGGGAGACGCTGGAAGACATCTACGGGATTCCCATGGGTGTGCTGAGCAATCCGGTGGATGGGTCGCCGATCAGCTACCTGCGCTGAGCCCCTATAGGGGCAAACCGCCGCCCTCCGCGGCGAGCACATTTGCAGGATGGGTGGAGCTTGCGATACCCCATGCTGCTGCGGGTGCGCGAAACTCGATGGGTATCGCTGCGCTCCACACCATCCTACGTTCACGCTCAGCTTTGACTGGCGGATAACGCTGACGCGTTATCCGCCCTACAGGTCGCTCGCTTCCGGCGGCGGCTCGTCGATCAGCGGGCAATTATCGCAGTGCCCGATGCTGCCCAGCCGGTAGCGGATGCAGCAGGTGCGCCGCTGTCGCCACAGGCCGTTGGCCCGCTGCTCGCAGGACACCTCGACATACTGGATCGGCTTGAACAGCGGGTTGCGCGTGCCGTCCGGGCGGCGCTCGGTCTCCAGCAGTTCGCGGCCGTGGCCGAGCATCGGGGCCAGGGGCGGCAGCCTGGCCATCTCGCCGAGGAACCATTCGAGGTAGTTGCCGGCATTGCTCCAGAGCACCTTCGGCGACAGGCGCGCCTCGGCGGCGAGAACCTGGATGAAAGGCTGCAGGTGTCCTTCCAGCAGATGGGCAAAGCGCTGGAACGGATCACCCGGCGGCGCGGCGAAAGGCCCGCCCTCGCCCGGCAACTTGAACGCCTCGGGAATGCCCTGGGCATCCAGCACCACGTCCACCTCATCGAACGCCAGCGGCAGTGTGCGACCGAGCACCAACGCGGCAGCCACCACAGGTGGAATGAGGCGCACCAGGTACCACTTGGACCACTGCGAAGCCAGCGCGCGTCGGTCGCCATCGGCATGGGGCGGGTCGAAGCGACGCAGCACGCTGTCGAGCATCTCCCGTTCCAGCAAGGCACGCGCCGGGATCGATGGCCGAGGATCGTCGCGAGTCACCAGCACCTGGCGGTAGCTGGCGAACTCACCGAAATACAGGGGAGCGAGGGCTGCGATCACCAGCAGCCCTCAGGCACGCAGCGAACCGCTGTCAGCACAGGCCGCAACGCTCGAAGAAGGTTTCCCGGCTCTGCACCATCAGCGCGGCGCGCTTGTGCGGGAAGTTGAATTCCTTCTCGCGCCAGAAGCCCAGGCGCTGCATGTGGCCGATCATCTTCGCGTTGTCGGCGCGCGGCTCGGCGACGATGCGCTGGGTGCGCGGGTCGTCCAGCAGCAGGTAGTGCACCAGCGCAGTCATCCAGCTTTCCACTTTGTGCGGACCACGGTGGCTTTCCTCGCCCACCAGCATATGGATGCCGCGGTCGTAGTCGCCCACGTCGTAGAACGGCGCGATGCGGTCTTCCTTGGCCCAGTAGGCTTCGTAGTAGGCGAAAGGTTCGTCGTCGATGCAGCCGATGAGGGTGGTGGTGTGCGGGTCGGCGGCGGCTTTTTCCAGGTAGGCGCGGTGCTGCTCCAGGGTGCCGCCCTCCTGCCAGAACTCCAGCACGCGCGGGCTGTTCTGCCAGCGATTGAAGCGTTCCAGGTCCAGTTCGATGTCGAGGGTGCGCAGGGAAATCCACTGGCCCAGCTTGGCGTCGAAGCGGCGATAGACCTCACCCTGCGGCTTGGGTGCGCGCAGCGGATGGCGGCGGCCGCCGCTCATGCGATAGACCTGCGGATAGTTGGCGCTGGCCAAGCCCCTGTGCCAGGCGGCGGGCAGTTGCCAGAACGCGGAACGCTCGATCTGCAGGCGCCCGCCAACGTCGTCGAGGCTCACCAGGCCTTGCTCGAAAGCTTCGACCGGGGCATTGGCGGCAGCGAATTGCACGCGTTCGCTCTGTGCATCGCCAGCGAAGGTCCAGTAGGCCAGCATCCACAGCGCCTCCGGGGTTGGTGCTGAACTCAGCTGCCAGCACTCACCTTCGCGTTGCGCACTCAACAACGGCTGGCCGTCCAGCAGCAGGGTCAGACCATGGGTTCCGAGATCGGCGGAGAGCTTGCGGCCATCGGGCAGCGGCAGGGAAAAACTGGGCGTCATGGTGGGTTCCCTTTCGTGAATGCAACGACCCCGCTCGTATGACGAGCAGGGTCGGCAGAAATTTACTCGACCCGGACATCGATTCCGGGCCTTGCGGGTCAGGCGCTTTCCGCAGTCAGCGGGCGCGTCGGCTTGTGCGCGGTCTCGTGCGGCGGCAGGTGCTCGAACATCGACGCGGCGATTTCCTGCGCGCGCATCGGCAGCACCGACAGCAGCGTATCGCTCAGGCCGTGGCTGTCCTGGGTGAAGCCCTGCAGGTAGATGCCGGCATGCAGGCGCTTGTCAGCCAGCACGCGGTAGTCGCGGCCCACTTCGAAGTCACCCAGGTACTCCTGCAGCGGCGCAAGCAGTTCGCGGTGCGACTTGCGCTCGTAGCCGGTGGCGAGGATCACCGCATCGTAGCGATGGGTTTCCACCGCCCCGGTGGCGCTGTCGCGCAGGGTCAGCTCGATACCGTCGGCGTCAGCCTTGGCCGCCTCCACATTGCGGCGGCAGAGGAAGGCATGGCGATCCACGCCGGCCACTTTCTGCCGGTAGAAGATGCCGTAGATGCGCTCGATCAGGTCCAGGTCCACCACCGAATAGTTGGTGTTGTGGAATTCCTGGATCAGCTTCTCGCGCTCGGCCTTGGGCTCGTTGAACACCAGGTCGGTGTAGCGCGGGGCGAAGATTTCGTTGACGAAGGGGCTGTCGTCGGCCGGCTTGAGTACCGCCGCGCGCAGGACCATGTCGACCTTCACCGAGGGGAAGCTGTCGTTCAGGTCGATGAAGGCTTCGGCCGCGCTCTGGCCGCCGCCGATCACCGCGATGCGCATCGGCTCGTTCTGGTTGCAGCGCTGCCTGGCCATGCATTCCAGGTAACGGGCGTGGTGGAACACGCGCGGGTCGTCACGCAGGTGGCTGAAGGCCGACGGGAAGCGCGGCGTGCCCCCGGTGCTCACCACCACGCTGCGGGCCAGGCGGAAGCGTTCGTGGCCACGGGCGTCGGTGGACAGCACCTTGACCAGCTCGATGCCGTCCGGGCCCTGCACCGGCTCGACACGGCTGACAGTCTCGCCGCAGACGCGCTGCTCGGCGAACTGCTCGCTGACCCAGCGCAGGTAGTCGTTGTACTCCATGCGGCACGGATAGAAGGTGCCCAGGTTGGTGAAGTCGATCAGCCGGCCCATCGCATGCAGGTAGTTGACGAAGCTGTACGGGCTGGTGGGATTGCGCAGGGTCACCAGGTCCTTGAGGAAGGAGATCTGCAGCTCGCTCTGCGCCACCAGGGTGTTGCCGTGCCAGCGGTAGTCGGCCTGCTTGTCGAGGAACAGCGCGTGGTAGTGGCGACCCTCGCGTCGCGCCTGCTCCTGCAGGGCGATCGCCAGCGCCAGGTTGGAGGGGCCGAAACCGATGCCGAGCACGTCGTAGGTCGGGGTGATCATCTGGGTCATGGTGCCAATGTCCTGTATCGCGATGGCCGTGGGGCATGACCACGCAGGAGTCGGCGGCTTACTGCTCTGCCTGGAGCGCTCCGCCAGCCGGCGGTTGGCGCTCGCTCCTGCGTGTCGCCCATGATTTGCGCTGTCGATAGCGCGTTATCTGGAGAGACGAGACAGGCCTGGGGAAATTTAGAATGATTCTCACTAAGTCATGAAAATTTCAGAATGACGAGCTGCGATCGAGGGCGGAATCTTTCCCAGAAAACCCGCGCGGGCCGCGTGGGACTAAATCCAGGCGAGATCGGCACGTCTGTCCTTTGTAGGAGTGGGCCAGGCCCGCTCCGGCAGGGTGTGTGACCAGCCTCAGTCCTGACCATCCCAGGCCTTGAGGCGCAGCCGGCAATGCTTCATCGCGTTGACGATGTGTTTCTCCACCATGTCGCGGGAGATGCCCAGGGCTTGCGCGATCTCGACATGGCTGCAGCCCTCGACCTTGCGCAGCACGAAGGCGCGGCGACAAGCCTCGGGCAATTCGCCGAGGGCGCGCTGGAGCAATTGCAGTTGCTGCTGTTGGCTGGCTGCTTCCTGCGGGCAGCGCTCGTCGAGACAACCTTCGCGATCGAGGGTATCCAGCTCTTCGGTGCGGCGCACGCGGCCGCGCCGGTGCAGGTCGATGCTGAGGTTGACCGCCGTGCGATAGAGAAATGCGCGGGGTTGTTCGATATGCTCGTCACCCTTGCGGTCGAGCAGGCGCAGGAAGGCTTCCTGTGTCACATCGGCGGCCGCCTGGCGGTCGCCAAGGCTGCGATTGAGGTACAGGACCAGTTCCTTGTAATACCGGATGAACGCGCTTTCCACCCCGTCGGGCATCCTATGAAAAACAGTCGAGGCTGTAGGCGCCTGCTGACAGTCCGAGTCAGGCTTATTTATAATCACTCGCATCAACGCGAAAAGAAAGTGTGATATCGGCCGCAAACGGCCTCACCGAGATTCCCGATGACCAGCTCCCCCTCCCCGTTCGACGATGACCGCATCAGCGCCGAAGCTGCGCACTGGTGCGCGCGTCTGCACGACGAAGAGTGCAGCGATGCCGAGCGCGCCGAGTTTGCGCAATGGCTCGCGCTCGACTCGCGGCACGAGGTCGAATACCAGGCGATGCTGGACATCTGGCAGCTCTCGGAGCTGCTGCCGCCGACTCCGCAGGTCGCACCCGCCCCGATAGCACCTACCCCCTTGAACGGCCGCCGTCCCCGCAGCAGCGCTCGCCGCCCTCGCACCGGTAAGCGCATCGCCGCCGTGGCCGCTGGCGTGCTGGTGGCCATCGGCGCCGTGTGGTCGGCAGGCTGGTCAGCCGGCTGGCTGCCTTCGAAGGTCGGCTATTACGCCGCACAACCTGGCGCACGCGACGTGGAGCTGGCGGACGGCTCGAAAGTCGAGCTCAACAGCAACTCGCAGCTGTTCTTCGCCGACTTCCGCGACCGCCGCAGCGCCTGGCTGAAAAGCGGTGGCGAGGCGTATTTCCGCGTTACACACGACACCTTGCAGCCCTTCTCGGTCTATACCGACAACGGCAGCGTGCGGGTCACCGGCACGCGCTTCAACGTCTGGACCGACCCGAACCAGATGCTGGTCACCCTGCTCGAAGGCTCGGTGGTGGTCAGCCCGCCCGACAGCGTCGACGGCAACAGCGCCCAACTCACGCCGGGTATGCAGGCGCGCTACAGCCAGGGCAGCCAGCGCATCGAACTCGCCCAGGTCGCGCCGGCCGGCGCCATTGCCTGGATCGAAGGCAAGCTGGTGATCGATGACCTGACGCTGCAGTCGGCCATCCCGCTGATCAATCGCTACCTCAAGCAGCCGGTGTTCCTCGACGATGCCACCGTTGCTGCCATGCGCATCGGCGGCATCTACCGCACCGACGACCTGCAGGCGCTGGTGGATTCGCTGCCCAAGGTGCTGCCGCTGGAGCTGCGCAAGGACAACCAGGGGCGCACCGTTCTCGCCAGCCGTTACGCGCAGCTTTAGGCCCAACCATTGTAGGAGCGCGCGATGCGCGCGATCGCGGGCATGGCCCGCTCCTACAGGGTCTCCATCACGGCGCTACACGGCGGACGGTTCCGCCACGATCTCCTGCGTCTTCTTAATTGCGACAAATTCGCAAATTCTCTTCAGTTTTCTTCCGGCTCATTCGTCTTGATAGGAACGATTCGGATTTGCCGATGATTTCCTGATTCGCGCGCCGTCTCGCCCCGTTGTGCGGCCTGCCCCCTGGCAGGCCGGGTCCAGGAAAAGACGATGCAAACACCCGCTCCAAGCGCCTTTCCCGAGATGCTCAAGCTGCTGCGGCCGCACTGGCTGCCGCTGACCGCTGCGACCCTGCTGGGGATTCTCGGTGGCTCTGCTATCACCGCGCTGCTCGCCACCATCAACTACAGCCTGCATTCGCCAGGCGGCATGCCGGCCGGCCTGCTGCTGGGGTTCGCCGGCCTTTGCGCCATCGCCCTGATAGGTTCGATCATTTCCGACATGGGCACCAACTATGTCGGCCAGCATGTGATCGCGAGGCTGCGCAAGGACCTGGGCAGCAAGATCATTTCCGCGCCCATCGAGCAGATCGAGCGCTACCGCAGCCACCGCCTGATCCCGGTGCTGACCCACGACATCGACACCATCAGCGATTTCGCCTTCGCCTTCGCGCCGCTGGCGGTGGCCCTGACCACCACGCTTGGCTGCCTGGGTTACCTGGCCTGGTTGTCGCCGCCGATGTTCCTCGCTACCGCCATCGCCATCGTCGTCGGCAGCGCCGTGCAGTACGTCGCGCGGGCCAAGGGCATCAAGGGGTTCTTCGAGGCACGGGACAAGGAAGACGAACTGCAGAAGCACTACCGCGCCATCGCCGAGGGCGCGAAGGAGCTGCGCATCAGCCGTCCGCGCCGCTTCCAGCACTACAGCGAACGCCTGCAGGGTACCGCCGACGAAATCTGTGACATCCAGCTGCGCTCGATCAACCTGTTCAACGTCGCCAAGGGCTTCGGCTCGACGCTGTTCTTCATCGTCATCGGTGTGGCGCTCGCCTACCAGTCGCTGTGGCCGAGCACTGACCAGGCCACCCTGTCCGGTTTCATCCTGGTGCTGCTGTACATGAAGGGGCCGCTGGAAGGCCTGATCGGCCAGCTGCCAGTGGTTACCCGCGCCCAGGTCGCGTTCCGCCGCATTGCCGAGCTGTCGGTGCGCTTCTCCTCGCCGGAGCCGAACCTGCTGCTGGCCGATGACGGTCGCAAGCCGCTGGACTTCCAGTCCATCGAGCTGCGCGACCTGGCCTACCACTACCCCACCGACGACGGCTCCCGTGGCTTTGGCGTCGGTCCGCTGAACCTCAAGGTCAGTCGTGGCGAAATCCTTTTCATTGCTGGCGAGAACGGCTGTGGCAAGACGACCATGATCAAGCTGCTGCTCGGCCTCTATGCCCCTCGTGGCGGCGAGCTGCTGCTCAATGACGAACCGGTGACCGACACCGGCCGCGACGACTACCGCCAGCTGTTCACCACCATCTTCGCCGACTACTTCCTCTTCGAAGACCTGCTCAAGGGTAGCCAGGACATTCCGGCAGAAGCCGGCCGCTACCTGGAGCGCCTGGAAATCGCCCACAAGGTCAGCCTGCAGGGCCAGGAATTTTCGACGACCGATCTGTCCACCGGCCAGCGCAAGCGCCTGGCACTGGTGCAGGCCTGGCTGGAGAAGCGCCCGGTGCTGGTGTTCGACGAGTGGGCAGCGGACCAGGATCCGGAATTCCGCCGGATTTTCTACACCGAGCTGCTGCCCGAGCTGCGTGCCCAGGGCAAGACACTGATCGTGATCTCCCACGACGACCGCTATTTCGACGTCGCGGATCGCCTGCTGCGCATGAGCGCCGGGCAGATCGTGGAGATCGAGGAGCACCGCGCTACAGCGCCACCAGGCGGTTCCGGGATGGCCATGCACTGACGGCCCGGCGGCCTGGATGGCCGCCCTTTCCTGCCGCCGTCACTCAGCAACAAAAAAAGATCGAAAGGATTTTTCCGGTTTTTTCCAGCCGGCGCGTCACATAAAGCTGAATCATTCTTATTAGAAATTGCATTACAAGATCATGCCTTCAAGGTTAAAGGAGCTAAACAAGTGAGTCGCAACCGCTACGCGCTGCAATCCCAGCACAAGGTGAAGCCTCTGGCCCGCCTGGTCCGCGCCACCGCCCTGGGGATGGTATTGGCGGCTTCCGCCGTCGAGGCCGCCCCGGTCCGCATCGACATCCCGGCCCAGTCCCTGGCTTCCGCGCTCACCAGCCTGGGCGCGCAGTCGAACCTGCAGATCGTCTTCAACCAGAGCCAGGTGCAGAACCTGCGCGCACCCGGCGTGCGCGGCGAGATGGAGCCCGCCCAGGCGCTGGAACGCCTGCTGCAGGGCACCGGCATCAAGTACCAGGTCGAAGGCAGCCGCGTGACCCTGCTGGGCGCCGACTCCGCCAGCGGCGACACCCTGAACATGTCCGCCCAGGTCATCACCGGTACCGTCGAAGGTGAAGACAGCTACGTGCCGCGCACCTCCAACAGCGGCAGCAAGACCGACACCCCGCTGCTGGAAATCCCCCAGTCGATCTCGGTGATCACCCGCAAGCAGATGGACGCCCAGGGCGCGCAGACCGTGACCGAAGCACTGCGCTACGTGCCCGGCGTCAAGGTGGAAGCCTATGGCCTGGACCCGAAAGGCTTCGACTGGATGTACATCCGCGGCTTCAACGCCCAGGCCACCAGCGACTACCTCAACGGCCTGCGCCAGCAGAACAACAGCTACGCCTTCTTTCGCAGCGAGCCCTATGCCTTCGAGCGCATCGACGTGGTCCGTGGCCCGTCCTCCAGCCTGTTCGGCATGGGTGACGCCGGCGGTATCGTCAACCGTGTGAGCAAGAAGCCCACTGCCAACCACATCAACGAAGTCGAGCTGACTGGCGGCAACCATGACCGCAAGCAGGGCCAGTTCGACCTCGGCGGCGCGCTGGACGACCAGAACCAGTTCCTCTACCGCGTGGTGGGCCTGGCCCGCGACGCCAACACCCAGGCCGAGTACGACGACGGCCACGAGGTCGAGGACGACCGCTACTACATCGCCCCGTCCTTCACCTGGGCGCCGGACGAAGACACCAGCCTGACCGTGCTCACCGACTTCCTGCGTGACCGCAACTCCGGCTCGATCTTCGACTACAGCGTCAACGGCCACCCCACCGGCACCCTGCTCGGCGACCACAACTACAACCACTTCGACCAGGACCAGTACACCCTGGGCTACGAGTTTCGCCATCGCTTCAACGACACCTGGGAATTCCGCCAGAACGCGCGCTACGGCCAGGTCGACCTGATCTTCAACAACCTGCTGCCGCAACTGCAGGTGGGGCGGAACATCATCCGCACCGCGGATCGCTTCGATCAGCACATGGACACCTTCAACCTGGACAACCAGCTGCAGGCCAACTTCGACACCGGCTCTATCAAGCACACGCTGCTGATGGGCACGGACTACAGCTGGCAGGACGCCAATGTCGCGCGCTGGCGCACCCTCGGCCCGTCGCTGAACCTGGATAACCCGGTGTACGGCCAGAGTGTTCCGCGTCCGAACAAGGGCAACAGCATCCAGTCCATCGACTACGACCAGAACATCGAGCAGATCGGCGCCTACCTGCAGGACCAGGTCAAGTTCGACGACCACTGGATTCTCACCGCCGGCGGCCGCTACGACTACGTGCGCAATGACCTGGACAACCACGTCGGCGCCCACAGCTTGCAGAAGGACAACGCCTTCACCGGTCGTGTCGGTCTGACCTACCTGACCGACTTCGGCCTGGCACCCTACGTCAGCTACTCCGAGTCCTTCGTGCCCAACACCGGCATCAGCTCCGACGGCAGCGCCTTCAAGGCCAGCGAAGCGCACCAGTACGAAGCGGGCGTGAAGTTCCAGCCGGACGAAACCCTGCTGATCACCCTGGCCGCCTACGAGCTGACCAAGGAAAACATCCTCACCAACCAGCTGAACGCCAACGGCGTGCCGACCGGCTTCAGCGAGGCCACCGGCGAGCAGCGCTCGCGCGGCATCGAGGCCGAGCTGAAGGCCAAGCTGGACCAGAACTGGGACCTGCTGGCCTCGTACACCTACACCAAGGCCAAGATCACCAAGAGCAACGACGCCAACGAAGGCAACCGCCCGGCCAACGTGCCCGAGCACATGGCCAACGGCTGGCTGAATTACACCTTCCACGAAGGTGCGGTCGACGGTCTCTCCATCGGCGGCGGCGTGCGCTATACCGGCTCGCTCTACGGCAACAACGCCAACACCTACCACGTCGACAACTACACCCTGTTCGACGCCGGCGTGAGCTACCCGCTGAACAAGAACGTGACCCTCTCGGTGAACGCCCAGAACCTGCTGGACGAGGAGTATGCCGCGACCTGCGACAGCCCGATCTCCTGCTACCCAGGCCTGCGCCGCACCGTCATGACCAGCGTGAAGTACAGCTGGTAAGGCACTGGCGGAGGCGGCCGCGCGCTGCTTCCGCCTGCTGTTTCCGGGCTCCCTGTTCGCAGGGGGCCCTTTGTTGTTTCAAGCGTTTGTTGTTTCAAGAGCCTGTTTCACGCGAGGAGTAGTGCATGTCCCTCACCCGTCGCCACCTGCTGCAGGGCCTCGCCATCGGCGGGCTGGCCTGCGCTTCCGGCCTGCCGGTGTTCGCTGGCGAGCGCCTGACGCGGATCATCGCGCTCAACTGGGTGGCCGCCGAGACGCTGCTGACCCTGGGCGTGCCGCCCCTGGCGATCTCCGACGACCGCTACTACCGGGTGCGCATGCCGACTCAGCCGCTGCCCGAGAGCGTGCGTGACGTGGGTCCCTACTGGGAACCGAACCTCGAACTGATCCAGCAGCTGCAACCGCAACTGATCCTCAGTGACCCGATGACCCCGACGCTGGAGCGCCGCCTCAACGGCATCGCGCCGACCGAACGCGTGGCCATCTACCCGGCCGCTGACGGCGCCTGGCGCGCCACCACCGGGTTCATGAACGACCTGGCGCGGCGCCTCGGCGTCGAACAGGTCGCCGCCGATTACATCGCCGCGGGCGAGCAGCGCCTGGCCGGGCTGCGGGCGAAACTGGCGAGCCGCTCACTGCCACCGGTGTGCGTGGCCGTGCTCAACCAGGATGGTCGCCACGCGGCTGTCTATGGCAGGAGCAGCATGGTGCAGGACGTGCTCGACCGCCTGGGCGTCGAGAATGCCTGGCAAGGACCCGTCGGCCCGGTAGGGCTGGCGATGGTCAGCATCGAGCGCCTGGCCGAGCGCCCGGACGCACACCTGGTCTACGTCGACATCCCCACCACCTCGGCACGCCTGCAAAGCCTGCGGCAGCCCAACGACCTGTGGGCCAACCTCCCCGCCGTGCGCCAGGGCCACACCCTGACGCTGCAGCGCTTCTACCCCTACGCCGGCGCCGCTTCGGTGCTCGACCTCGCCGAACGCATCGCCGCCTACCTGGACAGCGCCACGGAGGTCGCCCATGTCTGAATCGACTCTCGGCCTCGCCGCCCCGCGTAGCGGTCTGCCGCTTGGCCCGGCGATCTGCACGCTGGTGCTGGCGATACTCGCGGGCCTGCTGGTGTTCCATGGCCTGCAAGGCGCCCTGCCCCGCGACCTCTGGTGGCAGGCACTGTGGTCGCCGGACCTGGACGACGTGCGCCAGGTGCTGCTGCACTTCAGCTTCTTCCCGCGCCTGGCGGTGAGCCTGATGGCCGGCGCCGCGCTGGCCCTGGCCGGCACGCTGTTCCAGCAGATCCTGCGCAACCCGCTGGCGGAACCGGTGACTCTCGGCGTCTCCGCCGGCGCCAACCTTGCCCTGTCGGCGGCCACCATCTTCGCCCCGACCCTGCTGGTGCACGGCCTGGAAGCCGTCACCCTGACCGGCGCGGCACTGGCGGCCTGCCTGCTGTTTGCCTTCGCCTGGGGCCGCACCCTGTCGCCGCTGCGCTTCATCCTCGCCGGCATGGTCATCAGCCTGTACTGCGTGTCGCTCAACGCGCTGCTGGTGCTGTTCAACCACGATTACCTGATCGACCTGCTGCTCTGGCAGGCCGGTTCGCTGAACCAGAGTGGCTGGGACGGCGCCCTCTACCTTGCCCCGCGCCTGGCCGTGGCGATGGTCATCGCGCTGCTGATGGTGCGCCCGCTGGCCGTGCTGGGGCTGGAGGATGAAGGTGCCGCCGCGGTGGGCGTGAACCTGTTGCGTACCCGCGTAATGGGCCTGGCCGTGGCTGTAGCGCTGAGTGCGTTCGTCACCAGCGCCGTGGGCATGCTGGCTTTCGTCGGCCTTGCCGCACCGGCCATTGCGCGGTTGTGCGGTGCGCGCACGCTCAAGCAACGCTTGGTCTGGGCGCCACTGCTGGGGGCCGCGCTGCTCTGCGTGGTGGACCAGATCGCCCGCGAACTGTCGCGCTTCGCCGGGGAAATTCCCGCGGGCATCCTCACCGGCATCTTCAGCGTGCCGCTGCTGCTGTGGCTGCTCAGCCGCCAGCGCAGCGGTGGTATCGTGCCGCGCCCGGCGCCGGCCAAGCCACAGCGCGAGCACCCGTGGCGGCTGATCATCGGCGCGGCGGTCCTGCTCGGCCTGCTGACCTTGCCGGCCATCTACTTCGCAGTGGATGCCAACGGCTGGCACTGGGGCGATGCCGGCCTGAGCGACGCCATCGCGCAATGGCGCCTGCCGCGCGTGCTCGGTTCACTGGCAGCCGGCGCCATGCTGGCCGTGGCCGGCCTGCTGGTGCAGCGCCTGACCGGCAATCCCATGGCCAGCCCGGAAGTGCTGGGCGCCACTTCCGGTTCGGCGATTGCCGTGCTGGTGCTGTTCCTGGTGATACCGCAGCCGCAGGCCTACATGGTCCCGGCAGCCAGCATCGGCGCACTGCTCACCCTCGGCCTGCTGCTGTGGTTCGCCTGGCGCAAGACCTTCAATGCCGAGCGCCTGCTGCTCACCGGCGTGTGCCTGACGACCCTGCTGCACTCGCTGAGCACCCTGCTGCTGGCCAGCGGCGACCCGCGCATGACGGCGATGATGAGCTGGATGACCGGCTCGACCTATCAGGTGGACGTGATGTCGGCGAGCACCGGGCTGGTGGTCGGCACACTGATGATTGGCGTCAGCCTGTTGCTGGCTCGCCCGCTGGACCTGCTGACGCTGGGCAACGGCACGGCGACTGCCCTGGGACTGAGGCTGCGCCTGAGCCACCTGATGATTCTGCTGACGGCCGCGGTGCTTACCGCCACCGCGACCATCATCGTCGGCCCGCTGAGTTTCGTCGGTCTGATCGGCCCGCACATCGCCCGCCACCTCGGCGTGCGCCGCGCGGCACCGCAAGTGCTGCTGAGCGCGGTAGCCGGAGCGCTGATCATGGTGGTGGCGGACTGGCTGGGGCGGAACATCGCCTATCCGTGGCCGGTGTCGGCAGGATTGCTGGCGGCGTTCATCGGTTGCCCGTACTTCCTCTGGCTGATGCATAGGGAGCGGCGGGGCTGAACTGAACGCTTCCTAATACAGCGGACGTTGTCCGCGGGTCGCGGGCATGGCCCGCTCCTACAGTGTTGGCACAGCGTTGATCTGTAGACAGCCCAACTGCGGAGCTACAGAGCGCTCAACGTAGGATGGTGGGGAGCGCAGCGATACCCATCAATCCGTGCGCGGACAGCCATGGGTATCGCTCCACCCTACGTCGGGGTTACCGGCAAAGTCGCAGCGTTGGCGGGAATCAGGCTTCCTGCAAGGCGCGGGGACGGTTGCTGCGATCCTCCGCGTCGGCGGAAACCGCCTGCTGCAGCTGGAAGTCGAACTCGATCTCGGCGAAGCGCCCTTCCACGCCGCGCGCCTTGGCGGCAGCCGCGTCCTCGACAAAACGCACCTCGCCGATCAGTCCGTCACGGGTGGCATAGGCGAAGTCGTCCCATAGGTACTGGTCACCGGCGAGGTTGATCTGCGTGGTCAGGTGGCGATGCCCCGGTGCGGAGATGAAGAAGTGGATGTGCGCCGGGCGCTGGCCGTGGCGGCCAAGCTGATCGAGCAGCTCCTGGGTCGGGCCGTCCGGCGGGCAGCCGTAGCCGCTGGGCACGATGCTGCGGGCCTTGTAGCGGCCTTCGGCGTCGGTGACGATGCGCCGGCGCAGGTTGAACTCGGACTGGGTGCTGTCGAAGTACGAGTAGGTGCCCTGGGTGTTCGCGTGCCAGAGGTCGACCACGGCGCCGGCCAGCGGCTTGCCCTGCGGGTCGAACACGCGGCCGGAAAGGAACATCACGGTCCCCGCGTCCTTGCCGTCGTCCATCCGCGCTTCGCCTTCAGACAGCGGCGCGCCGGCCACATACAGCGGGCCTTCGATGGTGCGCGGGGTACCGCCGCTGAGGCCGGCAGCTTCATCCTGGGCGTCCAGCAGCAGGTCGAGGTAATGCTCGACGCCGAGGCCGGCGACGACCAGGCCGGCTTCCTGGCGGGAGCCAAGACGGTTGAGGTAGTCCACCGCTTTCCAGAATTCGTCGGGGGTGACGTTCATGTCTTCGATGAGCCTGGCGGAGTCCTGCAGCACTCGAAGGATCAACTGCTTCACGCGCGGGTTGCCGGCGTCATTGAGCGCGCCGCTGGCTTCCTGGAAGAACTTCTGGATGTCGGCAGTCTGGGAAATCTTCAGGGTCACGGTGATTACCTCGTTCTTGTTGTTAGATAAGGATCAACTGGCGCAGCGCACGGCCTCGCGGTCAACGCGGTGGAACACGCGGTTGAAGTACACCAGGCTGTCCTGGCGCTCGCGCACCGCGACCTTTTCCAGCTCGACGAACATCACGGTGTGCGAGCCGACTTCCTTGCAGTCGCTGATCCGCCCTTCCAGGCTGACCAGCGCCTGGCGCAGCACCGGCAGGCCGGCATAGCCGTCGTCCCAGAGGTCCCAGGTGAAGCGCTCTTCCATGGAAACCTTGGTCATCCCCGCGAAGTGCTTGGCCAGCTCTTCCTGCTCGCCGCACAGCACGTTGACGCACAGGTGGCCGTTGCTGCGGAACACATCGTGGGTAGCGCTGCCGCGATTGACGCAGACCAGCACGGTGGGCGGCGAGTCGGTGACCGAGCAGACCGCGCTGGCGGTGATGCCGCAGCGGCCTTCCGGGCCATTGGTGGTGATGATGTTCACCGCCGCCGGCAGCTGCGCCATGGCGTTGCGGAAGTCGATCTGGGTCTGGCTGAGGGTGTTGGCCATTTATTCGCTCCTATTTGCCGGAGTGGCATGTGCTGGAGTGGCCGGCACGCCCGGCCTTTCTTGTATGGGGCCAGCGTAGGGCAGCGCGGCGGCGCGCCATATTCAGACGATCACCACGCTTGGGGGGGCGGGCCGCTAGTCATCTAGGTGGTTTCTTTATCGTCAGCACCGGCGACTATGGGTATGCTCCGGGTCATGCCATTCCGACGACCGCGGCAAAAGCCCGGCGTACGCGGCCTACGTGCAGCTTCACAACGATAAGAAAGAAAGTGGCAACGCCTGATGGAAGCTAGAAAACCCGTGGTCTACATCGTCGACGACGACAAGGACCTGCGCACCTCCCTCGCCTGGCTGCTCGAATCGGTCAGCATCGAATCGCTTTGCTTTGGCGGCGCCGAGGAGTTCCTGCGCGAATACGACCCCAGACTCCCCGCCTGCCTGGTGCTCGACGTGCGTATGCCCGAGACCAGCGGCTTCCAGCTGCAGGAGATGCTCAACGACAAGGGCATCAACCTGCCGACCATCTTCGTCACCGCCCACGGCGATATCCCGATGTCGGTGAAGGCGATGAAGAACGGCGCGCTGGATTTCGTCGAGAAGCCCTACAACCCGCAGCAGATGCTGGACCGCATCCAGGCGGCGCTGAAAAGCGCAGTGCAGGTGCACGCGGGCCAGGAGCAGAAGCAGAACCTGCAGCACAAGCTCGACCTGCTCACCGGGCGGGAGCGGGAAATCCTGATGATGGTGGTGGACGGCAAGGCCAGCAAGGTCATCGCCCGCGAGCTGAACATCAGCGTCAAGACGGTCGATGTGCACCGCACCAAGATCAAGGAAAAGATGGGCGTGAGCAGCATCGCCATGCTGGTGCGCGAGGTGCTCAACGTGCCGCTGGAAGAATCGCGCCCCTGAGCGGGGCGCGTTCCGTTTCGATCAATCAGTCGATCAGTCGACGCGCTCGCCGCACAGATCGAGGGCGAACAGCCGTTCCACTTCCGTAGCCGGCAGGCCGCAACCCAGCAGGCTGAACAGCTTGCCGAGCGCCGCTTCGCGGGTCATGCCGCCACCGGACACCAACCCGGCATCACGCAGGCGACTGCCGGCGGCATACACGTCGAATGCCACATACCCCTGCGGGCACTGGCTGATCGCCGCCAGCACCACGCCGCGGGCGTGGGCTTCGCGCAGCGCAGCCAGCAGGTCTTCGTTGTCCGAAGGGCCGGTGCCGCTGCCGAAACACTCCAGCAGCAGTGCCTGAACGCCACTGCCCAGCAGCGCACGCAGGTGCTCGGCGCGCAGGCCGGGAAACAGCGGCAACACCGCGAGATTCACCGGCTGGCGCGGCTGGCGATAGCTCAGCTCGCCGGGCAGCGACTCTGCATGCGCACCCTTGCGCTCGCGCGGCAGCACGGCGAAAGCATCGAAGGCGTCGCTGCGCAACTTGGTGACGCGGGCGCCATGCATCAGCTCGCCGTTGAAATACAGCCAAACACCCGGCTCGACGCCGGTTTCCAGCGCCTTCAGTGCGCCCAGCAGGTTGCCCGGTGCATCGCTGCCCGGCGCGCCCATGGGCTGCATGGAGCCAGTCAGGATCACCGGAACATCCAGCCCCAGCAGCAGGAACGACAATGCCGCGGCGCTGTAGGCCAGGGTGTCGGTGCCGTGCAGCACGAGAACGCCGTCATGGCCGCCCTGCTCCACCGCATTGACGATGGCGTCGCGCATCGCCAGCCAGTTGGCCTGGGTCATGTTGGCGCTATCGAGCAGCGGTTGCAGCTCCGCGAAGGACCAGTCGAGGCGAGTCTCGGTGTGGCCTTGCAGCTGTTCGCGCATGCGAGCTTCGAATCCGCCAGCCGGCGCCAGGCCTTCGGCGGTCTGCAGCATGCCGATGGTGCCGCCGGTATAGAGGACGAAGAGGTTCTTCACTCGACGCATGCCAGTGCTCTTGTAGGAAAGTTCACAGGATAAACCGCGAGGCCGGGAGAAGTCCCGGCCCCGCGTGTCAGACCTTGGTCCGAGAGGGATCAGCCCTGGGCCGGCAGGCTGCCGTGGGCCGGAGCGGTCGAGTTGATCTTGTGGGCATCGCGCCAGGCATCGTGGTCGATGTCCAGGTCGGCGAACTTGCTGGCGTCGAACACCGGGCGCTCGACGCCGGCGGCGCGCTGCTCGTCGTAGTCGCGCATCACGCGCAGGCCGGTCTTGATCAGCATCGCCAGGGCCACCAGGTTGACGAAGGCCAGGCAGGTCATGGTGATGTCGGCGAAGGCGAACACGGTGCCCAGGTTCTGCATCGAGCCCCAGAGGATCAGGCCCAGCACCAGTACACGGAAGGCGATCAGCGCCGAACGGCTGCGGCCGACGATGAACTGCAGGGCGTTTTCGCCGAGGTAGTAGTTGTAGGTGATGCAGGTGAACACGAACAGCGACAGCGCGACGCTGACGAAGATACGGCCCCAGTCACCGACCACGGCGGCCAGCGAGTTCTGGGTCAGGGTGATGCCGTCGCCTTCGAAGCCCGGGGTGTAGAAGCCTGAGAGGAGGATCAGCAGCGCGGTACAGGTGCAGATGACGAAGGTGTCGAGGAACACGCTGAACGCCTGGACCACGCCCTGAGAGGCCGGGTGACGCACGGCGGCGACGGCGGCCACGTTCGGCGCACTGCCCAGGCCCGCTTCGTTGGCGAACACGCCACGCTTGACGCCCATCACGATGGCCGCACCCAGCAGGCCGGCGAACGCCGGCTCCAGGCCGAAGGCACTCTTGACGATGGTGGTCAGCATGCCCGGCACCAGTTCGATCTGGGTGACGATCACGTACAGGGTCACGGCGATGTAGGCCAGGGTCTTGACCGGCACCAGCAGGTCGGAGACCGCAGCGATGCGCTGGATGCCGCCGAAGAACACCACGGCCAGCAGCACGGCCAGGGCGATGCCCGAGTACAGCACCGGGATGTCGAAGGCGTTCTGCAGCGAGTGGGTCACGGTGAAGGCCTGCAGGCCGTTGAAGGCGAAGCCGTAGGTAACCAGCAGCAGGACCGCGAAGGTCATGGCCATCCAGCGCAGCTTCAGGCCGTGCTGGATGTAGTAGGCCGGGCCGCCGCGGTACAGGCCGTTGCCGTCGCTGCGCTTGTAGACCTGGGCCAGGGTGCACTCGAAGAAGCTGCTGGACATGCCCACCAGCGCGGTGACCCACATCCAGAACACGGCGCCGGGGCCACCCAGGGTCACGGCGATACCGACACCGGCGATGTTACCGGCGCCGACGCGACCGGCGAGGCTCAGCATCAGGGCCTGGAACGAGCTCAGTTGCCCGGACTGGCCGCGGATCGACTCCTTGAACACGCCGAACATATGGCCGAAGTGGCGGAACTGGACGAAGCGGGAGCGGATGGTGAAGTACGCACCGAGTCCTACGATGAGGACGATGAGGACTTTCCCGGAGAGGAAATCGTTGATCGCGTCGAGCATGTGCTGGGGCCTCGATTGTTATTGTGGGAGCGCGGGCCTGGGGCTGGCCCGCTCACTGGGGGCGCATGGTTGCGCCCGAAGCCTCCCGAAACAATTTCGCGGCTTGCTACGAATTGATGCTACCTGACGCTATAATTGCGCCAGTCGCATCACTTGGACCTGGCACGAATGTCCGAAAACCTCGGCCCCAACCTCAAGCTACTTTGCGCTCACTACCGCTCTATCTCGGAGGTTTGCCGCAAGCTCGCAATCAACCGCGCGCAGTTCAACAAGTACCTCGGCGGGCAGAGCCAGCCCACTCCTTTCAACCTCAAGAGGATTGGAGATTTCTTCGGCGTCGAGGATTACGAGCTGCAATTGCCGCCGGAGCAGTTCGCCCGCCTGATCGGTGCGCGCGGCACTTCGCCGGCCAATGTGCAGCGCGACGACCCGCTGCTGGAGATGCTCCGTCCGCTGCGCGACCACGCGGGCAACCTGTCGCGCTACTGCGGCTATTACTTCGAGTATTCCAACTGCATGTCGGTGCCCGGCTCGATCCTGCTGTCACTGGTGCACCTGTACGAGCAGGACGGCAACTTCCTCTTCGAGCGCCAGGAGCGCCAAGAGCGTTCCAGCAGCACCGACGTGCAGGCCGAGGACTGGGTGCGCTGCCGCTACCTGGGCGCGGCCTTCCAGCTACAGGACCGGCTGTTCCTGATGGACTACGAGTCGCTCACCGTCAACGAGATGAGCCAGACCATCCTCATTCCCAGCTTCAAGAGCCGCATCACTCGCCTGAATGGCCTGAAGACCGGCGTCTCCAGCGGCGACCGCCGAACTCCGGCGTGCACCCGCGTGGTCTGGGAATACCTGGGCCCGGAGATCAACCGCATCAGCGCCTATCGCCAGGTAAAGCTGTACCAGCCGGACGATCCGCGCATCGACGATGACGTACGCCAGCGCCTGCAGGTCGGGCCGATTCGCCACGGCCTGTTCGAAATCGAATGATGAGGCCCGTGTAGGAGCGGTCCATGCCCGCGATCGCGGAAAAAGTCCGCGTCTACCGCTTGCGACTCTGCAACCACGCCGCCGCCAGCCCGCTGCCGCAGATCACCGCGATACCCAGCAACGCCGACGGCTCCGGCGTATGGCCGAAGATCACCAAGCCCAGCAGCCCGGCGAAGACAATCTGGCAATAGCTGAACGGTGCCAGCAGCGCCGGCGCGGCATGCTTGAAGGCCTGGGTCAGGAACAGGTGCGCAGTCATCCCGCAGGTGCCCAGGGCCAGCATCATCAGGCCATGCACCAGCCCGGGCCATTGCCAGAAGAACGGCACCAGCGCGCTGACGATCAGGGTGTTGCACAGCCCGGCGAAGAAGTTGCTGGTGGTCGGGCTGTCCACCTGGCTGAGCTTGCGCGTCAGCAACTGGTAGAAGCTGAAGCACAGCGCCGAGCCGAACGGCAGCAGCACCGCCGGGGTGAACAGGTCGCCGCCGGGGTGGACGATGATCAGCACGCCGATGAAGCCGACTATCACCGCCGACCATTGCCCGAAAGTCACCCGCTCGCCCAGCAGCGGCACCGACAACGCCGTCACCAGCAACGGCGCGAGGAAGTTCACCGAGGTCGCCTCGGCCAGCGGGATGTACTGCAAGCCGGTGGTGAACAGGAAGCTGGTACCCAGCAGGCACAGCGCGCGGGCCGTCTGCAGGAACGGGTGGCGGGTGCGCAGCACGGCGAGGCCGGCGCGCGGCAGGAAGATGCCCGCCATCAGCAGCGTGTGCACCACATAGCGCGCCCACACCACCATGACGATGGGATAGATGCTCGCCAGGTACTTGGACAGCGCGTCGTGGCTGGAGAACAGGAAGGTCGCCAGGACGATGAGCAGGATGCCCTTGAAGGGCTGGTGGACGCCGGACAACGGCGATTGGCTGGTACTCATCGACTCACGGAATCACTGGGCAGAAAGGTTGGCGTACGCGACTCGACAGCCTAGCAAGTTGCACCGGGGAAAGAACCCACCCCACGCCGGCGCGCGGACCTCGCGGGTCCGCTGCAAGGCCGGGCGATGACAGTCCCGCGCGGCGTTATTCCGGCCATGCTACGCGGAATCTCCCTACACAAATGTTCCATTTGGTTAATTCGTGTTCGAACAGCGAACAGATACGCCTCGGGCGAATTGCGGCGAGCCGCCGCGGACCACCACTATGGCCCCAGCCGCCGCCCCGATGCGGCGCCAACAACTATAAGAAAGGTCCGTTCACATGCTCACGCTCTCCCTGGCACGCCTGCGCGCGTGTATCGACTCCGCTCATTGTCTGCACCCTCACCCTCGCATTTCCGTCGCGCCTGGCTGATCGCCTGATCCGCGCTCGCTGACCGCCTTGAACCTCCATCCGCCGCTCCCGACAGAGCCGCGCGGAGGACTCCGTTCGCCCTGAACAAAGACAAGAATGCCGAGGGAACACCCATGCTCCGCCACCTGCCCCACCTCACCATCAGCGCCTGCCTGCTACCCGCCCTGCCCGTCCTGGCCCATGCCGAGGACGGCGGTTTTCTCGAGGACGCCAAGACCAGCCTGCTGCTGCGCAACTTCTACATGAACCGCAACTACGTCGGTGATGCCCGGCAGGACAAGGCAGAGGAATGGACCCAGAGCTTCATCCTCGACGCCCGCTCCGGCTACACCCAGGGCACCGTCGGATTCGGCCTGGACGTGCTCGGGCTGTACAGCCTGAAGCTCGACGGCGGCAAGGGCACGGCCGGCACCCAGCTTTTGCCGACCCACGACGACGGCCGCCCCGCCGACGACTTCGGGCGCCTGGCGGTCGCCGGCAAGGCCAAGGTATCGAAGACCGAATTCAAGGCCGGTGAATGGATGGTGGTGCTGCCGATCCTGCGCTCGGACGACGGGCGATCGCTGCCGCAGACCTTCCAGGGCGCGCAGGTCACCTCGAAGGAAATCGACGGCCTGACCCTCTATGGCGGCCAGTTCCGCCAGAACAGCCCGCGCAATGACGCAAGCATGGAAGACCTGTCGCTGTTCAACCGCCCCGCCTTCACCTCCGACCGCTTCAACTTTGCCGGCGGCGAATACCGCTTCAACGGCGACCGCACTCTGATCGGCCTGTGGAATGCCCAGCTGAAGGACATCTACCAGCAGCAGTACCTGCAACTGCAGCACAGCCAGCCACTGGGCGACTGGGTGCTCGGTGCGAATATCGGCTACTTCTGGGGCAAGGAGGACGGCAGCGCCCGTGCCGGCGACCTGGACAACCGCACCTTCTCCGGGCTGTTCTCGGCCAGGTACGGTGCGAGCACTTTCTATCTCGGCCTGCAGAAGGTCATGGGCGAGGACGAGTGGTTCCGCGTCAACGGCACCAGCGGCGGCACCCTGGCCAACGACAGCTTCAACGCCAGCTACGAGAGCGCGAAGGAGCGTTCCTGGCAGTTGCGCCATGACTATGACTTTGCCGCTTTCGGCGTTCCCGGCCTGACCCTGATGAACCGCTACATCCAGGGCCGCAACGTACACAACGCCAGCACCGACGACGGCAGTGAATGGGGTCGCGAGAGCGAGCTGGCGTACACCGTGCAGAGCGGCACCTTCAGGACGCTGAACATCAAGTGGCGCAACTCCACCATGCGCCGCGACTGGGGCAGCACCAACAGCTTTGACGAGAACCGGCTGATCATCAGTTATCCGCTGTCGCTGCTGTAGCTACCCATCAATCACCAACCGTAGGGCGCATAACCTGGAACAGGTCATCCGCCGAGCCATTCGCGGCGGATAACGCTGACGCGTTATTCGCCCTACGAAACGGTGAGCCCCGCCGATACTCCCGGCGCCAAAGTTGAATCGGGCACTCGCGAACAGACGTCGGCCCTGCAGGAGCATCCATCGCCCATGAAAAAGCCCCGGCATACCGGGGCTTTTTCCGTTCGGTTGGCGGCTTATTGGCCTGCCGGCTTCTCCGCGTCTTCCGCCTCGATCTCCTCCAGGGCCAGCTCCAGCCCCCAGCTGGAAGCCTCTACCGGCTGCGCCGCTGCCGGAGCGGCAACCGGTGCCGGTGCTGGCGCAACGGGTTTGGCCGCCGCAGGCGTGGCAGCGCTGCCGACGCTGCCCGGGTTGTCCTTGTAGAGCTTGAGCTTCAGACGCAGGTTGTTCGCCGAGTCGGCGTTCTTCACCGCTTCCTCCTCGGTAATCGCCCCTTCCACCGCGAGGTCGAACAACGCCTGGTCGAAGGTCTGCATGCCGAGGGCACGGGATTTGTCCATGATTTCCTTGATCGAGCTGAAATCACCGCGCTTGATGATGTCGCTGATGGTCGCCGTACCCAGCAGCACCTCCACCGCCGCGCGACGCTTGCCGTCCTGGGTGCGCACCAGGCGCTGGGAGACGAAGGCCTTGAGGTTGTTGCCCAGGTCGTTGAGCAGCTGCGGCCGGCGCTCTTCGGGGAAGAAGTTGATGATGCGGTCCAGCGCCTGGTTGGCGTTGTTCGCGTGCAGGGTGGAGATTGCCAGGTGGCCGGTGTCGGCGAAGGCCAGGGCGTGCTCCATGGTCTCGCGGTCGCGGATCTCGCCGATCAGGATCACGTCCGGCGCCTGGCGCAGGGTGTTCTTCAGCGCGGCATGGAAGCTGCGGGTGTCCACGCCCACCTCACGCTGGTTGATGATCGACTTGCGGTGCCGGTGCACGTACTCGATGGGGTCTTCGATGGTGATGATGTGGCCGCCGCTGTTACGGTTGCGGTGGTCGATCAACGCCGCCAGGGAGGTGGACTTGCCCGAGCCGGTGCCGCCGACGAAGAGCACCAGGCCACGCTTCTCCATCACCACCTTGAGCAGCACTTCGGGCAGGTTCAGGTCGGCGAACAGCGGGATATCCAGCTTGATGTTCCGCGCCACGATGGACACTTCGTTGCGCTGCTTGAACAGGTTGATACGGAAGCGTCCGACGCCGGCGACGGAAATCGCCAGGTTCATCTCCAGCTCACGGTCGAACTCCGCGCGCTGCTCCTCGTCCATCAGCCCGTAGCCGATGCGGGCGACGTCGCCGGCCTTCATCGGTTCGTTGGTCAGGGGCTTGAGCACCCCATTGAACTTGGCGCAAGGCGGAGCACCGGTGGAGAGGTAAAGATCCGAACCATCCTGGGTGGCCAGGATCTTGAGCATCGCTTGGATATCCATTGAACTGCATCCGTACGCAAGGTGGCGGCGGACGCCGTCTGTAAGCAGCGTCCTATAAATAAGAATTGGCTTATTGACTCTATGGAGCGCTCCTGCGCCAGACAATGCAACCCATCGCGAAATGCGACCTGTGTCACTGCTGCCGTACAATGCCGCCCAGACGCTTTCATTCAAGGACCCAACCAATGCCCGTCGCCATGGCCCGCCACATCCTGGTCAAGACCTCCGCCGAAGCCGAGCAGATCAAGCAGCGCCTGGCCAAGGGCGAGGACTTTGCCGCCCTGGCGCGCAAGCATTCCACCTGCGCTTCCGGCAAGCGCGGTGGCGACCTGGGCGAGGTTCGCCCCGGACAGATGGTCCGCAGCATCGACCAGGTGATCTTCAGGAAGCCGGTCGGCGTGGTTCATGGGCCGGTCAAAAGCCAGTTCGGCTACCATCTGGTCGAAGTCTATTTCCGTGACTGAGCAAGGCCGCGCCTGACCGAAGGAACGCACGCCCATGACGCCGCAACAGATCGCCCGCTTCTGCCTGGAACTTCCCGGCGCCCGCGAAGACATCAAGTGGGGCAGCAACCGCGTGTTCTCGGTGGCCGGCAACAAGATGTTCGCCATCCTCGACTTTCTCGACAGCGGCCACGGCGCTCTGGCCTTCAAGGTCGGCCCGGAGCTGTTCCTGGGCTACGTCGACCGTCCCGGCATCCGCCCGGCGCCCTATCTGGCGCGAGCCTTCTGGATTTCCATGCAACGCCCCTACCCCATGGGCGACGCCGAATTGCGCGAAGCGCTGATCCGCTCGCACCAGCTGGTGGTCGCCCGCCTGCCCAAGCGCCAACGCCTGGGCCTCGTGCTGGAGACTTCCTGATGCGCACGCTCGACTGGGAAGGCATCTGGCACGCGCCGACGGCCAGCTGGGAATCGCTGCAACTGGGCGAGCTGCGCGCCGAGAGCCAGTTGCGTGCCATCGATGAAGCGGGCGGGCCGTCCTATCAGCTCGATTACCAGCTGGATTGGGACGACCAATGGCGTCTGCGGGAAGCGCTTTTCAGCGTGGAAAGCGCACACGGCACGCATCAGTTGCACCTGCTGACCGATGGCGAAGGCCACTGGCAGAACGCTGAGGGCGTGTCACTGAAAGACCTGGAGGGCTGCGTGGACATCGACATCTGGCCGTCGCCCTTCACCAATACCTTCCCCATCCGCCGCCTGCACCTGGCCGACGGCGAGCGCCGCGAGCTGGCGGTGGTCTACCTGGAGGCTCCGAAGCTCAAGCCGGCACGGATGCGCCAGGGCTATACACGGGTCGATTCCCATCACTATCTGTACGAGAACCTCGAAGGCACCGATTTCAGGGCGCTGTTGAGCGTGGATGACGATGGCCTGGTGATCGATTACCCCACCCTGTTCCGCCGAGTCTGACCCCATTGTTTCCTGTAGGAGAGCGCCATGCGCGCGATCGCGGGCATGACCCGCTCCTACAATAAGTCGGCAACTGAAGGTGCCTGCGTAGGGCGGATAACCTGGAACAGGTTATCCGCCGCCCCAAACAACGGCGGATAACGCGGACGCACCATTCGCCCTACGGACGGAGGATATTTCAGGTAGTTCGTTAGCTAGCTTTCCTACACGCCACACGCGGTCCATCATGTAGGACCACTCGCCGTACCGAACCGCAGCAGATGTCCGCCGATTCCCGCCCGTCCTCGTCCACCACCCTGCAAGTGGTGTCCGTCGTCCTTTTCACCTTCATCGCCTACCTGACCATCGGCATCCCGCTGGCCGTGCTGCCCGGCTACGTGCACAGCGACCTGGGCTTCGGCTCGGTGATGGCCGGCCTGGTCATCAGCATCCAGTACCTGGCCACCCTCCTCACCCGCCCGTACGCCGGCAAAGTCATCGACACCCTCGGCCCCAAGCGCGCCGTGCTCTACGGCATGGTCGGCTGCGCCGGCAGCGGTGCGCTGATGCTCGGCTCCTGGGCGATGCAGGGCCTGCCATTGCTCAGTCTCGGCCTGCTGATGGTCGCGCGCCTGGTGCTGGGCACCTCGGAAAGTCTGGTCGGCAGCGCCTCGATCGCCTGGGGCATCGACCGCGTGGGCGCGGCGAACACGGCAAAAGTCATTTCCTGGAACGGCATCGCCAGCTATGGCGCCCTGGCCATCGGCGCGCCGCTGGGCGTGCTGATGGTCGGCCAGCTCGGGCTGGCCAGCCTGGGCGGCAGTGTGGTCCTGCTGGCTGCGCTCGGCTTCGCCCTGGCCTGGCCCAAGCGTGCCGCCGCTCTGGTGCATGGCGAGCGGATGCCTTTCCACCACGTGCTCGGCCGGGTATTGCCCCACGGCATGGGCCTGGCACTGGGCGGCATCGGCTTCGGCACCATCGCCACCTTCATCACGCTCTATTACGCCAGCCTCGGCTGGAAAGATGCGGTCTACTGCCTGACCGCCTTCGGCGGCTGCTTCATCGGCGCACGACTGCTGTTCGCCAATGCCATCAATCGTCACGGTGGCTTCCGTGTCGCTATCGCCTGCCTGTCGGTGGAAAGCCTCGGCCTGCTCCTGCTGTGGAGCGCCCCGACGCCCTGGATCGCACTCGCCGGCGCAGCGCTGACAGGCTTCGGTTTCTCCCTGGTGTTCCCCGCGCTGGGCGTGGAAGCCGTGGGCCTGGTGCCCGCTTCAAGCCGGGGTGCCGCACTGGGCGCCTATTCGCTGTTCATCGATGTATCCCTGGGTATTACCGGGCCACTGATGGGTGCCGTCGCCAACGGCTTCGGCTTCGGTTCGATCTTCCTCTGCGCCGCACTCGCAGCATTCAGCGGACTGATCCTCAGCCTCTGGCTGTTCCAGCGCTCGTTTGCTCGCTGAGCCAGTCACGCGGCAATCTGCCGCGACTTCGCCCATCCCCCGCGAGCCGCCGCGATCCGGCGGCCAAAACCGCTGATCAGGTAATCATGACGAGAGCATGACAGAGGCTGGACGAAAAAGTTCGAACCTCTGCTATCATCCCGCGGCGCCGGGGCGACCACGCCCCGAATACAACCAAAAGAATATGCCAGCACAGGACTCCACCTACCCCGATCACGCACTTCGGGGCGGAGAGCTTTTTTCTTTCTGTTCGCTGGCGCTGCACCATTAAGGAAATCATGATGCTGAACCACCGGATCAGTCTGCTCGCACTGGGGATCCTCGCGTCGACCGCCGCCATGGCCGAAGACCAGTCCACCGCCAAGGGCTTCACCGAAGACAGCCACCTGGACCTGTTCTTCCGCAACGCCTACATGAACCGCGACTACAAGCACGGTCGTGACGACAAGGCCGAGTGGGGCCAGGCCGCCACCGCGACCTTCACCTCCGGCTTCACCCAGGGCACCGTAGGCTTCGGCGTTGACGCGTTCGGCATGTACGCCCTGCGTCTGGACGGTGGCCAGGGCAAGAGCGGCGCTGCCGGCATCGACTTCTTCAAGCAGGGCGACAGCGGCGAAGCTGCCAACGACCTGGCCCGCGCCGGTGGTGCAGTGAAGGCTCGCTTCTCCAACACCGTGATCAAGTACGGTGACCAGATGCCGGCCCTGCCGATCCTCAGCTACGACAACTCCCGCCTGCTGCCGGAAAGCTTCACCGGCACCCTGATCACCTCCAAGGAGATCGAAGGCCTGGAGCTGAACGTCGGCCGCTTCACCTCGGAAACCCGCAAGAGCGCCGAAGGGCGTGACAGCGGCGGCCTGAAGCGCATCGACGTGTTCGGCGGCAGCTACAAGTTCACCGACAACTTCAGCGGCTCGCTGTACGGCTACGAGAGCGAAGACGTCGCTCGCAAGCAGTACATGAACCTGAACTACGTCATCCCGGTGGCCGACAAGCAGTCCCTGACCCTGGACTTCAACGGCTACCGCACCCGTGTGAACGAAGACTTCGCTTCCGACAACGGCATCGACGGCACCAAGAACACCATCTGGAGCCTGTCGGCCGCCTACAACATCGGCGTCCACACCTTCATGATCGCGCACCAGCGCAACAACGGTGATTCCGGCTACAACTACGGCTGGTACCAGAACCAGGGCGGCCTGGGCGACGGCGGCACCACCATCTGGCTGGCCAACTCCTACTGGTCGGACTTCAACGGTGAAGACGAGCGTTCCTGGCAGGGCAGCTACAGCCTGGACTTCTCCGAGTACGGCGTACCGGGCCTGAGCTACACCGTGGCCTACGTCTACGGCGACAACATCAAGACCGCCGAGACCAGCAACGGCAAAGAGCGCGAAATCTTCAACCAGCTGAAGTACGTCGTGCCGAGCGGCCCGGCCAAGGACCTGTCGGTCAAGCTGCGCGGTTCCTGGCTGCGTGTGTCCAACGACGCCCGCTCCTACAACGACGACGGCAACGAAGTGCGCGTCTTCGTCGAGTACCCGGTCAACATCTTCTGATGATCTGATCAGGCTCGAAGGAAAACGCCCCGTGGCATCGCTGCCACGGGGCGTTTTTCATTCCGGCGCCTTTCTTTCCAGGCAGGCGGTTCACTCCAGAGAGCGGCGTCTGTGCAGCCAGGGCATCGGCGGCAGCGCCATGCGCAGGATGTGGAAGCACAGCAGCAGGATCAGCGCGCCGGCCACGAAGGAGCCCAGGCGCTGGGCCGGTTCGAGCGTGTCATTGAGCACGTTGAGGAACAGCATCGCACTGCCGCCCAGCATGCAGGCCAGCAGGAACACCGAGAGGATGTAGATCTTCAGCGTCAGCAGTCGCCAATGCCAGCGCATGCGGCGGCGGACGGGGACTTCATCGGGGGGAAGTTGCGGCATGATCCATTGCCTCCTGACAGGTTTCTGACGGACTCACGCAACTGCAGCATGCGACGTCGAGATATTGGCAGGATGCTAGCCATCATCGTGCAGAATGCCAAGTCGCACAGCGCGCGACCGTCGGGTCGCAGGCTGTGCGCCGATGAATGGCTGCTTAGCGCACCACACTATTGATGTCGTGGCGATTGAGCGAAGTCCGCATTTCTTCGTACCACTCCGGGATCACGTCCTTCAGGCGCTCCTTGGCGTCCTCCAGCTTGAACGGCTGGGTGTAGCGCTTCTTGCGGTAGGAGTAGATGTAGTAGGTGCCGTCGCGGTAGAGGATGCGGTCGAAGGTGTAGAAGCCGATGTGCGTGCCGTTGCAGCGTGCGGTCAGCACCATGTCGCCCTCTTCGTAGGGCAGCACGCCTTCGGCGCACTCATAGGTGAAGAACTCGCGCACGTCGTCCCAGTCCACGCCATCGCTGCTGGCATGCAGGAAGGCTTCGGCCTTCTCCTCGGAGTCGTCGGAATGGTCGCTGTACCAGATGAACAGCGGGATGCTCTGGTTGGTCTCGTCGCCCAGCCAGCTCTCGCCGTCCAGGTATTGCGCACTGCGCGCGAGGCTGGCCTGCACGCGGCGGTGACTCTGGCGGTATTCCTCCAGCTGCTCGTCGAAAGCCGGCGAATCCTCACCCAGCACCACGCCTTCCATGCCCTTGATCTCGGCCACGCGCGCCAGGTACTCGGCGTAGAGCGCCGCGTCCTGGATCACGGTGCAGGTGTCACGGGTGAGGCTCAGGCCGATTTCGGTGAAGTTGGCGCTACCCAGCACGACCACGTCCGGCTCGATCAGGATCAGCTTCCAGTGCACGCTGTTCTGCGCGCGGAAGTCGACGTGCAGGGTGACGCTGGCGCCGGCATCGCGGACGCAGTAGTCGATGAAGTCCGGCGAGCTGAACGAGTTGATGGTGCCCACCAGCAGATCGAGGCTATTGCCCTTCTCCACCAGGGTTTCGATCAGTGACTCGGTTTCACTGGCGGAGGCCGAGACCACGGTAATCAGCTTGCCGCTGACCTGCTCCAGGTAATGCCTGAGCGAATGTTGAGCGTTTAGGATTTTCATACAGCCCCCACCAGAATTCTGAACACCGAATTCTGATGCAGGACCATGGAGGGTTTCAACTGTCTGATCTCGCCATACGCCCGCATCACGGGCGCTGCAGCGGCAAAGCATGCAGCGCAGGCCCGGCTGTGGCATAATGAGCGGCTTTGCCAGGCGCCTGTCGGCCTTCTTCGACAGCGCATGCCTTCCCTGCCCGCCCGCGCCGTCCGCGCCCGGCGCGCACCATGTCCAGCCAAGGGTCAGTCAGTTGATTTCCACCGCCAATATCACCATGCAGTTTGGCGCCAAGCCGCTGTTCGAAAACGTTTCCGTCAAGTTCGGCAACGGCAACCGCTACGGCCTGATCGGCGCCAACGGTTGTGGCAAGTCCACCTTCATGAAGATCCTCGGCGGTGAGCTGGAGCCTTCCGGCGGCCAGGTAATGCTGGAAAACGGCGTACGCCTGGGCAAGCTGCGCCAGGACCAGTTCGCCTATGAAGACTTCAGCGTGATCGACACCGTGATCATGGGCCACGAGGAACTGTGGAAGGTCAAGGCCGAGCGCGATCGCATCTACTCCCTGCCGGAGATGAGCGAAGAAGACGGCATGGCCGTGGCCGAACTGGAAGTCCAGTTCGCCGAGTTCGACGGCTACACCGCCGAATCCCGCGCCGGCGAGCTGCTGCTGGGCCTGGGCATTCCGCTGGACCAGCACTTCGGCCCGATGAGCGCCGTCGCTCCGGGCTGGAAGCTGCGCGTGCTGCTGGCACAGGCGCTGTTCTCCGATCCGGACCTGCTGCTGCTCGACGAACCGACCAACCACCTGGACATCAACACCATCCGCTGGCTGGAAAACATCATCACGGCGCGTAACAGCACCATGATCATCATTTCCCACGACCGTCACTTCCTCAACAGCGTCTGCACCCACATGGCGGACCTGGACTACGGCGAGCTGCGCCTGTTCCCGGGCAACTACGACGAGTACATGACCGCGGCCGAACAGGCCCGCGAGCGCCTGCTGTCGGACAACGCCAAGAAGAAAGCCCAGATCGCCGAGCTGCAGACCTTCGTCAGCCGCTTCTCGGCCAACGCCTCCAAGGCCAAGCAGGCCACCAGCCGTGCGCGCCAGATCGACAAGATCCAGCTGGAAGAGGTCAAGCCGTCCAGCCGCGTCAGCCCGTTCATCCGCTTCGAGCAGCACAAGAAGCTGCACCGCCAGGCGGTGACCCTGGAAAAGGTCAGCCAGGGCTTCGACGGCGGCTCGCTGTTCAAGAACCTGAGCATGCAGGTGGAAGCTGGCGAGCGCATCGCGATCATCGGCCCGAACGGCATCGGCAAGACCACCCTGCTGCGCACCCTGGTCGGCGAGATGGCGCCCACCGCCGGTGAAGTGAAGTGGACCGACAGCGCGGACGTGGGCTACTTCGCCCAGGACCACGCCGAGGACTTCGAGGACGACTACAACCTGTTCGACTGGATGGCCCAGTGGACCCAGGGCGGCGAGCAACTGGTGCGCGGCACCCTCGGCCGCATGCTGTTCTCCAACGACGACATCAAGAAGTCGGTGAAGGTGATTTCCGGTGGTGAACAGGGCCGCATGCTATTCGGCAAGCTGATCCTCAAGCGCCCCAACGTGCTGGTGATGGACGAGCCGACCAACCACCTGGACATGGAGTCCATCGAGTCGCTCAACCTGGCGCTGGAAAACTATCCGGGCACCCTGATCTTCGTCAGCCATGACCGCGAGTTCGTGTCCTCCCTGGCCACCCGCATCATCGAGCTGTCGGAAAACGGCGTGACCGACTTCAGCGGCACCTACGATGACTACCTGCGCAGCCAGGGCGTGATCGTCTGATCACTGCCTTGATGCAATGAAAAAGCCCCGCCAAGCGCGGGGCTTTTTCTTGGGTGTTTCTCGGCAGGCGCGGACGTGGCCGCTCCTGCAGGAGGGGGCGCATCGCGGGGGATCAGCGCCCCGACGTCTGCATCGTCGCACTGCCCAGGCTGACGTCGAAGAACTCCGCCGCCGAGGCCGCGAGGTCACGGTGGATGGCCTTGCGATCCAGGTGCTGGGTGTCGGTGCACAGGTCCGGGGTAGCTTCCACCTCCTCCTCCGAACAGGGCGACATGAAGACGAAGTGCCCTGCCCCATCCAGCACCCGCAGATCCGCCTGCTGCGGCAGTTTGCGAGCCAGCGCGCCGGCATTCTTCTTCCAGTCGAGGATCTGGTCATCGTTGCCGGTGTAGAGCAGCACCGGCACCTGCACATCTTCCAGCTCATGGACGCCATACATCAGGCTCAGCGGCGCGAGCAGGAGCAAGGCGCCGATGCGCGGATCGGCCATGGGCACCAGGTCGTTGCGATCGGCACGCACCTCGCCCTTCTCGCTGCAGGCGTCGGCGTCGTCCGGGCGCTCCTGGCAATACTTGATCAGCCGCTCCAGGCGCGGCTGGGCGCCGGCCAGGATCAGCGCCGTTTCACCGCCCGCGGAATAGCCGATCACCCCGACCTTGCGCGGATCGGCAATGGCCGCGACCTTGGGGTCGAGCAGCGCGGCACTGAGGGTTTCCGACACCTGCAGCGGCCGCCCGTAGAGGTTGCTCTTGGCGCCCAGGCGGCTGTGGTCATGCAGGTTGTCGCCGGGGTGCAGCAAGGTCACCACCACGAAGCCCTTGCGCACCAGCGCCGCGATCAGGTCGCGGTGGGCCAGCGGCGTGCCGTAGTTGCCGTGGGACATCACCAGCAGCGGGAAGCGGCCGTTGGCGGTCTGCCCCTCGTAGGCGACGTCGAGGATGAAATTACCCAGGTGCAGGGGCTGTTCGGGCGCGCGCGTGGGGTAGAAGGCGATGGCCTTCATCGGCTGCTGGTCCAGCGGGTCGCTCACCTGCAGGCGGTGAAAACCCACGTTCCAGCCCTGTGCCGCCCAACTCGCGGTACTGAAGGTAACGAGCAGCAGGAACCAGAACACGCGCCTCGCCATGGTGCAGTTCGCTCCGATTTGTCTCCGGATCAGGCGCCACGAGGCTTGCTGGTGAGTACAGAGGCCGTCGGACGCCGCCTGGAGGGAACCTCTGCATAGTACGCGCCAGTGGGACTCGCTCCGTGCCCGCAGACAGGCGGTACCGACCGGGCACAAAAAAGCCCCGCATCGGCGGGGCTTTTTCTTCTGATGGCAGCGATCAGGCGGCGGCGAACTGGCTGGCGATGCTCGCCTGGGCGCCTGCGATGGCGTTGCGGCGCGGCTCGTCACCGTAGGCAAGGCCCTCAGCACGAACGACCTCGATGTCGGTAATGCCGAGGAAGTTCAGCACCAGCTCCAGGTAGCTCTCGTGGGCGATGCCAGTCGGCTGGCCGGCGTGGATGCCGCCCGCAGTGGAGACGATGATCACTTTCTTGCCGCCTGCCAGGCCTTCCGGGCCGTTCTCGGTGTAGCGGAAGGTCTTGCCGGCGACGGCGATACGGTCGATCCAGGCCTTCAGCTGGCTGGGGATGGAGAAGTTGTACATCGGTGCACCGATGACGATGGCGTCTGCGCCGAGGAACTCCTCGATGCTCTGCTCGCCCAGCGCGGCTTCATGCTTCTGGGCAGCGTCGCGCAGTTCGGCCGGGGTGCCGGCGGCAACCAGGCTGGCGGAGGACAGGTGGCTGATGGCGTCGGCGGCCAGGTCACGGTAGGTGACTTCGACGCCCGGCTCAGCGGCGGCCCAGGCAGCAACCAGTTCGGCGCTCAGTTGGCGGGAAGTGGAGTTGTCGCCGAGGATGCTCGAGTCGATGTGCAGCAGTTTCATGTGTGTTCTCCAGGAAAGGTGCCAAGTGGGTTGGCGGAGGAATTCGTCGTTGAAGGCAAGACTACGCATGTAGCCAATCTTCGATAAGTCGGCAAAAATGCAATGATTCGTCTCACCAGCAGGACAATACAATGCAGGACCTCAATGACCTCTTCTACTTCGCCAAGGTGGTGGAAGCCGGCGGCTTCGCGGCCGCCGGGCGCCTGCTGGGTCTGCCGAAGTCGCGCCTGTCGCGGCGTGTAGCCGAACTGGAAGCGCGCCTGGATGTGCGTCTGCTGCAGCGCACGACCCGCAAACTCGCGCTCACCGACCTGGGCGAACGCTATTACCGGCACTGTCAGGCGATGCTGGTGGAAGCCGAGATGGCGGATGAAGTCGCGGCGCAATTGAGCGCGGAGCCGCGCGGGCGAGTGCGCCTGTCGTGCCCGGTGGCGCTGGCGGAAACCTCTTTGAACGAGATGCTGCCCGGCTTCCTCGCGGCCTATCCGCAGGTGAACCTCGAGCTGATGCTGACCAACCGCCGCGTCGACCTGCTCAATGAAAGCATCGACGTCGCACTGCGCGTGCGGGCACCGGGGGATGAGGACCTGTCGCTGATCTCGCGGCGCCTGCGCCTGGCGAAGACTGCGCTGGTGGCCGCGCCGTCACTGCTCAAGGGCGTCAAGCTGCGTGCGCCGGAGGACCTGGCCGCCCTGCCCGTCCTTGGCGCCATCGACAACGATCGCCGCGTGCACATGAAGCTGACCGGCCCACAGGGCGAGGTGAAGGAAGTGGCCCTGGAGGCGCGTCTGGCGGTGGAAGACTTCAACCTGCGCAAGAATGTGGCGCTGGCGGGACTGGGCGTGACGCTCCTGCCGCTGCACTACTGCACCGAGGAGCTGGAGGATGGCCGGCTGGTGCGCGTGCTCCCCGCCTGGAGCGAGCCGGAGGCCTACCTGCAGGCGGTATACCCGCACCGGCGCGGCATCCTTCCGGCGGTGCGGGCGCTGCTCGACTATCTGCAGGAAGGCTTCTCGAAGGACGACTGGCCGGTCTGACGCCGGGCTAGTCCCTGAATGGGATCGCCGATTACGCGAGGTTGACGCCCAGACCCATGAGTGCGCCGATCCAGTTCAGCAGCCGGCCGCCACTGAGCCAGTCGATCCAGAACAGCTGGTGCAGCACGACGATGGCCCAGAACACCAGCTGGAAGGACAGCTTGCGGGTCTTGTGGCGAAACACCTGCTGGGCAAGGAAAGCACCCGGCCAGCCGCCGAGCAGCTCCAGCAGGTGCAGGCTCTGTTCGGGAGTACGCCAGTCGTTGCGCTCGGCGCTGCGCTTGTCACGCCAGTAAGCGAAAAAGGCCAGGACGCTGAAGACCGGATAGAGCAGCAGGAACCAGACGAAGTAGGCCTCCTTCAGCCAGAGCACCGAGCCGATGACGGGCAACGCGAGCAGCACGCCGAGGACTGCCAGCGCCTTGCCCAGAGAGCGCTTTGGCGCACTGGGGAAGGCGACTTCACGGCCACTGCGAGCGCGCTCGCGGGTGGCTGTCGCGGCGGGCTTGCGGCGAATCGCCGGGGTATCGATGGCCAGCCCGGCAAGGCGGGCATGATCGGCGCGGGGACGGCCGTCCTTGCCGGTGCCTTCGACGTAACGGACCTGATCACCCGCTTCCGGGCGGCGGTCGCCACGGAAGTCGGAGATGTGCAGGAAGACTTCCTTGCCGCCGGCCTGGGGGCGGATGAAGCCGAAGCCCTTGTCATCGTCCCAGCGGCTGATGGTGCCGTTCTTTTCCACGTTCACTCACTATCGGATCAGGGTTTGACGCTGCTCCAGTCGATCAGGGCGAACTGCCAGGTCGCCAGGATCAGCAGGCCGAACACGATACGGTACCAGGCGAAGGCCGCATAGCTGTGGTTGGCGATGAACTTGAGCAGGCCGCGCACGGCGATCATCGCGAAAATGAAGGAGGTGACGAAGCCGATGGCGAAGACCGGCAGGTCCGAGGGCTGGAAGATGTCACGGTACTTGTAGCCGGAGTAGACCGCGGCCCCCACCATGGTCGGCATGGCCAGGAAGAAGGAGAACTCGGTAGCTGCCTTGCGCGACAGGCCGAACAGCAGGCCGCCGATGATGGTGGCGCCGGAGCGCGAGGTGCCCGGAATCAGCGCCAGGCACTGGCAGCAGCCGACCTTCAGCGCTTCCTTCCAGGTCATGTCGTCGACGGTCTCGGCGTGGACCACGTGCTGGCGTTTCTCCGCCCAGAGCATGATCACGCCGCCCACCACCAGGGCCACGGCCACGGTGATCGGGTTGAACAGGTAGTGGTGGATGTAGTCGGCGAAGGCCACGCCCAGGATCACCGCCGGGAAGAAGGCGATCAGCAGGTTGATGGTGAAGCGCTGCGCCTTGCGCTGGGTGGGCAGGCCGCAGACGATCTCGAGGATCTTGCGGCGGAACTCCCAGACCACCGCCAGGATGGCGGCCAGCTGGATGATGATGTTGAAGGCTTCGGCACGCTCACCGCCAAATCCGATGAGGTCCGCCACGATGATCTGGTGGCCGGTACTGGAGATCGGCAGGAACTCGGTAAGCCCCTCGACCACGCCAAGAATGAAGGCCTGAAAGGCGCTCCACAGATCCATACTACTGTCCCCCGCGAGGCACGCTGGCTCGCACGTTTCTAATGGTTTTATCCCGCTGCCTGCTCCTGGCGCGTGAGCGCCGCAGCGGCGTCGGCATGCTAATGCATTGCCCGCAGATCGCTACGAAATTCACAAAAATTTCTCTTGCGCAGCGCGGGCAGAGGAAGCGTTGGCACTTCAGCAAGAATGAGCCGCCTTTCGTCGCCAGGAAGATGCAGACAACCGCAATCCGGACGGGTTCGCGCCATCATGCAAAATGCCTAATTCATTGAAAAGCCTGCTGTACTCAAGTACCAGAAAGTCTACAAGCGACCCGATTCTGTTAACGACGCGAAACACTCGACACGCCGCAAACGCTGACGGGCCCTGCTTCGGGCCTTCCCACCCAAAGTTGTGTATCAGCCGCGCAACAGAATCCGCCTCTCCCGTGATACGGGCCGCGTGCTAGGGCCCGCGCGCGGCTTTCGTACGAACGTCCTGTATCAGCGCCGAGACATCCGCTCCGTGATGGCTCACATGGCCTTACGCCATGTCATTGATTCTCAATAGCTGATTAAAAGCGGCACGGCCCCTGCTCCACCTTGGTACCGCTGGTTAGGGCTCAGCGCACCAAGAAGGAACCGCCATCATGGGGACCATCGACTCACGGATAGTCGGCATTCTCGTCACGCTCGCTTGCGGCGCGGCCAGCGTCCCGTTGTGTCCGCTCGCACAAGCCGGCGACGGCACCATCGTCCTGCAGCGCCAGGTGCAACCGCGCGTTGCCACCCGGCCGACCGACATTCCCGACCCGAACCCGATCACCGTCAACCCGAACATCTCCGACCAGATCGTGCGCCAGACCGGCAATGCCGAACTGAGCGACAGCGATTTCGCCGGCGTCACCAGCGGCTCCAGCCTGCAGCGGCACATCCTGCCCGGCGGCCAACTGGTGGGCATGGACAACGGCGCCAACCAGACCCTCAACGGCAACGGCCTGGGGGCTGGCGCGGCTGGCGGCGGCGCCGGCATCTCCAACTCGGTGAACCGCACCGTCCAGCAGGGGCTCTCGCCCCTGCGCATGCTGACGGGGGACCGCTGAGATGAACGCCCGCCTGCTCGCTCTTCCACTCCTGCTCTGCAGCTTCACGGCCCTGGCCGCTGATCCTTCGACGGTCAACAACGCCAGCATCGACAGCGCCGTGCGCAACTACCGCGGCGTCGCCAGCGTGAACCAGGCCGCCGGTGACTCCCAGCAACAGGCCAACGGCCGCGCCATCGCCATCGGCAGCAATGCCCAGGCCACCACCCAGTTCCGCCAGGCGGTCAACGCCAGCGTCGACCTCAACCAGGCCGCGTCCGCCAGCATCACCGGCAACGCCTTCACCAACGGCAACGGCGCACTGGGCGTGAACCAGGCCGCCGGGGCTGCCAACCAGCAAGTGAACGCCATGCGGATCAGCGTCAGCGCCATTCCGCAGAGCGTCGATGACAGCGTGCTTTCCCAGCAGAACGTCGCGCTGCCAGTGAACTCAGGCTCGAAGGACTCCACCACGGGTAGCCGGCAGGTCGTCACCAGCGACCAGGCCTTTGCCGGCAGCCGAGGTGTCGTCCAGATGAGCCAGAGCGCCGGGGTCGGCAATCGCATTGCCAACACCCTGAGCATCCGGGTCGCGGATTGACCCAAGCCAACTCCAATAACACTAAACACGCCAAACAAAGCAAAGGAGATACACCATGAAACCAAGAATGGCTCTGAAGCCTCTGGTTTTCGCTGTTGCAGCGGTCATGGCTGTAGCAGTGCAAGCAGATAATCGCGACAACGACCGGGGTCGTGGCCATCACGACAACCATGGCCATCATCACCAGCAACCCAAGCCTCCGTACGATCCCTACAAGGACCCGCGGATCGATGCAGGCGCCAGCGCCACGGTGGAAGACACCCAGGAGAGCAGCGACAACACCGTGGTGAACATGGGCACCAAGAACAACGCGACAGTCGACGGATCGTTGGGGAACGCATCCGGCAACGTGGGCGTCAACGTCGCCGCTGGCGACATGAACCAACAGGCCAACGCTGCCGCCCTGGCGACTGCCGATGAGAAGTTCATCTTCGGTACCGCCTATGCGTCGACTGAAGTGACCCAGAACAACACGGACAACCAGGCCTGGAACTTCTCCACCACCAACAAGGCGTCGCTGAACAACTCCGGCAGCAACTCCTCAGGGAACATCGGCATCAACATCGCCTCGGGCAACTACAACCAGCAGAAAAACGACATGGCAGCCGCCGTGTCCGGTGGTCGTAGTGCTGACTCCTACAGTGGCGCCACCCAGACCTCCAGTGGCAACACCGTGGGCAACGTGGCCTTCCTGACTTACGAGAAGGAAACCTTGCGCTCCACCTTCAGCGCCCATGGCACCTACAAGGGCGCAGGCGCAGGCTACGTGGTCGACGAGTCGGGCCGTGGCGGTCATGACGACAGCCGTCACAGCGGTGGCAGCAAAACCGACAAGGATCCGCTGTTCTTCGTCGAAGCTGGCACTGTTGACCTGAGAGGCCAGGCGACCTATCAGGTGCTGATCCCCACCGGCTGGAAAGACCCGGTGCGCAACGATGCCTCCATCAACAACTCGCTCAACAACGTCTCGGGCAACCTGGGCGCGAACGTTGCGGCTGGCGTAGGCAACCAGCAGAGCAACTCGCTGTCCATCGCCGCAGGCTGCAAATCCTGCCTGTAAGCGAACTGGCGTAGCACCTGGAGGCTCCGGCGACGGAGCCTCCTTCTCCTAAGGCCACCCCAAGGCGTCACGATCATGCGTACGTCCGCCCTGCTTTTGCTCGCCCTCTTCAGCCTCACGACGCAGGCCGCGCAACTCCCCTTCGCCATCCTTCCCGGCGGGTCGATGGCCTACAAGCACGTCGAGAGCATCCGCGAGCGCAAGTTCAGCAACCTGGTCCAGCAGAAGACCGACTTCAGCTGCGGCGCCGCCGCGCTGGCGACGATCCTCCGCCAGGCCTATGCGCTGGACGTGGACGAGGAATTCGTGATCAAGGGGATGCTCGTCCGGGCCGACCCGGACCTGGTGCGCACGCAGGGCTTTTCGATGCTCGACATGAAGACGTATCTCGAAGGCATCGGCATGCGCGCACGCGGGTACCGAATCCCGCCGGCGTCTCTGGAGAAGCTGACGATCCCGGTGATAGTGCTGATGGATATCCGTGGCTACAAACACTTCGTCGTGATGCAGCGTGCCTATAAAGGCTACGTCTACATCGGCGACCCGGTGCTGGGCCACAAGCGCTTCACCCAGGAAGATTTTCTCAAAGGCTGGAACGGCATCATCTTCGCCGTCATCGGTCCGGGCTACGAACAGGCCAACGCCCTGATGAACCCGCCCGACCCACTGACGGCCAGGGACCGAATCAATGCGTTCAGCCCGGTCAAGGATGCAGAGCTCATGGAATTCGGTTTCATCCAGAGCGACTTCCTCTGAGACCGCACAAGAATGGAAGGCAGGAATCCTTCCGGGGAGAACCCTAATGAAAGTGATCCCGCTGCTTGCCGCCACCTGCATAGTGGCCTGCCTGCCGGTCCAGGCGGAAAGTGTCTTCAAGCCGATCGAACTGAAGGATCATGAGCTGGCCCAGCTGCGCGGCAAATACGTGATGCCGGGCCGGGTCATCAGCTTCGGCATCGTCATGAGCAGTACCTGGAAGAACGCCGTGGGCGACAACATCGGCGCCAAGGTCAGCATGCAGATCCAGGAGTCCACCATCAAGCCGCAGTTCTACGTCACCACCATCGACGAGAAAGGCAGCGGCGCGGCACCGGCCGCAGGCACCGGTACCGTCACCGGTGGCGCCGGACTCAACCAGACCCAGGGCGTCACCCAGAGCGTTCGCGCCGCGGGTGATTACAACACCGCTTCCAACAACGTCAGCATCGACGTGAAGGAAGCCAACCAGGCCCCGCCGGTAGCAGCCCCACAGGGCACGCCACTGGACGCCACCCCTGTCACCGCCAGCAATGCGGCCGGCACCGTCAGCGTGTCACCGAGCAACGGCGGCGTGCAGATGGCGATCAACGCCAACGGCCAGGGCGCCGCCATGCAGCAACTCGCCGCCGGCGGCCTGCTCCAGGCCGCGCAGATGGTGGGTGGAAATAATGCCGTCAACAACCTGGCACAGCTCAGTGTGGTACTCAAAAACAACCTTCCGTCGTCTGGAGCGCTGGACTGCAATCTCGACCAACTCAAAGGGCTTCGCACCATGGGTATGTGATCTACGCTCCAGTGCGACTGTGAGGTCCAACCTATAAGAAGGACAGCGCGCCATGCACCGATCGCTAACGCTAGGAACTGCAATCTGTGTATCCGCATTACTCCCCTCGACCTTCGCCGCCGCCGCGACGGAAGCCGAGGTGGAGACGTTGAAGCAGGAGCTGCTCGAACTCAAGCAGCGCTACGAGACCCAGCAGAAGGCCCTGATGGTGCTCGAGCAACGGGTCAGGCAGGTCGAGGAGGCTCCGGCCACGCCCGCCCAGCCCAAGCGCCTGGTCACCTCCACCGGCAAGCCGACACCGCCCGGAACCGGCAACACCGTTGCCTCCAGCGGTAGCTCCTACGGCGAGTCGCTCAAGGACGACGCCAGCCCACCCAAGAGCGTGGAGAACCTCTACGACGAAGCCAGCGGCTTCTTCGGCAACGGCGCGTTCAGCTTCGAGACGGGCATCACCTATACCCACTACGACGCCAAGCAGCTGATCCTCAACGGCTTCCTGGCGCTGGATACGATCTTCCTGGGCAACATCGGCGTGGACAACATCAACGCCGACAACTGGACCCTGGACCTCACCGGCCGCTACAACTGGAACAACCGCTGGCAGTTCGACATAAACGCCCCCGTGGTTTACCGCGAGAGCACCTTCGAATCGTCCGGCGCCGGCAACTCCACGGCGCAGTCCACTGACGAGAAGGTCACCCGCGACCCGACCCTGGGTGACGTCAACGTCGGCATCGCCTACAAGTTCATGGACGAAACCGAATCGCGCCCCGACGCGGTGGTCAGCCTGAGGATCAAGGCCCCCACCGGCAAGGAACCCTACGGCATCAAGCTCAAGCGCGCCTCGGACAACGACAACCTCAACGTGCCCGAGTCCCTGCCTACCGGCAACGGTGTCTGGTCGGTCACCCCCGGCATTTCGCTGGTCAAGACCGTCGACCCGGCCGTGCTGTTCGGCAGCTTCTCCTACACCTACAACTTCGAAGAGTCCTTCGATGACATCAGCCCCACCCAGGGCGTGAAGCAGAAGGGCAAGGTCGACCTCGGCGACTGGTTCCAGATCGGTGCGGGCGTTGCCTTCGCCCTCAACGAGAAGACCAGCATGTCGTTCTCCTTCTCCGACCTGATCGCCCAGAAGAGCAAGATCAAGGCCGACGGCGGCGACTGGACCACCGTCACCGGCAGCGACGCCAACGCGGCGTACTTCAACTGGGGCCTGACCTACGCGTGGAGCCCCAACCTGACCATCGTGCCGAACCTGTCCATCGGCATCTCGCCGGATGCGCCGGATTTCAGCTTCAGCGTGAAATTCCCGTATTACTTCTGACGGCTCGGCTGTCCAACCGCAAAGGCCCCTGTTCGGGGCCTTTGTCATTCCTGCCACCGCAGGCGTTGACCGCGCCTGCCTTCTGATGCCCGCGATCCGCCGGCGGGGCCGGCGCTTCTTTTGCTCCGCCGTTGCAGACCCCGTGGCTTGGGCTTGATCGATGGGTATCGCTGCGCTCCACGCCATCCTACATTGGCGCGCCATTGTGATATCGGTGTGAGCGGAAATGCCTACAGATGCCGGCACGGAGCCAACCTGAAGGAGCGCCCCTCGGAGCTCCTTCAGTACTACGGCCACCCCGCCCTAGCGCAACTGATGCTTGTGCAACAAGCGATAGAAAGTCGGCCGCGAGATGCCCAGCATCCGCGCCGCCACGCTGAGGTTGTCACCGTGCCGGGCCAGCGCATCGCACATGGCCTGACGCTCGGCGCCAAGCTTGTACTCCTCCAGGGTCACCAGCGGCAGATGCGCCGAGCGCCCCTTCTCCCGCTCCAGGCCCAGGTCGCGGGCCTCGATCTGTCGCCCTTCGGCCAGTACCAGGCCGCGCCGCACCCGGTTGGCCAGCTCGCGCACGTTACCCGGCCAGCTGTGCTCGGCCATCGCCGCCAGCGCATCGTCCGAGAAGCGCCGCGGACGGCGGCCGGTCTCGACGCTGTAAAGGTGGGCGAAATGATTGGCCAGTAGCGCCAGGTCGCCATTGCGCTCGCGCAGCGGCGAAGTGGACACCTGCAGGACATTGAGCCGGTAGTAGAGATCCTCGCGGAACAACCCGGCGCGGATCGCCTGTTCCAGGTCGACGTGGGTCGCCGCCAGTACCCGCACATCGACATCGATCGGCTGGCTACCGCCGACACGCTCGATCTGCTTCTCCTGCAGCACCCGCAGCAGGTTGGCCTGCAACTCCAGCGGCAGGTCGCCCACCTCGTCGAGGAACAGCGTGCCGCCGTTGGCCTGTTCGAAGCGCCCGATCTTGCGCTGGTGCGCCCCGGTGAACGCGCCCTTCTCGTGGCCGAACAGCTCGGACTGGATCAGCGCCTCGGGCATCGCCCCGCAGTTGATCGCCACGAACGGCCGGACTGCCCGCCGCGACTGGCGGTGCAACGTGCGCGCCACCAGCTCCTTGCCGGTGCCGCTCTCGCCGCGGATCAGCACGGGAGACTCGGTCGGCGCGAACTTCGCCAGCAGCTTGCGCAACTCGCGCACATCGCGACTCTCACCCAGCAGCTCGTGCTCGTGCTCGTCGCTGTGTACGCTGCCGCGCCCGCGCAGACGGGCCATGCCGAAGGCGCGACCGAGGGTGACCTGCACCCGCGCCACATCGAAGGGCAAGGTATGGAAATCGAAGAACCACTCACTGACGAAATCGCCGACTTCATTGAGCGGCAAAGTGTCCGGGCTGAGCACGGCTATCCACTCCGTGCCGCTGCGGCTGATGAGTTCCTTGACGGACTCCCGGCGTTCGAGATGCCGGGGTTGAAGGCGCAGCAGGCCGACGTCACAACCGCGATTGCCAGCGTTATCCAGCTCGCAGCTGTCTACTTCCCACCCTGCTGCCCGGAGTCCGGGTAAAAGCCTGCGGCAGTCGTCGCACGGATCGACCACCAGCAGGCGACGAAGATTCGTGGCTGCCTCGAGCATGCTCCCTTCCTTGGCGCCATTATTTTGAAAAACTTTAAAAAACAGTCGGTTGGCGCTCCAATTTGTAACGCTAGCAATATCTTGACGCAGCCCATTGACCGTTTTCCTATAAGGTCAATGCCGAATCGATCTCACCACCCGCGACCGCGCCGCTTGACTTCCAGCCGCCGCACGAACTCTTCGAGCACCAGCTTGTAGAGATCGTCCCCCAGGTAGACGTCCTCTACCCCACAGTCGATGTTCGGGTTGTCGTTCACCTCGATGACCACCACCCGGTCCCCCGCCTGCTTCAAATCCACGCCGTAGAGCCCGTCGCCGATCAGGTTGGCGGTTTTCACCGCCAGTTCCACGACCTTGCGCGGCGCCTCATGGACCGCCATCGTGCGGAAATCACCGCTCACTTCCTGGGCGTCCGGGCTGTGGTCGTAGATCTGCCAGTGACCCTTGGACATGAAGTACTGGCAGGCGAATATGGGTTTCTGGTTCAAGACGCCGATCCGCCAGTCATATTCGGTATAGAAAAACTCCTGGGCGAGCAGCAGCACCGAGCGCTCGAACAGTTCCGCACTGGCCTTGAGCAGCTCCTCCTGGTTGGCCACCTTGATCACGCCGCGGGAGAAACTGCCGTCGGGGATCTTCAGCACCAGCGGGAAGCCCAGGCGCTCGCCGACCTTCTCCAGCTCCTGCGGGTTGTCCTTGTAGAGGATTTCGGTGGCCGGCATGCCCAGCTTGTGGCTGCGCAACAGGTCGGCGAGGTAGACCTTGTTGGTGCAGCGCAGGATCGACACCGGATCGTCCATCACCACCATGCCCTCGCTCTCGGCCTTCTTGGCGAAGCGATAGGTGTGGTCGCTGACACTGGTGGTCTCGCGGATCAGCAGGGCGTCGTACTCCGCCAGGCGCGAGTAGTCCTTCTTTTCGATCAGTTCGACGTCGATGCCCAGGCTGCGGCCGATGCGGATGAAGTTCTTCAGCGCCTTGCGGTCAGACGGCGGGAAGGCTTCTTCCGGGTCGTGCAGGATCGCCAGGTCGTAGCGGTACTGCTTGCGCGAACGCGGCTTGCGCCAGATCTGCCGGCTGAAGCCGTCCAGCGCGTTGGCGAACTGTTCCTCCTGGTCCTCGCGCAGCTTGTGGATGTTCCCCGGCTTCACGCCCTCGATATGCCAGCCCCGGTTCTTGCGGAACTCCACCAGCAGCATCGGGCACGGCAGCGCCTCGAACAGCTGGCGCGCCAGGTCCTGCAGCGGCTCGATGTCGGTGCGACCGAAGTACAGCGTCAGGGTGAAGCCATCGGTGCTGCCGTAGGGGTGGTCGGCCAGCGCCTTGTCGAGGGTCTTCTCCAGGTCTTCCAGCGCCAGGCTGTAGAGCGATTTCTTCGCCAGCTCGCTGATGCTGCGCACCGACGGGATCACCTTGTGCCCGCGCGCTTCGGCCAGCAGCGAGCAGTAATATCCGTGGCCCAGGTACTTGTAGTTGCGACACAGGTTGATTACCTGCACGCGCTTGCCGTTGTCGTCGTCGATGGGCATCTCCAGGTACTCCTGGGCGCTGACCACGTCTTCGCTGGGATAGTAGGAGGCCCAGTCTTCCTTGCGTTCCACGATGATGAACAGCTTGCTCACGACACCTCCGAAGCTGGCTGGCGCGCTTGCCGCGCCCTGCCCCTGGGACAATACTGGTTGAGCTTCGACCGCACGACGCAACGCCCGTTCGCAGCCAGCACCTAACAAGGTGCGCCCTCACCGATTAACGAATGCTTACCCTATGAAACTCCAGTTCCGCGCCGCTTCAGCCGACGACCTGCAAGCCCTGGTCGAGATGGAAAACCGCTGTTTCGAACACGACCGCCTGTCCCGCCGCAACTTCCAGTGGATGATCACCCGCGCCCACGCCAGCCTGACCGTCGCCGAATCCGACGGCCAGTTGCTGGGCTACGCGCTGGTGCTGTTCCACCAGGGCACCTCGCTGGCGCGCCTGTATTCCATTGCCGTGGACGAACGCGCCCGCGGCATCGGCCTGGGCCAGAAGCTGCTGGACCGCGCCGAGGCCGAGGCGCTGGAGAACGACTGCGCCTACCTGCGCCTGGAAGTGCGCCCCGACAACCGTGGCGCCATCGCCCTCTACGAGCGCAACGGCTACCGCCCGTTCGCCACGGTGCGCGACTACTACGAAGACCATAGCGAAGCCCTGCGCTTCGAAAAGCGCATCCGCCACATCAACGAGCGCACCCACCGCCACGTGCCTTACTACCGGCAGACCACCGAGTTCACCTGCGGCCCCTCGGCGCTGCTGATGGCCATGGGCGCACTGGAGCCCAAGCGCCGCCTGGAGCGCCGCGAGGAGCTGCGCCTGTGGCGCGAGGCGACCACCATCTACATGACCGCCGGCCACGGCGGCTGCAGCCCGCAAGGGCTGGCGCTGGCGGCGCTGCGCCGGGGCTTCCGCGTGCGCCTGTTGCTGTCGGAAGACGGCCCGCTGTTCCTCGATGGCGTGCGCAGCGAAGAAAAACGCGAGGTAATGCGCCTGGTCCATGAGGACTTCAGCGCCGAGCTGGCGCAATGCGATGTCGAGCAATTGCTGGTCAACCAGCTGGATATCGAGGGCGCGCTGGAAGCCGGCGGCCAGCCGCTGGTGCTGATCAGCAGCTACCGGCTGACCCGCTCCAAGGCGCCGCACTGGGTGGTGGTCACCGATTGTGACGAGGACTTCATCTACCTGCACGACCCCGACGTCGACCACAGCCAGCACCGCGAACCGCTGGACTGCCAGCACATCCCGGTGAGCCACGCGGAGTTCGAGCAGATGAGCCGCTTCGGCCGCAGCAAGCTGCGCGCGGCGGTGATCCTCTACAAGCGCTGAAGGCGGAGACCTAGGGCGCGCCGCGACAGGTCGTGACGCAACCCACCGGGGCCATGGGCGCACGCAGTTCCGCCGCCGGCAGGTAGCCGTTGCGGGTGTAGAGGAAGTCGAAGCCGAACAGGCTGAGCATCAGCAGGATCGGCAGGACGAGAGTGACGGCGATACGCATGGCGACGCTCCTCTTCTGGTTCTTGTAGCGCCATCCTAGGACGCGGGCGCGGCGCGCAACCTACTACCTTGGTACTGCCCCAACCGGTACTTTCTGCATATTTTCTGCACCCCTGACGCTTCCTATGCTGGCCGCACAAGAACCAGAAAGGAGTCGTCCCATGCGCCAGTTCGTCCTGCACGGCTTGGCCTATCTGCTGGCTGTTGCGTGCGCCGCTGCCTTCGGTCTCGACGCCCGCGCCGAAGAAGCTCCCGCGCTGGAAGTCCGCATCGGCTACCTGGGCTACACACCCGACCCCGGCCCGCTGCTGTCCAACGTCATCCCGGAACCTACCGACGCAGGCCTGCGCGGCGCGGAGCTGGCAATCACCGACAGCAACAGCACCGGGCGCTTCCTCAAGCACCGCTACAGCCTGCAAGCCGCCAGCACCGACACCCCGGAAAAACTGCTCACCGAGGCCCAGCGTCTGCACGACGCCGGCTTGCGCCTGTTCGTGGTCAACGCTCCCGCCGACACCCTGCGCCAACTGGCCGCCGCGCTGCCGGACAGCCTGCTGTTCAACGCCGGCGCCGCCGATGACGAGCTGCGCGCCAGCCAGTGCGCGGTGAACGTGCTGCACACCCTGCCCAGCCGGTTGATGCTGACCGATGCCCTCACCCAGTTCCTGGTGCTGCGCAAGTGGACGCGCTGGCTGCTGATCGTCGGCCAACGTCCGGAAGACGCCTTGTACGCCACCGCCCTGCGCCGTTCGGCCAAGCGCTTCGGCGCGAAGATCGTCGAGGAAAAGCCCTTCACCTTCGACAACGACCAGCGTCGCAGCGCCCAGGCCGACATGGCCCTGTTCACTCAGTCCAGCGAGGACTACGACGCCGTGCTGGTGGCCGACGAGCACGGCGACTTCGGCGAATACGTGCCCTACAACACCTGGCTGCCGCGCCCGGTGGCAGGTACCCAGGGGCTGGTCGCCACCGGCTGGCACAAGACCGTGGAAACCTACGGCGCCGCGCAGTTGCAGAAGCGGTTCGAGGAACATGCCGGACGCTGGATGAACGATCGCGACTTCGCCGCCTGGATCGCCGTGCGCAGCATCGCCAGCGCCGTGACGCGGCTGCGGGACGCCGACCCGATGGCGATCCGCAAGCTGTCGCTGTCCCCCGACCTGCCGCTGGACGGCTTCAAGGGCTACAAGCTCGGCTTCCGCCCCTGGGACGGCCAGCTGCGCCAGTCCATCCCGCTGGTGCAGCCGCGCGCGCTGGTCAGCACCTCGCCGCAGGAAGGCTTCCTGCACCCCGCCAGCGAACTCGACAGCCTCGGCCTCGATGCACCGGAAAGCCAGTGCCGCCTCGCCGAAGTCAATCCATAAGAAGAACTCCCATGAGGACCCCGCCCATGCCCCGCCTGCTTGCCCTCTCCTGCCTGAGCTTCGCCCTCGGACTGGTGCCGCCGGCCTTCGCCGCCACCGCCTACGTGTCCAACGAGAAGGACAACAACCTGAGCGTCATTGACCTGGACAGCATGAGCGTCACCGGCACCATCGACACCGGCAAGCGCCCACGCGGGTTGGCGCTGTCCCACGACAACAAGCTGCTGTACATCTGCGCGAGTGACTCGGACACCGTGCAGGTGCTCGATCTCGCCACCCGCAAGATCATCAGGCAGCTGCCCTCGGGCGCCGACCCCGAGCAGTTCGCCCTGCACCCCAATGACCGCTGGCTGTACGTCTCCAACGAGGACGATGCACTGGTCACGGTGGTCGACACCCAGACCGCCCAGGTGCTCGGGCAGATCGACGTCGGCGTCGAGCCCGAGGGCATGGCGGTGAGCCCGGACGGCCAGTGGGCGGTCAACACCAGCGAAACCACCAACATGCTGCATTGGATCGACACTTCGACCCAGAAGCTGGTGGACAGCACCCTGGTGGACCAGCGCCCGCGCCACGCCGAGTTCACCCACGACGGCTCGCAGGTCTGGGTCTCGGCGGAAATCGGTGGCACCGTCAGCGTGGTCGACACCGCCAGCCGCAAGATTCTCAAGACCCTGCGCTTCGCCATCCAGGGAGTACACCCCGACAAGGTGCAGCCGGTAGGCGTGCAACTGACCAGCGACGGCAAGCTGGCCTTCGTCGCCCTCGGCCCGGCCAACCATGTGGCGGTAGTGGATGCGAAGACTTTCGAGGTACTCGACTACCTGCTGGTGGGCCGCCGTGTCTGGCACCTCGCGTTCACCCCGGACGAGAAGACCCTGCTCGCCACCAATGGCGTCAGCGGCGACGTGTCGGTGATCGATGTCGCCTCGCGCAAGGTCACCAAATCGATCAAGGTCGGCCGCTACCCGTGGGGCGTGGTGGTGACGCCATGAACGCAGCCAGTATGAGTGCACCTGCCATGAATGCGCTGGCGGTCCGGGACCTCGGCTTCTCCTACGGTCCGCGCCTTGCCCTCGACGGCCTGGAGTTCGAGCTGCCCGCCGGGCGCTTCACCGCCCTGCTCGGCCCCAACGGCGCCGGCAAGTCCACCCTAGTCGCCCTGCTCACCCGCCTCTACGACCTGCAGCAGGGCGAGATCGACGTGCTCGGCTGCAGCCTGCGCCGCCAGCCGCGCCTGGCCCTGCGGGAGCTGGGCGTGGTGTTCCAGCAGAGCACCCTGGACCTGGACCTGAGCGTGGAGCAGAACCTGCGCTACCACGCCGCCCTGCACGGCCTGCCTCGCAGCGTGGCGAACGAGCGGATCGACGCCGAACTGGCCCGCCAGCAGTTGCAGGAGCGCCGCCGCGACAAGGTCCGTGCGCTCAATGGCGGGCACCGCCGCCGGGTGGAGATCGCCCGCGCCCTGCTGCATCGCCCGCGCCTGCTGCTGCTCGACGAAGCCAGCGTCGGCCTCGACCCGGCAGCACGCCAGGCGCTCAACAACCATGTGCGCCGGCTGTGCCGCGAGGACGGTCTGGCGGTGCTCTGGACCACCCACCTGCTGGATGAAGTGCGCGACGAGGATGCGCTGTTGGTGCTCGACCGCGGCCGCCTGGTCGCCCGGGGCGAGGCGCGGGATATCTGCGCCCCCGACGCCGGCAACCTGGAGCGCACCTTCGACCGCCTGACCCGCCTGGAGGCCTGCGCATGAGCGCCCTGGAAAACCCGCGCTTCGGCCCCGCCGCCTACTGGCAGTGCCTGTGCGGCATCGTCATGCGCGAATGGCTGCGTTTCGTCCTGCAGCGCTCGCGCTTCCTCAGCGCGCTGGTGCGGCCGCTGCTCTGGCTGCTGGTGTTCGCCGCCGGTTTCCGCGCCGCGCTGGGCATCTCGATCATCGAGCCGTACGACACCTACGTCACCTACGAGACCTACATCGTTCCGGGGCTGTGCTGCATGATCCTGCTGTTCAACGGCATGCAAGGCTCGCTGTCGATGGTCTACGACCGCGAGATGGGCAGCATGCGCGTGCTGCTGACCAGCCCGCTGCCGCGCGCGTTCCTGCTCGCAAGCAAGCTGCTGGCCACCGCGCTGGTGTCATTGCTGCAGGTCTATGCCTTCCTGCTGATCGCCTGGCTGTATGGCGTACAGCCGCCGCCCATGGGGCTGGTGGCGGCGCTACCGGCGTTGCTGCTGGCAGCCCTGCTGCTGGGCGCGCTGGGCTTGCTGCTGTCCAACGGCATCCGCCAGCTGGAGAACTTCGCCGGGGTGATGAATTTCGTCATCTTCCCGCTGTTCTTCCTCTCCTCCGCGCTATACCCGCTGTGGAAGATGCGCGAGGCCAGCCAGTGGCTGTACTGGCTGTGCGCGCTGAACCCGTTCAGCCACGCGGTGGAGCTGGTGCGCTTTGCCCTCTACGAGCGCTTCAACCTGCTGGCGGCGGGCGTCTGCCTGGGGCTGACGCTGCTCTTCGCCGGGCTTGCTGTGCTGACCTTCAACCCGCAGCACGCTGCCCTGCGCAAGGGGTGAAACCTACTACTTTGGTACCGGTTCGCCCCTCCGGACGTCGAATTTCCAAAGCTGCAGCGCCGGCATCTAATGGCCAGTACAAGAAGAACGGACAGAGATACCGCCATGCCTCGCCTTGCTCCTGCCCTGCCCGGCCACATGAGCGGCGGCCTCGCCGCGTGCCTGCTCAGCCTGACCCTCGCGCTGCCGACCGCGCAGGCTGAGGACGCGCCGCTGTTTTCCGCCGACGGCTACCGACAGGCCCAGTACCGCAGCCCGACTCCGCCCTCCGCCGACCACGCCACCACCCTCGACACCCCTGCCCTGCAGACGCTGCTCAAGCGCGAGCCGCAGACCCGGCTGGTGGACGTCTACCGCCGTACCTTCCTCAACGGCCAGTTCGTCGATGACGAAAAGCACCGCAACCTGCCCGGCAGCCTGTGGCTGGCCAACGTCGGCACCGGCACCCTGGAACCGCAGTGGCAAGCCTACCTGGAGCAGAATCTCGCCCGCCTCACCGACGGCGATGCCAGGCGCCCGCTGGTGTTCTACTGCCGTTCCGACTGCTGGATGAGCTGGAATGCCATCCGCCGCGCACATGCGCTGGGCTATGCCAGCCTCTACTGGTACCGTGATGGAATCGATGCCTGGGAACAGGCAGGACTGCCCCTGCAGGATGCGCAACCGCAACCCCTGAAGTAACTTGCGATCACCGCCCATAACGACAACAACGAGGTGCAGGCCATGTACAAGATCCTGATCGCCGACGATCACCCGCTGTTCCGCGAAGCCATCCACAACGTCATCGCCGACGGCTTCCCCGGCAGCGAAGTAATGGAAACCGCCGACCTCGACAGCGCCCTGGGCCTGACCCAGGAACACGACGATCTCGACCTGATCCTGCTCGACCTGAACATGCCCGGCATGCATGGCCTCAACGGCCTCATGAGCCTGCGCAACGAGGCGCCGACCATCCCGGTGGTGATCGTCTCCGCCGAGCAGGACAAGCAGGTCGTGCTGCAGGCCATCACCTACGGCGCCGTGGGCTTCATCACCAAGTCGTCGCCGCGCGTACAGATGACCGAGGCCATCGAGCAGATTCTCAACGGCAACGTCTACCTGCCGTCGGACATCATCCGCACGCAGAAATCCTCGCCGCGCCGCAGCGGCCAGGAAGACCACAGCATTCCGCCGGAACTGCTGCAGGCGCTGACCCGCAAGCAGCTGCTGGTGCTGGAGCGGATGACCAAGGGCGAATCCAACAAGCAGATCGCCTACAACCTGGAGATCGCCGAAACCACGGTGAAGGCCCACGTCTCCGCCATCCTGCGCAAGCTGAAGGTACACAACCGCGTGCAGGCCATCCTCTGCGCGGGCGATATCGACTTCGCCGCCTACCTGCGTCGCTGAAACGAGGCGCCGCTGATTCATAACGTGCCGTTGCGACCGCTACCGGGAACGACTCGATGCCCTCCACCCGCACCCTGAGCCTCACCGGCCTGGCGATGATCGCCTTCGCCGGCAACTCCATCCTCTGCCGCCTGGCCCTCAAGGCCACCAGCATCGACGCGGTGAGCTTCACCGGCATCCGCATCTTCTCGGGCGCGCTGATGCTTGCTCTGCTGCTGAAACTGCGCCATCGCGCCGCCAGCGACGGCGGCAACTGGCGCGCGGCGGCGGCGCTGTTCGTCTACGCCGCGGCTTTCTCCTACGCCTATGTGCAACTGGATGCCGGCACCGGCGCGCTGCTGCTGTTCGGGGCGGTTCAGGTGACCATGATCCTGGTCGGCCTGCTGCGCGGCGAAAGCCTGCGCGGACAGGCGCTGGCGGGTTTCCTGCTGGCCCTGGGCGGCCTGCTGGCCCAGTTGCTGCCCAGCGCCAGCGCGCCGCCGCTGGCGGGTGCGCTGCTGATGTTGCTGTCCGGCGTGGCCTGGGGGCTGTACTCGCTGCTCGGGCGCAAGGGCAGCGATCCGCTGGCGATCACGACGGGCAACTTCGTGCGCGCCATTAGCTTTGCGGCGGTGCTGGCGGTGTTCTTCCACGCCGATCTGCGGGTGGACACGCTGGGCGTCGTTTACGCCGTGCTGTCCGGCGCGGTGGCCTCGGGGATCGGCTATGCCATCTGGTACAGCGCGCTGCCGGGGCTGTCGGCCATCCAGGGCGCTTCGGTGCAACTGAGCGTGCCGATTCTCGCGGCACTCTCCGGCGCCGCGCTGCTGGGCGAGGCGATCAGCCTGCGGCTGGCGCTGGTGTCGCTGGCGGTGCTGGGCGGGATCGCCCTGATCCTGCTGGCCAAGGTACGCGCCCCCGTCGCCCAGCGCGCCTGATCCGCAGGGCGTACAACCGTTCGCGGTTGTACGCTGCTTCATCTCTGCTCGCCGCGCGCCCAGCTTGATACCGGAACACGATGAAACCACGGCCAAACGGCGGATAACGTCGAACGTTTTCCACCCTACTGAGGCATCCGGGAGCGCACCAGTAGGATGGTGTGGAGCGCAGCGATACCCATCGATCCGGCGCGGTTGCAGCATGGGTATCGCCTGGGCTCCACCCATCCTGCGCAGAGTTCATCCTGAACGCGGGGTGATGGGCTCGATGCGAAACAACCCGCGAGGCCTGTTCAGTGGGAGCTATCGATCAAATGGCACAGCGCCGTCTTCAGCTTCATCGGCCGCACCGGCTTGTGCATCAGCGTGTGCCCCAGCTCGCGGACCTGCTGTTTCAGCTCGTTGCTGTAGTTGGCGGTGATCATCAGCGCCGGCAGCGGCGTGCCGCGGCGTGCGTTGATCGAGGCCACCGCGTCGACCCCGTTCACCCCATCGTCGAGGTGGTAATCGACGATCAGCAGGTCCGACTCGGCGTGGAAGTTGTCCACCTGCCGCGCCAGGTCCTCCTCCGACAGCGCCGTCACCACCCGGCAGCCCCAGGTTTCCAGCAGCGTGCGCATGCCGGCGCAGATCGAGGCATCGTTATCCAGCACCCACACGCGGGAGCCGCGCAGGCGCTCCACCAGGTCGTCGGTGGTGCGCTCGGGTTCCGGCGCGCTACGGGCCACACGGCGCGCCAGCGGGATTTCGATGGCGAAGCGCGAGCCCTTGCCCGGCACCGACTCCACCTGGATACGATGGCCAAGCATGCGCGCGATCTTCTCGACGATGGCCAGGCCCAGACCCAGCCCGCGGTCCTGGTGGAAACGCTGTACATCGCCGCGCTTGAACTCCTGGAATATCTCGCCGAGCTTGTCGGCAGCGATGCCCACGCCGGTGTCCCAGACCTCGATCCACAGGCTGTGCCGGCGCCGCCGGCAGCCCAGCAGCACGCGACCCGCAGGCGTGTAGCGGATGGCATTGGTCAGCAGGTTGCGCAGGATTCGCGCCAGCAGCTGGATATCGCTGCGCACCTGCGCGCCACAGGGTACGAAGTCCAGCGCCAGGCCTTCGCTGGCGGCCACCTGGCGGTACTCGGCGGCGAGGTTGCCGAGCAGCTCGCTGACATCGAATGAGGCGATATCCGGCTTGATCACCCCGGCATCCAGCTTGGAGATGTCCACCAGGGTGCCGAGCAGCGTCTCCACGTCCTCCAGCGACTGGCTGATGTTGCGCACCAGCACTTCGCTGCTGCGCTCCTGCAGCGCACTGGTGAACAGCCGCGCGGCGTTCAGCGGTTGCAGCAGGTCGTGGCTGACGGCGGCGAGGAACTTGGTCTTCGACAGGTTCGCTTGCTCCGCCTCACGCTTGGCTTCTCGCAGGCGTCCTTCGACCTGGCTGCGCTCGTCGATCTCGCGCTTGAGCTGGTCATTCAGGCTGGTCAGCTCAGCCGTGCGTTCGCGTACCCGCTGCTCCAGGTTCTGGTAGGCCTGGTGCAGCGCCTCGGCGGTGCGGCGGCGCTCGGTGATGTCGCGGATCAGCACGAACAGGCCAGTCACGGTGCCGTCGGCCTGGCGGTTGGGCACGTAGGAGCGCTGCATGTAGCGCTCCTGCCCGGCGAGGTTGGTCTCGGCGATCTCGAAGGTGACGCTCTCGCCCGACAGTGCGCGCTCGAAGTACGGTTCCAGGCGCTGGCAATGCTCGGCGCTGTGCACCTCGCGCAGGTTGCGCCCGAGCATCGAGCCGCTGGGCCAGCGGTACCATTCCTCGTAGACCTTGTTGGTGAAGTCGTAATCCAGATCGGCGGTGAGGTAGGCGATCAGCGCCGGGACCTGGTCGGTGATCAGGCGAATCCAGCGTTCGCTTTCACGCAGCGCCTCGGCGTGGCGGTAACGCTCGGTGATGTCGGTGAAGGTGTTGACGAACCCCCCGGTGGGCAGCGCGTGGGTGCGGATTTCCAGCATGCGTCCGTCGAACAGGCGCTGCTCGATCACCCCTTCCACCTCGCCCTTGCGCGGCCGGCTGCGCGGCGTCAGCAGCGGCAGCTCGCTGTCGGCCATGACCTCGGCGAAGGGCCGGTGCGCCTCGATCGGCGCCAGCCCGCAAAGCTCCAGGAAGCGCCGGTTCCACAACTCCAGTGCGCCATCGGCGCCGACCATGGCCACGCCCTGGGACAGGTTGTCGACGGCGCGTTGCAGCAAATGCGACTTCTGCGCCACCGCCTGTTCGCGGCGGGCCATCTCGTTCTGCTTGATCTCGGTGATATCGCTGTAGAGCACCACCAGCCCGCCGTCGCGGGTCGGTCGCTCGGTGACCCGCACCCAGCGGTCGTTGCGCAGGCGATAAAGGGTGTGCTCGTCATCGCTGCTGCGTTGCTCCTCGACGATCAGCCCGCTGCTCTGCGCCAGCCGGCGCACCTCGGCGAGCCGCGTTCCCGCGCCAACGCGGGCGCGGGTCTGCGCCCAGAAGGCCCGGAACCTTTCGTTGTAGAGGACGATGCGCTGCTGCGGATCGAACAGCACGAAAGCATCGGAGATGCTCTCGATGGCATCGAGCAGGTACTGGTGCGCAGTCTCGGCGCGCAGGCGGGCGTCGCTGAGCAGCTGGTTGCTGGACTTCAGCTCGACCATCGCCTCGCTCAGCGCATCGGTGCGCTCTCGCACCTGCTCGGCCAGCACGACCGAGTGCTGGAAGGCGCCATAGGCATTGTCGCCGCGCGAGGTGGCCGATTCGACGCGCTCGATCAGTGCCCCATTGATCCGCTGCAGCTTGTGGTTGTCGCGCTCCAGCTCGGCGATGCGCGCGCGCAGCTCAGCGTCCGGCGTTGCCCCGAGGACGGCCAATGGCGACACCGGTGAAGGTCTGGTTGATATGCATGCCATTGAATTGTTCCCCGTAGGTGTTGAAGCCGATCACCTGCTGGCTGCGCAGAAACTCGGCGGTGGGCTCGGTATCGCCGGCCACCTCCAGCTCCAGCCGGCGCAGGAAACAGTCGCAGCCGATGGTCAGCAGCGGCGGGCCGAGGCGCTCATGCAGACGCTGGAACTGCGCCTGCAGCCCCGGCAGCAGCGGGCCGGTGCTCATGGCGGTGAGGACGATGCCGTTCTCCACCGCGCAGTAGAAGGTCAGGCTGAGGTCGTCGTTGACCTGCTGGATCGATCGCACGTAGTACTGCTCGCGTACCCGCACCGCCAGCGGATGCGCCGGGAACAGCGAGAAATCCAGCTGCTCCAGCGGCACCCCGACCAGCCGGGCGAATTCCAGTGCGGCCGGCTCGGCGTTGAGCTCCAGCACGCGGCGGCTGTCGCTGTCGGCGCGGGTGACCACCAGCTTCTCTTCGCTGGGCAGCACGTGGTGGGTGGTGAACACCTCGAAGTCCAGCCAGGTGTTGAACAGCACCACCACCGCCGCGCCGGTGTGGAACTGGCCCTGGTAATAGACGTGGGTGTGGGTCAGGTGGTTGTCGTCGCCGGCCGAGCCGCCGAAATGCGGAATGGCGCCCAGCGCAGCACTGAGCGCAGCCAGCACCACTTCCTCACGGCTGGACAGGCCGTCAAGCAGGGTCAGGGCGAAGCTGTGGTCCTTGATCGGCGCCAACCCGGCGCTGCGGCAGTCCGCCACCAGCGACTCGACCATCTGCTGCGCGTCGATCAGGCTGAAGCGCTCCATCTCGTCCACCAGCGCGCAGGAGATGGCGAAGCTGCGCAAATCGAAGCCCACGGCGGTGACGCAGCCACGGCCATAGCCCTGCGGGGTGATCTCCCCGGCGGTGGTGCAGCCGGCCAGGTCGATGCCGCCGAAGTACTGCTCCAGCGCGGCGGCCAGCGCCGGCAGGTCGTATTCGGCAGAACAGAAGAACAGCACGAAGCCGAGGTTGGGGTGGATCAGCTGGCGCGCCAGGTCCTGGGCAACCGCCTCGACGTCGCGGGCGCTGGACATGCCGCGAACGACTCCTTGTGTTTCGTGCATGGCGTACGCCCAGTCAGGATATCGACGTTGGCATTCTACGAAGCAGCCGGAGCGCGCCCCATGCTACTTGGGTCGTGGCGGGGCTATCCGAAAGTAGCGGGATATTTGTAGGAGCGGGCCATGCCCGCGACCGCGCCCGTGGGGCGCCCCTACAGGTTGATGCCGTCAGTTCGTAGGGCGTCAGGCAGTCGGCCAGAACAGCAGCGTCAACAGCAGCATTCCGGCATAGAAGCCCGTCTCCAGCGTCTCCGTCCACGGCTGAATCCTGCGCACCGCGCCATAGACGTGCACCACCAGCATTAACCCCGCCACCGCCGCCAGAACCTCGAAGGTAGTCACCAGCGCCTCCCCGGTCAGCGCGGCACGCAGCATCAGCCCTTCGACGATAAGAATGAACGCCCCCAGGCAACGCCCGAAATACACCGCCAGATCGGTGTGCTCCGGTAACTGCCACTGCATCACCCGCGCCCACAACAGCGGCACCAGGAAGATGGGCAAGGCGAACACCAGGGTCGTGGCAACGGACAGAACCAGCAAGTAACTCTGCGCGTGCGCGCTCCACATTCCGATCATCACGAACCTTCCTTGAGAGCAAGAAAAAAGGCGGGCGACACGCAGTGCCGACCCGCCGAAATGGAGCCAAAGGAGTTGGGGGATTACCAGTTGAGGACGGCGCCCACCGCGAAGGTGTCGGTGTCTTCGCTGACGGTGGAGCCCTTGCGGCCGTCGATCTCGTAGACGTTGTACTCGGCCACCAGCTTCAGGTTGTCGTTGATGGTGCGGAAGTAGGCGATGCCCTGGGTGGAGTAATCCGCCGCGCTGCCCAGGCCGTTGCCGTCGTCGCGGGTCTCGCCGGTGGACAGCGCCACACGGTTCTTGCCCCAGCTGTAGGAGCCCTGCAACAGCACGCCGCGGCTGTCCACTTCACGCAGCGCGGCTTCACCCGCGTTGTTGGTGAAGAACGGGTTGATGCCCTTGGCGGTAAAGCCCGACCCCGTGAGCGAGAAGCCGCCCATCTTCGCCTGGATGCCATAGCCCAGGCCCTTCGAGGTCACGCTGTCGACTTCGTCATTGGTGTTCTTCGAGGTCTGGTAGGCGCCGTTGACCCAGCTGTAGATCTTCGCCCCGCCGACGTCGAACTGATAGCTGATCTCGCTCTCGTAGCGCGGATTGTCCTGGTAGGCCTTGTCGTCGAGGCCGTCGCTGGCGTCCTTGTCGATCTGGTTGGTGTCGATCGGGTCCATGATGCCCACCGCGATGTGCAAGCCTTCCACCAGGTTGTTGTTGCGGTAGGTGATCTGCGAGGTCGGGAACGGGTACGGGTAGCCGGTGCCGATGTTGCCGAAGGACACGCCCTTGCCATCCACCAGACCGAGGGTATCGCTGGCGTTGCCGAAGCCGGCGAGCAGTTCGTCGAGGAAGATGTTGGAACGCGAGAACAGGCCGAAGTCCTTGCCGATCAGCACCTCGCCCCAGTCGCCGGCGACATTGCCGTAGAACTGGCGGACATCGATGGCAGTGTCGGTGCCGTCCTGCTCGCTGTCGTTGATAGTCACCCAGAACGAAGAACGCCCGGTGAGGGTCAGGCCGTCGATCTTCTTGCCGAAGTTGAAGCCGATGTAGTTGGGCAGGAAGCCCATCTTCACCCGCGACTGGCGGCGGTCGTAGGTTTCGCCGTTGCGGTCGACGTCGCTGTTCACATAGAAGGCGTTGAAGTAGCCGTCGGTGGAAAAGGTCGTGTCGTCCTTGTCGTACAGCATGATGTCGGCGCTGGCCCCGCTCGACACTGAAGACAGGGCCAGGGTGGACAATGCCAGCGGCAGCAGCTGGCGGCGGACGGCGATCTTGTTCTTGTTCATGGCGCTCTCCGGGTGGGGGATCGACTGCGGCTCAGTCGTGTCGGAGGCGATTATCGAAACGCGCGCGGCCTTGCCATACGCTGCTTTGGCGCCGGTTCCACGGGCCTTGCAGGCGTCTTGCGGGAGCACTGCGCAAGGCTCTGCGACCACCGCTACCTCGGGCGCGCGGCGATGGTCGCGGGTAGTCGCGACCGCCGGCCAGCTACCTTGGACCAGCCCACCGGACGTAAGGCAAAAGTCGGGCGCGGCACCGCCTTGCGGACGGCACCCCGGATCGAAAGCAGGAGGATCAGGCGTGGCTGAGCAGCAGCCAGTGACCGCCCTGGGCGGAGCTGAGCGCTGAATGCGCGGCGCGCAGCTCGGTGGCGCAGAGGTTGCCGAGCGCCTGGACCATGGCCTCGCGGTGCGACGGCCCGACACCGGCCAACTGGTCGCTCCAGTCCTGCTGCAGGCGCTCGCTGAAGTCGCCCGGCGCGCGCGCCAGTTCGGCGGCCAGCGGAGCACGCAGGCTGTCGACACGCTGCGGATCGATCCGCAGCAGGGCTTCGCCCTGGCGGTAGAGGAAGCTGTCGACCTCGGCCTGCAGCTCCACCGCCGACAGCAGCGGCGACTGCACGGCAAAGAGGATGCCGCGGCGCATGCCCACCTGGCGGAAACCGCAGTACAGCGCATAGGCCAGTTGCCGCTCGCCGCGCAGCCAGTGGAAGAAGGCTGGCTCCAGCACCCGGGCCAGCAAGCGCCACGCGGCTTCGTCCGCCGCCGAGCGCGACGCCAGCGGGCAGAACAGCAACAGCGCCGCCTCGCCCGGCAGCTCCAGCACCTGGCGATGCCGACCGGCCGGGCCGCTGCGCGGCGGCAGTGCGCTGGTGGTCGAGTAGCCGGCCAGGGTGTCCGGCAGCTCGATGCCGCGGGTCAGGTCATCCCAATGGGCGGCGGACCAGTCCGGCGAAGCTTCGCTGTCTCCGGCCAGGGTCTGTGGCAGCAGATCGAGCAACTGGCGGATCGGCATTTCCCCTTCGCGGCGACGGCGTTCGGCAGCGTGCAGGCGCGCCCCCTGCCCCAGCACAGCCGCAGCGGGATGCTGAAGCGCGTGGATCGCGCACTCTGCCAGCTCGGCAAGGTGGTTCTTCGCCCCCGACAGCATCAGTGTCCAGTCACTTTCCATGGCCTCCAGCCGCAGGCTGGCGCCCTCGTGCCGCGCTGCGCCAGCCAGCGGACGCAGCGCCTGGCGGGCGCAAAGGAATGCCGGCCGGCTTGGCGGCTGCGGGAAGCGCCAGCGCAGGTATAGGGCGGCAGGCTCCGCTTGCGCGGCCGCTTGCGGCGGCGAGAAGGACCACGGCTCGCCCCGCAGCGGTTCGACACTGCGCTGCGGACTGCGGGCGATATCGAGGGTGAAGCCGGCCGAGGTCAGCGATCCGCCGATCACCGACTCGCAGGTCAGCAGGCGGATCATCCGCGGTGTTACCAGTTGGCCGAGCCATGCCGAGGGATTGGCGCTCCCCGCGCGGCGCTGCAGCTGTTCCAGGGCGCCGGCGGGCTCATCGACAGGAGCGGCGGCGAGGATATCCGCCGGCAATTTGCGCAGCGCCTCCAGCCAGGAGAGGAAGGCCGATTCGACGAGATCGGCGGTGGCGGCGTCGGCGAGTTCGAAATCGAAACGCAGCAACGCCTGGCCGCCGGCGAAACGACTCAGGCGCGCACGGGCGCTGTCGGCCAGTCCGTTCTGTCCCAGGCAGGCCAGCAGCGATCCGGGCGCCTCGTCGGCCAGCCAGCCCTGCAACTGCTCCAGCAACGCACCCCCCTCACCCGCCACGCTCTCCAGGGCAAACGTCAGCACCAGTCGTGGCGCACCGGGCAGGCGCAGCTTCAGCTCCTGACCGGCCAGTGGCAGGAGGGACTCGGCACTGGCGGATTCGACCAGCGCGCCGGACGGGAATACAGCGGCTTCGCGCTCGACCAATGCCGCCAGCTCCTCCAGCGATTGCGGGCCCTGCAGCCAGAGTTCCAGCGCCCCGCCCACCTGACAGGAGCGGATGAAGTCACGCAGCGCCTTCTGGAACTCGGCGTTTTCCACCTTGAGGCTGTCGCGGCGACCGGCCACGAAGCGCCCCAACGGGTGCTGCGGCGCCACCGCCAGCGCCAGGGCGGCGTCGATCAGGGTATCGGGATCGCGGCCGCGGGCGAGGAATTCAGCTTCCAGCACTTCGCGTTCGGCGACCTGCACGGCTTCGTCCAGCAGCGGCCGCGCCAGCATGTCCACCAGCCGCGCCAACCCGTCCCCCAGATCGGCGGCCGGTACCTCGAAGAAGTAGTCCGTCTGCCGGGCGCGGGTGCTGGCATTGAGCCGCCCGCCACGGGCCTGCACCCAGGGCATCAGGCGCTCGCCCTCGACGAAGCGCTCGCCACAGAGAAACAGCAGGTGCTCGATGAAGTGCGCGAGGCCGGGGAAGGCTTCCGGCTCGTCGTGGCTGCCACGGGCGATCCGCAACAGCGCGGCGGCGCGGCTGGCGCCGGGAGCCTGGATGACGGTGGCGCGCAGGCCGTTGGCGAGGGTCAGGGTCTTGACGGGAAGGCTGTTCATCGGCATCCGGTCCGGTTGATGGCCGTCACCATCGCCGAAGGCGCGGCAAAGGGAAATACGGCTTTGGCAGCAATCGCTTGCCGGCATTGGCCCACGCCAACAGGCGGGCTACCATTCCCGACTCCACTCGACCTTCGCCATTCTCTTGAAAGGAATACGCTCGCCATGAGCACCGCCCTGCTGATCATCGACGTCCAGTCCGACCTGTGTACCGGCGACTGCGCCTGTTTCGACATCGACAATGTGCTGCAGCGCATCAATGGTCTGAGTCGAGCGGCGCGTGGGGCCGGCGTGCCGGTGTTGCTGGTGCAGCACGAGGACGATGACCTGCAGTATGGCAGCGCCGGCTGGCAGCTGGAATCGCGACTGCTCACCGCCCCTGCGGACCTCCAGGTGCGCAAGACCACCCCGGACTCCTTCCTGCGCACCGACCTCGCCGAGCTGCTGCAATCGCGCGGCATCGATCACCTGGTGATCTGCGGCCTGCAGAGCGACTACTGCGTCGACACCACCACCCGCCGTGCCCTGGCCCAGGGCTACGCGGTGACGCTGGTGGGCGATGCCCACTCCACCGTCGACAATGCCGTGCTCAGCGCCGCGCAGATCACTGCACACCACAACGCGGTACTGGGCAGCATCAGCAGCTTCGGCAAGCGCGCACGGGTCCTCCCTGCCGCCGACGTGCAGTTCTGAGGCACATGAGGAGATCGCCATGAACTTCGACTGGAACGACATCCCGATCCTCCTCGCCCTCGCCCGCCACGGCAGCATGAGCGCCGCCGGGCGCGCGCTAGGTGTCGACCCCTCGACCATGAGCCGGCGCCTGGTGGCGGCGGAAAGCGCACTGCAGACCCGCCTGTTCATCCGCGACAACGCGGGCTACAAGGCCACTGATGCCGGCACGGCCTTCCTCGGCTATGCCGAACGCATCCTCGGTGACGTGCAGAGCATGCTGCTGGAAACACGCAACGAAGCCAGCGCCATCAGCGGTTCGGTGCGCATCACCGCGGTGGACTTCCTGTTCAGCCACTGGCTGGTGCAGCACATGCCGCAACTGGCGCGCACCTACCCCAACCTGCAACTGCAACTGATCCCGGCGAACCGCGCACTCTCCTTCACCCGCCGCGAGGCCGACTTCGCCCTGCGCCTGGCGCGCCCGGCCGAGGACGCCGCGCTGGTGATGCGCAAGGTCGCCGACATCGGTTTCGCCATCTACGCCGCCACGCCCTTCGCCCAGGTGCCGCCAGAACAATGGCCGCAGCAGCCCTGGCTGGGCTACGGCGAAGACCTCGATGACACCCCGGAGATGTGCTGGCTGCGGCGCTTCGTCCCGGATGCCAACTTCGCCCTGCGCGCGAGCAGCGTGACCACGCTGATCCACGCCTGCGAAAGCGGCCTTGGCATGGCGTTGCTGCCGTGCTTCCTCGGCGAGCGCGAAGGCCTGGTGCGCCTCTCCGGCGCGGTGGTGGTGCGGGAAATCTGGCTGCTCGCTCACCGCGACGCCGGCCGCATCGGTCGCTTCCAGGCGGTCAGCGACTGGCTGCGCGAAGTGTTCGACCAGGACGCCGCGCAGCTCAGCGGCGAGCACCTGGACGTGCGTGCGCTCGGCGCCGTGGAAGTCAGCCGGGGCTGATCGCTTCCCGAAGAAAAAAGCCCGGATGTCGCGAGACATCCGGGCTTTTTGCCCTCGGGGCCGAATGCGTGGTTACGGCTGGACCGGCGGCAGGTACTGCAGGGTGGTGCCCAGTGCCCAGAGCAGGAACAGCACCAGGGGCACGTGGACGAGCAGCTGGACGAAGCTGAAGCCGATCAGGTCGCGGGCTTTCAGGCCCAGCACGCCGAGCAGCGGCAGCATGTAGAACGGGTTGATCAGGTTCGGCAGCGCTTCGGCGGCGTTGTAGATCTGCACCGCCCAGCCCAGGTGGTACTGCAGCTCGTTGGCTACCTGCATCACATAGGGCGCCTCGATGATCCACTTGCCACCGCCGGACGGGATGAAGAAGCCCAGCACCGCCGAGTACACACCCATCAGCAGCGCATAGGTGTCGTGGGAAGCGATCTGCACGAAGAAGGTGGAGATGTGGTGGGCGATGGTGGAGCCGTCGCCGCCCTTCACAGTGGTCAGGATCGCCGCGATGGAACCGTACAGCGGGAACTGGATCAGTACCCCGGTAGTGGTCGGCACCGCGCGGGCCACGGCATCGAGGAAGTTGCGCGGACGCCAGTGCAGCAGCGCGCCAACCATGAGGAACAGCAGGTTGTAGGTGTTCAGCCCGGAGATCGCGGTGATCGCCGGCTTCGTGCTGAATTCATGGACCAGCCAGCCGGCGGCCAGGGCTACCAGCATCAGGATCAGCAGCGGGCTGTGCTCCAGCCATTCGCCCGGCCGGGTCGCCTTCGGCGCACTCGGCGGAGTGAAGCTGACGTCCACGCCGCAGGCCTTGGCGTCACGGGCGCTGGCCGCGCCGGGTGCGGTCATGTAGGCGATGACCAGCGACACCAGCACCAGGGCCAGCAGCATCACGCCGGACTGCCAGAGGAAGATGGTCTCGGTGAACGGAATGACGCCGGTGATCGCCAGGATCGACGGCGGCAGGCTCGCCGGGTTGGCCTGCAGCTGCGCGGCGGAGGACGACAGACCCAGCGCCCACACGGCGCCCAGGCCCAGGTAGGCGGCAGCGCCGGCGGCGCGGTAGTCCATCTTCAGGTCTTCGCGACGCGCCAGGGCGCGCACCAGCAGGCCGCCGAACACCAGGGACAGGCCCCAGTTGAGCAGCGAAGCGACCATGGAAATGACCGCGACCCAGGCGACTGCCGAGCGGCCGTTCTTCGGCACGCGGGCGAACAGGTCGATGAGTTTGGACGCCGGGCCGGAGCTGGCGACCACGTAGCCGCCGATCACCACGAAGGCCATCTGCATGGTGAAGGGGATCAGGCTCCAGAAGCCGTCACCGAAGGCCTTGGCGGTTTCGGTGGCCGGTGCGCCGATGGCCAGTGCGGCCACGCTGACGATCAGCACCGCGAGCGCGGCGAAGACCCAGGAGTCGGGGAACCAGCGCTCGGCCCAGTTGGAACAGGCCATGGCGAAGCGCGCCGAGCGGCTGTCCTGAACGGCTGTGCCGGAGGTTTGGGCGTGGGAATTCATAATGGTCTACCTCGTTGTTCTTGTAATGGCTCATCGTCGAACGGGGCTTGTGGCAATACCCGTCCTGGAATGAAAAACCGCCCGGCCTGCGTGGGGCCGAGCGGTGACGCAAGGGTTTGCCGGCGCCGGGGGACGCCGAAAACCGCGGCAGGATGTTCGTCTGTCGGTGTGCCCACCCACCATCCTGCCTACCGGTACGACATGGATACATGCCGCCCGGCGCTCGCCAATCAATCGTTGGTCGGATGACCTCAGTCGCGCACGAGTGCCATGGCGACGCCCTGACCACCGCCGATGCACAGGGTCGCCAGACCCTTCTTCGCGTCGCGGCGGAGCATTTCGTGGAGCAGCGTCACCAGCACACGGGCGCCCGAGGCGCCGATCGGGTGGCCAAGGGCGACTGCGCCGCCATTGACGTTGACCTTCTCGGCGTTCCAGCCCAGCTCCTTGCCGACCGACAGAGCCTGCGCGGCGAAGGCTTCGTTGGCCTCGATCAGCTCGACGTCGTCGAGGCTCCAGCCGGCCTTTTCCAGGCAACTGCGGGTCGCGGTTACCGGGGCGATGCCCATGATCGAAGGGTCGACGCCGCTGCTCGCATAGGCTTGGATGCGCGCCAGAACCGGGAGGTTCAGACTGCGTGCGCGCTCGGCGCTCATCAGCAGAACGGCGGCGGCGCCATCGTTGAGGGTGGAGGCGTTGCCGGCGGTGACGGTACCGTCCTTCTTGAAGGCAGGCTTGAGCTTGCCCAGGGATTCGGCGGTAGTGCCGGCGCGCGGTTGCTCATCGGTGTCGAAGGACAGCGGCTCGCCCTTGCGCTGGGGAATCAGCACCGGGGTGATCTCGTCCTTGAAGCGGCCGGCCTCGATGGCCGAGGCGGCTTTGAGCTGGGACTGCGCGGCAAAGGCGTCCTGCGCCTCGCGGCTGATACCGAACTTTTCGGCCAGGTTCTCGGCGGTGATGCCCATGTGGTAGTCGTTGAAGGCGTCGATCAGGCCGTCGCGCAGCAGGGTGTCCTGCAGCTCGGCGTGGCCCATGCGCAGGCCGGTACGGGCCTTGGGCAGCACGTAGGGCGCGAGGCTCATGCTCTCCTGGCCGCCGGCAATGATGGCGTCGGCGTCGCCGCAACGGATCGCCTGGACGCCGAGGAACAGCGCCTTCAGGCCCGAGCCACAAAGTTTGTTGATGGTCATCGAGGGCACTTCAACCGGCAGGCCGGCGCCTATGGCGGCCTGCCGCGCGGGGTTCTGCCCGGCGCCGGCGGTGAGCACCTGGCCGAGGATGACTTCGTCGATCTGATCAGGCTTCACGCCGCTGCGTTCGAGCAGCGAGCGGATGACCAGGCTGCCCAGTTCATGGGCGGGAATGTTCGCCAGGCTGCCCTGGAAGGCGCCGATGGCGGTGCGGGTGGCGGCGACAATAACTACGTCTTGCATCTGGGAACTCCGAAGCTGGCTTTACCTGTAGGAGCGCGCCATGCGCGCGAATCGCGGGCATGGCCCGCTCCTACACAGGGGATCAGAAGGTCATTTCCTTCACATCGTCCGGCACGATGAGGCGGCCGGCGGTCTTCTCGGCGATCTCTTCGACAGTCACTCCCGGCGCGGTCTCGCGCAGGATGAAGGCACCGTTCTCGATTTCCAGGTAGGCCAGGTCGGTCAGTACCTTGCGGATGCAGCCGGCGCCGGTCAGCGGCAGCGAGCAGCGCTCCAGCAGCTTGGACTCGCCGTCCTTGGAGGCGTGGGTCATGGTCACGATGATGTTGTCCGCGCCGGCCACCAGGTCCATGGCGCCGCCCATACCCTTCACCAGCTTGCCGGGGATCATCCAGGAGGCGATGTTGCCCTGCACGTCCACCTCGAAGGCACCGAGCACGGTGAGGTCGACGTGACCGCCACGGATCATCGCGAAAGATTCGGCAGAGGAGAAAATCGACGCGCCCTTCACGGCGGTCACGGTCTGCTTGCCGGCGTTGATCATGTCGGCGTCGACCGTGTCTTCGGTGGGGAACGCGCCCATGCCGAGCAGGCCGTTCTCCGATTGCAGCATCACTTCCATGCCCTCGGGCACATAGTTGGCGACCAGGGTGGGGATGCCGATGCCCAGGTTCACGTAGAAGCCGTCCTGCAGCTCGCGCGCCACGCGCTGAGCCATCTGTTCGCGGGTCAATGCCATCTTCTTGTCTCTCTTGTCCGGTGGGCTCAGGAACGAACGGTGCGCTTCTCGATGCGCTTCTCGAAGGTGCCTTGGATGATGCGGTCGACGTAGATGCCGGGGGTGTGGATCTGGGTCGGGTCCAGTTCACCCGGCTCGACGATCTCCTCCACCTCGACGACCGTGATGCGGCCTGCGGTGGCGACTACCGGATTGAAGTTCTGCGCGGTGTGGCGGTAGATGACGTTGCCATAGTGGTCGGCCTTCCAGCCCTTGACGATGGCGAAGTCGCCGGTGATGGCGCGCTCCATCACGTAGTGGCGGCCGTCGAACTCGCGCACTTCCTTACCGTCGGCGACCGGGGTGCCGTAGCCGGTGGCGGTGAAGAAGGCCGGGATGCCGGCGCCGCCAGCACGGAGTTTTTCCGCCAGGGTGCCCTGCGGGGTCAGTTCGACCTCCAGTTCACCGGACAGCAGCTGCTGCTCGAACAGCGCGTTCTCGCCAACGTAGGACGCGATCATCTTGCGGATCTGGCGGTCTTCCAGCAGCACGCCGAGGCCGAAGCCGTCGATGCCGCAGTTGTTGGAGACCACGGTCAGACCCTTCACGCCCAGCTTGCGGATGTGCGCGATGAGGTTTTCCGGGATGCCGCAGATGCCGAATCCGCCCGCCAGTACCGTCATGTCGTCGGTGAGCCCGGCGAGGGCTTCCTCGTAACTGCCTACACGCTTGTCGAGTCCTGCCATGTTGCTGCTGCCTCTTGTATTTGGAATGTCCGACTCAGTGGTCAGAGAGCGTCTGCAGCTTCACCGACGGCGACTGATTTGTTAAGTTTGTTTTTCCAATCAATTAATCCGATTTGCTTATCAATATGACCGTCAAGCAACTGCGCGCCTTCCTCGCCGTCGCCCAGAGCCTGAGCTTCGCCCAGGCCTGTGAGCGCCTGCACCTGTCGCAGCCAGCACTGAGCCTGGCGATCAAGAGCCTGGAAGAGTCCCTGGGCGGCCAGTTGCTGGTGCGCACCACCCGCAGCGTGGCGCTGACGCCGGAGGGCGAAACACTGCTGCCCCTGGCACGCCGCCTGCTGGCGGACTGGGACAACGCCGAGGAAGTGATGCACCAGCACTTCACCCTGCAGCTGGGCAGGGTCTCCATCGCCGCCATGCCCTCCTTTGCCGGCAACCTGCTGCCCGCCGTGCTGCGCACCTTCCGCGACCGCCACCCGAAGGTGAACGTGGCGGTACACGACGTGATCAACGAGCAGGTGCTGGAGATGGTGCGCAACCATCGGGTGGAGCTGGGCATCGCCCTGGAGCCGGACAGCCTCGACGGGCTGACTTTCACGCCTTTCTACACCGACCGATTCGTCGCCGTGCTGCCCGCAGACTCAGCGCTGGCGAACGAATCCCGGATCACCTGGGAGCAGTTGCTGGCAGACCATTTCATTACCCTGCAACGCCCGTCGGCCGTACGCCTGCTGCTCGAAGAGCAGTTGCAGGGGCGACTGCCGGTGGCGTTCGAAAGCCACCAGTTGGTCACGGTGGGCCGGATGGTGGCCGAAGGGCTGGGCGTCAGCGCCGTGCCGCGCCTGTGCCGGCAGCAGATGGAAGAGCTGGGCGCGCGTTGCGTGGCGCTCGACGAACCGCGTATCGAGCGCCGGGTGGGGCTGTTCTGCCTGACGGAGCACAAGCTCTCCAGTGCCGCGCAGGCACTGGGCGATGTGCTGGTGAACGGGACGGATTGGGCGGGGATGGAGCGGGAGTGAGATGGGCCTCCTCATTCGGAAATAGCCCCTCACCCCAGCCCTCTCCCAGAGGGAGAGGGAGCTGTCCTCTGCGGCGATCGGCTCTGCTGCTTCTCCTGCAACGATGCCTGCCGGCTGACACCGCTACGTCCGCAAGCACCTGACGGTCCCCTCTCCCTTTGGGAGAGGGTTAGGGTGAGGGCAAGCCGGAACTTCGGGGCCTCAGACTTCTCCTCCCATCCGCAAACTCACCTCCCGCGCCAACTCCAGCAGGGTCCGCGCCGCGTCGCCGTGAGCTTCGGCGGCAAAGCTCGCCTGCGAACCGACCACGGTAATCACCCCGGCCAGTTCCCGGCCGGTCTTGAACAGCGGCACCGACAGCGCATTCACCCCCGGCATCAGCAGGCCGTGGATGGCATGCAGGCCTTCGCTGCGAATGCCTTCCAGCACCGCCAAATCAGCGCCCTCCTCCAGCCCATCCTTGTAGGCCGCGAACACCAGCCCGGTGGACGAGCCGTGCAACGGCAGCACCGAGCCGACCTGGGTCACCAGCGTGACCATGCCCTGGGCCGGCTCCACCTGCACCACGGTCGGCCCGTGGCTGCCCCAGATGGCGAGGAAGCAGGTCTGCCCCAGCGCATCGCGCAACTCGGCCAGCGCCGGGCTGGCAACCTTCACCACGTCCAGCCGACGGATCGCCGCCAGCCCGACATACAGCGCCTCGCGCCCCAGGCCGTAATGGTTGGTCAGCGGGTCCTGCTCGGCGAAGCCGCTGGCGATCAGCGCCTGCAGGTAGCGGTGGACCTTGGCCGCCGGCATGTCCAGGTACTCGCCCAGGCGCTTGAGCGAAGTGCTCGGCGCGAGGTCCGCCAGGGCCTTGAGTATCTGCGTGCCCACCTCGGCGGACTGCACCTTCGCGCCCTTCGTCGGGACGGAGTCTTCTGCGTCGTTCATGGTCTTCAACTTAAAGGAACTCCCAGACGGACTTGACGGCCCGTCGCCACGAAATTACGTTAATCGTAATTCAATTACGATAAAAAGAGTGAAACCACCATGACCGCCTCTCCCGCCTACCAATCCGGGTTCGGCAACGAATTCGCCAGCGAGGCCCTGCCGGGCGCCCTGCCCGTGGGCATGAACTCGCCGCAGCAGGTGCCGCTGGGCCTGTATGCCGAGCAGTTCTCCGGCACCGCCTTCACCGTCCCGCGCAGCGAGGCCCGGCGCACCTGGATGTACCGCATCCGCCCGTCCGCCGCGCACCCGCGCTTCGAGCGCCTGGAACGGCAGATCACCGGCAGCGGCCTGGGCCCGGTCACGCCCAACCGCCTGCGCTGGAACAGTTTCGCGACGCCCAAGGAGCCTACCGACTTCGTCGACGGCCTGCTATGCATGGCCGCCAACGCCGAAGCCGAGGCCTGCTGCGGCGTCAGCCTGTACGCCTACCGCGCCAACATCTCCATGCGCCGGGTGTTCTTCAATGCCGACGGCGAGCTGCTGATCGTGCCCCAGGCCGGCCGCCTGCGCCTGGTCACCGAGCTGGGCGTGCTGGAGCTGGAGCCGCTGGAGATCGCCGTGATCCCGCGCGGCATGCGCCTGCGCGTCGAACTGCTGGAAGCCGAGGCCGCCGGCTACGTGGCGGAAAACCATGGCGCAGCCCTGCGCCTGCCCGACCTCGGCCCCATCGGCAGCAACGGCCTGGCCAACGCCCGCGACTTCCTCGCTCCGGTGGCGCACTACGAGGACGTGGAAGGCCCGGTGCAACTGGTACAGAAATTCCTCGGCGAACTCTGGGCCACCCAGCTCGACCACTCACCGCTGGACGTCGTCGCCTGGCACGGCAACAACGTGCCGTACAAATACGACCTGCGCCGTTTCAACACCATCGGCTCGATCAGCTACGACCATCCGGACCCGTCCATCTTCACCGTGCTGACCTCGCCCAGCGACACCCACGGCATGGCCAACATGGACTTCGTGATCTTCCCGCCGCGCTGGATGGTGGCCGAGAGCACCTTCCGCCCGCCGTGGTTCCACCGCAACCTGATGAACGAATTCATGGGCCTGATCCAGGGCGTGTACGACGCCAAGGCCGACGGCTTCGTCCCCGGCGGCGCCTCGCTGCACAACTGCATGAGCGCCCACGGCCCGGACAACGCCACCACCGTTCAGGCGATTGCCGCCGACCTCAAACCCCACAAGATCGACAAGACCATGGCCTTCATGTTCGAGACCGGCCGCGTGCTGCGCCCCAGCCGCTTCGCCCTCGACTGCCCGCAGCTGCAGCGTGACTACGACAGCTGCTGGAGCGGCATGCAGAAGACCTTCGACCCATCCCAGGAGCAGTAACATGAGCGCCGCCCACACCACCCAGAGCTGGATCGAATCGGCCAACGGCCACCCGGACTTTCCCCTGCAGAACCTGCCGCTGGGCGTGTTCAGCCCGCCGGGCGACTCGCCCCGTGGCGGCGTCGCCATTGGCGACTACATCTTCGACCTGAAGACCGCCTGCGAGGCCGGCCTGTTCCATGGCGCCGCGCACCAGGCCGCGCTGGTGGCCAGCGGCGACAGCCTGAACGCCTTCTTCGCCGCAGGCCCCACGGCGCGCCGCACCCTGCGCGACGCGCTGATCCACCTGCTCAGCGAAGGCAGCGGCGAACAGAAGCGCATGGAGCACCTGGGCGCCGCGCTGCTCAAGCCGCAGGCTGCGTGCCGCATGCACCTGCCGGCCAAGGTGGGCGACTACACCGACTTCTACGTCGGCATCCATCACGCGCAGAACGTCGGCAAGCTGTTCCGCCCGGACAACCCGCTGCTGCCCAACTACAAGTACGTGCCCATCGGCTACCACGGCCGTGCCTCGACCATCGTGCCGTCCGGCACCGAGGTGCGTCGCCCCAACGGCCAGACCCTGCCCGCCGGCCTCGACGTGCCGGTGTTCGGCCCCTGCGCGCGGATGGACCTGGAACTGGAGCTGGGCATCTGGATCGGCCAGGGCAATGACCAGGGCAAGGCCATCCCGATCAACGCCGCGTCCGGCCACATCGCCGGCTTCTGCCTGCTCAACGACTGGTCCGCGCGTGACGTGCAGGCCTGGGAATACCAGCCGCTGGGGCCGTTCCTGTCGAAAAGCTTCGCCACCACGGTGTCGCCCTGGGTGGTCACCGCCGAGGCGCTGGAACCTTTCCGCGTCGCCCAGCCGGCCCGCCCGGAAGGCGACCCGCAGCCGCTGCCGTACCTTTACGACGAAGGCGACCAGCAGCGCGGCGCACTGGATATAGAGCTGGAAGTCCTGCTGCACACTGCGCGCATGCGCCGCGAACACCAGGCCCCGGAGCGCATCGCCCTGAGCAACACGCTGAACATGTACTGGACCGTCGCGCAGATGGTGGCGCACCACAGCGTCAACGGCTGCCGTCTGCAGGCCGGCGACCTGTTCGGCTCCGGCACCCTCTCCGGGGAAACCCCGGACAGCTTCGGCAGCCTGCTGGAAATGACCTTTGGTGGAAAGCAGCCGGTAATGCTGGCCAACGGTGAGGAACGGCGCTTCCTCGAGGACGGCGACGAGATCATCCTGCGCGCCCGCTGCCGCCGCGAGGGCCATGCCTCCATCGGCTTCGGCGAATGCCGTGGGCGGATCCTGCCGGCCCACTAAGGCCGTCGCTCACTCCGTAGGGCGCATAACGCCCCAGCGTTATCCGCCGTGCAGTTGGCGGATAACCTGTTCCAGGTTATGCGCCCTACCCTCCATGCCACTCCGAGTAGGATGGCGTGGAGCGCAGCGATACCCATCAATGCCCTGCGCCATCAGCATGGGTATCGCTGCGTTCCACCCATCCTACCGATCAACACGCCGCTCTCCGCTGCGGCTGGGCGGTTCGAGAGCAAGCTCGCTCCTACAGGTGTTCTCCTACCACGTTCTGCGCAAAAAAACGGGCCCGAAGGCCCGCTGCTAAACGAGGGTGTTGCTCTCACTATCAATCAGTGCGCGATGCACACCGACTTGATCTCGGTATAGGCCTCGACCACGGCGCGGCCGAACTCGCGGCCCATGCCCGACTGCTTGACGCCGCCGAAGGGCATGCTCGGGTCGAGCAGCACATGGGCGTTGACCCACACGGTGCCGGACTCGATGCGCGGGACCATGTTCATCGCCTTCGAAAGGTCGTTGGTCCACAGGCTCGCGCCCAGGCCGTATTCGCTGTCGTTGGCCATCGCGATGGCCTGCTCGTCCTCTTCGAACGGCAGGACCGCCAGCACCGGGCCGAACACTTCGTCGCGGGCCACGGCCATCTGCATGGTCACGTCGGCCAGCACGGTGGGCTGCACGTAGAAACCACTTCCACCAACCTGCTCGCCACCACAGACGATGCGCGCGCCCTGCTCGCCGGCACGGGCGATGTGGTCGAGTACGCTGCGCTGCTGCTTGGCAGAAACCAGCGGGTTGATCTGCGCAGTAGGGTCCATGCCCTCGCCCAGGCTCATGCCGGCGACCGCGGCGGCCAGCTTCTCGACGAACTCGTCGTAACGCGAGCGGTGCACGTAGAAACGCGACGCCGCGGCGCAGACCTGGCCGTTGTTCAGCAGGCCGCCCAGCAGCGCGCCTTGCACGGCGTTGTCGATGTTGGCGTCGGCGAGGACGATCATCGGGTTCTTGCCGCCCAGCTCCAGGGCGAAGCGGGTCATATTCTGCACGGCGGCCAGGCCGACGCTGCGACCCACTGCGGTGGAACCGGTGAAGGAGACCTTGTTGACCAGCTTGTGGCTGGCCAGGCCGCCACCGATGCGCGGGCCGTCGCCGGTCACCAGGTTGAACACGCCAGCCGGCACACCGGCCTCGAAGGCCAGTTCGGCCAGGCGCAGAGCGGTCAGCGGGGTTTCCGAGGCGGGCTTGATCACCACGCTGTTGCCGGTGGCCAGCGCCGGGATCAGCTTCCACACGGCGATCATCAGCGGGAAGTTCCACGGCACGATGCCGGCGACCACGCCCAGCGGCTCGCGGCGGGTGTAGGCGGTGAACTTGGCGCCGGGCGGCAGCGGGATGGAGACGTTCAGCGACTGCCCTTCGATCTTGGTCGCCCAGCCGGCCATGTAGCGCATGAATTCGACGGTGGCGCCGACATCCAGCATGCGCGAGATGTTGATCGACTTGCCCTGGCTGAGGGTTTCCAGCTGGGCCAGTTCCTCGCCATTGGCTTCCACCAGGTCGGCGAAGCGCAGCAGGATGCGCTCGCGGTCGGCCGGGCGCAGGTCGGCCCAGACGCGGGATTTGTAGGCCGCCTGGGCAGATTTCACGGCGCGGTCAAGCAGGTCGGTATCGATGTCGGCAACGCTGGAGATCGCCTCGCCGGTGGCCGGGTTCAGCACGTCGGTGCGGGCGCCCTCGGGCACCACCCAGGCGCCGTCGATGAAGCAGCCATGCTTGCGTGCGAGGAAGGCAGTGACCTGAGGCAGGGTCTGTGTGACGTTCATGGTCTCTCCTGAAAGATCAGTGCTGCTGGCTCAGCCAGCAGGTGAGCGCCCGCCGCTCGGCCGCGTCGGCCAGGCCAGCGAAGGGCATGTAGGTTCCGGGCACGGCGGCCTGGGGCTGGCTGACGAAGGCATCGAGGTTGTCGCGCGACCAGGCCGCACCCTTGCCTTTCATCGCCTGGGAATAGCTGAAGCCGGCGAGCGAACCGGCCATGCGGCCGACCACGCCATGCAGGTTGGGACCCATCATGCCGGGGCCGTCGGCCTTGGCGGTGTGGCAGATCGAGCAGTCGCGGGCGAAGACGGTTTCGCCCTGCTGGGCGTCGCTGGCCGGGCAGTCACCGGCGAACGCCAGGACCGGTTGCAGCAGCGCGCCGGCCAGCAGCAGGCCGAGGGCGCGGAATCGGAGCTTGTTGCGGGACATCGGGAAATCACCTTCGAGTACAGCTTGCGGCCGGATGGCGCGCGTCATCGAAGGTGATTGTTGCCAGCGGCGTCGGGGAGGGTCTTTTCCTCTGTGCCAGACGTGTTGGCGGGAGTGCCAAGGTGGCGCTCAGGTGACGAGGGTCATGGGGCGAAACCGGCTAGCGTATGAGCCGGCGGCAGGCAGCATGGGTATCGCTGCGCTCCACCCATCCTACAAGGGGCAGTCGGGGGACGGTGGTGCAAGCGGGCGTTTAGGTAGCATGGCGTGGAGCGCAGCGATACCCTTCAATAGGCGGCACAAGGCCGCCGGGTATCGCCGTCCACCACCCGAGTCAATTCGCGTAACGCTTGCGGTACTCGCCCGGCGACACCCCGAAGCGGCCCTTGAAGGCCGTGGAGAAGTAGCTCGAATCGGAGAAGCCCCAGGCGTAACCGAGCGCCGACAGCTTCTGCTCGAACTGGGCGTTGCGCAGAGTCTCGGCGCAGAAGTCCAGGCGGCGGTTCTTGATGTACTGCGCCACCACCAGGCCCTTCTTGGCGAACATGCGGTACAGGCCGCGCACCGAGATGCCCACTTCACGGGCGATCAGCTCGGGGCAGAGCTCTTCGGCGCCGATGTGCTGGTCGATGAAGGCCGTAGCCTTGCGGAACATGCGTTCGTGGTTGTCCTGCTCGGCGTCCTGGCTGGCCAGCGCAGGGCGCAGCAGCGTCACCAGGGCGTCCAGGGTCGCCTCGCTTTCCAGCATGCCGAGGCTTTCCTGCTGGCTGGTCTCGACGATCAGGCGGTTGGCGAGCACGGCGATCGGCGAGCTGGCCGGGATCTTCGACGCGCAGGTCACTTCAGACATGCGCAGCCCGCGCTCGATCACCTGGCGCGGCAGAATCAGCGAGAGCTGCCGGGATTCCTCCAGGTAGGTCATGTCGCTGGGCCGGCTGGCGTCGATCAGGCTGATGTCGCCGCGCGACAGCTCCACGCGGTTGTCGCCCTGCTCCAGGCGCGAACGCCCTTCGAGCTGGAACACCGCGTAATAGTGCCCGCCGGCGCTGGTGCCGACTTCCTTGCTGGTCCGGTACAGGTGCACCTGGGCCATGTCGACCACGGAAAGCTTGATCGCACCGCCCTGGTATTCGCGCAACCGTCCATGGAACTGGGGGCCGAGGGTGCGCGCATCGAAACGACCGCACGCCCGGTTGACCTGTCCCAGCCACGCCTCGAAAGCGTCATCCCTCAATGTCGATGAAGAATTCATGACCTGCAAAGCCTCACACGCATTGTTTGTTGTTATTCAGCGACGGCCTCCAGGGCCTGTCGTCATCGTTCGCGGCCGCCTTCTATAAGGAAGGTCGCACCGCGCTGTCCCCGCCCGGCAACCGCAGCGTTGCAAAGCGAGAGGCATTTTTCACGCCAACTCCTGTCAGTTCAATCCGCCGAAGCGCTTGTAGAAGCTCTCGCCGACGTCCGGTAGCGGACCGTCGGCGGTCTCCAGGTTGCGGTTCAGCCAGTCCTCGGCCTTGGCGTGGATCAGTCGGTAGATATTGCGGCACAGCTGCCGCGCCGCGCGCCCTTCCCAATCCCCCGGCAGCAGTTCGTCGGGCAGTTGTGGGTCACGCAGGAGCAGCCGGCGGTATTCGTGGATCAACAGGGTGCGTGCCAGGAAGCAGTCTTCCGGGCGCAGCTGGTCCTGCTCGCGCAGCGCTTGCCAGAGCGGGCGGAACAGCTGGATGAATTCGCTGTAGTGCTCACCGAGTTCGTCGATCTTCCAGCTCTCGCGCACCTGCATGCGCATGGCGCGGGACGCCAGCACGTCCTGGGCACGGGTCTCGAAGACGATGCAGTCATCGGCCACGTCGAGGTCCTGCAGGGTCGCCATGACATCGCTGCGGTCGGCCCGCGGACAGGCCATGACGGTCGGCGAGAGCGCGCCGAAGCCTTGCCATTCCAGCTCCTCGCGGACCTGCTTGCGCTTGTCGGCGGCGATCTGCGAGAGCATCACCAGGGTCCAGGAACCGTCCCAGGCCGGCAGGCTGGAGCTGTAGACGCGCTTGAAGGCCTTCTCGAAGCGCCGCCGGCCGGTGCCGGTCAGGCTGTAGTAGCTGCGCCGGCCGACCTTCTCGGCGGTCAGCCAGTCTTCCTTGGTCAGGCGGAAGATCGAGGTGCGGATCAGCCGCTCGTTGATGCCGAACGGCTCCAGCAGATTGATCAGGCTGCCCAGCCAGACGGTGCCGCCATGGGGTTCGATGGCATCGCCATAGAGGGTGATGATCAGCGAGCTGGCGCGGATCGGCGTCTGCTCCTGGAAACGATTGATCAGCTGATTCAGCGGTGCTAGAGCGGTCATGGCACGTTGCGCAGTCGAAGGAGCGGCGACTATACCTGCCCGCCGCACCGCCTGGCCATTGGAGCGAACCCCAGTACTCATGCGCCCTTCCCTGCCCCTGCCTCGGCCTTGGGCCGGAAACCGGAATCACCCAGGCGCGGACGCGCTTCTTCTATTTCCGCCAGCGGCTGGCATTCCACCAGGCTTTCGATGCAGCGCCTGGCCAGCGCCTGGTATTCCTCGGTGCCGCGGCGCTTCCAGGCGATCTCTTCGTCGCTCAGGCTGCGCTTGACGCTGGCCGGCGCGCCCATCACCAGGCTTTGCGGCGGGCAATCGAACTTGGCCTTGACGAAGGCGGCGGCTGAAACGATGGAGCGTGCACCGATCTGCGCGTAATCCATCACCACGGCATTCATCCCCACCAGGGCATCCTCGCCGATACGGCAGCCGTGCAACACCGCGCCATGACCGATGTGGCCGTTGCGCTCAACGACGGTGTCGCTGTCCGGGAACCCGTGCATGACGCAGGTGTCCTGAAGGTTCGCGCCTTCTTCGAGGACGATCCGTCCGAAGTCGCCGCGCAGCGCCGCCAATGGCCCGACATAACAGCCGGGACCGACGATGACGTCGCCGATCAGCACGGCGGTGGGATGGACATAAGCGGTCGGATGAACGACCGGGCGCACGCCTTCGAGGCTGTAGCAGGGCATCGGGTTCTCCTGCGGCGCTGCCAGCGTTCGGCATCACCGCACAAAGCGATCTGTTCTTTTGAAAATCTTGTATCACATCAACACAAGTACCTCCAATCTAAATCTGACGTATCACTTCCCATCGATATCGCAAGGACGGCAAGAAGGCCCACAAAACCAGCAATTCCGCTGCACTGAAGAGCGTTTTCAGCCTCTTCAACTACCTATCCGGTGGCATCGACAGAAATACTTTAGACACGCGATTCAACTTTTGTAGTTGTTTTTCCGTATCGCTTTAGGCCTATACTGCGGAAAGGCCGGAGACGGGCAACGCCTGCCTCCCATAATTCCAATACAGCCGGCCACGAAGCCGTGCGTGCAGCCTGAGGACGATGTCATGCCTCGCACCCTTGACGTTCAGATGCCTGAAGCGGGCGTTCGCCTGATCACCCTGCAGCGCCCCGAAGCGCTCAATGCCCTGAACACCGAACTGCTCGGCGAACTGGCCGCCGAACTCGACGCCGCCGAGCAGGACAGCGAAACCCGCGCCGTAGTCCTGACCGGCAGCCGCAAGGCCTTCGCCGCCGGCGCCGATATCAAGGAAATGGCCGAGCGCGACCTGGTCGGCATCCTCAATGACCCGCGCGTCGGCTACTGGCAGCGCATCGCCGCCTTCTCCAAACCGCTGATCGCCGCCGTCAACGGCTTCGCCCTGGGCGGCGGCTGCGAGCTGGCGATGCACGCCGACATCCTCGTGGCCGGCGAAGACGCGCGCTTCGGCCAGCCGGAAATCAACCTCGGCATCATGCCCGGCGCCGGCGGCACCCAACGTCTGCTGCGCGCCGTGGGCAAGCCTCTGGCGATGCAGATGGTGCTCACCGGTGAAGCCATCGACGCCCGCCACGCCCAGCGTGCCGGCCTGGTCAGCGAAGTCACCCAACCCGAATTCACCGTCGAGCGCGCCCTGCAGATCGCCCGCAGCATCGCCGCCAAGGCTCCGCTGGCCGTGCGCCTGGCCAAGGAAGCGCTGCTCAAGGCGCAGGACACCGATCTCGCCAGCGGCCTGCGCTTCGAACGCCACGCCTTCACCCTGCTGGCCGGCACTGCCGACCGCGACGAAGGCATCCGTGCCTTCCAGGAAAAGCGCAAACCCGTCTACCAGGGCTGCTGAGCCCATCCCCTTTCGTTCTGGCAACAGCCAGCCAATTGATGGAGCGAACCCGCCCATGAACTTCGAGCACATCCTGTTTTCCATCGAGGACGGCGTCGCCCTCCTCAGCCTGAACCGCCCGGAGCAACTCAACAGCTTCAACGCCGCCATGCATGGCGAAGTTCGCGAGGCGCTCAAGCAGGTCCGGCAGAACCCGGAAGCCCGCGTCCTGCTGCTGACCGGCGAAGGCCGCGGCTTCTGCGCAGGGCAGGACCTGTCCGACCGCAACGTCGCTCCCGGCGCGGAAGCGCCTGACCTCGGCCAGTCCATCGAACAGTTCTACAACCCGCTGATCCGCACCCTGCGCGACCTGCCGCTGCCAGTCATCTGCGCGGTCAACGGCGTGGCCGCCGGTGCCGGCGCGAACATCCCGCTGGCCTGCGACCTGGTGCTGGCGGCGCGCTCGGCCAGCTTCATCCAGGCCTTCTGCAAGATCGGCCTGATTCCCGATTCCGGCGGCACCTGGACGTTGCCGCGCCTGGTCGGCATGGCCCGCGCCAAGGCGCTCGCGCTGCTGGGCAATCGCCTCTCCGCCGAGCAGGCCGAGCAATGGGGCCTGATCTACCAGGTGGTGGATGACGCCAGCCTGCGCGAGGAAGCCCTCAAGCTCGCCCGCCACCTGGCGACCCAGCCGACCTACGGCCTGGCGCTGATCAAGCGCAGCCTCAACGCCAGCCTGAACAACAGTTTCGACGAGCAACTGGAACTGGAGCGCGACCTGCAGCGCCTGGCCGGCCGCAGCGAAGACTACCGCGAGGGCGTTTCCGCCTTCATGGAAAAACGCACCCCCAGCTTCAAGGGTCGCTGATCGATGAGCGCACTTTCGAAAGACGCAAAAGTCGCAGTGATCGGTGCCGGCGCCATGGGCGCGGGCATCGCCCAGGTCGCCGCGCAGGCCGGCCACCCGGTGAAGCTCTACGACAACCGCCCAGGCGCCGCCGCCCAGGCCATCGACGGCATCGACCGCCAGCTCGGCCGCCTGCTGGAGAAAGGCAAAGTGACCGCCGAGGAACGCGCCGCCATCGTCGCCCGCCTGCAACCGGCGGAAGCCATCGAGGCGCTGGCCGACTCGAAGCTGGTGATCGAGGCCATCGTCGAGAACCTGGAGGTCAAGCGCGGCCTGTTCCAGCAGCTCGAAGCGCTGTGCGCCGAAGACTGCATCCTCGCCAGCAACACCTCGTCGCTGTCCATCACCAGCCTTGCCGCCGGCCTCAAGCGCCCGCAGCAGGTCGTCGGCATGCATTTCTTCAACCCGGCGCCGCTGATGGCGCTGGTGGAAGTCGTCTCCGGCCTCGCCACCGACCCGACGCTGGCCGACAGCCTGCATGCCACCTCGCTGGCCTGGGGCAAGAAGCCGGTCCACACCAAATCCACACCGGGCTTCATCGTCAATCGCGTGGCGCGCCCCTTCTATGCCGAAAGCCTGCGCCTGCTGCAGGAGGGCGCCGCCGACTGCGCCACGCTGGATGCGCTGATGCGTGACGCCGGCGGCTTCCGCATGGGCGCCTTCGAGCTGACCGACCTGATCGGCCATGACGTCAACTACGCCGTCACCTGTTCGGTGTTCGCCGCCTACTACGGTGATTTCCGCTTCCAGCCCTCGCTGATCCAGAAGGAACTGGTGGACGCCGGCCGCCTCGGCCGCAAGAGCGGCCGGGGCTTCTACGACTACGCCGAAGGCGCCGAGCGCCCGCAGCCGACGAGCCTGAGCAGCTGCGCCAGCGTCACCGCTTGTGCACTGGAAGGTGATCTGGGCGTCGCCCAACCGCTGGTGCAGCGCCTGAAAGACGCCGGTATCGAGATCACCCAACGCGCCGGTAGCGGCCTGCTTCGGGTCGGTGACGCGGTAATAGCCCTGTCCGACGGCCGCCTCGCCAGCCAGCGCGCCAGGGAAGACGGCCTGCGCAACCTGGTACTGATCGACCTCGCCCTGGACTACAGCAAGGCTTCGCGCCTGGGCCTTTCCGCCTCGACGGACACCACGCCCGCAGCGCTGGATCAGGTCGTCGCCCTGCTCGCCAAGGCCGGCATCGCCGCCAGCCGCCTGAGCGACACGCCCGGCCTCGCCGTGCTGCGCACCGTCGCCATGCTCGCCAACGAAGGCGCCGACGCGGTGCTGCAAGGCGTGGGCAGCGCTGGCGACATCGATCTCGCCATGCGTGCCGGGGTGAACTACCCGCAGGGCCCGCTGGCCTGGGCCGGGCAGATCGGCATTGGCAACGTGCTGCGCGTGCTGAACAACCTGCAGGCCGCCTACGGCGAGGACCGCTATCGCCCGTCCCTGCTGCTACGCCGCCTGCATGCCGAAGGAAGGAATTTCCATGACTGACGCCACCCAACTGGCCCGCGACTGCGCCGAGGCCATGTACGAGCGCGACCAGGCCACACGCCGCATGGGCATCCAGCTGCTGGATGCCGGCCCGGGCAGCGCGAAGCTGTCGATGCGGGTGCGCGAGGACATGATCCAGGGCCACGGCACCTGCCACGGCGGCTACCTGTTCGCCCTCGCCGACTCGGCCTTCGCCTTCGCCTGCAACAGCTACAACGACGCCACCGTCGCCATCGGCTGCAGCATCGATTACGTGGCGCCGGCCCGCGAAGGCGACGAGCTGATCGCCCGCGCCTTCGAGCAGAGCCGTAGCGGCCGCACCGGCAACTACGACGTGCGCATCGAGAATTCCCAGGGCCAGCTGATCGCCCTGTTCCACGGCAAATCCTACAAAGTGCGCGGCACCGTGCTGGCGCAGGAGACCTCCGAATGAGCGATATGACCGACGCCCTGATCATCGACGCCGTGCGCACGCCCATCGGCCGCTACGCCGGCGCCCTGTCCGGCGTGCGCGCCGACGACCTCGCGGCGATCCCGATGAAGGCCCTGATGCAGCGCCACCCGGAGCTGGACTGGAGCGCCATCGACGACGTGATCTTCGGCTGCGCCAACCAGGCCGGCGAAGACAACCGCAACGTCGCCCACATGGCCTCTCTACTGGCCGGCCTGCCGGTGAGCGTGCCCGGCACCACCCTGAACCGCCTGTGCGGCTCGGGGCTGGATGCGGTGGGCAGCGCCGCGCGCGCCCTGCGCTGCAATGAAGCCGGCCTGATGCTGGCCGGCGGCGTGGAATCCATGTCCCGCGCCCCCTTCGTGATGGGCAAGTCCGAGCAGGCCTTCGGCCGCAGCGCGGAAATCTTCGACACCACCATCGGCTGGCGCTTCGTCAACAAATTGATGAAGCAGCAATTCGGCATCGACTCCATGCCGGAAACGGCAGAGAACGTCGCCGAGCAGTTCAACATCAGCCGCGCCGACCAGGATGCCTTCGCCCTGCGCAGCCAACACAAGGCCGCCGCCGCCCAGTCCAATGGCCGCCTGGCGAAGGAAATCGTCCCGGTGGAAATCCCGCAGCGCAAAGGCCCGGCCAAGCTCGTCGAGCAGGATGAACATCCGCGCGGCGACACCACCCTGGAGCAGTTGGCCAAGCTCGGCACGCCGTTCCGCGAAAACGGCAGCGTCACCGCCGGCAACGCCTCGGGCGTCAACGACGGCGCCTGCGCCCTGCTGATGGCAACCCCGGCCGCCGCCGCACGCCACGGCCTGAAGGCCCGCGCCCGCGTGGTGGCCATGGCCACCGCCGGCGTCGAGCCGCGGATCATGGGTATCGGCCCCGTACCGGCGACCCGCAAGGTGCTGGAGCTGGCCGGGCTGTCGCTGAACGACATGGACGTGATCGAGCTAAACGAAGCCTTCGCCGCCCAGGGCCTCGCCGTGCTGCGCGAGCTGGGCCTGGCGGACGACGACGCACGGGTGAACCCCAACGGCGGCGCCATCGCCCTCGGCCATCCGCTGGGCATGAGCGGCGCGCGCCTGGTCACCACCGCCCTGCATGAGCTGGAGGAACGTGGTGGCCGCTACGCGCTGTGCACCATGTGCATCGGCGTCGGCCAGGGCATCGCCCTGATCATCGAACGAATCTGATCCATCGGCAGGATCGAACCCCGCACCGTCAGTCGCCTCCGTGCAGCGACTGGCAGGCAGAGCAAAGCCTCTGGCAGGGGTTCGAATCCTTCCACGAACGGGGGCGCTATGCTGCTCCCATGACACTCGCAGCCCCACCGGGGCTGGCGTACAAGAACAAATCGAGTGAACCCATGAACATGTACCATGATGCCGAACGTGCCCTGCTTGACCCGATGGAAACCGCCAGTGTCGACGAGCTGCGCCAGCACCAGCTGGAGCGCCTGCGCTGGAGCCTCAAGCATGCCCACGACAACGTCCCGCTGTACCAGAAGCGCTTCGCCGAAGCCGGTGTACACCCGGACGACCTGACCTCCCTCGACGATCTCGCCAGGTTCCCCTTCACCGGCAAGAACGACCTGCGCGACAACTACCCCTACGGCATGTTCGCCGTGCCGCAGAACGAGATCGTGCGCCTGCACGCCTCCAGCGGCACCACCGGCAAACCCACCGTGGTCGGCTACACGCAGAACGACATCGACACCTGGGCCAACGTCGTCGCCCGCTCCATCCGCGCTGCCGGCGGCCGCAAGGGGGACAAGGTGCATGTGTCCTACGGCTACGGCCTGTTCACCGGCGGCCTGGGTGCGCACTACGGCGCCGAGCGCCTGGGCTGTACCGTGATCCCGATGTCCGGCGGCCAGACCGAGAAGCAGGTCCAGCTGATCCGCGACTTCCAGCCGGACATCATCATGGTCACCCCGTCCTACATGCTCAATATCGCCGACGAGATCGAGCGCCAGGGCGTCGACCCGCACAGCCTCAAGCTGCGCCTGGGCATCTTCGGTGCCGAACCCTGGACCGCCGAACTGCGCCGCGCCGTCGAGGAACGCATGGGCATCACCGCCCTGGACATCTACGGCCTCTCGGAAATCATGGGCCCGGGCGTGGCCATGGAGTGCGCCGAGACCAAGGACGGCCCGACCGTCTGGGAAGACCACTTCTACCCCGAGATCATCGACCCGGCGACCGGCGCCGTGCTGCCCGACGGCGAATACGGCGAGCTGGTGTTCACCTCGCTGTCCAAGGAAGCGCTGCCGATGATCCGCTACCGCACCCGCGACCTGACCCGCCTGCTGCCGGGCACCGCGCGGCCGATGCGACGCATCGACAAGATCACCGGGCGCAGCGACGACATGCTGATCATCCGTGGCGTCAACGTCTTCCCGACCCAGGTCGAGGAACAGGTGCTGAAGATCAAGCAGCTCGCCGAGTGCTACGAGATCCACCTGCACCGCAACGGCAACCTCGACTGCATCGATATCCACGTCGAGTTGCGCCACGACCTGCAGGGCCTGTCGGCAGACGAGCAGAAAGCCATCGGCAGCGAGCTGGGCAAGCAGATCAAGACCCACATCGGCGTCAGCGCCCGCGTACTGGTGCAGCCTTCGCATAGCCTCAAGCGCTCGGAAGGCAAGGCCTGCCACGTGTATGACAATCGGCCCAAGGGCTGAGTCTTCGCGTGAACGAAAGCCCCGCCTCGGCGGGGCTTTTTCTTTTGCGCTCCTCGCAGGAGCGAAGGGACGCTCACTAGCGCGCCTGGCGCCGGCCTTGCCGGCGGATCGCGGGCATGGCCCGCTCCTACAGGTAAAGCGCGGGGCCGGTCTGTAGGAGCTGGCCATGCCTGCGACAGCCTGAGCGCTGGAGTATTCGGGTTGACGCCCGCTCGCGGGCAAGCTCGCCCCTTGCCCCTTCACGCCCAGCCGACCGCCCGTCGCCCCATCCCCCATCCCTGTCGATCCTCCACGCCGCCCTTCGACTATTCCTCAAAAGCAGGCGGCATCCGGCCGTCTGCACACCCGCAGGAGATGAACGATGAACTATGTCGATGGCTTCCTCGTACCGGTGCCCACCGCCAAGCGCGAGCGCTATATAGAGGTGGCGCGCAAGGCGGCGGCGATGTTCCGGGAGTACGGCGCGCTTGGCGTCGTGGAGTGCTGGGGCAACGACGTGCCCGAGGGCAAGGTGACCTCCTTCCCCATGGCGGTGAAGCTCAAGGAGGACGAAACCGTGGTGTTCTCCTGGATCACCTGGCCGAGCAAGGAGGTGCGCGATGCAGGCATGAAGCAGTTCATGGAAGACCCGCGCATGAAGACCGAATTCAGCGACATGCCCTTCGACGGGCAACGCATGATCTTCGGCGGCTTCGACGTCATCGTCCAGGCCTGACCCGCCGCGCCCCGCTCCTGCAGACACCCCTGTAGGAGCGGGCCACGCCCGCGATCCGCCGGCAAGGCCGGCGCCAGACCGTAACGCAGCCCCTAATTCCCACCCTAACACCGCACTTATTCACGCATTAAACACAATTTACGTATCATTTCGTCGCCTTAAAACCCCATCACCGGCGTATCCTCGCACCGCGATGGAACACCGCAATCTCCCGAATCTTACCCGCACAATCATCACATTTATCAGATTTAACCCTGGTAGATGCGTCTTTTCACGCCTGCAGAAATCCCTCGGAACCGGCCAAAGCGATACTCAAACCAATTACGACACATCATTTAGTGTTAGACATTCATTTCTGTATCATTTAAAAATACAGCCATGGCCAAGGCCACCCTACGAACAAGACAAAAGGCTGGAGACACAGCATGTACGCACAACTGGTTGAGACCGGCGTGAAGCGCATCAAGGCGCTGGAGGAGATGTCCCCCGAGGAACGCGCCTTCCAGGAAAAGATCGATGCCGAGGTGAAGATCGAGGCAAAGAACTGGATGCCCGACGCCTACCGCCAGACGCTGATCCGGCAGATTTCCCAGCACGCCCACTCCGAGATCGTCGGCATGCTGCCCGAGGGCAACTGGGTGACCCGCGCGCCAACCTTGAAGCGCAAGCTGCAGCTGATGGCGAAGATCCAGGACGAAGCCGGCCACGGCCTCTACCTCTACAGCGCCATGGAAACCCTGGGCGCCGACCGTGATACCGAGATCGCCAAGCTGCACAGCGGCAAGGCGAAGTACTCCAGCATTTTCAACTACCCGACGCTGAACTGGGCCGACATGGGCGCAGTGGGCTGGCTGGTGGACGGCGCCGCCATCGTCAACCAGGTGGTGCTGCAGCGCACCTCCTACGGCCCCTACTCCCGCGCCATGATCCGCATCTGCAAGGAAGAGAGCTTCCACCAGCGCCAGGGCTACGAAATCCTCCTGACCATGATGCGCCACGGCAACCAGGCGCAGAAGGACATGGTCCAGGACGCCATCAACCGCCTCTGGTGGCCCGCCCTGATGATGTTCGGCCCGAGCGACGCCGACTCCCCCAACAGCGCCCAGTCCATGGCCTGGAAGATCAAGCGGCAGAGCAACGACGAGCTGCGCCAGCGCTTCGTCGACCAGACCGTGCCGCAGCTGGAACTGCTCGGCTGCACCGCCCCGGACCCGGACCTGAAATGGAACGAGGAGCGCGGCCACTACGACTTCGGCGACATCCAGTGGGAAGAATTCTACGAAGTGCTCAAGGGCAACGGCCCGTGCAACACCGAGCGCGTCGCCACCCGCCGCAAGGCCATCGAAGACGGCGCCTGGGTCCGCGAAGCCGCGGTCGCCTACGCCCGCAAACAACAACAGAAGAAAGACGCAGCCTAATTCCGCCTCTGAGCTAGCGAGCTAGAGCAGAACTAGGCGGAAACAGGCGCGGGCGCGGAGTTTAGGTTTGTAAATGAGCAAGCCCGGGACTGTTTCCAACGACGTTATGCCGACGCGCAGCAGCTCATGCCTGATGAGCAGGAGAACGCCATGAGTGAGTGGACCCTTTTTGAAGTTTTTGTACGCAGCAAGCACGGCCTGAACCACAAGCACGTTGGCAGCGTCCACGCCGCCGACGCCGCCATGGCCATCGAGAACGCCCGCGAGCTCTACACCCGCCGCAACGAAGGCGTCAGCCTGTGGGTCGTGCCCTCCGCGCTGATCACTGCCTCCTCCCCCGACGAGAAGGACCCGCTGTTCGATCCGTCGCAGGACAAGGTGTACCGCCACGCCAGCTTCTACGAGCTGCCGCCCGAAGTCGGCCACATGTGAGATCGCGTGCATGAATCCGCATAACGACAAGATCGAATACCTGCTGCGCCTCGCCGACAGCGCCCTGATCCAGGGCCAGCGCCTGTGCGAATGGTGCGGCCACGCCCCGGCGCTGGAAGAAGAACTGGCACTGATGAACGTCGGCCTCGACCTCGTGGGCCAGGCGCGCAACTGGTACGAGTACGCCGTGGAACTGCTGGACGACGGCCGCGACGCCGACGCCCTGGCCTTCCGCCGCGACGAGCGCGCCTTCCGCAACCTGCTGCTGGTGGAGCAGCCCAACGGCGACTTCGCCGTGACCATCACCAAGCAGTTCCTCTATGACGCCTGGCACTTCCACGTGCTGCACGCCCTGAGCGCCTCCAGCGACGAGCGCATCGCCGCCATCGCCGCCAAGGGCCTGAAGGAAGTCACCTACCACCTGCGCCGCTCCGGCGAGTGGATGCAGCGCCTGGGCGACGGCACCGAGCAGAGCCATGCGCGCATGCTCGCGGCGATCCCGCAGGTGTGGCGCTTTACCGTCGAGCTGTGCAATGCCGACGAGATCGAGCAGCGCCTGTTCGCCGACGGCGTCGCGCCGAACCCGGAAGAACTCGCCGCCGCCTGGAAAGCCAAGGTCGCCGACATCTTCGCCGCCGCGACCCTGCCGCTACCCCAGCCGGCGGTGAACTTCTACCTCAGCGGTCGTCGCGGTGTGCATACCGAGCACCTGGGCATCCTCCTGGCCGAGATGCAGTTCCTCCAGCGGGCCTACCCCGATGCGACCTGGTGAGCTGATTACCAGCGACCGCGGCGCGCGCGCAGGCTCCGCTGACGACCTCAGCCATGCCTGGAACGTGCTCGGCGCGGTGATGGACCCGGAAGTGCCGGTGGTCAGCGTCGTCGAGCTGGGCATTGTGCGCGGGCTCGACTGGCAGGACGGGCATCTGCACGTAGTGGTCACCCCGACCTACTCCGGCTGCCCGGCCACCGAGGTCATCGAGCAGGACATCCAGCACGCCCTGGAACACGCCGGCTTCGCCGCGCCTCAACTGGAGCGCAGGCTGAACCCGGCCTGGACCACCGACTGGATCAGCGACAGCGGCCGCGAAGCGCTGCGCGCCTACGGCATCGCTCCGCCGGCCGGCAGCACCAGCAAGCGCAGCCTGCTCGGCGAAAGCCCGGAAGTCTGCTGCCCGCAGTGCGGCAGCGCGCACACCGAGCTGCTCAGCGAGTTCGGCTCGACCGCCTGCAAGGCGCTGTACCGCTGCGTCGACTGCCGAGAGCCATTCGATTACTTCAAGTGCATCTGAGCGGCGGCGCCGCCGGAGAAGAACAATGAGCAAGTTCCACAGCCTGAAAATCAAGGAAGTGCGCGCGGAAACCCGCGACGCCGTGTCCATCGCCTTCGACGTCCCGGCGGACCTGGCCGACAGCTTCCGCTTCGAGCACGGCCAGCACCTGGTCATGCGCACCCAGCTCGATGGCGAGGAAGTGCGCCGCTCCTATTCCATCTGCAGCGGCGTCAATGACGGCGAACTGCGCGTGGCGATCAAGCGCGTGCCGGGCGGGCGTTTCTCCGCCTACGCCAACGAAGCATTGAAGGTCGGCGCCAGCCTGGAAGTCATGCCGCCTGCCGGCCATTTCAACATCGAACTGGACCCGGCGCGCCATGGCAACTACCTGGCGGTCGCCGCCGGTAGCGGCATCACGCCGATCCTGTCGATCGTCAAGACCACCCTGGAAACCGAGCCGAACAGCCGCGTCACCCTGCTCTACGGCAACCGCTCCAGCAACGCCGCGATGTTCCGCGAGCAGCTCGAAGACCTGAAGAACCGCCACCTGCAGCGCCTCAACCTGATCTTCGTGTTCAGCCGCGAACAACAGGACGTGGACCTCTACAACGGCCGCATCGACGCCGACAAGTGCGGCCAGTTGTTCAGCCGCTGGCTCGACGTGAAGAGCCTGGACGCCGCCTTCATCTGCGGCCCGCAGGCGATGACCGAGACCGTGCGCGACCAGCTCAAGGGCAACGGCATGCCGGCCGAGCGCATTCACTTCGAGCTGTTCGCCGCCGCCGGCAGCGAGAGCAAGCGCGAGGCCCGCCAGGCTGCCGCCGCGATCGACAGCGCGAAGAGCCAGATCACCGTGATCAGCGATGGCCGTGAGCTGTCCTTCGAGCTGGCCCGCAACAGCGTCAGCGTGCTCGATGCCGGCAACGAACACGGCGCCGAGCTGCCCTACTCCTGCAAGGCCGGCGTGTGCTCGACCTGCAAGTGCAAGGTGGTATCCGGCGAGGTGGAGATGGACAGCAACTTTGCCCTGGAGGACTACGAAGTGGCGGCCGGCTACGTGCTGAGCTGCCAGGCGTACCCGATCAGCGACAGCGTGGTGCTGGATTTCGACCAGCTCTGAGTCGTAGCTGCGGACTCAACCAGTAGGAGCGCCCCATGGGCGCGCTCCTACAGGGAGCGCCGTGCTCCAAATGCTCCAGCGCCATCGGCCCACAAGGCTCCTGGCGAACCTTATCCGGCGGCCCAGTCCCGCCACTTCACAAGCACCGCCGTCGCCCACCCGGCGCGGCGGTCACCGGCAGCAGCCGGCACCCTTGCGTAGCGATCCGGAGGAAGACAACCATGGCCCAAGAGCCAATCCTGCAAAGTTTCATCGGCGGCCGCTGGGTCGGCCAGCATGGCGCCCAGGCGCTGCGTAGCGCGCTCAACGGCCAGACCGTCGCGCGCACCCACGAAGAGACGCTGGACTTCGGGCGAGCCGTCGCCCACGCCCGCGAGCAGGGCCTGAAAGAACTGATGTCCATGGACTTCCAGCAGCGCGCCCAGCGCCTGAAGGCCCTGGCGCTGTACCTGACCGAGCGCAAGGAACAGCTCTACGAGATTTCCCGCCACAGCGGCGCCACCCGCGCCGACAGCTGGATCGACATCGAAGGCGGCGCCGGCACCCTGTTCGCCTACGCGGGCGTCGGCGGTCGCGAGCTACCCTCGGGCAACGTCGTCCATGAAGGCCCGGCGATCCCGCTGGGCAAGACCGGCAAGTTCGCCGGCAGCCACATCCTGGTGCCGCGCGGCGGCATCGCCGTGCACATCAACGCCTTCAACTTCCCCATCTGGGGGATGCTGGAAAAGTTCGCGCCGAGCTTCCTCGCCGGCATGCCGTGCATCGTCAAGCCGGCCACCGCCACCAGCTACATCACCGAGGCCGCCGTGCGCGTGATGCATGAGTCCGGCCTGCTGCCGGCCGGCAGCCTGCAGCTGATCATCGGCGGCACCGGCGACCTACTGGACCGCTTGCAGGGCCAGGACGTGGTGACTTTCACCGGCTCCGCCGACACCGCCGCCAAGCTGCGCGTGAACCCCAACCTGATCCGCAATTCGGTGCCGTTCAATGCAGAGGCCGACTCGCTGAACTGCGCCATCCTCGCCCCGGACGTCACCCCGGACGACGAAGAGTTCGACCTCTTCGTCAAGGAAGTGGCCCGCGAGATGACCGCCAAGGCCGGGCAGAAATGCACCGCCATCCGCCGCGCCATCGTTCCCGCCAGGCACATCGACGCCGTTGCCGAGCGCCTGCGTGAGCGCCTGGCCAAGGTCGTGGTCGGTGACCCGTCGGTGGAAGGCGTGAAGATGGGCGCCCTGGCCTCCCACGCCCAGCAGTCCGACGTTGCCGAGCGCGTCGAAGCACTGCTGAAGTCCAGCGAGCTGGTCTTCGGCGCAAAAGATGGCTTCGCCCCGCGCGGCGACGGCGTCAGCGAAGGCGCATTCTTCGCCCCGACCCTGCTGCGCAGCCGTGACCCGCACGCCGAAGGCGGCGCCCACGACATCGAGGCCTTCGGCCCGGTGAGCACCCTGATGGCCTACGACGACATCGACGAAGCCATCGCCCTTGCCGCCCGCGGCAAGGGCAGCCTGGTGGCGAGCCTGATCACCCGTGATCCGCAGGTAGCGGCGAAAGTCGTTCCGGCCATGGGCGCACTGCACGGCCGCCTGCACATCCTCGACCGCGAGTCCGCCGCCGAATCCACCGGGCACGGCTCGCCGCTGCCGGTGCTCAAGCACGGCGGCCCGGGTCGTGCCGGTGGCGGTGAAGAACTGGGCGGCCTGCGCGCGGTGAAGCACTACTTGCAGCGCACTGCCGTTCAGGGCTCGCCGACCATGCTGATGGCCGTCACCGGCGAATACGTGCGTGGCGCCAAGGTCTACGAGACCGAAGTGCACCCGTTCCGCCGCTACTTCGACGATCTGAAGATCGGCGAGTCGCTGCTGACCCACCGCCGCACCGTCACCGAGGCCGACCTGGTCAACTTCGGCTGCCTGTCCGGCGACCACTTCTACATGCACTTCGACGAACTGGCAGCGAAGGATTCGCAGTTCGGCAAGCGCATCGCCCACGGCTACTTCGTGCTCTCGGCGGCGGCCGGCCTGTTCGTCTCCCCCGGCGTCGGTCCGGTGCTGGCCAACTACGGCCTGGACACCCTGCGCTTCATCAACCCGGTGGGCATCGGCGACACCATCCAGGCCCGCCTGACCTGCAAGCGCAAGATCGACCAGGGCAAGAAGAGCCCCAAGGGCGAGCCGCAGGGCGTGGTGGCCTGGGACGTGGAAGTCACCAACCAGCTCGGCGAACTGGTGGCCAGCTACGACATCCTCACCCTGGTGCTCAAGCGCGCGTGATGCGCTGAGCGTAGAGACTCCGGTGTCATCTTCGACCGGCCTTCGGGCCGGTTTTTTCATGCCTGTGAAAAATGAAATCCGGAAGCGGCCTGCGTGCAGTCCGAATCGCGAGCAAGGGCGCAGGGCGGATAACGCTGGCGCGTCATGGGCCCGACAGACCAACGATCCGCGCGGACGTCTTTGCGCATTTCTGATATCGCCCCACCCCGCGCCCTTCGTACCTTCTCCCTGCCCGCCGCAGCTGACGGCGGGCGCGTGCACCAACCCATAAAACAACAAGAAGGGCCGCTCCATGATTCCACGCATCCACCGCTCGGCACCCGCCGAACACCTCCCTTGCCCGCAACGCTCCGGCGCCCGCGGCTGACTGCCGTTCACTCCTCATCACTTACAGGCAAGGGACAACCACCATGCTCAAACAAGGCGTACTCCGCTGGCCCCAGATCGCCGGGCTCGGCATTTCACTGGTCATCGCCGGGCAGTTCTCCGGCTGGAACTACGGCCTGGCCAGCAGCGGCTGGGCCAACATGCTCGTCGCCACCCTGCTGATGGCCGTGCTCTGCGGCGGCCTGGCGCTGTGCGTGTGCGAACTGTCCACCGCGCGGCCCCATGCCGGCGGCGTGTTCGCCTACGCGCAGCTGGCCTTCGGGCCTTTCGTCGGCTACCTGGTTGGCGCGACCTGTGCGCTGGCGCTGACCATCGGCACCGGCGCGGCCGCCAACTTCCTCGCCGCCTACATGGAGTCGGTGTTCGGCTTCGGCGGCTGGTCGGTGCGCATCGGCCTGTTCGCGGTAATCATCGGCATTCACATCGTCGGCGTCGGCGAGGCCCTCGGGCTGACCCTGCTGGCCGGCGCCGTGGCGGCCATCGCGCTGCTGGCCTTCGGCGGCGCCATGCTGCCCCACGTGCACTGGGAAAACCTGCTGGCCACTAGCGGCAGCCCGCTGCCCAACGCCAGCAGCGCACTGCCGGGCGTGAGCGTCGCTGGCGTTTTCGCCTGCGTGCCCTTCGCCATCTGGATGTTCATCTGCCTGGAGCAGGTCGCCTCCGCCGCCGAGGAAGCCGCCGAGCCGGGCCGCAGCATGCCGCGCGGGATCATCGCCGCCGTCGCTACCCTGCTGCTGACCGCCCTGACCGTGGTGATCAGCGCGCCGGGCGCAGCCGGTGTGGAAGTGGTCGGCAATGCGGGCGACCCGCTGTACGCCGCCATGACCCACGGCGGGCTCTACGGCGAGCGTGACTGGCTGCCGCTGCTGGTCGGTTCCGGTGCCGTGTGCGGCCTGCTGGCGACCTTCTTCTCGGTGGTGTTCTCCGCCTCCCGCCAGCTGTTCGCCCTGGCCCGTGACGGTTTCTTCCCCGCCGCCCTGGCCCGCACCAACCGCCGTGGCTCGCCTTACGGCGCCCTGCTGGTGCTGACCGTGATCGGCCTGCCGCTGACCCTGGTGCCGCCGGAAAAACTCCTGCTGTGCATCGTCCTGCTGCTGGGCAGCTGCCACCTGGTGCTGTTCGCCGCCTACCTGCGCCTGCACCGCACCCAGCCCGGCCTGGTGCGCCCGTTCCGCCTGCGCGGCGGCCCGCTCGTGGCCAGCGTCGGCATGCTGCTGACGCTGGTGGTGATCGCCGCCTGCTTCCAGCTCGAAGTGGCGATGCTCAGCGCCCTGGCCCTGGTGGTCGCCGCCCTCATCCTCAACTACCTGCTGCGCGCCGCATCCCGCGCCGGCAAGCCCCTGGAGAATGCCGAGAATGTCTGAACCCACCCTGCTGCAACGCCGCCACCAGGTCATGGGCGATGCCTCGCCGCTGTTCTACGACGAGCCGCTGGAGCTGGTGAAAGGCGACGGCGTCTGGCTCATAGACGCCGCCGGCAAGCGCTACCTGGACTGCTACAACAATGTGCCCTGCGTCGGCCATTGCCACCCCAGGGTGGTGGCGGCCATGGCCGAACAGGCGGCGACGCTGAACATCCACACCCGTTACCTCAACGAGCGCGTGGTGCGCTACGCCGAGAGCCTCACCGCGACCTTCGCAGAGCCCCTCGACAGCCTGATGTTCACCTGCACCGGCAGCGAGGCCAACGAGCTGGCCCTGCGCATCGCGCGCTTCGCCACCGGCAACAAGGGCGTGATCGTCAGCGACTACAACTACCACGGCAACACCACCAGCCTGGCGGCAGTGACTACCGCGCTGCCCAGCTCCGAGCCGTTCTCCGCCCACGCGCGGGCCGTGCCGATCCCCTGCCTCTACCATGCCGACGGCACGCCCGAGCAAATCGCCGAGCGTTACGTGGCCAAGATCGCCGAAGCCATCGCCGAGCTGCAGGCAGCCGGCGTCGGCCTGGCAGCCATGCTGATCGACACCCTGTTCGCCAACGAAGGCATCCCCCGTCTCCCGGCCGGCTACCTGGAGCGCGTGGCGAAGCTGGTGCGCGATGCCGGCGGCCTGCTGATCACCGACGAGGTGCAATCGGGCTTCGCCCGCACTGGCGACCACATGTGGGGCCACCAGTCGCACCCGCTGGTGCCAGACATCGTCACCCTCGGCAAACCCATGGGCAACGGCTTCCCCCTGGCGGGCGTGGTGACCAACCGCGAGCGCGTGGAGACCTTCGGCCGCAGCAACATGTACTTCAACACCTTCGGCGGCTCGCCGGTGGCCGCGGCCGTCGGCCAGGCGGTGCTCGACGTGATCACCGAGCAGGACCTGCAAGGCAACGCCCGGCGCCAGGGTGCCAAGCTCAGCGCCGAGCTGCACCGCCTCGCCGAGCGCCACTCGATCATCGGTGACGTTCGCGGCCAGGGTTTGTTCTTCGCCGTGGAGCTGGTGCGCGACCGCGCCAGCCGCGAGCCGGCTGGGCTCGAAGCGCGGCGCATCGTCAACCGCATGCGCCAGCGCGGCGTACTGATCAGCAAGATCGGCGGCGACGACAACATCCTCAAGATCCGCCCGCCACTGGTGTTCGAGGCCGAGCACGGCGAGCTGTTCATCGACACCCTGGACCAGGTCCTGAGCGAACTCTGAGGAGCCACCATGAACGACTTTGCCAAGGCTGGTTTCGCAGAGCTTGATCACGACCAGCAGATCGCCTGCCTGCGCGACCTGGCGCTGGACGCGCTACGCCTCTGGGACGGCGATTTCGTCGGCCTGGAACTGCTCAAGTACCGCGAGAACGCAGTGTTCTGCGCCACCCGCAGCGACGGCACCCGCAGTGCCCTGCGCGTGCACCGCGGCGGCTACCACAGCGAAGCGGCGCTGCGCTCGGAGCTGACCTGGATGGAGCAACTGGCCGCCGGCGGTATCGGCGTGCCGAGCATCATCCGCACCCGCAGCGGCGAGCACCTGGCCGAGGTGCGCAGCACCGCGCTGGAAGAATCGCGCTTCGTCGACATGCTCGGCTGGCTGTCCGGCAGCACCCTGGGCTCCGCCGAGCAGGGCCTGAGCGCCGATGGCGATATCGAGGCGCTGTTCCACCAGGCCGGCGCCGTGGCCGCGCGCATCCACCTGAATTCGGCCCAGTGGCGCCAGCCCAACGAATTCACCCGGCACGCCTGGGACGAGGAAGGCCTTGTCGGCGCCAACCCGTTCTGGGGGCGTTTCTGGGAGCTGGACCTGCTCAGCACCGAGCAGCGCGAGCTGCTCCAGCGGGCACGCCAGGAAGCCCGCCTGGACCTGCGCCGCTACGGCCGCAGCCTGGGCAACTTCGGCATGATCCACGCGGACCTGGTGCCGGAGAACCTGCTGCTCGAAGGTGGCGAGCTGCAGCTGATCGACTTCGACGATGCCGGCTTCGGCTGGCACATGTTCGAGCTGGCCACCGCGCTGTACTTCTGCCTGGACGACCCGCGCCTGGCGCAGATCCAGGCGGCGCTGCTGGCCGGCTACGACTCGGTCAAGCCACTGTCGGAAGCCGACCGCGCCGCCCTGCCGCTGTTCCTCGCCCTGCGCGGCACCACCTACCTGGGCTGGGTGCATACCCGACGCAACAGCGAAACCGCGCGGGAACTGGCGCCCATGCTGATCGAGCGCGCCTGTACACTGGCCGCCGCCTACCTCGCCGGCCGCTGAAACTGGCAGAGCGCCGCAACACCCTGGCGCGCAGGCACAAGCCTGCGCGCCAGCACTGACCGATACTCGGCGCACAACCGAGGTGACCCGCAATGACCGGCATCGCCCGCCACCAGGCAACCGACTCCGATGAACTGGCCTGCGCCCTCGCCGGCTGGAGCCAGGACTACACCCAGCTCGGCCACGGCCGCCTGCAGGCGGAGCTGCTGCATGTGCAGTTGCCCGGCGCCTCGCTGATCTACGAACACTCCAACCTGCACCTGCACGAAAACATGGCGCCGCCCGCCGGCCACCTGGTGATCGGCATCCCCCTGCGCGCCAGTGCCGATTCGCGCTTCAACGGCCAGGCCCTGCACGACGACACTCTGCTGGTGCTCGAAGGCGGCCGCGAGCTGGAAATCTGCGCCGCCGGGGAAATCCACATGCTCGGCCTGACCTTCAGCCAGCCACAGCTGGAACGTCTGCTCGGCGCCGAGGAACGTGAGCTGTTCGAGCGCGCGCTGCAGCAGCGGCGCCTGGAGCTTTCCCCTACCGGCGCCGGCGACCTGCGCCGCAGCCTGTGCGACGCCCTCGCCGCCTTCGAAAGCGAGCCGTGGCGGGTGGATGATCCGCAGCAGGCCGGGCATGCCGTGGCCCTGGTGCTCAGCCACGTACTGCAAGCGCTGGAGGAAATCCTCCCCGGCAATGACCGCGAAGGCGCGCCGCGCTCGCTGCAGCAGCATCGCCGCCTGGTGCTGGCGGCCATCGAACGCATGCAGGCCGACCTCTCCGAACCGCTGTCGCTGCTGGAACTGAGCCAGAGCCTGAACACCAGCCAGCGCACCCTGCAGTACTGCTTCCGGCAGATCTGCCAGAGCACGCCGCAGCAGTTCTTCCTCAGCCTGCGCCTGGCCGAGGCGCGCCGCCGGCTCAAGCAGGAGCCGCAGCAGAGCATCACCCACCTGGCGCTGGACCTGGGGTTTGCCAGTTCCAGCCATTTCTCGGCTCTCTACAAACGCCTTTACGCCGAGCAACCGTCGGTAATTTCCCGCGCACGCTGAAGTCCGAGCCGCGTGTGGGAGCGGGCCATGCCCGCGATCGCGCGCATGGCGCGCTCCTACAGGGGACCGCGCGAGCCAAAAAAGCCCAGCGTCCATCTGGCAACCACACCCAATCACTTGGCAGACAGGAGCAACGGCACAGGGCCAGCCCTTACTTAGCATCGGCAGAAGTCACATCCCCTCAATCGACAATAACGAAACGGATGCCTTCACCATGACCCACGCCGCCGTGCTGCGCCCCACCCTGCTCGCCCTGCTCATCGCCGGGGCCAGTTCCGCCAGCGCCTACGAGCTGTACGCGACCGACGACACTCACCTGAACGCCGATCTCTCGGCGACCTTCGGGCTGTTCCACAGCCAGGAACGCTACAACATGACCGGCACCCTGGATGAGGGCTCGTCGTCCTGGCAGGAAGGCTTCATCAAGTACGGCCTGAGCGGCGACCAGAAGCTGGGCGGCGCGGGCACCGCCTACGGCGCCTTCAACCTGCTCAGCTCCGGTACCTGGGGCGATGGCGACGCCGCCGGCTTCAGCGACGGTTCCGAGCGCACCACCAAGATCGAGGACGCCTATGCCGGCTGGCGCTCGGCCGGGCTGTTCCCGGTGCTGGGCGAGGATGGCATCGACCTGTCCTTCGGTCGCCAGAACATCGTGGTCGGCGATGGCTTCCTGATCGACGGCGACGCCCTGAACATGGGCAAGGGCCTGGCCGACGGCGAATACAACCGTGGCGGCGGCTACTACCTGGCGGCGCGCCGCGACTTCGACGAAACCGCCGTGCTGCGCATCGGCGGCAAGGAAGGCTGGCGCGGCGACCTGATGCGCCTGAAGTCGGACAACCGCGCCCAGGCCAACTCCGAGCTGTATGTCGCCACCCTCGAACACGTCGCCCCGGAAGCCACCTTCGGCCTGACCTACATCGACGTCACCGACGTGGACGAGCGCTACGCCTCGCCCATCCAGCTCGACCGCAAGGACATGAAGACCTACAGCCTGCGCGGCACCGGCAATGCCGGCGTGGAGAACCTGTTCCTCTCCGGCGAATACGCCTGGCAGGACAAGCGCGACGCCCAGTACACCGACGACACCGCGAACGCCTGGTACCTGGAGGCCGGCTGGACCTTCTCCGACGTCACCTGGAAGCCCTATATCAGCTACCGCTTCAGCCGCTTCTCCGAAGGCTATGACACCCTCTTCTACGGCTTCAGCCGTGGCTTCGGCACCTGGTTCCAGGGCGAGGTGGCAGGCAACTACTCCGGCCCGTTCAACAACAACACGCGCGTACACAACGTCGGCGCCAGGGTCACCCCGCTGGAGAACCTCTCCATCGGCGCGCAGTACTTCGACTTCCACACCCTGGACACCGACCTGGGCAACACCGACGGTCGCGAGCTGGACCTCTACGCCGAGTGGGCGATCAACGAGCACCTGGTGATCATCCCGCTGGTGGGCCTGTACCAGCCGAAGAAGAGCGCAGCCGAAGGCGGCACCCAGATCGGCAACGACAACAGCAACCTCTACAGCCAGTTGCTGTTCTCCACCACGTTCTGATCCAAGGATTCGAAGCATAAGGAAAGCCCGCCATGCCCAGCCTCCTGACGTCCATCCAGGGCCGTATCACCTGGCTGGCGGGCCTCTGCCTGATCCTCGTCGCCAGCGTCCTGATCGGCCTTTCGCTGTACCAGGCGCGGCAGGACAGCCGTACCATCCAGCACGACAGCGGCGAACTGTTCGCCGTTGCCGCGCGGCACAACCTGGAAACCCAGGGCCAGGTGCAAGCCCTGCTGATCCGCGAGCGCCTGCAGAACAACCTGCTGCTCGGTGAAGGCTTGCTGCGCACCGTGCAGAGCCTGCGCGCGCAACAGCACCAGGGCGGCCTCGACCCCGCCGCGCTGCGCACCGCCCTCAATCATTCGATGGCCGATACCCTCGGCGCACACCCGGAGCTGCTCGGTCTGTTCCTGGTGTTCCAGCCCGATGCGCTGGACGCCGCCGACAGCCAGTTCGCCGCCCGCGAAGACCTGGGCAGCAACGAGACCGGCCGTTTCGCCCTCTACCTGCTGCAGAACGGCGGGCAAACCCAGCGGGTGATCGGCACCGAGCAGGTTCTCGGCGATACCACGCCCGGCCCCAGCGGCCAGCCCTACAACGCCTTCTTCACCTGCTCCACCGGGCACGCCCGCCCCTGCGTGCTCGACCCGTATTTCGACGATGCCTCCGGCCAGCGCCGGCTGGTCACCAGCATCACCCTGCCGCTACTGGAGAACGGCAAGGCCATCGCTGCCGTGGGCTTCGACATCGACCTGGCGGCGCTGCAGCAAAGCAGCGCGGAAGGCAGCCGCAGCCTGTTCGACGGCCAGGGCCGCATCCGCATCCTCAGCCCCAACGGCCTGATCGCAGGCGACAGTGGCGACGCCTCGAAGCTGGGGCAGAAGTTCGCAGACAAAACCGTGCTTGCCGAGATTGTGGCCGGGCGCTCGCAGTCCTTTGATGACGGTGCATCCATCAGCGTGCTGCACAGCCTCGCGCCGGTGCCGGACGCCGCGCCCTGGGGCATCCTGCTCAGCGTGCCGCGCGCGGTAATGCTCGCCCCAGCGGAACGCCTCAAGGGCACGCTGGATGACTTGCGCTGGAAAAGCACCGCGCTGGAAACCGGCGTAGGCATCGCCGCCGGGCTGCTCGGCATGCTGCTGGTGGCGCTCACCGCGCTCGGCATCAGCCGGCCGATCCTGCGCCTGGCGCGGATGCTGGAAGATATCGCCGACGGCGAAGGCGACCTCACCCGCCGCCTCGATTACCCGCGCCGCGACGAACTGGGCCGGCTGGCCACCGCCTTCAACCGCTTCCTCGACAAGTTGCAGCCGAGCATCGCCGCCGTGCAGTCGGCGACCCGCGAGGCGCACTCCACCGCCGACCGCTCGGCGCAGATCGCCCGGCAGACCAGCGACGGCATGCAGCAACAGTTCCGCGAGATCGACATGGTCGCCACGGCGCTCCAGGAAATGTCCGCCACCGCCCAGGATTCCGCCCGGAGCGCCGCCCGCGCTGCCGAAGCCGCGCGCACCGCGGAGCAGGCCTGCGACGATGGCTTCCGCACCCTGGACGCCACCAACAGCGGTATCGACCTGCTGGCCGCCGGGATGAACCAGGCGATGGCCGAGTTGCAGCAGCTGGCGGCGAGCAACGAGCAGATCGGTTCGATCCTCGAAGTCATCTGCGGCATCGCCGCGCAGACCAACCTGCTCGCCCTCAACGCCGCCATCGAAGCGGCGCGCGCGGGCGACGCCGGGCGCGGTTTTGCCGTGGTCGCGGACGAAGTACGCGGGCTGGCCCGGCGCACCCAGGAATCGGTGGAAGAGATTCGCGAAGTGATCGAGAACCTGCAGGCGCGCGGCCTGTCAGTGACCAGCGCGATGCATGGCAGCTTTGCCCAGGCGCAGGGCAACGTCGATCAGGCGCGCCAGGCCATCGACGCCCTGCGCCGGATCGGCGAGGCGGTGAATCTGATCAGCGAAATGAATCTGCAGATCGCCAGCGCGGCGGAGGAACAGAGCAGCGTCGCCGAGGAGATCAACCGCAACATCGCCGGCATCCGCGACGTCACCCAGACCATTTCCGATCACGCGCAGCAAGCCGCCAGCGCCAGTCGTTCACTGAACGACCTGGCCAGCCGGCAGCAGGGACTGGTGGAGCAGTTCCGCGCCTGAGTCAGACCTTGCTGCACATCGGGGTCTGGCGCAGGTACTTGACGGTGTGCTGCTCGCCCTTGGAGTCCAGGTAGACCATGGTGGCCTGGCTGACTTCGCAGCGTTCGTTGGGTTGCGAGATGCTCAGTACCTTGGCCACGTCGAGCGGCATGCCGTAGTGGTACACGGCAGCATCGTCGGCGAAAGCGCTGAAGGACAGCAGCAAGGCGGGGATGGCGAAGAGTGCGCTAAGGGTGGATTTCATGGCAGGAACCTCAGGGATCACGCGGGTCGCGTCGATCGTGGCCCACAGCCATAAATCTAGCCGAGCGGGCGCTCGGGACACAGCGCGACTTCGACAATGAATTTCTGCAGATAGCACAACAATGGCGACTCCCGAGCTGACCTGCCGTGTGATTGTCACGCTTGCTGTTGGCTGATTGGCAGCATTCGAACCCTCGAAGCGTTTGCGGCCAGCGCGTTCTCCCGCAAGAATGAACGCCATTGATCGGATCGGGAGGCGCCATGAGGCGCGTGGCCATGCTGCTGTTCCCCGGCGTGCAGGCGCTGGATGTTTCCGGCCCGCTGGACGTGTTCGCCGAGGCCAATGCCTTCGTCCCTGCCGGCCAGGGCTACCAGGTGCTGACCCTCGCCGCTCCGCCCTTCCCTTTGCGCGCTTCCAACGGCCAACTGCTGGGTGCCGACTTCAGTCTCGATCAAGGTCACGGCGCCGCCGACATCCTGCTGGTGCCAGGCGGTCCGCAATTGCCGGAAGAATCGCCCGCGCCCGAGCTGCTCGACTGGCTGCGTGCGGCCTGCGCCCTGGCGCCGCGCTACGGCTCGATCTGCACCGGCGCCTTCCTGCTCGGCCATGCCGGGTTGCTGGACGGCAAGCGCGTGACGACCCACTGGAGCGATGCACGACGGCTGGCCGAGTTGTTCCCACGGGCGCTGGTGGAGCCGGACCGGATTCATGTGCGCGATGGCGCACTGCTGACCTCGGCCGGCGTGACTGCCGGTATCGACCTGGCACTGGCCCTGGTCGCCGAGGACCATGGCGCGGCGGTGGCGCTGTCGGTGGCCAAGCGGCTGCTGGTGGTGGCGCAGCGTCAGGGCGGGCAGTCGCAATTCAGCCCCTTCCTGCAGGCGTCGGCCGATGAAGGCTCACCGGTGGCGCGCATCCAGCGCTATGTGCAGGAGAACCTCGACCAGCCGCTGGGTGTGCCGCAACTGGCCGCCGAAGTGGCGATGAGCCCGCGCAGCTTCGCCCGCGTGTTCGTCCGCGAGGCGGGCGTGACACCGGCCGAGTTCGTCCAGCGGGCCCGCATCGACGCCGCTCGCGGGTTGCTGGAAGGCAGCGATCTGGCGCTGAAAGTGATCGCCTGGCGCTGCGGCTTCGGCAGCGCGGCGCGCATGCGCCTGGTGTTCGCCCAGCGCCTGGGCGTCACGCCAACGCAGTATCGCGAGCAGTTCCGCCGCGAGGGTTGATCCTCCACGCCAAAGTGTCCGGCGTGCCTCGTCGTAGGATGGCGTGGAGCCCAGCAATACCCATCAATTCGACGCACGATCAGCATGGGTATCGCTGCGCTCCACCCATCCTACCCATGCGCTCACTGATAGCTCCTGCGCGGGCTCAGATCGGCGGCGCCGAGCGCAACATCACCGACTTTAGCGCGAAGGCCGACTTGATCCCCGCCACGCCGGGAATCTGCGTCAGCGTATTGGTGAGGAACAGCTGGTACGCCGACAGGTCCTTAACCACCACCCGCAGCATGTAGTCGGCGTCGCCGGTCATCTGGAAGCAGCTCATCACCTGCGGCGCCTGGACGATGCGTTCTTCGAACCGGGCGAGGTAGTCGCCGGTCTGTTTTTCCAGGGACACCGAGACGAACACGCTCATGCCGCCGGACAGGCGCTCCTCGTCGAGGCGCGCGAAATAACCCTGGATGTACTGCTCTTCCTCCAGGCGGCGCACCCGGCGCAGGGTCGGGGTCAGCGACAGGCCGATGTTCTGCGCCAGATCGCGCCAGGACAGGCGGCCATCGTCGGCCAGGGCGCGGAGGATTTTCAGGTCGGTGCGGTCAAGATCAGCCATTTTCCCTCGTACTACGGAGCGTTGTTTTTATAGTTCAAACACACTAATCCCGAAGCTTATAGCTAGTCAATTTGGAGCAAAAAACCAACCGGTCACACCTATACTGAAACCACAACTACAACAACCGAGGACCTCACCATGAGTGATGTCACCCCCCGCCACGCGACCCCGCGCGGCACCCGCACCGTAGCCCTACCCGGCCGGGTGCGCCCGCCAGGCATGGCCTCTTCCGTCTGCTGATCCACACCCACGATCACAACTGGAGACCGACCATGACCGACTACGCTCCGCTCCGCCTGCACGTCCCCGAGCCCACCGGACGCCCGGGCTGCAAGACCGACTTCGCCTACCTGCACCTGTCGCCCGCCGGCGAGGTGCGCAAGCCCGACATCGACGTGGAACCCGCGCAGACCACCGACCTGGCCTTCAGCCTGGTGCGCGTGCTCGACGAGAGCGGCAACGCCGTCGGCCCCTGGGCTCCGGACCTGAGCCACGAGCAACTGCTGCGCGGCATGCGCCTGATGCTCAAGACGCGCATCTTCGACGCGCGCATGCTCACCGCCCAGCGCCAGAAGAAGATGTCCTTCTACATGCAGTGCCTGGGTGAAGAGGCTATCGCCACCGCCCACACCATGGCCCTGCGCGACGGTGACATGACCTTCCCGACCTACCGTCAGCAAGGCATCCTGATCACCCGCGACTACCCGCTCAAGGACATGATCTGCCAGCTGCTCTCCAACGAGCAGGACCCGCTCAAGGGCCGCCAGCTGCCGATCATGTACTCCAGCCGCGAGAAGGGCTTCTTCTCCATCTCCGGCAACCTCGCCACCCAGTTCATCCAGGCCGTCGGCTGGGGCATGGCCTCGGCGATCAAGGGCGACACCAAGATCTCGTCCGCCTGGATCGGCGACGGCGCCACCGCCGAATCCGACTTCCACACCGCCCTCACCTTCGCCCACGTCTACCGCGCGCCGGTGATCCTCAACGTGGTCAACAACCAGTGGGCGATCTCCACCTTCCAGGCCATCGCCGGCGGTGAAGGCACCACCTTCGCCAACCGTGGCGTGGGCTGCGGCATCGCCTCACTGCGGGTGGACGGCAACGACTTCCTCGCCGTCTACGCCGCCTCGCAATGGGCCGCCGAGCGCGCCCGCCGTGGCCATGGCCCGAGCCTGATCGAGTGGGTCACTTATCGCGCGGGCCCGCACTCCACGTCGGACGATCCATCCAAGTACCGCCCCGCCGACGACTGGACCAACTTCCCGCTGGGCGATCCCATCGCCCGCCTCAAGCAGCACCTGATCGGCCTCGGCATCTGGTCCGAGGAGCAGCAGGAAGCGCTGAAGAAGGAACTGGAAGCCGAAGTGATCGCCGCGCAGAAGGAAGCCGAACGCCACGGCTCGCTGGTGGACGGCCATGTGTTCAGCGCCGCCAACCTGTTCGACGACGTCTACAAGGACCTGCCGGAACACCTGCGCCGGCAGCGCCAGGAGCTCGGGGTATGAATGCCATGAACCAGCAACACGAGAACGCCCAGGCGGTCACCAGCATGACCATGATCCAGGCGCTGCGCTCGGCCATGGACGTGATGCTCGAACGCGACGACAACGTCGTGGTGTTCGGCCAGGACGTCGGCTACTTCGGCGGCGTGTTCCGTTGCACCGAAGGCCTGCAGAAGAAGTACGGCACCTCGCGGGTGTTCGACGCGCCGATCTCCGAGAGCGGCATCATCGGCGCCGCCGTCGGCATGGGCGCCTACGGCCTGCGCCCGGTGGTGGAAATCCAGTTCGCCGACTATGTCTACCCGGCCACCGACCAGCTGGTCTCGGAAGCCGCGCGCATCCGCTACCGCTCGGTCAACGACTTCACCGTACCCATGGTCGTGCGCATGCCCTGCGGCGGCGGCATCTACGGCGGGCAGACCCACAGCCAGAGCCCGGAGGCGATGTTCACCCAGGTCTGCGGCCTGCGCACCGTCATGCCGTCCAACCCATACGACGCCAAGGGCCTGCTGATCGCCTGCATCGAGAACGACGACCCGGTGATCTTCCTCGAACCCAAGCGCCTGTATAACGGCCCGTTCGACGGCCACCACGACCGCCCGGTGACGCCCTGGTCCAAGCACCCGGCCAGCCAGGTGCCGGAGGGTTACTACAGCGTGCCGCTGGACAAGGCGGCCATCGCCCGCCCCGGCTCCGAACTGACCGTGCTGACCTACGGCACCACCGTCTACGTGGCCCAGACCGCCGCCGAGGAAACCGGCATCGATGCCGAGATCATCGACCTGCGCAGCCTCTGGCCGCTGGACCTGGACACCATCGTCGAGTCGGTGAAGAAGACCGGCCGCTGCGTCATCGTTCACGAGGCCACCCGCACCTGCGGTTACGGCGCCGAGTTGATGTCGCTGGTCCAGGAAAACTGCTTCCACCACCTCGAAGCCCCCATTGCGCGCGTGACCGGCTGGGACACTCCCTACCCGCACGCCCAGGAATGGGACTACTTCCCGGGGCCCGCGCGCGTCGGCGCGGCCTTCAAGCGCGCCATGGAGGTCTGAATGGGCACTCACGTCATCAAGATGCCGGACATCGGCGAAGGTATCGCCGAGGTCGAGCTGGTGGAGTGGCATGTCCAGGTCGGCGACGAGGTCCACGAGGACCAGTTGCTGGCGGAAGTCATGACCGACAAGGCCACCGTGGAAATCCCCTCGCCGGTGGCCGGCAAGATCATCGCCCTGGGCGGCGTGCCTGGCCAGGTGATGGCCGTGGGCGGCGAGCTGATCCGTCTGGAAGTGGAAGGCCACGGCAACCACCGTGAAGCCGCACAACCCAAGGCCCACGAAGAAGCGCCGGCCAAGCCGGAAGCCAAGCCGGCTCCCGCCGCCGAGGCACCCAAGCCGGCACCGCGCGTCGAGAGCAAGCCTGTCGCCCCGGCCGCGCGCCCTGCTCCGTCGCCGGCGCCGCGCCGCGCGCCGGGGGAGAAGCCGCTGGCCTCGCCGGCGGTGCGCCAGCGTGCCCGCGATCTGGGCGTGGAACTGCAGTTCGTCCAGGGCAGCGGCCCGGCCGGGCGCATCCTGCGCGAAGACCTGGAGCATTTCCTGGAACACGGCGGCGCGACCATCGCTTCCGGCTACGCCGCGCGCCATGACGAACACCAGATCCCGGTGATCGGCCTGCGCCGCAAGATCGCGCAGAAGATGGCCGAGGCCAAGCGGCGCATCCCGCACTTCAGCTACGTCGAGGAAATCGACGTCACTGACCTCGAAGCGTTGCGCGTGCACCTCAATGCCAAGCACGCGGCGGCACGCGGCAAACTGACCCTGCTGCCGTTCATTGCCCGCGCCATGGTCGTCGCCCTGCGCGACTTCCCGCAGCTCAATGCGCGCTATGACGACGAAGCCGATGTGATCACCCGCTACGGCGCGGTGCATCTGGGCGTCGCGACCCAGAGCGACAACGGGCTGATGGTGCCGGTGCTGCGCAACTCCGAATCCCGCGATCTGTGGGGCAATGCGGCGGAAGTGGCGCGCCTCGCCGAAGCCGCGCGCCATGGCAAGGCCAGCCGCGAGGAGCTCTCCGGTTCGACCATCACCCTGAGCAGCCTCGGCGCCCTGGGCGGCATCGTCAGCACGCCGGTGATCAACTACCCGGAAGTGGCCATCGTCGGCGTCAACCGCATGGTCGAGCGGCCCATGGTGGTCAACGGTCAGGTGGTCGTGCGCAAGATGATGAACCTGTCCTCGTCCTTCGATCACCGGGTGGTCGACGGCATGGACGCGGCGGCCTTCATCCAGGCCGTACGCGCCCTGCTCGAACATCCCGCCACCCTGTTCATCGATTGACGGAAGCCGCTGACATGAAACAGAACCAGACTCTCGAAACCACCCTGCTGGTGATCGGTGGCGGCCCCGGCGGCTACGTCGCGGCGATCCGCGCCGGCCAGCTGGGCATCCGCACCGTGCTGGTGGAAGGCGCCGCCCTGGGCGGCACCTGCCTGAACATCGGCTGCATCCCGTCCAAGGCGCTGATCCACGCCGCCGAGGAGTACCTCAAGGCCCGCGAGTTCGCCGGCAAGTCGCCGCTGGGCATCAGCGTGCAGGCGCCGAGCATCGATATCCAGCGCACCGTGGAATGGAAGGACGGCATCGTCGACCGCCTGACCACCGGCGTCGCCGCGCTGCTGAAGAAGCACGGCGTCACCGTGGTCAGCGGCTGGGCGAAGATCGTCGACGGCAAGACCGTCGAGGTCGACCTTGCCGAAGGCGGCACCCAGCACATCCACACCGAGCACCTGCTGCTGGCGGCCGGTTCGAAATCCGTGGAACTGCCCTTCCTGCCGGTGGGTGGCAATGTCATCTCCTCCACCGAAGCACTGGCGCCGAAGACACTGCCCAAGCGCCTGGCGGTGGTGGGCGGCGGCTATATCGGCCTGGAACTGGGCATCGCGTACCGCAAGCTCGGCGTGGAAGTCACGGTGGTGGAAGCGCAGCCGCGCATCCTGCCAACCTATGACGAGGAACTGACCAAGCCGGTGACCCATTCCCTGCGCAAGCTGGGCATCGAGCTGTACCTGGGCCACAGCGTGATGGGTCTGGAGCCGGATGGTAAAGGCCTGCGCGTGCAGGACGGCGCCGGTTCCCAGCGGGTGATCGAGACCGACCAGGTGCTGGTCGCCGTCGGCCGCCACCCCAACACCGCCGGCTGGAACCTCGACACCTTGCGCCTGGACATGAACGGCCGCGCCGTGCAGATCGACGAGCAGTGCCGCACCTCCATGCGCGATGTCTGGGCCATCGGCGACATCGCCGGCGAGCCCATGCTGGCGCACCGCGCCATGGCCCAGGGCGAAATGGTCGCGGAAATCATCGCCGGCAAGCGCCGCGCCTTCACCCCCACGGCGATCCCGGCGGTGTGCTTCACCGACCCGGAAGTGGTGGTGGTCGGGCTGTCGCCGGAACAGGCCCAGGCCGCCGGCTATGAGGTGTTGACCGCGAGCTTCCCGTTCGCCGCCAACGGCCGCGCCATGACCCTGGAATCCAGCGACGGCTTCGTCCGCGTCGTGGCCCGCAAAGACAACCACCTGATCCTCGGCTGGCAGGCCGTGGGCAAGGCGGTCTCGGAGCTGTCCACGGCCTTCGTGCAGTCGCTGGAAATGGCCGCCTGCCTGGAAGACATCGCCGGCACCATCCACGCCCACCCGACCCTCGGCGAAGCGGTGCAGGAAGCAGCGCTGCGCGCGCTGGGGCATGCCTTGCACGTCTGAAGCCGCCGCTCTCCAATTCTCCAGGCTTCCCCCTCCGACCCGCCGATTGGCGGGTCTTTTTTTGCCGGGAGGGCTTTTCTTTCGTAGGGCGCATAACCCGGAACGGCATATCCGCCGTTGACCAGGCGGCGGATAACGCTGCGCGTTATGCGCCCTACGTCGAACGCTCATGCAGGAACGGGCCATGCCCGCGAACGGCGGACAACGTCCGCCCCTACGCTCCGTGGTCGATCACCGCACGGATTGTCGTTCTGCTTCCGCCGCCACTCATGCGCATCTCACGAGAGATCGACGCCATTGAGGCCAATTAAACGGCTTCAACCCGTCAGATCGCTACAAAACCCACCACTCTATCGCCACATTGACCAAATTAACTATTTGGTACATTTTGCTCCTACAGGCCATTCCCCACTCGGCCATACAAAAACAACGGAGCCACCCTCATGCCCCATACCCTGCTCGTGCTCAACGGGCCGAACCTGAACCTGCTCGGCACCCGCGAGCCCGCCACCTACGGCCACGAGACCCTCGACGACATCGCTGCCCTCTGCCAGCGCACCGGCGCCGAGCACGGCCTGGAAATCGAGTTCCGCCAGACCAACCACGAAGGCCAGCTGATCGACTGGATCCACCAGGCGCGCGGCCGCTGCGCCGGAATCCTGATCAACCCCGCCGCCTGGACACACACTTCGGTAGCCATCCGCGATGCGCTCGCCGCCGTGGAGCTGCCGGTGATCGAAGTGCACCTGTCCAACGTGCACAAGCGCGAGGAGTTCCGCCATCACTCGTTCGTCTCCGCCATCGCCGTGGGCGTCATCGCTGGCCTGGGCAGCGACGGCTACCGCGCCGGCATCCAGCACTTCGCCAAGTTGCTGAAGGGGTGAGCGCCATGACCGAATACCGTACCGTGCTGGCCGGCCTGATCGGCGCCGGCATCCAGGCATCGCGCACCCCCGCCCTGCACGAGCGCGAGGGCGACGCGCAGGGACTGCGCTACCTCTACCGGCTGATCGACCTGGACGCTCTCGGCGTCGATGCCGGCGCCCTGCCCGACCTGCTCGCCGCCGCCGAGCGCATGGGCTACACCGGGCTGAACATCACCTTCCCCTGCAAGCAGGCAGTGATCCCGCTGCTACACGAGCTGTCCGACGAGGCGCGCGGCATCGGCGCGGTGAATACCGTGGTGCTCCGCGATGGCAGGCGCATCGGTCACAACACCGATTGCCTGGGCTTTGCCGAAGGTTTCCGGCGCAACCTCAGCGACGCACCGCGCGAACGCGTGGTGCAACTGGGCGCTGGCGGCGCAGGCGCTGCAGTGGCCCATGCACTGCTCAGCGAAGGCGTGCAGCAACTGACGATCTTCGAAGTGGATTCGGCCCGCGCCCAGGCGCTGGTGGACAATCTCAACGCCCATTTCGGCGGCCAGCGCGCGCGGGTCGGTCACGACCTGGCCGGCGCCGTCAGCGAGGCGGACGGGCTGGTCAACACCACGCCGGTGGGCATGGCCAAGCTGCCCGGCGCGCCGCTGCCGCTGGAGCTGCTGCACGCGGGCCTGTGGGTGGCGGAGATCATCTACTTCCCGCTGGAGACCGAGCTGCTCCGGCATGCCCGCAGCCTCGGCTGCCGCACGCTGGATGGCGGCAACATGGCGGTGTTCCAGGCAGTGAAGGCGTTCGAGCTGTTCAGTGGCGTCGAAGCGGACAGCGAGCGGATGCTGGCGCATTTCAGCGCGATGTAATCGGGCCATGGCGCGGTACCCGCGATGGGTATCGCTTCGCTCCACGCCATCCTACGCAGGTGTACGCCGGCAATAATGGGCAGTGCCCCAACCTGTAGGAGCGGGCCATGCCCGCGATCCGCCGGCAGGGCCGGCGCTGGATTGGCACAAAGTCACCGGGTGAATCGCCACGCGCCGGATGCAGTCGCGGGCATGGCCCGCTCTTACAGTTTCAGCCCTGCCTAGGGCCGCACGTAGCGCAACACCGCCTCGATGATCATGTCCTTGTGCCGCGCCTTGATCGCCGGGTCTTCCAGCTCGACCTGGAACAGCGACCCCACCGTATGGCGGTTGGACACCCGATAGAAACAGAACCCACTGATCAGCATGTGCACGTCGATGGCCTGCAGGCCGGCGCGGAATGCACCACTGGCCGCGCCGCGCTGGAGGATGTCCTCGATGGTGCGCAGGATGTTGCTGTTCATCGAGCGGATCGCCTCGGAGCCGGAGGCGAACTGGCCGTAGTGGATGTTCTCGATGCTGACGATACGCACGAAATCGACGTTGCGGTCATGGTGGTCGAAGGTGAAATCGACCAGCCGGCGCATGGCCTCCAACGGTTCCAGCTCGGCCAGGTGCAGCGACTGCTCGGTACCGCGGATGTCACCGTAGAGCTTCTCCAGCACCGCCTGGTAGAGCTGCTCCTTGCTGCCGAAGTAGTAATAGATCATCCGCTTCGAGGTGTTCATGCGCTCGGCGATGGCATCCACCCGCGCGCCGGAGAGCCCCTGCTGGACGAACTCGACGATGGCAGCCTGGAGGATGTCCTCGCGGGTCTTCTCCGGGTTGTTCTTGCGACCCCGGCGGGCGGTTTCGGCGGGAATCGGCTGGGTGGCGCTGTCGGTCATGGCTCTGCATCGTCAGGCAGGCGCCAGGGGCGCCTGCTGTGGTGAAGGGGTGCGCGGATTATGCGCGCCCCCGCACCCTTCAGGCAAAGCGCGGCGGCTCAGACCTTGGAGCGGCGCGTGGTGCCGTTGCGCGCCTGGGCCATGGCCGCCAGGCGCACGGCGACGTTGGCCGCGCCATAGCCGGCATAGCCGCCGCGACGCTGGATGATCTCGAAGAAGAAGCGCTCCTCGAAGGGTTCGGTGTACACGTGGAACAGCTCGCCGCCGCTGGCGTCGCGGTCGTAGAGGACGTTGAAGTAGGCCAGCTCGCTGAGGAACTCGTCGTCGAAGTCGAAGCGCGCGGCAAGATCGTCGTAGTAGTTGAGCGGGATTTCCAGCAGAGGTACTCCGGCGTCCTTCGCCCGAGCCACCTCGGCGAAGATGTCTTCGCAGGCGAAGGCGATGTGATGGACGCCGGAGCCGCGATAACTGGACAGCGCATGGGAGATCGCCGTGTTGCGGTTCTCCGAGATGTTCAGCGGCAACCGCACACTGCCGTTGGCGCTGCGCAGGGCGCGGCTCTTGACCAGGCCGTAGGGGTCGGGCAGCACCACTTCGTCGTCGGCCTCGAAGTCGAACAGGCCCTTGTAGAACAACACCCAGCTGTCCAGCCCGTCCGCCGGCAACGCCATGGCCATATGATCGATGCGCTGCAGCTTGCCGCTGGGCTGGGCGTCAGGATCGAGGCGGAAGTCGATGTCATAGATGGTCTGTCCGGCGGCGCGTTCTTCGACCAGATAGATCAGGCTGCCGTCCGGTGCGCGCACGGCGGGAATCTCGCGCTCATTGGGCCCGACCAGCCCGCGATACGGCTGACCCTTGTAGTCCTGTGCACGCTCCAGTGCACTGGCGGCGTCACGCACGCGCAAGGCGGTGGCACACAGCGACGGGCCGTGGGCCTCGAAGAAGCTGTGCCCGAAGGAATAGGGCTCGGCATTGAGCACGATATTGATATCGCCCTGGCGCAGCAGGCTCACCGCCTTGGAGCGGTGCTCGCCTGCGCGGGCGAAACCCAGGCGCTCAAGCCAGTTGCCCAGGCGCGCGCCGAGGGCTTCGTCGACGGCGAACTCGAGGAACTCCACGCCATCCAGCTGACTGGCCGGCGGCGGCGCGAACAGGCAGTCGAGCTGCTCCTTCGGCGCACCCTCGCTCTCCAGTCGCGCGCGGGTCTTCTCTTCGAGATAGAGCAGCGAGCGCAGTCCGTCCGCGGCATTGGCGCGCGGCGGCGCGGCGCGGAAGCCGTCGTTGAAGATTTCCAGCGACAGCGGGCCGCGATAGCCACTCTTGAGGATCGGCGCGAGGAAGCCCGCCAGGTCGAACTCGCCCTGGCCGGGGAAGTTGCGGAAGTGCCGGCTCCACTCCAGCACGTCCATGGCCAGGACCGGCGCGTCGGCCATCTGCACGAAGAAGATCTTCTCCCCCGGAATCTGCGCGATGCCCGCCGGGTCACCCTTCAGCGAGAGGGTGTGGAAGCTGTCGAGGATCACGCCCAGCGCCGGGTGATTCACTTCGCGCACCAGGTCCCAGACCTGCTGCCAGGTGTTCACATGGCGGCCCCAGGCCAGGGCTTCGTAGCCCACGCGCAGGCCACGGGCGCCGGCCCGCTCGGCGGCCAGGCCGAGGTCTTCGAGGAGGAACTCGCGCTCGCCCAGGGAGTCGGCGGCAACGTTGCTGCACATCAGCACCAGGTCGGTGCCCAGTTCCTGCATCAGGTCGAACTTGCGCTCCAGGCGGTCGAGGTTGCGCGGCAGCCTGTCGCGGCGGCAGCCCTCGAAGTCGCGGAACGGCTGGAACAGGGTGATCGCCAGCCCCAGATCGGCGCAGACCCGGCGCACGTCGCGCGGGCTGCCGCCGTAATACAGGAGATCGTTCTCGAAGATCTCCACGCCATCAAAACCGGCGGCGGCGATGGCTTCGAGTTTGTCCGGCAGGGTTCCGCTCAAGGAAACGGTGGCGATCGAACGTTGCATTTCTTTGACTCCTGCCGGATGTGCTGAGGGGCTTGTTGGAATCGGTCTCCGGCTGAGTCTGATTATTCTGGCGGTCCGGGTTGCCGGCAATTTAAAGTGTACTAACTGGTTAGTTTTGTGTTCGATTACCGAACCAAAGGCCGTTTATCGAATTGACGCTGTTCCGGCCGCTGCTCAAGATTTAGCCACGTCGACGCAATCCGGCTGCTCCCCGGCACTGCCTTAACCCGGGAACGCATTCCAGCCGCTGCGAGATGGCCTGCGTGTCATCCATAACAATTTCAAGAACGGGTAAATGCTCATGTACATCCCCCACCCTCGCCTCGCCGCCTCCATCCCCCATCCGCAAACCGTCCTGGCCCGCCTGATGCCAGGCCTGTGCTGTCTGCTCGGGCGCCACCGCGCGCACTGATTTTCGCCAGCCACCGCACGTCTTTCCTGATGCCCACGCCGATCAACGGTGGAGCACGCGGGACGCCTGCGGCACGACAATAATTCCCGAGGCTGCGCGTCAGCCCGATTACGGATGGCCCCGATCATGATCCATACGCAATCCGCTCCCCTTGCTGCGGTCGCCCCGCACGGTTCCTCCTTCTTCGGCAAGGTGCGTGGCGCCATGGCCGTCGGCAAGGTGCGCTGGGGCATGCTCGCCCTGGTGTTCTTCGCCACCACCCTGAACTACATCGACCGCGCCGCGCTGGGCGTGATGCAGCCGGTGCTCGCCGAGAAAATGGCCTGGACGGCCATGGACTACGCCAACATCAACTTCTGGTTCCAGGTCGGCTACGCCATCGGCTTCGTGCTGCAGGGCCGGCTGATCGACCGCATCGGCGTGAAACGCGCGTTCTTCTTCGCCGTGCTGCTGTGGAGCTTCGCCACCGGCGCCCACGGCCTGGCCAGCTCGGCGGCCGGCTTCATGGTCTGCCGCTTCATCCTCGGCCTGACCGAGGCGGCCAATTACCCCGCCTGCGTGAAGACCACGCGCCTGTGGTTCCCCGCCGGCGAGCGGGCCATGGCCACCGGCATCTTCAACGCCGGCACCAATGTCGGCGCCATGGTCACCCCCGCGCTGCTGCCGCTGATCCTCGCGGCCTGGGGCTGGCAGGCGGCGTTCCTGTGCATGAGCGCACTGGGCTTCGTCTGGGTGGTGCTGTGGAGCCTGAAGTACTTCAACCCCGAAGAACACCCGACGGTGAAGCAGAGCGAGCTGGACTACATCCAGGAAGCCGACGAGCCGCCAGCCGAGCGCGTGCCCTTCTCCGCCATCCTGCGCATGCGTGGCACCTGGGCCTTTGCCCTGGCCTACTCGCTGACCGCGCCGGTGTTCTGGTTCTACCTCTACTGGCTGCCGCCGTTCCTCAACCAGCAGTACGGCCTGGGCATCAGCGTCACCCAGATGGGCATCCCGCTGATGCTGATCTGGCTGACCGCTGACTTCGGCAGCATCGGTGGCGGCATCCTCTCTTCCTGGCTGATCGGTCGTGGCATGAACTCCATCCATGCGCGCCTGCTGTTGATGTTCATCTGCGCCTGCGCCATCATCGGCGTGATCTTCGCCGCCAAGGCCAGCGGCCTGTGGGTCGCGGTGGCCGCCATCGCCCTGGGCGTCGGCGCGCACCAGGCCTGGACGGCGAACATCTGGAGCCTGGTGATGGACTACACGCCCAAGCACCTGATGAGCACGGTATTCGGCTTTGGCGGCATGTTCGCGGCGATTGGCGGCATGTTCATGACCCAGATCGTCGGCTACATCCTCACCGCGACCCACAACAACTACGCGATCCTCTTCACCATCATCCCGACCATGTACTTCCTGGCCCTGGCCTGGATGTTCTTCATGGCCCCGCGCAAGGTGCCCGGCGCTGCGACCTGACCCTCAACCTGCGCAGGGCGGATAACGCTGGCGCGTTATGCGCCCTACGAGCCGGTGTTGTAACGAAGAACCCCGCCAATCGGCGGGGTTCTGCGTTTTGCGCTCACTGCTTCAGCGGTGTCAGCACCGGGGCCTTCTCGTCCAGCAGCATCCACACCAGCAGTTTGGCCGGCTTCTCGTTGCTGGCGTTGCGCGAGACCAGGTGCGGCGTGTTCGGCGCCTCGTACCAGGACTGGCCAGCCTGGTAGGTCACCGGTTTCTGCCCCTCCAGCTGGGAGATCACCGCGCCTTCGAGCACGTAGGCGAACACCGAGCCGCTGTGCACATGGGCCCCGGAAGACTGCCCGGGCGCATAGGAGACCGTGATCATCAGCCCCTTCTTGCCCGCCGCGTCGGGGAGCTTGTGCTCCTGCTGGACCTCGATCTTTTCCTGGGTGGCATCGTGGGCGAAGAGCGGCAGGCCCAGGGCCAGGCCGAGGCCGGCAAGGAGGCATTTCAGGGAAGTGGTGGCAGGCATGGCGGCATTCTCGGCAGCGGGAAGATGAGTCCACGCTACGCCCGCCGCCGGCGAGGGCCAACAGCCAATTTGGGAGAAGATCGGGGTGCCATTGGTGGTTCAGTACCACAACGGGTTCGCGGGCATGGCCCGCTCCTGCAACAGCACGCGCGCCCTGCAGGATCGGGCCATGCCCGCGATCTGGCCGCGCAGCGGCCACAAAAAAGCCCCGCACTACGGCGGGGCTTTGGCTGCGCGGCGGCAGAATCAGCCCAGCAGCGCACTCAGGTCGAGCAGCCCATCCTTGCGCGGCGGGCACCAGTAGTAGCCGCCGGTGAGCGGCCGGCTGAAGCGGTACAGCGCGTCGGTGATACCGTCTTCCAGCCCGCTCATGCGCCGCAGTTGCACTTCGAAGGCATCCAGGGTGCAGCCGAAGGCCAGGAACATCAGCCCGGCGTCCTGACCCTGGGTCCAGGGCATGGAGCGGCGCACGATGAAAGCTTCCGGCTCGAAGCTCTCCTGGGCGGTGCGCTTGACGTGGGCGGATTCCGGCGCGTCGTCCAGTTCCTCGTTGTCGCTCAGGCGGCGACCCATGATGTCGTCGCGCTCGTGCTGCGGCAGCGCGGCGAAGTCCTGAAGCTGGTGGCGCCATTGCTGGATCGCGGCGAAGCTGCCGCCGGCGAGGCCCGCAGCGCCTTCAACGATGGCGGCGGCGATGGCATCGTCGTCCTGCGGATTTTCGGTGCCGTCCTCGTAGCCGGTCAGGTCGTGGCCGCTGCCATGGCGGAAGGCCTCGGTCAGACTGCCCAGCTCCAGCGCCGGCGCCAGCAGGGACTGGACTTCCTGGGTGCGCAGAAGCAGTTCGCCACGCTCTTCACCACGTAGCCAGACCCACAGGGCATGCGGGGTTGACGGGTTGTCGACGCCCACGCCGGAGATCGCCGGGAACTCCCGCAGCCCGTCGATGCGGCGGCCCAGCGCACGCACCAGCGACTCACCGAAGCCGACCACCGCGCGCTCGCCATCGGCGAACTGCATCAGGCGATCCAGCGCGGCGGGCAGATCCTGCAGCGACTTCAGATCGAAGAACAGGTGGCGGGCGTGGGCGGGAACCGGGGTGGCGAGAATGCCGGGCTGGTAAAGGCTCATGACAGCGTCCTTGAACGAAAGAGCGGCGATTCTAATCGCGCCGCGCGCGAATCCAAACCGCTCTGTATCAAGGACTTGGCGATCAGTTCGCGGATGTGCCCTGCTTGCGCTTGTGCCGATGCCGCCCGTAGCGCCACAACGCCAGGCCGCCGAACACCAGCAGCACCGCGACGAACACCGGCAGGCGGTAAGGCCGCAGGTTGCCCAGCCATTGCTCCAGCAGTTCCCCGGCCCAATACCCGGCGCTGGCGAACAGCAGCGCCCAGCAGAAGGCGCCGAGCAGGTTGATCAGCAGGAAACGCAGCCACCCTACCCGGCTGGCGCCGATCAACAGCGGCCCGGCAAGGCGCATGCCGTAGAGAAAGCGCACCGCGAAGATCGACAGGTGCGGATAACGCTCGATCAACCCGGTGACCCGTTCGACGGCCAGCCCGCGCCGCTGCAGCCAGGGCACGGCGCGGTCACCTGCGCGGCGACCGCCCCAGAACAGCAACTGATCGCCCAGGGTGCCGGCCAGCGTCGCCCACAACACCACCGGCGTGAAGCCAAGCAGCCCCTGGTGCGCAGCGATGCCCGCGAGCAAAAGCATCGATTCCCCCTCCAGCAGGCAACCCAGGAAAAGCACCGGATAGCCGTAGCTGGAAAGCAGTTGGGCGAGGTCGAGATGCTCGAACATGAAGGTCCTTTGAATACGTGCCGTGCCAAGAGCCTAGCGGCTTGGCGAATGTTCTGCTTATCGAACATCGGATGTAAAAAATAAACGACTAACTGGTCAGTCAGGATCGTTAGCACCCAATCAAATCAATCCTTTAACTACGCCATTCGTCTTGAGATGTAATTTTTTTCGCTCATGAGCAATTCAAGTGTTTGACATATTTGACGGATTTGGCAGACTGCGGCCCGTTGTCGCAACTGGTTACGTTTTTCCGGCTCCCACTGCCTGGTGCACCGGATGACCTCGGCCGCGCAACCCAACAAAAACAACTTTGTCAGTCGTGGCCCACCTGCCCGAGCTTCGTCTCGGCAGTACGGTTCCCGGCGAGCCAACGGAACGAACAAATGCTGATCTGGTTTGTAGCGGTGTATCTGGTGATCACCGTAGCTGTCGGTTTCTACGCCACCACCCGCGTGCACAACTCCTCGGACTATGCCGCCGCTGGCCGGAGCATGTCCTTCCCCCTCGTCGTGACCATGGTGTTCGCCACCTGGTTCGGCTCCGAAGCCGTGCTGGGCATTCCCGCCACCTTCCTCGAAGAAGGCTTCGCCGGGATCATCGAAGACCCCTTCGGCTCCTTCGGCTGCCTGATGCTGGTCGGCGTCGTCTTCGCCCGCCCGCTGTACCGCCTGAACCTGCTCACCATCGGTGACTTCTTCCGCAAGCGCTTCGGCCAGCACGTGGAAATCTTCACCAGCCTGGTAATCATCATTTCCTACATGGGCTGGGTCGCCGCGCAGATCACCGCGCTGGGCGTGGTCTTCAGCGTGCTCTCCGACGGTGGCCTGACCACCACCCAGGGCATGATCATCGGCACCATCATCGTCCTGCTGCACACCCTGTTCGGCGGCATGTGGTCGGTGGCGCTGACCGACTTCCTGCAGATGATCATCATCGTCTGCGGCCTGTTCTACCTGGTGTGGCTCATCGGTGACATGGCCGGCGGCCCGGTCAACGTGATCAGCCACGCCGCCAGCGAAGGCAAGTTCACCTTCCTGCACGGCACCTCGGCCAAGGACATCGTCGCCTTCCTCGGCGCCGCGGTAACCATGATGTTCGGCTCCATCCCGCAGCAGGACGTGTATGCCCGCGTGATGTCGGCCAAGACCGAGAAGATCGCCCAGCGCGCCACCATGACCGGCGCCTGCTGCTACCTGGTCTTCTGCATGCTGCCGATCTTCCTGATCTATGCCGCCTCGATGATCGAGCCGGAGATGGTCAAGCACTGGCTGGCCGAAGACTCCCAGCAGATCCTGCCGCACCTGATCCTCGAGCGTACCCCGCTGTTCGCCCAGATCATGTTCTTCGGCGCCCTGCTCTCGGCCATCATGTCCTCCGCCTCGGGCGCCCTGCTGGCCCCGTCGGTGACCTTGACCGAGAACATCGTCAAGCACTTCCTGCCCAACATGAACGACCGCCAGGCCCTGCTGGCCATGCGTTGCAGCGTACTGGCGATGACCGTCGCCACCTGCCTGTTCGCCCTGCTGTCCAACGCCAGCATCTACGAGATGGTCGGCAACGCCTACAAGGTGACCCTGGTCGCCGCCGTGGTGCCGCTGTTCTTCGGCCTGTTCTGGAAGCGCGCCACTACCCAGGGCGCCCTGACCGCCATCGCCTGCGGCCTGATCGGCTGGGTGTCGCTGGAACTGGGTTACCAGGAAGGCGACTTCTGGCCGCCGCAACTGGTGGGCCTGATCTGCAGCGCCATCGGCATGATCGTCGGCTCCCTGGCTCCGCAGTTCAGCCAGCACCGTGGCGAGAGCGTGTCGGACATGGCCGCCGCTGCTGCCGCCAACTGATCACGCTATAGACAAAGAAGAAGCCCCGCCTTGCGGGGCTTTTTTGTGGGCGCGACAGACTCACTCCACGAGCAGGCCATCGTGCGCTGGTCGGCGAACTCCCGCCGCCGGCGATGTGACGGACGCCCCAAGCCTGCCTATCCTGAACCTCGCCCCGTCGAGGATCGGCGGGTAGGCTGCACGTCCCTCACCCGCACCGGCGCTTACATGGATCAGACTTCGACATCGCAATCACGCAGTACCCGGCGGGCCAGCCCATGAAGCGCTGGAGCCGCAAACCGCTGACGTTGCGGATGCTGATACTGGTCTTCGTGCTGCTCGCCGCGCTGGCCACCCTCGGCAACAGCCTGGTGGTCGCCTACAACGTGCAGCGCAGCGCGCTGATCCACTCGACGCTGGAGGCCAATCGCGCCTACGCAGCCAAGGTAGCGTCGAGCATTCACGAGTTCCTCGGCTCCGCGCGGCGCAACCTGGCCTACAGCTCCGGGATACTCGCCAACCATTTCGACGAACCGCCGGTACTGCACGCCGAGGCGATGCGCCTGCAGGCCCAGGACGCCTTCTTCAACTCCATCATCATCGTCGACGCCAGTGGCAAGGTCCTGCAGGCCTATCCCGACTCGCTGCAGATCGTCGGCACCACGCTGCGCTCGGAGGCCGTAAAGGAAGCGCTGCGCCTGAAGCAGCCGAAGATCAGCCAGGCCTACGAGTCCATCGCCGGCAACCTCGTGGTACTGATCTCGCAGCCGATCACCAGCCCGAGCGGCGAGTACCTGGGCCTGGTCGGTGGCTCGGTGTACATCCTCAAGCCCAGCGTGCTGCATAGCATCATCGGCAGCCACTTCCAGCAGGAAGGCACCTTCGCCTTCGTTGCCGACGCCAACCACCGGCTGCTGCACCACCCCGTCCGCGAGCGCGTCGGCGAGGTGGTGAATCACAGCAGCACCATCGAGGCCGCCCTGCGCGGCGAGAGTGGCTCCATGGAGGTACTCAACTACCAGGGCGTGCCCATGCTCGCTGGTTACGCCCAGGTGCCGGAAGCCAACTGGGCGGTCGTGGCCCAGCAGCCGCGCGACCTCAGCCTGTCGCCGCTGAACCTGCTGATGAAGGACATGCTGCTGGGTCTGATCCCGGCGAGCCTGCTCGGCGTGCTGGCGATCTGGGTCGGCACCCTGCTGATCACCCGACCGCTGCGCCAGCTGGCGCTGAGCGCCGAGCAGTTGTCGAACCCGGAAACGCCCCGCGAACTACAGGGCATCAAGACCTGGTACCGCGAAGCGGCGGCGATCCGCAAGGCGCTGCTCACCGGTGTCGGTCTGATGCAGCAGAAGCTTGGCCAGCTGAGCCAGGAGGCGCAAAGCGACGCCCTCACCGGCCTGGCCAACCGCCGCGCGCTGGGTGTAGCGCTGGATGCGCTGGAGCAATCCGGGGTGGCCTACTCGGTACTCGCGGTGGATATCGACCACTTCAAGCGGGTCAACGACACCTGGGGCCACGATGCCGGCGACGAAGCCCTGCGGCGGATCGCGGCGGTGCTGCGCGACTCGTCCCGCGCCGGCGACCTGGCCTGCCGCGCCGGTGGCGAGGAATTCGTCCTGCTGCTGCCGCAGACGTCCCTGGAAACCGCCACCGGCATTGCCGAACGCATCCGCGAGACCGTGGCGCTCACGCAGATACCGCAGGTGGGGCTGGTCACGCTGTCCATCGGCGTCGCCGACCTGGGCGCACTGGCCGTGACCCCGGAAGCGGTGCTCAAGCTCGCCGACCAGCGCTTGTACAGCGCCAAGCAGAGTGGCCGCAACCGCGTCGTCAACAGCGACGACACCTAGGCCAGTGTCGCCAGGCGTGATGCCAGGCGTGATGCCAGTGCGCGCGCCAGTCCGGCAATCCGCCCGCCATCGCCCAGGCCGGGGCGATATAGATGGACGCCCGGGCGCCCTGCTCCAGCCCCAGCGCCAGCGCCAGCAGCCCTGAGGCCAGGCGGCTGGTGCGGCGTTCGAGGTCGGCGAAGGTGATACGTTGGCGGGAGTCGACCACGGCTTCGCGGCCAAGCCAGTAAAAGCGCGCTACGGCGCAGGATTTTACCCAGGTCCACTTGCTGTTCTCGTTGTCAGGGGAAACGCACGAGAGGCCAAGGGCCGCGTGCCGCGCCCGGCCAATACCTCAGCTCGATGCCGGCCATGCCGGAATGCGATGGTTCTCCGCTGCACGCGTCGTACCTGCAGCGGCTCAGCCGGCGGACCGTTCGTCCCTGGCACCGAACACCGGGCGCCCGGTACAGGTCATCCGCATAGGCGACGCGAAAGACGCCGCCCACTGCCAGTGCTCATGCCGAGCCACACACGCTTGACCACTCACGCTCACCCGATCCGGGAGGTGCAAACGATGGGCTGGAATGATCATCAGGATGTCGAACGCTCGGAAGGCCTTCGCCGGCTGCTCGAAGATGGCGCGCTGGAAGCCGACAGCCGCCAGGAAATCCTCGCCCGCTACATCCTCAACCACGGGTTTGCCGCACTGTCGGAAACCCAGCAGCAGGAGTTCCAGGAGCAGTTGCTGCCACTGCTCGACCGCCGTGACCGCAGCGAGGGGCTGATGCCCCAGGGCGACCTCGATCCGGCCATCGACGATCTCGAGCTGGCCAGTTCGCAGATCAACGATCCGGGTAATGAAGACCCCGGTTCGCTGATTGAAATCGAGGTTGCCGAGGGCCTGCACTCTGCCAACCGGTCCAGGCGGCACTGAAAACCCTTTCAAGGCTTAGGAGAACGCCATGACCTTTCCCCTGACCCATTTCTTCGTGCACCCCGAGAAGGCCTGGCACGAACTGCGCGACAGCACCGACCAGCACCCGGCGGCCTACCTGCCGTTCTGGCTGCTGCTGCCGCTGATCCCGGCGGCGTGCCTGTTCATCGGCACCACCCAGGTGGGCTGGCGCCTGCCGGGCAACAGCGAAACCCAGTTCCTCAGCGCCGCCAGTGGCGCGCTGCTCGGCTTCTGGTGCTACGTTGGCCTGGTGGCCGGGATAGTGATCATCGCGTACCTCACGCGCTGGGTGCTGTTCCGCACCGAGGTGCGGCCCAACATCAACCACAGCATGGGCTTCTCCACCGCCGTCGCCCTGCCGCTGATGCTCGCGGGTATCGCCGCGCTGCTGCCCTCGCGCTGGCTGCTGATCCTCGCCGCCGGGGCCGCCACGGCCTATTCCGGCTGGCTGCTGTTCATCGGCCTGCCGATCTACATGCGTCTGACCCAGCGCAGCGCCGCGTTCTATGCGGGTTGCATCCTCGGCCTTGGCTTCCTGGCGCTGCTGACCACGGCGTTCGGCTTCCTGGAAATGTGGGGCCAGACAATGACGGGGGCTGGGGAATATCTGCAGGAGTAAGCGCCGAGATCCTTGGCCTGCAGCAGCCTTCCCGTCGCGCGATCGCGGCAATGGAAGACTGCTGCGCAGCGGGAAAGTCTGCGTAGCCGTTCATTGTTCCGGCTGCGGCACCGGTTCCTCCGGGGGCTGCTGCATTGGCAGCTCCTCGGGAAAGTCCTCGGGAATCTGGCTCTCGCGGTCCGGCGGGGCTTCCTGTGGGTCCGGTCGCTGTGCCTGGGGATGAGCGTACATGGCGAGTCCTCCGGGACATGGGCAGTCTCCATTGGGCGCGCCCTGTCCGCTGAGGTTCGGTTTATCTACCCGACGTGCTTCACCTGCAGCAGCAAAGCCAGCAACTGGTCGCGGTCGAAGGGTTTGGGCAGACGCACCACCGAGTCGGCCAGAGTATCCAGCCGTCCCGCGTAACCGGTGGTCAGCACACAGGTCAATGCGGGGTAGGACTGGCGCACCTGCTGGATCAGCAGCATGCCGTCCATGTCCGGCATGGCGAAATCGGTGATCATCAGGTCGAAGTCGGACTGCTCCAGCCATTGCAGCGCCGCCCGCGCCGAATCGGTTCGCGCGACCTGGCAACCCAGGTCCGCCAGCAGCGCGCTGGTGCCGGCCAGCACCAGCGCGTCATCGTCCACCACCAGCACCCGCAGGCCCAGCGGCTCCAGGGGTTCGCCCATCGCATCGGGCGGCAGTTCGGCGCTTTCTGCTACCAGCTCTGCCTTTGTCTTCACCGCCGGCAACCAGATTTCCGCGGTGGTGCCCTGCCCTGGCGTACTGCGCAACAGCAGCGCGCCGCCCTGCTGCTGGGCCAGTCCATGGACGATGGACAATCCCAGCCCCGTGCCCTTGCCGGTCGGCTTGGTGGTGAAGAATGGCTCGGCGGCGCGGCGCAGGGTGTCCTCGTCCATGCCCAGCCCCGAGTCGGTCATGGCCAGGCACACGTAGTCCCCCGGCGCCAGCTTGCCGCTCTGGCGCGGTCCGACCTGGGCATTGCGTGCCGAGAAGGTGATGCTGCCGCCGCCAGGCATGGCGTCGCGGGCGTTGGTGGCGAGGTTGATGATCGCCAGCTCCAGCTGGTTCTGGTCGCTCATCACGCAGTCCAGCTGAAGCGGAAAGCGCATCTCCAGGCTGATGGTCGGGCCCAGGGAGCTGACCAGCAGCTCGCTCATGTCCTGCAGCAGTGCCGGCAGCTGGATCGGTTGCGGGAACAGCCGCTGCTTGCGCGCGAAGGCCAGCATCCGCTGGGTCAGCTGGGCGCCGCGGCGGGTCGCCTCCAGCGCGTTGCGCCAGATGCTCTGGACCTTCTCGTTGTCCCTGGGCAGTTGTCGTTCGAGCAACTGCAGCCCCCCAAGGATCACTGTCAGCAGGTTATTGAAGTCGTGGGCGACGCCGCCGGTCAGCTGGCCGAGGGACTCCATCTTCTGCGACTGGATCAGTTCGTCGCGGGCGCGCTCCAGCTCTTCCTGGACGCGGCGCTTGTCGGTGATGTCGCGGGTGATCTTGGCGAAACCCAGCAGTTTGCCGGTGTCGTCGAATACCGGGTCAATGACGATATTGGCCCAGAACCGCGAGCCGTCCTTGCGCATCTGCAGGCGCTCTTCCTCGTAGCGCCCCTCGGCCAGCGCGGTGCTCAGGCTGGTCTCGGGAACGCCTCCCTGGCGGTCCTCGTCGCAGTAGAAACACTCGAAACGACGACCGATGATTTCTTCGGGATGGTAGCCCTTGATCCGCTCCGCGCCGGAGTTCCAGCTGGTGACATTGCCCTCGGGGTCAAGCATGTACAGCGCGTAGTCGGTGACGCCATTGACCAGCAGGCGGAAATGCTGCTCGCTGCGGCGCAGGGCCTGTTCGGTCTCGTGCTGCTCGGTGCGGTCGCGGGTGATCTTGGCGAAGCCCAGCAGCTCCCCGGAAACATCGCGGATGGCGTCGATCACCACGTGGGCCCAGAACGAACTGCCATCGCGGTGCAGGCGCCAGCCCTCACTCTCGAAGCGCCCGACCCGCGCCGCCTCGCCCAGCGCCAGCTCCGGCAGTCCGGCCTCGCGGTCGGCGGGGGTATAGAAACGCGAGAAGTGCTCGCCGAGTATCTCATCGGCGGCGTAGCCCTTCAGGCGCTGCGCCCCGGAGCTCCAGCTGCTGACGCGGCCATCGGGGTCGAGCATGTAGATGGCATAGTCGGTCACCGCCTCGACCAGCAGGCGGTAGCGCGCATCTTCGACGAGCTGGGCGGTGCTGGCGGTCGTATCGGGCATCAAGTCTGCTCTCTTGGCTCATTGGAGCAAAGCATAGGCGCAGCCACCTCACTTCGGGCGCCGCCGGACGGCACTCAGTCCAGCGGCAGGAAGACGCTGAACGCCGCGCCGAACCCCGGCTCGCTGCGCAACTCGATGCGGCCGCCGTGGGCCTGGACGATCTGCTCGGAGATGAACAGCCCCAAACCCAGGCCGGCGACACGGGCCGCGCCGGTGCCGCGTTCGAATTGCTGGAAGATGCGCCGCTGCTCGTCGGCGCTGATGCCGTCGCCATGGTCGCGCACGCAGAGTTGCGCGCGGCCATCCGCCACCGCGACGGTCACTTCCACCGGCTGGCCGGGCCCATAGCGCAGGGCGTTGCTGACCAGGTTGCTGATCACCTGCTCCAGGCGGTAGGCGTCCCACACGCCTTCCACCACTTCAGGCGTCTCCAGGCTCAGTTCGCAACCGGCCGCCTGCGCTTGCACCGCGAAGTTGCCCAGCACGCGGCGGGCGATATCGGCGAGGTTCGCCGGCTCCGGGCGGATCGACAGCTTGCCGGTGCGGATACGCGAGACGTCGAGCATGTCTTCGATCAGCCGGTTCAAGCCGGTGAGCTGGCGCTCGTCGCGCTCGAAGAGCACGCCCAGGCGGTCCTGCGCGAAGTGCTCCAGCTTGCCCTTGGACAGGTAAAGACGGCGCAACTGGGTATCCAGCATCAGGCCGTTGAGCGGCGTGCGCAGCTCGTGGGAGACGATGGACATGAAGTCGTCGCGCATTTTCACCGCCCGCTGCAGCTCCACCTGGGTCTCGCGCAGCTCGGCGAGCAGCGCGTCCTGCTCGCTGCGCGCCTGCTCCAGTGCTTCCAGCTGCCGTGCCAGCACCTTGCGCTGGCGATACAGATCGACGAAGACGTTCACCTTGCTGCGCACCGCGTGGTTGTCCAGCGGCTTGTAGAGGAAGTCCACCGCGCCGCTCTCGTAGCCCTTGAACGCGTAGTTCTGCTCGCGCCCGGCGGCGGTGACGAAGACGATGGGGATGCTCTTGGTGCGTTCGGTGCCGCGCATCAGCTCGGCCAGGGCGAAACCGTCCATGCCGGGCATCTGCACATCGAGCAGCGCCAGGGCGAATTCGTGCTCCAGCAGCAGCGACAGCGCCTCATCCGCCGAGGAGGCCTTGAACACCTCGCGCCCCTCGCCCTTGATCAACGCCTCCAGCGCCAGCAGGTTCTCCGGCAGGTCGTCGACGATCAGCAGTTTGCTTCCCTGGTTACGCAGCATGTCGGGTGCCCATTCGGGTCAGTAGCGCGTGAATTTCACGCAGCCGAAGTATGTGGTCCGGGGCGTGCAGTGCAATAGCCGCCTCCGGCATGGTGGACACGGCGGCTTCGGCCGGGTCCTGGACAATGCTCAGCCCGCCTTCGCGGCGGATACGCGCCAGCCCTTCGGCGCCGTCCTGGTTGGCACCGGTCAGCAGGATGCCGGCGAGAGTCTCCCGGTAAGCGTCCGCCGCCGAGTCGAAAAGGATGTCGATGGACGGCCGGGAGAAATTCCGCGGTGCCTCGCGACTCAACGCAAAACTGCGCTCCCGCTCGATGGACAGGTGATACCCGGCAGCGGCGAAGTACAGCGTGCCCGCCTCCACCGGCGCCTTGTCGCGAGCCTCCTCCACGGGGATCGCCAGGCGCCGGGCGAACAGGTCGACCAACTGGCTCTCGTGGTTTTCCGGCAGGTGCAGCACTGCCACCATGGGCAGGGCGAAGTCTGCCGGCAACCCGTCGAACAGCTGGAACAGCGCGTCCACGCCGCCCGCCGAGGCGCCGATGACAACGGCTTCGACCTTGCGCTGCGCGTTCATCGCTTGCGGAACACCCGTTCACGGCGATTCACCACCTCGAATTCCCCGGCGAAGTCGGTGAAATCCAGGCTTTCCTTGCTGCCCAGGCCGAGGAAGCCCCGGTGGCACAGCGATTCATGGAACAGGCCGATAGCACGGTTCTGCAACTGGCGGTTGAAGTAGATGAGCACGTTGCGGCAGGAGACCAGGTGCGTCTCGGAGAACACGCTGTCAGTAGCCAGGCTGTGATCGGCGAAGGTCACGTTGGCGCGCAGCATCTTGTCGAACAGCGCCCCGTCGTAGGCCGCCGTGTAGTAGTCCGAGAGCGAGCCCTTGCCGCCAGCGGCGCGGTAGTTCTCGCTGGCCTGGGCCAGGTCGTCCACCGCGTAAATGCCGCGCCGCGCCTGCTCCAGCGAGCGAGGGTTGATGTCGGTGGCGTAGATCAGCGTGCGCTCGAGCAGGCCTTCCTCGTGCAGCAGGATGGCCAGCGAATGCACCTCTTCGCCGGTGCTGCAGCCGGCCACCCACAGGCGCAGCGACGGATAGGTGCGCAGCACCGGCACCACTTCCTGGCGCAGCGCGAGGAAGTAGCTGGGGTCGCGAAAGAGCTCGCTCACCGAGATGGTCAGGTACTGCAGCAGCTCATGGAAGGCGTGCGGGTCGTGCAGGATGCGCTCCTGCAGGGCCGAGATGCTGCGGCACTCGAACAGCTTGGTAGCGTGCAGCACACGGCGCTTGAGCGAGGTGCCGGAGTAGTCGCGGAAGTCGTAGCTGTACTTCAGGTAGATCGCCTCGATCAGGAGGCGCAGCTCGATGTCCTGGCTGCGATCAGGCATGTCAGATGCGCTCCAGCTTGGGTAGCCATACCCGGATCAGAGAGAACAGGCGGTCGAGGTCGATGGGCTTGGCCAGGTAGTCGTTGGCGCCAGCGCGCAGGCACAGCTCGTGGTCGTCCTTCATCGCCTTGGCGGTCACCGCGAGGATCGGCAGCTTCTTCCAGCGCGCGTCCTGGCGGATCAGGCGGGTCGCCTCGTAGCCATCCATCTCCGGCATCATCACGTCCATCAGCACCAGGTCGATGTCGCCGACCTCGGCGAGCTTCTCGATGGCCTCGCGGCCGTTGCGCGCCACTTCCACGCGGGCGCCCTTGTGCTCCAGGGCGCTGGTGAGGGCGAAGATGTTGCGCACGTCGTCGTCCACCAGCAGGATGCGCCGCTCCTCGAAGGCCCGGTCGCGGTTGCGCGAGGTGCGCAGCATGCGCTGGCGTTCACTGGAGAGCTGCGACTCGACCTTGTGCAGGAACAGCGTCACCTCGTCCAGCAGGCGCTCCGGCGAGCGCGCGCCCTTGATGATGATCGAGCGCGAATACTTGAGCAGCTCGGCTTCCTCGTCACGGGTCAGGTTGCGCCCGGTGTAGACGATCACCGGCGGGAACGAGCAGATGTCCTCCTCGCCCATGCGCCGCAGCAGCTCGTTGCCCTGCATGTCCGGCAGCTTGAGGTCGATGATCATGCAGTCGTAGATGTTGCGCCGCAGCAGCTCCAGGGCCTGTTCGCCCTGCTCCACCGCGGTGATCTCGATGTCGTCGTCGCCGATCAGCCGCGAGACGCTGTCGCGCTGCAGCGGGTCGTCCTCGACCAGCAGGATGCGCTTGACCTCCTGGGTCAGCTTGGCCTCCAGCTTGCCGAAGACCTCGCGCAGTTGCTCGCGAGTGGTGGGCTTGAGCGCGTAACCGATGGCGCCCAGGTGCAGGGCCGCTTCGCTGCGGTCCTCCACGGAGACCACATGTACCGGCACATGGCGGGTGCGCGGGTTGGCTTTCAGGCGTTGCAGCACGGCGAGGCCGGATTCGTCGGGCAGGTGCATGTCCAGCAGGATGGCGTCCGGGCCGTGCTCGTCGGCCAGGCGCAGGCCTTCCTCGGCGCCCATGGCCACCAGGCAGCGATAGCCCAGCTCGCGGGCCAGGTCATAGAGGATGCGGGCGAACTTCGGCTCATCTTCCACCACCAGCACGCAGCGCTGGCCGACGCTGACCTGTTCGCGGTCGTCGGCGAATGCTGCGGCGGCCGGCGCACGCACCACCGGCGGCGCAATGGCGGTCGGGGCAACCGCGACAATCGGCGCAGGCGCGCTGACTACCTCGTCCTCGGCCGGCGCCTGGTAATTCAGCGGCAACAGCAGGCTGAACACGCTGCCCTTGCCCGGCTCGCTGCTGACGATGATGCTGCCGCCCAGCAGATGCGCCAGGTCGCGGGAAATCGACAGGCCAAGGCCGGTGCCGCCGTAGCGGCGATTGGTGGCGCCATCGGCCTGCTGGAAGGCTTCGAAGATGCGCGCGAGCTGGTCCTCGGCGATACCGATGCCGCTGTCACGCACATCGAAGCGCAGCCCCTCGGGCGCGGCGCTCACGCGCAGGGCAACTTCACCGCTGTCGGTGAACTTGAAGGCGTTGGACAGCAGGTTCTTGAGGATCTGCTCGACCCGCTGGCGGTCACTGAACAGCAGCGCCGGAGCGTCCTCCGCGACTTCGGCAATGAAGCGCAGGCCCTTGTTGTCGGCCTGCGGGCGGAACAGCCCTTCCAGCGCTTCCACCAGGCGACGCACGCTGGCGTTCTCCGGGCGCACTTCCAGCTTGCCGGCTTCGACCTTGGAGATATCGAGGATGTCGTTGATCAGGTTGAGCAGGTCGTTGCCGGCGCCGTAGATCGACTCGGCGAACTTCACCTGCTCATCGTCCAGGTTGCCCTGCTCGTTGTCGGCCAGCAGGCGCGCGAGGATCAGCGAGCTGTTGAGCGGCGTGCGCAGCTCGTGGGACATGTTGGCGAGGAACTCGGACTTGTAGCGGCTGGCGCGCTGCAACTCGTCGGCGCGGCCCTGCAGGTCCAGGCGGGCCTGGTTCAGCTCGGTGTTCTTGCCGTCGAGATCATCGCGCTGGGCGGCCAGCTCCTGGGCCTGCTCGGCGAGGCGCTCGTTGGTCTGCTCCAGTTCCGCCTGCTGGGCCTCGAGGTGCGCCTGGGACTCCTTGAGCACCCGCGACTGTTCTTCCAGCTCCTCGTTGGCGGTCTTCAGCTCTTCCTGCTGCACCTGCAGCTCCTCATTGAGCTGCTGGGTCTCCGCCAGCAGGTCCTGCTGGCGCTGGCGATGCTGCGCCGAGGCGATGGCGCTGCCGAGCGTTTCGGCGACGTTCTGCAGGAAGGCCTGGTCGCGCTCTTCCAGCTGGCGCAGGAAGCCCAGCTCCAGCACGCCGACCACACCGCCGTCATTGAGCAGCGGGAGCAGCGCCACGCTCACCGGCTGGCCGTTGCCCAGCGCGGAATTCACCTTCAGGTAGTCCGGCGGCAGGCCGTCGACCACCCGCAGCTTGCGCTGGCGGGCAGCCTGGGCGATCAGGCTTTCATCCGGGGCGAAATAATCCTCGCCCAGCACGCTGGTGGCGAAGCCGAAGGTGCCGGACAGGCGCAGACCGCCGCGATCGTCGCGCACATAGAGCGCTCCCACCGGGGAGGCGACGAACTCGCCGAGGAAGTCCATCAGGCTGCGCCCCAGGGACGGCAACGACTGCTGACCGATCAACTGCTCGCCCAGGCGGCTCTGGCCATCACGCAACCAGGCCTGGCGCGCCAGCGTTTCGTTGTGCAGTACCTGGCGACGCAGGGACTCGGCATAGGACTCGGACAGGCTGACCAACTGCCGGCGACCGAAGTACGCCAGCAGCGTGCCGACCACGATGCTGAATACCAGGTAGAGGATGACCACGCCGGTGGAGAGGCTGGAAGCGAACTGGTTGCGGTCGTGGCGCAGCTGCTGCTCGGTGTTGATCAGCGAGGCGTACTGCGAGCGGATCGCATCCATCATGCTCTTGCCGCGCCCGGCCTTTATGGCGTCGGAGGTGTCCTGGCCCTGGCGGCGCTGCTCGATCATCTGCTGGGCGAAGCTCATCCACTCGTCCTGCATCGAGGTCAGGCGACCCACGCGCTCGACCTGCGGCGGGTTGTCCGCCACCAGCTCCGAGAGGCTCTTCAGGCCGGAATTGATGCGCGGCCGCGCCTGCTCCAGGGGTTCCAGGAAGCCCGGATCGCCAGTGATCAGGAAGCCGCGCAGCCCGCTTTCCTGGTCGACGCTCAGGCGCTGCATCTCGTTGGCGCTGGAGATCACCCGGTCGGTGTGCTCGACCCAGCCCAGCACGTCGAGCATGTAGAGGATCAGGCCGATGAACAGCACCGCGCCCAGCAGGCAGATGCCCAGTGGCAGCGCCATGTTGCGCGCGAGTATGCGGCGGAAGGCGCTTTCGTCGGCGATGGCTTTCTGGTTCATCTGCGGGTTCCCTGATGGCCTATCTTCCCTGGATGCATCCCGCCGGCATGGCGAGATTGCGACAGATGCCAGGTAAGTATTTGAAGTTATTGTAAGAACGTTCTTAAAACTGGAGAAATAATAACGCTAAGCGTTGTAGGCTACATACCAGCTGGCGAATTGACAGCCACTCCTGCGGGACGTTCGAACTTTTTACGGAATAAGCCTGGAGAAAAGTGGAATTATCTCCCGGTGCGCCTTTCCAACGTCCGACAAGGAACAGAAGATCAATCGGTCGCAGGGTTTGCTCGATGCCAAGCTCCCCGGGGGAAACCCCTATTTCACCAGTGCAGGGCCAGGGCGACTTCCTCAACAGCAGTAGCGCCATGGCACCGCTGATCCGCCAGTACGACTGGGCGACCACGCCGCTCGGTCCGATGGACCAGTGGCCGGCCACGCTCAAGGGCATCCTCGAAGTCGGCCTGAACTCGCGCCTGCCGGTGTGCATCTACTGGGGCCCGGAATTCATCCTGCTGTACAACGACGCCTGGAGCGCCATCCCCGGGGACAAGCATCCCGCCTGCCTGGGCCAGCCCGCGCACGTCGCCTGGTCGGACATCTGGTCGATCCTCGACCCCATGTACAACGGCATCCTGCAGACCGGCGTGGCCGCCCACGAGGAAGACCGCCTGCTGCCCATGGTGCGTTTCGGCTACGTCGAGGAAGCCTACTTCACCTACAACGTCAGCCCGATCTTCGGCCAGGACGGCAAGCCCATCGGGCTGTTCAATACCGCCGTGGAGACCACCGGCAACGTCATCGAGCAACGCCGCCAGCGGCTGCTGACGCGCCTGGCGGAGCGCCTCGGGCAGGCCGACGACAGCGCACAGATCTGCGCCCAGGCTTTCGCCCTGCTTGCCGAAGCCAGCCACGACGTGCCCTTCTGCCTGCTCTACCATGCCGGCACCCTGCTCGGCGCCTGCGGCACCGACACCAACGATCACTTCGCCCCCGCGCAACTGACGCTGGACGACGACCCTCTGCACCTGTTCGGCGGTATCAAGGAAGCCCACCAGTCCCCCCTGGGCAGCCAGCACATGCGCGCCTTTGCGCCCTGGCCGGAAGTGCTCGACAGCACCTACGCCACCCCGCTGGATGGCCACACCGACAGCCTGGCGGTATTCGGCATCAGCCCGCGTCGGCGCCTGGACGAGAACTACGCGACCTTCTTCAACGAACTGGCCGCCCTGCTCGGCCATGCCCTGTCCGCCGCCAGCCAGCGTACGGAAGAGCGCAGACTGAAGGTCGCCGTACAGGAAGAAGCCCGCCAGCGCACCCGCGAGCGCGACCGCGTGTGGACAGTGAGCCAGGACCTGCTCTGCGTGCTCGATCACCAGGGCGTGCTGCTCAACGTCAACCCGGCCTGGGGCAGCCTGCTGGGCTGGAGCGAAGAGCAGCTCACCGGCCGCAACAGCGAAGAGCTGGTGCACCCGGACGACCTCGCGCCGAGCATCGACATCCGTTCCACCCTCGCCCGTGGCGAGCGCCTGCAGCACTTCGAAAACCGCCTGCGCCACGCCGATGGCAGCTATCGCTGGATTTCCTGGCACGCCACCGAGGAAAACGGCGTCATCTATGGTTGCGGCCGCGACATCACCGAGCAGAAGCGTGGCGCGCTACTGCTGGAGCAGGCGCAGACCGCCCTGCTCAACGCCCAGCGCATGGAAGCTGTCGGCCAGCTCACCGGTGGCATCGCCCATGACTTCAACAACCTGCTGGCGAGCATTCGCTTCAGCCTCGACCTGATCACCCGCCGCGCGCCAGCCAACGCCCAGCCGGAGCTCAGCCACATCCTCCATGCCGCCACCCAGGCCACCGAGCGCGCCGCCGAGCTGACCCACAACCTGCTGGCTTTTGCCCGCCGTCAGGCGCTGGCCATGCACCCGGTCGACCTCGGCCAGCAACTGCGCAACTGGCACGACGAACTGGTCGAACGCGCCGGCCCGGACGTCACATTGGCGCTCACCCTGGATGACACGCAGAGCGTCCTGACCGATCGCGACCAGTTGCACAAGGCCATGCTCCACCTGGTGGAGAACGCCCGCGACGCCATGCCCGGCGGTGGCAGCCTGGAGATCAGCCTGCGGCGCCAGGAGATCGTCAGCGGCGAGCATGACCTGCCGGCCGGCGACTACCTCGCCCTCTCCCTGCAGGACAACGGCCAGGGCATGAGCCAGGCGACCCTGCCCCACGTCTTCGACCCCTTCTTCACCACCAAGGGCATCGGCCCCAACAGCGGGCTGGGCCTATCGATGGTCTACGGCTTCATCAAACAATCCGGCGGGCACATCCGCCTGCGCAGCGAGCCCGGCCAGGGCACCTGCGTCACACTCTATTTCCCGAGAGGCACCTCAGTGGTCAGCATTCCCGACGCCCCTACGCCCCCCAATGAACCGGCCAACGAGCAGCTGTGCGTCCTGGTCGTCGAGGACAACGACCTGGTGCGCATGCTCACCGTGGAAGTGCTGGAGGAGATTGGCTACCAGGTGCTGCAGGCCGAGGACGCCGAAGAGGCGCTGTCGATCCTGCAGGGAGATACCACCATCCACCTGCTGCTCACCGATGTCGGCCTGCCGGGCATGAACGGCGAGGAACTGGCCGTGGCCGCGCGCGAGGCGCGACCGGAGCTGCCGATCCTGTTCGCCACCGGCTACGCCGAGATCGTGCACATCGATGGCAGCGAGCTGGCCACGCGCATGTCGATGATCGCCAAGCCCTTCTCCATCGACGCGCTGCGCGACAAGGTCAACGGCATGCTCGGGCGCAAGAACGGCTGAACGGCCTTCAATGAGTCAGCAGCACGCTCAGCGTTGCGCGCAGCTTGCCCGGCTTCACCGGCTTGTTCAGCAACGGCATCCCCAGCCGCTGCAACGCACGGCGGCAATCGTCGCTGCGGTCGGCGGTGATCATCAGCGCCGGTAGCTCGCGACGGAAATACTCGCGCAGCCCGCGTACCGCCTCGCAGCCAGTTCGGCCATGGTCGAGGTGGTAGTCGGCCAGGATCACCTCCGGCGCCTTGCCATCCAGAGCCTGCAGCGCTTCCTCGTAGCTGGTCGCCACCAGCACCTCGCAGCCCCACTGTCCGAGCAGCGCCGCCATGCTGGCGAGGATCGCTTCTTCGTTGTCGATCACCAGCAGGCGCCGGCCCGGCAGCGGGTCGCCGGTCACCGGGCGCGGGCCGCTCTCCGCCAGCCCCGGTTGCGGCAGGTCGCGCACCAGCGGCACCTCGAGGGAAAACACCGAACCGCGCCCCGGCACTGAGTGCACCTGCACCCGGCAGCCGAGAATGCCGGCGATGCGGTCGACGATCGCCAGCCCCAGCCCGACACCGCGGCGGTTGGCCGTGCGCCCGGCGTCGAGCTGGTTGAATTCGAGGAAGATGGCTTGCAGCTGGTCCGCCGGAATCCCCCGTCCGGTGTCCCAGACTTCCAGCCTGACGCTATCGCCGCGCCGGCGCGCGGCGAGCATCACGCTGCCGCGCTCGGTGTAACGGCAGGCGTTGCTGAGGAAGTTGCGCAGGATGCGCGACAGCAGACGATGATCGGTGCGAACCGCCAGCGCGGGAATCCGTGAGCGCAGGCGCAGCCCGGCGGCGCGCGCCACTTCGTCGAACTCCGAGACCAGCGGCCCGAGCAGTTCGTCCAGCGGATAGACATCCAGGTCCGGGCGGATAGCGCTCTGGTCCAGGCGGGCGATTTCCAGCAGGTCGGTGAGCAGGTCCTCGGCGCCTTCCAGCGCCTGGTGCGTGCGCTCCACCAGCACCTGTTCGGCGTTCGGCAGCTTGCGCTCGCGCAGGGTGGAAACCAGCAGGCGCGCGGCATTCAGCGGTTGCAACAGGTCGTGACTGGCGGCGGCCAGGTACTTGTCCTTGCTGTTGTTGGCGGCCTCGGCGGCGTCGCGAGCCTCGCGCAGTTGCTGGTTCAGCCCCTCCAGCTCACGGGTGCGCTCGGCGACGCGTTGCTCCAGCTCCTCGTTCAGGCTCTGCAGGCGCTGCTGGGCCTGGACGCGCTCGGTGATGTCGGCGACGAAGCCTTCCACCAGGCCTTCTTCATCCGGCTTGATCAAGAGGTTCATCAGGACGATCACATGGCTGCCATCGCGGCGGCGCAGGCGCGTCTCGTAGCCGAATAGGCCGTCGCGCTCGCGCAGCAGCGCACGGATGCGGCGCATCTCTGCCTCGCCGCCGACGAACAGCTGGCTGGCCATGTCCTGCAGGTTAAACAGCACCTGCTGCGGGTCGTCGTAGCCGAGCATCCGCGCCAGCGCCGGGTTGGCGGCGCGCAGGCCCTGGCTCAGGCTGGCCTGGAAGATACCGTGGACGGCGTGCTCGAAGAGCCATTTGTAGCGGTTGCGCTCGGCTTCCAGCTCATCCAGCCGCGCCACCAGCTCGGGGTAGTGGCTCTTGCGCGCGGAATGGCTGCCCAGGCCGAGCAGCCCGGCCAGGGCTTGTTGCTGCTGCTCGTCAGAGGGCCTCGCCATACACCACCTCGACATCGCGCTGGCTGGACTCGCGAGGGTTGGTGAGGATGCAAGGGTCCTGCATCGCGTGGCGCGAGAGGAAGGGAATGTCGGAACTGCCCACGCCATGCAGGCCCAGGCTTTCGTGGAAGCCCACGGCGTTCTTCAGGGCGATCAGGTGTTCCACCAGGCGCTGGCGGATCTGCGCATGGTTCATGCCGCGGCAGTCGATGCCGAAGGTCTCGGCAATCACCTTGAAGCGCTCGGGCGCGGCACTGTAGTTGAAGGCCACCACGTGCTCCACCAGCACGGCATTGCACAGCCCGTGCGGCAGGTCGAGGTAGCCGCCCAGGCTGTGGGACATGGCGTGCACCGCGCCGAGGATCGCGTTGGAGAACGCCAGCCCCGCCTGCATGCTGCCCAGCATGATCTTCTCGCGCAGGGCGATGTCCGCCGGGTTGGCGATCATCTGCACCAGGTTGCCGTTGATCAGCCGCATGGCCTCCAGCGCGTGGGGGTCGGTGAGCGGGCCGTGGCCGGTCGAAACGAATGCCTCGATGGCGTGCACCAGCGCATCGATGCCGGTGCAGGCGGAGAGGAACGGGTCCATGGTCAGGGTGGTTTCCGGGTCGATCAGCGACACATCGGGCACCACCGCCTTGCTGACGATGGAGAACTTCATCCGCTCGTCCTGGTTGGAGATGATCACGAACTGCGAGACGTCGGCGGAGGTACCGGCGGTAGTGGGGATCAGGATCAGCGGCGGGCTGGGCACGCGCAGGGTGTCCACGCCCTCGAACTCGAGGATGTTGCGGTCGTGGGCGGCGACGATGCCGATGCCCTTGGCGCAGTCCATCGGGCTGCCGCCGCCGACCGCGACTATCACGTTGCAGCCTTCGCTGCGGTAGACCTCGGCGCCACGCATGACTTCTTCCACGCGCGGGTTGGGCGACACCTGGGTGTAACGGCAGAAGGGAATGTCCTGGGCGGCCAGGCTGGCCTCGATATCGGCGACCCAGCCGGCGGCGACTACACCGGGGTCCGACACGACCAGCACCTTGCGGGCGCCGAAGGTTTTCACGTAATTGGCGACATTGTGCCGGCATCCGGCACCGAAAATGATCTCTGGCGAGACGAACTTGCGCAGCTGGCTGAGCTCGTGGGACATCGGGGGCTCTGTCATTATTGTTATGGGATATTTCCGGCAGCCTACTGCATCCGTCAGGTATTGCAATGCGACCTTGGCAGACGGTTCTGACAGTCGGTTCTGACGGCTAATTCTGATAAAAATCAGCCCGCCAGCAGCGCCTGATAGAAACGCCACTCGGCCTCCAGCGCGTGGGCCAGGTTGGCGGCCTGACGGAAGCCATGGCGCTCCCCGGCATAGCGGTGTACCTCCACCGGTACGCCGCGCTGGCGCAGGCTTTCGACCATGGCGTCGGTCTGCGCGGGCACCACCACCGCATCCAGCTCGCCCTGGAAGAAGATCATCGGCGCGTGGATGTGTTCGGCCTGCAGCACCGGCGTGCGCTCGCGGTAGCGCTCGGCGTCCTGATGCGGGTCGCCGATCAGCCAGTCCAGGTAGTCCGCCTCGAACTTGTGGGTGACCCGCGCCAGCGCCTGCGGATCGCTGACGCCATAGAGGCTGGCGCCGCCGCGCAAGCCCGGCAGCCGTGCCAGCGCCATCAGCGCGCTGTAGCCGCCGGCACTGGCGCCCCGCACGAACACCCGCTGGCGGTCGATGCGCCCGGCCTTGGCAAGCCCTTCCCCAGAGAGAAAATCCAGCGCCGCGCCGATGTCCTCCACTTCCACCTGCCCCCAGCCCAAATGCAGGCGCTCGCGGTAGGCGCGGCCATAGCCGCTGCTGCCGCGATAGTTGATATCGGCGACGGCAAAGCCCCGCCGCGTCCAGAACTGGATGCGCCCGTCGAATACCGGGTAGCTGGCCGACGTCGGCCCGCCATGCAGGAACACCACCAGCGGCGGCGCCCCGTCCGTGGCGTAGGGCGGATAGAAGAATCCATGGCCGCATTCGTCCTCGCCCACCGGGTAGTGGAAGGCTTCGCCACGGGACAGCTCGGCCTCAGGCAACGGCCTCTCGCCACCGGCCAGCACCTGGGTGGAACCGTCCACCCGGCGGATCGCCAGCAGCGTCGGCAGGCGGTCCGGCGCAGCGGCGATGCAATAGAAGTGGCGCTCGTCCGCCGCCAGCGAACGGAAGCGGCTGTACTCCGGTGCCAGCCGGCGCTCGCCGCCATGCCCGTCATACAGCACCAGCACGCCGCGCCCCTCTTCGTAGCGCGTTGCCAGCAGCTCGCCACGCGGCAGCGGCAGGAAGGTACGCCCGCCAAGTTGCCAGGGCGCGCTGGCGTGGTCGGCGGCGACGCCGGACAAGGCGCCGAGCACTTCGTGGTACGGCTGCCAGTAGCCGGCGCAGTCGCTGAGCCAGTGCAACCGGCCGTCTTCGGCAAAGCGCGGCTGCTGGATGGATTCATGGCGGGCCTGCCCGGCCAGGCAGCGTTCTTCCCCGGCAAAGGATTCGCACAGCCGGGTGCGCGTCCAGGGCTGGTGCGGGCGGTCCCACTCCACCCAGACGATGCGCTCGGCCCTGCTGTCAGCCACCGGGGAAGAATAGAAATCCGCGCCCGACGCGATCACCCGGCGCCGTCCATCGGCATCTAGGCGGACGATGCGATGGTTCACCCCGCCGCTGCCGTTCTCCTCTTCCACCGCCAGCAGCGCATTCCACGCCGGCACGTAGTGCAGGTCGCCGTAGCGGCAGTCGTCGCGGTGGGTAATCGGCCGGGGCGCACCACCCAGGCGCAGCCAGTACACCTGCTGGTCGCCCTCTTCCACCCAGGCCACGCCGTCGGCGGTGGCGCAGCAGGAACCGCCGCCGTATTCGTAGACACGGCTGCGCACCGAAGCGCCGGGCGGTGTCAGCTCGACGCTCTGCCCTTCACGACGGAGGAACAGCCGGCAGCGCGCGCTGGTGGGGTCGAACGCGGCCCACAGCAATCCGCCATGGGCCACGTGCAGCTCGGCGAAATCCCCGGCGGCGGCCACCGCGCGTTCGGCGCTCCAGTCGCTGCTCTGCATCCTCAGGCCTTGCAGATCAGTTGCGAGGCCCGCTCGTTGCGCAGGGTCAGCGCGCTGAGCGGCGCGGCCGCGGTTTCCGCCTCGCGGCGGGCGTCAAGGATGATGCCGTGGTGGGCCGACTTGGCACACACCGGGTCAGTTGCCTCGGCATCGCCGGTGAGCATGAAGGCCTGGCAGCGGCAGCCACCGAAGTCGCGTTCCTTCTCGTCGCAGGAGCGGCACGGCTCCGGCATCCACGAATCGCCACGGAAGCGGTTGAAGCCGAACGACTCATACCAGATGTGCTGCAGGCTGTGCTCGCGCACGTTGGGGAACTTGACCGGCAGTTGCCGCGCACTGTGGCACGGCAGCGCGGTGCCGTCCGGGGTGACGTCGAGGAACACGCTGCCCCAGCCGCCCATGCAGGCCTTGGGGCGCTCCTCGTAGTAATCGGGCACCACGAAGATCAGCTTGCACGGGTTGCCTTCGGCAGCCAGGCGCTCGCGGTACTGCGCGGTGATGCGTTCGGCGCGCTGCAGCTGTTCGCGGGTCGGCAGCAGGCCGGCGCGGTTCAGCTCCGCCCAGCCGTAGAACTGGCAGGTGGCAAGCTCGACGAAGTCGGCCTCCAGCTCGATGCACAGCTCGATGATGCGGTCGATGCTGTCGATGTTGTGCCGGTGGGTGACGAAGTTCAGCACCATCGGGTAGCCGTGGGCCTTCACCGCGCGGGCCATGGCGAGCTTCTGGGCGAAGGCCTTGCGCGAGCCGGCGAGCAGGTTGTTCACCTCCTCGTCGGCGGCCTGGAAGCTGATCTGGATGTGGTCGAGACCTGCATCGGCGAACTCCTTCAGGCGCTTCTCGTTGAGGCCGATGCCGGAGGTGATCAGGTTGGTGTAGAAACCCAGCCCGCGCGCCGCGGCGATCAGTTCGGCAAGATCCTGGCGCACCAGCGGCTCGCCACCGGAGAAGCCCAGCTGCGCTGCGCCCATCTCGCGGGCCTGGCGGAACACTTCGATCCATTGCTGGGTGGAAAGCTCCTCGCCGCCCCTGGCGAAGTCCAGCGGGTTGGAGCAATACGGGCACTGCAGCGGGCAGCGGTAGGTCAGCTCGGCCAGCAGCCAGAGCGGCGGGCCTACCGGCGCTTCAGCGCAGCTCGATCCAGAATTGAGCATGGGCCACCTCGAGGAATACCAGGATGTCTTCGTCGATGCCCGGCACACCGGGGAAATCGGCACGCAGGCCATCGATGATGCCGGCGACGTCGGCTTGCCCGTCGACCCGGCCGAGAATCGCCCCGGCGCTGTCGTTGAGCTTCACCATCCCCTCGGGATAGAGCAGCACGTGGCAGCCCTGCGCCGGTTCGAATTGCAGGCGGAAGCCCCGGCGCAGTGCCGGTACGCTGTCCAGCGAAGGCAGACTCATCACAGCAACCCCCTGTGCCATACGCGCTCGCTCGTCACCGTGTGGTAGGGCGGGCGCTCCAGTTCATAGGCCATGCTCATCGCGTCGAGCATGCTCCAGAGCACGTCGAGCTTGAATTGCAGGATATCCAGCATGCGCTCCTGGGCCTCGCGGGTGCGGTAGTGCTCCAGGGTGATGCGCAGGCCGTGCTCGACATCGCGGCGCGCCTGGGACAGGCGCTTGCGGAAGTAGTCGTAGCCGGCGGCGTCGATCCACGGGTAGTGCTGCGGCCAGCTGTCCAGGCGCGACTGGTGGATCTGCGGGGCGAACAGCTCGGTGAGCGAACTACTGGCGGCTTCCTGCCAGCTGGCGCGGCGGGCGAAGTTGACGTAGGCGTCCACGGCGAAGCGCACGCCGGGCAGCACCAGCTCCTGGGACAGCACCTGTTCGCGGTCCAGCCCGACCGATTCGGCCAGGCGCAGCCAGGCTTCGATGCCGCCCTCCTCGCCGGGTGCGCCGTCATGGTCGAGGATGCGCTGCAGCCATTCGCGGCGTACGTCGCGGTCCGGGCAGTTGGCGAGGATCGCCGCATCCTTGAGCGGGATGTTCACCTGGTAGTAGAAGCGGTTGGCCACCCAGCCCTGGATCTGCTCGCGGCTGGCGCGGCCTTCGTACATGGCCACGTGGTACGGGTGGAAGATGTGGTAGCAGGCGCCCTTGGCGCGCAGTGCCTGCTCGAATTCGGCGGGGCTCATGGCTTCGCGGGTCATCGCGACGCTCCTTCTGGGAAAAGCGCCATTAAAGGAAAATCCCCATGCCATCGAACGCCACCTCGATACCGCGCGCGTCCAGTTCGGCGCGTTCGGGCGAGGCAATGTCGAGGATGGGATTGGTGTTGTTGATGTGGATGAGCACCTTGCGCGGGCCGTCGATGCCGTCGAGCACCTCGATCATGCCGCCGGGACCGCTCTGCGCCAGGTGGCCCATCTCGCTGCCGAGCTTGTCGCCGACCTCGCAGACGCGCATTTCGTCGTCGCGCCAGAGCGTGCCGTCCACCAGCAGGCAGTCGGCGCGGCGCATCCAGGCCAGCAGCTCGTCGTCCACCTGGCCCAGGCCCGGTGCGTAGAACAGCTTGCCGCCGGTGGACAGGTCCTCGATGAACAGGCCGATGTTGTCGCCCGGATGCGGGTTGCCCCGGTGCGGCGAATACGGCGGCGCACTGCTGCGCAGGGCGATGGCGGTGAGGCGCAGGCCCGGGCAGGCCGGGATGCTGAAAGGCTCGGCATCCAGCGCGATGAGTCGGTGCTTCAGCCCGCCATTCCAGTGCGACAGCATGGGGAACAGCGGGAAGCCGGTGGACAGGTCCTGGTGGACCATTTCCGTGCACCAGACCTCGTGCGGGCAGCCCTCGCGCAGGCTCAGCAGGCCGGTAGTGTGGTCGATCTGGCTGTCCAGCAGGATGATGGCGGCAATCGCCGAATCCCGCAGCCGCCGCGCCGGCTGCAGCGCCGGGAAGGACGCCAGCTGGGCGCGGATGTCGGGTGAGGCGTTGCAGAGAATCCAGTTCGCGCCGTCGTCGGACAGCGCGATGGACGATTGGGTGCGTGGCTGCGCGATCACGCTGCCGTCGCGGACGCCACGACAGTTGCGGCAATTGCAGTTCCACTGGGGAAAGCCGCCACCGGCGGCCGACCCGAGAATTCGGATGTGCATGACAGTGCCCCGTGGGCAGGGGCCCCGGCGGACCGGGGCCGAGTGGATCAGCGGTTGGCGAAGTACAGGGTCACTTCGAAGCCAAGGCGCAGGTCGGTGAAGCTAGGCTTGGTCCACATGGGGTCTGTCCTCTTTCTTGTTGGAAGGCGCCGGCAAGCCCGGCAAGTCGAGTTAAACACCAGGGTCAGGCACTCCGAATGATACTTTCGAAGGAGATTCCCCCCTGATTTGGTAGCGGGCCCGCGACAGCTGTCGCACCCCGCCGCTACAACTGTCCCATCGCTGCGACAGCCGTTGCCCGGTTGCGCCCGCACCTTTTGGCGGCGAGCGCTCTGGCGCAGGGCTCGGCGCCCCGCGCGACGTATTTCGGCACAGGCCTTGCTCGGGCTCTCGTCGCCCGTGACCCACCGGTCTAGACTAGCCAATCCTCGGAACGGTCCTACACGGAGCCGGTCCCATACAAAAACAATGCGCCGCAGTCCGACTGACGGCCGCCGGGAGTGACCATGCACCCGCAATCCCTGGAAAACTGCCCGAACGACCTTGCCGCCTTCATCGCCGATCACTTCGGCGAGCGTGACATCCAGCCAGAGGGCGCCATCGCGCGCTCCTGGTACCGCAGCGTGATGGAGCACCATCTCGACCCGCGCGCGCGGGCGGAAAAACACATCCTCACCGCCGGGGAAATCCGCGAGCACCAGGGCCTGCACCAGGACTACCTGGCGATTGCCAGCCAGGGCGTCACCGGCCTTGCCCGGCGCGTGCTGCCGGCCGGCTTCGCGGTGCTGCTCAGCGACGAGCGCGGCATCACCCTCGATGCGCGCCTGCCCAGCGAGCGCGACCGTTACACCCAGGCCGGGCTGATCGTCGGCGCGCGCTGGGACGAATCCATCGCGGGCACCAACGGCATCGGCACCGCGCTGGCCGCTGGCGAGGCGCTGACCATCCACCGCCAGGAGCACTTCCTGGTGAGCAACTTTCGCCTGAGCTGCTCGGTGGCGCCGATCTTCGACGCCCAGCACCGCCTGCGCGGCTGCCTGAACGCCACCTGCCTGTACAACGACGGGCCCAAGGACGCGCAGTACCTGACCCTGCAACTGGTGATCCTGTACGCCCGGCTGATCGAGAACGCCAGCTTCCGCCAGCGCTACCGCGACCGTCTGACCCTGTCGGTGAAGGCCCGCGACGAGGTGTCGGACCTGGCCAACGAACAGCTGATCGCCCTCGACGAACAGGGCCGGGTGATAGGCGGCAACCACGCCGCCTTCACCGCCTGCCGCGGCGAGCTGCTGGGTAGCCGCATCGAGCAGCTGCTGGAAGCGGACGTCGAGCAGTTGCTCGACCTGAGCAAGGGCGGCGCGCGGGGCATCCGCCTGCGCACCCTGGCCGACCATGCGCTGGTGGACGTCGGCCTGCGCACGCCGGCCAGCCCGCCACGCCGCGGCACGCCGGTCGCCCCTGCGGCGAAGAGTCCGGAACACCCCGATCTCGCCCGCCTCGCCGGCGCCGATCCGCGCCTGCAGGACGGCGTGCGCAAGCTGCGCAAGGTGCTCGACAAGGGCATTTCCATCCTCGTCACCGGCGAGACCGGCACCGGCAAGGAAGCCTTCGCCCGCGCCATCCACCAGGCCAGCGCACGCCATGCCGGGCCCTTCGTCGCGCTGAACTGTGCGGCGATCCCGGAGAGCCTGATCGAGAGCGAACTGTTCGGCTACCGCGGCGGCAGCTTCACCGGTGCCAGCAAGAAAGGCATGAAGGGCAAGCTGGAACTGGCCAACGGCGGCACGCTGTTCCTCGACGAGATCGGCGACATGCCGGCGCACCTGCAGACCCGCCTGCTGCGCGTGCTGGCCGAGCGCGAAATCCTTCCGCTGGGCGCCGAAGCGCCGGTGGCGCTGGACGTGCAGGTGGTCTCGGCGACGCACCAGGACCTGGCCGAGATGATCCGCGCCAAGGGCTTTCGCGAAGACCTGTTCTACCGCCTTGCCGGCATGACCCTGCAGTTGCCGGCGCTGCGCGAGCGCACCGACCGCGAGGCACTGATCGACAGCCTGCTGGCGGGCCTGGGCGGCCACCTGCAGCTCGATGGCGCCGTGCGCGAGCGGCTGCGCGGCCATCCCTGGCCGGGCAACATCCGCCAGTTGCTGAACTGTCTGCGCTATGCCGCCGCCCTCGCCGAGGACGGCCGCATCGACCTGGACTGCCTGCCGATGGAGTTGCATCAGGCTGCTCCCGCCGCCGCTGCCGAAGCGCCGCCGACGACAACCACGACCGCCCTCGCCGCCCGCCTGGACGACGACGAAGCCCGCCACCTGCTGGCGGTGCTGCGTGAGCAGCAGTGGAACATCAGTGCGGTGGCGCAGCAGTTCGGCATTGCCCGGTCGACCCTGTATCGGAAGATGAAGAAGCACGGCATCGTGCAGCCCAACGCGCTGTATTGATCCTTTCCCTTTTCCCTGCGTCCGCTTGTTGCCGGCATGCCCCGCACTCCTGTAGGAGCGGGCCATGCCCGCGACAGACCTTGCGCGGAAAACTCCTGCGCAAGGCACGCATCCAGGCGCAGGGAAAAAGGAGCGAGCCTCACCTGGCAAGGAAGGCCCGCCCAAGCAAAACGGTGGTGCATATCCAGGCACAGTGATCCGCTTTCGCAGGACAGTCCGTACCAGGCCTTCCCCCTCACCCCAGCCCTCTCCCAGAGGGAGAGGGAGCCGTCCGTGCCGGCTGACGCAGCGATTTCAATCTGCACCAGACCAGTCCCCTCTCCCTCCGGGAGAGGGTTAGGGTGAGGGGCTCTTGCACGTCACTCCTGCGCATAAACCACATGCGTATGCGTGTACTCGTACAACCCATGCTTGCCATCCGCACCGCCGATGCCGGACTTGCGGGTACCGGCGTGGAAGCCCTGCATCGCCTCGAAGTTCTCGCGGTTGATGTAGGTTTCGCCGAAGTCCAGCTCACGGCTGGCCTTGAGCGCGGCGCTTAGGTTGCGGGTGTAGATCGACGAGGTCAGGCCGTAGTCGCTGTCGTTGGCCAGGGCGATGGCTTCGTCGAGGTCGTCCACCACCTGGATCGGCAGCACCGGGCCGAAGATTTCCTTGCGCATGATCTCCATGTCGCCCTTGCAGCCGGCGAGCACGGTGGGCTGGTAGTGGAAGCCCTTGCCGAGGTCGGCCACGGCGCCGCCGGTGATGATCTGGGCGCCCTGCCCGGTCGCCGTGCGGACCATCTGCGCGACCTTGTCCAGGCCGATGCGGTTGACCAGCGGGCCCATGTCGAGGTCCGCCTGCACGTTCGGGTCGCCGAAGCGGGTGGCGGCCATGGCGGCGGCGATCTTCTCGATGAACTGGTCGGCCACCTGGCGCTGCACGTAGACGCGCTCGGCGCAGTTGCACACCTGCCCGGTATTGATCACCCGCGAGGCCTTGATGGCGTTCACCGCCAGCTCCAGGTCGGCGTCGGCGAGGACGATGGCCGGCGCCTTGCCGCCCAGCTCCAGGTTCAGCTTGGTGATGTTCGGCGCGGCCGCCGCCATGATCCGTGAGCCGGTGGCGACGCTGCCGGTGAAGCTGATCAGGTCCACCCCGGCGTGGCTGGTCAGCGCACTGCCGGCGCTGGCCCCGGTGCCGCCGACGACGTTGAAGACGCCGGTCGGCAGGTCGGTCTCCGCCACCAGACGGGCGAACTCGAAGCAGTTGATCGGGGTTTCTTCGCTGGGCTTGACGACGATGGTATTGCCGGTCAGCAGCGCCGGCGCCATCTTCCGGGCGATGAGGAAGAACGGGAAGTTCCACGGCAGGATGCCCGCCACCACGCCCAGCGGCTTGCGCAGCAGGAAGATGTGCTCGCCGGCGCGGTCGCTGGTCAGCACTTCGCCTTCCAGGCGGCGCGCCCACTCGGCCATGTAGTCGAGGTAGTCGGCGGTGAAGTTCACTTCCACTTCCGCCAGCGCCGGCACCTTGCCCTGCTCGGCGGTGATGATCTTCGCCAGGCGCGGGGCATTGGCACGGACCTTCTCGGCGATCTTGCGCAGGAAGCCGGCGCGCTCGATGGCGGGCCTGGCCGCCCAGCCCTTCTGCGCCGCGCGGGCGGCGCCGATGGCGCTGTCCACCTGGGCCGCGCTGGCCTCGGGGATGCGCGCCAGCAGCTCGCCGTTGGCCGGGTTGTGTACCTCGATCAACGGCTCGCCAGCGACGAAACGGTTGTCGATGAAGTGCTGGTAGGTTGTCACGTCAGTCATGGGTTGCTCTCCGGTTTGACGGTCACTTGGCGGCGGTCTTCTGCGCGCCGGCCAGTTGTTCCTTGAGGTCGTAGGCGCGCTTGATCAGGTACTGGTGCACGGCCTCGGCCTGCTGCAGGTCGAGGTGGCCCTGGAACGAGGGCATGCCGTCGGGGATGCGGCCGCCGTAGATGATGCCGAGGAAGCGCTGGTGGTTTTCCGCGCTGAGGGTGCGCAGGTCGGGCACCACGCCGCCGCTGATGGCGTTGATGCCGTGGCACTGCGAGCAGCTGCCGTTGAACAGCTCGCGGCCCTGGTCGATCTGCGCGGTGGTGCCGGTCAGCGCCGGCGGCTCGGGCTTGCGGTCGGCCCACTTGTAGTTGATGTCCGGCAGCTTCGCGGTGCCGCCCAGCTTGTAGGTCAGCACCTGGGCGTTGGGCTTGACCCCGGCGCGCAGCGACAGGGCGCCGGCGAAGGTGGAGAAGGCGCCGCCCCAGCCGGCCATGAAGGTCACGTACTGCTCGCCATCCACCTCATAGGTGATCGGCGCGGCCATCACGCCGGTGTTGGCCGGGGATTCCCAGAGCTTCTTGCCGGTCTCGGCGGCGTAGGCCACCACGCGGCCGTCGGCGGTGCCTTCGAACACCAGGTTGCCGGCGGTACTCAGGGTGCCGCCGTTGAAGATGGTGCTGTAGGGAACTTCCCAGCGCTTTTCCTGCTTCACCGGGTCCCAGGCGATCAGCTTGCCGGTCCAAGTGTCGGCGATCTTGCGCAGGCCTTCGGGGTCCTCGGGCATCATCCCGGTGTTGACGTCGAGCTGGTAGATGCTCTTGAACTTGGAGCGCGGTGGCGCGCCTTCGACGTCCTGGTACATCGCCGACATGATGTGCGCGGGGATGTACACCAGCCCCGTGTTGGGGTTGTAAGACATCGGCTGCCAGTCGTGGGCGCCCCAGAAGGCCGGCTGGATCAGGCGCGCCTTCTTCTCCGGGTCCTTCCAGTAGTCGGAGACCTTCTCGTTGCGGATCGGCCGGCCGGTCTTCATGTCGATGCCGGTGGCCCAGTTGATCGGGATGAAGTTCTTCGCCGAGAGCAACTCACCGGTCGCGCGGTCGATGACGTAGAAGAAGCCGTTCTTCGGCGCCTGCATCAGCACCTTGCGCTGTTTGCCGTCGATCTCCAGGTCCACCAGCATGATGTGCTGGGTCGCGGTGTAGTCCCAGGCGTCGCCGGGTGTGGTCTGGTAGTGCCAGACGTACTCGCCGTTGTCGGGGTTGATCGCGACGATGGACGAGAGGAACAGGTTGTCACCCTTGCCTTCGCTGCGGATGCGCGGGTTCCACGAGGAGCCGTTGCCGACGCCGATGTACAGCAGGTTCAGCTCCGGGTCGTAGGACATGGAGTCCCACACGGTGCCGCCACCGCCCTGCTTGTGGTAGTTGTCGCCGAACCAGGTCTTGGCGGCGATTTCCATGCCCTTGCCCTTGGGCATTTCCTTGGGGTCACCGGGCACGGTGAAGAAGCGCCAGTCCTGCTTGCCGGTCTCGGCGTCGTAGGCGGTGATGTAGCCGCGCACGCCGAACTCGGCGCCGCCGTTGCCGATGATGACCTTGCCCTTCACGATGCGCGGCGCGCCGGTGATGGTGATGCTGCGCGTCGGGTCGCTGCGGGTATCGACGCTCCACACGCGCTTGCCGGTCTTGGCGTCGATGGCCTCCAGACGGCCATCGAGCACACCGACGTAGACCTTGCCCTTCCACACCGCCACGCCACGGTTCACCGCGTCGCAGCAGGCTTCGCCGGCGCGGCTGCGGTCGGACTGCGGGTCGTACTTCCACAGCTGCTCGCCGGTGCGGGCGTCCAGCGCGTAGACGATGGAGAACGGCCCGGTGGTGTACATCACGCCATCGACCACGATGGGCGTGGCTTCCACGCCACGGTCGATGTCCAGCTTGTGGCTCCAGGCCAGGCCCAGGTTGCCGACGTTGCTCTGGTCGATCTTCTTCAGCGGGCTGAAGCGCTGCTCGTCGTAGGTACGGCCGGTGGACATCCAGTTGCCCGGCTCGCTGTTGGCGGCGGCGATGCGCTTGCCATCGACGTTGGCCGGGACTTCAGCAGCCTGGAGATTGGGGGACAGACCGGCCATCAGCAGGGAAGCGGTCAGCAGGGAATGACGCAGGGTGGGTTGCAGGCGAACGGAAGGCACGTGCAGGCCAATCGATCTCATGGAGGTTCTCCGATTCTTGTTGGTGCCGCAGATCGTTCGCCGCGGCTTGGAAGGCTCAGAGCAACCGCTGTGCCAGGGTTGCAGGAGTACGCTGAAGGCCCCGTGCTTCCTGGCCTCTGGCATTCCTCACGGGATGTGATGCGGCTGTTGCGGGCGCTACAGGTGTTGCGCGGGACAGCGGCAGGTGTTGCGCGAACGGGACGTTGCGAACGCACTTGTAGGATGGGTGGAGCGCAGCGATACCCATGCTGTCGGCTCACGAAAGACGATGGGTATCGCTGCGCTCCACGCCATCCTACGCAGAGTTGGCCGGCGAGTTTGGCGCGGGTGGATGCAGCGGACCTTGCTCGCGAACCGGAACCACTTGGGAAAAAGAAAACGCGGCAGAAGCCGCGTTCGACGAAGGCCGTCGCCCATGGAAGTGGGCACGGAAGCGGACGGCCGCCCGAACGGGCGCGTCGACACAAGGGATACCCGGTGGAGTGCCGGGCGGTACACCAGAGAAGGGAGCCGGCGAACCTGATGGGGTAAGGTCCGCCGGCTTGCAGCAACGCCTTAGAAGAAGCCCAGCGGGTTGATGTCGTAGCTCACCAGCAGGTTCTTGGTCTGCTGGTAGTGGTCGAGCATCATCTTGTGGGTCTCGCGGCCGACGCCGGATTTCTTGTAACCGCCGAAGGCAGCGTGCGCCGGGTACAGGTGGTAGCAGTTGGTCCACACGCGGCCGGACTGGATGCCCCGACCCATGCGCCAGGCACGGTTGATGTCGCGGGTCCAGACACCAGCGCCGAGGCCGAACTCGGTGTCGTTGGCGATCGCCAGGGCTTCGGCTTCGTCCTTGAAGGTGGTCACGCCCACCACCGGGCCGAAGATTTCCTCCTGGAACACACGCATGCCGTTGTGCCCTTTGAGCAGGGTCGGCTGGATGTAGTATCCGCTGGCCAGGTCGCCCTCCAGGCGCTCGCTGGAGCCGCCGGTGAGCAGCTCGGCGCCTTCGCCCTGGGCGATGTCGAGGTAGGAGAGGATCTTCTCGTACTGCTGCTGCGAGGCCTGGGCGCCAACCATGGTGTCGGTGTCCAGCGGGTTGCCACGCTTGATCGCCTTGATCTTCTTCATCACCTCGACCATGAACGGCTCGAAGATCGACTCCTGCACCAGCGCCCGCGACGGACAGGTGCACACTTCGCCCTGGTTGAAGAAGGCCAGCACCAGGCCCTCGGCGGCCTTCTCGATGAAGGCCGGTTCGGCCTGCATGATGTCTTCGAAGAAGATGTTCGGGCTCTTGCCGCCCAGCTCCACGGTGGACGGGATGATGTTCTCCGCCGCGCAATGGAGGATATGCGAACCGACCGGGGTGGAGCCGGTGAAGGCGATCTTGGCGATGCGCTTGCTGGTGGCCAGCGCCTGGCCCGCTTCCTTGCCGAAGCCCTGGACGATGTTCAGCACACCCGGCGGCAGCAGGTCGCCGATGATCTCGGCCAGCAGCATGATCGACAGCGGCGTCTGCTCCGCCGGCTTGAGCACCACGCAGTTGCCGGCGGCCAGTGCCGGGGCGAGTTTCCACGCGGCCATCAGCAGCGGGAAGTTCCACGGGATGATCTGTCCGACCACGCCCAGGGGTTCGTGGATGTGGTAGGCGACAGTGTTCTCGTTGATCTCTGCGGCGCCGCCTTCCTGGGCACGGATGCAGCCGGCGTAGTAGCGGAAGTGATCGGCGGCCAGCGGCACGTCGGCGTTGAGGGTCTCGCGCACGGCCTTGCCGTTGTCCCAGGTCTCGGCGACGGCGAGCTGCTCCAGGTTCTGTTCGATACGGTCGGCGATCTTCAGCAGGATCAGCGCGCGGTCCTGCACCGAGGTACGGCCCCAGCTGCCGGCCACGGCGTGGGCAGCGTCGAGGGCACGTTCGATGTCTTCGGCGGTGGAGCGCGGAAACTCGGCGATGACTTCGCCGTTCACCGGGGAGGTGTTGCTGAAGTACTGGCCCAGCACCGGCGCGACGAACTCGCCGCCGATGTAGTTGCCGTAGCGCGGCTTGAGGGTGACGACGGCGCCTGGGGTTCCGGGTGCGGCGTAGATCATGGGGTGCTCTCCTGTCGGTTCCCGGCCTCCATCGGCCAGGTCATGGAGCGATCTTAGGCAGCGCCCTTCCCGACCCGGAATGCACCCATGGGAGTGGTGGGTTACTCATTTGGTAGTAGATGCGGTGGGCGTGGCTGTTTGTAGGGCGGATAACCCGGAACGGGTTATCCGCCGATACCACGCTGGCGGATCGCGGGCATGGCTAGCTCCTACAGGTTGAGTTTCGCGCCAGCGCAAAAGCAAAGGGCCGGCTCAATGGCCGGCCCTTTGCCTAGATCAAACGAACCTCACTTCTTCGCCACCAGATCCTTGGGCAGCTTGAAGGTCCAGATCATCCCGCCCTGGTCGAGGTCCTTGATGCGCTTGGCCACCTCGCCACCCCACAGGGGCACCGCGCCGCCCCAGCCGGAAAGCACGGTCACATACTGCTCGCCGTCCATCTCCCAGGTGATCGGCGAAGCGATCACGCCCGAGCCGGTGTTGAACTGGTAGAGCTTCTTGCCGGTCTTGGCGTCGAAGGCCATCAGGTAGCCCTCGGGGTTGCCGGTGAACACCAGGTTGCCGTGGGTCGCCAGCACGCCGCCCCACAGCGGCGCGTAGTTCTCGTAGCGCCAGACCTGCTTGCCGGTCTTCGGATCGATGGCGCGCAGCACGCCGATGTACTTCTCGTTCAGCGGCTTGATGGTGAAGCCCGCGCCGAGGTACGCCGCGCCTTTCTTGTAGGCGATGTTCTCGTTCCACATGTCCATGCCCCACTCGTTGGACGGGACGTAGAACAGACCGGTGTCCTGGCTGTAGGCCATGGGCATCCAGTTCTTGCCACCCAGGAAGGACGGCGCGACGAACACCGAAGTGCCCTTCTCACCACCCTCGCTCGGAGCACCCGGACGGTGGGCGTCGTCGTAGATCGGCCGGCCGTTCTCATCCAGGCCCTTGGCCCAGGTCACCTTGTCGACGAAGGGGAAGCCACGGATGAACTTGCCGTTGGTGCGGTCGAGAACGTAGAAGAAGCCGTTGCGGTCAGCGGTGGCCGCGGCCTGCACGGTCTTGCCGCCGTCCTTGTAGTCGAAGGACACCAACTCGTTGACGCCGTCGAAGTCCCAACCGTCGTGCGGGGTGGTCTGGAAGTGCCACTTGATCGAGCCGTCTTCCGGGTTCAGCGCCAGGCGCGAGGAGGAGAACAGGTTGTCGCCCGGACGCAGGTGCGAATTCCACGGCGACGGGTTGCCGGTGCCGATGAACAGCGAGTCGGTGCTCGGGTCGTAGTAGCCGCCCAGCCAGGGCGCGGCGCCGCCGGTCTTCCACAGGTCGCCCGGCCAGGTCTTGCCCGCCTCGCCGCCGGAGATGCCGTTCTCCACCGCCTTGCCGTCCTTGTATACGTAGCCCATGTGGCCTTCCACGGTCGGACGGCTCCACAGCAGCTCGCCGTTGGTGGGGTTGTAGGCCTCGATCTTGCCGACCACGCCGAACTCGCCACCGGCCACGCCGGTGATCAGCTTGCCCTTGGCGATCAGCGGCGCGGCGGAGATGGAGTAGCCGGCCTTGTAGTCCGCCACGGTCTTCTTCCACACCACCTTGCCGGTGTCCTTGTTCAGCGCGACCAGCTTGGCGTCGAGGGTGCCGAAGATCACCAGGTCGCCGTACAGGGCCACGCCACGGTTGATCACGTCGCAGCAGGGCATGATGCCGTCGGGCAGGCGCGCGTCGTACTGCCAGAGCTTGCGACCGGTGCGCGCGTCGGCGGCGAACACCCGCGAGTAGGAGGCGGTGACGTACATCACGCCGTCCTTGATCAGCGGTTGTGCCTGCTGGCCGCGCTGCTTCTCACCACCGAAGGACAGCGCCCAGACCGGCCGCAGTTCTTTCACGTTGTCGCTGTTCAGGGTATTGAGCGGGCTGAAGCGCTGGCCCTGCTGGTTGATCCCGTTGACCACGACCTGGTCGGTACGCTTGGCGGAATCGCTGATGTCCTGGTCGGTCACCCCGGCGTGGGCGCCCAGGGAGGCCAGGCTGATGGCGGTGAACAGCACGGTGCGGGCGAAAGGTTGAAGCTGTCTCATGGCGGTGCGCCTCTGCGATTGTTGTTGTACCCGGGGAATTTCCCCGGTCTGTCGCAGATTCTTGGTTTGGTGGGCCGCACCAACAATTGAACGCAGTGCCGAATTTCCTAGTTCCTTGGTAGCAATACCGGGCCGCGAAGGCGCGGAAATAGCGGCGTGCGTAGGAGCGGACTTTGTCCACGATGGCATCCGGCGCGATGCGGACCTTTCGCGGAAGGAGTCCGCTCCTACGTTTCCGGAAAGCTGGGCATTTCCTGCAGGAACGGGCGGCCCCGCAGCGGAGTTGTCAGCGAGCGTATGGGTACGAAAGCGCCGTCACTGCTCGTCGACGCGCGGCAGCGCCTTCTGCTCGTAACGCGGATAGAGATGGCTGACGCTGCGGATCAGCTCGTAGCGCGTCAGGCTGACACCGGCGAAGCGCTCGGGGATGGGCGTGCGCAGGAGGTCGTTCATGTCGGCGCCCTGGGCGATGCCGTCGCGCATCACGCCATCGAGCCAGCCGAGGTAGTCGCGCATCTGCGCAAAGGGCGCCGCATCGGTGGCGACGGGGCCGTGACCGGGAACGATGAGCTTCCAGGGCAGTTCCTGCAGCGTGTCGATATCGCCCAGCCACACATCCAGCCCCGGACTGTTCGGCGTGGTCAGCGCGCGCTGGTAGAAAACGATATCGCCGGCGAACAGCACGCCGGTGGTCTCGTCGAGTATCGCCAGGTCCGCGCCGGTATGCCCGCGCAGGCCGACCAGCCGAAACCGGTGACTGCCCATCTGCACGATACCCGGCTCCACGGCCTCGGTGGGCAGCACCACCTCCGTGCCGCGCATCCAGTCGCCGACCAGGCGGTACATGTTCTCCGCCATGGCGTTGCCCTGCTCTTTCAGCAGCTTGCCGGTGCCGGCCAGCGCACCGATGGGTACATCGATGAAGGCCTGGTTGCCCAGCACGTGGTCGGGGTGGTGATGGGTGAGCAGCACGCGCCTCACCGGCTTGCCGGTGGTTTGCTGGATCAGCGCACGCAGGGCTTCGCCGTAGCGTTTCGACGGGCCGGTATCGATCACCAGTACGCCGTCGCCAGTGTCGATGAAGGCGACGTTGACGATGGCGCCACCGTTGTCCTTGGCGAAGTTGTCGGTACTGCCCTCCACCAGCCAGGTGCCTTCGGCGATCCGCCGGGGTTCGAGGTGGTACTGCAGGTCAGCGAGTGCCGGCAGGCACAGGCAGGCCAGGGCGAACAAGAGGAAACGCATGGGCACCTCGTCAGCACAGGGCGGCGGCAACTCGGTGCGGCGTCAGCGCAGAGCGGCCTGGAATTCGTTGCCGTTGTTGTCGTGCAGCCAGAGCTGCGTGTGCGGATGACCGCGCACCTCGAAGGTGAAGGTGGGGTTCTCGCTCACCGCCGGGAACAGGTCCAGGCGGGCGAAGATTTCCCCGTCCGGCCCACGCAGCTCGGCGTGATCCAGGTAGAACTCGGGGATGCCGCCGACCAGCCCGTTGTCCATCGGGTGCGAGACCGACAGGCGCACCCGGCTGTATTCGCCCCTGGCGAAGGACTCACCGTGCACCTGGCCGAGGCGGTCTTCCCAGCCCGGCTGCGCACGCACCACGCTGGGCGCGGTGCAGCCGCCACCGGCGGCATCGATCCAGGCCGAGCCGACATGCCAGACACCCTTCTCGTCCCGCAGCGCGGCGCGGATCGGCGTGGCCTGCTCGATGCGGATGCGCACCGCCAGCAACGGCTCCAGATGCTCGCCCGGATAGAGCGTCAGCACATGGGGAATCGGGTTCAGCTCGGCCCACAGCAGCAGCCGATCGAAGCGCCCCGGCAAGGCGCGGGCGTCCACTTCCACCGGTACCTGGCGGGCGTCCTCGGCGAACGGCGGCACGCCCAGTTTCACCCGCTCATCGAAGACGTAGGGTTCGCCATCGAGCAGACGCTTGTGGTGGTACTCCCACATCACCGAGGGCATCGGGTCGCCCTCCACCGCCGCCGCCAGCAGCGGCAGCGCGCAGATCCCGAGCAGCAGTTCGCGCCTGTGCATCATCTCTCCCTCACTGCACGTCCTGGTAGAGCCCCGGCAGTTCGTAACGCACGCCGTAGGCCGCGTAGAGCTTTTCCATCTCGCCGCTGCGCACCAGCTCCTCCAGCTCGCCGTCCAGGGCGTTGGAGAGCTGGCGGTTGCTTTCATGCACGGCCATGCCGATGTCCCACTCGGGCTGACCGAGGTTGGGATAGGTGTTTTCGGCGTTCTTCAGGTGCTCGTCGGCGGCCTGCGCGCGCATCCAGTCCAGTTCGCCACGCAGAGCCATGACTGCATCCACCTTGCCCGCGCGCATGCCGTCGAAAGCTGCCTGGGTACTGGGGAAGTGCACGGTCATGCGGCTGAGCTGACCGCCCAGCACCGAGGTCAGGTAGAAGGACGGCACGCTGTCCAGCTCGACGCCGATGGGGTGTTCGCGAAACGCCGCGATGGTGTCCACCTCAGGCAGCCGGCGATCGTCGCTGACCACCTGCCAGCGCTCGCGCTGGTAGGGGCCGAACATCACCACCTGTTCGTTGGCGAATTCGCCGACATCGTTGCGCCGGTTGGCGTACTGGCGGTCGTAGGGCACACGCAACATCACGTCGGCGACCACGCCGGGGCGCAGGTAGTGGCCCTTCCAGATGAAGTTGCGCAGGTCGTCATCCAGGCGCTCGCCGGGCGTGACCCAGAGGAACTCCGCGCGCAGTCCCAGGCCGCTGGCCAGGTGTTTTGCCAGGTCGATGTCGACCCCGCGCGGCTGCCCGCCCTGCATGAAGCTGTAGGGCGGGAAGTTCTCGTACACGGCCACCCGCAGCACGCCGCTGGTGACCATGTCCTCGTAGGGGCGAACCCCGGCCTGCGCCTGCCCCAGCAGCAGGCACAGGGCCAGGCTCAGGAGTGCGTCGATCAGCAGAGTGGGCAGGCGCATGGCGGTCACTCTTCCACGTGCACGCTGTCCAGGTAGGTGCGGATCGCCCAGAGGCCTTCCTGGCTGATGTAGTCGGCCATCTTCGGCATGTACACGGCGCCGTCGCGCACCGCGCCGTTGATCACCCGCTCCTTGAACCACTCATCCCCTTCGGCGCCGACGTCGAGCATGCGCAGGTCGGGGGCGATGCCGCCGGACTTGGCCTCCAGGCCGTGGCAGCGCGCACAGTTCTGGTTGTAGGCCGAGGCGCCGATCTCCACCGCCTTGGCGTGGTTGGCATAGGGCTCGCGGTAGGGGTTGGTGTCGCGCCATTCCTTGCCCAGCGGTTCCAGCCCCGAGGTATCCACTGCCTGGGGCGTCACATTGCCGTGGGACAGGGCCAGACCCGAAACACCCAGGCCGGCCACTAACAGCAGGCCACACAGCACGTTCTTGTTGTTCATCACTTCATCCTCTCATCGAGATGCTTGGCAAGGCACGGCGCCCGGAACGACGCCTGTGATGAGATGGTAAGAACGCGCGGCCGGCGGCCGAATCCTGCTTTGGATGCTCCCGCCTACTCCCTTGGTACTAGAACGGCGGTCGGCCATGACCGTTGAATGGCCGCCATTGGTCTGCCGCTATTGCCGGGAATTGGCTATTCGAAGGTAGCGGCGCGAGGGGTAACTTAGCTCCATTCCCGCACTAGCGCGGGCCCTACTGGAGATCGCCATGAGCGCACGAATCGAATGGCCCAAGGCCGCCCCTGACGCCTACAAGGCCATGCTCGGCCTGGAGCAGGCCCTGGCCAAGTCCGGGCTGGAAACCTCGCTGCTGGAGCTGGTGCGCCTGCGCGCCTCGCAGATCAACGGCTGCGCCTACTGCGTGAACATGCACGCCAATGACGCACGCAACGCCGGCGAGACCGAAGCGCGGCTGCAGACCCTGAGCGTCTGGGAGGAAACCCGCTTCTTCACCGAGCGCGAGCGCGCCGCGCTGGCCTGGGTGGAAAGCCTCACCCGTCTGCCGGAAAAACACGCCCCGCAGGACCAGTTCGACGCCCTGCGCGAGCAGTTCAGCGAAGCCGAGATCGTCAACCTGACCCTGGCGATTGCCACCATCAATGCGTGGAACCGCTTTGGCGTCGGCATGGCGATGGTGCCCTGAGCAAGTTCGTGCCACTGCTGTCCCTCACCCCCGCCCTCTCCCAGAGGGAGAGGGAGCTGTCCGTGCCGGCTGACGCCATGGCCTCACACTGCACCGGGCGGTCCCCTCTCCCCCTGGGAGAGGGTTAGGGTGAGGGCAGGCGCCGCGCAGGAATTCGTGAAGATTCCACGCTCGCATCGCGCGGTACGAACGGCGTTTCCCCTGTAGGAGCGGGCCATGCCCGCGATCGCGCCCATGGGGCGCTCCTACAGGGGAATCCGTCGCTTATCAGCCTTCGACCAGCTCCACCTGCTCCGGCTCGCGCTTCATCAGAACGCGGCCATTGCGGATCGAGTACAGCGCCTTGGTCTGCTGGCGCACCGCTTCGTAGTCACTCTCCACACCCAGCACCAGCAGGTTGGCCGGACGGCCGGCGGCGATGCCGTAGCGAGCACCCAGGTTCAGCGCACGGGCGCTGTTGTCGGTGACCAGGTCCAGCGCGCGCTGCAGGTCATCGAAGCCCATCATGTGGCAGATGTGCAGGCCGGCATCCAGCACGCGCAGGATATTGCCGTTGCCCAGCGGGTACCACGGGTCCTTGATCGAATCCTGGCCGAAGCAGACGTTCATGCCGGCGCGGTCGATCTCGGCCACGCGGGTCACGCCGCGGCGTTTCGGGAAGGTGTCGAAGCGGCCCTGCAGGTGGATGCTCTCGGTCGGGCAGGAGACGAAGTTGATGCCCGAACGCTTGAGCAGGCGGAACAGCTTGGAGCAGTACGCATTGTCGTAGGAGCCCATCGCCGTGGTGTGGCTGGCGGTGACGCGACCGCCCATGCCGCGCACGCGGGCTTCTTCGGCGAGCACTTCGAGGAAGCGAGAGTTCGGATCGTCGGTCTCGTCGCAGTGCACGTCCACCAGGCAGCCGGTGCGTTCGGCCAGGTCCATCAGGAACTTGATCGAGCTGACGCCCTGCTCGCGGGTGTTCTCGAAGTGCGGGATGCCGCCAACCACGTCGGCGCCCAGGCGGATCGCCTCTTCCATCAGCTCGCGGCCGCCCTCGTAGGACTCGATGCCCTCCTGCGGGAAGGCAACGATCTGCAGGTCCACCAGGTGCCGCGCTTCTTCACGTACCTCCACCATGGCCTTGAGCGCGGCCAGGGTCGCATCGGTCACGTCGACGTGGGTACGCACATGCTGGATGCCGTGGGCGGCCAGCATGCGGATGGTGGTGTGGGCACGGGACTTGGTGTCATCAAAGGTAATGGTTTCCTTGCGCTGGGCCCAGCGCTCGATGCCCTCGAACAGCGTGCCGCTCATGTTCCATTCCGGCTCGCCGGCGGTCAGGGTGGCGTCGAGGTGGATGTGCGGCTCCACCAGCGGGGCGATGGCCAGGTTGCCGCGTGCGTCGATGTCGTCGCCGCAGGCCTCCACGGTGCCGGCTTGCTGCACGACCTCGGCGATGACGTCGCCTTCGCAGCGGATGGTGAACAGGCCGGTCTGCTTGCGCAGCGAGGCGTTGATGATCTTCATGGGCTCGTAGGTCCTCTTCAGGCTATTCGTGGCGCGGCGCATTGGACATGCGCCAGATGAGCAGCGCCACGGAGGTATTCAGGCGGAACTGCGCGTCGTCCAGGGACTGGCCGCTCAGGGCCTCGATGCGCGCGATCCGCTGGTTCAGGGTATTGCGGTGGATGCCCAGGCGCTGTGCCGCCCGGAGCGCGTTGCCGCCTTCCTGGACGAGCGCGTCGAGCGTCTCGATCAGCAGGTGCGGCTGTTTGCGGCCCGCGTCATTGAGCGGGCCGAGGGTGTCCTTCATGAACTGCTCGACCACCGCACGATCGGGGATCGCCCGCAGCAGGCGCAGCACGCCCAGCTCACGGTAGTCGCAGAAGCCGGCGGGCGCCTGCATGCCTTCGGCGACGTCCAGCGCCTGGCGGGCCTCGAGCAGCGCGCGGGGAAACTCGGCGCAGGACTCGGCGCGGGCGGACAAACCGAGATAAGCACGCAACGGCGCGAGTTCCTGCTGCAAGCCGGCGGCCAGGGCGTGCAGTTCGGCGCGCTCGGCACTCCTGGAATCATCCAGCAGCAGGACGAACAGGTCACCCTGGATCACCACCGGCAGGCGCTCGGGGCGCTCCTGCTGCCAGTTCTCCAGGTGGTCGAGCAGGCGCTGGCGGGTCAGTTGCAGCGCGCGCTCGGCCTCCTCCGGTTCCTGCTGCTGGAACAGCGTGTCGACGCCAGACAGCCGCAACGCCACCAGGCGCCGTGGCGTCTCCACTGGCAGTTCCAGGTGCTGGGCGCGACGGCGGACGATCTCCAGGCTCGGGTAATCGCCGCTGAGCAGTTGGCCGAGGATGTCGCGGCGCGAGGTCTTCACCTGGGTCATCTGCACCAGCGCCGTGCCGATCAGGTGGGTGACGATGACCATCTTCAGCGCGTAGGGCTGCTCGATCAGCGGCAGCCCTTGAGTCTCGGCCAGATGAACCACAGACAGAGGGATGCGCTGGATGAACTCGTCGCCGGTGAGGATGACGATGCCGGCGATGCCGCTGGCGACGCCTTCGCGCACCAGCTGCAGCAGGTTGGCCTCGTCACGGCTGTGGTTGATGCCGGTGACGAACACCAGCTCGCCGCCCATCACCCAGTCGGCGATGCCGACGTTCTCCGCCACGTAGGACCAGCGCACGCTGCGATGCACATTGCGCGCGCCGGCCCGCAGCGCGAGGCTTTCCAGCCCCGGCAGACGGAGGATTTCCTCGACGCTCAGGCTCAAGCGCGCGGCTCGGTCACTGGCGCACGGGCGCGGGTGACTTCGGTGAGGACGATGTAGCAGATCGCGGAAGCGGCAATACCCACCAGCGGTGCGATCCACGGCGAGGCGCAGGCCAGGCCTGCTCCGACCGCGTAGGACACCAGGCCGGTGACGTTGAACGCCGGAATGTGGCTACCCACCAGCGCCGGGTATTCACCCCGGTTGCGGTACCAGTAGTCGGCCATGATCACGCCACCCAGCGGCGGGATGATCGAGCCCAGCAGCACCAGGAACGGGATCAGCCATTCGTACATGCCGCCGATGGCGAGGATGATGCCGATGCCGGCGGCCAGCAGGGTCATGGTGCGGCGACGCTCGCTGCGCACCAGGTGGCAGGCGGCGGCGGATACGTTGTAGATGGTCGGGCCCTGGATGGTCCACAGGTTCAGGCAGAGCATGATCACCGCAGCGAAGGACAGGCCCTGCAGCACCATCACTTCGACGATGTCGGCGTTCTGGTAGACGATGGCGCACCAGGCGCCGGCGACGATCATCAGGCCGTTGCCGATGAGGAACGCGACCACGCTGGCGATCACCGCGATGCGCCCGCTGCGGGCCATGCGGGTCCAGTTGGTGGCCTGGGTCGCGCCGCTGGCGAAGGTGCCGAAGACCATGGTCACGGCGGCGGAGAAGGTCAGGGTCTGGCTCGGCTCCTTCGCCAGCAGGCCGCTCCAGCCACCGGCGTGGTTGGTCGCGATGACCATCGATGCCACCAGCAGGATGAACATCAGCGGCACCGACACGCGGGACATGATGTCCAGGCCCTTGAAGCCGATGATCGCAGTGATCGAGAACAGCAGGCCGAAGACCACCATCAGCGGAATGTTCAGCCACTCCGGCAGGGACAGCATCTTCACCAGCACGATGGCCACGGTGGCGGTGCCCCAGGCGTACCAGCCCAGTTCGGCGAAGCCGAGGAGGAAATCGGACAGCTTGCTACCGCGCTCGCCGAAGCAGAAGCGCCCCATCAGCACGGTGTTCAGACCGCTGCGCGAGGCGATCAGGCCGAGGGCGGCGGCGTAGATGGCGAGCAGCACGTTACCGATGAAGGCGACCCAGAGCATGTCGACGAAGTCGAAGGCCATGCCGATCTTGCCGCCGGCGAACATGGTGCCGGTGAAGAAGGTGAAGCTGAACAGCACCATGGCGATGGGCAGCAGGCCTTTGCGCCCTTCCCTGGGCGTGGCGCTCAGGGGGAACTCACTGGGGGAACTCATCGAGGGGGGATCTCCGCGAGGATTGGTTGAGGACTCCCGGCACAACGCAAATAGCGGGCCGGAAAAGCCAATCAGGAACGACGCGGAAATTTTGAGCATGTCGAACATTGTGAACTGTTCACAATGCACACTTCCGGTGGGTGTTACGGCGTTTCAAGATAGCTCAAATGTGCATTGTGCGGATTTTCGGGGCACGATGCAGCTTTTTCGCACCAAAACCTGACGAAGCCTTGATCCATGTCTGTGCCGTTCGGCGGATTTCCCGCCTCCAAACGCAACGGCAGTCTGCACTTTCTCCCTGCGACACCCTGTCACCCCCAGACAAGGAAATGGCACGGACAACAAGTCCGCTGCAAACCGACGCAGGCAGACTCTCCTCAATGTTCCGTCCGCTGTCCGCCCCTGGCAGACGGCCCGATAACAACCGATAGCCCGCCAACAAGAAAAAGGGAGTACCCGCCAATGAGCGTCGCCAGGTTCCTCGCTCCATCGGTCCTCGCGCTGAGCACGTGCCTCGCGATGGGCGCAGCGCACGCCGAGCTGCCGACCGAGAGCATCGGTGAGACAGTCTTGCCGTTCCCGCCCTCGCCGCACCGCGCCTACATCGTCGACGTGGAGTTCGAGAACTTCATCGCCGGCCGCGTCACCGTGGTCGACCCCGAGCAGAAGAAGATGCTCGGCATGGTCAGCACCGGCTTCGTCGCTCCGTCCACCCTGAGCCACGATGCGAAGACCCTGTACTCGGCCGACACCTTCTACTCCCGCGGCACCCGCGGCGTGCGCACCGACGTGCTGACCGCCTGGGACACCTCGAACCTGCGTCCGAAGTGGGAAGTGGAAATCCCGGCCAAGCGCGCCTCGATCCTGACCCAGAAGTACGCCCTGGGCGCGAGCTCCGACGATCGCTTCGTCTACATCTACAACTTCACCCCGTCCACCTCGGTCACCGTGGTCGACACCCAGGAGAAGAAGGTCGCCAGCGAAATCGCCATCAGCGGCTGCGTGCTCAACTACCCGGTAGGCAAGCGCGCCTTCGCCTCGCTGTGCGGTGACGGCCAACTGCAGATCACCAAGATCGGTGACGACGGCAAGGAAACCGGCCGCAGCCAGACTCCGTTCTTCGACCCGAACAAGGAGAAGCTCAACGAACGCGGCCTGGCCGTGGGCGAGACCTACTTCTTCGTGACCACCGACGGCATGGTCAAGCCGGTGGACGTCTCCGGCGACAAGCCGAAGATGCTGCCGAGCTGGTCGCTGACCACCGACGAGGAACGCAAGAAGGGCTGGGGCACCGGCGGCTGGCAGCTGATGGCCGTAGCGCCCAAGCTCAACCGCATGTACGTGCTGATGCACGAAGAGCACAGCGCCGGCAAATGGGAAGACCCGAGCCCGTTCATCTGGGTCTACGACCTGAAGACGCAGAAGAAGATCGGCACCCTGGAAGCGCCCAAGCCGGTGTGGAGCCTGCATGCCACCACCGACGACAAGCCGCTGCTGCTGGGCACCGACATCGAAGGCGGCCTGCAGATCTTCGACCTGAAGACCGGCAAGTACAACGGCGCCATGGACAAGATCGCCAAGACGCCGATCCTGGTCCTGAGCCACTAAAACCACCCCGAGAGGTACGGATATGTTTTCCGATCCGATCCTGATCATCGCCAGTGCGGTGGCCGTTGCGGTGCTGCTCGCCAGCGCCGCCAGCCACAAGCTGCGCGCGCCGATGCGCTTCGCCCGCCAGGTCGAAGACTACGGCCTGCTGCCGGCCTCGCTGGTCGGCCCGGTGGCCCGCGTGCTGCCGGTGGTCGAAGGCATCGTCGCCTTCGCCCTGCTGGTGCCGGCGAGCCGCCACGGCGCGGCCCTGGTCGCCACGGCGCTGATCCTGTTCTATGCCGGCGCCATCGGCATCAACCTCTGGCGCGGGCGCCGCGACATCGACTGCGGCTGCTCCGGCCCCGGCCAGATGCAACCGCTGCGCCCGGTACTGCTGCTGCGCAACGCGATCATCGCCGCGCTCGCCCTGATCGCCTCCTGCGCTCCGCAGGCTCGCGAGATGGGCGTGTTCGACGCCTTCGTGATCCTCGCCGCCAGCGCTGTCGCCCTGCTCCTGTATGCCGCGGCCGATGGCCTGCTGGCCAATCATCCCCGCCTGCTCAAACTCATCGGAAGGTGAACAAATGGAAGGTCTGATCGTTTCCAACATTCTTCTCTGGGTGCTGCTCATCGCCCTCGCCTTCACCGTCATGGCGCTGGTGCGCCAGATCGGCGTCCTCCACGGCCGCATCGCGCCGGCCGGCGCGCTGATGGTCGACAAGGGCGTGGCGGTCAACGAGCCCGCGCCGAAAGTCACCGCCGCCGACCGTCATGGTCGTCCGGTCAACTTCGGTTATGAAGGCGAGCGCGGCCAGCTGCTGTTCTTCCTCTCGCCGACCTGCCCGATCTGCAAATCACTGCTGCCGGCGATCAAATCCATCGCCAAGGACAAGGCCGGCGAGCTGGAAGTGATCTACGTCAGCGACGGCGACATGGCCGCCCAGCAGGCGCTGATCGCCGAGCACGGCCTGGAGAAATCCGCCTACGTGGTCGGCCCGGAAGTCGGCATGACCTACCAGATCGGCAAGCTGCCCTACGCCGCGCTGATCGACAGCAAGGGCATCCTGCGCGCCAAGGGCCTGGTGAACTCCCGCGAGCACCTGGACAGCCTGTTCGAGGTCGAGCACCTGGGCAGCGCCACCCTGCAGCAGTACATGAATGGCCACAGCCACAACGGCGTGCACACCCACGACGCCAGCCACGGCCACAGCCACTGATCACGGAGAGAACAAGAATGAAATTCCTCGACAACCTGTTCGAGCGCTCCTCCCGCCAGGTGGCCAACGTCACTTCGCGGCGCAAGCTGCTGGGCCGCTTCGGCTCGCTGCTGGTGGCCGGCGCCGCCCTGCCGATCATCCTGCCGATCGACCGCACCTCCAAGGCCCTGGCCGCCGAGGCACCGAAGGCCGGCGATCCGGGTGACCCGAACAGCTGCGACTACTGGCGCTACTGCTCCATCGACGGCTTCCTCTGCACCTGCTGCGGCGGCACCACCACCTCCTGCCCGCCCGGCACCGATGCCTCGCAAGTGACCTGGATCGGCACCTGCCGCAACCCGGCGGACGGCAAGGACTACATCATTTCCTACAACGACTGCTGCGGTAAGCACAGCTGCTCCCAGTGCGCCTGTACCCGCAACGAGAGCGAGGAACCGCTGTACCGTCCGTTCAACAACAACGACGTCAACTGGTGCCTGGGTGCGGAATCGCGCATCTACAACTGCACCGTCACCATCATCCGCGGCGTCGCGGTCTGAAGTCGGGAGAAAAGCCCATGCGCAGTCTCGTTGTCGGCGCCCTGCTCTGCAGTCTGGTCGCCCCCATTGCCCAGGCCCGTGCGATCCCCGATCCGCACCAGCGACCGGCGCCCGGCAACGAGGAGGTGCAGAAGCCGATCTCCCAGCAGAGCTACAGCCCGGCCACCAACTACCAGCTGCAATGCGCCGGCTGCCATCTCACCGAAGGCAGCGGCAGCAAGGTCAACGACACGCCGCGCCTGCACGGCTTCGTCGGCAACTTCCTGAAGGTGGACGGTGGGCGGCAATTCCTCGTGCGCGTGCCGGGCATGTCCCAGTCCGCGCTGAACGACGCGCAACTGGCCGACCTGCTCAACTGGCTGCTGCGCAAGGAGGGCATGGCCGGCGACAGCATGCCCGCCGAGTTCAAGCCCTACACCGCCGAGGAAGTCAAAGCCACGCGCTACCAGGCCCTGCTCAACCTGCCGGGCACCCGCGCCGGGTTGATCCAGGAAATGCGCAAGCAGGGCATCACCATCACCGATGGGATGAGCGATGCGTATTGAGTGATTGCTTCGGCGGCCTGCCCGCCGGTACGAAGATTTGCCTCCGCGGCTATCCCGCGCACAACTGCCCGCTGCTCCTGCGGGCTTTTTTATGCGAGTAGGAAAACTGGCGCTGCGTATGACTCGTCGGCGCAGATTGACTGAACAGGCCCAATGCAGGAATTTTCCAGGTTGGAGACTTCGCCGTTTCGGCCATATGCTGGTGCGGTTAAGTAGGAATAGTGAGACGCCAACCATGCCAGGGACTGCAACTTTCGAAAAACCGCGCTGGTTACGAGATCTTCTGCGCTTCTTGCCGCTGAAGAGCCAGTTCGTCCTCTCCGGCAATATCCGCGACCTGCAAGCCTGCGAGATCGCTGCCGGTACGATCACCCCGCAAAGTTTCAACCAGAGCCTGGGCGATGCCCTGCTCGATGCCGGTTATGCGCATGTGCTGATCTGGGACCCTCTGGCCGGCTTTCGTACCCTGGGGCGTCCGGGCAGTGGCCCTGGCGCTGGCCAGCAGGTGCTCTCGGAACTCGGTTTGACCGTCGTGGAAGGTGCAGCCCCTGCTGGCATCGACCTGTTGAGCGCCACGCTGCGTCGCCTGGTGAACCGCGCCGGCGACCCCATCGCCCTGATCGTCGACTTCGCCTCGCGCCTGGCGGTACGCAATGACTCGCTGAGCGCCGCGGAACACCAGTTGTTCACCCAAGCCCTGGTGCTGTCCCACCAGGCCCGCAGCCGCCCTGCCGGCGAGCTGCGCAAACCGTTCTTCAACAGCGTGCTCTGGGTCGTAGAGAAGGAAGGCGACCTCCCTGACTGGCTGCTGGTGGATAATCCGCGCCTGCGCCACATCCCGGTCTCCAAACCCGACCAGATGGCCCGCCGCGCACTCGCCCCCGCCCTGATCAAGGGGCTGGCGGGCAGCCAGGACAACAGTGCCGTCACCCTGCAGGAGGCGGTGGCCACCTTTGTAGAGAATACCGAGGGCTTGCTGCTGCTCGATCTCAGCGCCATTGCGCAACTGGCGCGGGTAGAAGGCGTGGCCATGGAACGCATCGCCGATGCCGTGCGTCGCTACAAGATCGGCGTCACCGAGGACCCCTGGCTGAAGATCGACCGCCAGCGCATCCGCCAGGCGGAGGACTTCGTCCGCCGCCGGGTCAAAGGCCAGCAGCATGCAGTCACCCACATGCTCGATATCGTCAAGCGCGCGATGACCGGTGTGGGCGCCAGCCGCAAGGGCAACCGCCCCCGTGGCGTTGCTTTTCTCGCCGGCCCTACCGGGGTGGGCAAGACTGAACTGGCGAAGACCATCACCAGCCTGTTGTTCGTTGACGAAAGCGCTTATATCCGCTTCGACATGTCGGAATTCAGCGCCGAACATGCCGATCAGCGCCTGATCGGAGCACCACCGGGTTATGTCGGCTACGACGTCGGCGGCGAACTGACCAACGCCATCCGGGAGAAGCCCTTCAGCGTGGTGCTGTTCGACGAAATCGAGAAAGCCCACCCGCGCATTCTCGACAAGTTCCTGCAAATCCTCGACGACGGCGTGCTCACCTCCGGCCGCGGCGACCGGGTGTACTTCTCCGAGGCGCTCATCGTCTTCACTTCCAACCTGGGGATATACCGGCAAGGCGAGAACGGCGAACGCATGGCCAACGTGCTGCCGGGCGAACCCTTCGATGCTGTGCAGGGCAAGGTCCGCAGCGAAATCGACCGCTACTTCAAGCTGGTGCTCAACCGTCCGGAAATCCTCAACCGAATCGGCGAGAACATCATCGTGTTCGACTTCATCCGCGAGGACGTCGCCGAGCAGATATTCACACAGATGGTCGACGGCACCCTGGCCGACCTGCGCGAACAGCAGCTGACTCTCGAGATCGCTCCCACTGCGCGACAAGTCCTTCACGATCTATGTCTTGCCGATCTGTCCAATGGCGGGCGCGGCATTCGCAACCAGCTCGAGGCCCGTTTACTCAACCCGCTGTCACGGGCGTTGTTCGACCAGGACGCACAGCCTGGTGAACGGTTCCTGATTACCGAACTGCATACCAGCGGGCTGATCCTGGAACGCCGCTGATATGAAGCTGAGCCTTTCCCGCGTGCACTTCCCGGTCACCACCCTGGGGCCAGGGCAACGCCTGGGCATCTGGTTCCAGGGATGCAGTATCCGCTGCCCTGGCTGCATCTCCGCCGACACCTGGGGGCCGGGCCAACAGCGCATTGCGCTGGAGCAACTGCTTGCCGACATCCAGCCCTGGCTGAACGAGGCGCAAGGCATCACTCTGTCCGGCGGCGAACCGTTCGATCAGTTCGACGCCCTGTTGTTGTTGCTGCGCGAACTGCGCCAGCGCAGCCAGGCCGACATCCTGGTGTACAGCGGCTATCCGCTGGAACAGCTCGAAGCGCAGCTGCAGGCCGCGAACGGCCTGATCGACGTACTGATCAGCGACCCTTACCAGCAACACACCGAGCAATCACTGGCCCTGCGCGGCAGCGACAACCAGCGCCTGAACCTGCTGACCGATCTGGGCCGAGCGCGCCTGGCCAGCTATCAACGCTCGCTGGCCGCCACCGACAAGGCCCTGGACCTGATGTTCGACGCCGACGGCAGCGTATGGATGGCCGGCATACCCCGGCGTGACGACCTGCTGCGCCTTCAGGATCTGCTGCGTGAGCAGGGCCACCAACTTCAAGTCAGCGCCCACCGGCCGCGACCTCGCTGAATGGATCGATAGCGATGATACGTTTCTGCCCCAACTGCCAGAGTGAACGTCCTCTTTCGGAAATATTCTGCGAAGGATCGGTCCAGGGCCAACCATGCAACTGGGACCTCTCTGCCGAGGCTATCCACCCCAGCGGATGGCGCCCCCAACCTGTGGTGACCCAGGCCGCCATCGCCGAGCCCTCTGCCACCGCAACCAGTGCCAGCCCCGTCTGCACCCAGGGCCACCCGATGGACCCTGGCGACCTGATGTGCCTGGAGTGCGGTAGCCCACCTGCCGACGGCAACGATATGGCCACTGTTGACGCAGCGGCTACGCCAGAGACCGAGACGGAAACGCTGATCGATGGCTGGCGGTTGCTGCGCCAGATCAGCAATACCGGCGGCGTCCGTGAGCGTTACCTGGCCGAGCAGGAGCAAACCCATCGGCGTGCGGTGCTCACGCTCTATCGCCCCGGTGCCGAGCCGGACCCGGCGATCTATGACGTGATCCGCCGGCTGCCGCGTGAGCACGTGCCCGAGATCATCGCCACCGGGCGCTGGGACGAGCGCGCCTACGAAGTGGCCGAGGAGCTCACCGGCGGCACCCTCGCCGAACTCGGCATCGTGGTCAGCGACGAACAGACAGTGCGCCATGTGGTCCGCGAGCTGGGCCAGGCGCTGCATGCATTCAATGAAGCAGGCCTGCGACATCGCGACCTGCGCCCCGCCACCCTGCTGGTGCGCAGCCGAGAGCCGCTGGACCTGGTGATCAGTGGCTTCGGTTCGGCGCGGCTGTCGGAATTCGACCTGGACATCGTCTCGCCGCTGGAGACCAGCCGCTACATGGCACCCGAGGCGATTGCCGGCGGTGTGGCTGCAGCCTCCGACTGGTGGAGCCTGGGCATGATCCTGCTGGAGCAGATCACCCAAGGCGCCTGCTTCGAGAATGTTCACGCCAACGCGTTCCTTATCCACGTCCTCGCCAACGGCGTGCCCCTGCCCGATGACCTCGACCCGCAGCTGAACCTGCTGCTGCGCGGCTTGCTGGCCCGCGATCGCCACCAGCGCTGGCAGTGGCCGCAGGTGCAGGCGTGGCTCAACGGTGAAGCCGTGGAGGCACCCGCCTCTGCCAGTGGCGAGAAGGATGATGACGAAGGCGCCAGCATCGCCCTGGGCAATCAACGCTTCCGCAAGCCCTCGGTGTTCGCCCTCGCTGCTGCGCAGGCGGAACACTGGGCCCAAGCACTGGATCACCTGCTGCGCGGGGTGATAGTCACCTGGGCCGAACAGATCGGCCTGCCCCCTCGCCTGCTCGCAGGCTTGCGCCAGGTTGCGCAGCATGAAGGGCTGGAGGACGACTTCCGACTGATGCTGGCGCTCAAGCTGCTCAACCCGGAAATCCCCCTGATCCAGCGCGGCGAAATCGTCACTCCCGGTTGGCTGCTGGAGCACCCGCTGGAAGGCTACCGCCTGATCAGCGGCTCGGTACCCGACCTGCTCGAACAGCTGCAGACCGAAAGCTGGCTGTCACGCCTGAAATCCCGCGCCGAGAACGTCCGGCAGCGCGCGCTGCACCAGCACATCGAGCTGGTCGAGGAACAATTGCGCATTTTCCTGCTGTCCACCTCACGGGCCAGGCTGGCGGCGCAGTGGCAGGAGCGTCAGCGCCTGCTGCCGGACACCGAGCATCCGGGCCTGCTGGCCCTGTCCGAGCGCCGGGTGATTGCAGAAGAGGACCTCATCGTCCTGCTCAGCGCCAACCTCACCCAGTTCCGTTCGGCCGACAGCATCCTCGCGGAAGCGGCCCAGTTGGCCAAGGACGCCGATGTCCAATGGTTCGATGCCGACTCGGCCAGCAACCTGTTGCAGCACGCGAGGCAGGAGCTATACCGCAGCGTCGACGAGCGCATCAGCGGCTTTGCACGCAGCGGCGTTGCCAGGGTGGATGAATGGGCAGAGCAGTTTCGCCTGGAGCGCCGCATGCCGCTGGCCCAAGTGCTGGTCCTGCTGGCCATCCCGCCCGAGCAGTGGCTGGAACCGCAGAAGCAGCAGTACGTCTCGCAGATCCTCGATTTCTTCGAAAAACGTGTGGTGACCGCCGTGATGCGCGGCCCGCTGGTTCGCATGAGCATCGGCAAGACCACCGCGCGCATCGACCTGAACGAACTGAACAACGATCGCCGCCCTGCCGAAGCACTGCTGGATCACCTGCTGCAGCGCAATGCCCGTTCGGTGAGCCTGGACCCGGCCAGCTTCCTGGCCAACCCTCAGCTTGAGGGGCGCCTCAACTCACTCAACCGGCAAAGCACCCTCTACAAGCGCGATACCGGTATCGACGGCTTGTACCTGGGCTTCCCCTTCCTGCTCAACAAAGACCCACGCGGCAACACCAGGACCCGCATCGTTCCCCTGCTGCTCTGGCCGGTGAAGCTGCTGCAGGAAGTCGGAAATCGCGGGCAGGTGGCGCTGGCCTTCGATGGCGAGCGCGAGGAAGTCCGCCTCAACCCGGCGCTGGAAAGCGTGCTTGGAGCCGAAGCCTGCAAGCGCTGGCGCGGTACCGCCGACGAACTGCTGGGCCGCTCCGCCATTCGCGCTGCGGACGTCATGGATGCCTTCGGCACGCTCGCCACTGCCCGCTCACGCGTGCTCAGCGCGCTGCCACCAACCTCTACCGAAGTCATCCCCTTCCAGGACGAACTGGCCTGCGCCGCCGTGCTGTTCCACGTCACCTTCATGGGCCAGGCGATTGGCGAAGACCTGCGCCAGCTGAAGACCCTGCCGCCGTCGGGCACCGGCCTGGAAACAGCGCTGCGGCTGCGCGAGACCGATGCTACCGGCAGCCCCGAAAACGCCCCCGAATTGCAACGTTTCTTCACCGTGGCCAGCGACCCCTCCCAGGAAGCCGCCGTGCTCCAGGCTCGGCAAAGCCCAGGCCTGCTGGTAGAGGGCCCCCCCGGCACCGGCAAGAGTCAGACCATCGTCAACATGGTCGCCGACGCCATCGGCCGCCAGCGCAGCCTGCTGATCATCTGCCAGAAGCACGCCGCCCTGGAGGTGGTGCACAAGCGCCTGGTGGCCGAAGGCCTGGGCCAGCGGATCGTCATGCTCAATGACGTCAACCGCGACCGCGAGCCGGTGATCCGTACGATCCGCGAGCAGCTCGAATCACTCTTCCTCGCTGGCAGCAGCACCCAGGGCTGGGAACGCCAGCGCGAGCGGCTGGCGGCGCGCATCGAGTCCCTGGAAGGCGAGCTGGACCGCTTCCACCAGAGCCTGCATCGCCAGGACGAGGCTACTGGCCTGAGCTATCGAAGCCTGCTGGGCGAGCTGATCGAGCTGGAAAAAGGCCCGGCCCCGCTGGAGTTCCCCGCGCTGCGGCAACGCCTGGCGAACCTCGATATCGCCAGCCTCACGCGCCTGGAAGAGAACTGCGCACCGCTGATCCGGCTCTGGCTGCCGGCCCGCTACGAAGACAGCCCGCTGGCCCAGCTGCAACCATTCGCCGCCGACCAAGCGACCCTGCAGGCCTTTGCCCAGAGCCTGAAAGACTTTGCCGAAGCAGAGATCGCGCGCAACAAGACCCTGGAGCAACACCCGAGCAGCTTCGAAGTCGAGGACCCCACGCCCTTCCGCGAGTGGCTGACCAGCCAGGTTGGCACCTTGCTCAGCCTCACGCAGGAACAGCGCCAGCGCCTGGCGCATTGGCTGCCACTATTTCGCGGCAACGAACCGGGACAGCAAGTCCAAGGTGATTCGCTGCTGGCGGAATACGCGAGCCTGGACCAGCAACTGGGCCAGCTGCCGACAGTCCACCCAGCACCACTTCTGTCCCTCGCACTCAGCAAGCTCGATGAAGCAGCCCTGCGGCGCTATCAGACACAGGCACAGCAGGTCCTGTCGGCGAAGTCCTGGCTGGCGCGCATCAACCCGCTGCACCTGTTACGCCGCAGCCGTCTGCACAGCTTCCTGAAAGCTCACGGCGAGGCAGCCGATGACGCCCGTCTGACGGCCTTGCTTGCCGCCACCGGCCTTGAGCACCAATGGCGGCCGCTACGCCAACGATTGGCGGTAGTGCATCAATCCCTTGGCCTTGGCGAAGTCGCCAGCGATGCCGGCCCGGAGCTGGCGGCACTGACCAGCAGTGGCCTTCAGCACCTGCGCGAGACACAGCATCTCGCCCGCGCGCTGGCTCAGGCACCGCGAGCCGGGCAATTGGACGCGGTGATCCTCACGGGCGAAAAGCAACGTTTCGAAGCCCTGCTGGGTGACATCGATGCCGCGCTGATTCGCCATACCGCTCGCCAACTCAGCTTCGACAAGCTCAAGACCCTGGCCGATTGGCTGGGCAACGAACTGCTGGAGCAGCTGCACAAGGCCGTCGCCGATAACCAGAGCAATCTGCCGGTACTCGGTCGTTTGCGCGATGCATTCCCACACCTGGCCGCTTACCAGCGCTTCCGTGGGCGTGCCGCTCAACTCCAGCCAGCAGATCTGAAGCTCCTCGCCCTGCTACGCCAGCTGGAAAGAACCCTGGACGCCATCCCTGCCGAGCAACTCGAAGCCACCGTTCGCCGCCTGCTCAATCGCGAAGCACGCTTGGGCTGGAAGCACCGCCTTGAACAGGCAACCCCGGAATTGCTGTTCAGCCAGGACGAAGCCCAGGCCAGGATCGCCAGCCTCGCCGACGCCGACGTGCAAATGCGCAAGCTCAACCGCGAACTGCTGGGCCAGGGCATCGACACCTCACGCCTGGGTAGCCGCAAGCAATGGGAAGACGTCACCCGCCTGACCGGCAAGCGCTCGCGACGCCTGCGCGAGTTCATCGAGATGGGCGCCGCACTGGGCCTGATGAGCCTGCGCCCGGTCTGGCTGATGAACCCCGACGTTGCCAGCCGCGTGCTGCCACTCAAGTCCGGCCTGTTCGACATCGTCATCTATGACGAAGCCTCGCAGATGCCGGTGGAGTTCGCCTTGCCCACGCTCTATCGCGGCCGGGTGACTGTCGTCAGTGGTGATGAAAAGCAGATGCCGCCGACAGCGTTCTTCTCCAGCAAGATCGAAAGCGACGAAGCCGAACTCTTCGATGGGGAAGCACCAGACAAGGACGCCGACGAAGAACAGCGCGAAGCCTTCGAAGACACCTGGAACCGCCGCGAGATCAAGGACTGTCCGGACTTGCTGCAACTGGCGCGAAATGCCCTGCCCAGCACCACCCTGCAGATTCACTATCGCTCGGCCTATCGCGAACTGATCGGCTTTTCCAACGCCTCCTTCTACGGCAACCGTCTGAGCGTGCCGGTACGCCACCCCCAGGCCAACCTCCTGCGGATCAAACCGCTGGAACTGATCCAGGTGAATGGCCTGTACCAGAACCAGAGCAACGAGCAGGAAGCCGAACGGGTCGTCGACTACCTGGCGGAGCTCTGGCAACGCCCCTACGCGGAGCGCCCTTCAGTGGGCGTAGTTACCTTCAACCGCAAGCAGGCCGACCTCATCGAGGAACGCCTGGAACTGCGCGCCGAGCAGGATGACGCCTTCCGCGCGGCCTACAGCGAGGAGCGCGACCGCGACGAGGATGGCGAGAACATGGCGGTGTTCGTCAAGAACGTGGAGAACGTACAGGGCGATGAGCGCGACATCATCGTTTTCTCCTCTACCTTCGGCCGCAACGGCCAAGGTACCTTCCGGCGCAACTTCGGCGTACTCGGGCAAAAAGGTGGTGAGCGGCGCCTGAACGTGGCCGTCACCCGTGCGCGGCGGAAAGTGGTGATGATCACCTCGATGCCGATCGCCGATATCTCCGACATGCTCAACACCCAACGCTCCCCCAGCAGTCCACGTGACTATCTGCAAGGCTATCTGGAGTATGCGCGCGCACTGTCGGCCGGCGAGTTTGGCGGCACTCACAACCTGCTGGACCGCCTGCAAACCGACCGAAGTGATAATCGCCGGCAGCAATACCTGCAGCGCGACGGTTTTACCGAGATCGTCGGCGAGTACATTCGCTCGCTGGGCTGGAACGCAGCTCCTGCCAGCGAGGGTGATGCCTTCGGCCTCGATTTCGCCATCGAAGACCCCAGCACCGGCCTCTATGCCATCGGCATCGAGTGCGACGCGCCGTGCCACCCCCTGCTCAGCAGTGCCCGCGCACGGGAGATTTGGCGCCCGTCGGTGCTACGACGCGCCATCCCCTGCATCCATCGGGTCTCCTCGCAAGGCTGGTACCACGATGGCGACAACGAACGCGCACTGCTTCGCGCCGCCATCGAGAGGGCACTGGTTCCTGCCAGGGAAACCCTATCGACAGCTTCAGTGGAAACCTCGCCATGAGCGGCCCGAAAGTCGTACGCATCGTCACCCGGGAAGAAGTCCTCGCCCTCTGCGAGCGAGATCTGCAACGACTGCAGACCGCCATCCAGCATTGGCAGGAGCAAGCCCACGCCATTGGTGAGCTCGACGCCAGCGAGCTGGCCGCAACGCTGGCCCGCCGCGACCGGTTGCGGGCATTGATCGGCGAGGACCGCCTGGTCCAGCTGCAGAAGGAAGTCGTCATAGAAATCGACTTCCTCAAACGCGACCTGCGCGAGCGCGAAGAGCGGGCCATCGCTCGTCTAGCCCGGGCTCGTCAGCAGCAGCGGCGCCTCAAGGAAAACGCCACTACCCTGCTCCGAGCGCTACGGGAAAGAGATGACCTCGCTAACACAGAATTGCTGGACGCCATTGCCCAGCTTGCCAATGGCGGTCAGCGGGAAAATGCCGAGGCCCTGCTGGCCCAAGGCTTTGCTGCCCTCTCCCAGGCGCCGGCAGCGGAAGCACTCAGCGACACCCAACAGGCGCTCGCCCAAAGCCTCAGAACCGATGAGGTGTTACCCACCCTCCAACAGTGGACCGCCGCCCAGCAGCAGGACGCTCCACGCGAGGAGCGACTCGCGCGAATCGACCGGCACATTGCCGAACTGCACTTGCTGCAAGGCGCGGGCAGCACGCACGAATTCCTCGAGAAACTGGCCCGGGCCGAAGCCGAGCAGCGCGCGCCTCAACGCAACCTCCTGCTGGATAGCCTGGTCCTCGACCTGGCGGATGCCACGCGCGCCTACCAGCAACAGCGATCGCGCCTGCAGGCATTGCAGGATCTCTCCACCGAAGTGGCTGCCCTGGAGCGTTCCGAGCACGCCGAGCTGCTCCAGAGCATCGCCGCCTGCGCGATCACCACAATCGCCCAGGAGCTCACCGAGCTAACCGAACAGTGCAACGCCATCCTCGCAGCGCACCTGCAACAGCAGGCTGCTCTGGCGCGCCGCCAGGCCGTGCTCCAGGGGCTCGCCAGCCTCGGCTACGAAGTTCGCGAGGGCATGGCCACCGCCTGGGCAGACACCGGCAAGGTCGTACTGCGCAAAACGGCCACTCCCGGGTACGGCGTGGAAGTTGGCGGCAAGGCCGACAATGGGCGCTTGCAGGTGAGAGCGGTCGCCCTCAGCCCAGATCGTGACACTCAGCGAGATCGCGACATCGAGACCATCTGGTGTGGCGAGTTCAAGCGTCTGCAGGCATTGCTCAAGGACAACGGCGGGGAACTCATCATCGAGCAGGCCCTGGCAGTGGGTGCAGTGCCACTCAAGGAAGTAGCGGCCGAGAGCACCTTGCAAAGGCCTGAAGCGACCTCGACCAGGACCCTCTGAGAAGGAATGACAGACTTACATGTAGGAGCGCCGGAGCCCCGCCCCGTAGGGCGCATAACCTGGAACAGGTTATCCGCAGCTGACCTCCGATGGCGGATAACGCTGGCGCGTTATGCGCCCTACGATCCTTGCGGCGTGCGTCAGCTGCTCTCGCGAACCATCAACTCGAACCCCAGGTCCATCACCGGCGCATTCACCGGTTTGTCGTTGATCAGGTCCAGCAGCCGCTCGGCCGCATGGGTACCGATGGCCTTGCGCGGGGTGCGGATGCTGGAGAGGCGCGGGACCATGAACTCGGAGCTGGGCAGGTCGTTGAAGCCGAGCACTGCCACCTGTTCGGGGATGCGGATGCCGTGGCGCATGGCCTCCAGCAAGGCGCCGTGGGCGAGGTCGTCGTTACCGAAGAAGATGCCTTCCACCTGCGGATGGCTGGCCAGCAGTTGGCGGAACAGCTCGCCGCCGAGGCCCACTGAGGATGGGCGCGGCGTGAGGACTTCCAGCGCCGGGTCGTAGCAGCCGGCCTGCTGCAGCGCGCGGCGGTAGCCCTCGCCGCGCAGCAGGGTGCGCTGGTCCAGTTGCGCGCCAATGTACGCCAGGCGCTTGCGCCCGCTCTTGAGCAGGTGCCTGGCTGCCGCCTCCCCCGCGCGAATCTGCGAGAAGCCCACGCAATGCAGCCCCGCGCCGGGGTCCAGGTCCATCATGTAGACCGCCGGCACGCCGCTGCCCTCGATCATGCGTCGGGCGCTCTCGGTACGGTCGAAGCCGGTCAGCAGCAGCCCGCGCGGCTGGTACGCGAGGTAGTTGCGCAGCAGGTTCTCTTCTTCGTCACGGGAGTAGTGGTAGTTGCCGATCAGCACTTCCAGGCCGCGCGGGTGCATCACGGCATGGATGGCTTCGAGGGTTTCGATGAACAGCTGGTTCGCCAGCGAAGGCACCAGCACCACGATGTTGTGGCTCTGCTTGGAAGCCAGCGCGCGGGCGGCGGGGTTGGCCACGTAGCCCAGGTCGGCGGCGGCCTGGCGGACCTTTTCCGCCAGTTCCTCGGCTACCGTGCTCACTCCGCGCAGGGCGCGCGAGGCCGTGATGGGGCTGACGCCAGCACTGCGTGCCACGTCGTTGAGGGTGGGTTTGCCGGTGGTGCGAGAGCTTCTGTCGTTTTTCTTATCGTTCTTCTGAGCGGTCATCGGGCGGCTTGCCAAACAAAAATCGAGGCACTAAGGTAGCGCTGTCTCGCAGCCAGGGCAATTGCCTGAGGCCGGCTCCCGCCGCCCCTCGCCCGCCGGTGAAACATACTCACCGAGAGCACCGGGACACACCGACTAGAATGACAAGAATACGGAGGCAGCCGATGCTTTTCGTTACGCCCACCAAAGATAGCGCTGTCTCAACACCGAGGCCCTGCATGCTCCCCGCCATCGATGCCGTGCTCATCATGGGTGTCGCCGGATGCGGCAAGTCCAGCGTCAGCGAGGCCCTGTGTCTGCGCAGCGGCGCGTTCGCCATTGAAGGCGACTCCTTCCACCCCGAAGCCAACATCCAGAAGATGAGCGCCGGCATCCCGCTGACCGACGAGGACCGCGCCGGCTGGCTCGACACCCTCGCCGCCCAGCTGCAGAAAGCCATCGCCGCCGGCCAGCGCCCCGTGCTCACCTGCTCCGCGCTCAAGCTCATCTACCGCGAACGCCTGCGCCGCGCCGTGCCCGGCCTGGGCGTGGTGTTCCTGGAACTCACCCCGGAAACCGCCGCCCAGCGCGTCGCCACCCGCCCCGGCCACTTCATGCCGGCCAGCCTGATCGACAGCCAGTTCGCCGCCCTCGAAGTGCCGACCAGCGAACCGCTGACCCTGCGCCTGGACGCCACCCGCCCGCTCGACGAACTGGCGGAAGCCGCACACCTCTGGTGGCGACAGCACTCCAACGACTGACGCAATAGCGCCTGCCATCGAAAGATAGCGCTATCTCGATTAATCCAAGAAAGAAGAGCCGCTCCGGCACAAAGACAAAAACAGGAGAGACCCATGCTCGGCATGTCCCACAACACCTATCTGCTGCTGGACGCGGTGGTCACCATCATCGGCCTGATCCTGCTGATCACCCGCTTCAAGATTCACCCCTTCGTTGCCCTGATCATCGCCGCCGGCTTCCTCGGCCTCACCTCCGGCATGCCCGTGGCGACCATCGTCAAATCCTTCCAGGACGGTTTCGGCGGCGTGCTCGGCTTCGTCGGCATCATCCTTGCCCTGGGCACCATGCTCGGCAAGATGATGGCCGAGTCCGGCGGCGCGGATCAGATCGCCCGTACCCTGATCCGCGCCTTCGGCAAGGAACGCGTGCACTGGGCCATGATGCTCGCCGCCTTCCTGGTCGGCATCCCGCTGTTCTTCGAGATCGGCTTCATCCTGCTGGTGCCGCTGGTGTTCATCGTTGCCCGCCGCAGCGGCGTCTCGCTAATCAAGATCGGCATCCCGCTGCTCGCCGGCCTCTCCGCCGTACACGGTCTGGTGCCGCCGCACCCGGGCCCGCTGCTGGCCATCGGCGTGTTCGGCGCGGACATCGGCAAGACCATCTTCTACGGCCTGCTGGTCGCCCTGCCCACCGCCGCCATCGCCGGTCCGATCTTCGGCAAGTTCATCGCCCAGTACATTCCCGGCCAGCCCAATGAAGAGCTGGTGGCGCAGATCGCCCACGAGCCGGACACCAGCAACCTGCCCAGCTTCGGCGTCACCCTGCTGACCGTGCTGCTGCCGGTGTTCCTGATGCTGCTCAAGACCTTCGCCGACGTCATGCTCGCCGACGGCCACGTGATCCGCGCCTGGCTGGACATGATCGGCCACCCGATCACCGCCCTGCTGCTGGCCCTGCTGCTGTCGCTGTACACCTTCGGCCACGCCCGCGGCTTCGATTCGAAGAAGATCCTCAAGCTGCTCGACCAGAGCCTCGCGCCCACTGCCGCCATCGTGATGATCATCGGCGCCGGCGGCGGCTTCAAACAGATGCTGGTCGCCAGCGGCGTGGGCGACGTGATCGGCCACATGGCGGTGCAGGCACAGATCTCGCCGATCCTCCTGGCCTGGCTGGTCGCCGCAGTGATCCGCATCGCCACCGGCTCCGCCACCGTCGCCACCATCACCGGCGCCGGCATCGTGGTACCGGTCATCGACCTGATCCCCGGCGTCAACCGCGAACTGCTGGTCCTCGCCACCGGTGCTGGCTCGCTGATCCTGTCCCACGTCAACGACGCCGGTTTCTGGCTGGTGAAGCAGTACTTCAACATGAGCGTGATGGAGACCTTCAAGACCTGGACGGCGATGGAAACCATCCTCTCGGTGGTCGGCCTGCTGTTCATCCTGCTGCTGTCGCTGTTCGTCTGATGCATTAGCCGATGGGTATCGCTGCGCTCCACCCATCCTACGAACTGCCCTGCCTGGGAGCCCCCGTAGGATGGCGTGGAGCGCAGCGATACCCATCAAGCCCAGCGCCCGATTACCCGGCGAGCATCACCAACCGCCCGCCCCGGATTCCTGCAACGAGGTATCGCCCGTGACTTCCTCCGCAACTCCGAAAGCCCCCACCCAGCCCGCCTGGCCCCGTGATTTCGACATCCGCGCCCGCTACGCCGAGCAGCAGGAACTCCTGCAGCCCGCTCCAACACCACAGCCACCCTCGCACCCGTAGGGCGCATAACCCGGAACGGGTTATCCGCCGCTGCCACCCGCCCCCCATGAAGCCGGCGGATAACCGCAAGCGGTTATCCGCCCTACGCACTGACCTTCAGCATTCATCTGTAGGAGCGCGCCATGCGCGCGATCGCGGGCATGGCCCGCTCCTACAGGACCTGTCGCACCATTTGCTGAATCGATTAATCTGAAGACAGCTACGATCTAAAACAGACCAGTCGCCCACCTTCCCCCGAGGGATGAGTCATGCCCGACAACAACAAGCTCGACCATCTGTTCCCCCGCCTCACCGACATCCCCGACGCCTGGCGCCCCGACGCGCCCGTCGAGCAGCGCGAGTACCTGGTCAACGGCGAACTGCGCCGCTGGGACGGCCCGCTCGCGCCGGTACGCAGCCCGATCTTCCTCGCCACCGACCAGGGCGATGAACAGGTCATCCTCGGCAGCACGCCGCTGCTGGATGCCGACGCCGCCCTCGCCGCGCTGGACGCCGCCGTGGCCGCCTATGACAACGGCCAGGGTGCGTGGCCGAACCTCCGCGTAGCCGAACGCATTGCCCACGTCGAGCGCTTCCTCGCCCGCATGCGCGAGCAGCGCACCGCCGTGGTCAAGCTGCTGATGTGGGAGATCGGCAAGAACCTCAAGGACTCGGAGAAGGAGTTCGACCGCACCTGCGACTACATCGTCGACACCATCCAGGCGCTCAAGGAACTGGACCGCCGCTCCAGCCGCTTCGAGCTGGAACAGGGCACCCTCGGGCAGATTCGCCGCGTGCCGCTGGGCGTGGCGCTGTGCATGGGCCCGTACAACTACCCGCTGAACGAGACCTTCACCACCCTGATCCCGGCGCTGATCATGGGCAACACGGTGGTCTTCAAGCCCGCCAAGTTCGGTGTGCTGCTGATCCGCCCGCTGCTCGAAGCCTTCCGCGACAGCTTCCCGCCGGGCGTCATCAACGTCATCTACGGGCGCGGCCGCGAGACCGTCAGCGCGCTGATGGCCAGCGGCAAGGTCGACGTCTTCGCCTTCATCGGCACCCACTCCGGCGCCGCCGACCTGAAGAAACTCCACCCACGCCCGCACCGCCTGCGCGCCGCCCTCGGGCTGGACGCCAAGAACCCCGGCATCGTCCTGCCCAGCGTCGACCTCGACAACGCGGTCAGCGAAGCCATCACCGGCGCCCTCTCGTTCAATGGCCAGCGTTGCACCGCGCTGAAGATCCTCTTCGTCCACGAAGACGTGCTGGACAGCTTCCTCGCCAGGTTCAGCGCCAAGCTTGCCGAACTCAAACCCGGCATGCCCTGGGAATCCGGCGTGGCGCTCACCCCGCTGCCCGAGCCGGGCAAGGTCGACTACCTCAACGGCCTGCTTGAAGATGCGCTGGCCAAGGGCGCCAGGGTCATCAACCCCGGCGGCGGCGAGAGCCGCGAAAGCTTCTTCTACCCCGCGTTGCTCAGCCCGGTGCGCGCCGACATGCGGCTGTACAACGAGGAGCAGTTCGGCCCGCTGGTGCCGGTGGTGCCCTACCGCGAGCTGGACGAGGTGATCGACTACGTCCTGCAGTCCGACTACGGCCAGCAGCTCAGCCTGTTCGGCGACGACCCCGAGCAGATCGGCCCGCTGGTGGACGCCTTCGTCAACCAGGTCGGCCGCATCAACATCAACGCCCAGTGCCAGCGCGGCCCGGACAGCTACCCCTTCAACGGCCGCAAGAACTCCGCAGAAGGCACCCTCTCGGTCCACGACGCCCTGCGCACCTTCTCCATCCGCACCCTGGTGGCCACGCGCTTCACCGACGCCAACAAGGCGCTGATCAGCCAGATCATCCGCGACCGCGATTCGAGCTTCCTGACCACTGACTACATATTCTGATAGGCGGCCGGAAAGCGCCCTCTCCCTGACCCTCTCCCTGAAGGGAGAGGGGACCGTTCGGCGCAAGGAGAACCCACATTTTCAGCCGGCACAATCGGCTCCCTCCCCCTTCGGAGCAGGGCGCGCAGCCAGGGCTGGGGAGAGGGTCCTACAGGATAAAACCAAACTGCCAGCCGGCACAGACTGCCCCCTCTCCCTCTGGGAGAGGGCTGGGGTGAGGGAAAGCCCAGGCACCGGACCTCCACAAAAACCACCACCCCCACTTTCAGAAATCCCTTTCGCAATATCCCGACACCCTCCCATCGCCAATTGAAACAACCCGGTAAGAAGACCCCACTACGCTTGCCTTAAGTCAAAGGGGTCACCCTTCAAGACTCGATAGTCTGCGCGCCTCTCGACGAGCTTGATATCCGTCGTCTGAACCGATAGTGGCAACGACCGATATCGCAATGGACGAAGCGTTTGCCACCCAATCCACGGATTCCCAGCGAACAAGGGAGCACCAATATGAGTGGCTACAACGCAGTTCTGGCACGTAATACCGACAAGGCCCCGCAAAACCTCGGCCCCTATGCCCAAACCGTCGCCTTCTCCCACTACAACAACCTTTCCGCCCAGCTTCCGGTCGACCCGAGCAGCGGCAAGCTGGTGGCCGGTGGCGCCAAGGAACAGGCCGAACAGTGCTACAGGAACCTCAAGGCCGTCGTCGAAAGCATCGGCCACAGCCTGAACGACACTGTCCGCATCTCCATCTTCCTGACCAACATCGCTGACGCCGAAGCCGTCGCCAAGGTGCACGCGGCCTTCTTCCCCGACTACCTGCCGACGCTCACCACCGTCGGCGTGGCAGCCCTGCCGCTGGGTGCCCAGGTGCAGGTCGAGGCACTCATCACCTGCGGCGAAGGCACCATCCCCAACGCCCCGCAGGCCGGCGACCTGATCAAGGTCGAACGCAACACCGAGAGCGCGCCGCTGAGCCCGCTGTCCACCCAGACCGTCGCCTTCTCCCACTACAACAACCTCAGCGCCCAGCTGCCCATCGACCCGCGCACCGGGAAGCTGGTGGCCGGCGGCGTCGAGGAACAGACCCGGCAGTGCCTGCGCAACATCAAGACCATCCTCGAAAGCATCGACGTGCCCTTCGATGACATCGTGCGCATCACCGTCTTCGTCAAGAACCTCGCCGACATGCAGGCCGTGAACCAGGTCTACACCACCTTCTTCCCCGACTCGGCCATCGCCCGCGCCGTCGGCTACGTGCCGGCACGCACCGTGGTGCAGGCGCAAGCCCTGCCGATGGATGCCCTGGTGCAGGTCGAAGCCGTGGTCTCCCACGGCGACGGCACGCCCCCGCAGGCCGTCGAAGACCGCCACGGCATCGTCATCAAGGCCCACAACACCGACGCCGCGCCGAAGTGCCCCTACTCCACCCAGACCGTCGCCTTCTCCCACTACAACCACATCTCCGCCCAGCTGCCGCTGGACGTGAAGACCGGTGAGCTGGTGGCCGGCGGCATCAAGGAACAGGCCGGCCAGTGCTTCAAGCACCTCAAGGCCATTGTCGAAAGCATCGACCACGCCCTGGCCGATGTGGTGAAGGTCAACCTCTACCTGAAGAACATCGACGACATTGCCGCCGTCGATGAGGTGTACGCCAGCTACTTCCCCGGCGGCGTCCCCGCCCGCCGGACCGTAGCCGTAGGCGCATTGCCCAAGGGCGCGCTGATCCAGATCGACGCCGTGGTCGCCAACGCCGAAGGCACCCCGCCGGCTGCTTGATTGGCAAACGCCAATCAAGCCCTATCCGGCTAACACCACTGCATGACTCACACCTGACGGTCCCCTCTCCCGCTCGCGGGAGAGGGGCTCTTGCTCTATGTAGGAGCGAGCTTGCTCGCGAACCCGCCCCACTCCAAACCAACAATCACTCCCTCCGCCACCATCTCCCGCGCCTTTCCTCACGCATCAACCTCGGCACCTCCCCCATCGGCACCCAGTACTCCCCCTGCCAATCCAGCACCGCCAGCGACCGCCCCTCGCCTTTCGCCAGCATCCGCCTCGGCAACCCTGCCGCCACCCGCTCCTGATCCCTGAGCGTTGGCAGCACATGGCCGGTGATCCACATCCGCAACTGCCGATGCTCCGGATCGCGATAACGGTGCAGCACATGGAAGGTGCCGAAGTCATTCACCAGCAACACGTCCTCCTCGCCGCCACCCGTCACCAGGCGCGCCTCGCGAAAGAGGTCCTCATCCAATCGAAGAACATAAGCATCGACCCGCTCGCGGATCAGATAACCCAGCTCGCGGGCGACCAACCAGGGCTGGTTGTCGATCAACACGCCGCGCAGGGAACGGTTGTAGCGGTGGAAAACGGTGGGAACGTAGATGTCGTCCATGGAAGCTGACCCAGATGGTTGTGTATGGAAACCTCCTCATCCGTCGCCAAACGGATTGGGAGGCGAAACCGTGCAGGGTTGGCGAACCGGCAACCATCACCCGGCAGACCCGAAGGTCTCCCTGCACGGCCCGCCATAGCACGGCACTGCGGCCGCAAAGGTACGGCGCAGAGCCTGACAACGCAGGTCGCGTGATTGGTTGAGGTGGGTCGCCAAACCCTTGCCCTGTCGCTTTCACAGGGGCGTCGGGAGGTTATGGGGAAGAGTTACAGCGGTCAAGCTAGGCCGGTTGGTAAATGCAAATTACGTTGCTGTCGATGGCAGCTACCGACTCATAGCGGACGCCTAATGAGTGCTTTCAGATCAATGCCGTAAGATATGATTTCTATTTTCGCGTGTATGGAAGGCAGGAAATGGAGGGATTTTCAGACCTGTTATGGCAATGGTACGGCGCTGAGCAGGAGGGGAAAATTGCTGCAATTTCCAGACTCGTTGGTGCGCTTGAGTTTCTTGCAGCGGACGCAGCGGCGCAGAGAGATATTATTCCCGATTGCCCCGTATGTGAGGCATGGTCGTCGCACATGTTGCTCATTCAAGATGCGATCAGTATCTGTGGAGCTACTTTGCCCGACGAGATCAGGAGTGAACTCGATCGAGTCTGGGAACTGTGCTCCGCGATACACGAGCTAAACCTCCCCTGCCATGATCGAGATGTCTTTGAGCAGCAGCCATGGCAGCCGTTACGTGCGGCGGCCGGTTACATGCTTCTCTCGATGGGGGCGGTTGAAGTAAAAAAATGTCTGGCCGAATTGTCCCCGTGATCTTTCAGTCTATCGGTGGATGATCGTGTGTTTAGACGTCCGCTTCTGGCAGGTTGCTGCCCCTGGCGAGAGGCCGCTACCGACCCATTGCAGACGTTCGCTGAGAGAGGTCGTGGGTAGTCCAATTTGGTGTGCTTTACCCGTTACACTGCACTCCATCCATGAGCAACGTTCGATGCTCCAACAGAACACAGGACCTTATGCACGGTGCAGGCCCAGGGCGTCACGCCAAAACAAGGTGCTCTCATATTGGAAGGACAGGATGAAGTACGATGAGCAAACGTCTGCAATAGACTCGGCTATTTTCTCCAACTCGCTCATCGATGACTCACCCTCTGGCTCTGGGCCTTTTATTCTGATGTAGCACCGCATACTGACCTTAAAATCAAGCCCCTTTTTATCTTCGGCATACAAAGTGAAATCCGTATCTTCAGCGTCCGCGCTCAACCGCATCCCAGAAGCAAAGTGAGCCTCTACCGTATCCTTTACAGAATCGATTTCAATTGCACCGCTCCTTTGCAGCGCGATGCTCAGTGCCGCAGATGTCAAGCCATCATCGGCTTCTATGTGGAGATCGAGACTCACTCAATACCTCGCCTACGCTGCTAATCAAGCTTTAGTCTCAAGCATATCAGGGAGCCAGATCCGACCGGTTGAATCCACAACCCATAGCGGACGTTCAAGAAGCAAGGCCGAATATCCAGATCAGCCGAGCAAACAGACTGCCATGCAGTCACTCTCTACTTGTTATACAGGTGGAAAGTCTTCGTACGATTTTGGGAGGTATCCCCAGACTCTTAGTACGTCAGCGCGCACTTCAAACTCGAATCCAATCTGTGCGATGACCTCCGAAATTTCGTCCGTATGGTCAACGGTTGTTTGTGGCAGCAGACGTCCACCAGACGGAGCGACTTCTGACAAGCCAATATCGAACCATTCGACCGACGCAAATGGATACGGTAGGTGATAGAACCACTCGACATCCCAGCCTGAGACATTTCCAGTGACAGACTTGGACCGATAGGATGGACGCCAGCCTTGGCGTTTTCGGAAATGATCAATCAACTCATTCCACTTGGTATCGTTCGATGCACTTGCCAGGTTTCTCGCAACGACTGCGGCATGGATTTTCTTACGAGTCGCATCATCATGGCCGGCGCCGGCCCCAGGCAATTCATTCATGTTCAGCTCTTCGATTTCTGACATCCAAAATTAAGCGATCGCTCTTCGCCGATGTGTGCCGGTCATGACCGATTTTCCGGTTGGACAGTGTCTCCTAACGAGCGAGCGATATCCGCTCTTGGCCGATAGCACTCCCTGGCGATTGGCCGCGCCCCGACAATTCATTGGCGGCAACCGAACGCATCTGCATCCCTTGGCACTGCCGAGTGACCGTAACTATTTATTGCGCAGCGTGCTCATCGAGTAGGCGGGAGATCCCCCGCCCTGAACCTCCGCCCCTGCCCCGAAATCGCCGCCAGCCAAGGCGCGCAGCCGCGGCAAATTAACCTGACGCGCATCGCAGAAGCCCGGAGATAGACCAGTCGAGCCGGCGAGCCAGAGCGCTTGCCACCGCGCTGTCATAAAAATTTCACAGGACCCGATCACAGTATGGCAGCCCGATATCAAAAGGATTGCCCTCGATGAAAAGCTTTGTGAAATCTGCTGCGATCGCCGTAACGCTGTCCATGTGTGCCTCTTCCGTCGTCTTTGCCGACGAGAGCGTCCGCCTGACCGGCTCTGGCGCCAGCTTCCCCGCTCCGATCTACCTGACCTGGTTCAAGGACTTCAGCAAGAAGACCGCTGGCGTCACCGTGGATTACCAGTCCAAGGGTAGCGGTGCGGGTGTACAGGATTTCCTCAACAAGACCGTCGACTTCGCGGCCAGTGACTCGGCCATGAAAGACGAGGACATCGCCAAGGTTGCCGAAGGCGTGCAACTGCTGCCGATGACCGCCGGCGAAATCGTCCTGGCGTACAACCTGCCGGGCAGCCCCAAGGGTCTGAAACTGCCGCGCGACGTTTACTCCAACATCTTCCTGGGCAAGATCACTCAGTGGAACGACCCGCAGATCGTCGCGGCCAACCCTGAGCTGAAGCTGCCGGCCCTGCCGATCACCGTTGTCGTGCGTGCGGATTCCAGCGGCACCACCGCTGTGTTCACCAAGCACATGTCGACCATCAACCCGGAGTTCAAGACTGCCCTGGGTGAAGGCAACACCGTCAACTGGCCGGCCAGCGACAAGTTCATCAAGTCGCCGAAGAACGATGGCGTGACCGCTACCGTGCGCCAGACCCCGGGCGCCATCGGCTACATCGAGTACGGCTTCGCCAAGCTGGCCAAGGTCGACTTCGCCCAGCTGCAGAACAAGGCCGGCCAGTACGTCGTGCCGAACGCAGAAAGCGGTGCCGCGGCGCTGGCTGCCGTGAAGTTCCCGGAGAACCTGGTGGCCTGGCTGCCCGATCCGGACGGTGCCCAGTCCTACCCGATCACTTCCTACACCTGGATGATCTTCCGCAAGCACAACGAGAACCCGGCCAAGGCCAAGGCCATGCGTGAAATGGTCGAGTACGGCCTGACCGAAGGGCAGAAGATCGCTGATTCGATGGGCTACATCCCGCTGCCGCAAGCAGTCGTCGATCAGGTTCGCAAAGCTTCCGCCAACATCCAGTAACGCCTGCGAGTCTTCATCCGGCGGGGGCTGTCGGCCACGCCGGATGAGATTTCCACCTGTTCCGGAACTCTCCCATGACCCAACCTTTTGTCGTACCGGTAAATCCGGACTCTGCCTGCCAACCGCCATCCGCGAAGGATTTCCTGGTTGACCGGACCTTCCGTGCCATTGCACGCCTGGGTGTGGTCCTGATTCTGGTGCTGGTCGTTGCCCTCGTGTTCGAAGTCGGCCGCAAGGCCTTTCCGGGCATGGAGAAACATGGCCTGGACGTTCTCCTGGGTTCGGTCTGGGACGTCAACCAGGGCAAGTACGGCATTCTGCCGGCCATCTGGGGCACGCTCTACAGCGCACTGATCGCGCTGCTGATCGCCGGCCTGTTCGGCGTCAGCATGGCGATCTTCCTGACCCAGGATTTCCTCCCCGCCAGGCTTGCGGCGGTGTTCCGTACCATCGTCGAACTGCTCGCCGCGATCCCCAGCGTCGTTTACGGCCTGTGGGGGATCTACGTGGTGATCCCGGCCATTCGCCCGCTGACTGCGTGGCTGAACAGCGAGCTCGGCTGGATACCCTTTTTCGGCACATCGTTGAGCGGGCCTGGGTTGCTGCCCGCCTCTCTGGTGCTCGCCATCATGATTCTGCCCACCATTGCGGCGGTCTCGCAGGACGCTCTCGCCAGCGTGCCGATGAAGACCAAGCAGGCCGCCTACGGCATGGGCACCACCCATTGGGAAGCGATCCTCAAGGTGATGGTGCCCTCCGCTGCCACCGGCATCTTCGGCTCCCTGGTGCTGGGCCTGGGCCGCGCCCTGGGTGAAACCATGGCCCTGGCCATGCTGGTCGGCAACGCGAACACCATTTCCCTGTCGCTGTTCGCACCGGCCAACACGCTGGCCGCCTTGCTGGCGCTGAACTTCCCCGAAGCCGGGCCGAACGAGGTTGAAGTGCTGATGTATGCCGCACTGGTGCTGATGTTCATCACGCTGATCGTGAACGTACTCGGCTCCATGATCATGCTTTACGCCCAGCGGGGGACCAAGTAATGACCAGCCTCACTCCCACCGTTTCTGCCCTGCCGAGCCTGCAGCGCAAGCTTGAGGGCCGCGCCCTGCGCAGCCTGGTGCTGACCACGCTGGTCTGGCTGGGCGCCCTGCTGGCCAGCGTGCCGCTGATCTCCGTGCTCTACATGCTGATCACCCGCGGGGGTGCGCGCCTGAGCCTGGAGGTCTTCACCGAACTGCCGCCGACCGGATTCGAGACGGGCGGCGGCTTCGGCAACGCGCTGGCCGGTACCTTCGTCATGGTCGGTATCGCCGCCGCCATTGCCGTTCCGGTTGGCATCATGGCCGCCGTCTTCCTGGCTGAACTGGGGCCGGACAGCAAGCTGGCGAGCGCCGCGCGCTTTGCCGCCAAGACGCTCACCGGCCTGCCCTCCATCCTGGCCGGCGTCTTCGCCTACGCCCTGGTGGTGATGACCACTGGTACCTACTCGGCACCGGCGGGTGGCGTGGCACTGGCCGTGCTGATGCTGCCGATCGTCGTGCTCACGGCCGAAGAGTCGATGAAGATGGTGCCCAAGATCATGAAGGATGCCGCCTACGGCATGGGCTGCACCCGCGCCCAGGTCATCTGGAAGATCGTACTGCCCACCGGCCTGCCGGCGATCCTCACCGGCGTCATGCTGGCCGTGGCGCGCGCCGCTGGCGAGACCGCGCCGTTGCTGTTCACCGCGCTGTTCAGCAACTACTGGATCTACCACGACGGCAGCCTGGCCGTGATGAACCCCACGGCCTCGCTTTCCGTGCTGATCTACAACTTCTCCGGCATGCCCTTCGACAACCAGCTCGAGCTCGCGTGGGCCGCATCGCTGGTGCTGGTGATGATCGTGCTGATCGTGAACGTCATCAGCCGCATTTTTGGCAAGCCCAAGTTTTGAGATACGGAGCATCCGAATCGTGAACACAGCTACTGCACAGAAAGTTGCCCCGGTTGGCGCCGAGACCCAGGTGGTCATGGACTGCAAACTGGACAAGATTTTCTACGGCAACTTCATGGCGGTACGTGACAGCCACGTGCCGATCGAAAAGAACAAGATCACCGGTTTCATCGGCCCTTCCGGCTGCGGCAAGAGCACCGTGCTGCGCAGCCTGAACCGGATGAACGACCTGGTGCGCGGCTTCCGCTTCGAGGGCCATGTGCATTTCCTCGGGCAGGACGTCTACGGCAAGGGCGTGGACCCTGTCGTGGTGCGCCGCTACATCGGCATGGTGTTCCAGCAGCCGAACCCGTTTTCGATGAGCATCTTCGACAACGTCGCGTTTGGCCTGCGCCTCAATCGCTACAAGGGCGACATCGGCGACCGGGTCAAGCATGCCCTGCAGGGCGCCGCGCTGTGGGATGAAGTGAAGGACAAGCTGAAGGTGAGCGGCCTGTCGCTCTCCGGTGGCCAGCAGCAACGCCTGTGCATCGCTCGCGCCATCGCCACCGAGCCGGAAGTCCTGTTGCTGGACGAGCCGTGCTCGGCACTCGACCCGATCGCTACCCGCCGTGTCGAGGAGCTGATGGTCGAGCTGAAGAAGGACTACACCATCGCGCTGGTCACCCACAACATGCAGCAGGCCATCCGTGTCGCTGACACGACGGCGTTCTTCTCGGTGGACATTTCCCAGGGCACCCGCACGGGCTACCTGGTCGAAATGGGCGCGACGAAGCAGATCTTCGAAAGCCCGCGGGAAAAAATGACCGAGGACTACATCAGCGGCAAGTTCAGCTGAGTCGAACCTGCATCGTATGAAGCCACACACCTCTTTGTCAGGGTTGCCCATGCCTGCCACGCGCCGTCTTGATCTGCGAGCGATTGAACGTGCGCTGCGTGAGGTGCAAGGCCGTTTCGGCGAGCTCAGCCAGTGCTTTACCGAGCCGCGTGATCCGTTCACCGATGAAGTGCTGCACAACGTGCTGGAAGGTTACGCCCTGATCGACGACTACGTCGCACGGGGCGTCGACCTGTTCGATCTGCAGCAGGTCAACCTGATGCTGGAGATCAACGCCACCGTGCTTTGCGGCCGGGACCCTGCCCGTCGGCTGGAATTCGCGCCGCACTTGGCGGCCACCGAGGCGCACTTCTTCAACAACGTCGAAGGCGGCATCAAGGACCTGTACAACTGGTACTGCGCGTATCACAGCGAATCGGTGTGGAAGCGCGCTGCCGGTGTCTACGTGCGGATTCTGAGCAAACCGCAGTTGTTCATCGAAGGCAACCATCGCAGCGGCTCGCTGATCGTCAGCTATCTGCTGATACGCGCCGGGCTGCCGCCGTTCGTGCTGACCCTGGACAACGCCAAGGGTTACTACAACCCGTCATCGGTCATCCGCAACTCCGCCAAGCATGGCGTAAAGGCGCTATTCGAATTGCCCAAGATCAAGAAAAAGTACGCCGCCTTCCTCGAAGATCATTCACCGGATCCGGACCGTTTTTTCCTTGGCGAGAAGCACGCCTCCGCCTGTCAGGGAGGTGCCTGATGAGTACGCAACCCATGCTCGCCACCTGCCTGGCCATCAAGGATCAGCTGTGGGACGCCATGAAGGGTTCCCTTGCGCCTTATCGCTTCGGACGCCCGCGCATTCGGATTTCGTTCGATATCGATGACACCCTGGCCTGCCTCCCCCACCACAGTGACGTCGAACCCAGCAGGCTGCCGGTGTTCATTCATCGCTGGCTTGGCGAACCGCTGCGTATCGGCACCCGCTCCCTGACCCGGGAACTGCGCCGCCAGGGCTGCAGCATCTGGGTCTACACGTCCTCCGGCCGCACACCCTCCTATATCAGGCGCTGGCTGCTGCTGTACGGCATCCACGTCGATGGCGTGGTCAACAGCGTTCGGCACAACCAGGCGCTGACCGAGCGCGGGCTGGCGAACGCCCCCTCGAAACTTCCGCCGGCATTCGATATCGACCTGCATGTCGATGATTCCGAAGGCGTGAAGAGCGAAGGCCATGACCACGGCTTCCGCGTCGTTGTCGTGCGTCCGGACGATGATCGCTGGGCGCAGCGAGTCCTGGATTCAGTGGCTGAACTCCAGGAAACGCTGGATCGACAGCAGCAGCCATTGGCTACAGCAGCCTGAGCCGTCAACCACGCGGCTCGTTGCTGACTGGCAGACGTCTCCACCCTGCCCGTCGCCCGGAACCTGCAGCTTCGCGGATGTCGCTCCTTTGCCGACTCCCTCAAGGTTGCGCCCCGGCTTAATGCACCGTGCGGGCGCCCCCCCACTTCATCGATGCCCCCGCTTCAGGCCAATCCAGTCGCCTCCGCACATCAGGCTGCTGACGACCCCCTGTCGAATTGCTCCGCCCCGGCACCGCTGGACTTTGACAGCGTGATCCCCCAGGTTCCATGCTGAGCGAACGCGTAACACCCCATGAGTCGCTGGCTCCTCAGCGCCGTGGGCGGTCACTCGACGTAGAAGCCTGTTCACCTGACTCCCGGCGCCAGCGCCCATGCCTGACCTCTCGCACCTCCACCGCCACTTCACCGAGTGGGTGATCAACCCCATCACCCATCAGGTCGCCGGCCTCTTCGACCTCAGCGGCCGCGTCGGCGTGGTGTTCCTGCTGTGCTCCTATGCCATCGCCTACGCGCTGTTCCGCTTCCGCCGGCAGCGCGGGCTGACGCAGGCGGCGTCGTTCTGGCAGTTCATTGGTGGCAGCCGGGTGAACCTGCATCGCTCGGCGCTGCTGGATTACCGCTACTACCTGGTGCGCGGCATCCTCAATGTGGCGTTGCTGGTGCCCATCGTCGGGCTGGTCGATCCCTACATCCTGCGCTCGGGCGACTACATCGCCTTCTTCACCAATCTCTGGGGCGCGCGGCCGCAGGTGGGGACGAACCTCGGCCTGTCGCTGCTCTACGGGCTGGGGGTGTTCCTGGTCAGCGACTTCAAGAACTACTGGGTACACCGCGCCTTCCATTCGCGCTGGCTGTGGGCGTTCCACAAGGTGCATCACTCGGCGGCGGTGCTGACGCCGATCACCGCGAGCCGCGTGCACTTCGTGGAGAAACTGGCGGCGCAGCTGGCCGGCGCCTTCGCCCTGGGCGCCTATGCCGGCGCCTTCTGGTACCTCTGCGGCGGAGAGATCAGCGCCTACACGCTGTTCGGCGTGACCTACATGATCCTGCTGTTCAACGTGCCGGCGACGAACCTGCGCCACAGCCACGTGTGGCTGTCGTTCGGCCCGGTGGTCGAGCATGTGCTGAACAGCCCCGCCCAGCACCAGATCCACCACAGCGACGCGCCCCGCCACTTCAACAAGAACTTCGGCATCAACCTGTCGCTGTGGGACTGGATGTTCGGCACGCTCTACGTCACCCAGCGCGCGCCGGAGCCGATCCAGTTCGGCGCCGGGGAGCAGGATGACGAGAAGTATTCTTCGCTGTGGAGCCTGATCGTTACACCGTTTGTGGAGACGGTGCGGAAGGTGCGGAGTCACGCCGCAGTTCCAGCGAGTTCCCAAACACGGGCTAAATGAAAACCCCGCCGAAGCGGGGTCAGGGTCAGACTCGGCGGGTCGCGGCCACATAAACCTCGTCGTCACGGCGGGCACCGATGCAAAGGACAAGCACGATCTCGGTGCCATTGATCCGGTAGACGATACGCACATCACCAGTCCGAATCCTGCGCAGGCCCGCCAGGGCCCCGCGCAACGGTTTGCCGATCTTGTCCGGCTCACCTTCGGCAACGCGCTGGCGGATGACTTTCAGCACCCGAAGTGCTTCGGCACTTCCCAGTAGCCTGAGATCGTTCTCGACCTCAGGGTGAAACCGAACGCTCCATTTCATGGCTTGACGCCTAGCTGAAGCGAGCCTCCATGTCCTCGAGGCTCACGGTGGTTTTTTCATCCAGGGTGGACAGCCGCTCGATGGCCAGCCTCTCGGCACGCAGGTCTTCAAGCTCGTCCTGCAGCGCCTGGTAGGCCTCTACGCCCACCAGCACCGCGGCCGGCTCGTTGTCCTTGAAGATGACCAGGTGGGTGACTTCCCCACTGCTGACCTCCTTCAGTCGCGCCCCGAAATTACGAACCATGGCGGTAGCGGACACTGCCTGTTCAGCCCGGTTTAGGAGTGCACTCATTTCGCAGCTACCTCAAATGTTCGCCGTGGATTTAGCACATCCGGAGCGTTCAACGGCCACACTGAAAATGAAGGCCCTGATGATGGTCAGATGTGTGCAGTGGTGGTCAGATGCAGATTGGCTACCTAACCAGTATTACGCACCATAATACGCAAAACAATACACACCATTAAGCACAATAATCGCCTCAATTCTCATTCCCACACCCCTGCCCCCAAACCGGATACCGCAACGTATGCCGCTGCCCGGTGCTGTCCTCGTAGGTCATCTCCACCTCGCGAATTCCGCAGAAATCCAGGTCCGGCTGTTGCACCACGCGCTTGATGTCGAGCTTCTGGCCGTAGTGGTAGTCCTGCACCGGAGGAACCTCCTGCGCGGCGAGGGCCGCGCAGGAGGTGAAGAGGCAGGCAGCAGCGAGCAAGCGCTTCATGGCCGTTCTCCGTTGGAGCTACGCGGCATGGGCGCGCCGGTCATGCTCGGGAGGACTTCGTCGCGGCGGATGAGCCCGTGGAACAGCGCGGCGGCGAGGTGCAGGAGGATGGCTGCCAGTAGCGCGTAGGCGATGAAGGTGTGGGCGCTACGCAGGATTGCGTGGAGCTGTACCGAGGGTGAGACCAGCGCGGGCAGTTCGAAGCCGCCCCAGAGCACGACGGGGTAGCCGCCGGCGGATTGCATGGTCCAGCCCACGAGCGGTTGCGCCAGCAGCAGGCCGTAGAGCGCCAGGTGCGAGAGGTGCGCGGCGCTGCGTTGCCAGCCGGGCATGTCGCTGGGCAGTGCGGGGATGCGCTGGGTCAGGCGCACAACGATGCGCAGCAGTACGAGTACCAGCAGCGCCGCGCCCAGGGGTTTGTGGATGGCAACCAGCGCGGCATGGCGCGGGGAGACGCTGGCGACCATGCCCAGGCCGATCAGCAGCATGGCAAGCACCAGCACGGCCATCAGCCAGTGCAGCACACGCAGGGAGAGCGGGAAGTAAGTCGGTTTCATCAGTGGGTCTCCTGGGCCTGCTCGCGGGTACGACGGTTGAAAGATTCCGAGTAGGCGGCCGAGCGAGCGCTGAGCAGAGGGTCGTCGGAGGCACGGATGCCGTCGGGGAGGATCAGCGGGTCGTAGTTGACGTCGCGGCAGTCGCCGCCGATTTCCGGTTGCAGGCGTTCGATCACCAGTTCGCCGGCATCCACGGTGCGGCGGCTATCGGGCCAGGCCTGGGTGGGGTCGACGGTGCTGTCGCCGGGTTCGCCGAGGGTGAACTGCAGGCGCCAGCGCAGCGGGCCGGCGGCGATGCGCTGGGCCAGTTCGGCGGCGAGGAAGTCGGCGTCGCCGCGCTTGTTGGCGGACAGCGGCTCGACCGGCGCTTCGGGCTGCACGGACCAGCGCACCGGCTGCTCCTTGCCTTCCTTGTTCACCAGATAGAACGCGTTGAGGCTGTAGTAAGCGCTGTTGGCGTAGCTGGAGGACGGCGTGGAGGACTTGGCCCACTTGAGGAAGGCCTGGGTCTCGGGGTGCGACTTGAAGAAGGCGCCGGCCTTTTCCGGGTCGGGTTTGCCGGTGCCCGGCTGTGGCGCGGTGGCCTGTTGCAGGGCGTAGAAGCTGGCAACGTCACGCACGACGAAGACCGGCATGGCGTTCATACCGGTGCGCCATTCCTGGCCGTCGGCCGGCTGGAAGCGCAGGGCCAGGCTGCGGATCGGCGCGGCGCCGTCGCTGGCCTTGGGATTGCCGCCGGGGATGGCGAGGCGCCCTACCACCGGTACGCGGCCGACGGAGAACAGGCTGGCGCGGGACAGGCCGGCAGCGCCGCCATTGCTGTCGAAGTGGCCGATCACGCACAGGCCCTTGGCGTGGTTGCGCCGGTAGCCGGGGTAGACGCCGCTGTTGTGTTCCAGGGTGTTGATCACGCCGGCCGGGGTGAGCCGCTGCGGGTCGAGCCAGCCAGCGACGTAGGCGAATATGGCGGCCACGCCGAGCACCACGGCGCCGATGGCGGCCAGGCGCAGGGGCACGTTGGGTGCGGTGGGCGGTGTTTCTGTCATTTCCAGCTCCTCAGGCTTAGGCTGAATGCGTTGAGCCGGTACGACGCACCGTGCGACGGGTTATTCCCGCCGATGGCGAATAAATTATTTTTTCCCGCGAAGGGAATAGATCGCCGCAGTATTCGTCTTTCTCGCTCGAACCCACCCACTCCTGGCGCCCCGATGCACTCACTGGACGACCATTCACTGCGCGAACTGCTGCCCCGGCTGCGGCGCTTCGCGCTATCGCTGACCCGCAGCGCGAGCAGCGCCGACGACCTGGTCCAGGCGACCCTGGAGAAGGCGCTGTCGGCCTGGACCGGCCGCCGCGACGACGGCGACCTGCGCGCCTGGCTGTTCTCGATCCTCTACCGGCACTTCATCGACGGGCAGCGCCGGGCGAAACGCTATGCGCGCCTGCTCAGTCTGTTCGGTGCGGACAGCGCGGTGAGCGCATCGCCCGAGGACATCGTCAGCGCCCGCTCGACACTGGAGGCCTTCGAGCGCCTGCCCGCCGAGCAGCGTGCGTTGCTGACGCTGGTCAGCGTCGAGGGCCTGAGCTACCGCGAGGTGGCCGAGACTCTGGATATTCCCATGGGCACCGTCATGTCCCGCCTGTCGCGCGCCCGCACGGCGCTGCGCGCGCTGAGCGAAGGACAGGCGGCGACTCCTTCTTTGCGGGTACTGAAATGAACGAACGCATTCCCGACGGCACTCCCCAGGAACAGGATCTGCACGCCTACATCGACGATCAGCTGGAGCCGGCGCGCCGCCAATGGGTGGAAGCCTGGCTGGCCGCCCACCCGGACGACGCCCGTCGCGTGGAAGGCTGGCGGCAGGACGCCCAGCAACTGCGCGCGGCCTTTGCCGGGCAGGCCCGTGGTGCGCTGCCCGAGCAGCTCGATCCGGCGCGGATTCGCCGGCAGATCCAGCAGCGGCGGCGCTCGCGCCTCGCCACCGCGGCGGCCCTGCTGATCGCGCTGGGCGTCGGCGGCATGGGCGGCTGGCAGATGCGCGGCGACGCGATGATGCGCGGCATGGTGCCGATGCAGGACGCGGTGCAGGCTTACCGCTTGTTTGCCGATGCCAACCAGAACGGCCTGGACTTGCGTGATGGCGGCGACCTGCGCGGCTGGCTGGCTCGCTACCTGAAAGACGCCCCGCCACCGCCGGCGCTGGAGCAGGTTGGCCTGAAGACGGTTGGCGCCCGTTTGCTCGCGACCGAACAGGGCGCGGCGGCGCTGGTGATCTACGAGGATGGTCAGGGGCGGCGGTTGACCTTCTTCATCCGCCCGCCGGGCCCGCGCCACGAGATGTTGCCGCAGGGACAGCGCACGGATGGCGACCTGCTGGCGCGCTACTGGAGCCAGGGCGGCTACAACTACGCGCTGGTGAGTCGCAGCGATGACCCGCAGGCGCAGGCCGTGGGGCAGTTGGTGGGGTTCTGAGCGCGGGCATCAGGGTAAGCGCATGGTCAGCCTGCAGGAGCTGGCCATGCCTGCGACAGACCCCGCGCCGGAACAACACGGACTCAGTCCGCTGGCACGCACGTAGGATAGGTGGAGCGCAGGCTCCACCCATCCTACAAAGGCCGAAACTCGGGCCTCAGGGCACCGGCGCGCTCATGTACTCGACCATCCGCTCGCGCAGCCAGCGCTCGGCCGGGTCGTTGTCGTGGGCGGCGCTCCAGACCAGCGAGAGCTCCGCGGGCTTGATCTCCAGCGGCGGGTCATCGGCACGCAGGCAGCTGTCTTCCACCAGCGCGCAGGCGGCGTAGTCAGGGACGGTGGCGATCATCTCGGTGTTGCGCAGCAGAGCGCGCAGGCTGCCGAACTGCGGCACGGCCAGCACCACGCGACGGCGGCGGTCGATGCGCTCCAGGTCCAGGTCGATGGCGCCGTTCAGATCGCCGGAGAAGGACACCATCACATGCGGTCGCGAGCAGTATTCGTCGAGGCTCAGCGGGCCGGGACGATCGTCGCCGCGCAGCACCTTCACGCCAATATCGCGCAGTTTGCGGCGCTTGGCGTTGGCCGGCAGGTCGGTGGTGTAGCTGACGCCGGCGGTGATTTCGCCGGAAGACAGCAGCGCCGGCATCAGCAGGAAGTTGGCGCGGCGCACCACCACGGTGATGTTCGGCGCTTCCAGCTGAAGGCGTGCCAGCAGCGCGGGGAACAGGCCGAACTCGGCGTCGTCGGAAAGCCCCAGGCGGAAGATATTGCAGCTGCTCTCCGGCTCGAAGGTCTTGGCGCGGCTGACCGCGGCGGAGATCACGTCCATCGCCGGGCGCAGCTCCTCGAAGATGTGCAGCGCCCGGCTGGTGGGTTCCATGGCGCGGCCGGCGCGCACCAGCAGCGGGTCGTCGAACAGGTCGCGCAAGCGCGCCAGGGCGGCGCTGACGGTGGACTGGGTGATGAACAGCTTCTCGCCGACGCGGGTGAGGTTCCGCTCCAGCATCAGGGATTCGAAGATCACCAGCAGGTTCATGTCCAGGCGGCGCAGGTCGTTTCGGTTCATGGCTGGTCGCTCGGGGCTGTGGGAGTCGGCATCTTTGCACAAGACACGGGACGCGCCAGTCGATCATGAAACTGGGCTTTTTTCTTGGACGTGTGTGCTCATTCGCGTACCGTTTGGCTTAATCCGATTGAGCATCGGATCACCTTGATTTACCTTGAATTTTTTACATTCCGGAGCGGCATTTCGGCCGCCATTAGAACGAGAAGAGAGACGCCATGCCCGCACCTGCCCACCAGGTAGCGACCATGCTCGCCCCCCAGACCCATCGCCTCGTCCGGCAGCTCATGGAGGAGCTGGAAAGCCAGGGCGACGGCGTACAGCAAGCCAGCCAGCGCCTTTGCCAGCATCTGCTGGAACACTACAGGGTGCCCGAGCCCTGCAACGATGGTGCGGACACGGGTGAACGCCTCGCCCTCGCCCCCTGGCAGGAGCGCAAGGCCAAGGACATTCTCGCCGGCAGCCTGCTCAGCCGCCTGTACATCGCCGATGTCGCCGAGCAATGCGGCATGTCACGCAGCCATTTTTCCCGCGCCTTCAAGCAGGCCACCGGGCTTGCGCCACGGGAATGGGCGCTGCGCCTGCGCATCGACCGCGCCCGCGAGTTGCTGGCCAGCGGCGATGCGCCGATCTCCCAGGTCGGCCAGGAATGCGGCTTCGCCGACCAGTCGCACTTCTGCCGCAGCTTCCGCAAGCTGGTGGGCTGCACGCCGAACCGCTGGCGGCAGGCCAGTCGGGTGGGTGGGACGGAGGATATGGCGGCGGATTCTGCGCCGGCTTGATGCGCGGACCTTGTCCGCGGTCGCGGGCATGGCCCGCTCCTACCGGTTTCCGAGCAATTCCTACGCCGTTCAGGAAGCGTTCAGCTAGGAATCGAAGAACTTTGAGGTATGACAGTTCCGGTGCAATTCCCGCGGTCTAGTCTGGGGGCAGTCCCACTTTCCCAACAGGCAGGAGCCGGGAGTCGAAGCATGACTGCACCGCAAACCACCGACGGCAAACCGCAAGACACCGAACCCAAAGGCACCGACTGGTACCGCAAGAGCGTCGACCAGACCCTGGCCGACCTGCAGACCAGCGCGCAAGGCCTTTCCCCCGACGAAGCCGAGGCGCGGCTGCTGCGCGTTGGTCCCAATGCCTTGCCGGCCAAGGAAGTCGACCCGCTCTGGCTGCGCTTCGCCCGGCACTTCAACGACGTGCTGATCTACATCCTCCTGGCCGCCGCCGTGGCCACCGCGCTGATGGGCCACTGGACCGACACCCTCGTCATCCTGCTGGTAGCGGTGATCAACGCGGGCATCGGCTTCTTCCAGGAAAACAAGGCGGAGAAATCCCTCGCCGCCCTGCGCGGCATGCTCAGCAGCACCGCCCATGTGGTGCGCAACGGCAAGAAGATCGAGATGGACGCCGCCCAGCTGGTGCCCGGCGACATCGTCATCCTGCGCCCCGGCGACAAGATTCCCGCCGATGTGCGCCTGTTCGACGTGCACCACCTGCAGGTCGAGGAATCCATGCTCACGGGTGAATCCCTCACCGTGGGCAAACACGCCGACGCACTGGACAAGGAAGCGCTGCTGGCCGACCGCACCAACCTCGGTTTCTCCGGCACCAACGTCAGCGCCGGCAACGCGCGCGGCGTGGTGATCGAGACCGGACCGGCCACCGAGCTTGGGCGCATCAACAAGCTGATCGCCAACGTCGACGAGGGCGAAACCCCGCTGCTGCGACAGATCGCCGAACTGGGCAAGCGCATCTTCCAGCTGATCATCGGCATGATGGTGGTGTTGTTCGTCATCGGCTTCTTCTGGCACGACTACCCCTTCGGCGAGCTGCTGCTGTCGCTGATCAGCCTGGCGGTGGCCTCGGTGCCCGAGGGACTGCCGGCGATCGTCTCGATCATCCTGTCGCTGGGCGTGCAGCGCATGGCGCAGAACAAGGCGATCATCCGCAAGCTGCCCACCGTGGAAACCCTGGGCGCCATGAGCGTGATCTGCTCGGACAAGACCGGCACCCTGACCATGAACGAGATGACCGTGAAGAGCGTGCTGCTCGCCAACGGTCTCTACGCGGTGGAGGGCCAGAGCTACGAGCCCAAGGGCCGCATCACCTTCGGCAGCACCAGCGATGAGCTGGACTGGTCGCAACACGCCGCGCTGGCCGACTTCATCCGCGCGGTGGACATCTGCAACGACAGCAGCCTGCAACTCAACGAGGAAGGACGCTGGGGCGTGGTCGGCGGCCCCACCGAGGGCGCGCTGAAGGTCCTGGCGCGCAAGGCGAACCTGCCGGAGATCGAGTTCCAGAAGTTCGGCAAGATTCCCTTCGACTCCGCCTACAAGTACATGGCGCGGCGCTGCGACGTTGCCGGGCAGAGCCTGGTCTACCTCAAGGGCGCACCCGACGTGCTGTTGCGCATGTGCCAGCAACAGCTCGGCGCCAACGGCGTGGAGCCGCTGGACCGCGAGTACTGGGAGCGCGAGATGAGCTTCATAGCCGGGCAGGGCCTGCGAATGCTTGCCGCCGCGTACAAGCCGGTGCAGCCCGATGACGGCGTGATCGACCACGAGGACGTGCAGGCGGGCATGATCTTCCTCGGCGTCGCCGGCCTGCTCGACCCGCCGCGCCCAGAGGCCATCGAGGCCATCGCGCTGTGCAAGCGCGCCGGCATCCAGGTGAAGATGATCACCGGCGACCACCCGGATACCGCCGTGGCCATCGCCGGCATGCTCGGCATGGGCAACGACCTGCGCGCCATGACCGGCCAGGAGCTGGAGCAGGCCGATGACTCGCAACTGAAAGCCCTCGCCATGCAGTACTCGGTGTTCGCCCGCACCAGCCCCGAACACAAGCTGCGCCTGGTGCGCGCGCTGCAGGCCAATGAGGAAGTGGTCGGCATGACCGGCGACGGGGTCAACGACGCCCCGGCGCTGAAGCAGGCCGACGTCGGCATCGCCATGGGCATCAAGGGCACCGAGGTGACCAAGGAAGCCGCCGACATGGTGCTCACCGATGACAACTTCTCCACCATTGCCGGTGCCGTTCGCGAAGGCCGCCGGGTCTACGACAACCTGAAGAAGACCGTACTGTTCATCCTGCCGACCAACATGGCGCAGGGTCTGCTGATCGTCATGGCGATCCTCGCCGGCGCGGTGATCCCGCTGGCGCCGCTGCAGATCCTCTGGATGAACATGGCGACCTCCACCACCCTGTCCTTCGCCCTGGCCTTCGAGCCTGGCGAGCCGGGGATGATGCGCCGCCCGCCGCGCAACGCGAAGGAGTCGATCCTCAACGGCTTCGCGGTCTGGCGGGTGCTCTACGTGGGTGGCCTGCTGACCGCCGCGGCCTTCCTGCTGGAAGCCTGGATGGTCAGCAACGGCCAGGACACCGACCACATCCGCACCATGATCCTGCACACCCTGGTCACGGCGCAGTGGGCCTACCTGTTCAACTGCCGCCTGCAGGAGGAGTTCTCGCTGAACACCGCGCTGCTGCGCAACGGCGCGCTGCTCACCGTGACCCTGGCGCTGATCCTGCTGCAGTGCTTCGTGATCTACGTGCCCTTCATGCAGACCGCCTTCCACACCGTCGCCCTGCCCTTCAGCGGCTGGCTGATCTCGTTAGGGATAGGTATCGCGGTGTTCTTCGCGGTGGAACTGGAGAAGCTGGTGATCCGTCGCTGGAAGGCTTCGCGCGGATGATGCAACTGACGTAGGGGCAGACTTCGTCCGCGAAAAGGCCCCTCGCCAATCCGGCGAGGGGCCTTTTTTCTTGCCCCTTGGAAGCTCGTCGCGGGGATCTCGCGGGCATGGCCCGCTCCTGCAAGAGCACCGTGCACCCTGTAGGAGCAGGCCATGCCCGCGAACGGCGGACAAGGTCCGCCGCCGGCCCGGACTCAGAACAGCGGCAAGGTGTAGCTGACGATCAGCCGGTTCTCATCCTGGTCGCGCTGGGTCGGGGTGCCGGAGCCGCTGGCGGGCAGGCCGCTGCGCAGCATGGCGTTGCGCCAGGAGAAGCCCAGGCCCTTGAGGGTGCCTTCGGGGATCACGTAGGACAGCGTCAGGTCGCGCTCCCATTCGCCCTGGTCGCCGCTGGCGGTCCTGATGTCGTCGCCCTTGAGGTAGATTGCCGCGAAGGTCAGGCCCGGCAGGCCGGCCTGGGCGAAGTCGTAGCCGTAGCGCGCCACCCAGGTGCGTTCGCCTGCGTGCAGGAACTTGCCGATCTGCACGTCGGTGATCAGGTAGGCGCTGCCGCTGGCGCCGTCGCCGCGGTTCAGGTAGGGGAAGTCGCTGTCGCCGTTCATGACCTGGTAGCCGGCGCCAAGGCTGTGCCCGGACAGGCTGTAGGTGAACATCCCGCTGTAGGCGCGGTTGTCCACTTCGCCCTTGGTCACGCGATTGCCGTAGTAGCCGCTGGAGAGGTAGCCGTCGGCGCGTCCGGAGGTGCTGCCGTTCTTGCCGTCGGAGTCGCTGTCGAAGGCGCGCAGGTCGGTCTTCAGCACGCCGGGGCCGAGGTTCAGGCTGTGCTGCAGGCCGAGGAAGTGCTGCTGGTAGAACTCGCTGAGCTGGCCGTAGTAGTACTGCAGCGTCAGGTCCTTGCTCAGCTTGTAGTCGCCGCCGGCGTAGTAGAACTCGTTGCTGTCGCGGGCCGTGGCGCCGCTGTTGGCGCCCTGGATCGACATGCCGCGCCAGTCGCTGGAGTTGCGCCCACGGGTGTGCTCCAGCTTGCCGGCCACCAGGCTGAGGTTGTCGATATCGGCGCTGGTCACCTGCCCGCCCTCGAAGGTGCCCGGCAGCAGTCGACCGTCGTTGTAGGTCACCACTGGCAGCTTGGGCATCAGGGTGCCGTAGCGCAGTTCGGTGCTGGAAATCTTCGCCTTCAGGGTCGGGCCGAAGCTGCTGAAGTCGTTCACCGCCTCGCCGTTGCTTTTCGACGGAAACACCGTGCCGGCCTGCTGGCTGGCCGATTCGTAATGGGTGCCACCGCCGCTGTCGAGGCGGATGCCGAGCAGGCCGATGGCGTCGACGCCCAGCCCAACCGTGCCCTGGGTGTAGCCCGAGGCGTAGTTGAGGATGAAGCCCTGGCCCCACTCTTCCTGGCGGCTCGGCTCGGCCGTGCCGTTGCGGTTGTCGCTGTTGATGTAGAAGTTGCGCAGGGTCAGGCTGGCCTTGCTGTCTTCGATGAAGCCGGCAGCCTGGGCGGCGGGCACGAGAAGGCCGAGGGCGGCGCAGGCGATGGCAGCGCCCAGGGTGGAGTTTTTCATTGTTGTCTCCGGTTCGTGGATTTCAGGGTGAGCGCCACCCGTCCCAGTGGTGCGGGCAGGCGCGGGATTTCAGGCAAAGGGAGTCCGGCGGCGCCGGGAGGCGCCGTCGATTAGGGGTGGATCAGCCCAGCGGTTGCATCAGGTCACGGGGGCCGGGTTGAACAGCACCAGGTCGTTGTGCAGGTGATGCCGCTCGGCCCAGGTGTGGACCTTGCCGCTGGCCACGTCGAGGTAGAGCTGGAAGATTTCCCAGCCCAGCTCGTCCAGGGTCATGCGCCCGGACGTGACGCGGCCGGCGTCGACGTCGATCAGGTCCGGCCAGCGCTCGGCCAGTTCGGTGCGGGTGGCCACCTTGATCACCGGCGCCATGGCCAGCCCGTAGGGCGTGCCGCGGCCGGTGGTGAAGATGTGCAGGTTCATCCCGGCGGCCAGTTGCAGGGTGCCGCAGATGAAGTCGCTGGCCGGGGTGGCGCAGTACTGCAGGCCCCTGCCCTTCACCCGCGCACCTGGTGGGATCACGCCGGCGATGGCGCTGCTGCCGGACTTGGCGATGGAACCCATGGCCTTCTCGACGATGTTGTTCAGCCCGCCCTTCTTGTTGCCCGGCGTGGTGTTGGCGCTGCGGTCGGCCATGCCGCGGGCGAGGTAGCGGTCGTACCAGTCCATCTCGGCGACCAGTTGCTCGGCCACCTCGCGGTTGACAGCGCGGGCGGTGAGCAGGTGGATGCCATCGCGCACCTCGGTGTTCTCGGAGAACATCACCGTGGCGCCGGCCCGCACCAGCAGGTCGGCAGCGACGCCCAGCGCGGGGTTGGCGGTGACGCCGGAGAAGGCGTCACTGCCGCCGCACTGCATGCCCACCACCAGTTCCGAGGCCGGCACCGTCTCGCGGCGGCGTTGGTCGAGGACCACCAGACGCTCCTCGATCAGCTCCAGTATCTGCGTGACCATGCCCTGGAAGCCGTTGCCGGATTCCTGCAGGCGGTACAGCCACTGTGCCTCGTCCTGCCCGGCGGTGAGTGCGTCGCCGTCCATCAGCTGCACCGGCTGCAATTTCTCGCAGCCCAGACCGATGACCAGCGCCTGGCCACCGAGGTTGGGGTTGCGCGCCAGGTTGTACAGCGTACGGATCGGGATGATGGCGTCCGGCGCATTGATCGCCACGCCACAGCCATAACTGTGGGTCAGCGCCACCACGTCATCGACGTGCGGGTACTTGGGCAGCAGTTCGCGACGGGCGCGCTCCACGCAGTGATCCAGCACGCCAGTCACGCACTGCACCGTGGTGCTGACGCCCAGCAGGTTGCGCGTGCCGACGCTGCCGTCGGCATTGCGGTAACCCTCGAAGCTGTAGCCGGTGAGCGGCTCGGCAGTGGGCGGCACCTCGGTGGCCAGTGGCAGCGCATCCAGCTCCGGCGGTTCCGGCAGGCTGAGCAACTGCTCGGTCACCCAGCGCCCCTTGGCGATGGGCGCCAGGGCGTAGCCGATCACCGTGCCATAGCGCAGCACCGGTGCGCCTTCGGCGATGTCCACAAGCGCCACCTTGTGGCTCTGCGGGATCGACTCGGCGGCCACCAGCTCATCCGGGAAGCGACCGCCAGCGGCGACGCCCTGGTCGTTGACGACGATGGCGACGTTATCGTCCGCGTGCAATTTCACGTAACGCGGCGAGTCCTGGTGCGGGATCAACTGCATGACACTCATCTCCGAAATACCCCCGGAACTGCTCAGGAATTGGCCGGGGCCAGACGTTTTTCAGGTACCTGGCGACCCTTTGGGTCTTCTTCGCGCAGCTCCACACGCTCGATGCGGCCGACGATGAACAGGTAGCTCAGCACGGCCACCAGCGCGTTGGCGCCGACGAACACCAGGGCCCACTTGAACGAGCCGGTGGCGCTGATCAGGTAGCCGATGACGATCGGCGTGGTGATCGAGGCGAGGTTGCCGAAGGTGTTGAACAGGCCGCCGGAAAGACCGGCGATCTGCTTGGGCGAGGTGTCCGCCACCACCGCCCAGCCCAGCGCGCCCAGGCCCTTGCCGAAGAACGCCAGGGTCATGAAGCCGACCACCATCCACTCGGCGTCAACGTAGTTGCAGAACACCATGGTGGTGGACAGCAGCAGGCCGCAGACGATCGGCAGCTTGCGGGCGAAGGTCAGCGAATGGCCGCGACGCAGCAGGTAGTCGGAGATGATCCCGCCCAGCACGCCGCCGAGGAAGCCCATCAGCGCGGGCAGCGAGGCGATGAAGCCGGCCTTGAGGATCGACATGCCGCGCTCCTGCACCAGGTACACCGGGAACCAGGTGAGGAAGAAGTAGGTGATGGCGTTGATGCAGTACTGGCCCAGGTACACGCCCAGCAGCATGCGGCTGCGCAGCAGTTGGCTGACGTAGTGCCATTTCGGGCCGTCGCTGGCGCGTTTCTGGTCCATGTCGACCATGCCGCCGCCGGCTTCGATGGCGGCGATTTCAGCGGCGTTGGTGCGCGGGTGTTCCTTGGGGTTGTAGATGGTCTTCATCCAGATACCGGCGAAGACCATGCCCAGCACGCCCATCACCACGAACACGTGCTCCCAGCCGAAGTGGAAGACGATCCAGCCCATGATCGGTGCGAACAGCGCGGTGGCGAAGTACTGCGCGGAATTGAAGATGGCCGAGGCCGTGCCGCGCTCGGCGGTGGGGAACCAGGCGGCGACGATGCGCGCATTGCCCGGGAAGGACGGCGCCTCGGCGAAGCCCACCATGAAGCGCAGCAGGAACAGTGCGATCACCGCGCTGGCCACGGGGAGGTAGCCGACGAAGCCCTGCAGGAAGGTGAACAGCGACCAGATGAAGATGCCCGCGGCGTAGACCTTCTTCGAGCCGAAGCGGTCGAGCAGCCAGCCGCCGGGAATCTGCCCGGCCACGTAGGCCCAGCCGAAGGCGGAGAAGATGTAGCCCAGGGTGACCGCGTCGATGCCCAGGTCCTTCTGCAGGCTGGAGCCGGCGATGGAGATGGTGGCGCGGTCGGCGTAGTTGATGGTGGTTACCAGGAACAGCATCAGCAGGATCAGGTAACGCACATGCGTCGGTTTGGCGGTTGCTTGGCTCATCGATTGCGTCTCGTGTCTTGTTGTTATGGGAGCGACCGGCGCAGGCCGGCCAGATTATCAGCCGGCCCGTCGTGGCGAGCCGTTACCGCCTCCTTGCCGACGTACGGCGGGCGCGGCCGGTACGTCCGTTCCGACTCGCACGCAGGACACAGCGGCGAGCGACACAGCAGATAGCGCGCCATGGCCGGCAGGCAGCCGGATGGCGTACAGCGAGAGAGCGTGGAGCGAAGAAAAGGGCCCTGCCGGACGCCTGGCGGGCAGGCGAGACGACACGGCGCGGCCAGGGAACTGGCGCGGGGAAAGCCGGCGCACGGTGGCGCGGCGATGTGAGATCGGACGGTTCTGCATGACGACCTACCTGCGAAGTTGAGCGGAGTGGGACAGCTCGGGGCGCGGTCAGCGCCTGGGTTCGCGGGTACGTGTCGACGGCGGGCAGTCGATGGTCATGGTATTTCCCCTGCTTTGTTCTTGTGTCGGGGTTCGGGTCATGTCTTGTGCAGCGGATGGCGCTGGCAGGCGCCACCCGCGGGTACTGCTATCGGTCAGGCACCGACGTAGGCGGTCTTCACCGTGGTGTAGAACTCCTGGGCGTAGCGGCCCTGCTCGCGCGGCCCGTAGGACGAGCCTTTGCGACCGCCGAACGGCACGTGGTAATCCACGCCGGCGGTGGGCAGGTTGACCATCACCATCCCGGCCTGGGCGTGCCGCTTGAAGTGCGCGGCATGCTTGAGCGAGGTGGTGGCGATGCCGGCGGACAGGCCGAACTCGGTGGCATTGGCCTGGGCCAGCGCTTCGTCGTAGTCCTTCACCTTGAGGATGCTGGCCACGGGGCCGAAGATTTCCTCGCGGTTGATGCGCATGTCGGGGGTGGTCTCGTCGAACAGCGCCGGGGCCATGTAGTAGCCCTCGGTGGCCAGCGACAGGCGCTCGCCGCCGAACAGCAGGCGTGCGCCTTCGTTGCGGCCGATCTCGACGTAGTCCAGGTCCTGGCGCAACTGCGCTTCGGAAACCACCGGGCCGATGTCGATGCCGTCCTGCAGCGCATTGCCTACCTTGATCCGGCGCATGCGCTCGACCATGGCTTCGACGAAACGCGGGTAGATGCCTTCGGTGACGATCAGCCGGCTCGACGCGGTGCAGCGCTGGCCGGTGGAGTAGTAGGCGCTTTGCACCGACAGCTCCACGGCGCTGGCGAGGTCCGCATCATCGAGGACGATCTGCGGGTTCTTGCCACCCATCTCCAGCTGCACCTTGGCGCCACGGGCCACGCACTGCGCGGCGATGCGCCGGCCGACGCCGACCGAGCCGGTGAAGCTCACGGCGTCCACCTGCGGGTGGTTGACCAGGGCCTCGCCGATCACGCTGCCACGGCCCATCACCAGGTTGAACACGCCGTTGGGGAAGCCGGCGCGGGAGATGATTTCCGCCAGCGCCCAGGCACTGCCGGGCACCAGGTCGGCAGGCTTGATCACCACGCAGTTGCCGTAGGCCAGGGCCGGGGCGATCTTCCACGCCGGGATGGCGATGGGGAAGTTCCACGGGGTGATCAGGCCGACCACGCCCACCGCTTCACGGGTCACCTCGACGCTGACGCCGGGGCGCACCGAGGGCAGCAGGTCGCCGGCCAGGCGCAGGCATTCACCGGCGAAGAACTTGAAGATGTTCCCCGCGCGGCCGACTTCGCCGATGGCTTCGGGAAGGGTCTTGCCCTCCTCCCGCGCCAGCAGCGCGCCCAGCTCGGCGCGGCGGGCGAGGATCTCGCTGCCGACCTTGTCCAGCGCGTCGGCGCGGGCCTGCACGTTGCTGTTGGACCAGGCCGGGAAAGCAGCGCGGGCCGCCTCCACTGCCTGGTTGACCAGCGCGGCGTCGCCCAGCGCGTAGTCGCCGACCACGTCGGACAGGTCCGACGGGTTGCGGTTCGGGGTTGCGTCGGTAACGGCCAGCCACTGGCCGTCGACGTAGTGCGAATACTGTTGAGCCACGGGAACCTCCGGCTTACTGCGGGCCGAGTTTCTTGATCAGCGCGTCGAGCATCTCGACTTCTTCGCCGGTGAGGTCGGTCAGCGGTGCGCGCACCGGGCCCGCGTCATGGCCGACCAGCTTGGCGCCAGCCTTGATGATGCTCACGCCGTAGCCTTCGCAGCGGTTGCGGATGGCCAGGTACGGCAGGAAGAAATCGTCGATCAGGCGGTTGACCGTGGCGTGGTCGTCGCTGGCGATGGCGTTGTAGAAATCGATGGCGGTCTTCGGGATGAAGTTGAAGACGGCGGAGGAGTACACCGGCACGCCCAGCGCCTTGTAGGCCGCTGCGTAGACCTCGGCGGTCGGCAGGCCGCCGAGGTAGGTCAGGCGCTCGCCCAGGCGGCGGCGGATGGCGACCATCGGCTCGATCTCGCCGATGCCGTCCTTGAAGCCGATCAGGTTCGGGCAGCGGTCGGCCAGCTTTTCCAGGCTGTCGGCGTTGAGGCGGCAGACGTTGCGGTTGTAGACCACCACACCGAAGTCCACCGAGCGGCAGACCTGCTCGACGTGGGCCACCAGGCCTTCCTGGCTGGCTTCGGTCAGGTAGTGCGGCAGCAGCAGGATACCGGCGGCGCCCTGCTTCTCGGCTTCCTGGGCGTAGGCGATGGCCTGACGGGTCGGGCCGCCGGCGCCGGCGAGGATCGGTACCTGGCCACGGCAGGTATCCACCGCGGTCTTGATGATCGAGGAGAACTCGTTGGGCTCCAGCGAGAAGAACTCGCCGGTGCCGCCGGCCGCGAAGAGTGCACTGGCTCCGTAAGGGGCCAGCCACTCCAGGCGGCGGGCGTAGGTGTCCGCGCGGAAGTTGCCCTGGGTATCGAAGTCCGTCACGGGGAACGACAGCAGACCGGACGAAAGGGTGGACTTCAGTTCTTGTGGATTCATTGGCGATCACCCTGCAAAGCGAATTTTTATAGGAAGAGGTGCAACGACAATCGGCTTATGGCGTCATGTTGTCGGTCATCGTACAACTACAAACAAAAGCCGACAAGTCGTCAGACAACCTTTTCTTCCGTCCGCTCGTCAGCCGAGTTTTTCCTCGGCCGATTCATGGGCGCGGCGCAGGCGTTCGCGGGAGTTGGTGAGGTGCAGGCGCATGGCGGCGCGGGCGGCGTCGGTGTCGCCGCGGGCGATGGCGTCGAAGATATCTTCGTGCTCGCGGTTGACCCGCGCCAGGTAGTGGCTCTGGTCGTCATGGGCCAGGCGCGCCGAGTTGAGGCGGGTGCGCGGGATGATGCTCGCCCCCAGGTGGCTCATGATGTCGGTGAAGTAGCGGTTGCCCGTGGCTTCGGCGATGCGCAGGTGGAACTGGAAGTCCGAGGCCACCGCGTCGCGGCCGTTGGCCTGGCTCTCCTCCAGCGCATCCAGGGCGTCGCGCAGGCCCTGCAGCTGCTCGGGGCTGCGGCGCTGGGCGGCGAGCCCGGCGGACTCCACCTCCAGGCTGATGCGCAACTCCAGCACGGCCAGCACGTCACGCAGGGTGACGATGGTCGCCGGGTCGATGCGGAACGGGCCGTCCTTGGGCGTGTCCAGCACGAAGGTGCCGATGCCGTGGCGGGTTTCCACCAGCCCCGCGGCCTGTAGCCGGGAGATCGCCTCGCGGACCACGGTACGGCTGACGCCCTGCTCGGTCATGATCGCCGACTCGGTGGGCAGCTTGTCGCCGGGCTTGATGCGACCATCGCGGATACGCGCGGAAAGCTCGGCGACCACGTCATGGGCGAGGCTGCGGGAACGTTTGCGGGGAAGCGGACTGGTCGGCATGGTGGTCGCTGGAATAGATGAAGTGGCGGTCATCGTACAACATCGGGATGGCGCCCGGCCATGGTCGCCCGGTTGTGCGATGACTCTACCCTGCCCTCGTCCTGCCGATGCCGGATCTCGCGCAGGAGCGGACTCCGTCCGCGATGGCTTCGCCCAGCTCCTTGTTTGGCCGGAGCGGCACCGAACCGATCGCGGACGGAGTCCGCTCCTACGCTCATTGGTGTAACCGCAGTACCGCCTCCAGCTCTTCGCGCAGCCAGGGCTCATGGATTTCCGGCAGGCGCTGCGTGATCTGCCGGGCAACCCAGCGCTGGCCACGGCCGATGAAGTCGAAACGCAGCTCCAGGTCGTCGATGGCCATGGCGCTGGCATGGAAGTCGCCCACGCCGGTATCCGGCGTGGCGCCCAGTCGTTCCAGACAGCGCCGCAGGCGCCGGCAGCTTTCCGCCTCGCCCTGGTGCAAACGCTCCAGGCGGTTCCGTGCCACGGCCTCGTCGGCCTGCCGCAGGCTGTCGAGCATCACCCGCGCACCAGCGCGCTCGGCGCGCATCAAGGTCTGCAACCAGTCAATCAGATCGTCGGACATGAAGCCCCCAGGTCATCGCGAAGGCCCATCCTAGACCGTCTCGCGAAACGGTTTTAAATGAATTGAATTGCACTGACGCTGCAATTTTCCGAATACATCCAGCCCGCGCCGTACCTCTTCATTTCCGCTGCGCCGCTCGTCGGCCTTGACCCCGGACAAGGCATTGCAGAGCGGCCGCGTGCCAGATCTTCGCTTTCAAATCAAAATAACTGCACTTATGCAGCATTATTATTCGTTTGTTGCATCCATCTGCGCTGTTCAGACTGATCGGGCTCCCTGCGGCGAATTGCCTCCTACCTTGCCTCTTCGCCGATTAAGCAACGCTTAGCACTCTCGGGTGCCGTGGGAGCCGTCAGTCAACCGGAGTACGACGGAATCAAGATGGACAGCGCGATACCCCTCTATCAGCACACCCCCCGCGACGCCGAATACAACTACGACATCGTTCGCCGCTTCACCCTCACCACCCTGGGCTGGGGCATCTTCGGGATGCTCATGGGCGTGTTCATCGCCGCCCAGCTGGTGTGGCCGCAGTTGAGCCTGGAGATGCCCTGGACCAGCTTCGGGCGCATCCGGCCGATCCACACCAACCTGGTGATCTTCGCCTTCGGCGGCAGCGCGCTGTTCGCCACCTCTTTCTACGTGGTGCAGCGCACCTGCCGTGTGCGGATCATCTCCGACAGCCTGGCCAACCTGCTGTTCTGGGGCTGGCAGGCGAGCCTGGTGGCCATGGTGATCAGCTACCCGCTGGGCATCACCACCTCCAAGGAATACGCCGAGATGGAGTGGCCCATTGCCGTCTGGGTGACCTTCCTCTGGCTGATCTATGCCTACCTGTTCTTCGGCACCATCGCCCGGCGCAAGGTGCGCCATATCTACGTCGGCAACTGGTTCTACGGTGCCTTCATCGTGGTCACCGGGATGGTCCACGTGGTCAATCACCTGGCGATCCCGGTGACACTGTTCAAGTCCTATCCGCTCTACTCGGGCGCCACCGACGCGATGATCCAGTGGTGGTACGGCCACAGCGTGGTGGGCTTCATCCTCTCGGTGGGCTTCCTCGGCATGATGTACTACTACGTGCCCAAGCAGGCCGAGCGGCCGATCTACTCCTATCGCCTGTCCATCGTGCACTTCTGGGCGATCATCACCCTGTACATCTGGGCCGGCCCGCACCACCTGCACTACACCGCCCTGCCCGATTGGGCGCAGTCCCTCGGCATGGTGATGTCGCTGATCCTCCTGGCGCCCAGCTGGGGCGGCATGATCAACGGCATGATGACCCTCTCCGGTGCCTGGCATAAGTTGCGCACCGACCCGATCCTGCGCTTCCTCGTGGTGTCCCTGGCGTTCTACGGCATGTCCACCTTCGAAGGCCCGATGATGGCGATCAAGACAGTGAACTCGTTGTCGCACTACACCGACTGGACCATCGGCCACGTGCATGCCGGCGCCCTGGGCTGGGTGGCGATGATCTCCATTGGCGCGCTCTACCACATGATCCCCAAGCTCTACGGTCGCGAGCAGATGCACAGCGTCGGGCTGATCAATGCGCACTTCTGGCTGGCAACCATCGGCACCGTGCTCTACATCGCCTCGATGTGGGTCAACGGCATCACCCAGGGCCTGATGTGGCGTGCGGTGAACGAGGACGGCACGCTGACCTACTCCTTCGTCGAGGCGCTGGCGGCCAGCCATCCGGGCTACATCGTGCGGCTGATCGGCGGGTCCACCTTCGCCAGCGGCATGCTGCTGATGGCCTGGAATACCTGGGCCACGGTGCGCGCCGGCAAGCCGGTGTCGAACCTCGAAGCGACCGCGGCCTGAGGACGCGACGATGCTACTGAGCCTTATCGGCCTGATCGCCTGTATCGCCGCCTGCTGGCAATCCTGCCGCCATGACGACGAACAGGCGGCGCTGCTGCCCTTCGCCGACGACCCGGAAGCCGCACGGCGCATGAGTGCGGCCACCGGCCGGCACTGCGAAAGGATCGTCCAGCCGCTGCCGGAGCCGCCACCGCCCTACCGACTGCGCGCCTGATCTCCGACGCCAGTGATTTCCTGCTCCACGGACGGAGCCTCCCCGAGTGCCGATGTTGGCAACTTGCAGGGCTCTTTCCCGCGAGAGCCCGTTTTTTTTCAGACTTCGCTCCCCGGACCTTCCGATGCCCGCCCTCACCGGCTGGCGGCACCGCGCCGCCGCGTACCTGCCCGACATTCCCCATACCCGCCCGCGCGAATGGCTGCGCGCCTCGCTCGGCGCCAGCCTCGGCTTCCTGCTCAGCGCCGCCACCTGCGGCCTGCTGTTCGGCTCCTCGGTGGCGCTGCACTTCGCCGGCCCCTGGGCCGCTTCGGCCGTCCTGCTGTTCGCCGTATCCTCCGGCGCCCTCGCCCAGCCCTGGTCGGTGATCGGCAGCTACCTGTGCGCCTCGCTGGTGGCGCTGCTGATCGGCCTGTTCCTGCCCGCCGGCATCGCCAGCGCGGCCCTCGCCCTCGGGCTGAGCCTGCTGCTGATGTACCCGCTGCGCTGCCTGCATCCGCCGGGCGGTGCGCTGGCCTTCTGCATGGTGTTCGCCTCGCCGGTGCCCGGCGAACCGGTGTGGATGGCATCGCTGCCGGCAATCAGCGGCGGCCTCGGCCTGGTGCTGCTTGCGCTGCTGTTCAACAACCTGACACGCATGCCCTACCCGCGCCGCCGCAGCCTCGCGCCGGACAACCACCAGACCCAGGACCCGGCCCCCGGCGCGCGGGTCGGCATCCAGGCCGCCGACCTCGACCAGGCGCTGGACGAGCTTGAGGGCTTTGTCGACATCACCCGCGACGACCTCGAGCGCCTGGTGCGCAGCACCGAGCGCCACGCCCTGCGCCGCAGCATGGGCGAGACCCGCGCGCGGGAGGTGATGTCCCGCGACTTGATCTGCGCCTCGCCGGAAACCCCGCTCAGCCACGCCCTGCGCCTGCTGGTGAAGCACCACCTGAAGGCCCTGCCGATCCTCGACGAGGAGCGCCGGCTGGTGGGCATCGTCAGCCTGATCGACCTGCTGGTGCCCAGGGGCGCCTGGTGGAAGCGCCTGCTCGGCGGCATCGGCCTGCGCCGCGACCGCCTGCTGGGCGAGGTAATGACCCGCCCGGTGCTGCATGTAGATGCCGACACCCATGCGGTGGAACTGATCCCGCTGCTCTCCGACCACGGCCTGCACTGCCTGCCGGTGCTGGAACGCGGCGAGCTGGTGGGCGTGATCACCCAGACCGACCTGATCGCCGCGCTGGAGCGCGACCTGCTCAGTCACCTGGGCTGACCGCGCTTTCAGTTCGCCTGGGCTGACAGCCCTTTCCGTTACACTGGCCGCCTGAATCGCGCAGAAGCCTTTGCATGGACATCGACCTCACCCGCACCTTCCTGGAAATCGTCCGCCACGGCAGCTTCGTGGCCGCCGCCGACCGCATGCACGTCACCCAGACCGCCGTCACCGCGCGGGTGCAGAAGCTGGAGGCACACCTCAACTGCACGCTGTTCGTGCGCAACCGCGCCGGCGCCCGCCTGACGCCGGACGGCGAGGCCTTCGTCACCTACGCCAACCAGATCCTGCAGACCTGGGAAGCCGCCCAGCGCGACCTGCCACTGCCCGAAGGCATCCACAACGTGCTGCACATCGGCGGCGAGGTAAGCCTGTGCAACCCGCTGATGCTGCGCTGGGTCAGCCGTATCCGCCAGACCATCGGCGACCACGCAGTGCGCGCCGAGATCGGCGACGGCCAGAGCCTGCTGCGCCAGCTGGAGCTGGGCGTGCTCGATGCCGCCCTGGTCTACCAGCCGACCTACTGGCCGGGGATGCAGGTGGAGCAGTTGCTGGAGGAGAAGCTGATCCTGGTGCGCGCGCAGAACCCCGAACCCTACGTCTACATCGACTGGGGCGAAGGCTTCCGCCAGCAGCACGACAGCGCCCTGCCGGAACTGTCCAAGGCGCCGGTATCGTTCAACCTCGGCCCGCTGGCATTGCAGTACATCCTGGAGAACGGCGGCTCGGGCTACTTCCGCACGCGGGTGGTGCAGAGCTACCTCGACCGCAAGGTGCTGCGCCGCGTGCCCAAGGCACCGGAGTTCAGCTACCCGACTTATCTCGTGTATTCGCGGGACCGCGACTCGCAGACGCTGCAGCAGGCCTTCGCGGTGCTGCGCGAGGTGGTGGCGCAGGACCCGGACTGGTCGCAGCGCTGGGACCCGATGATCTGAGCCGCCAGAGCCGGGCAGGATCAGAATCCTATGAACCCTCCTCCAGAGTAATCTCATAGGGGCAAATCGGCCTCACTTCCACCATGGCGCCCTCTTTCTCCAGTGCGCCCACCATGAAACCGCTTTCTCTCATCCGCCACTCGCTGCTGCGCCCCTGGCTGATAATGCTGTCGTGCGTCGCCTCGCTGGCACAGGCGACCGACAGCAACACACCTCCCGAGCTACTCCGCCTGGCCACAGCTCAGTTCACCGTTGGCGCGCCGCTGTGGCGTTCCCTGATAGTGGGCAACCTGGTTACCGAAGCGAAACTCGTCACGCTGGAGGGCGCCCGCAACAACCTGGGCTCCGGCGAGTGGCAACACGACATGGACGGCGAAGACAGCCGCGACTGGCTCTGCTATTGGCTCCCGCATGCAAGGCTGGGCCTATGGCTGGTTTCCGACGCCAGGAAGACCGATGGCAGCCATCGCATCACGCGCATCACCCTGCGCAACCAGCCCCAGCCACAAACCACCAGCGCGTGCGCGGCACTACGGTCTCCCCAGCTTTCGCTGTCGCTCGATGGCTATGACTGGATTGGTGCGTCGAGTGCGGAAGTGCAGGCGGTCATGGGAGTATCGACACCGCCGGCGGACGGCTGGTGGCGCTTCGAACATCACCGCCGGATCGAAGGCAAGTGCGATAGAACCCGATACCGCACCAACTGGCTCTGGCTGCACTTCGCCAAAGGCCGCGTGGATGAGATCGACGCGGGGCAGATCTCCAACTGCTGAGTGTGCCTGGGCACAGTCCACGGCCGCCGTAGGAGCGAGCCCGCCCGCAAGCCCCGCCCGGACAACCATGGCAGGCAGGCTCGCCCCTACAGGTACCACGCCCTTGTCCTCCCCAGGTTCCCGGCCCTTTCCTGTCAGGGGAAGGAGGCGTATGCCGGGTGTTCCTGTGTTCGCAAAACCTTCGCCGACAAGGTCCGCAGCCCTCAACGCTGATACGCAGGGCGGATAACCCGTTCCGGGTTATCCGCCCTGCGCGGCTGCCCTATTGGCCGCGGTTACATCAACCGCGCCTTGAGCAACGGCCGCAGCAGGTAGTTCAGCACGCTGCGCTTGCCGCTGAGGATGTCCACCTCGGCGACCATGCCGGGGATGATCGGCAGCACCTCGCCGTTGCGCATCAGCTGGCTGCCGTCGGTCTTGATCAGCACCTGGTAGTAGTACTCCTTGCCGTGCACCGTATCTTCTTCGATCGTGTCGGCGCTGATCTGTTCCAGGGTGCCCTTCAAATCGCCGTAGATGCTGTAGTCGTAGGCGGTGATCTTGACCTTGGCCGGCATGCCCGGCACCAGGAAGGCCACGTCGCGCGGCTTGACCTTGGCTTCCACCAGCAGGCGTTCCTCCACCGGGATCACCTCCATGATCGGCTCGCCCGGCTGCACCACGCCGCCGCGGGTGCTGATCAGCACGGTGTTCACCCGCCCGCGCACCGGCGAGAGGATTTCCGTGCGGCGCAGCTGGTCCTTGCGCTGCTGGACGATGGGCTCGATCTGCGCCAGCTGGGCCTTCTTCTCCTGCCGCTCGGTGTAGGCATCCTGGAAATAGGTGTTCTTCAGCTCGGTGAGCTTGCCGCTCAGGGTAGCGATGTCCTGGCTCAGCTTGAGTGCTTCCATCTGGCTCACCGCGCGGCGCTCCACCAGCGGCTTGACCAGCGCCAGCTGGCTCTGCGCCAGGCGAACCTGCTGCTGCAGCGAGCGGGTGTTCTCCTCCAGCTTGTCGCGCCGCGACTTGAACAGCTCACGTTCGGAACGCGCCACCGGGCCGTCGGCGGGCACGCCTGCGGGGAAGACGATGTGGTCCTGGCCCATGACTTCCGCGTCCAGCCGGGCGATGGCGGCACCGAGGACCTCGGCCTGGTTGGCCGCTTCCTGCCAGGAGGTCTCGAAGTGCGTGCGGTCCAGGCGCACCAGCGGCTGGCCGACCTGCACCAGCTCGCCCTCCTGCACCAGCAGACGGTCGAGGATACCCCCCTCCAGGCTCTGGATCTTCTGCATGCGGCTGAAGGGCACCACGCGGCCATCGCCTCGTGTCACCTCGTCCAGCTCGGCCCAGGCTGCCCAGGCGACAGCGGCGACCAGGCTCAGCAGCAGCGCCCAGAGCAGCGGCCGCGACACCGGGTGGCTGGAAGCCAGCAGCGGGTCCTGCAGCTCGCGGCGCAGGCGTTCGGCAGCGCGGGTTTCACTGGCCATGGACGGCTCCTTCCTGTCCGGGAATCTGTACGGTGCGGTCCTTGACGATCTGGTCCAGGGCGCCGTCCATCACCACCTTGCCCTGGCTGAGCACCACGGCGCGGGTGGCCACGGCGAGCATGGTCTTCTTGTGCGTGGTCATCACCAGGGTGCGGCCTTCCAGCCAACGCTGCAGGTAGCCGATGACGTGCAGCTCGGTGCTCTGGTCGAAGGTCGCGGTGGGCTCATCGAGCAGCACCACGGGCGGGTCCTGCAGCAGCACACGGGCCAGCCCCACGGCCTGGCGCTGACCGCCGGAAAGGCTGCCGTTGCCCAGCAGCGGCAGGTCCAGCCCCAGCGGGTGCGAGCGGACGAAGTCGCCCAGGCCGACGCCATCCAGCGCCTCGAACATCTCGTCATCGCTGATCGCCGCGCCTTCCAGGTTGAGGTTGTCGCGCAGGGTGCCGTAGAACAGCGCGACATCCTGCGGCAGGTAGCCTATGTGACGGCGCCGATCGGAAGGGTCGATCTGCGCGATGGCCACGTCGTCCAGCAGCAGACGCCCGGACTGCGCGTCGTACAACCCGGCCAGCAGGCGCAGCAGGGTCGACTTGCCGGCGCCGTTGCCGCCCAGCAGCGCAACGCGCTCGCCGGGGCGGATCTCCAGCGCAGCGATGTCCACCGCCGGCGGGTTCTCGCCGTGGGCCAGCTTCAGCGCCTCCAGGCGGTAGTGCCCGGCGAGGCGCTCCTTGCGCACGAAGCGCTTGTCCTGCGGGCGCTCCATGGGCGCCTTCATCAGTTGGTCGAGCCCTTCCATGGCGACCCGGGTGTGCTGCCAGCGACCGAGGATGCCGGCGGCCTGGGACAGCGGCGCCACCGCACGAGCGGCAAGGATGGAACAGGCCACCAGCGCGCCGACACTCAGTTCGCCGGCACTGATGCGGTACACGCCGAACACCACCACGCCGATGTAGCACAACTGCTGCACGATGCTCGCGCCATAGGACAGCGCCGTGGTCAGCGTATGCGTGCGCATGGCATTGCCGGCCAGTTGCGCGGTGAGGTTTTCCCAGAGGTGCAGGCAGCGACCCTCGGCGCGGGTGGCCTTGACCGACTCGAGGTTCTCGATGGATTCGAGCAGGATGCCGTTCTTCACCGCGCCCTCTCGCAGGTTCTCCCGCGACAGCCGCGCCAGCACGCCCTGGCAGAACAGTCCGGGAATCAACATCAGCAATGCCGCCACCGCCGGCACCCAGACCAGGTGCCCGCCGATCAGCGCAATGATCAACAGGAACAGCAGCACGAACGGCAGGTCGCTGATCATCGCCGCACTGGAGGCGGTGAAGAATTCACGCACGCCCTCGAACTCGCGCACCTGCGTACTGAAGGCGCCCACCGAACCGGGCTTGGCCGCCAGCCGGGTGTTGAGCACGCGCTCGAACAGGAGCGTGGAAAGCTGCAGGTCGATACGCTTGCCCATGGTGGTCAGCAGGTGCCCGCGCAACCCGCGGATCACGCCCTCCAGCACGATGGCCAGGCCCACGCCGCTGGCTAGTATCCACAAGGTGTCCATGGCCGCGTTGGGCACCACGCGGTCATACACCTGCATGGCGAAGAGCGCCGAAGCAATCGCCAGCAGGTTCGCCATCATCGCCGCCATGGCGACTTCGAAATAGGAACGCCAGAGCCGCTTCAGCGGGCCGAAGAACCAGTGGTCCGGCTCACGCCTGGCGAAGTCGCCGACGCGCCCGTCAGCCCGGTAACGGCACTTGGCGAAGATCGCCACGCCGCTGTAGCGATGCTCCAGTTCGGCCCGCGCAATCCGCTCGACGCCGCCATCACTGTGCGGCACCAGCACGCTGGCGGTCTGCTCATCCTGCTCGCAGAGCACCAGGGTGCCGCCGTCTTCGAGCAGCAGCAGCGCCGGCAGCAGGTAGTTATCCATCTTCGCCAGGGCCAGGCGATCGACCCGCGCGACTATGTCCGCGCGGCGCAAGGCGCGGGGCACAAAACGCAGCGGCAGCCGGCCCTGGTGCAGCGGCATGCCCTCCCCCAGCTCGGCCACGCCCAGTGGCCGGCCCAACTGCCGGCAGAGCAGCGAAAGGCCCTGGCGCAGGGGATCGGTCTCGACTTCGTGATCCGCCAGCAGAACCACATTCTCGGCGTTCATCAGGAGGCTCCCGGGGCCAGGTGGTTTTCCAGCAGCGGCCCGAGCAGGCCGATCTGCGCGGCGGCACGGTACTCCACGCGCTTGCGCTCGAAGCGCAGGTTGGCCAGTTGGCGCTCGGCCTCGAAGCGCTCGCGCTGCACATTGAGCAGGTCGATCACGTCGCGCCGGCCGACCTCGAACTGGTCCCGGTAGACGCCACTGACCTGCTCCGATTCGCGCACCTGCTGTACCAGCGAATCCTGCCGCCAGCGCAGGGTGTCGTCGGTGTCGAAGAGGGTCTGCAGCTTGCGCTTGATATCGCGCCGCATGGCGTCGCGGGTCCAGCGGGTGGACTCCAGGTGCTGCTGGGCGGCGGTGGGTCGGCGGAAGTTGGACAGACCTTCGAAGGTATCCATGCGCAGGCGCAGCGACACCACCGAGTCGTTTTCCAGGTGCCCGCCGATCTCCCGGCGCAGCGACGAGGCCTCCAGGTTCACCTGCGGCAGCAGCGAGGCCTTGCTCTCGCGCAGCTTGGCCTCGGCCACTTCGGCGTCCTCGGCGGCCTTGCGGTAGAGCGGGCTGTCGACGATCAGGCGGTTCATGTCGGTACCGACCAGGTAGCGTTGCATGGACAGGGGCTCCGGTTCGGCGAGGTCGGCCGGCGGCTTGCCGACCAGCACCTCGTACTGGTTGCGCGCGTCCTGCAGGCTGCCCTTCTCCAGGGCCAGCTGTTCCTGGGCGCGGGATAGTTCGAGGTTGGCGCGGTCCAGCTCGCTGCGGTCGGAGTAACCATCGCCGCCGCGCGCCTGGGTCATCTCGCGGATATCGCCCAGGCGCTGGATGTGCTCGCGCACCGTCTCGATCCGAGCCTGGGCGGCGAGCACGTCGAGGTAGGTCTCGGTGATGTCCAGCGCCGCATCCTCGCGGCTCACCAGCGCGGTTTCATCCAGCTGGCGGTGAGTGGCCCTGGCGCTGTCCACCTTGCTCTTCATCTTGCCCCAGTCGTAGAGCATCTGGGACGCGGTGAGGTCGTAGACCACCTCGCCGAAGTCGAACTCGTTGGGCCCGCCGGACATGCTCACCTGCGGGTAGTAACCGCCCTTGCTGATCTCCACGTCGGTCTTGCCGCGCTCCGCTTCCGCCACCGCAGCGCGCACTTCGGGATGGATGGCGAGGCCGGCGCGCACGGCCTCCTCCAGTGTCTGCCCATGGCCTGCCACGCTCACCAGCAGCAGGCCGTACAACCAGGCGTTGCGTTGCGTCATGCAGTCTTTCCTTCTTCAGGACACGACGACGTGGACGGTGTTCTCCTCCACCAGCAGCGTGGTGTTGCCGAATGAATAGACGTCGTAGCTGACGCCGCTGTGGACCTGGTTGGCCCCGGTATCCACCGCGCCCCTCACGGTGAGGGTGTCGTTGGTGTCGCCGGTGATCTGCAGGACGTTGTTGGCGTCGGTCACCGCATCGACCTGCGCCGCGGTGAGGGTCAGGCTGCTGGGCGCGGCGTCGCCCTTGCCCAGGCTGATCCGCTCGATGTTGGTCATGGTCCCGGTGAGCAGCGAGCCGTAGGTGAGGTTGATGCCGCTGTCGAGCATCACCGTGTCGAAGCCGGCGCCGCCGTCGACGCTCTTGAAGGTGGTCGACTGCAACTGGATGGTGTCGTTGCCATCGCCCGCCTGCACGATGTCGCCCGTGCCGACATGGAGGAACAGGTCCGCTCCCGCGTTACCGTAGAAGTGCTCGGTGCCGCTGGTGCCCATCAGTACGTCCGCGCCGGCGGTGCCGCTGACGCTGATCTCGCCCAGCGCCAGGCCAAGGCCAGAGCCGGTCAGGGAAATGCCGTAGGTGGCGCTGGCGTGGCCGGCGGCGTCGTAGGCGATCAGGTTGATGCTCAGCTGGCTGCCCAGGTTGAGCAGGCCGGTGACGGACAGCCCGAGCTGCGCCAGCAGGTCCGGTGCCAGCAGGTTGATGGTGAAGTGGCCGGTGCTGTCGACGATGGGATGCAGCGCGACGTTCACCAATGGCGTGATGATCTCTACCCCCAGACTGCCGCCGGCTATCGCCGTGCCGCTGAGGCCCAGCACCGGCGGCAGCAGCCCGACGGCGAGGCCGAGGTTGCCGATGGTGACGGTGTTCTGGGTCAGCACGTTCTCCAGGTTGATGCCCACCAGGTTGCCGACGTTGCCTGCCGCATCACGGGCGCCGACGGTGACATTGGCGTCCAGCAGCTGGTCCCAGCTCATGGCGGTGGCCAGGCCGCTCAGCAGGTCCAGCGAAGCGAGCCCGGCGTTGCTTGCCGAGACTTCCGTATGCGACACCAGCCCGAGCAGCTTGGCATCCACCAGCAAGGTGCTGCTGGGCTCGGCGCCGATGGTCAGCAGGTTGCCCACCAATGACAGCACCGGGTTGGCCGGCGCGATGGTGTCGAGGGTGAAGTTCGCCGGGGTCGCTGTAAGCCCGCCGTTGACGTCGGCAGTGACGGTCGCCGCGCCCTGCGGGATCGCCGCCACGCCGGCCGCCGGGAGCATGCTCACCAGCACAACGCCAGCGGTGATTTCCGCCGCCGTGAGCACATGGGCCTGGCTGAAGGTATAGCCGCCGGGGCCGTTGTAGCGCAGGGTCAGGGTCTGCCCGGCGCGGGCGCCGGCCGTCAGGCCCACACGCACCTGGATACCGTCGGCCAGCTCGGCCTTGTTGATGTAACCGTCGGCGGCTTCGGCGATGGTCAGTACCGGTCGCGTGAGGTCTGGCGCCTGCACCTGGATGATGGCTCCGGCATTGCCGGCAGCATCCACCGCGTTGACCGTCAGCAGCTGCCCCGCCGTCAGCGCCGGGCTGAGGTTGACGGTGAAGTTGCCGCTGCCGTTGGCCTGCACCGTAATCGGGTTGGCCGCATCGCCATTGATGACCACCTTCACCGTACTGTTGGCCTCGGCGATACCGGTGAGCACCGTGCCATTGGCGGAAACGCTCAGGCCGCTGGGTGCGACCGGCGCCACGCTATCGACGCCAATGGTGGTCGCCACGCTGGTGTTGCCGGCGGCGTCCTTGGCCGTGACGCTGACCTGCGTGTTGTTCGCCAGCGGGCTGCCGGGGGTGAAGCTCCAGTTGCCGGTGGCATCGGCGGTGACCTGGGCGATGATGGCGCCACCGACCTTGAGAATCACCGTCGAACCGATCTCCGCCGTGCCACTGAGGACCGTGCCATTGCTCGGCGCGACAACCAGCGCGGTCGGCGCCACGGCGTCCACCGTGACGCTGGCGGCGACGCTGGTATTGCCCACGGCATCCTTGGCCACCACGCTGACCTGCACTCCGTTAGCCAGCGCCACGCCGGGGGCGAAGCTCCACTGGCCCTGGGCATTCGCGGTGACCTGGCCGATGACGTTGCCGCCCACGCTGAGTACCAGCGTGGAACCGGCCTCGGCAGTACCGGCCAGCAGCGCGCCGTTGCTCGGATTGACCACCGGCAGCGCGGGTGGCAGCGCATCCACCGTGGTGGTGGCGGCAATCAGGCTGACGTTGCCGGCGGCGTCCTTGGCCACCGCGCTGACTACCACGCCATTGCCCACCGGGGTGGTCGGGTTGAAGGTCCAGATACCACTGGCATTGGCCGTGACCTGACCGAGCAGAGCGCCATTGGCGCCGCTGATGATCACCGTCGAATTGGCTTCGGCGGTGCCGGTGAAAGTGACGCCGTTGCTAGCGGCGATGGTCGGCGTATTGGGTGCGACACTGTCCACGGTAACGCTCGCCGCGACGCTGGTATTGCCCGTCGCATCCCTGGCCACCACGCTGACCTGCACGCCGTTGGCCAGGGGTACACCGGGGCTGTAGGTCCAGTGCCCGGAGCCGTCGGCAACAACCTGGGCGATGGGCGCGCCAGCCACGCTGAGCACCACCGTGGCGCCCGCTTCCGCCGTGCCGGCAAGCACGCTGCCATTGCTCGGCGAGACCACCGGCACGTTCGGCGCTACCGCATCGACCACCACGGTGGCGACGCCGCTGAGGTTGTTGCTGGCATCGCGGGCCACCGCGTTGATCACGGTACCGTCGACCAGCGGCGTGCCCGGGGTGAAGCTCCAGTTGCCGTTGACATCGGCACTGACCTGGCCAATGGGCAAGCCGCCGGTGGTGGTAAGGAGGATGGTGGCGTTGGCTTCGGCCGTGCCGCTGATGACCGTGCCGTTGCTCGGGGTGATGACCGGGACCGCCGGCAGGCTCGCGTCGATGACGACGCTGGTCGTCAGGCTGACGTTGCCGACCGCGTCGCGAGCGCTGATCACCACTTCCAGGCCGTCGGCCAGCGGCGCGTCCGGCACATAGTGCCAGTTGCCGTTGGCATCGGCCTGGGCCGAGCCGATCAGGTTGCCCAGGCCATCGCGCAGGAGGACCGTCACGTTGGCTTCGGCAGTACCCGCCAGCACGGCGCCATCGCTGGGCGTTACGGTGGGCGCCAGCGGCGCCAGGGCATCGATGGTGACACTGACGCTCGCGCTCAGGTTGCCAGTGGCATCTACCGTCACGGCGTCCACGACCGTACCGTTGGCCAGCGCCGAGGGCACCGGGAATGACCAGGTGCCGTCACCTTGCACCGCCACCCGCGCCAGCTCCACGCCATCGACGCTGAGCACCACGGTCACGCCCAGTTCGGCAGTGCCGCTGAGCAGCGTGCCATTGCTGGGGTCGATCACCGGCGGCTCGGGCGCCTGGCTGTCGACCACCGTGGAAGCGGACCCGCTGGTGTTGCCGGCGGCGTCCTGGGCCACGGCGGTGACTGCAGTGCCGTTGGCCAGCGCCGGGCTGGGGGTGAATGCCCAGTCGCCGCTGCCGTTGGCCTGGGTGGTGCCGATGAGGTTGCCGTTGCCGTCGGTGAGGACAACGGTGGCGTTGGCCTCGGCGGTACCGGCCAGTTCGGTGCCGTTGCTGGGTTCGATGGTCGGCGGCGGCGGTGCGACGTTGTCGACCGTGGTGCTGACCGAGCCGCTGGTGTTGCCGACCGCATCGCGGGTGGCGGCCTGGATGACCACGCCATTGCCCAGCGGCGTGGCCGGGTCGAAGGACCAGTTGCCGGCGCCGTCGGCGACGGTGGTGCCGATGGGATTGCCGCCGCCATCGGTGAGCACCACGGTGACGCCGGCCGTGGCGGTACCGGTGATGTGCACGCCATCGCTCGGATCGATGGTCGGGCTGGCCGGCGCCACGGCGTCCACCGTGGTGCTGGCAGAACCACTGGTGTTGCCCGCAGCGTCCTGCGCCAGGACGTTGACCACGGTGCCATCGGGCAGAGGGACACCCGGCGCGAAGGACCACTCTCCGGAGCCATTGGCCGTGACCTGGGCGATGGGGTTGCCGTTGCCATCGGTGAGGATGACCGTGGCGTCTGCCTCGGCAGTGCCCGTGAGCAGCGCGCCGTTGCTGGCATCGATGGTTGGGGTGGGCGGCGCCAGGTTGTCCACCGTGGTGGTGGCCGCGACGCTGGTGTTGCCGGTGGCATCCGTGGCCACGGCATTGACCACAGTGCCATCGGCCAGCGCTGTGCCAGGGGTGAAGGTCCAGTTGCCGCTGCCATTGGCGGTGGTCTGGCCGATCAGGTTGCCGTTGCCGTCGGTGAGCAGCACGGTGGCATTGTTCTCCGCCGTACCGTGCAGTTCGGTGCCGTTGCTCGCCGCGATGGTCGGTGCGACGGGTGCGACCGAGTCCACCGTGGTGCTGACACTGTTGCTGGTGTTGCCGGCGGCGTCCTTGGCCTGGGCATTGACCACGGTGCCGTTGGCCAGCGCCGGGCTGACCGCCAGGCTCCAGGCACCATTGGCGTCGGCGCGCACCTGGCCGATGGCATTACCGCCGCCGTCGGTCAGCAGCACCAGCGCATTGGCTTCGGCGGTGCCAGTGAGCAGCGTGCCGTTGCTGAGGTTAATAGTCGGGTCGGCCGGCGCGGTGGTGTCCACCGTGGTGCTGACCGAGGAACTCTGGTTGCCGGCCGCATCCACCGAAACGGCATTGACCGTGGTGCCGTTGGGTAGAGCCGGCGATGGCGTGTAGGTCCACTTGCCGTTGCCATCGACGCCGACCTGGGCAATCGGATTGCCGTTGCCATCGGTGAGCACGATGCTCGCCCCGGCCTCGCCGGTGCCGCTGAGCACATTACCGTTGCTGGGCAGGATGGTCGGCGTGGTCGGCGCGGTGGTGTCGACCACCGTGTTGACCACGCTACTGGTGTTGCCGGCGGCATCCTGGGCCACGGCATTCACCGTGGTGCCACCCACCAGCGGCGGGTTGGGGGTGAAACTCCACTGCCCGGTGGTGGCATCGGCGACGACCTGGCCGAGGGGACTGCCGTTGCCGTCGGTGAGGAGCAACGTGGCGCCCGGCTCGGCGCTGCCGGTCACCACGTTGCCATTACTGGCGTTGATGGTCGGGGCGATGGGCGCCACCGCATCCACCGTGGTGCTGGCGGGCGCGCTGACGTTGCCGGCGGCATCCTGCGCGACGACATTGACCACCGTGCCGTTGGCCAGCGGCGCAACGGGGGAGAAGTTCCAGTGCCCGCTGCCATCGGCGACGGTCTGCCCCACGGGGTTGCCGTTGCCGTCGGCGAGGATCACCGTGCTGCCAGCTTCGGCGGTGCCGCTGAGTTCGGTGCCATTGCTGGCGACGACGGTCGGCGCATCCGGCGCCACGGCGTCGATGGTGATCGCAGTGGCGCCGCTGGTGCGGCCCTCGACCACCGCCACGGCCACCACTTCGGTGCCATTGGCCAGGGCCAAGCCGGGTTCATAGCTCCATTGGCCGCTGATGGGGTCCGCAGTGACGCGGGTGATCTCGTTGCCGTTGCCATCGCTCAGCACGACCTCCGCGCCGGGCACGGCGGTGCCGGAGATCACACTGCCATTGCTGGCATTGATGATCGGCGCGTCAGGCAGGGTGTTGTCGACCACCACGCTCTGCAACGGTCCCTGGTTACCCGCAGCGTCACGTGCTACGGCGTTTACCGTGGTGCCGTCGGGCAACGGGCTGGCCGGCGTGAGGCTCCAGTGGCCGTTGGCGTCAGCGATGGCCGTTCCCAGCGGGTTGCCGCTGCCGTCGCTGAGCAGCACGGTGCTGCCGGCCTCCGCGGTCCCCGACAGCAAGGCGCCGTTGGTGGCGTTGATGACGGGCTGCCCCGGCGGCACCGCGTCGATGGTGACTGCGGTCGGCTGGCTGATGTTGCCCGCTGCATCGCGCGCGGCAACCTGCAGTACTTCCCCGTCGCCGACGGTGCTCGTTGGAGTGATGCTCCACTGCCCCGTCACCGGGTCGGCGGTCGCGCTGCCCAGCTCGACGCCGCCACGGCTGATGGTCACGGTACTGCCGGGCTCTGCGGTGCCCGTGAGCACGCTGCCGTTGCTCGCCGCGACCACAGGCGCCGCCGGCGGCGTGGCATCGATGATGATGCTCGCCACCGAGCTGGCGTTACCGGCGGCGTCCTGGGCGATCACGTCGATCTTCGTTCCGTCGGCCAGCGGCGGGTTCGGGGTGAAGGTCCAGTTGCCGTCCGGGTCGGTGGTGGCCTGGCCGATCAGTACGTTGTTGGCGTACACGAGGGTGATGGTGCTGGCGATCTCGGAGGTCCCGGTGATCAGCGTACCGTTGCTCGGGTCGATGCTCGGCGCCGGCGGTGCGGAAGCATCGACCACCATGCTGTCGCTGCCACTGGTGTTGCCGGCGGCGTCCTGGGCTACCGCGCTGACCGTCACGCCATTGCCCACCGGGGTGGTCGCGGTAAAGCTCCAGCGGCCTTCGGCATCCACCAGGGCGCGGCCGATTTCTCCATCCGGCCCGCTGAGGATGACCGTGCTGCCCGCCTCGGCCGTACCGGTGAAGGTGCTGCCGTTGCTCGGGAGGATGTCCGGCGCGCCGGGGGCGAGCCCGTCCACGCTGCCGTTGACGATCGGCGTGGTGTTGCCGGCAGCATCGGTGCCCTGCACCGAGATGGCCGTACTATCGGCGATCGGGCTGCCGGGCGTGTAGCTCCAGCGCCCGTCCGGGCCGACCTGCACGCGGGCCACTTCACTGCCGGCGACATTGACGATGACCGTACTGCCGATCTCGCCGGTGCCACCCAGTGCCAGGCCATTGCTCGGGTCGAGTGTTGGAGTGCTGGGGGCGCTGGAATCCACCGTCACCTGCACCGGGCCGCTCTCGTTGCCGGCTGCGTCGCGAGCGACGATGGTCACCACGGTGCCGTCGGCCAGGGGTTGGTCCGGGGTGAAGGTCCAGTTGCCACCCACGCCCACCGTGACCTGCCCCAGCGCATTGCCGGCGCCATCGGTGAACACCAGGGTGCTGCCCTCTTCCCCCGTACCGCTGAGCACGGTGCCGTTGCTCGGCCCGGCGGCAGGAGTCGTCGGTGCGCTGGTGTCGATGGTCAGCGTGGTGCCATTGCTGGGATTGCCGGCCGCATCGGTGGCGACCACGGTCACGCTGCTGCCATCGGGCAGCGGCGACGCCGGGGTGATGCTCCAGTTGCCCTGGTCGTCGGCGGTGGTCTGCCCCACCGGATTGTTGTTGCCATCGGTCACCGTGACGGTGCTGCCCGGCTCGGCAGTACCGCTGATCTGCGTGCCGTTGCCGGGGTTGACCAGCGGGTCGGCCGGCGGCGTGCTGTCGACGGTCACCGTGGTGGTTTCGCTGCGGTTACCGGAAGAATCCACGGCGACGACGCTCAGGGTCGCGCCATCGGGCAGCGGCGTGCTCGGGGTATAGCTCCAGGTGCCGCCGGGGCCGACCGGCACCTCGGCGATCACCTGGCCGTTGGCGGAGATCACCACCACCTGCGCATTGGGTTCGGCGGTGCCGCTCAGTTCGGCGCCGGTGCTGGGGGTGACCACCGGCGCAGCCGGCGGCTGTGCATCCACGGTCACGCCCACCGTGCCGCTTTCGTTGCCCGCTGCGTCGCGGGCCATCACCGTCACCTGGGTACCGTTGGGTAGCGCCGGCTGTGGAGCGAAGCTCCAGACACCGCCGCCATCGGCGATGGCCTCGCCGATGACGTTGCCGCCGGCGTCGCGGATGATCACCGTGGCGTTCGCCTCGGCGGTGCCGGTGAACAGCTGGCCGTTGCTCGGATCGACCAGCGGCGTAGGCGGTGCCACGGAATCCACCGTGGTGTTCGCCGGCTGGCTGACATTGCCGGCCGCATCGGTCGCCGTGACGTTGACCAGCGTACCGTCGGGCAGGGCCGTACCGGGTGTGAAGGTCCACTGGCCGTTGTCGTCTGCCGTGACCACGGCGATGGGGTTGCCGCTGCCGTCGGTGAGCGTGACCGTGGAGCCTGGCTCCGCCGTGCCCGTCAGGGTTACGCCCATGCTGCCGTTGATAGTGGGCGCAGCCGGCGCCACGGAGTCCACCGTGCCGACAATGGGCACGCTTTCATGGCCGCTGACCGGGTCGACGGCGACCACCTGGTAATCGGAGCCGTTGGCCAGCGGCGAAGCCGGCGTGACGCTCCAGTTGCCGTCGCCATCGGCGGTGGTGCGGCCGATCTCGTTGCCATTGGCATCGCGCACTATCACCTGCTGGCCGGCCTCGGCGGTGCCGCTGATGACACTGCCGTTGCTCGCATCCGGTGTCGGCGGCGTGGTCAGGTTGCTGTCCACCGTCGTGGTGGTTTCCGCGCCGACATTACCCGCCGCATCGCGCACCGCCAGGCGCAGCACGAAGCCAGTGGGCAATGCCTGGCTGAAGCGGAACAACCAGAAGCCATTGAGGCCCACCGCCGCCTCCCCCAGGGGCTGGCCGGAAGCATCCATGATCACCACGATGCTGCCCGGCTCGGCGGTCCCGCTGATCTGCGTGCCGTTGCTCGGCCCGGCCGAGGGCGCAGTGGGCGGCAGGTTGTCGACGGTGATCTGACCGACCTGGCTGACGTTGCCCGCCGCATCCGTCGCGGTGGCGCGCACCTGGGTACCGTTGCCCAGGGGCGTGCCCGGCGTGAACGACCAGTCCCCGGTGATCGGGTCGGCCACCACCTGGGCGATGGGGTTGCCGTTGCCATCGGTCAGCGTCACCGTACTGCCCGGCTCGGCCAAGCCATGCAGCACGTCACCGTTGCTCGCGTCGATCTGCGGGGCATCGGGCGCCTGGCGGTCCACGATCACAGGCGTCGGCTGACCGACGTTACCGGCAGCGTCGCGGGCAACCACGGAAACCTGCGTGCCGCTGGGCAAGGCCGACGGCGGCGTGAAGCTCCACTGCCCGGTGCTGGCGTCGGCCGTGACCTGGCCGATGGGATTGCCATTGGCATCGAGGATGATCACGGTGGCGCCTTGCTCGGCGCTGCCACTGAAGCTCAGACCATTGCTGGCGTTGACCTGCGGCGGTGGCGGCGCGACGGCGTCCACCACGACACTGGTGGGCGGGCTGGGGTTACCGGCGGCGTCGACGGCCCGGACCACCACCACCGCTCCGTCGGGCAGCGAGGCTCCGGGAGTGAAGGACCATGCGCCGCTTAGACCGTCGGCGCGCACCTGGCCAATGGGGTTGCCCTGGTTGTCGACGAGGGTCACCAGGCTACCGGGCTCGGCGATACCACTGAGAACGGTGCCGTTGCTGACGTCCACCTGGGGCGCATCGGGCGCCACCCCGTCGACGACCAGGTTGACCACCTGGCTCTGCTGGCCGCTCTGCGGATCCACCGCGACAACCTGCAACTGGGTGCCATCGGGGAACTGCACGCCGGGGATGTAGCTCCAGTGACCGTCGCCATCGGCTGTCACGATCGCGATCGGGTTGCCGTTGGCGTCGCGAATCTCCACGCGATCACCGACATCCGCCAGGCCGCTGATGTTCGAACCGTTGCTCGGATCGACCGTGGGCGTCGAGGGAATGCTGGAATCTACCGTGACGCTGGCCGCCGCTCCGGTGTTGCCGGCAGCGTCCGTAGCCGTCACCGATACCACCGCGCCATTGGCCAGCGGCGGGTTGAAGATGAACTGCCAGTGGCCGCTGCCGTCGGCCTGGACCTGGCCGATCACCTGGCCGTCGGCATTGCTCAGCAACACCGTGCTGTTGGCTTCCGCGATACCACTGAACAGCCCGCCATTGCTCGGGTTGACCGTGGGCGCCGCTGGCGGCTGGGTATCCAGGGTGGTCTGCGCCGGGCCGCTGAGGTTGCCGGCAGCGTCCTTGGCGACGACGGTGACCTGGGTGCCGTTGGGCAAGGGCGAACCGGGATGGTAGCTCCAGTGCCCGGTCCCATCGGCAACGACGGTCGTCAGCGGGGTTCCGTTACCGGTGGTGAGGACGACAGTTGCACCGGCCTCCGCCGTTCCCTCCAGCCCTCCGGCATTGCCCGAGGTGATGACGGGCGTGCCGGGCGCGATGCCGTCCACCGTGACGCTGGTGGAACCGCTCTCCCCCTGCGGCCCGCGTGCCACGGCATTGACCACGGTGCCGTCGGCCAGCGGAGTGAGGGGGGTGAAGCTCCAGTGGCCATCGCCACCGACCAGCGCCACGCCGATCAGGGTGCCCTGGGCGTTGGTCAGGTAGACCTGGGTGCCGACCGTCGCGGTGCCCTGGATGAGGTGGCCGTTGCTCGGGTCGATCACCGGTGCGGGCACGCTCCCGCCCGGCGCGTGGATGGTGGCAATCGGGCTGGCGTTGCCGGCTGCGTCGCGGACGATGATCGAAACGATCTGCCCGGCTGGCAGCGGCGAATCGAGGTTGAGACTGAAGCGGCCGTCGGGCCCGACCTGCACGGTCAGGTCAGGGGTGCCGTCATTGTTCAGGTCGATGGACAGCGAGCTGCCTGGCTCGGCGATCCCGGCAAGGCCCCTGCCGTCGGCGCTGATCGTCAGGTCATGGGCCGGTTCCGGCGGCGTCGTGTCGGGCCCGTTCACCACGGTCGGCGGGCTGGTATTCCCGGCCGGGTCGGTCACCGTCACCGATACACCCTGGCCGTTGGTCACCGGAGCCGGGAGGGTGATCTCGAAATGCCCGTCGGAGCCGGCAACCCCGGTGGCGTCGGGGATGCCGTCGCCATTGGTGTCGACCTTCACGGTAGAGCCCGGCTCGGCGCTGCCGCTGACCTTGCTGCCATCCTCCGACACCGCCACGCCCGTCGCGGCACCCGGCGCCGTGGTATCCGGCGCCGTGACGGTTGTGCCGGAACTGGCGCTGCCGCCATTGGGCCCGCGCACGACCACGGTGACATTCTCACCGTTGCTCAGTGGTGGGCTGACGGGCACCTGGAAGTTGCCGTTGCCATCCACTGGCGCGGTGTAGTCGGGCTGGCCATCGCCGTCGACGTCCACCTCGACGGTCGTACCCGGCGTGGCACGGCCGGTGATCACGCCACCGTCAGGGCTGACCGTGACATCGGTCGCCGGCGCGGGAGGCGCGGGTGGGTTGCTGCCTCCACCACCGCCACCGCCGCTGCTGGCGATGGCGGCGCCGCCGGCAATCACCGCGGCGCCGGCGAGGATGGTCCCGGCAGTTCCCAAGCCGGCAATACCACCGGCGGCGCCCGTACTGCCTGCCGCTGCGCCGGCCTCGGTGAGTGACTCGAATCCGGCATCGATGGGCTCGGCGGCATAGGTAGGCACCAGCGTGCCGTCAGCGGCGACCTGATCCAGTTCGGTCACCACCAGGTCACCCTTCTCGTCCACCAGGTAGAGCTGGCTGGGCGGCTGGCCTTCGGCGAAGAAGTTGGCGATGCGGAGGGTCTCGCCATCCTTGAGCTGCACCACGAGGTCGGCGCCGACCTGCTGGTAACTGGCGACCGCGTCGGCAGTGACGTTCAGCGCCACGTTGCTGGCCTGCTGAAGAACGATGCTCCCTTCGACCGTCTGCTGCGTGGCGGTGGCCACCTGCACCTGAGACGCCACGACCTTCGCCTGGATCGCCATGCTAACTTCCTCTGCCCGGAATAATGTTTTTGTTTATGGCCAGAAAGAGATAGCAGCTTCTGTGCAGCGCGCCGGAAGCGCTCCGAAAGGCTCTTGGACGAAGGGTTTAATTGAAAGGTAGTAACCTATGCACCGGGCAGTAAGTTCAGATTTTATTGATCAATGGAAGATAGGATCGCCATCAACTACCGCTGCGCTTTTTGACAATTATTTGACATTTGCCGCAGGCGCCGTGCGCTCTGCTCTTTCGCACGAACCGGGTGAATCGATAACTTGAACCGCATATCGAGACAGGCATCCGACAATATTCAGTCGCTTGTTCGACTATCGCCAATGGCTGACATCCTTGTAATCCCTGGATTACATAAAAGCCGTTCGTCGGATAGCCTGATCCGACTCGATCCTGTCCGCCCGGACAGGCCATAACCGGCACACAAAAAGTCCCGGATCCCCGAAACAGAGCGAAGCGGCAGAACAGACCCGCTGACATGCAAAAATGAATGTAAAAGGCCTATCCCCAGCGGGAAACGACAGCCAGTTCCGCCTGTTGAATAGCGCTGGATCAACTTCAGGCGAGACCTGTAGAACCGCGCTTGATTGAAGGCTCGGATAGTCCCTGATATTCCAGAGTTGGAATCAGCGTCCGCAATAAAAGCGGTCAACGGCGGAATAACGAATGGCATCCGCCAGGAGTTATCGCGCGACGGCTGCCCAACTAAAGCCGGGGCAGTTAGACCGCCGGGGATATATAGCAGAGTGTCCGAAGACCGAACGGGAAGTCCGGGCCTCGGAACTCGCTTACTCATCGCGGCAACTTACAGCGCCATATCGCTGGAGGCCTTTTCCGGCGCCGGGGCGGCATCGGCCGGCTGGGGGGCCGGGGCCTGGTCGATGGCCGGCGGTGGGTCCAGTTGCAGGACCTTGGCGGTGTAGCTCCACTCCTCGAACGTCTTCTCCGGGCTGTCGTTGAGTCTGGTGCCGTAGCTCGGGACGATCTGGTGGACCTTGGCCTGCCATTCAGGGGTGGCGAGTTTGTCCTTGAACACCTTCTCCAGCACGCTGAGCATGATCGGCGCGGCGGTGGAAGCCCCCGGCGATGCACCCAGCAGGCCGGCGATGCTGCCGTCGGCGGCAGAAACGATCTCGGTGCCGAGCTTCAGCACGCCGCCCTTGTCCGCGTCACGCTTGATGATCTGCACGCGCTGGCCGGCCTGCCAGAGTCGCCAGTCCTCGGCCTTGGCTTCCGGGAAGTACTCGCGCAGCGCCGCGAGACGGTCGTCGTCGGAGAGCATCAGCTGGCCGGCGAGGTATTCCACCAGCGGGTACTCGTCGATACCTACGCGGGTCATCGGCCAGACGTTGTGGACGTTGGTGCTGCCCAGCAGGTCGAGGTAGGAGCCTTCCTTGAGGAACTTGGTGGAGAAGGTGGCGAACGGCCCGAAGAGGATCACGCGCTTGCCGTCGAGCACGCGGGTGTCCAGGTGCGGCACCGACATCGGCGGTGCGCCGACCGACGCCTTGCCATAGGCCTTGGCCAGGTGCTGCTGGGCGATGGTCGGGTTCTCGGTGACCAGGAACGAGCCGCCCACCGGGAAGCCGGCGTAGTCCTTGGCTTCCTCGATGCCGGACTTCTGCAGCAGGCGCAAGGCGCCGCCGCCGGCACCGATGAAGACGAACTTCGCGTCGGTCTGAGTAACGCTGCCGTCCTTGAGGTTCTTGTAGCCGACGCGCCAGGTGCCGTCGTCGTTGCGGGTGATGTCCTCGACTTCGCTGGAGAGCTTCAGGCTGAAGTTCGGCCTGGTCTGCAGGTAGCCGGCGAACTGGCGGGTGATCTCGCCGAAGTTCACGTCGGTGCCGATCGGCGTCCAGGTGGCGGCGATCTTCTGCGACGGGTCGCGGCCCTGCATCATCAGCGGCACCCACTTGGCGATCTGCGCCGGGTCCTCGGAGTACTGCATGCCGCGGAACAGCGGGCTGGCCTGCAGCGCCTCGTAGCGCTTCTTGAGGAAGGCGATGTTGTCGTCGCCCCAGACGAAGCTCATGTGGGGGGTGGTGTTGATGAACGAGCGCGGATTCTTCAGCACGCCGTTCTGCACCTGCCAGGCCCAGAACTGACGCGAGATCTGGAAGGATTCGTTGATCTCCACCGCCTTGGCGATGGTGACGTTGCCGTCCTTGTCCTCGGGGGTGTAGTTCAGCTCGGCCAGGGCGGAGTGGCCGGTGCCGGCGTTGTTCCAGCCGTTGGAGCTTTCCTGGGCGACGCCGTCCAGGCGCTCGACCATCTCCATGCTCCAGCCCGGTTCCAGCTCGTTGAGCCAGACGCCCAGGGTGGTGCTCATGATGCCGCCGCCGATCAGCAGCACATCGACTTTCTTGGTGTCCGCGAACGCGGGCGCGCAATTCACTGCCAGAGCGAGGCCCAGCAGCGCCCCGCTAACTTTCTTGATCATCGAAAGGTTTCTCGTCGTTAGGGCTTGGCCTTCCCCACCGGCGTCATACAGCGTGAAGGCCAGGCCCCGCGCACGGAGCGCAAACGATGGGCAAGGCGACAGATGACGGGGATGAGTCGGGACTCAGTTCCCTCCTCCGCCGGCTCTGGGGCCTGCTTGATGGAATGAGGGACGTCCTGCGCAGAGAGACACGCAAAGCCTTCGGCTTTGGCTTTTGTTGTGGGAGGGATGCATGGTCTGCTGAAACGTTTGCGCATTCTATAGAAAGCGAACTGCATCACCAACCGTTTCGCTCAACTATCCGTTGCACGGTGTTCCAGCCAGCTATCCCGCCCCGGCCGCAGATCCCGCACCGCGCTGGGCACCAGGCCCGTCCAGCGTTTGAATGAGCGGCGGAAGTTGGTGGTGTCGGTGAAGCGCAGGTACTCGGCGACCTCCTCGTTGCTGTAGCCACGCGACCAGTACAGGTACAGCGCCACGTGCTTGCGCACCTCGTCGTGCACCGCCTGGAAGTGCGTCTGGTGTTTCTGCAGCTTGCGCTTGCAGGTGGCCGGGCTGATGCCCATGCGCTCGGCGAGCCGGTCGAGGCTCAGCGGGTCGCGGGCCTCGCGCTGCAACAGGCGGTAGACATGCTCCAGAACGCCCTCGCCCAGACCCAGTTGCTCCTGCTCGCGCCGCGCATCGCGCTGCGCCGCCTGGCCGGCGGTGAGCGAGGCGCGCGGCCAGGGCTTCACCAGGTAGTCGCGGGGAATCAGCATGGCATCGACATGGCAGTCGAACTGCAGGTTGAGCCCCAGGTGCGCCTGGTACTGCTCGATGTAGTCGGGCCGCGAATGGGCGAACAGGTACTTCCACGGCAGGCGCTCGTCGGACAACCAGCGGCACAGCGCAGTCACGGCGGTCATGCCACTCTCCACCAGGAAGCGACGGGCGCCGCCGACACCACAGGCGTCGACCCAGTACAGGCAGGCGAAGCGTTCCTCCACCAGCAGGCGCGGGGCGAGCAACGGGCTGAAGCGCGCGCGGTGGCGGATCAGCAGGTCCAGCGCTTCCTGCAGGTTGGCGGCGTGCATCAGCGCGCCACTGGCGGCGCCCTGGTGCCCCGGCAGCAGGCGCTGGCCGAAGAGAAAGCCCAGCTCCTCGCCGCCGCTGCCCTGGCGGCAATTGTCCACCAGCCGCAGGTACTGCTCGGCGCTGATCAACCGCTGGCCGGCGATGATGTCTTCCTGGAACAGCCCGGTGCCACGCAGCAGGCGGTGACTGTCCAGTTCGCGGCTGAGCGCGAGGTCGAGCAGGCAGGCCGGCTGGTGTTGCGCCGGGATGAAGCGCAGGTCGCGCTCGTAGTAGTTCAACGGGGCCTCCATGCGACAGGCCTCAGGCGCTGCGGGCCAGGCGCGGCCGTGACTTGGCGCGCGCCATGGACAGGCTCAGCCGCTCCAGCAGGCTGTCCGACGATTCGTCGCGCGCCATGCAGGCCACCGCAGTGGCGCTGAGGACGAGGCTCTCGCCCTGGGGCACGCTCTTGTGCGCGTAGTAGCGCACGGCGTTCTCCAGCTCCCCGGCGATGCGCCAGGCCTGGGCCTCGCCGGTGCCGGGCAGGAGGGCAACGAAACGATCACCCGCCAGCCGGCACAACAGGTCGCAGTGGCGCAGGTTGAGCAACAGCAACTGACTCACCGCCTGCAGCACGCGGTCGCCCTCGGCGTGGCCATGGTTGCGGTTGAAGGGTGCGAAGTCGTCCAGGTCCACCAGCACCAGGGAGAACGCCTGCTGCTCCTCGCCGGAGCGACGCTGCTCCAGTTCGATCTGCCGGCGCAGGTAGGCGGCGCCGTTGAGCGGAGTCAGGCGGTCGTGGTGGAGGTGCTCGCGGAACAGCCGCTCGCGCTTGCTCAGCTGCTGGCCGAGGGCTTTCTGCTCCTTGCTCCAGTGGTACAGGCCGAGCGTGATCAGCAGCAGGCCGATGGGCATCGGCACCGATTCGAGCCAGTGGTCCCAGGAAATCTCCGCAGGCAGCTGGATGAATTCGTCGAGGGCATCCATCCACATCGAGAAGAACACCGCCCCCAGGCCCACCGCCAGCAACGTGGTGACCCGCCCGGCCGGCCGGTGCGCGAGCACCAGGCAGACCCAGCAGAAGGCCAGCAGCGCCGAACCGCCCTCGCCCACCACGTCGAGCCAGTCGATCCGGTCCCAGGTCTTGATGTGCCCGGCTGCGAGGTAGAGCACCAGGCCGATGTTGGCGAGCACGACCAGTGCGATCAGTTTCAGGCGGTGCAGCTTGAGCAGGTTGGACATGGGAGCGGTATCCGCAACGAGTGACGGACGCCAGCCAAACAGGTCCCCGTGATGCTTTGATGACAGCGCCGAGGGTGCAATCGGCTCACTCGAAACCGTCCCCATCCTGCGAAAAAGACCTGTGCCGCCGCTCCCCGCACCAAGCCCTGCGCCCTGCCGCCGGGGCTGAGCCGAACGCACCGGGTCAATTGGGCTCAGAAACGCACCCTGCAACGCTGAAACCCCTGTATTTCGGGGCCTGCAGCTGATCGCTGTCATGTAACCGTCATTCCCGCTGCCTAGCTTCCGCTCCCCAGTTGACCGGGCCCAATCGCCCCGGTCGGGGGAACAGGCACAAGGGGAAATGCCGTGATCGATCAGCAATTGCCGCGGACGCTGCGTCCGCTGTTCAAGGTCAGCGCCCTGGCGCTGGCGATTGCCGCCACGCCGTCAGGCTGGGCTGAGGAAACCGCCGAGGCCGGCGAAAGCGTCACCGTATACGGCCAGGCCGACAGCCTGGACAAGGCGCTGCGTCAGCAGCGCCGCTCCGACAGCGTGGAGAGCGTGGTGCATGCCGACAGCATCGGCCAGCTGCCCGACAGCAACGCCGCCGAAGCCCTGCAGCGCGTACCGGGGACGTCCGTCGAGCGCGACCAGGGCGAAGGCCGCTTCGTGCGGGTTCGCGGCCTGGGCCCCGACCTCAATGCCGTCACCATCAACGGCACCCTGGTGCCCTCGCCCGAGGCCGGTCGCCGCGCCGTGGCGCTGGACGTGCTGCCCAGCGAACTGATCCAGTCACTGTCGGTGGTCAAGACCCTGACCCCGGACATGGACGCCAACTCCCTGGGCGGCACCATCGAGGTGGAAAGCCTCTCCGCCTTCGACCATGACGGCCTGTTCTTCAGCGGCACCGCACAGACCAGCTACGACGAGAACACCAACCGCTTCAGCCCGAAATACTCCGGCGCCGCCAGCCAGCGCTTCAGCCTGGGCGACGGCACCGACAACTTCGGCGTGGCCGCCGCGCTCAGCTGGCAGAAGCGCAAGTTCGGATCGGACAACGTCGAGACCGGCGGCGACTGGGACTTCGACGACGGCGCCCGGCTCAACAGCCTGGAGCAACGCGACTACGACATCCAGCGTGAACGCAGCGGCGGCGCGCTGAACTTCGACTACCGCCCGGACGACGACAGCAAGCTCTGGTTGCGCACGCTCTACAGCGAGTTCAAGGACGAGGAAACCCGGCAGTCCACCAAGATCGACTTCGAGGATGCCCTGGCCGAAGGCGAAAGCGGCGAAGCGGAAGTCGAGCGGCGCCTGAAGAGCCGCGAGGAGACCCAGACCATCCAGTCCTATGTCTTCGGCGGCGAACAGCGGCGCGGCGACTGGACCTTCAGCGGCCAGGTCGGCTGGAGCAAGTCCGACGAGGACAGTCCCGGCCACATCGACCCGGCCGTCTACAGCGGCGGCGACATGGACAGTGGCTGGTATGACAGCGAGAAGCCCCGCCTGAACATCGACTCGGCCTTCTACGACCCGACCCGCTTCAGCCTGGACAAGGTCGAGTGGGGCAAGTCCTACACCTCCGACCGCGAGAAGAACCTGCGCCTGGACCTGGCCCGCGACTACGACCTGGCCGGCAACGCGTCGACCTTCAAGTTCGGCGGCAAGCTCAGCCGACGCACCAAGGACAACGACGAGGACGTCTGGAAGTACGAAGACCTCGCCGACGCGGGCCTGAGCGATGACCAGCTGAACCTCTCCAATGCGCTGGACGGCACCGTTCACTACCGCCTGCAGAAGTTTGGCCAGGGCATCTCCGCCGACGCCATCAAGCACCTCATCGGCGGGCTGGACGCGTCGCAGTACTACGACGAGGAGGCCTCCACCATCAATGACTTCCGCATGCACGAAGACATCGATGCCGGCTACTTCATGAACACCGTGGACGTCGGCGACTGGCGCTTCATCGCCGGCCTGCGCTACGAGGGCACGCACTTCGAGGCCAGCGGCACCGGCATCGACAACGGCGACTACCAGGCCATCGAGCGCAAGCGCGACTACCACCACTGGCTGCCAGGTCTGCACGCCCGCTACCAGCTGGACGACCAGACGCAGATCCGTGCGGCCTGGACCAACACCGTGGTGCGCCCGACCTTCGAGCAACTCGCGCCCGGCTATGCCATCGACGGCGACGAAGCCGAGTTCGGCAACCCCGACCTCGCCGCCCTGCGCTCGCACAACCTGGACCTGGCCATCGAGCGTTACCTGGGCCGCGCCAGCGTGGTTTCGGCGTCGCTGTTCTACAAGGACATCAAGAACTTCGTCTACAACACCGACCTCGCCGGCAGCGGCGCCTGGGTGGACTTCGACGAGGCGGCCACTTTCGCCAACGGCGACAAGGCCAAGGTCTACGGCCTGGAACTGGCCTGGTCGCAGAAAATGGTCATGCTCCCTGCGCCCTGGGACGGCCTGCTGCTGGGCGCCAACGCCACCTTCAGCCGCTCGCGCGCCGAGATCGCCGATGCCGACGGCAACAAGCGCAACATCGACCTGCCCAGCCAGTCCGACGTCACCGGCAACCTGCTCATCGGCTACGAGAAGGACCGCCTGAGCCTGCGCCTGACCGCCAACTACAAGTCCGATTACCTCTACGAGGTCGGCAACGTCAGCGACAAGCGCTACGACAGTCGCGTCGACGACCAGACGCAGATCGACTTCAGCGCGCGCTACTCGCTGACGGACAACCTGCAGGTGTTCTTCAACGCCGAGAACCTCGGCGACGAGCCCTACTACATCTACAGCGGCCACCGTCGCTACAACTACCAGTACGAAGAGTACGGCCCGACCTACACCGTCGGCCTGACCCTCACCCACTTCTGAGGACCGCGCACGCCGGTCCGCCGGCGTCCGCGCAGCACCACAAGGACAGACGCCTTCCATGAAACGCCGCTACTCCCTGATTCCGCTGCTCGCCGGCCTGCTGCTGGCCGGCTACGCCTGCGCCGAATCCGTCGCCCTGCAACCCTGGCCGACCCGTGCCAAGGCCCAGGCCATCGCCCTGCTGCCCGGCGCCGGCAGCGTCGTCGCCAGCAAGCGCGACGGCCTCCTGCTGCTGGACGAGGCAGGCAGCGAACGCGGTCGCCTCGCCGGCCGCTACGACTTCCTCGACCAACGCCCCTGGGGTGACGGCAGCCTGCTCGCCACCTTCGACCGGGAACGCCAGCAGCCGCTGTTGCAGCCGTTGGCCGGCGACGGCCACTGGGGCGCTGCGCTGCGCCTGCCGAGCCCGGACTTCGCGGTCAACGGCCAGTGCCTCTACCGTGACGCCAGCGCCAACCTCTACCTGTTCCTGGTCGGCGAGAACGGCCAGGGCGAGCAATGGCTGGTCGGCCACGGCCAGAAGCTCGAGCGCGAGGCGCGCAAGGTGCGTCGCCTGGCCCTGCCGCCGAGCGCCGAGCTGTGCCGCGCCGACGACAGCGACGGCACCCTGTACGTCGACGAACCGGGCATCGGCCTGTGGGCCTATGGTGCCAACCCGGAGGCAGACGGCAGCCGCCTGCCGGTGGACCTGAGCGCGCCCTACGGCAAGCTCGTCGGATCGCTCAGCGGACTGGCGGTGGTGTCCGACGGCGTGCTCGCGCTGGACAAGGGCCCTGCCCTGCAGCGCTACGTGCGTCAGGGCGACGGTTGGGAGAACCTCGGCGCGATCGCGCTGAACGGCCCGAAGAAAGCCGAACAACTTGCGGCCACCGAACAGGCCGACACGCTGCGCATCGTCCTGCAGGACGACGCCAGCGGGCACTACTACCACGCCGAAGTCCCTGCCCTGCCCGCACGCGCCGAAGCGCCCCGCACGCTACCCGAGGTGATGCCGGCGGTGCAGACGCAGAGCGTGCAGCGCCATGGCGACGCCGCCGATGACCCGGCGATCTGGGTCAGCGCGAAGAACCCGAAACTCAGCCGCGTACTGGGCACCAACAAGCAGGAAGGCCTGCTGGTCTTTGACCTCCAGGGTCGCCAGTTGCAGAGCCTGGCTGCCGGGCTGGTGAACAACGTCGACGTGCGCCACGGCTTCCGGCTCGGCAATCGCCGCGTCGACCTGGCGGTGGCGAGCAACCGCAGCGACAACAGCCTGACCCTGTTCGCCATCGAGCCGGCAGACGGCAAGGTACGCGAGATCGGCCGCGTGCCAACGCCGCTGGAGGAAGTCTACGGTCTGTGCCTGTACGCGCCCCGCGACGGCGACATCCAGGCCTTCGTCAATGACAAGGACGGACGCTTCCAGCAGTACCGGCTGAGCGCTCCCGGCGGCCAGGTGAAAGGCGAGCTGCTGCGCGAATTCCGCGTCGCCAGCCAGCCCGAAGGCTGCGTCGCCGATGACCGCAACCAGCGGCTGTTCCTCGGCGAAGAAGACGTGGCGGTCTGGACCCTCGGGGCAGAGCCGGACGCCAAGGCCGAGCCGGAACAGGTACTGGCCGTGGGCGACCTGCTTCGTGACGACGTCGAGGGCCTGGCCCTCTACCACGGTGCCAAGGCCAGCTACCTGCTGGTTTCCAGCCAGGGCAACGACAGCTACCTGGTGCTCGACGCCGCCGCGCCCTACCGCGTTCGTGGTGCCTTCCGCGTCGGCCTGAACGCCGCTGCCGGCATCGACGGCACCTCGGAAACCGACGGTATCGAAGTCACCTCGGCCAACCTGGGCGGCGCGTTCGGCCAGGGGATGCTGGTGGTGCAGGACGGCCGCAAGCGCCTGCCCGAAGGCACGCAGAACTTCAAGTACGTGCCGTGGGCGGACATCGCTCGCGCCCTCAACCTCGACTGACCACCAGGCTCCCCGTGACGGGGAGCCTCACCGGGAGACCACCATGCAAGCCACTCTCGAACACACCAGCATCTGGGCACTGGTCGAAGCCGCCAGCCCGCTCGCCCAGGCCGTGCTGCTGATCCTCCTGGCCGCCTCGCTGGTGAGCTGGTACGTGATCGTCCAGCGCAGCCTGCTGCTGGGCGGCGCCCGCCGTCGCCTGCGCGCCTTCGAAGCGCGCTGGCGGGCCAGCGGCGACCTGCAGCGGCTGTTCCGGGAAACCACCGAACCCGGCGAGGACGCCGGCGTCGAGCGTATCTTCCATGCCGGCTACCAGGAGTTCCTGCACCTGCGTGACGAGCCGGGCATCGATCCCGCGCTGCTGATCGAAGGCAGCGAGCGCGCCATGCGCGTGGTCATCGCCCAGGAGGAGGAACGCCTGCAGCGCGGCCTGCCGTTCCTTGCCACGGTCGGCTCCACCAGCCCGTACATCGGCCTGTTCGGCACCGTCTGGGGGATCATGAACGCCTTCATCGGCCTCTCCGGCGTGCAGCAAGCCACCCTCTCCACCGTCGCGCCGGGCATCGCCGAAGCCCTGGTCGCCACCGCTGTCGGCCTGTTCGCAGCAATCCCGGCAGTCATGGCGTACAACCGCTTCGCTGCCAGTTCCGACCAGCTGCTGGGCCGCTACTGCGCCTTCGCCGAACAGCTGCAGGCCCAGCTCAACCGTCGCATCCACGCCGCCCCGGCGCTGGCCGCGGCGGCCTGACCGGAGGCCGGCCATGCGACGCATACGCAGCAAGCACGCGCCCAAGGCGGAAATGAACGTAGTGCCCTACATCGACGTCATGCTGGTGCTGCTGGTGATCTTCATGGTCACCGCCCCGATGATCCAGCAGGGCCTGAAGGTGGAACTGCCCAAGGTGGCCAGCGAGGCGTTACCCAGCGAGACCGAGCGCCCGGTGCTGACGCTCACGGTGCAGGCCGACGGCGGCTACCACTGGTACCTGGGCAGCCAGGTGGATACCGAACAGCGCACCGACGCCGCCGGCAACCTGGACGAGCTGACCGCCAAGCTCACCCGCCTGGGCGCCGACACCCAGGTGCTGATCCGCGCCGACCAGGCGGTGGACTACGGCCGGGTGATCGCCGCCATGGCCGCCCTGCAGCGCGGCGGCGTCAGCGATGTCGGACTGATCACCGAGGCGCCGCAATCGTGAACCCCAGGATCACCCGCCGCGCCGTGCCTGCCGCCATCAGCGTCGGGCTGCACGCGCTCGCGCTGGCCGGCCTGTACATCGGTTTCCACCCGTCGGCGCCGGCTACCCCGGCGCCGAAGGTGATGCGTACCGCGCTGGTCAGCCTGCCGAGCCCCGCGCCCATCGCGCCAGCGCCGCCCCCCGTGGTGCAACCGCCCGAGCCCGTTACACCGCCCCCGCCACTGGTCGAGGCGCCGCGTCCGACGCCGCAACCTGACGTCGCCCAACTGACGCGGCGCAAGGCCGAGCAGCGTGAACGCGAAGAGCGCCAGCGCGAGGAACGGCGCCAGGAGCAGCAGCGCATCGCCGAGCAGCAACGCCAGGAACAGGAGCAACGCTCACGCCAGCAAGCCGAGCAACGGGCCCGCGCCGAACACGACCGCCAGCTCGCCGCACAGCAGGCAGCCGCCGCCGAGGCCGCCCGCGCCGCGCAGAACTACCAGCCACTGGTGAAGAAGGCTCCGACCTACCCGGACAGCGCCCTCGACCGCCATCTGGAAGGCGACTGCACGGTGGAATACACCGTCGCCCCCAACGGTTCGGTGCGCGACCCGCGCGTGGTCCCCGGCGCCTGCAGCCACAGCGTGTTCGAGCGCCCGTCGCTGCAGGCCGCCACCCGCTTCCGCTACCAGCCACGGGTAATCGACGGCCAGGCCGTCGCCGTGGCCAACGTGCGCAACACCTTCCATTACCGAATCCAGGAAACCTCCCGATGAGTGCCGAGCCGACCGATTTCCACGCCCATCTTTCCGCCTTCGACGATGAGTCGATCAACCCCTCCGGCAACCTGCCGATGAGCGAGATCATCGACGCCTCGCGCCGCCGCCTGTTGAAGAACAGCCTGGTGCTGGGCGCCGTCGGCTTCCTCGGCGGCGGCCTGTTCCCCGGCCGCTCGTTGTTCGCCGCCGACGTCCCGGTGCCTACCGCGCTGCTGGGCTTCAAGGGCGTGCCGGTGCAGCAGGACCCGAAGTTCGACCGGGTGATAGTCGCCGAAGGCTACAGCGCGCGGCCGTTCTTCTCCTGGGGCGACGCCGTGGTGAGCGGCTCGCCGGCCTGGAAAGGCGATGCCAGCGAGGACTGGAAAGCCCAGGAACTGCAGGCCGGCGACAACCATGACGGCATGCACTACTTCCCCTTCCCCGATGCGCCGGACAACCACGGCCTGCTGGTCATCAACCACGAGTACATCAACCCGACGCTGCACCCCAAAGGCCAGACCTTCGAGGACCGCCCCGATGGTTCGCGCGGCCGCCCGGAAGGCGAGGTACGCAAGGAAATCGCCGCCCACGGCCTGAGCGTCATCGAGGTGAAGAAGGACGCCGGCGGTCAGTGGCAACGCGTCGAGGGCTCGAGCTACAACCGTCGCATCACCGGCAGCTCGCCACTGGACCTGTCCGGCCCGCTGGCCGGCCACGACCTGCTGCGCACCGCGAGCGACCCCGAGGCCAAACAGGTGCTCGGCACCCTGAACAACTGCTCCATGGGCGTCACGCCCTGGGGCACCTACCTGGCCTGCGAAGAGAACTGGCACCAGTACTTCGTCAACCGCGACAAGGACGACTACGCCAAGCGTGTCTCGCACAAGCGCTACGGCCTGTCCAACGGCCAGTTCAGCAACTACTACGCCTGGGAAGCGGTGGATGCGCGCTTCGACGCCACGCCCAAGGCCGACCAGCCCCATGGCGGCCATGTCAACGAACCGAACCGCTTCGGCTGGGTGGTGGAGATCGACCCGTTCGACCCGACCTCCACGCCGAAGAAACGCACCGCCGTCGGCCGTTTCTGCCGCGAGTGTTCGACCCTCTCGCTGGGCGCCGACAACCGCATGGCGTTCTATTACGGCGACGACACCAAGGGCGAGTACATCTACAAGTTCGTCCCGGCCGGCCGATACGACGCGAACAACCGCGCGGCGAACGTCGACCTGCTCGATGAAGGCACCCTCTACGTCGCCCGCTTCAATGCCGATGGCAGCGGCCAGTGGCTGCCGCTGGTGCACGGGCAGAATGGCCTGAGCGCCGAGAACGGCTTCGCCAGCCAGGCCGAGGTGCTGGTCAACGCCCGCGCCGCCGCCGACAAGCTGGGCGCCACGCCGATGGACCGCCCCGAGTGGGTCGCCGTGCAGCAGACCACCCGCGAGGTCTACGTCAGCCTCACCAACAACGATGCCCGCGGCAAGAAGCAGCCGGTGGACGCCGCCAACCCGCGCAAGGAAAACCTCCACGGGCAGATCCTGCGCTGGAACGAGGCAGGCGGCGACCCGACCGCCACCAGCTTCCAATGGGAAATCTTCCTGCTGGCCGGCGAGCACAAGGGCTCCAGCGCGCCGGAGAACCTGATCGGTACCATCAACGGCGACATCTTCTCCTCGCCGGATGGCCTGTACTTCGACACCGCCGGGCGCCTGTGGATCGAAACCGACTACGACGATGACGTCCCGGCGATGCAGGCCATGGGCTGCAACCAGTTGCTCTGCGCCGACCCGCACAGCCGCGAGGTGCGGCGCTTCCTGGTCGGCCCGCGCGGCTGCGAGCTGACCGGCATCACCCAGACCCCGGACGGCAAGACGCTGTGGGTGAACATCCAGCATCCGACGCTGAGCTTCCCGGCCAGCGACGGCAAGAGCATCCCGCGTTCCACGACGCTGGTGATCACCAAGGATGATGGCGGTGTGATCGGTACCTGATCGGTCCCCTGCAGGAGCGGGCCCTGCCCGCGAACCGGCCGGCAGGCCGGAGCCAACTGCGCGCCTGCCTGACCGACCTGGCGCGCAGCTGGTCGCACGCACGACCCGCTCCTGCACCGTCTAAACACGCACCACAACGTTACCGATGCGCACCGTGAACGCGCACGAATCACCCCATCCGTTACCGTTTCGCCCCCTTTCCCCGTCGCGCCTCCTACGCCGGTTTCCTGCGCGCACCGCTCTACCCCGCCCACTTCCAATCGTTTCGCCGTCTTTGGCATGGCAACTGCTTAATTGCATGCATGGATAATTGGATCCAAAAATCCACGAGGAACACCCCATGCGCCTGGTACCCGCTGCCCGCCCACCGATGAGCGCCGAAGACGAGGCCTACGACTACCTCCTCCAGGCTATCTGCACCGGCCGCTACAAGACCGGCGACCGCCTGGTGGCCGAAGATATCGCCAGCGAGATCGGCATGAGCCGGATGCCCGTGCGCGGCGCCTTCAAGCGCCTGGACGCCGAGGGCCTGGTGACCCTGCGGCCCAATCGCGGCGCCATCGTCAGTGGCCTGAACATCGAAGAGATGCGCGAAGTCTTCGAGATGCGCAGCGCCCTGGAAGGCCTGGCCATCCGCATCGCCGTGCCGCAACTGACCGACCGCGACCTGTCCCGTCTGGAGCGCATGCTCGACGAGATGGACGACTACCGCGACGACAGCGCCGAGTGGGTCAGCCGCCACCGCGCCTTCCACGAATACCTCTGCAGCCTCGCCGGGCGCCCGCGCCTGCTGCGCCAGATCACCGCGCTGTATTCGGTGATCGAGCCGCACATGCGCCTGTGGCTGCAGCACGTCGACAAGCCCATGAGCGCCCGTGAGGAACACACCGTGATCCTCGACGCCCTGCGCTCGGGCGATGCCCGCGAAGCCGAGCGGGTCATCTGCGACCACATCGAGGGGACGATTCCCTCGCTGGCGAAGTTTCTGGAGGCTCAAGCCACCTGAAAGCACGTGCCACCCACGCGCAATCCACCCAAACGCAATCCACGAAGAAGCGAATCGAAGCAACGGGCGCCTAGACCCGTACTTCTGTGTCCCTGAACTGCCCCTGGCAACCCCACCCCGGAGCTCAACATGTTCGAACGCAGGATCCCGCAGTGCCTTCTCGCCCTTTGCCTGGCCGCCCCGCTGGCGCACGCCGATGTGAAGATTCCCGACCGCTTGCAGAACGCCAGCAAGGTGACCTTCTGCGGCGGCATGGACTCCCCGCCCATGGGTTTCTATGACTCGAACCAGAAGCTCACCGGGGTCACCATCGACCTGGGCGAAGCCATCGCCAAGCGCCTGGGCGACAAGAAGATCGACTGGCGCATCACGCCCTTCTCCGGGCTGATCCCGGCGCTGCTGGCCGGCCAGTGCGACATGCTGGTGGATCAGTTGTTCGACAAGCCCGAACGGCGCGAAGTGATCGACATGGTCAACTACATGTACTCCAGCCAGGCCGTGGTGGTCGCCAAGGGCAACCCCGAGGGTATCCGCACGCTGGACGACCTCTCCGGCAAGAAGGTCGCGGTGCTCAACGGTTCGACCATCCGCACCCTGCTCGACGCCCACAACGAGAAGCTGGCCAAGGCCGGCAAGCCGCCGATGAAGGTGGTGGTCTACAACACCGACACCGATGCCTTCCAGTCCCTGCGCATCCGCCAGACCGACGCCTACGGCACCACCGTGGAAACCGCCGGCTACTACCAGAGCATGGCGCCGGACCTGTTCGAGATCGGCGTGCCGGCCTTCGCGCGCATCCTCACCGGCCTGGGCATCCGCAAGGACGACAAGCAGCTGAGCGAGGCCGTCACGCAGATCATCAAGGACATGCAGGCCGACGGCAGCTACGCCGCGCTGCTGGCCAAGTGGCACATCGAAGGCGACAAACTGGACTGAGGTAACGAGACATGAACTTCAGTTGGGACGTGTTCTGGCAATACCTGCTGCGGCCGAGCGACATCTACCTCTACGGCCTCTGGCTGACCTGCGTGATCGCCGTCAGCGCGATGGTCCTGGGCTGCGTGCTCGGGCTGCTGGCGGCGCTGATGCGCCTGTCGTCCAACCCGCTGCTGCAATACCCGGTGCGCTTCTACGTGTGGCTGATGCGCGGCACGCCGCTGCTGGTGCAGATCGTCTTCCTCTACACCGCGCTGGCCGCCGGCGGGATCTTCCGCTTCGAGGACCTTGACCTGGGGCTGTTCATCCTGCCGGGCAACATCCAGGCGGCGATCATCGCTCTGGGGCTCAACGAAGGCGCGTACATGGCCGAGATCATCCGTGCCGGCATCGGCGCGGTGGACAAGGGCCAGTACGAGGCCGGCAAATCCCTGGGGATGACCTTCCCCAAGCTGATGCGCCGCATCGTGCTGCCGCAGGCCTTCCGCGTGATCGTTCCGCCGCTGGGCAACGAGTTCAACGTGATGCTGAAGAACACCACGCTGGTCAGCGTGATCGGCGTGCAGGAACTGCTGCTGAGCACCCAGATGGTCACTTCGGCGACCTTCCGCGTGTTCGAACTGTACCTCGTCGTGGCGATCTACTTCCTCGCCCTGACCACCCTGTGGGGCTTCTTCCAGCGCTGGCTGGAAGTGCGCTTCGGCAAATCCGACGGCCACACTGCCGCACCGAACCGCATGTTCGGCCGGCAGGCGATGAAACTGCTGAGGGGGCGTTGAGATGATCCCGGACATGAAAGACGTGGTGATCCAGGCCCGCGACGTACACAAGGCCTTCGGCGAGCTGGAAATCCTCAAGGGCGTGTCCCTGGAGGTGCGCCGTGGCGAAGTGGTGGTGCTGATCGGCGCCTCGGGCTCTGGCAAGACCACCTTCATCCGCTGCATGAACCACCTGGAAGACATCCAGGGCGGCAGCATCCGCGTCAACGGCGAGCTGATGGGCTACCGCGAACGCCCGGACGGCAAGCTGGTGCGCGACTCGGAAAGCAACATCGCCCGCCGCCGCCGCGACATCGGCATGGTGTTCCAGCGCTTCAACCTGTTCCCGCACATGACCGTGCTGGAGAACATCATCGAAGCGCCGACCCAGGTGCTCGGCGTCCCCCGGGGCGAGGCGCTGGATCAGGCCCGCCGGCTACTGGCACGGGTACGCCTGTCGGACAAGGCCGAGCACTACCCCGGCCAGCTCTCCGGCGGCCAGCAGCAGCGAGTGGCCATCGCCCGCGCCCTGGCGATGAAGCCCCAGGCCATGCTCTTCGACGAACCCACCAGCGCCCTCGACCCGGAAACCGTCGGCGAGGTCCTGCAGGTCATGAAGGAGCTGGCCGACGAAGGCATGACCATGGTCGTCGTCACCCACGAGATGGGCTTCGCCCGCGAAGTGGCAGACCGCGTGGTGGTGCTGCACCAGGGTGAACTCATCGAGGAAGGCCCGCCCGCGCAGGTCTTCGGCAATCCGCACCACCCGCGCACGCGGGAATTTCTAAGCCGCGTTCTCTAACGATAAGGACAAGTCATGCGTAAACGCGTTCTCTTCGCCAGTACTCTGACCCTCCTCGCCTGCGCCACCGCCGCGCAGGCCGACGACAAGCTGGTGCGCTTCTACAACTGGTCCGACTACATGGGCCCGGACACCCTGAAGAACTTCGAGAAGGACTCCGGCGTCAAGGTCCAGTACGACGTCTTCGACACCAACGAGATGCTCGAAGCCAAGCTGCTCTCCGGCCACTCGGGCTACGACCTGGTGGTGCCGTCCAGCCAGTTCCTCACCAAGCAGATCAACGCTGGCGTCTACCAGAAGCTCGATCGCTCGCAGCTGCCCAACTGGAAGAACCTCGACCCGCGCCTGATGAAGCGCCTGGAAGCCGCCGACCCGGGCAACCAGTACGCCGTGCCCTACATGTGGGGCACCGTCGGCATCGGCTACAACTACGACAAGGTCAAGGCCGCACTGGGCGATAGCGCCCCGCTGGATTCCTGGGACCTGATCTTCAAGCCGGAGAACCTGGCCAAGCTGCACGGTTGCGGCGTCGCCTTCCTCGACGCGCCAGTGAAGATCATCCCGCAGGCGCTGCACTACCTCGGTCTGAACCCGAACAGCACCAACCCGGACGACTACACCAAGGCCTCCGCCCTGCTGCAGAAGCTCGCCCCGTCGATCACCTACTTCAACTCCTCCAAGTACACCACCGACCTCGCCAACGGCGACATCTGCGTGGCGGTCGGCTACTCGGGCGACGTGATGCAGGCGCAGACCCGCGCCCAGGAAGCCGGCAAGAAGATCGACGTGCGCTACGTGATCCCCAAGGAAGGCGCCAACCTGTGGTTCGACATGCTCGCCATCCCGCGCGACTCGAAGAACCCCAAGGGCGCCCACGAACTGGTCAACTACCTGCTGCGCCCGGAAGTGATCGCCCCGGTCAGCGACTACGTCGGCTACGCCAACCCCAATACCGGAGCCACCGCGCTGCTCGACCCGAAAGTGCGTGACAACCCCGGCATCTACCCCAGCGACGCGGTGATCGAGAAGCTCTACGTCTCCGCCGACCTGCCGCCGAAAATCCAGCGCGTGATCACCCGCGAATGGACCCGAATCAAGACTGGCCAATGACCTTCGAAGAGCCCTGCCATGCTTAAGTTTTCCGCTCACGAGTATCCCTACGCCTCCCAGCGCCAGAGCGTCTTCGCCCGCAACGGTATGGTCGCCGCCTCGCAGCCCCTGGCTGCCGAGGCCGGCATCGCCATGCTGCGTGCCGGCGGCAACGCCATCGACGCCGCCATCGCCACCGCCGCCGCGCTGACCGTGGTCGAACCCACCGGCTGTGCCATCGGCGGCGACGCCTTCGCCCTGGTCTGGGTCAAGGACCAGCTGCACGGCCTGGACGCCAGCGGCCACGCGCCCGCCTCCCTCTACATCGACAAGGTCAAGGCCGCAGGCTTCGACAAGATGCCCGTACACGGCTGGCTGCCGGTCACCGTGCCGGGCATTCCCTCGGCCTGGGCGGAACTGTCCGCGCGCTTCGGCAAGCTGCCTTTCGCCGACCTGCTGCAGCCCGCCATCGCTCTGGCCCGCGATGGCTTCCCGGTGTCCCCGGTGGTCGCCCACCAGTGGGAAATCGCCCGCCGCGAATACCAGCAAAGCCGCGCCGCCGTGCCCGCGCTGGAAACCTGGTTCGAGACCTTCACCGTCAATGGCGAAGCACCGCGCGCCGGCCAGCTGTTCCGCAACCCGGCCCAGGCGAAAACCCTCGCCGAGCTGGCCGAGACCAAGTGCGAAAGCTTCTACCGCGGCGCCATCGCCGAGCGCCTGGCCGCCCACTCCGCCGCCACCGGTGGCGCGCTGAGCGCCGCTGACCTGGCCGGCTACAAGCCCAAGTGGGTCGAGCCGATCAAGACCAACTACCGCGGCTATGACGTCTGGGAAATCCCACCGGCCGGCCAGGGCCTGATCGCCCTGATGACCCTCAACATCCTCCAGGGCTACGACTTCGACCAGCGCGACAGCCAGCTCACCTGGCACCGCCAGCTCGAAGCGATGAAGAAGGCCTACGCCGACGGTCTGCACTACATCACCGACGCCGAGCACATGCGCGTCAGCACCGCTGCGCTGCTGTCCGACGACTACGCCGCGCGCCGCCGCGCCGAGATCGGCGAACAGGCTGCCGAGCCCAGACATGGCGACCCGCACTCCAGCGGCACCGTGTACATCGCCACCGCCGACGGCGAAGGCAACATGGTCTCGTTCATCCAGAGCGCCTACCACGGCTTCGGCTCTGGCGTGGTACTGCCCGACAGCGGCATCGGCCTGCAGAACCGTGGCTCGGAGTTCAGCCTCGATCCGGCGCACTCCAACGCACTGGCGCCGGGCAAGAAGACCTTCCACACCATCATCCCCGGCTTCCTCAGCAAGGATGGCGTGGCCGTCGGCCCGTTCGGCGTGATGGGCGGCTACATGCAGCCCCAGGGCCACGTGCAGATGGTGATGAACCTGGTGGACTTCGGCCTCAACCCCCAGGCCGCGCTGGATGCCCCGCGCTGGCAATGGCTGGGCGGCATGAAGGTCGGCATCGAGCAACACGCCAACCGTGACCTGGCCTTCGGCCTGGCGCGGCGCGGCCACGAGGTGGAGATCGCCTGCGACCTGACCGACTACGGACGCGGGCAGATCATCGTCCGCGATCCGCAGACCGGCGTGCTCTGCGGCGGCACCGAGCCGCGTGCGGATTCGCATATCGCGGTCTGCTGATGCCCGCCGCTCCTCGCCGGCGCTCGCCGGTGAGGAGCACTTGCGGCCTTACGGCCTCTCGCAGGCCCCGCCCTCGGGCGTCAGGGTGATCTCGACCCGTCGGTTGGCAATCCTGCCCTCTTCCGTGTCATCGCCTGCGACGGGCTCACTGGCGCCGGCGCCACGCACGACGAAACAATCGCTCGGGATATCTCCCATGCGCTGCATCCAGTCGCGTACCGCCTCGGCGCGGTTGCGCGACAGCTCCAGGTTCCGCTGGGGGTCACCGGTGGAGTCGCTGTGGCCAGTGATGACGATCAGCCAGCCGGGTTGCGCCTTGATGCCGAACAGGCTGCTGATCAGCATCTTGGTGGACTCGGGCTTCAGCTCCGCCTTGCCCGGCGGGAACAGCAACTGACTGTCCAGGCGGACCGGGCCGGCAGGCCCCTGCGCCGCGGAATCCGAGCCCGCTACCACTGTCGGCAGCGGCGCACTCGTCCCCGTCATTACCGGCCACCAGCGGCCATGGACCCAGGCGAGCAGCCCGGTCAACAGCATCAGAATGCCCAGCAGCAGCATCCAGGCCCAGAGCGGGCGTCGATTGCGTGCTGCCTGCTGCTCGACCGGCGGCTCTCCGTTATCCAACTTCAGTACGACCACGGCAGGCGCCTCGCTGCGTGGCTTGCGCGGGGTTCGGCGGCGAGTCGGAGAGACCGGCAGCTGAGCCGTTGGGGCGACATCATTCAGCGCCGCCGCTGTCGTCGTTTCGGCTGTTGCGGTGGTTGGCGCCACCTCGACGTCGGCAGTGGCAGTATCCGGTGCCAGGCGTTTGAGCAAGCCCTGCAGCTGACCGCGCAAGGCCTGCAATGGAAGCAACGGCGCCGGTTCGTGGCGCCCCAGCAGTTCCGCCAGCCGCTGGAGCTGCCCATCCAGGAGGAGCAGCTCGGACAGGTCGTCGACCGACAACGGCAAACCCCGCATCCAGGGGCGCAGTTCGGTGAACAGCCAGGCCAGTATCTCCAGTCGAACCGCCAAGGCCGGGGGCCAGAGCCGCTGCCAGCTTCGCTGGAGCAGTCGCTCGATCAGGCTCAAGCCGTCGGCCAGTCCTGGCAATGCACGCCGTTGGGCACGCGCAAGGGCAAAAGCGGCGACCGCTTGCAGCTCCATCCCATGCTCGCGGAACTGAGCCAGACACAGACGCTCCACCCGCGCCCAGTCCAAATCCGGCCGCGCCGGGTGGCTGAGTTTTGCAAGCTCCGCCCCCAGCGCCGCAGACTGTTCGCTCCCCTGCGGATCACCGCCCAGGCGCAGCTCTTCGTCGACCACGCCCATCCCCTCGTCAAGCTCCCCGGCCATCAGCGCACCAGATAGTCACGTTGCTTCAGGTGGCGCACCAGCACCTTGCCCTGCGGTTCCAGCGTCGTACCAAAGGTTGCGCGGGCACCGTCGCGCAACTCCACGTCGAGGCTGTATTCCAGGTGCCCCGGCAGTACCTGCGGCAGGAGCACGACCTGTACCGCGGCCAGGCGCGGCTCGTACTTGAGCAGCATGGCGGACATGGTCGCCATCAGCCCGTGGGCGCTGCCCGGCATGCCATGCAGAATCTGGCTCATGTCCGGCAGGCCATAGTCGGGCAGATGACTGAGGGTGCCGGCGCGGCAGTTGAGGATGCGCTGCAGGTTGTCCAGCACGGACAGCATCGGCTGGTCTTCCTCGCGGACCTGGTGCAGGTCGAGTTCTCCGCTGAAGTTCTGCAGCAGCAGCTCGTAGAGCGACGGGTTCTGCTCGGTCACCACCAGGAGTCCTTCTTCGGCAACGGCACCAGGTTCAGGACGTTGTCGCCCAGTTCGATGACGCGCGCCTGGTCCGGGTCCAGCTCGTCACGGCCCAGCACCAGGCGCCAGCTGCCGCTCTGCAGGTCGGGGAAACGGAACAGCGCCACCACGGCAACGAACTGTGCGTCGGCCAGCATCGGCACGTTCAGCTGCGCCCCCTCTTCCGGCTTCACCACCAGCCGGCGTTCATCCAGCAGATCGGCCGCCAGCGCCTGCTCGCCCTCGCCCAGCAGCTGCTGGTAGCTGGCCGTGTCCAGCGCCTTGCGATCACGCAGCTGATAGACACGCACCAGGGTCGACACCGACAACCCGTTCATGTCCCGCTTGTCCGTGTTCAGCGCGGGGCGCCCGGTGAAGTCCAGGTGCAGCACCTTGACCTGCTTGTAGAAGATGGCGTGGCCGACCGACTTGCCGGCATCCATGGTCCGCTGCGTCAGCCCGCAGCCACCCAGCAGCCCGGCCGCCAGCAGCAAAGCCAGCAGCGATCTAGAAACGGTAAGCGACATCTTGTGTCTCCCTGCTCATCGAGTTTTCGCTCAGTCCCTGATAGCGCCCCAGATTGACCGTGACGCAGGTGTGCCCCGCCGTTCGCCGCATTCCCTCGTCCAGGCCGGGCACCGCCGTCATGCCCAGCAGGACAGCGGGATTGCCGAGGCTGGGCGCCGGCAGGCAGGCCAGCGGCAACGACAGCTGCAAGCGCGCCGTGCAACGCCAGCCCAGGTAGACCCGCAGCAGCACCAGCAGGTCGCTGTGCAACTGCCCGCCGGGTAGCCAGCCGCGCGCCTCAGCGAAATCTTCGGTGGACAGCACGAGCAGCAACTGGCTGTTGGCATCCGCCCCGCTGGCACCCAGCGGAGTGCCCTGCCCCAGGCGCACCGGATGGTTGCGCGAAAACCCGGCCGGGCTGGCCAGCGGCACCTTGCGCGGCCAGTGCGGCGTCACCTGTGCCTGGGTCGAGGGCGCCAGCAGCTTCACCAGCGCCACGACACCTTCGGCATTACGCGTCGGCAGGCGCATCACGCCCAGCAGCGCGAGGAAACGCGACACCGGTGTGGCGATGTGCTCGGCGGTGCCGGGAATACCCAGGCCGATTAGCCCCAGCAGGCACTGCGAGGTGGCGTCCGCGCCACCCGCCTCGAACGAAGCGGGATAGGAGTACTTGCGCCAGATGCGGTAGAACTGGGTGAAGACCCGGTGGTTGAAGATATCGAGGAAGGCCTCCAGCGCCTCGTGCCCCTCGCGGCGCTGGGCGATGTCGTCCAGGTAGGCGGTGGGCATCGGCGAGTCGACGCCATAGAGCCCGAGCAGGCGCGTGCGCACCGTGACCGGGCGCAGCGGGTGCTCTTCATCCACCTCGAAAGCCTTCAGCTCGCTTGCCGGGAAACCCATGCCCGGATGCGGGCGGAAGCGCACGGCATCGTCCGCCGGGTTCGCCGTGCTGCCCAGCGGCGCATTGCCCGGCAACGCGGCCTCCAGCAACTGGCAGAAGCGATACAGGCTGGCCTGGGGCAGCCGGTCACCGAGCGCCTCCAGCAGCCCGCTGGCCTTCAGCCGGGAATTCGCTGACTGTGGTTCTCGTTCCATCGCAGGCACTTTCCAGTGGGTTGCAGGATCAGCGTGAGCTGGTTGAACAGGTGAATATCGGCGTACAACGCGAAGAAGCGGTTGAGCATTTCACCGAACAGATGGATATCGCCCTCGCCCGAGAAGCCGTTGGCATCGAGCGTTACCTCGATGTCCACGCCACGCAGCAGAAACCCTTTTTCGAATCGCTGGATCAGGTGATGGCGAACTTCGGCGATGGCCTCCAGGCGCCGACGGTTCAGCTCACTGTGGGTCCAGTCGTACAGCGCCAGGGTGCCGCGCAGGACCTCGGCGTTATCCAGCATCGGCAGGAAGTTCGAACCCAGGTGGCTGAGTACGCGCCAGTGGAAGCGGTCGCGATTCGGCGGATAGCAGGGCAAGGTCGGCGCGCAGAGGTTGCGAACCCGCAACTCGACCTGCGCCGCCTTCAGCACGGTATCCAGCAGCGTGCTCTGCAGCGCCTTGCGCGGGAGCAGGCCATTGGTGCCGGTCAGACGCAGCGACAGGCTCTCGCCCTCGCGCAGACGGTCACGGTCGAAGCCCTCGCCGCCGAGGATCAGCCAGGTGTCGTGCATGCCGTTGACGCCACGCTTCAGGCGCGTGTGGAAGTAGCGCTCGGGCGCCTCGTCGCGGAGCATCCCGCCCTTGTGGCGGAAGCTGGTGAAAGGCACGTAGTCCTGGCGCTCGGTGCTCTTGGAGGAGGTAACGCTGTCTACCGAATAGATCTCCGTGTGACCGTCCTGCAGGCGCATCGGGCGCAGCAGGTAATCGGTCTGCAGGGGTGCCAGGCGCATGGGGTCGGCTTCCAGCGGGAACAGGTTGATCACCGGTACCGCGTGCAGACGCAGGTGCTCGGCGCTGAGCAGGAACTCGTGGGGCCACTGCTCGCCCAGCACCACGTCCAGCTCGAACCAGGGCAGTCCTTCCTGCACCGGCATCTGCTCCAGCCCGTGGAGGGTGACGAACATGAATTTCTCGCGGAAGGTGAAGTACTCCAGCAGCAGCTGGTACCCGCTGAAGGCGCTGTCGGCCTTGGGCCAGAGACGGTCCTGGGCGGCGAAGCCCTTGGGCGAGAAGTGCCCCTGCAGCGGTCGGCGATCCACGTCGCCGGGCAGCCGCAGATACAGCACCTGGGTCTGCAGCGTCAGCGCCTGGTGCAGTGCGCTGGCCAGCGGAGCGTCTGCATTGAGGTAGAACGGCAGGCGACTCAGGTCGATCTGCTTCCAGTCCGCCAGGGTGCCGCAGGTGAAGCGCAGGCGCAGCACCGAACGGCCGTCGGGCTCGCTGGCCACCCGCAGCGAATCCAGCGCCAGCGGGTGCAGCTTCACGGCCTCGGTGGTGGTGTAGCAGCAGCGGGTTCGCTGCGGACCGATGGGGCGCGAAAGCACCTCGAAACCGGCCTCGATCACCTCGTCGCGCTTCATCTGCAGAGGGTCCGGCGTCAGCTCCACCACCGACAGCGACGGAATCGTGCGCAAATAGTGCGGCCACAGCAGGCTCACCAGCCCTTCGGTCAGCTCCGGCAGGTCGTCGTCGAGCTTCTCGCGCAGGCGCCCCATGAGGAAAGCGAAGCCTTCGAACAGGCGCTCGACATAAGGGTCGCGCGCTCCGGCCTTGTCCAGGTTGAGCTGCGCTGCGCGGTCGGGAAACGCCTCGGCGAACTCCTTGCCCGCCTCACGCAGGTAGCGCATTTCGGCGTCGAAATAGCGCAGTGTCAGATTGTCCATGTTCCAGTCCTGGGAAGAAGGTTCAGCCGCAGAGCACGGCGGCGCGAACGGGATCGATGGCGACCAGGGCGGCCAGCAGGCTTTCCATGCGACGGGCCAGGGCGGGCTTGTCGGCGTCGCTGCGCTGGGCTTTCTGCCGCAACAGCTTGAGCAGGCGGGCCTTGACCTCGAAGCACAGTTCGGGCTCCCAGTCGACGAGGGCCTGCGCCTGGCTGTCCAGCTCGCTCAACAGGTGCGCCGCCAGCTCGGCCTTGCCATGCTGCTCGGCCACGCGGGCCATCAGCAGGCGCAACAGCCAGCGCTGGCGACCGCTGCGCAGGTCCGGGCGGGATGCCAGCCAGGCCAGCGCCGCCTCCACACCGTCGCTGTCGGCCTGGGCCAGGGCTTCGCTTTCCAGCGCCAGCACATCGTCACTGGCCGAACCGGCAGCCACGGCCGTGCTCATCCATTGCGCGGCCTGCCCGGTGCTGACGTGCTGGGCGATCCAGTTGCGCGTGGTCTCGTCGGCGAACGGCGTGCCGTCGCTCCAGTGCAACTGCTCAAGCCCCGGCAGGCGCTCCAGCAGCATGCGCAGATCACCTCTGACCAGCTCGGCCCAGCCGTCATACGGCGTGCCCAGCCGGCCCAGCGCCTGGCACAAGTGCCATTGCAGGTCCAGCCAGAAATGGTTCACCCCTTCGGCAAACATGCGCTCGGCGTGGTCGAGCAGCTCGGTCCAGCCCTGCTGCAGGTTGAGACGCTTGAGCTGCGCCCGGTACTCCGTGCGCGGCGGTGCCAGCCGCGTGTTGCCGCTGGCATCCTGGGGCGGGAGCTGGTGCACGGTGTCCCAGCGCAGGCTGGTCAGCAGGCGATGCGCCGCCAGCCAGCCCTGGGGCTGATCGCGCAGGTAGCTCGCCAGCACCTTGCCGCTGTCGAGCAGGTCGCGCCCGGACTGCACCTTGCCCGGTGCCGGGACGGCGGACGACAGCGTCGGCTCGTTGTGCGCCGCACTGTTCTGCGGCACAAGTGCATTCACTCCGCCGGATTGCGAGAGTCGGCTGCCCAACGCCGCATAGAGGCCGCCCAGTCCCGGCCGCTCGGCTTCCGGCCAGGACGCGAAGATGTCCTCCAGCCAGGCCAGCGCCGCGACCGTGCGCTGGGTCTCCGCCTTCACCACCTCCGGGAACAGCGACAGGCTGTCCAGTACCTTGGCACTGGCCAGCCATTCCAGCGCCATGCGCCGGCTGTTCGGGCGCGCCGGCAGCACCTGAGCACCGAAGCGATCGAGCAACGCCGCCAGCAGCTCCAGGCCGTCAGCGAAACCCGCCTCGCCGTCGCCCTGGGTTCGTGCCCAGAGGTAATAGCTGGCGATTCGCACGTCCTTGCAGCGCTGCTTCAACAGCTGCTCCGCCAGACGCGCCACCAGTTCGACATTGGCGGCGGAGAGCTTGTTGACCTCCTCGCGCATGCGCTGGAAATCGTCGTCGTAGCCGGGGTCCTCACCCACCGCAGCCGCACCCTCGATAGGTTTCAGCCACGCTTTCCACTGCGCCGCCTGCGCCTTGGCCAGCGCCACGGCGTCCTGCCCTTCCAGGCAGGTCGATATCAATCCCTGCAAACTCATCGGTACGTCCTGAAGTCCCTTGCTGTCATTCGCCGTCGTAGCCGAGCGGATCGACCGCAACGTACGGCCCGCCCTGCCCTGCGCCCACAGTGAAAATGTTCTCCGGCAGCGTGAAGCCGCGCAGCTGCAATACCGCCAGCGGACCACGCCCCAGCTCCGTCTGCAGCAGCCAGGTCAATGGCAGCTCATCCGGCGCCTTGAGGACCAGCTCGAAGCGGGTATTGCTGTCGTCCAGTGAGCTCACCTGCGCCTGCTCCAGCAGGCGGATCAGCCCCCACACGCCGGAGTAGTCGCCGAACAGCCGCGCGCCACCCTTGAGGCTGGTCCAGCTCAGCGAGGCGCCCGGATGGTCGGTGCCGCCCGGCCAGGTGAACTGCTGCCAGCTCTCCATCTGGTTGAAATACTCGAGCGTCACGCCATCGAGGATGAAGGTGGTCTCCACCAGATTGCGCACCGGCTTGGCCTGCAACTGGAAGGTCATGCCCATGCCGCCGTCCGTGTAGAGGATGTCCGCCAGATCGCTGAGCTGGTTGACTGCCCGGAGGAACTGCGGATTGAAGTGCAGCCCCTGGCTGTGTGCGCTATCCGGCACCCAGCGGTTGCCTTCCTTGCGCAGCACGCCGCCCAGTTGCGACTTGAGGAACTGGTCAATGCGCCCGCTGCCGGAGCGGATCATCTGCCCCAGCATCGGCAGCGACGCATCGCTGCCGGTCGCATCGAACGGATAGCGCCCCTTGAAAGCCCGGTTCCAGTTCTCCACCACAGCGCGTTGCCACTGGCGATTCAACCCGGCCGCCGAGGGCTGCAACACCCCTTCCCAGGCCTGGTTGAGCGGCTGCACGAAGAGGTTCTGGCCAAAACCGCTCCACTCCGCGCCCAAGCTCGCGGCGATCAGGCCGCCGTAGTCGAGGGTATCGGTGAGGTCCACGCTGGTGCCCTGGAACACGGTCTGCGCCAGGGCCTGGGTCATCGCCTGGGGATCGCTGGCATTGGTCACGTGCTGCAACTTCAGGCGCACACGGGTAACCCGCGTCAGGAAGGCCTGCAGACTCAAGCCGTCCTCGCTCGCCATCGCGCCCTTGTCCTTGCCCATCAGCGCGAGCAGCGGGCCAAAGGTGTTTTCCAGCGGCCCCCGCGGCGCGCTGCTCTTCTGGTCGATGGCGGGCTGCTTGTCCTTCTCCAGCAACTGCTGCGCCGAGCGCATCAGCGAATCGGCCAGCGCCTCGCCCTTGACCTCGGTCTTGCCCTGGTACGCCAGGGTGTTCATCAGCGCGATCAGCGGCGACTGGCGCACATCGCTGAGCAGGGTCAACTGGCTGATGGAGTCGGACAGGCTGTCCGCCTGACGCCAGCGGATGCTGTTGAGGAAGGCCAGCCAGGCATCGCTGAACTCCTGGAAGTAGCGCTCGGTCAATTGCGCCTTGAGCACCTCGGGACTCAGCTCGCTGTCGATAGTGCTCTGCTGGTCGCTCAGCACCCAGTCGATCTCCTCCCGGCGGGTCTCCGCCATTTCGTCGATCGCCTTGCTGACCTGCCCTTCCCAGGCCTGGCGGGTGAATACCCCCGGCACGCTGTTGGGCGTGTCGAACAGACTTGCCGAGTCGGTTTCGCCGACCATGTCCGTCAGTGTCAGCGCCGCGTAGTTGTTGCTCGCCCGGTCGATCACCTGCTGGTACAGGTTGGCCACGCCATTACGCCGCCCCAGCTGCCCCAACAACACCTGCCGGGCCTGCCCGACCAGCGCGGGCTTCGCCTCGATACGCCACTCCGGGTGTGCCGCCAGATGCTGCGCGTAGAAAGTCCACAGAGCAGGAGACAGTCCCTGCCACAGCCCTGGCGCCACACCGGGGCGATCGGCCAGCGCCTCACCCAGTACCTTGGCCAGGAAAGCCGGATCGACCTTCTCCGGCCGCGCCATCATCAGGTAGGCCTTGAGCTGCGCGTGCGCCCCTTCTGCACGCGCTGACCGCTCCGGGCTGTCCGCCGGCAAAGCGGCCAGATCAGCCAGCTGCGCCTCCAGCGCTTGCGCGGCCACATCGCGCATCAACCGATTGTTCGCCTGCGCATAGCGCGGCCACAGCGACTCCAGCAGCGCATCGTTCTGGCTCAGGCCGAAGCGCTGATACCAGGGCACCCCATGCGCGCGCCGGTAATCCAGCCGCGCGATTTCGCGAGTCAGCTCATTGAGTGCCGAAAGCTGGGCGTCCGGGTTGCCGGGTTGGCCGATGGTGGCCAGAGCGCTTTGCACCGTGGCGATCTGCGCGCGGTTACTGGTGAAGGAGACCAGCAGGGCCAATAGGCAGAGGGCGGAGCAGCCCAAGGTGACGGCGTACAGGCCACGCCGCCAGGTCCAGCCGCTCGGTTTGCCACCCAGCGAATGGTCAGCGAGCACTCCACGCCAAGCCGGGTCTACTTGCCATCCATGCTCGACGCCACCGCTCGCTCCCCGTAGCGGCAAGCTGAACCAAAGCCCCCTGGCCGTCACGTTCTTCGCTTGCAGCAGTGGTTCCAGCGCCTCCTTCCAACGCGCAATGCCCTCGCTCCGAAGGTCGCTGGCAAGGCGCAGCAGGAAGTCGTGGGCGCTGTTCTGCCCCATCTGCGCCAGCCCTTTTTCACGCAACGGCTGCTCCAGGCGCTCCAGCCTGCCCGCCAGTTCTTCGCGGCCCAGGCCCGGCACCAACTGGCAGCCGACAGCCTCGCGCGGGCGTTCACCCTGGTCCCACTCGCTACGGCGTACCTCCCAGACATGCACCGGAGCCTGCCAGCGCAGCGCGTGAGTCATCTTCCGCAGATGGCGCACGGCATTGCCTATGTGCTCAGGCTCGGCGCTCTGTTCCTTGTTCAGCGCCCAGACGATGCCGTCCAGCGGACGCCGCGGGCAGAGCTTGCGCCAACGCTGCACCAGTTGCTCATTCACCGCGCCCTGCAGACTACCGCCCCAGAGCAAGACAGTGCCCTCGCCTTCGAGCCATTGCTGACCAGCAAGTGGCGGGGCGATGGCCTTGATTTCTTCCGGCTCACCAACGACCAGCAGCAGGCGGACCTTGCGGCGCCAGAAGTAGCCAAAACTGCTACGCAGCTCCTTGATAACGGGGGCGGCAGTGCTCTCCCGCTTGCCAGCCTCTGGACTCTTGCCCTTGGGAGCGGTTTTTCCAGCCGTCTGCTCATCGAAAGCAGAGCGACCTGCCCGTATGGCCAGCCAACAAAAAGCACCGCCCACCGTCAGCATGAGGCCACCGAATGTTCCGGTGAACCACAGCCAGGTCCGCTGCCGCTCACTTCCGGCTTGAACCCCCAGCAATCCAGGCTCTCGCCAGATCAGCAAAGCCAGGGCGGCACAGGCCAGGATCAATACGCCTGCCAGAATCCAGAACACCACTAAACGTCCAGACCGCATCACGACTCCATCTTGTTCACGCTGGCGGAAGCGGAGGCAGGCTTTAGGACAGCGCACCACAACGCGCCATCGAATGCCGCCCCATCGGAAAGAAGCAATTGCGGCGAACCTGAAGCGCACGCGGCACCGACAGCCGTAGCAATGGCCAGCCACGGAGCCAATTGCCCCGGAGCCCCCAGGCTCCAGGTCAGGTCATGAATCCCCTTTCCTGGCCTTGCGGGAGCGCCCAGATCCTCCAGAACCGCGACGGGTACTCCAGCCTGTTGCGGATCGATCCCTGCCAGCCACGCTTGATTCACCGCCGAGGGCGACAGTGCTGCCCACAAGAGAGCACGCTCCACCGCATGCCTGACCGGGTCCTTGCGCAGAGCGGCGTAGCGCTCGGGGCGATGCAGGACAGCCAGCTTCGTCTGCGAAGCATCGCCCGAACGCTGCAGAAGCAGCCCGACCGCAGCCTCTGCCGAACCTTCCAAAGCTTCGGGACTGATGCGCAGCGCAACGACCAACAGCAAGGGAGGAGACTGCTCGTCCAGCCACTGATCGATGATCTCCAGGTCCTCTACATGGACCCAGGTCACCGGCTGGCGTATTCCGGAGTCTGCCCAGGCCTGATCCCAGGCGGTTTGGCGCTGCTCCTCGTCCAGGGAACTGTCCAGCATCAGCCGAACCGACAACGGAACATCCTTTGGCAGCAGGGCCAGGGGTGCAGCCATATCGGCCAAAAGCCGCGACAACGCCCCCGTCATCTGCTCCACGAGGGTATCTTCAGGGCCGCACGGCAAACGGGAGCAGCGGGCTTCCCCGCCCATATCCCCCGCGGGCTGCATCTTCAGGGCCGACTCCTGGCCAAGCAGAGACTCGATCTGATCCCTTGGCGACGAAGACAGGAACGCCGTCTGCATATTGACCGCCAGCACGGACAACGAACGGCGCCCACGTCTGGTCTCGGCATCGCGGAAAGCCTCCCGGCGCTCGTCCCAGCCATCGGCCACCAGTTGTTGGCCCGCGTACACCAGCCATCGACAGCCGAGCACCGCGCACCACAACAACAGCGGCCAGCCCAGCACCGTCCACCAGAAGCGCTGCGGATGTTGCGCCCAGCCCTCGCCGCCCAGCCCAACGGCTGCCGCTACCCCGGCAAACACCAGGACAGGAAGCAGCCCTAGCCAGAGAAGCCAGCGCGGCGAACTCGGGCGCACCGCAGCCGCAGGGATCGAATCGAGATCGACAGCCATGCTCAGAACGCCGTGACATCCGGCAGCGAAGTAATCAGGGCGCATCCGCAAGCACAGCGGTCCCCGTTGAATGCCACTGGGATGCCAACGTCGCAGACATCGGGGTTCCCCTCGGAAATCACCGTCTCCCCGTGCGCAGAACACTTCACCGGATCACCCAGGCGAGCGATGCCCAGACCATTGAGAATCCACTCGGTCGATCCCGAAACAACGGACCCGCCGCTGGTGGTTTTGTCGCCGACACGGATAATCCCTCTCATGACATATCCTCAAAATAAAGTTACCAAGGCAGAAAAATAAAAATTGAATTTAAAATCTCAAACACTACACAAGCCAAACACCCGCCAAAAATCCGCACAACCTGAAACCTACCGCCCCTCATCAATCCTGATGAGAATCAGCCTTTCATCCCTGAACTCGTAGTAGCGAGTACGATAGCAAGGCAACAGAAGCTTTCCATCAACCCCTACCTCAGGATCAGCAGCCACTCCAGAGATGATAAGTAGTCGACTCCAACTCTTAAAATCCGCATCATAAAAATCATCATCAGGGCCATTCAGTTGATAGGCATTTGGAAATCCCGCAACCACCTTTCCGCTCAACGCGTCGAAAATCTCACCGCATATTGCATTACCCCCACATCCTTTAGTAACTACAACATAGTGACCGGCAAAGTTAGGCTCACTACTGAAGAATTTATGTGAATGCGACACGCGCCCCTCCCCCCCCGACGTTTGAGCCACTTAAATCTCGACCATTCTCCTCGAAGAAATTATCCACTTTATAATCTTCAAATCTCGGCGCTTGTAAATCTGCACAAATCATCGACGAATAAAAAGCAAAGCTTAAAATCAGGAGCCGCGAACCAGCATAAAAATTAATTTTCGACATATTTATCCCGGACTAGAACATAGCTTTTATAAGACCTTAGCCCTCCAAGCTCAGACCACACGGACACTGACCCAGTGCTACCAGAAACATCAACCCCATACCCCCCAGAATAAAGGGCAAGATCGTACCTCTCGCGCCCTCCCACAACCAACCAAATCGGCCCAAGATTAGCGCCCCAACCACAGGCATCACTGGTAGTAATAAAAAACACCTGCTTCTGCTCAAACCCCACTATCTGCTTGCCGACAAGCTGACACCCCAATTCCTTGAAAGGATGAAACGTTTTACTACTTAAAACCTTAGACACCACCTTGTTATCCAAAACAGCAAGGCTGTCATCTTCGATAGTGCACGCCCATAAATTAAAACTTAGAACAGACATGACAAAAAGAGCAGACACCCCACCCCAACGGCTTGCCGGCCACACTAAAAAAACACTTATACAGTAATTATCAATTCGAAGCATGACAAGAATTCCCATCATTAATACAGCGACCATACTGCTCGGCATACTTATTTTCGTAATGCAACGAATGGGGTTCTTCCAGAACAGCAGAAATGTTGAATAACTCGCGAGTCCCGGCATCGTACTTTATCCAGCCAGCAGAACCCGAGCCATCAGTATCGAAGACCAGTTGAGCGACAACCACCTCACCTTGGCGATCATCGATCAGAAGATTGATCTTCCCCTTATCCACATATAGGAATGGAAAGTTGCTACTACGCACTAACTCTGTTAGAAAGCTGTAACACTCACTGCGACCATCCTTAACAAGGCCATCTTCAGCGCGGACTGTGCTAAGCGCCGACAACGCAGCGGCTCCAAATGCAACCAAGACATGCCGTGCTTTCACTCTACCTCCCAGAGTTGCGATTAGCCATTCGATCGCCGACGCACTAGGTGCGTGCAAATATAGAAAATCTTAAACAAACCTACCTCATATACTCCGTTCTATACCCAGAAAACCCCTTCCCATCGAAGAAAAAGCAAAACCTCCCACTCTTTATAACTCTATAAACAAGAATATCGCCAACAATACAAATTTTGTTATCGTGATCATTAAATAAAAGCCCCTTGCCCGGAGAATTCCCGCCCTTCGCCTCCGAGTACGAATCAATTGGCAGCGGGTAAACCTCTCCAGCTTCTTTATTTACAACAACAAGCGACTTCTGGTCATACTCCACTCTTTCAGGAATGGATATAAGAAAGAGCCCATTAAAGAAATTAGGCTTCTGCTCGCGAATCATCTTTCTTATTAGAAGCCCATGCCTTTCATCACAGAAATCAATGGGACTATAAGAAAAAGAACAGCCATCCAAGGTCTCACCTGCAATTACTACACGTAGTCCCCCTGCAACATCGACGTGCACACGCTCATCAGCACCACCGAAAACCAGCGGAGGAAGCAAAAACAACAGAACAAAGACTGCAGACGCCACTTTCATAACTGGGCGGCTCAACTGAAAATCCCAAGCCATTCGCGCAAACAGGCCAGGCCATTTAAACGAACTGAAGAAATTATTGTGACTTCTCTCATAGCAGACACAATCCAGATTGGACACCAGCGTTCAAACAACCCACCTCATACACTGTTATCAAAGAGAATGATTCACACACAAGAATCAGGCCCTGAAAAACCTCACTGCCCAAGTAACTCTCGAATCTCATCCAGCCTTCTTATCACCATCCGCATTGGACACACATCATGCATGGGAGATCCAACATATTTCTCGGCCAGCTCACACTGCATATCTCTATATAAAGCCCAACTTCTCTGCGCCGCTTCCAGCTTTCCTACATCCTCTGGCGAGTCATCAAGGTATTTAATTTTAAGATCATCAAAAGCGCTCTCCATCTCCTCACTCGCAGCTTTACCTGTAGAACTCGAGCAAGACATGACAGACATATTATTTGTCGCGCCATACTTTGAAATACACTCACCATAAATTTCAGAATAATTTATCTGTACCCCGCCATTAGCCGATTTGGCAAGAACTAAAAATATTGCACCACAAAGGCACAGAACTCTACGCAGCATCATAAATCTATTCCCCTCTACCGGACTCAATCCCACTCAACAGTTCACGAAGTGCCTTAGTAGACTCTGCGCTAGCACTATTAGCACTCCCTGCATAATACGAAAGATTCCCATCTGAAACCCGACCATCCGATATAACTCTTCCTGCCGGAGAAGCTATAGATGCCCATTCTTTTGAAGCTGCAAACTGGGCATCATCAGCACTACCCTTTCCATACCTGACAAATCTCTCCAGCGCCCCACCTCCGGCCTTACCTAACAAATACTCGGCAAAAACGCGCTCCTGCAACTCTTCAGAGTACTTCTCTTCCCCTGACAAGCCCAGTGCCGTTTTTGCAGACCTTAGAGTTCTGATTACCGTCTGATATTTACCGGTCGCAAACATTCTGTTTTGGTTATTCCCGGAAAGTTCATCCGTGGCAATTATCGAGTTTATAGTCTTCTCAGTTACAGTCCCTTTCGCTGGGCTATAAAATGAATAGCCCACCTTTCCATCTAGGACGTCTTTGGTCCCCGTGTTATATGACTCATAACCTCCTTCACCTTTAGCAATGACATCTCCTATGCGTCTAATCAGTATATCCACACAGCCAACTCCAAACTTACCAGTCAGCCCGACTGCTTGGATATGCCAAACCGCCCCCCGCATCGGCAGCCCCAACTTATCCGCCACTTCACTCCACCAACTCAACTTCTGAATCCGTTGCTTTTCCTCCCGCCAATTCTCGTTGGGTGTGGAGGAGGTGTCGCCATACAGTTTGTCCAGCACGTCCCATTTGCCGGGGCGCCAGTACCATTCGCTTTCGTAGTGAATGATCAGTTGCGCCAGGGATTGGGCCAAACCGGGTAGCGCGATGGCAGCCTGAATGGCTTCAGCGGTGAGAGGTGCCTCACGGCCCGGGTCAATCAAGTCGAACAGGCGGTTGCGCACCGGCCCCTTGTCGGCCAGGTCGGCCTTCAGCCGGGTGTCGCTGTCATCTTCCTCGACTTCGCCCAGGGCGCACATCAAAGCTGCGCAGTTGCGCTCCGGCGTTTCGGTGTTGACGATGAAGTCATAGCCCACCCACTCCCACGGGCTGTTCCACGGGGTAACGCCAACCTCTTCAAGCACCCAGCCGTCGAGCAGGGTGCGATTGGCATCGTGTAGCAGGCCGTCCAGGCGATACCAGTTGCAGGCCTTTTCGGTGGCTGTGGCGGGCAGGCTGATCCGGTTTTCCGGGCGCAGACCATCGAGCAGGCTTTTCGGCACCAGCAGATCGGCGGCGCTTTCAGCGCCTTGGGCGGCCGGCGTCGGTGGGTTCTGTTTGTTGAAACCTTCCTGATGGGGGATGACGCGTGTGCCTTTGGCCAACATCAGCCAGGTTTTACCGCTGGCCGGCAAGCGCTTCGCCCAGTCCCGACTTTGCTGGATGAACTCCCGCACCTTGTCGGCACTGAAGACTTCCAGGTGCAGTTTCTTCTGCGGCAAGGCTTCGCCGAAGTCCTGGTATTGGCCGAGGTGGCCGATGAGTTCGCCGGCCTTGATGGGCACAGGCTGTTCGAGGAATACGACCCCATCCTGTGCCTCAGGCTCGGTGGCAGCGAATTTCTCAAGCTGGGCTTCCGCGATGTAGCCCGGCAGTTGCCCGTCCTCTCCCGGCTCCAGTGGCGGTTCCGCCAGGCCGGAGACCAGAGCCTGGAGCTTACGGTACTTTCCGGCGCCGCTGATCCTGACTTCCGAGCCTTTGGCCAGGACGGACAGCACCGCGCTGCTGCCCTTGCCTTCGGAAAGCACATTTGCGCCGGTTCGCATCGGATCATTCGCCGTGGCTTTAACCCGGTAGCGCCCGGGGGGCGCACTCGCCTCCAGATCGCCAATCCAGACATAGCCTGGTAGTTCGCCACCTTCTGCCGCGATCAGGGCAGGCTCCGGTGAGCCTTCATGGATTGCCTTGAGCTTGCAGTAGCCTTGCGTTCCCGCAATTTCGATTTCGGCGCCACGGGGCAGTACTGCCAGAACCTCGCTCTTCTTGTTGGCGGCCTTGCGGATATTGAGGCCCAGGTCCAACGGGTCTGCCACGCTCGACTTGACGACATAGACGTCAGGAGCTGGCGTGCTATCGAGCGATTTGAACCACACATAGCCAGGGCCACCATGGTTGCCCATGGGCAGAGTTCCCTGCTGCGGCCCGGAGAGAATGGCTCTGAGCTGGCGGAAATTGCCGCTGTTGGCGATACGGACCTCGCTGCCTGGCTCCAGCACCGCCACGATGGAAGATTTCGCATTGGGAGAACTGCGTACATTCAACCCTTTGCGGATCGGATCGAGGGCATCTGCCTTGACCCGATAGCGCTGCCGCCAGAAGGCGGGGCGCGGCTGTTGCGGGTCAGTCTGGTACGTGGTCCAGTCCTGCAGGTGCATGTAGAGGCTGTAGAACGTCAGGCTGGGCGGCGCGTCCTGCAGACCCTCTACGGAAGGCGCCTGCAACCGGTGACGAACCAGCACGAATCCTGTCGCATAAGGCGCCTCATGGGTTTGCAGGGGTACCAGTCGGTGGGTGCTGGTGGGATATTTCGAATCGATGCGGTACGCCACCACCTCGCCATCGGCGAGGCAATGCACGCTCGACTGGTCCAGCACGCCAGCCGTGCCCGAGTCGAAGTGAACGCCACCGTGCCACAGCCCATTGCGGCCCAGAGGGTAAAAACCGGCGACCGCCCTGGAGAGCTTGGTCAATTGGAGGATCGGGTTTTCCTTGTCCCGGAAGGGATGACTCCAATTCAACGGGTGGACCTTGGCTGGAGCCGGCGCAGAAGCGCTTCCGTCAGGGGTCAATGTCCCATCGGTAAGGTCGGCGATATAGCGTTCGAACTGAGCCTGTTCCAGTTCTGCGTGCACGTGAATGGCGTAGGTCCGGGTTCCGCTGGCACCCGTGCCATCCTGGAGCCCGATGTGCTGCCCGTACGCGACGGTATCGCCGGTGGATACCAGAAAAGGCGGTTTCAGGTGCAGCACCTGTCCCAGCAGCTTGCCGCCCTGCCCTTCAAAGATCCTGACCGTGCCGTAAGATGAACTGGTTTTAACGTAGCCCGCGACAGGAGCCGGAACGCGAATGCTCTGGTTGCTTCCGTTAACCAACAGCACAAAGTCTTTCTTTATCAATGTGCGGCCATCAGGAGTATTTCGGATCTCCTCCAACTGGCCGTCGATCTCCTGATAGGACCTGTTCGGCTCCTGGCCTGAAGAAGGGTGGTGCTTTGCCAGATCGCTGTATTTATCAACGTTCTCGATAGCATTACCAACACTTTCGACTACGGTGTAGCGTTGCTCCGTCATTTCAGAAACTCCTTCTCCATCGCCAGGTCAAGTTGCCCGTCATATTCCGCAAGCAGCGCCGAAGGTCTTGAGTGAGAACTTCTTCCCACCATGGACCACTGTCAGCCGCATCAATCGGTCAGAAGACTCCCCATACTCACTCGGATTTATTGTTTTCTTTATGAAGACATCCACTTTGGTGGTACCGCTTGAAAAGCTTGAATATTTCTTTCCAGAGCCATTCCGCGCCACACCCAACAGTTTCCCATTAATCCTCAGATAGATTTTTTCATCAAATTCAACAGCGACTGGCTTTGCGCCCTTGAGCGCCATATTGTTTTTTCCGGCAGGAACATGAACACATTGAAAGGCTTCTATATCGCCAGACTCGTGATAAGCTGAAAGCGCTTCGGCAAGTGTCAGAGTTTGGATCCCTACGGGCGCCGTCACCGTCGCCTCGGGTGCTGCCACGCCAGGTACTGACGAAACAATCAGCGAAATCCATAACGTCATTCGGAGCAAAACCGAGTTCATAGCCTTTCTCCCGTCAGCTCAGCCAGAGTGGGCCTTGAAGCCCTGACCAAGGGTTTTGGAATCGGTCAATACGGACATATCAGGCATTTCCAGGGGCATGGTTTCGCCTGGCATGCGATTAATTCTCGCCTTGACTTCCAAGTCTGAAGTCCCCAGCCGAATAGCACCGGCCTCCAGCACCAGATAACTGCCACCCGCATTCAGGGTTATTTTCTTTTGCGCGGTAATTTTTATTTCATCTTCAGTACTGGCGATTTCCAGACCTTGTCGAGCCAGTATCTGCAACTTGTCGTTTTGCGCCTGTATCGTGATTGCCCCTTGATTGGCTACCAACTTCATCCCTAACTTCCTGGCGAATAGGCCAATAGTCTGGCCAGCGGCGAGGCTGAAGCGTTTTAAAACACTGAAGTCGGCACTCTCACCCGCTGTCGCAATCAGGTTCTCACCGGCGGTCAATTGCAGATTTTTCGGCGTGGTACAGGCCATTCCTGCCGGAGCCGATACAAGAAGCCCAGCGCCTTTCAGGTTATCCACGACCTTCATGAGTTGGTCCGGAGCGGAGCAGTCGCCAGGGACGGCCTGCGCAACTTCAGCGTCCTGCGCCAGCGATCTGGCCAATGCCAAGGCACTTTCCAGCTGCGCAATTGCCGCGTTCATGTCGAGCACCTGCCCTTGAGCACCAGGCTGCACATCAGTCGAAACAAAGAGCCCGCGCCCGGCGCGTATCGCGCCCCAGCCATCGGTGCGCAGTTCGAAACCTTCGCCGCGCTGCTGTCGCTGCGCATTCACCAGGTGCCCGAGGTTGAGCTGGCTCTTGCCGCTGTACTCGGTACTGAGCTTGATGTGCTCCTTGCCCCGCGAGTCATCCATGCGCAGCTTGTTGTTGGCCGGTGTGCGCAGGACGTTGCGCTTGTAGTTCTTCAGCGTGACGTGGTCGGGGTGCTGTGAGTCATGGATGGCGTGGGCGATGTAGGGCCGGTCCGGGTCACCGTTTTCGAAGGCAACGCGTACTTCGGTGCCTTGTATCAAAGGCAGGTGCAGGCCGTAGGTGTCGCCGGCATAGGGCCGCGCCAGGCGCAACCACATTGACTCACGCCCCGCGGGCCAGGTGTCGCGGTCGAACAGGAAGTGGCACTTGTAGCGGCCTTCCATGTCGATGTGGCCGTACAGGTCGTTCGGCTCCGGGCTGGTGACGCGGGCCGGGATGGTGCCGGCGATCACCGGTTTGGCCGGTACGTCCGGGCGGAAGCAGATGTGTTCGGCGTAGGGTATGGCTTCGAACTGCACTTCATAGCTGCGGTCGCGGGCGGCGCTGCTGTGCAGGCGTACGATCACCGCGCCGGAGGCGAAGGCTTGTGGCGCGCCGTCGAGTTTCAGTACCTGGCCGGGGGCGATGGCCGGGCTGCTGGTGGCGCCGGTCAGGCGGATGCGCTGGTTGAGATAGCGCTCGTGCGCGAGGCGTGCGTAGAAGTAGCCGCTCTCGCTTTCCAGGTCTTCGTCCTGGGCATAGGCGTCGCCCAGCTTCTGGTGTGGTTCGCCGTAGTGGTAGGCCTCGCCGTAGGTGGTTTTCGGCGATTTTAGCTGGTCGATGCTGGCGTCCAGTTGCGCGCCGGCGTCGCGGTAGTAGTAGGCGCGGTTGCTGACCTGCTGCTGCACGACTGCATGGCTGATCTGGAGGTTCCACACGGCATCCTGCCCGGTGGCCTCCAGCGACGACAGCGGACGCAAGGGCAACGGTGGCGCGGGGAGGTAGTGCCGCTGGTCGTCCGAGAATTTGCACACATCGATTTTCAGCCGCGCGTCCATGCTGAAGCGGTACCAGATGCCGACCTCGGCGGTGAGGCGCTGGATGAAAGCCAGATCGTCCTCACCGTACTGCATCGCCTGTTCGCGCTGCGGGTATTCGCGGGTCAGGTCGAAGAGGAAGTCCTGTCCTTCGAACTCGTTGCGGCGCAGCACCTGCTCGACGATTTCCGGCACGCTCTGGTTCTGGTAGAGACGGTACTGGCGGGCGCGGTCCAGCAGTTTCAGGCGCGGTTCGAGCGTCACTTCGTAGTGGGCTTCGTCACGCGAGCCGGAGAGTCGTTTGAACGAGGTGATGCTGCCGTGCAAGGTGCGCAGCGGTGCGGCAATCGGCGGCGTGTAACCGGGAATGCCCAATTGTTCGGGCGGCGCGCGCAGGCTGAAGCTGGCGTCCTTGAGCAGGAAGGTGTCGGCGTCGAGGTCGCGATCGGTGCTGGTGAATTCGATGCGGTAGGCGAAGGTCTGGCTCAATCCTTCGCTGCCGCTGAACGCCAGCACGTCGAGTGGCGCGACAACGCCCTGGACCCCGAGGCTGTGACGGGAATGATCGAAGAACGTACGCAGCTCATTGAGCATGGTTCAACTCCTTCTGGTGAGCCCCATTGCTGTCGCTGAATGTCAGAACGACGCCCTCCTCTTCGCTGTAGCCAAGGCTCACCCAGCGGCTCGACTGGTGGGTGGCCTGACGCTGCAGCAACTGCTGGCTGAGGACGGGAAGGATCTGCTGGTTGAGCAGGCTGTCGATGTTGCGGGCGCCGCTGTCGGGCAGCAGGCAGGCAGCCACCAATGCGTCCTCCAGCCCCTCACCGACACGGCACTCCAGGCCGTAGTGACGCTGCAGCCGGCGCGCGACCTGGGCGAGCTTGATGGCGACGATGCGCTTTAGCGCGGTTGCATCCAGCGGGCGGTAGATCAACGTCTGGAAGCGCGCCAGCAGCGCGGGCTGGAAGTGGTCGCGCAGGGCCGGGCGCAGCAGTTCCTGCAGGGCGCTATCGGGTGCGTCGGGCTGTTCGTCGACCAGTGTTTGCAGCCAATCGCTGCCGAGGTTGGAGGTCATCAGGATGACCGTGTTGCGGAAGTCGATCTCGCGCCCTTCCCCATCACGCATGAAGCCGCGGTCGAAGACTTGGTAGAACAGGTTGAGTACGTCGCGGTGGGCCTTCTCCACTTCGTCGAGCAGCACCACGCTGTACGGACGTTGGCGCACGGCTTCGGTGAGCACGCCGCCCTGGCCGTAGCCGACGTACCCCGGCGGCGAGCCCTTGAGCTGGCTGACGGTGTGGGCTTCCTGGTACTCGGAGAGGTTGAGGGTGATCAGCGATTTCTCGCCGGCGAACAGGCAGTCGGCGAGTGCCAGTGCGGTTTCGGTCTTGCCCACGCCACTGGTGCCCACCAGCAGGAACACGCCCAGCGGGGCGTTCTCGCTGGTCAGGCCGGTCTTGGCGGCACGCAGGCGCTGGGCCAGCGCCGCTAGCGGGCCGTCCTGGCCGATGACCCGCTCGCCGAGGCGACGCTCCAGGTCGAGCAGCCCGGCCTGTTCGTCCTTGAGCAAGCTGCCCAGGGGGACACCGGTCCAGTCGGCGATGACCTCGGCGACGCTGCGGGCTTCAACGTCCAATGTCAGTAATGGATGTTCCTGTTGGGCGTCGGCCAGTTGAGCCTTGAGCGATTCGATATGGGCATGGTTGGGCGACTCGGCCTGGCGCGCCTGCAGCAGTTGCCGGGTCAGCTCGCACTCGCGCCGGTACTGCCGTTCGAGACGATCCTGGCGCTGCGAGAGATCGGCTTCGCTGATCGCTATCGCTTCCAGGCGCTCGCCGGCGCAGGTGCCGGCCAATTGCGCATCCTGCTGCAGCGCCTGGCGCTCCAGCTCCAGGGCCGCACGCTCGGCCTTGACCTGCACCAGGACCTGGGGCTCGCAGTCCAGCCCCATGCGCACGCGGGCGCTGGCGGTATCGAGCAGGTCGACGGCCTTGTCGGGTAGTTGTCGCCCGGTGAGGAATCGCCGCGACAGGGTGACGGCGGCCTGCACCGCCTCATCCTGGATATGCACGCCGTGGTAGCTGGCGTAGCGGGACTTCAGGCCGCGCAGCATCAGGCAGGCGCCGGCATCGTCGGGCTCGTCCACCTTGACCATCTGGAAGCGGCGCTCCAAGGCAGCGTCGCGCTCGAAGTACTGCTTGTACTCGGACCAGGTGGTGGCGGCGATGGTACGCAGTTCGCCACGGGCCAGGGCCGGCTTGAGCAGGTTGGCGGCATCGGCGCCGCCGGCCTGGTTGCCGGCGCCGATCAGGGTGTGGGCCTCGTCGATGAACAGCAGGATCGGCGTGGGCGATTGCTGGACAGCGTCGATGACATTCTTCAGGCGCTGCTCGAACTCGCCTTTCACGCCAGCGCCGGCCTGCAGCAGACCGAGATCGAGGGTGCGTACGCTCACCGGCTTGAGGCTGTCCGGCACGTTGCCTTCAGCGATGCGCAAGGCCAGGCCCTCGACCAGCGCAGTCTTGCCCACGCCGGGCTCACCCACCAGTATCGGGTTGTTCTTGCGCCGGCGACCGAGGATATCGATCACCTGGCGAATTTCATTGTCCCGACCGTAGACGGGGTCGATACGTCCTTCCCGCGCCTTGGCGGTGACGTCCTGGGTGAACTTGTCGAGGATGGCGAGCAGTGCGTCCTGCTTGTCTTTCGGCGCCGCCAGTTCTGTACGCGGGATTTCGGCCAGGGCTGCCTCGCGCTGCTGCTGCGGCCGCTCTTCCGACTGCTCGTCCAGCCAGGGCACCAGGCGCTCCAGCTGCACTTCGCTGAGGCTCAACAGCGGCCACGCTGCTTCGCATTCCAGCAATGCCGGCGTTTCGAGCAACGCTGCGAGCAGGTGGATCGAACGCAGGCTCTGGTTGTCCTCATTCAGTGAGGCGCGCAGCCACGCGTTCTTGATCAACTGCTGCAGCTTGTCAGCCAGCTGCGGCTTGCCGCGCACCTGCCGCGGCAGGCTGTCGAGATGGTTCAGCAAACCTTGCCAGATGCCGTCCAGGTCCCACTCATAGCGCCGCGCGATCAGCGTCAGATCGCCCTCGCCCTGCTCCAGCAGCTTGAGCAGCCAGTGTTCGATGCTGATGACCGGGTGGGCACGGGTCTGGCAGAGGGAGGCGGCTGCGCTCAGTGCCTGGGCGCAGTAAGGGTTGAGGCGGCGAAGCAGGTGGGCGGGCTGCTGTCCCATGATGCGTTCCTTGCTCGTGACGGTGCCGCTGCCAAAAGTCGGCAGTGACGAATCACTGGTGATGTCTCGGGAAGGTGGCTGGCCGCCGGAGCCCCGGCGGCCAGCCTGATCACGGCCATCGGGCTAGCCCGATGGCCGAGCGAACGACGTCAGGCGGTCTGGCGTTCGTTCCAGGCATCGGCGTGGATGATGTTGCCGTCCTTGTAGGTCCAGGTGATCTTCTCGTAGCGCAGTTCCACCTCTTCGAGGTGGTTGTGCTTCTCCTTGGACGGGTCCTTGATGTCGTGCATTTTCGGCGCGACTTTCACGACCTTGACGTTCTCCAGGAGAGTGTTGAAGTACTCGACCTCCTGGCCGGCGTCATCGATGCGGTACCACTTGAACTCGGCGCTCTTGAGGGTCTGGCCGGAGCTCACCGCCTTGTAGAAGTACGGGCTGGAGGCATCGATTTCCTTGGTGAACTTGAAGGGCGTGTGGATGCGGGTGCCAGTCAGCTTGCCGGTGTTGTTGTCGGTGGGGATGTACAGGCTGTGATCCTGGGCCACGACTTCGACACTGCCTTCGCGGCTCTGGACGTTGACCGAACCTTTGATGTCCGCGCCGCCGTCGTCTTTCAGCCACAGGTAAACGGGAATTGCCATGGGAAGTTCCTTCTACTGGTTGGAAAGCGTCGCCTGGTAACGAGGCGACTGGGGTTGTCCTTCCGGTGCCTGTGCCGGGAGCGCACAGGCTCCCGTTTCCGGCACCAGACGGATATCGACCCGGCGGTTGGCCGCTCGGCCCGCCGGTGTGTCATTGCTGGCGATGGGTTGCGAGGCGCCATGGCCTTGCACCGCGAAACAGCTGTCGGGCAGATCGCCCATCTTCTGCATCCAGTCGCGGACCGCAGCCGCGCGATTCCGTGACAGCGCCAGGTTGCGCGCGTCGTCACCGGTGGAGTCGGTGTGCCCGGCGATTACGATCAGCCAGCCCGGCTGCGCCTTGATGTCCACCAACGCGTTGACCAGCACCTTGGTCGAGCCCGGCTTGAGCTCGGCACTACCGCTGCCGAACAGCGAGAGGCTGTCGAGCCGGACGGGGTCGGGAATCTTCATCGCGGGCTGGACGATGGCGATCGGCACGCGGTAGGCGGCGATGGCGGCCAGCAACGGGGGGCGAATCCGCTCCGCCGTGTACAGGCCAAGTCCGAGAGACAGGGGTTCGCCTTCGCGGTAATAGCGATCCAGCCGGGCAGCATCCTTGCGCAGGACGGCCATCGCCCGTTCCCGGAGGCCGTGCTCGGGCTGATCCAACGTAGAAGGCTCGGGGATTGTCTGGTAGCGGCGCAGGTCGTCGATAACCTGGCGAAGCAGGAGAACGTTCTGCCAAGCCGAACTGCACAACGCGACGACGCCCGCGAGAACGAACACCCACACTGCACGCAGCAGGGTCCGCCGGGTTGGAGTGAGGCCGGGTTGTCGAGGCAACGAGGCCAGGAAGGGATCAGGGAATGGCTGGGTTACCCGGCTACCGGTTTCGGAGGCCGACAACGGCTCCAGTGCAGTCCGCTCATGTACCCAGCTCGACCACAAATTGCCGGGGGGCGCAGCCGACGAGCCGGGAACCAGTGCCATGGCGCAGGCGACCGGGAGACACGGAGAAACCTTGGCCACTCGGGACGACAGGTGCGGCAGTACCGCATTCGCCAGCCAGCTCGCCAGGCTTTCGGCCTCGACGCACAGGCGCATACGCTGCGCGCGCGAAGGGATATCTGTACAGCTCTGTTGCCAGTGATCCAACGGCACGCTGGCCGAACCATCGAGAACCGCCAGCCCTTCGTGGTCCACCTCGCAGGTGAACCACGAGCTCTCGCTGCGCGCCGCCTGCAGATAGCTTCCCAGCAGAATCGGCAGCGCCACGCCACTGCGGCGAACGCGAGAGACCTGAAGACGAAACGACTGAATGCTCCCCGCCAGCAGGGCCTGGTCCGGTCGCTCAGCGGGATTGACGATGTAGAAGGCACTGATCTGCCCCGCCCAGTGCGGTCGGTTCGCCAGCAGATACTCGACGATGGATGACAGGCGCTCGAGGGCCGGCACCCGCACGTAACAGCCTTGCTCCGCCACCCGCACGACCAGTTGCTCAGCCGGCGCATCGCCGAACAAGGCATGCAACCCATCGCCACAGACAACGACGACTGGCTGACGAAATTCTGCCGAGGGCAACGCGCACCCTTTGGCCATTACCATGGTCTGACGCTGGCGTGAGGCCACACGACCGGCATACAACCAGCCGAGTACTACCAGCAGAAGGACAAGCGATGCCGAGATGACGCGCTGCCAGGGCGACCAGGGAAATATCGCCAGCGTCAGGACCAGCCCCAGTACCCCGGCCCAAAGCCACAGCGCGCGCATCCATTTGAGCTGCATGGGCATTTCTACACCTGGCCCGGCAGCAGGGTAGCGACGGTATCGAGCAGCAGGCGCTGTAATACCAGCCACAAGCCCACCAGCAGCACAGCAGCCACCGTCAGGTGGAGCCAGGACTCGCCCAGCCAGCGACGCCAGCTACCACCGCTCGCGCGGACCAGTAGCGGGACTTTGCCAGCCGCACCAAAGGGTTTCACTTGCTCATTCAGCGCGTTCAGCAGGCGCTCGCGCTCCGGGTCGTCCTGCTGCTCGTAGCGCCCCAGGAAGCCCAGCATCAGCACACGCTGATAGCAGGTCAGAACACGCAGGTCCGGCGCCGGCTCGGCGAGGGCTTCGCGCATGTCTTCGTAGAGTTGTTCGCCGGCCTGATGACGGTTGAAGAAGTGCGCCTGCAGGGGCTTCGCGCTCCAGACCGAACGCGTCTCGGCGCTGGCCTTGCGCAACACCATCTCATCGAGCAGCGCACATTGCGCATAGCTGATCTGGTTGATCGCGCGCTGGCTCATGCCGGCTTCGATGAGGCTGTTGCGGCAGGTTTCGATCCGCGCTGCGCAGTGCTTCCACAAGGCCTCGCCATCTTTCGCCACGGCGCCCTGCTGCAGTTCGACGACCAGCAGATAGCTGTCCTGCAGAAGCGCATCGATATCAACGCTGCTGGATTTCCCGAGCACCTTCGTCATGAGCGCAGCACCGCGAACAGATCAAGCTGGACGTCCCCGAGCGTGCCGGGGACATAGAGTGCACAGGTGCCCGAGGACAACATGGCGCGCCCCATGGGATGGTTCAGATCGAGGGCGAAGTACTGGTTGCCCAGGCGAACCGGTATGGCGGCGGGGACGTGGCTCAGCGGCAGCAGCGGAACGCCGTCGAGCGCCACGTTGACGAGGTGATCGACTTCATCGGGGCTCCCCACTTTGCACAGCCTGGGGAACTGGCTCTGGATTTGCGCCGCCGGCACACTGGAACGCACCGACAGGTAGAAGTCAGCGCCGTCGGCTTCACGCAGGCGTCCGTCGTGCAAGGCCACTTGCCAGCGGTTCGCGGTGGGCCTCTCGAGGTCGAGAGCGATGACGCGCGACGGCAGGCTGGCTTCCAACAGCGTGGAGATCAGCCTGAAAAGCGGCGGGAACACCGCTTCCAGCTGTTCATGCCGGTAGGCGGGAATGGCGCTGATGTCATGCTCAAGCGAGAAGGTGAGCAAGCTCCCCGCAAGCTTGATCAGTTCCAGGTAGACCAGCTCCGGATGCCGCCCCGGATGCGCAAGGAGGTCCGCCAGAACCGGCTGGTAGCTGTTCAATGCGTTTAGCAGCCAGAACAGCGAGACATCCGCCACGGCGAAGTCGGCCATGCGCTGATTGCTCTCGCGACGCATGCCCATCAGGCGACTGCGCTTGGCGGCCAGCTGGGTCATAAGGTTGTCCAGCTGTTCCAGCAACGGCAGATGCCCATCGAAGCTGAGCAGAGGCGGAACGAACGAAGGGTCCAGCGTCCAGGTCCCCTGCCCGTCTCGCTGCACCCGGGCCACCGGACAGGTCAGGTACTCGGCGTTTTCGTCGCTGCCCAGGCGTAACGACAGGATGTGCTCCAGCGCGGCCATGGACTCGGACTCGTCGCCGTAGTGATCCTGCACGCGCCGCCAGTCCTGGCGATAGCGAATCAGCTGGGCTGGCTTGCCCTCCCCGATCTGGCAATTACCGCCATTGGCATGCTCCAGCGGCAACGCCAGCAGCAAGGTGGCGACCATTTCCTGCTCGGGGAGACGGGCAAGATCCAGCGCGGGCGGCAGGCGGTCGGCCATGTCGCTGTCGATCAGGGTCCCGTCCGGGAGCCGCACCCGCAGCCGGGCAGCCTTGAGCCTGCCCAGCCGCAGCGCGTCATAGTCGAACACTACAGCCTGCACCCCCCAGGGGTGGACCCACGACATGCGGGCCACACATTCGTTGGTCCAGGCCTCCCAGCGTGCCTGTTGCTGGAATTGCTGCGGGGACAGCAAGGCCCCCGCAGCCCATAAGGGGCGGTCGATCTTCATGAATGTCTTCCGTGACGACGCTTAGGCTTTTGCCTTGGGCATCTGCGAGACCAGCGACAGGTTGACGTCCATGCCTTCCACCTGGAAATGCGGGATGGCATAGAGCTTCACACGGAAGAAACCGGGGTTGTCCTCGATGTCTTCCACTGTCACCTTGGCATCGCGCAGCGGGTGCGATGCCTGCAGGTCGTCGCTGGGGTCGGTCATCTCGGTGACAAGCCCACGGATCCAGTTGTTCAGCTCCAACTCCAGGACGCGACGATCCTTGGTGGTGCCGATGTTTTCGCGCTGGATCAGCTTCAGGTAGTGAGCGATGCGCGAGAGCAGGAAGATGTACGGCAGGCGTGCGTTGATGCGGCTGTTCGCGGTGGCATCGGCGGTCTCGTACAACGCCGGTTTCTGTGCGCTGTTGGCGGAGAAGAAACAGGCGTAGTCACGGTTCTTGTAGTACGAAAGCGGAATGAAACCGAGGTTGGCGAACTCGAATTCACGGGTCTCCGGAATCATCACTTCCGAGGGAATCTTCACCTGGTTGCCGGTGCCCAGGTCATAGAGGTGGATCGGCAGGTCGGTGACTGCCCCGCCCGCCTGTGGACCGCGAATCTGCACGCACCAGCCGTTGTTGATGAAGCTCTTCACCATATTGGCGGCGAAGGCGAAGGACGCATTGGTCCAGAGGTATTTGTCGTGGTCCGGGCCCTTTACGCTTTCGATGTAGTTGAAGCTGCGCACCGGCACGGTATCCGGCCCATAGGGCAGACGCCCAAGTACTCGCGGCATGGTCAGGCCGATGTAACGGGCATCATCGGAATCGCGGAACGACTTCCATTTCAGGTACTCGGCGCGATCGAAGTAGTTGCCGATGTCCTTGATTGCTGCCACTTCCTCCATGGTGTCCTTGCCGAAGAAGGCCGGCCCGACAGCGCCAATGAACGGCATGTGCGCCGCCGCCGCCACCTTGGAAATGCTGCGCAGCAGCGCGATATCCTGCGGACCCCGATCGAACTCGTAGTTGGAGATTGCCGCCGCGATCGGTTCGCCGCCGGGGGTGTCGTACTCCTGGGTATAAGCGTGGACGTACAGACCGCTCTGAGCGATCTCGGGGGCGTCCTCGAAATCCTGCACCAGATGGTCCTTGCTGATATCCAGCAACTCGATGCGCACGTTGCGACGGAAATCGGTCTGGTCGATCAGCGACTTCACACCGCGCCAGGTGGACTCGACACGCTGGAAGTCCGGGTGATGCATGATCGCATCCAACTGGCGGCTGATCTGCCCGTCCAATTGGGCAATGTGCTCATCCAGCAGGGTCTTGTCGAGGCGTTCGACCTTCTGCGAAGAGCGCTTGAGCAGGTCGAGGAAGACACTGACCGCTGCGGTGACGCGCTCGTCGGCGGATACATCGGAAAGCGCATCGGTATTCTGGAAGACCTCGATATCGGTCAGGGAAGACACCGGGCTGAGGTTGATCTTGTCGAACAGCGTGGCATAGACACCCTGCCCATCACGGGTCAGGACGGTGCTGCCAGCGGCGGATGCGGTGCTGGTTTCTACGGACATGTCACTCTCCTTATTGTTTTGCGTCGTCGTGCGGAGCCAGCGCGGCCAGTTCGGCGCGCAGTTCGTTGCTCAGGGCGTCATCCTTGAGGATTCGCTCGAGCTCGCGACGGAAAGTGACGTTGTCCAGGAGGTTCGACTTGAGGTCGCGCAGCAGGTTGCGCATCGCCAGCAGAGCACGCAGTTCGGGCAACTGGCGGGCCACCTGCTCCGGCTCGAAGTCCTTCATGTGGCGGAAAGTGAGTTCGACGCTGGTATCGGAACCATCGCCGGCCAGTGTATTGGGAACCGCCAGTTTCACATTGGGATGGAACTCGCCCAGCACACTGTTGAAGTTGTTCTTGTTGATATCGACCTTGCTGCGCTCCGACAGCGGACGGTGCTCCCGACCGTTACTGTAGTCACCCAGCATCAGCAACTTCAGCGGCAATTCGACTTTCTTTTGTGCGCCGCCTGTATGCAGATCGAGCTTTATATTGACGCGAGCCTTTGGAACTTCATTCTGAAAACTATCGGATGCCATGATTACCTGCCTTAAAATCCTTTTGCCAATGCAAGCACGCACCGCGACCGGCATCTGAAATGCGGTCGATATACGCGACGAAACGGACACTCAAACGAATCAGGGAAACAGACTTATTTATCGACCCCAACATTCAACTAAATCATCATGGAATCAGACTTCCCCGAGAACGTTTAGGGGGTTATTTCAATCTGGAAACTCTGCAAGGCTGCCACAATGATTCTCTAATTCAACCCCACTTACAGAGCGCAATCAAATTTAGGAAAGGCCCTACAAAGTCAATTCAGAAATCCCTTCATATAAGTAGATTTTCAAATCCCCAGGACGACAAGTTGTCGCAAGAAAAATCGTACTGCTCATTTTTCAGAGGGCAGTTCGGAGATTTCTTTGCTCTCGAAACCCCGCTTGAGTTCTGCCTCGCTTCGACAACTGGACGCCAATTCCGGTATTCAACCTGAGCGGGGCTTGTGAGCCGCCCTCGGCAGCCACTATCATGAGAAGCATTCTCAAATGATAAAAGTTCTGCCATGTCCTCGGTCGACACTCCTCTCCACGCCGCCGTCAGTGAGCTCTATCAGCACCATCACGGCTGGCTGCAAGGCTGGCTGCGTCGTCGCCTGGGCTGCCATGAACAGGCCGCCGACCTGGCCCAGGACACCTTCACGCGCCTGCTCGGCTCACGCCGGGTGCTGGATGCCCGCGAGCCGCGCGCGTACCTCACCACGGTGGCCAAGGGGCTGATGATCAATTGGTTCCAGCGCCAGTCGCTGGAACGCGCCTACCTCGAAGCGCTCGCCAATCTGCCCGAAGAGCTGGCGCCCTCGCCGGAGCAGCGTTACCTCGTGCTGGAAACCCTGCACGAGGTGGATGCCCTCCTCGCCCGCCTACCCGAGCCTGTTCGCCAGGCCTTCCTGCTGGCGCAGGTCGAGGGGCTGAAGTACGAGGCCATCGCCGAGCGCCTTGGCGTATCCCTGGGGTCGGTGAAGCGCTATATGCAGCAGGCCTTTCGCCATTGCCTGGAGCTGATGGAATGAGCACCGCCGAGCCTATCGCCGCGCGTATCCTCGACGAGGCGGCGGACTGGCTGGTACGCCTGCAGCAGGATGCCAGCGAGGAAAACCGCCGCGCCTGCGTCGACTGGCAACGCCAGAGCCCGCAACACGCGCGAGCCTGGGATCGTGCCGAACGTCTGCTTGGCCACCTTGGCAGCCTGCCTCCGGCGCTGGCGATGCCGACACTGGGCCGCGAACGCACGCTGGATCGCCGGCGCGCCCTCAAGCAACTGGCGGTGCTGTTGGCCGTCGCTCCGGTCGGCCTGGCCGCCTGGCGGACCCAGCCCTGGCAGGACTGGAGCGCCGACCAGCACACCGGGATCGGCGAGCAGCGCAAGTTGCCGCTACCCGATGGCAGCCTGCTGACGCTCAACACCGACAGCGCGGTGGACATCGCCTTCACCCCGGCACAGCGCCTGGTGCGTCTGCTGCGCGGGGAGATATTCCTCGATGCGCGTGCGGACAGCCGGCCATTTCTGGTCACAACCCGCGAAGGCCGGGTGCATACCCGCGAGGCGCGCTTCAACGTGCGTCAGGGCGACACCTCAACCAGCGTCTCCGTCGTTCACGGTCGCGTCGAAGTGGCGCCGCTGCAGGGCCTCAGCCAATGGCTGGGCGCCGGGGAGTCAGTACTGCTGTCGGCAGGAAGTATCAACGCCGCCGTACCATCCCCCAGCCCGGATGCCTGGACCCACGGCATGCTGATGGCCGACCGCATGCCCCTGCAGACATTGCTGGGCGAGCTGAGTCGCTACCGCCATGGCCTGCTGCGTTGCGCCCCCGCCGTGGCAGATCTGGCGGTATCCGGGGCTTTTCCCCTGCTGGACAGCAACCTTGCGCTGGCGATGCTCCAGTCCACCTACCCCTTGCGGATCCGCCGGATGACGGACTTCTGGATCACCCTTTCAGCCGCCTGAAGACAAGCGCCGGGCGTTGATGCAAAATATTTTCAAAAAGAAGTGAGACTTTTTCTCACTTCAGCTGGCAACAGGGGAACATCTCCCGACACGAAGCCCGCAGAGGCCCGAAGGTACCCCGTCCATGTCCAGCAATCGACACGCGCAACCCTCTTCGCTTTCCCTGGCGGTACGCACCGCCCTCTTCTCCCTGGCGGTTGCCGTGGCGACGCCAGTGACGGCCGCGCCGGCTGCCAGCGAAGTGCGCAGCTACAGCATCGCCCCCGGCCCCTTGGGTCGCGCCCTGGCATCGTTTGCCGCCGAGACCGGCGTGCACCTGTCCTTCGACCCGACGCTGACCGATGGCCTGCAGAGCCCTGGCCTGAGCGGCGACTACTCGACCCGAAGCGCCCTGGAGCGGCTGCTGCAAGGCAGCGGCCTGGAGCTGGAGCAGCGCGGCGACGGCACTTTCACTCTGATCCGTTCGCCCAGCCCCGATGCCCTGCAGATGCAGCCTTCGCTGATCACCGGCCAGGCGGCCGGCCCTGAAGACCTGCCCGCCGAGTACGCCGGCGGCCAGGTGGCGCGCGGTGGACGCCTCGGTCTGCTGGGCAACACTGATCTGATGGATGCGCCCTTCAGCATCACCAGCTACACCGAGAAGACTATCCAGGACCAGCAAGCGCGCAGCGTCGCCGATGTACTGAGCAACGAGCCATCGGCGCAGATCGGTAGTGCGCGCACCAACCTCAACGAGGACTTCTCCCTGCGCGGCTTCCCGGTGGTCAGCGCGGACGTCGCGCTCAACGGCATGTACGGCCTGGCGCCATTCTTCCGCGTCCCGGTGGAAATGGCCGAACGCGTGGAGGTGGTCAAGGGCCCGAGCACCATGCTCAACGGCATGCCTCCCAGCGGCAACGTCGGTGGCGCGGTGAATCTGGTGACCAAGCGCGCCGGCGACGAACCGCTGACTCGTGTGACCATGGACTACCTGTCGGATTCGGTGTTCGGAACCCATATCGACGTCGGCCGTCGCTTCGGTGAGAGCAAGGAATTCGGCGTGCGCTTCAACGGCGTGTACCGCAATGGCGACACCACCATCGACAAACAGGAACTGGAAGACGGCCTGGGCTCCCTTGGCCTGGACTACGCCGGCGAGCGCCTGCGCCTGTCCGCCGATTACATCTGGCAGCGCGAGGACATCACCAACGTGGTCCGCCAGTTCTCCGTCGGCCCCGGTGTGACGAAGATTCCCCACGCCCCGGACAACGATCTGAACTACCCCGGCTACGGCGATTCCGAAATGATCGACCGGACCCTGGTGGTGCGCGGCGAATACGACCTCACTGACTGGCTGACCGGCTACGCCGGCTATGGCGACCGGCGCAGCGAGATGGATGCGCTGGCCGGCAACCCGGTGCTCATGGGCAACGACGGCGACTTCGTTTCCAGCCCGGCCTGGCAGGTCTACGACGTTGGCTCGCACTCTGCCGAGGCGGGCCTGCGCAGCACCTTCAACACCGGACCGGTGGAGCACCGGCTGAACTTCGGCGCGACCCGCGTGGTGCAGAACTCGGACATCTTCTTCCTCTACACCGCCTTCCCGTCGCGTGCGTCGAATATCTACAACCCGGTCTACGAAGGCACGCCGAGCACGGACGGCTATCCGAAGAATGTGCAGAAGTACACGGCCCAGACCCTCACCAGCTACGCGCTGGCCGACACCTTGTCGATCCTCGACGGCCGCGTCGAACTGACCCTCGGAGCGCGCAAGCAGCGCGTGGAATCGCAGAACTTCGAGATGAACGTTGGCACCCCGGTGGGCAACGGCTACGACGAGGAAGAGACCACACCGATGGGCGGCATCGTGGTCAAGCCGTGGGAAAACATTTCGCTCTATGCCAACTACATCGAGGGCCTGAGCCCGGGCGAAACCGCCCCCATCGGCAGCATCAACGCCGGCGAAATGCTCTCGCCCTATGTCTCCAAACAGAAGGAAGTCGGCATCAAGGGCGAGTGGGACGGCTTCGGCGCGACCCTGGCCGCGTTCGAGATCAAGCGCCCGAACAGCGTCAACGACAACGGCCGCTTCACCAGAGGTGGAGAACAGCGCAACCGTGGCCTTGAACTGAGCCTGTTCGGCGAGGTAACCGAAGGCGTGCGCCTGCTCGGCGGCGCGTCCTATACCCAGGCCAAGCTGACCAAGACCCAGGACGGCCAGTACGACGGCAACGATGGCATCGGCGTGCCGCGCAAGCAGCTGAACCTCGGCGGCGAGTACGACATCACCCAGGTGCCCGGCCTGACCGTCACCGCCCGCACGATCTACACCGACGAGCAGTACGTGGACCAGGCCAACAGCCTGAGCATCCCCGACTGGTGGCGCCTGGACCTGGGCGCGCGTTACCGCTTCGACACTCTCGGCAAGCCGGTGGTGTTGCGCGCCAACCTGGATAACGTGTTCGACAAGGACTACTGGGGCACTTCCACCGCCGGGTACCTGTACCTGGGCGAGGGACGCACCCTGCAGTTGTCCGCGAGCGTGGACTTCTAACGAAGAAAGAGCCTGACGATGACCGCCAAAGCCCTCCGCACCTGGTACCTGGTGCACAAGTGGACCAGCCTGATCTCCACGGTGTTCCTGCTGATGCTCTGCCTCACGGGCCTGCCGCTGATCTTCCACGAAGAGATCGAGCACTACTTCGAGCCGCACCCGGAGCTCAAGCCGCTCACCGAGCAGTCGCCGAAGATCGACTACGACGACGTGGTGGCTCGCGCCCTGGCCAAGCGGCCCGGCGAAGTGGTGCGCTTCGTGTTCTGGGAGCAGGACGATCCGCTGGGCGCGGTCCTCACCGCTCCGACCCTGGTGCCGCCGCCGGAGAATGGCCACATCCAGCCGTTCGACGCGCGCACCGGGGAGTTCTTCGATCCGCTGCCACCACCGGGCGGCTTCATGTACATCATGCTCAAGCTGCACACCGACCTGTTCATGGGCCTGCCCGGCTACCTGTTCCTGGGTTTCATGGGTCTGCTGCTGGTAGCCTCGCTGGTGTCCGGCGTGGTGGTCTACACGCCCTTCATGCGCAAGCTGGACTTCGCCACCGTGCGCTCGCAGCGCAGCTCTCGACTGAAGTGGCTGGACCTGCACAACGTGCTGGGTATCGTCACTCTCGCCTGGGTGCTGGTGGTGGGCGTCACTGGAGTGATCAACACCCTGGCGCTGCCGATCCTCATGCTCTGGCAAGGCGGCCAGTTGGCCGAGATGACCGCGCCCTACAAGGACTTGCCGCCGCTGGAACAGCTCGGCTCGCTGCACAAGGCCATCGAAACCGCCCGCCAGGCGGCGCCGGACATGAAGCCCAGCTTCGTCGGCTTCCCCGGCACGCAGTTCAGCAGCCAGCACCATTACGCGGTATTCATGCGTGGCAACACCCCGCTGACCGAACGCCTGCTCAAGCCCGCGCTGGTGGATGCCGAAACCGGCGAATTGACCGACATGCGCGAAATGCCGCTGTACGTGAAGACCCTGCTGCTATCCCAACCACTGCACTTCGGCGATTACGGCGGCATGCCGCTGAAGATCGTCTGGGCACTGCTGGATATCGTCAGCATCGTCATACTCGCCAGCGGCCTGTACCTGTGGCTCGGCCGGCGTCGCACGCCCATCGAGAAGCGCCTGGCGGAACTGGATTCCGGCGGCCTGGCGACGGAGGTAAAGGCATGAGACGCGGACTCTGGATGATCTTCCGCTGGCCCGTCGCGCTGGCCGTGCTGAGCACCTTCGGGCTGCTCTCGGCGCTGCTGGGCGATGGGGTTTTCGACCTGCTGTCGTGGATTTCCCTTGGTGTTCCGCTGCTGCTGATCGTCTTTGTATGGATGAGAATGCCCCGTCGTCCCAAGGAGCCACGCTGAAATGACCGCCATGCCGCCCCAGGCGCCCACCCTCAACCTGCGTCCGCTGATGTTCGAGACCTTCGTCTGCACGGTGGCGGTGATGTCCTTCGTCGCGCTGATCGGCCCGGTGGCGCGCACCCTGGGCCTGGCGCCCTGGCAGGCGGGGATGACGGTCACCGTCGGCGGCATTGCGTGGATGCTCATGGCGCGCGTATGGGGTATCGCCAGCGACCGCCTCGGCCGTCGCCGCGTGCTGCTCAGCGGCCTGGCCGGCTTCGCGGTGACCTACGCGCTGCTCTGCGCTTTCATGGCGCTGGCACTGAATACCTCGATGTCACCGCTGCCCGCCTTCATCGGCATCGTCGCGCTGCGCGGGTTGGCGGGCGGTTTCTATGCGGCCGTGCCGGCCTGCTCGGCGGCGCTGGTCGCGGACCATGTGAGCGCGGACAAGCGCGCTTCGGCCATGGCCGGGCTGGGTGCCGCAAGTGCCGTAGGCATGGTGGTCGGCCCGAGCTTCGCCGGTCTGCTGGCCATGCTCGGTCTGGCTCTGCCGCTGCTGCTCACCTGCCTGCTGCCGCTGCTGGCGTTCGCCGTTCTGTGGCGCTGGCTGCCCGATAGCCAGCGCGTCAGCGAACGCAAGGGCCCGACGCTGGCGATCAGCGACAAGCGCCTGCGCCGCTCGCTGACCCTCGGCTTCATCGCCATGGTCTGCGTGACCGTGGCGCAGATGACCGTCGGCTTCTTCGCCCTCGACCGCCTGCAACTGCCGCCGGCGGACGCCGCCCGCGTTGCCGGTATCGCGCTCACGTCGGTGGGCGTGGCACTGATCTGCGCGCAAATGCTGGTACGCAAGCTGAACTGGGCGCCGCTGCGCCTGATCGGCGTTGGCGGCACTGTCTCCGCGCTGGGCTTCGCCACGGTGTGCTTCGCCATGGCGCCGTGGATGCTCTATGCCTCCTGCTTCGTCGCTGCCGCCGGTATGGGCTGGGTCTTCCCTGCCGTCTCGGCGCTCAACGCCAATGCCGTGGAAGCAGACGAGCAAGGCGCCGCTGCAGGCAGCCTGGTGGCCGTGCATGGGCTGGGCATGATCAGCGGCCCGTTGCTGGGCACCCTGCTGCACCAGTTGGATAGCCGCGCGCCGTATGTACTGGTCGCCGCGCTGCTGCTGTTTGGCGTCGCCTGGACCGTGCTGCCGCGCAAGGGCGCCACTGCATGACTCTCCCTGACGTTGCACTGCTGGCCCTTCTCGCTGTTGCGTTGCTGGGCTGGTGGCTGCGACGGCGGGCCCTGGCAATGGTCGCAGCCCTGCTCGCTCTGGTCGCGGCGCTGTACGACGTATGGGACGACCGCTGGCAGGCGGGAGTCGACGCAGTGGTCGCCCTGCTGCTGGTGCTGGCCCTGCTACTGCGGCGCAAGCGCCCGGCGCGGCTCCCGCTCTGGTCGGGGCTGTTCTTCAGCCTGCTGACGGGCCTGGCGGTCGCCGCGCTGTACTGCTTCCCGGTTTCGCCACTGCCCAGGCCGGGCGGGCCCTATCAGGTCGGCGTACGCGACTTCGAGCTGGTCGACGCCAGCCGTACCGGCGTGCTCGGCACGCCTGCCGGCAAGGCCCGGCGCCTGCTGGTGCGGGTCTGGTATCCGGCCCGGCCAGTGGCGGACAGCAAACCACGCAATTACTTCAGCGCCGCTGAATCACGCAGCACCGCGCGCGGCTTCGGCGAGCTGTTCCATTTCCCGCCCCTGCTCACGTACTTGCGTCATCTGCGGACCAACTCTTTTGAGAACGCGCCGCTGCGCGCCGACCTGGGTCGCCTGCCGGTGGTGTTCTACAGCCATGGCTATGGCTCGTTCGCCGGCATGAACGGGCGGATCATGGAGGAGCTGGCGAGCAACGGTTACGCGGTCTATTCCGTGCAGCACACCGGTGACGCGTCTCCCACACAGTTCCCCAACGGCGAGGTAGCACCGACTGACCCGGCACTCTACGAACACCTGCGCTACGCCTTCGAACACGGCTTCTCGCCGCTTCTGCTGCAAGGCTACGGCGAGGACGACCTGGCCCGCCGCCTCGACGGCCAACTGCGTTTCGCCACCGAAACCACGCCGCCAGCCGACCGCGCCATCCACCTCAGCGCACCGGTCTGGCTGGCCGACCGGCTGTTCGTCCACGACCGCCTACAGGCCGGCGAAGTGCCGCCGAATGTGGCCGCCCTGGTGGCCGCCAGCGACTTCGCGCATACCGGCGAGATGGGCATGTCCTTCGGCGGCTCCACCAGCGGCGCCGTCTGCCTGGTGGACAAGCGCTGCGCGGCGGCGGTGAATCTGGACGGTGGCGACTTTGACTTCCTGCCCTTCGACAAGGACCTGCCAGTGCCGCTGCTGATGCTGCATTCGGACCTGTCGCTGTTCTACCGCATGCTCGGCCTCACGCCGCCATCCCGGCCGCGCAGCTTCAACGACTTCTCCTACGAGAGCCTGCAACACGCCGGGCAGAACCCGCGCATCCATCGCCTGGTACTGCGCGACGCCCTGCATGCGGGCCTCACCGACAATGCGCTGTACATGCGCCGCCCACTGCGCGACAAGCTCATTGGCAGCGCACCCACCGACGTTCTGATCGAGGCACCAGCGGCGCTGGTACTGGGCTTCTTCGACCACTACCTGCGCGGCCGCGACAACGGTTTCCCGCAGGCGCAGGTCGCACCTTGGTCCGATTGGCTGGAGCCCTACAGCAACCGCGCGGTGAGCCAGTGGTGGAACGCTCTGCCGGAGCTCGAACGTACCCAGTGGGAAGAACGCATCCGCGCGATGCACGCCCAGCGTCAGGCGCGGGGCCGCTGAAAGTCTGACGGGCGCAACCGATCGGCTGCCTTAGCCACAGACGCCTTCACAAGGTCGTGGACACGCCGCGCCGATCCAGCTCGAACACCTTGCTGCGCTGCAGGCACTCGCGCAGCCAACGCTCGGCCTTGCCCGGTTGGCGCCGGCGTTGCCAGAGCAGGTCGACGCCCACCAACCAGTCCGTGTGCGGATAAGCCTCCAGCTGCAATTCCACCAGTTCGCCCGCTGCCAGCTCGCGCTGGATCAATTGCCGAGGCAGGGTTGCCCAGCCGAGACCAGCGCGGACCATTTCCACCAGTGCCAGGTAGCTCTCCGCCTGCCAGACCTGGGCGGCGCGAAGGTATTCGCTGCTGGGCAGCTTGTGGGCATGGGCGACGAAGGCCAGGCGACGGTGCGCGTGCAGGTCCGCGAAGCCAACCCGCTCGCGCTGTGCCAGCGCGAACTGCGCATGGCAGACGTGGGCCATGATCAGTTTGCCCAGTTGCTGGAAGGCCAGCTCCTGTGGGTACTCCGGCTGGGAGAACGCCACGCCGAGGTCCGCCTCCCCCTTGAGCACCAGCTCGCTGACATCACCGTGCACGGGGTGGCGGATCAGCAGGTCGACGAAGGGGAATGCAACGTCGAATTCGCGCAGCACCGGAATCAGTGAACCGTAGGGCACCTCGATGGCCAGGGTGAGCGAGGGCTCGACCTGTTCCGCCAGGCTGTCGGCGCTGCCTTCCAGCGCATAGCAGCGCTCCAGTACCGCCTCTGCCTGCAGCAACAGCTTGCGGCCGGCAGCGGTGAGGGCCGGGATGCGGCTGGAGCGGTCGAACAGTTCCACGCCCAGGTCCGTCTCCAGGTTGGCGATCGCCGCGCTGACCGTGGACTGCGTCCGCCCCAGACGCCGCGCCGCGGCGGAAAAGGACCCGGCCTGGACCGCCGTGACGAACACCTGCAACTGCTCCAGCGAAAAGCGCATGGCCGATTCCTTCCTCCTTCGATCCATCGATGCTAGCGATGGTTATTCATTTGTTCCATCGCTTATTTCGCAGGACTATCTCCCCCGACATCGGCAGCAGCTGCCCCCGACCACTGTGCTGCGTGTCACTCCGGGCGCCCGTAATAACAACAAGAGCCGCACCTTCAGGAGATTCATGACATGAGCCTTACCCGCGTTCACCCGGTCGACGAGATCCTGCCCCTGCGGCAGCTCTTCACCTTCGGCCTGCAGCACGTCCTGGTGATGTACGCCGGCGCCGTCGCCGTGCCGCTCATCCTCGGCAGCGCCCTGGGCCTGACCCAGGCGCAGATCGTCACGCTGATCAACGCCAACCTGCTCACCTCCGGCATCGCCACCCTGATCCAGACCCTCGGTTTCTGGCGCTTCGGCGCCCGCCTGCCGTTGATCCAGGGCTGCTCCTTCATCGCCCTGGCACCGATGATCATGATCGGCAAGCAGTTCGGCCTGCAGGAAGTGTTCGGTGCGGTGATCGCCGCCGGCGCCATCACCATCGCCATCGCGCCGGTGTTCAGCCGCATGCTGCGGTTCTTTCCGCCGGTGGTCATCGGCAGCCTGATCACCATCATCGGCATCTCGCTGATGCCTGCCGCCGCCATCTGGCTGGGCGGCGGCAATCCGGGATCGGAGGACTTCGGCAAACCGGCCAACCTGCTGCTGGGGATGGCCACGGTGGCGATCACCCTGGTGATCTATGCACGTTTCTCAGGGTTCATCGGCAATCTGAGCGTGCTGATCGGGCTGGTCGCCGGCAGCCTGCTCGCCGCCGCCTTCGGCATGACCCATTTCGACCAGGTGGGCGAAGCGGCCTGGTTCGAGCTGAGCCCGCCAATGGCCTTCGGTGTCCCGCAGTTCTCCCTCACACCGATCCTGATCATGGTCCTGGCGATGCTGGTGATCATGGCCGAGACCACCGGCAACTGCCTGGCCATCGGCAAGCTGGTGGGCAAGCCGACCGACCAGCGCACCCTGGGCAACGCCTTCCGCGCCGACGGCCTGTCGACCCTGCTCGGCGGCATTTTCAACAGTTTCCCCTACAACGCGTTCACCCAGAACACCGGGCTGATCGCCCTTTCCAACGTGAAGAGCCGCTTCGTGGTCGCCGCCGCCGGCGCAATCATGGTGCTGATGGGGCTGTTCCCCAAGCTCGGCGCACTGATCGCAGCAGTCCCCACGCCAGTGCTCGGCGGCTGCGCCATCGTGATGTTCGGCATGACCACCGTGGCCGGCATCCAGGAGCTCTCCCGCGTACGCTTCGAAGGCACCCGCAACGGCATCATCGTCGCGGTCTCGGTCAGCGTGGGTGTGCTGCCGATGTCCTTCCCCGCCCTCTTCGAACATGCCAGCGGCCCGCTCAAGCTGGTGTTGGAGAGCGGCATCTTCCTCGGCGCGATCACCGCCATCCTGCTCAACCTGCTGCTCAACAACGACAAGAGCGCTACCGCCGAACCCGCCGGACAGGCCAGCGCCACCGAGTGATCCATCCGGCGTGCGCCTCCGGGCGCACGCACCACTTCACTGCCCAAGGAACTTCCATGACTCACTTCAGCAAGCTCACTCCTGCCGGCCTGTCGGATCTCGACCTCGACCTGCTGCGCCAGTCGATCCGCCTTTCCGAGGAGTCCCGTGAACGCGGGCGCCATCCCTTTGCCGCACTGGTGGCCGACGCCCAGGGCCGGGTGATCGCCAGCGCCGGCAACAACTCGATGCCGCCCGAAGGCGACCCGACCCAGCACGCCGAACTGGTGGCCGCCGCCCTTGCCGCGCGTCAGCTGAGCCCGGAGGAACTGGCCAACTGCACGCTCTACACCAGCGCCGAACCCTGCTGCATGTGCTCCGGGGCGATCTACTGGACCGGCATCGGTCGGGTGGTCTACGCGCTCTCCGAGCACTCGCTGCTCGGCCTGACCGGCGCGCATCCGGAGAACCCGACCTTCTCCCTGCCCTGCCGGGAAGTCTTTGCCCGTGGCCAGCGTGTGATCGACGTGCACGGTCCAATGCTGGAGGACGAAGCCGCGGCGGCTCATGCGGGGTTCTGGGAATGAATGGCGGCCTGTCCATCCATGTCGTCGACATCGCCAGCGGGCGGGTCGCGCAGGGGTTGGAACTGAGCGTCAGGCGGTACGATGGCAACGTCATCCTGCACGGCCGCATCGATGAGCGCGGGCTGTTGCCGGGACTGGAGGCGCTCGCCGAGCAGTTTGGCAGCGGGGTCTACGAGGTGCGCCTGCAAGTCGCCGATTTCTACCGGGCAGCCGGAGCTGCGCTGCCCGACACGCCCTTTCTCGACGAGCTGATCTACCGCTTCGGCATCGGCGATGCGCACCAGCACTATCACCTGCCGTTCAAACTCACCGCGTGGGGCCTTTCCTGCTTCCGTGGCGGAGCCTGAGCCACGCAACGATGCAGCGGGGCTTCGCCATCGGGCGAAGCCCCTGCGCTCGGTCAGGCATGCCAGCAGCGATACCAACCGTCCTGTTCAGTCACCTTCAGCGGTGCCTGATACAGGGCCGACAGGTGCTCGCTGGTGAGAATCTCTGCCTTTGGCCCGTCGGCCACTACCTTGCCATTGGCGATCAGCACCACGCGCTCGATCTCCGGGATGATCTCGTCCAGATGGTGGGTGGTGATGATCATCGCGTGCTCAGGCCCGCAGAAGCGCCGCAGCAGCGTGAGCATCTGCAGGCTGGCGCCCATGTCCAGGCCGTTGGCCGGCTCGTCGAGGATCAGTGCGCGGGGCTCGTGGATCAGTGCGCGGGCCAGCAGCAGGCGGCGCTTCTGGCCGGTGGAGAGGCGCTGGAACATGCGTTCGGCATAGTCGCCCATCTCCACGGCGGCGAGCATCTCGCGGGACTTTTCGACCTGTTCTGGCGTGGGTTGCAGGTGGCCATGGCTGCCGATGGCACCGAAGAAACCGGAGATCACCACATCCAGCGCCTGGGTGAACGGCGTGTAGTCCTCCTGCAGGTCCTGGGAGACGAAGCCGATGCGGCTGCGCAGGTCCCACAGGGTGACGTTCTGCAGGCCGAACAGGTTCAGCGAGCTGTCCGGGCGATCCACCGGGTAAAGCTCGCGGCTGATCAGCTTGAGCAGTGTGCTCTTGCCGGCGCCGTTGGGGCCGAGGATGGCGACCTTCTCGCCTTCGCCGATGTGCAGGGAGAAGCCGTCCAGCACGCGGGTCTGCTGCTGGAAGGCGGTGACGTTGTTGAAGTCGATCATGGCGAGGTCAGCTGGTGGAGAAAAAGAGAACCTCTTCTACCATGCCCCGTCCGTCAGGGCAGCCCTTTCACGCTTAAGCAGGCGATAACCTGATCTGGCCAGCGTGTCCGAAGTGCCACCTCACAAGGGATGCAGACTCAATGTACAAACCCACTTCCCCGACGCTGGACGACGACGTCTGCGTACACATCTTCTCCGTTTCCGCCACCATGGTCGGGGTGTGCCTGACGGTGATCGGCATCATCCGCGTGGTCATCACCCTGCGTCAGGAGAACCTGATCTTCGACGACCTGGTGGCGGTGAACCTGCTGTTCTATCTCGTCGCAGCCTTCAGCTCCTACTGGAGCCTGCGCACCCACCGGATGCGCCGCGGACGCCGGATGCTGCACGTGGCGGACACGGCGTTCCTCATCGCACTGGTCTTCACCGCAATCAACGCCGCCGGTATCACCTGGATGATGTCCGCTTATCCCGGCCATTGAGCCACACCTGATGGTTCAGGAAACCAGCTGGTGCAATACCCGCCGCAAACCGTCCGGCAAGTTCACCGGCCGACGTGACTCGCGGCCGACATAAACGTGGACGAAATGCCCCTGCGCCGCCGCCTCGCGCTCGCCCTCGCGGAACAGCCCGATCTCGTAGCGCACGCTGGAAGTGCCCAGCCGGGTCACCCGCAGGCCGGCCTCCACCACATCCGGGAAGGCAATGGACTGGAAGTAGTTGCACTGGGTTTCCACCACCAGGCCAATGACCTCGCCCGCGATGAAATCCAGTACGCCCTTGCGTATCAGATACTCGTTCACCACGGTGTCGAAGTAGCTGTAGTAATTGACGTTGTTGACATGGCCATAGACGTCGTTGTCCATCCAGCGGGTGGGGATGGAAAGGAAGTGCGGGTAGCTTTCACGAAGGCTGACGACGGGTTTCATCGCTCTGACTCCAGCGGTGAGGGGTTGGGATTCAGCGGGTTGGCCGGATGCTCTCACTGAAAGCATCCGGCGCTCGGGCTCAGGCCGGCGTCTTGCCGTAGCGGCGCACGCGGATATCGGCCTGTTCCTTGTGTCCGGCGAAGCCTTCCAGGGCGCACAGGCGCGAGCAGTACTCGCCCACCAGGGCCGAAGCCTCGTCGGTAAGCACGCGCTGGTAGGTGCAGGTCTTGATGAACTTGCCGACCCACAGGCCGCCGGTGTAACGGGCAGCCCGGCTGGTAGGCAGGGTATGGTTGGTGCCGATGACCTTGTCGCCGTAGGACACGTTGGTGCGAGCCCCGAGGAACAGCGCGCCGTAGTTGGTCATGTGCTGGAGGAAGTAGTCCGGGTCGCGGGTCATCACCTGGACGTGCTCGGAGGCAATGCGGTCGGCCTCGCGCACCATTTCTTCATAGGAGTCGCAGAGGATGATCTCGCCATACTCCTCCCAGGCTACCCGGGCGATAGGCGCGGTCTCCAGCTTGGCCAGCTGGCGTTCGACCTCCGCCGGCACCGCGCGGGCCAGCGCCTCGCAGTTGGTCAGCAGGATGGCCGGCGAGTTGGGGCCATGCTCGGCCTGACCGAGCAGGTCGGCGACCGCCAGTTCGGCGTCGCAGGTATCGTCAGCGATGATCAGGGTTTCGGTCGGACCGGCCAGCAGGTCGATGCCCACGCGGCCGAACAACTGACGCTTGGCCTCGGCAACGAAGGCGTTGCCCGGTCCGACGATCATGTCCACCGGAGCGATGCTTTCAGTACCCAGCGCCATCGCGGCGATGGCCTGCACGCCGCCCAGGCAGTAGATCTCGTCAGCCCCCGCGAGGTGCATGGCGGCGACGATGGCTGGCGAGGGCTTGCCATTGAACGGCGGCGCGGCGGCGATGACGCGCTTCACGCCAGCGACCTTGGCGGTCAGCACACTCATGTGCGCGGAAGCCACCAGCGGATACTTGCCGCCGGGTATATAGCAGCCGACGCTGTTGACCGGCAGGTTCTTGTGGCCCAGCACCACGCCCGGCAGGGTTTCCACTTCGACATCACGCAGGGCATCGCGCTGCACCTGAGCGAAGCGGCGGACCTGGGCCTGGGCGAAGCGAATGTCGTCCAGGGTCTCTTCCGACAGTTCCGCCACGCAGGCGTCGATCTGCGCCTGGGTCAGGCGGAAGTTCTGCGGCGCCCATTTGTCGAACTTCTCGGAGTATTCCCGTACCGCCTGGTCCCCGCGCTCGGTGATGTCGGCGAGGATGCCGGAAACGGTGTCGCGCACCTGCGCATTGATTTCCAGCTTCACCTGCTGGGGCTTGGAGTTCTTCAGATGCCTGATCATGGTCATTACCTGCTGGGACGGATGAGTGCTTTCGCCAGGACGAGCGCCGCCGTCGCGCAGCCGTGGCTACACGCGGAGCGCTGTGTCAGGCGGTATTAGTTGGCAGTGGGTGGCGGGGTGAGCTTCTGCAACTGCATCAGGGCGCGCTTGATCTGCAGGCTCTGGTAGTTGATGTTCGCCGGGTTCAGGCTGGCGCCCTCCTGGAAGGGGTACTGCGGGATGGTCGCCATGAACTTCTGGATTTCCGCCTGCACCGGCACGAACAGCCACATCTGGTCGGCGGCCCAACGCACCGACAGCGGCGATTCTTCGCGGGCAGTCTCGAAGGGGTCGGCCTTGAGGTTGGTGGTGACCGGCCAGTTGGTGACCTTGCGCGAGCCAGAGCCGATGGAGCCATCGACGCTGGCGAAGGCGACTTTCCAGTCCTTCCAGCGCAGGGCGTTGAGTTCACCGTTCTGGGAGAAGTAGAAGTACTCCTGGCGCGGGCTTTCCTTGGCCTCGCCCTTGAAGAACGGCAGGAAGTTGTAGCCATCCAGGTGAACGCGGAACTGTTTGCCGTTGAGCTCACGGCCCTTGGCCAGTTCGTCGACCAGGTCGGGATCGCCCGCGGCGGCGGCCAGTGTCGGCATCCAGTCATTATGGGCGATGAGGTTGTTGAAATGGCTGCCAGGCTTGATCACGCCCGGCCATTTCACCAGCAGCGGCACACGATGCCCGCCTTCGTTGGAGGTGCCCTTCTCGCCACGGAAGGGTGACGAACCGCCATCCGGCCAGCTGACCTTCTGCGCACCGTTGTCGGTGGTGTAGACGATGATGGTGTTGTCGGCGATGCCCAGTTCGTCGAGCTTCTTCAGCAACTCGCCGACCTGCCCGTCGTGCTCGACCATGCCATCGGGGTAGATGCCGATTCCGGTCTTGCCCTGGGACTCCGGCTTCAAATGCGTCCAGATGTGCATGCGGGTGGTGTTGAACCAGACGAAGAAGGGCTTGTCGGCCTTGTGCGACTTCTCGATGAAGTTCTCGGTGGCCTGGAGGAATTCCTGGTCGATGGTCTCCATGCGCTTGCGCGTCAGCGGGCCGGTGTCCTCGATCTTGCCGTCGGCATAGGAATGGATGACGCCGCGCGGGCCGTACTTCTTCCGGAACTCCGGGTCCTTCGGGTAGTAGTAGGTCTCCGGCTCCTCTTCGGCGTTCATGTGGTAGAGGTTGCCGAAGAACTCGTCGAAGCCATGCTTGGTCGGCAGGTGCTGGTCACGGTCACCCAGGTGGTTCTTGCCGAACTGCCCGGTGGCGTAGCCCTGCTGCTTCATGGCGTCGCCGATGGTCGGCGCCCAGTCGGGAATGCCGTGCTCGGAGCCAGGCATGCCGATGGTCAGCAGGCCGGTGCGAAAGGGATGCTCGCCGAGGATGAAGGCCGAGCGCCCGGCGGTGCACGACTGCTCGCCATAGGCATGGGTGAACAGTGCCCCTTCGCGGGCAATGCGGTCGATGTTGGGCGTCTCGTAGCCCATCATGCCCTGGTTGTACGCGCTCAGGTTGTAGTAGCCGATGTCGTCGCCGAAGATCACCAGGATGTTCGGCTTGTCCGCCGCTCCCGCCAGCAGTGGCGACATCAGCATCACCAGGCCGCCCAGCCATCGTCTTGCAAGGTTCATCAACGCTCTCCTTGGTTTTATTGTTCGCTGCGGCAACCTAACGCAATGCCAGCGCATACCGGCAAACCTAGCCAATTCCAGACGGCCTGCCTTCCACTCCTGAGGAGTGGGTCACCCCACCCACTATTCCGGGGTGGGTGCCTGCGCAGGCGCTTTCGGCTTCACTGCGTCCAGACCAGCCTGCCGGCTGGTCACCGTCAGTTGCCGACGAGGACGATATGGCCGTACCCCTGCTCAACGAGCGCGATCTCGACTTCCTGCTCTATGAACTGCTCGACACCCAAGCCCTGACCCAGCGCCCGCGCTACGCCGAGCATGATCGCCAGGTGTTCGCCGGCGCCCTCGCCACTGCCCGTGCCATCGCCACCGAACGTTTCGCCCCGCACTACCAGAAAGCCGATGCACACGAGCCCACCTTCGACGGCGAGCACGTCCGGCTGATCGAGGAAACCCGCGACGCCTGGAACGCCTTCGCTGACGCCGGCTTCCTCGCCGCCCATCACGATGCCGAGGATGGCGGCCTGCAGTTGCCGGAAGTGGTACTGCGCGCCTGCATGGCGTATTTCAACGCGGCGAACGTGGCCACCACCGCCTACTCCTTCCTCACCATCGGCGCCGCCAACCTGGTGAAGAGCTTCGCCTGCCGGGAACTGCGCGAGCGCTTCCTGCCCGCCATGCTGGACGGCCGCTGCAGCGGCACCATGGCGCTCACCGAGCCCGGCCAGGGCTCGGCCCTCGGCGACCTGCGCACCAGCGCGCGCCCGGCCGCGGACGGCAGCTACCGGCTGTTCGGGCAGAAAATGTTCATCTCCGGCGGCGACCACGACCTGACCGGCAACATCGTGCACATGGTCCTGGCGCGCATCGAGGGCGCGCCGGCCGGTGTCCGCGGCATTTCCCTGTTCCTGGTGCCCAAGTGGCTGGACGGTCAGCGCAACGACGTCGCCCTGGCCGGCCTGCTGCACAAGATGGGACATCGCAACACCACCTCTACCGTGCTCAGCTTCGGCGAAGGCGATGGCGCGGTCGGCTACCTGGTGGGTGAAACCAACCAGGGCCTGAACTACATGTTCCAGATGATGAACGAGGCGCGCATCGGCGTGGCGCTGGCCGCTGCCAGCCTCGGCTACCAGAGTTTCAACCATGCGCTGGCCTATGCCCGCGAGCGGCCGCAGGGCCGCCTGCCCGGGAACAAGGACCCACTGCAACCGCAAGTGCGCATCATCGAGCACGCGGACGTACGGCGCATGCTGCTGCAGCAGAAGGTCTACGCCGAGGGCAGCCTGGCGCTGTGCCTGTTCGCCAGCAGCCTGGTGGAGGACTCGCACACCGCCCCCTCTCCAGAACAGCGGCGCGACGCAGCCGAGCTGCTCGACCTGCTCACGCCCATGGTCAAGTCCTGGCCCTCGCGCTATGCCACCCTGGCCTCGGACCTGGGCATCCAGGTGCTTGGTGGCGCCGGCTACACCCGCGAATACCCGCTGGAGCAGCTCTATCGCGACAACCGCCTGAACCCGATCCACGAGGGGACCGAAGGCATCCAGGCCATCGACCTGCTCGGCCGCAAGCTCGGCCCACGCGGCGGCGATGGCTATCGGCTTTTCCTCGAGCGAGTGCGCAGCGACCTGCGGCAAGCCTCCTCCGAAAACCCTTGCCGACCACTCACGACGCAACTTGAGGTTGCCCTGGGTCTGCTCGAGGAAGTCACCCATTCGCTGCAACGGCAGGTGGAAAAAGACGCCGAGGCCGGATTGAGCAACGCCAGTGCTTACCTCGACTTTTTCGGCCGCGTGCTGGTGGGCTGGCTGTGGTTGCGCATGGCGCTGATCGCCAACCGTGCGCTGCGTAATGGCGCCCAGGGCGATGACGCGCATTTCTACCAGGGCAAGCTGCAGGGCGCGCGCTACTTCATGGACTGGGAGCTGGCTCCTCTCGCCGGCACGGCACGCCTGCTGCTCGAAGGCAACAGCGCGAGCCTGGACATGCAAGACGCCTGGTTCTGACCGGCGCGTCTCTCGATCACCTCAAGCGGAGTCATCATGAACCCACTCGTCAGCTACCAAGTAGAAGCCGGCATCGCCCTTCTCTCGCTGTCCCGCCCTCCGGTCAATGCTCTCGGCCAACCGCTGCGCGCCGCGCTGCTTGCAGCACTGCAGCAGGCAGGCAGCGACGCTGCCGTGCACGCCATCATCCTGCAGGGTGCTGCCGGCCTGTTCAGTGCCGGCGCAGATATCAACGAGTTCGGCAGCGAGGCCTCCTTCGCGCCCCCTTCCCTGCCCGACGTGCTGCAGTGCGTGACCCAGCTGAAAAAGCCGATTATCGCAGCCATCTCCGGTACCGCCCTGGGCGGTGGCCTGGAACTGGCGCTGGCCTGCGGCTACCGCATCGCCAGCCGCGATGCCCGCCTTGGCCTGCCTGAAATCAACCTCGGCCTGCTCCCCGGCGCCGGCGGCACCCAGCGCCTGCCGCGCCTTATCGGTGTGGAAGCGGCACTGGACCTGATGATCTCCGGCCAGCCCATCGGCACCGCACGCTCGCTGCAGCTGGGACTGGTGGACCGCGTCGTCGCCGAGCCCGCGACACTGCTTGCGGCCTGTCGAAGCTTCGCCGCAGACCTGCTGGCGGAGCACTCGCCTGCGCAGCCAGCGCCGCGCTTCGCCAGACCGGGTGCCGACCTGACCACCGACTTCTTCCCGGCCTACCTGGCAAGCCATGAGGCCCGCTGGAAGGACCGCCTGGCGCCACGCCTGGTTCTGGCCGCCGTGGAAGCGGCATGCCTCCTGCCGCTTGATGACGGTCTCAAGCGCGAAGAGACCCTGTTCAAGCAGGCCGAAGCCTCCGCACAGTCCACCGCGCTGCGCCACGTGTTCTTCGCCGAACGCGAGGCCGCAAGGATTCCCGGCATCGAAGCGTCCATCCCGCTGCGCCCGGTAAGCACGGTCGCCGTCATCGGCGCCGGCACCATGGGCGGCGGCATCGCCATGAACTTCGTCAACGCCGGCATCCCGGTCATTCTCCTGGAACAGAAGGCCGAAGCGCTGGAACGCGGCCTGGCGAACATCCGCAAGAACTACGAGATCAGTGTGCAACGCGGCAAGCTGGACGCGACGCAACTGGAGCAGCGCATGCAGCTGCTGCGGGGCACGCTGGAATACGCCGACATCGCCGACGCCGACCTGGTGATCGAAGCGGTGTTCGAGAAGATGGAGATCAAGCAGCAGGTATTCCGCACCCTCGACGAGGTCTGCAAACCCGGCGCCATCCTTGCCAGCAACACCTCCAGCCTGGACGTCGACCAGATTGCCGGCGTGACCCGCCGTCCGCAGGACGTGGTCGGCACGCACTTCTTCAGCCCGGCCAACGTCATGCGCCTTCTGGAGGTGGTGCGTGGCAGCGCCACCGCGCCGGACGTACTCGCCACCGTGCTCAAGCTGGCTCGGCGTATCGGCAAGGTCGCCGTGGTCTCGCGCATCTGCTTCGGCTTCATTGGCAATCGCATGCTCGAACCCTACAACCGCGAGGCCCATCGCCTGGTGCTCGAAGGCGCGACGCCGGCCCGGGTCGACGGTGTGCTGACCGGCCTTGGCCTGAACATGGGCGTGCTGTCGATGACCGACCTCGCCGGCGTCGACGTGAACTTCCTGGTGCGCGACGCCAACCGCGCAGTGTTCGCCCATGACCCGAGCTACTACAAGCTGGGCGACGCGCTTTACGCGCTGGGTCGCTTCGGTCAGAAGACCGCGCGTGGGTTCTATCTCTATGAAGGACGCCAGCGCCAGGATGACCCGGAGGTCATTGCCATCGCCGAAAAACTCGCGGGCGAGCTGCACGTCCCGCGTCGCGCCATCGGCGAGCAGGAAATCCACGACCGTTGCCTGTTCATGCTGATCAACGAAGGCATCCAGTTGCTCGACGAAGGCATCGCCCTGCGCGCCGGCGACATCGACCTGGTATGGATCAACGGCTACGGCTTCCCGGCCTGGCTCGGCGGCCCGATGCACTACGCCGAACAGTTGGGCCTGAAACCTGTTCTCGAAGGCATCCGCCACTACCGCGACACCCTCGGCGATTACGGCCGGATGTGGTTCCAGCCCGCCCCACTGCTGGAGCGACTGGTCGCCGCCGGCAAGACCCGCATCGAAAAGCTCTGACCTTCGCGGCCGCCCATGGGGCGGCCTCAACCGACAAGGAACCGCAATGAACGACGCCGTCATTCTCTCCACCGCCCGCACGCCCATCGGCAAGGCGTTTCGTGGCGCCTTCAACGACACCACCTCGCCGAGCATGGCCTCCTTCGCCATCCGCGCCGCCGTGCAGCGCGCCGGGATCGAGGCGGCGGAACTCGAGGATCTGGTGATGGGCACCGGCATGCCCGCCGGCACCGCCGGCTGGAACCTCGGCCGCATGAGCGTGCTGGCCTCCGGCCTGCCGGTGTCGGTCAGCGGCCAGACCCTGGACCGGCAGTGCGCCTCCGGGCTGATGGCCATCGCCACTGCCGCCAAGCAGATCGTGGTGGATGGCATGCAGGTCACCCTTGGTGCCGGGCAGGAGCACATCAGCCTGGTGCAGAACCGCCATATGGACTGGGTCGGCGAGTTCCACGACGCCCAGGTGCTGGCCAACGTCCCCCACGCCTACATGCCGATGCTGCAGACCGCCGAACTGGTCGCCAAGCGCTACGGCATCAGCCGCGAGGCGCAGGATGCCTACGCCCTGCAATCGCAGCAGCGCACCGCGCGGGCGCAGCAGGCTGGTTTGTTCAACGCGGAGATAGTCCCGGTGTCAGTGCGCAAATCGGTCACCGACAAGCACACCGGACTGATAACCCACGAACAGGTCAGCCTCAGCCTGGACGAAGGCAACCGCCCACAGACCACCCTGGACGACCTGGCCCGCCTGAAGCCGGTGCTCGAAGACGGGTGCATCACCGCCGGCAATGCCAGCCAGCTGTCCGACGGCGCCAGCGCCTGCGTGCTGATGGATGCGCGCCTCGCCGAGCAGCGCAACCTGCAGCCACTGGGGCTTTACCGTGGCATCGCCGTTGCCGGCCTGGAGCCCGAGGAGATGGGAGTCGGCCCCGTGCTGGCGATCCCCAGGTTACTCAAGCGGCACGGCCTGACGGTGGACGACATCGGCCTCTGGGAAATCAACGAGGCCTTCGCCTGCCAGGTGCTCTACTGCCGCGACAAGCTGGGCATCGACAACGAGAAACTGAACGTCAATGGTGGCGCCATCGCCATCGGCCACCCTTACGGCATGAGCGGGGCGCGAATGGTCGGCCACGCGCTGCTGGAAGGTAAACGCCGGGGCGTACGCTATGTCGTGGTGAGCATGTGCGTCGGCGGCGGCATGGGTGCCGCCGGGCTGTTCGAAGTGCTCTGATGGAGTTGCCCGCAGCGGCGGCAGTGCCGCTGCGGGCAGTCAACCGCGATCCTGCTTGCGCGCCGCCAGGATCGCGTCATACCGGCTCGACACCTCGAGCTTCGAGAAAATGTTGCGCAGGTTCCACTTCACCGTCTGCAGGCTGAGATTGAGGGTCAGCGCGATGCGCTTGTTCGACATGGACTGCTCCAGCAATCCGAGGATCTCCCGCTCGCGCTTGGTCAGCAGCGAATCGACCCGGCTGACCGCCGCACTCTCCGTCGCCAGCTGCACCTGCGCCTCGGCAGACTCTCCCGACAGGCCGGCGAGATAACCGTCCAGCTCGGTATCACCGCTCGCCCCCAACCTCGCCAGCAGCCCGCGCAACGGCTCTCCTTCATCGATGAAGGTGCGCTGCAACCCCAGACGATATCCCATGGCCAATGCCGCGCGCAGGCACTCCCGTGACTCCTCCTCGCGCAGCGACTGGGCCAGCGCCAGGGCGCGCAGCAGTTCGGTCTGCACGCGCCACAGCCCTCGGCTGTAGTCGGCGGCCAGGTGGTCGGCCTCGTCCAGGACGCGCAAGGCCATCTCCGGCTGGCGGCGAGCCATGGCGACCCGCGCCGTGGACCATACGCCAAGCACGGCGACTTCCGCCTGGTGCGGCCCCGGCTGGCGCTGGTCGCGACGCAGGTCATCAAGATTGACCTGCAGCGTTTCGGCGAAACGCCAGTCACCACCTGCCAGCGCGATGCGAATCTGCTCCGCCAGCATGTGCGCGACACCGCGCTCGTAGCCAAGGGTGCGGAAGTCCTCTTCCTTCTGCTTGAAGTAGGCCAGCGCCTGCCGCGGCCCCTCCTGCAGCCATTGCAGACGACCGTGGCAGCGGGCCAGGTTGATCATGTACTGCGGCGCGGAAAGCCGCAGCACATCCAGGCGGTTGGCCAGCGCCTCGCGGGCGTCATCGAGACGACCCAACTCGTAGAACACCGGGGCGACCTGGGCCGCCAGACTGCAGGCGCTCACCGATCGGCGCCCGTGCACCATCTCCGCCTCGAGCAGCAGTCGGGCTCCAGTACGCTCGGCCTCCAGCATGTTGCCTTCGTAGAGCGACACCATGATCGAGGACGTCATGGCGATGAAGGCCATTTCGTCCTGGCTCTGGCGCACAGCCCGCGCCAGCGTCGAATGGCCAAAGCGCCGCGCCTCGGTATAGCGCCCCGCAGAGGCCAACCCGTTGACGTAGACGCTGTAGCGAACCTGCTCGAGGAACGCATTCTCCAGCGCGGTGCTGGCCAGCGGGGTGAGCAGGCTCAGGCTTTCTTCCGGGTCGTCTCGCTGCAGGGCCAGCGCCGCACGGATCAGGTCCAGTTGCACCGACCACCGCTGTCCGTATTCGGTCCGCCCAAGAGCGGTGACCCAGACTTGGGCCTTTTCGATACGCAGGGTCAGCACGCAGGCCCAGATGCCGAGCAGGAACAGGTCCGGGTGATTGAGCAGGGAATCCTGCGGCACGCGCTCCAGCCAGTGCATGAACTGGTTGAGCTGGGTGATGTTGTTCAGCGGAGGCGGCACGCGGCCCAGCAGTTCCACCACATAGTCGAAATCGCACGTCAACAGGGCATGACTCATCGCCTCGCTGACCAGTCCGGCAGCTTCGAACCACTCGGCGGCGCGACGGTGCAGCACGCGCTGGTCGATAGCGGTGCGGTCCAGGCGCAGGGTGAGGAACTCGACGAACATCGGGTGCAGACGGAACCAGTGATGCTCACCAGGAACATCCACCGGCAACAGGAACAGGTTGCGCGCCTCGATACCGCGCAGCATGTCCTCGGCATCGGCGGCTCCGGTCACGAACTCGGCAACTTCGACGTTGATGCGCCGCAGGATGGACAGCTTCTGCAGGAACTCCAGCATTCCCACTGGCAGGTCCGCCAGCACGTCCTCTACCAGATAGGCACCCAGTTCGGCGCTGCCCGATGTAGTGGGCAAACGTCGACGCGGATTGGCCTTCAGGGAAATCGACAGCAACTGCAGACCGATCGGCCAGCCGTTGGTCTGCTCGTGCAGCGCATGAGCGGCATCGACGTTGATGGTGGGGTCCAGGTTGGCGCGCAAAAAGGCATGTGACTCGCGGAAATCGAAGGTCAGCTCCGCGCAGTCGAGCTCGCACAGATCGCCCCGTGCGCGGCACCGGCCCAGTTGCAGTTCCGCCGCCTGGCGGGTGGACAGCACCAAGTGCAGGTTGTGCGGCGCGCTGTCCAGCAACGCCTGGATAAGTCGGGCGATGCGCGCGTCAGTGGCCAGATGAAAGTCATCGACAATCAGGTACAGCTCGTCGCCGATGCGCGCCAGCTGGTTGATCAGCAGGGCCGGAATCAGCTGCGCGCCTTCGTCCAGCACGCTGGCCGGAGAGACCTCGGTATCATCGAGCACCCCGGCCTGACGCAGCGATCCGACCAGGTTGGCGTGGAAAGCCTCGAGGCTGTTGTCGTCGGCTGACAGGGTCAGCCACACCACGGCGGCGCCCTCCTTCAGCAGAGCCTGGCGCCACTGCGCGAGCAGAGTGGTCTTGCCGAATCCCGCACCGCCGGTGACCAGGAACAGCCGGCTGTGACCGGCTTCCTGCAAGCGTTCAAGCAGATGCTCGCGAGGAATGCAGTGACTGCTGATGCGCGGTGGCGCGAACTTGGTGCTGAGCATGGTGGGAGGGTCGCCGTCATCTGCTGGATGGGAAGTCCGGGGCCTGCGGCCGTGCCAGGCATCGTGAGCAATGGCGGGCAGGCTGTCCATACGACGGCGCGCACACCCCGACCAACCGCTGGCGGATCGGGCCACCCGTCGATTCAACCATCCCGACCGATCGCCCACCCCACTCCATTCGAGCGGGGTGGGCTGAAGCGACATGCCGCGCATCATCGACGCTTGCCAGCCGGGAAGGGAGTGGGCCGCGCGTCCGTCCCGTTCCACAGGAGGGGGGCGCACCAGCCGGTCGGTTACCTAGCATGGCGGCTGTTCTCGACACCACAAGGAGTCCTGTCGTGCCCCACCGTACCCCCCTGCCCCGCCCGACTGGCGACGGCCTGCCAATCATCTGGCGCGCGGACCAGCCGGACCGTGACGCCAGCGCCTTCCTGCGCATGCTGAATCTGGCCACCCGGATCAAACCCTTCGATGCCTATTCCCTGGAAGACATCCGCGAGCTCTGGCGCCTGACCGCCCTGGCCCTGAGCCATCGGCCGGAGCTGCCCAGCGTTCACCAGCACCATTTCGAAGGCCCCGGCGGCCAGCTCCTGGTGCGGGTCTACAAACCCCGCGAAGACGATATTCCGCGCCCGGCCTTCCTCTGGGTGCACGGCGGCGGCTTCATGGTCGGCGGCCTCGACACGGCGGACTCGATCTGCCGCAACATCGCCCTGGAGGCGGATTGCATCACTGTCGCGCTCAGCTACCGGCTGGCCCCGGAACATGGTCTGGACGCCAGCCGCGAGGATTGCCTGGCCGGCCTGGACTGGGTCATCGAACATGCCGAGGAACTGGGCATCGATGCGTCCCGCCTGGCCATTGGCGGCGAATCGGCCGGCGGCAACCTCGCGGCTGTGATGGCCCAGGAAGCCCGGCGACGGGAGCTTGAGCTGGCACTGCAGGTGCTGGTCTATCCCGCTACCGAACTGGAAGAATCCTTCCCGTCCCTGCGCGAGAACGTCGACGGCTACATGATCACCGCCGACATGCTCGGCCACATCCAGCGCACCGTCGCCGGCGCCGTCAGCCATCTGGATCTGGGTTCTCCCTGGCTATCGCCTCGGCGCGAAAGGAACCTGAGTGGCTTGACGCCCGCCGTCGTGGTCAGCGCCGGCTTCGATCCGATCCGTGACGACGGCCTGGACTACACCTCGCGGCTGCGCAAGGCCAAGGTGCCGGTGCAACTGCTGCACTACCCCGGACAGTTCCATGGCTTCCTCAACTTCGATGCCATCAACGGTGGCGCCGCCGACGCCCTGCGGCGCATCGCTTCGGCCCTGGTCCAGGCCTTCGCTGGCGAGCACCCCGACATCACCCTGGAGATGGCCGACCCGACGTCCGATCGCAGCCTGTTCGGCGAAGGCCGCTCCACGACCCTGAGCCTGTGGAACGCCACCGACGGCTGGCGCGATGCGCTGCTGACCCGCGCCAACCCACGCCTGGCCCGCGTCACCCGCTGGGCCTTGCGTCCCTACACGATCGCCAGCCGCCCGTTGCGCCACGTTCTGCAGGACGAGGCGGCGCACCTGGCCGTACAAACCTACCCCGCCGAGAGCTGAACACAGGAGCACCCTGTATGACCGCTTCACGCTTACCCGACCCATTGCAGTTATGCCGAGAGGCGTTGAACAAGCTCGAATCCGGCATCAACGGTCTCGCCGCCCGCAAGATGGAAACGCCGGAGTTCGCCCAGCGGGTGTCCTCCTGCACCCGCGTCTCGTCTGGTGCGCGCTACCTGGCGGAGCGTTCCGTCGCCCGCCTGCTGGAACGCCTGGATCTGCCCAGCCGCCAGGAGGTACAGAACCTGGCCGACGCCGTGCGTCGGATCGAGGACAAGCTCGACCAGTTGCTCCCGGACCTCGCGCCCCAGGCGCTGGCTCCACGCCCGCCGCGCAGCCGCAGGCCGCTGCAGATGGAGCCCGGCGAAGCCCTGGCAAAAGCTCGGCAACGGGCCAAGCGCCCCACCGCCAAACCACGGAAGGAGCCCTGAGCCATGCCCTTCCAGCAGACCGTCAAGGAACGCCTGATCACCGAAGCCCGGCGGATGCTGCAACGCCGCCGCAACGCCCTGGACTACCTGAGCTCCCCCGGCCCGGCCGTGGGGGAAACGCCCAAGCGTCTGCTGCACCGTCGCGGCACCCTCAGCCTGTACCACTACCAGCCCACCGCGGACGAGGTGTACCGCGTGCCGATCCTGCTGGTGATGGCCACGACCAACCGCGCCTACCTGTTCGACCTGACCAAGGGCCAGAGCCTCATCGAGTTTCTCCTGCACCGCGGTTACGACGTCTACGTCATCGACTGGAACCCGCCGACCCTGGCCGAGCAGCACCTGAAGATCGAGAACTACGTACTCGACTTCCTGCCGGACTGCATGCGCCGCGTGCAGCAGGATGCCGGGGTGCAGGACGTCACCCTGATCGGCTACTGCATGGCGGGCATCCTCGCGTGCATCTACGCGGCGCTGCATCCGAGCGGGCCACTGAAGAACCTGGTGTGCTTCACCACGCCCATCGACTGGTCCCGCATCGGCTGGGCCAAGGCCCTGGCCGACCCGGACAGCTTCGACATCGACGAACTGGTCGAACGTCTGCCAATCATCCCGGCCAAGATGATCCAGGACGCCTTCGACCTCCTCCGCCCGGCCGGACGCATGGCTGGCCGGCTGCGCCTGTGGGACAACCTCTGGAACGAAGACTACGTCAAGGGCTATCGCATGATGACCGGCTGGGGAGCCGACGCGCTGCCCCTGGCAGGTCACTACTACCGACAGATCACCCAGGAACTGGTGTGGAAGAACGGCCTGGTGGAGGGCACCCTGCGTATTGGCGGACGACCGGTACGGTTGGGGGCGATCAGGGTTCCGCTGCTGCACGTCCTGGCCGAGCACGACACCCTGGTACCACCGGCCAGCGCAGAGCCACTGATGCGCATGGTCAGCTCCACGGACAAGGAGGAAATGATCATTCCCGGCGGGCACGTCAGCCTGGTCGCCGGGCCGTCGGCCATCAAGCGCATGTGGCCATCACTGGACCTCTGGTTGGGAAAACGCTCCATATGAAAAAGTCCGCTTCGCGTCACTATCCCCGTCGCCTCGAGCTCAACGGCACAGCGGTCGAGTTCCGCCTGATGACCGCCGAAGACGGCCCCGCGCTCAACCAGTTCATGGCGGAACTTCCGGTCCATGACCTGCTGTTCGTGCGCCGCAACATCAGCCATCCCAAGGTCATCAAGGCCTGGCTGGAGGCGCTGGGCAAGTCCGTCAGCAGCCTGGTGGCCTACGCCAATGGCCAACTGGTTGGCTGCACCGCCGTGGTCGTCGACAGCTGCTCCTGGTCGCCCCATGTCGGCGATCTACGCATCCTTGTAGCCCCAGCGTGGCGGGGGCGCGGTCTTGGCCGGGTGCTGATCAAGGAATGCGTCAACCTGGCGCTCAGCCAGGGGCTGGAGAAGCTGACGGTGCAGATGACCGTCGACCAGAGCGCCGCCATTACCACCTTCGAAGGGCTGGGCTTCCAGCCCGAGTCGGTGCTGCGCAACCACGTCAAGGATCACGATGGCCGTACCTACGACCTCGCCCTGCTGAGCCTGGAGGTGAAAGAGCTCGCCGCCCGCGCCAGTGGCAAGGGCATGGCCACCGCCATCAGCGACTGACGCAAAAGTGAAGGGGCAGCCTGGCTGCCCCTTTTCTTCTGTGTTTCACCCAGCCGGGTCAGGCGATATTGCGCGAATGCTTTTCCCAGAAGGGTTTGCGCAATTCGTTCTTCAACACCTTGCCGACGCTGGACAACGGCAGGCCACTGCGGAACTCAACGCTGCGCGGGCACTTGTAACCCGCGATCCGCTTCCGGCAGTGCTCGATGACGTGCTCGGTCAACACCTCTGCACCGGGCTTGAGGATGACGATGGCGTGCACGCTTTCGCCCCACTTGTCCGAGGGAATGCCGATGACGGCGCACTGGGCAACGCCGGGGTGGCTGGCGATGGCATTCTCGACCTCCGCGGAATAAACGTTCTCGCCACCGCTGACGATCATGTCCTTGAGGCGGTCGACGATGTAGACGAAGCCTTCGCCATCCATGTAACCGCCATCGCCGGTGTGCATCCAGCCGTTGCGCAGCGCTTCGGCAGTCGCCTCCGGCTTCTTCCAGTAACCCAGCATCACCTGCGGGCCGCGGACGATGATCTCGCCGACCCTTCCTTTGGGCACCTCATTACCCTCGTCATCGATGATGCGTACCTCAGCACACGCCACCGGCCGCCCGGCGGAATACATCTTGCCGCTGGCCTGATGCTCGGTGCAGTGGTACTCGGCATCGAGCATGGTGCCGCCGGTGGTCAGCTCGGTCATGCCGTAGCCCTGGTAGAACCCCGCCTTCGGGAACGCCGGGCAGGCACGGTCGAGCAACGCCGGGGAGATTGGCGAAGCCCCGTAGATCACATGGCGAATCTGCTCCAGCGGGACCTGTGCCAGCTCGGGGTTGGCATCACGGGCATCGAGCATCATCTGGATCATGGTCGGCGCGAGCATCACATCGGTGACGCCCTCCTCGAGGATCGTGCGCACCGCCGCCTCACCACTGAAGGCCGGCAAAGGGGCGTGGACGCCGCCGGTGACCATCAGCCCGTACATCGCGGAGAAGTCGGCCAGGTGGAACATCGGCATGGCATGCAGGAACACCGTATCCTGGCGGTAGAAGTCCTTTGACATGGCGGCGTAGCTGGCGAAAGCCAGGTTGTTGTGGCTGATCATCACGCCCTTGGGGAAACCGGTGGTACCGCCGGTGTAGAAGATCCCGAGCAATGCATCACCACCTCGGCGAACGTCTTCCACCGGGGCCGCGCTTGCCAGCAGCCCCTCGTAGGACAACATGCCGGGCGGGGTTTCGCCGTCGCCGGCATAGATCACCGCACGGACGCTGCCGGCGCGCTCGGCGACCGTCCGGCCGACCTCTACGAAGGCGTCGTCGACGATCAGCAGGGTCGATTCGGAGTCGTCCAGCGAGTAGAGGATTTCCGCGGGACTCCAGCGGGTATTCACCGGGTTCAGGACACCGCCGCCCCACGGCACGCCGAACACGTACTCGATGTAACGCTGCGAGTTGCGAGACAGCATCGCGACGCAATCGCCGCTGCCCATGCCGAGTTTGCGCAGCGCCCCGGCCAGGCGAGCAATGCGCTCGTGCAATTCGAGGAAGGTGACGCTGCGGCCCTGGTAGCGGACGGCAGTCGCGTCTGGGCGCTGCTGCAGGTGACGATGCAAGCCCTGGGTGATGTACATGTCGTTCTCCTGTCTTGTTCTTGTAGGGAGCGCGTGTCGCAGGATGGCACTGGCTGCCCTTCCTTGCGCGCCAGTGGCGTGCGCTCCGTCGGATAGGCAAGGAAGCGAGACCGGGTACTGGCTTTCACCCTTCCCGCCCTTGAAATGCACTGAACGGTGGCGTCATGCAGACGCCACCGTTCTTTCGTCGCCAGGCCCGCGCCTTACAGCGAACGGCCGACCAGCTCGCGCTGAATTTCGTTGGCACCTCCGTAGATGCGCGCCACCCGCGAATCCGAGAACATCCGCGCAATCGGGTATTCGTTCATGTAGCCGAAACCGCCGAAGAACTGCAGGCAGCGGTCCACCACCTCGCACTGGCGATCGGTCAGCCAGAACTTGCCCATCGAGGCCATGGTGGTATCCAGGGTGCCGTCCACCCAGCGCTGTACGATCAGGTCGCAGAAGGTCCGTGAGGCCATGACGATGGCCTTGATCTCGGCCAGCTGGAAGCGGGTGTTCTGGAACTCCAGGATCGACTTGCCGAAGGCCTTGCGCTCGCGGGTGTAGTCGACGGTCAGGGTAAAGGCGCGCTCCATGGCCGCCGCCGCCGCGATAGCGATCTCTGCACGCTCATAGGGCAGTTGCTGCATCAGCTGATAGAAACCCTTGCCCTCGACGCCACCCAGCAGGCAGCTGGCCGGCACTTCGCATTCGTCGAAGAACATCTCCGAGGTGTCCTGTCCCGGCAGGCCGACCTTGTCCAGGCACTGGCCACGGATGAAGCCCGGCGTCCGGGTGTCGACGATGAACAGCGAAATGCCCTTGGAGCCCTTGGCCTCGGTGTCGGTCTTGGCGATCACCACCACCATATCGCTGTTCTGGCCGTTGCTGATGAAGGTCTTCGAGCCGCTGATGACGTACTTGTCGCCCTTCTTCACCGCGCGGGTACGTACGCCCTGCAGGTCGGAACCGGTGCCCGGCTCGGTCATGGCGATGGAGGTGATGATCTCCCCGGAAGCGATGCCCGGCAGCCACTGGCGCTTCTGCTCCTCGGTGCCGCTGGCGAGGATGTAGTGCCCGACGATGTGGTTGATGCCCAGGGCGATGCTCACCGAACCGGCGTAGTTCAGCTCCTCCATGACCACCGCGTAGTAGGCCGGCGAGCCGTCGACGCCGCCATACTCGGACGGCATGTCCGGCAGGATCATGCCCATCTCGCCACAGGCCCTCCAGGCTTCGCGGTCGGAGCGATGCTGTTCGCGCCACTTGTCTTCGTGGGGCAGCAGTTGCTCGCGGATGAAACGACGGACGCTGTCGCGGAAGGCATCCAGGTCGGCGTCCATCCAGGGGGAACGGTAGTTTTCCAGTCTCATCTCGATACCCTCCGTCAGACCGTGCCGAGGCCGCCGCCGCAGACCAGCACCTGGCCCGAGACGTAGTTGGCTTCGGGCAGGCAGAACAGGTACACCGCGCCTGCCGCTTCATCCGGAGTACCCGGCCGACCCAGCGGACACATCTGCTTGCCCGCTTCGATCGCCGCGGCCTGGATGCCGACCTTGATCTCGCGGCCCTCGATGGTGACCGTCTTGCTGTTCTCGCCGGCCAGCGCCTGGGTCATGCGGGTTTCGATGTGGCCGAAGGCAACCGCATTGACGTTGACGTTGTAGCGCCCCCACTCCCGGGACAGGGTCTTGGTCATGCCCAGGATGCCGGCCTTGGCCGTGGAATAGTTGGCCTGGCCGGCGCTGCCGGCGGCGGCAACGGAGGAGATGTTGACCACCTTGCGGTAGACAGCCTTGCCTTCGGCGATTTCCTTCTTGGCCATGGCGCTGATGTGCGGCTGGGCCGCGCGCAGGATGCGGAACGGCGCGGTCAGGTGGCAGTCGATGATGGCGTACCACTGCTCGTCGGTCATTTTCTGGATCACGTTGTCCCAGGTGTAACCGGCGTTGTTGACGATGATATCGATGCCGCCGAAGCTCTCCAGGGCGGTCTTGACGAAGCGATCGGCGAAGTCCACCGCGGTGACGCTGCCGATGCAGGCCACGGCGTCGCCACCGGCGGCGCGGATTTCCGCCACCACCTCTTCGGCCGGCCCTGCATCCAGATCGTTGATCACCACCCGCGCGCCTTCGGAGGCCAGTTTCAGCGCCACGCTGCGGCCGATGCCACGACCGGAGCCGGTCACCAGCGCCACTTTTCCTTCAAGCTTGTGCATGTCGTTCTATTCCTGCAGTGAAATGGGTCGGATGGGAACTCAGGCCAGCGCCACGACGGCTTCGCCGATGACCTTGGGCTCGCCGTACTGGTTGGCGCACTGGATCTCCAGGCGCACGCGCTTCTCGCCGTGCTGCTCGAACTTTTCCGCCACCCGCCCGCTGAGGTGCGGGATGTGGCCCAGCTGGGTGATGCCGACAAAGCGCACCGCCAGCCGGCGCAGTTGCGGCTGCGGCACCCAGTGGGTGAGCAGGCGGCCGAGGTAGGCGACCGACAGCATGCCGTGGGCGAACACGTCGGGCTGGCGAGCCTTGCGGGCGAAGTCGATGTCGATGTGGATCTGGTTGTGATCGCCCGAGGCGCCGGCGTAGAGCGCCAGCATGGTGCGGTTGATCGGGCGCAGCTTGAGCAACGGTAGCGTGTCGCCGACCTGCACGTCGCTGTAGAGAGGAATGTTCATGGGCGGCTACCTCATCGCTGCACGAGGGAGGAACGGATGTCGGCCACGTGATCGCCATCCTGGTTGGTGACACGGGTTTCCTGGACCACGAACTGCAGCGCCCCGCCCTTCTTCTCGTAGACATCGACGATGCGCGTATCGAAGGTCAGCACATCGCCGGCGAAGGCCATGCGGTGGTAGTCGAACTCCTGCTCGGCATGCAGGATGCGGCCGAGGTCGAAGCCCAGGATGTCTTCGACGATGGACTGGGCGTTGCGGCCTTCGCTTTCCAGGCACATGAGGAACGATGGCGGCACCGGGATAGTCGGGTAGCCGGCGGCTCGTGCGGCCTCGTCATCGAAATAGACCGGATCGGTCTCACCGATCGCCTTGGCAAAGAAGCGCAGGCGGCCTTTCTCCACCTCGCTGGAGGTCACCCCGGTGGAGCGACCGATCAGGGATTTGTCTGCCATGTCCGCCTCCTCAGCCACGCCCGTACAGGGTGACGACGCCAGCGCCGCCCAGGCCGAGGTTGTGCTGCAACGCATGCTGCAGGCCCTGCACCTGGCGCTTGTCGGCGGTGCCGCGCAGCTGATGGGTCAGCTCGTAGCACTGTGCGAGGCCGGTGGCGCCCAGCGGATGGCCCTTGGACAGGAGACCGCCGGACGGGTTGATCACCACCTGGCCGCCGTAGGTGTTATCGCCGTCCATGACGAACTTCTCGCCCTCACCCACCTTGCAGAATCCGAGGCCCTCGTAGGTCAGCAGCTCGTTGTGGGCGAAGCAGTCGTGGAGTTCGCAGACACGGATGTCTTCCGGCCCCACACCGGCCTTCTCGTAAACCTCGTAGGCGGCGTCATGGGTCATGCCGACACCGACGATGTTGATCATCGACGGCGGATCGAAGGCTTCGGGTTTGTCGGTGGCCATCGCCTGGGCCAGGATGGTCACGTCGGTGCGCAACCCGTGCTTGCGCGCGAAACGCTCGGAGACCAGGATCGCCGCGGCGCCGCCACAGGTCGGCGGGCAGGCCATCAGGCGCGTCATCACGCCTTCCCAGACCACCTGGTCGGCCATCACGTCTTCGGTGGTGACCACCTTGCGGAACACCGACATCGGATTGTTCGCGGCATGCCGGCTGGCCTTGGCACGGATAGCCGCGAAGGTTTCCATGCGGGTGCCGTACTTCTCCATGTGCTCCTTCCCGGCGCCACCGAAGAACATCAGCGCGCCCGGCATGCCGACCCCCTCGGGGAATACCCTGGCGGCGGCCTCGAAGCCCTTGCCGGTGGTGATCGGGCGATCGGTCCAGTGGTTCTTCAGCGCGCCGGGTTGCATCTGTTCGAAACCGAATGCCAGGGCGCAATCGACCATGCCACTCTCCACCGCCTGGCGAGCCAGGTAGAGCGCGGTGGAGCCACTGGAGCAGTTGTTGTTGACGTTGATGACGGGGATACCTGTCATGCCGACCTCGTACAGAGCCGACTGGCCGCAGGTGGAATCGCCGTAGACGTAACCGGCGTAGGCCTGTTGCACCTGGTCCAGGCTCAAGCCGGCATCCTTCAGCGCGAGACGCACGGCTTCGGCGCCCATCTCGATGTAGGAGCCGCTGGCGCCGGGTTTGGCGAAGGGGATCATGCCCACCCCGGCTACATAGGTTTTCTGCGACATCGCGCTCTCCAGTGATCTATGTGTGAAGGGCACGCCACAAGCGGCGCACCTTGCAGCCATGGTCTTGCAAGCCGGCCGGGCTGTATCCCGCCCAGGAAGAGTGGGAAACCCACCCCTTCCCCGCCCCTCAGGCGATAGCGCCGGCCGCGCGCAACGTGGCGATGGCCGTGTCATCCAGGCCCAGTTCGCGAAGCACCTCGAGCGTCTGTCCACCGTTGCGGCCACGGGCGCCCGCCGTGGCGGGCGTACGGCTGAAACGCGGCGCTGGGCCCGGATAGACACCCTGCTCGTCGTGTATGAAAGTGCCACGGGCCCGCAGATGGGGATGGTTCGGCGCCTCGGCAAAATCCAGCACCGGGGCGAAGCACACATCCGTGCCTTCGAGCAGTTGGCTCCACTGCTCGCGGGTGCGGGTGCGGAAGATCGTTTCCAGCTTGCTGCGCAGGCTTGGCCAGCGCGAGCGATCCCATTGCTGCTCGAACTCCGGATCGTCGATCTCGCAGAGCTCCAGCAACTGTCGGTAGAACTGCGACTCGATGGAGGCGATGGAGATCAGGCGACCGTCGGCACAGGTGTAGCAACCATAGAAAGGCGCACCGCCATCGAAGATATTGCTGCCACGCTCGCGCCATTCGCCCTGGCGGCGGAACTCGTAGTACATGGTCGACATCAGCGCCACGCCATCCGTGATTGCCGCATCGACTACCTGCCCCTTGCCGGAGCGCTGCGCTTCGAAGAGCGCGGCCAGTACCCCAGCCACAAGGAACAATGCGCCGCCCCCCATGTCACCCACCAGGTGCAGCGGCGGCGTCGGCTCGCGGTCCGCGTGCCCCATGGCGTGCAGGGCGCCGGTCAGGGCGATGTAGTTGAGGTCATGGCCGGCCACCGGGGCGAGGCTGCCGCTCTGCCCCCAGCCAGTCATGCGCCCGTAGACCAGGCGCGGATTGCGCTGCAGGCAGACTTCCGGGCCCAGCCCCAGGCGCTCCATCACGCCGGGGCGGAACCCCTCGACCAGCACATCGGCGCCATCGATCAGCGCCAGCAGCACTTCGGTTGCCCCGGGCTTGCGCGGGTCAATGGCGAGGCTGCGACGGCCCCTGCCGATCACGCTGTCGTCGCCATTGAGAAAGCCCGAAGTCAGGCGATCCACCCGGATGACCTGTGCCCCCATGTCCGCCAGCATCATCGTGGCGAACGGCGCCGGGCCGATCGCATTCATCTCCACTACCCTGACGCCCGCCAAAGGCCCGGCCATGCCATGTCCTCTTTTGTTGTTCTGATATCGCCGCAAAGGCGAACAACGGCGCATGCCGCTGCGAAGAGGAACACTAAATGGCGGCAGGGCAGGAGCAATCGCTCGAATGGCTGAGGCAGGATGATTCGCCCCGTGGCAAGGTTCGAGCGGCGTGGCACACTGCGCGCAGCCCACGTTCTGGATTGTCGGAGCCCTACCCCATGGCCGAGCAGCAGCCCCTACTGACGCTACTGGTGCGCAAGCCCATAGACCCGCCCGGATCGGGCGGCGGGTTCACCTCGGCGAATGGCGGCGAGGCGCTCTCTGGCCGGCTTCAAATGCCGACGCTGGCCAAGGCACAGCTGCAGCGCACCTACCTTTTGTCACGCATCGAAGAAGGGCGAGCGGCGCGTCTGGTACTGATCCGCGCACCGGCCGGCTTCGGCAAATCCACGCTGATGGCGCAACTGTTCGCCTCCCGCGAGGATTGCGCCTGGCTGAGCCTCGACTCCAGCGACAATGATGCGCGGCAACTGGCGCAAGTCCTGTCCCTGGGCCTGCGGGAACTGCTCGGCGACAGTACGCCGACCGTCGAAGCGGATACGTCCTTCCGGACCGAGCTGGAACAGCTCATGGCGCGCCTGGCAGCCACCGGCAAGCCCCACACCCTGTTCCTCGACGAGTTCGAAGTGCTGCAATCCGCCGAGGCCCTGGAGCTGCTGCGCGACCTGTGGGAGGCCTTTCCCACCGGCAGCCAGTTGGTCATCGCCAGCCGGAGTACGCCGAACCTGCCACTGGGCAACCTTCGGGCTCGCGGCGAGTTGCTCGAACTGACCGCCGAGACCCTGCGCTTCGGGCTCGCCGAAACCCGTCAGTACCTCAATGACCGGCTGGGTTCGAGCCTCTCCGAACACGCCATCCAGACGCTGCACGCACGCACGGAAGGCTGGATCACGGCCCTGCATCTGGCCGCGCTGTCCCTGCAGGATCGTCGCGACCCCGGCGCCTTCGTCGCCACCTTCAGCGGATCGCAGCACGAACTGGCCGAGTACCTCACCGAAGACATCCTCGACCGGTTGCCGCCCGCCATGAGCGGGTTCCTCCTGCGAACCAGCCTGCTCGATCGCTTCAGCGCTCCACTCTGTGACGTGGTCTGCGGGGGCGAGAACAGCGCCAAAATGCTGGAACAGGTGCAGCGCCAGGGCCTGTTCCTCATCGCCCTGGACGGACATGGCGAGTGGTTCCGCTTCCACCGGCTGTTCGCCGGTTTTCTCCGCGATGTGCTATCCCGCCGCCACCCGGAACTGCTCGGACCACTGCACCGCGCAGCCGCCGACTGGCAGCTGCGCCACGGCTCGCCGCTGGCAGCCATCGAACACCTGCTGCAGGTGGACGACGCCAGCGCCGCCATCGACCAGCTGGAAGCCCACCTCGATGCCCTCCTCGACAGCGGGCGCTATCGCGCCCTGCTGCGGTGCCTTGACCAGTTGCCGCCGGCGCAGATCGACCAGCGCCCGCGCCTGGCGCTGGTGCATGCCTGGACGCTGCTCATGGCGCGCCGCTACCAGCAGGCGCTGCAAGTGGTCGAGCGAAATCCGCGCACCAGCGAGAGCGAGATCATCCGCTGCCTGCTGCTGGCCTTCAGCGATCAACTCGACGCCGCTTGCGCTGCTGCCCGCCCCTTGTTCGCCGGCCTGCCCCAGGTGCAGTCGCACCATCGCGGCCTGCTCGGCGGCTGCCTGGCCTATTGCCTGGTCGCCATGGACCAGCCCGATGCAGCCCGCGAGGTGCTGGCCCAGCTGGCGCAATGCGCGGGAAAAACGGCAATGGTGGTGGTCCAGTCAGTGTCCGACGTGATCGAAAGCGTGATCGATCTGCTGCAAGGACATCTCCTCGCCGCTCGTACACGCGTTGATGCGGCGGCCCACCACCATCTGCAGAACTCCAACGAGCAATGGCTGGCGGGACGCATCTCGGTAGATACCATGCGCGCGTTGACGCTCTACGAGTCCGGCGAACTCGATCCGGCTCGACACATCCTCACCCAGACGCCGCTATCCGCAGCCCTCAGCGCCGGGCCGGATGTACTGATCACCAGCCACATTACGCTCGCGCGTATCGCCGGCATGAAAGGCGAGCGCGCCGCATGGATGCATCATCTGGCTGGCCTTGAACAACTGGGCCGCCAGGGCGGCCCGAGCCGTCTGCTCTGCGCCACCTGGCTGGAGCGCGCGCGCGTTGCCACGCTGGAGGGCCATCTGGACCAGGCCGCCCAGGCGCTGCGCTCGGCGGAGTTCAACAATGGCTGGGACCAGCCTGGCATCGCGCTCTACAGCTGCGACGTCGATACCCTGTTCATCGGTCGACAACGCTGGCGCATTGCCCGTGGCGAGTATGCCCCTGCCATCACCGACCTGCGTATGGCCCTGGAAGAGGCACAACAGCGAGGTCGTCAGCGCCGGGCGCTGAAACTGCGCCTGCTGCTCGCGATGGCGCTGGACGGCCTGGGCAGGCAGGACGACGCCTTCGACACCTTGCTGCCGGCGTTGCGATGGGCCAGCCGTGAAGGCTTCGTCCAGACCTTCCACGAGGAAGGTGACCGCCTCGCCCAACTGCTGCGACAGTGGATGGTCAAGCTGGGGCCCGCCTGCAGCAGCCTGGAGGTTTCCGCCGACTTCCTCCACCGCCTGCTACAGGAAGCCGGCCAGGCCGGGGGCGGCGACAGTGAAGACACGCCGGCACTGAGCCCCCGCGAGCTGGACGTACTGCGCCTTTTGGCCGGTGGCGGACGCAACCAGAGCATCGCCGACCAACTGTGCCTGTCACTGCATACGGTGAAGACTCACCTGCGCAATATCAGCGGCAAGCTCGGCGCCGAAGGGCGTACTGAAGTCATCGCTATCGCCCGCGCTCGCCGCCTGATCGACTAGGCCAGCAGGCCCAGTTCGCGCGCTCGCCGGACAGCCTGGGTACGACGCTTCACACCGAGCTTGTGGTTGATATGAATGGTGTGGGCTTTCACCGTGTTCAGCGAGATGAACAGCCGCCCGCTGATTTCCTGGTTGGTCAGCCCCTCGGCCATCAACCGCAGCACACCCATTTCCCGCGGCGTGAGCACTCTCGCCAGGGTCGCGTCCGGGAGCTCATCGGTGCTGTTGCAACTCGATTCCTGGCACCCCATCGGCGACGCAGTCATGGCCTCAGGGCGCGCCCGGATCAGCCCGGCGAATCCCTGCCGCTCGCAGGTTTCCCGCCACTTTCGCGAAGCTTCCAGCGCCGCGGCTCTATCGCCCAGGCCTTCGAGCGTGAGCGCGAGCAACTGCTGGGCGCGATAGCGCAAGGAAGGTGCATTCAGCGGCGGCAGGATGTCCGGGGCGGATAGACTTTCGACCGCGCGCCGGACGCGCCCCAGGATCTCCGGCCAGCGCTGCTGACGGGCCATCAGCCGCAAGGTCTGCACGCCGAGCACCGGTTCATAGCAGAGCGCGTCTGCCCGCAGGCACTCCAGATGCCGGCGCACCTCGCGCAGATGGGCCTCGGCCTGGGTCAGGTCGCCTCGATAGGTCGACGCCTCCGAAAGTCCGAGACCGGCATGCAGGATGAAAGGATCACTGCAGCGCCGTGCATAGACGAATCCACGCCGATAGAGCGACTCCCCTTGCTCGGCGTCGCCATTGAGAATCGCCAGCTCCGCCTGCAGCAGCAGGAGCCTGCCGAGCAATAGCGGGTACTCGGCGCCATGGTCGCGGAGCAACTCGAAATCATGGTCCAGCACTTCCTCGGCCAATGACCACTCGCCGGTCAGGATCAACAGGCGTATGCGGTCGGTGTCAACCAGCACTTCACTGGCCAGACAGCCCTGCCGGCGCGCCAGGCCAACCACCTTGTCGAGCAAGGCTTCGGCCTGCTCGGCCTGCCCCTCCGACATCGCGATGCGCGCCAGCGTCGAGTAACACAGGTGGATCGAATGCCAATCCCGTGAATCGAGATCCTCCAGGGCAGACCGACAGTGCCTGCGCGCTCGCTCACCATGTCCCCGCAGCCCGAACAGCGTGCCCTGCAGTGCCTCCCAGTTGGCCAGCATACGCCGCTGATGCTGCGCGCAAGGCTGCGGCAGCTGCCAGCCGAGTCGATCGATGCAGGCCTGCGCTTCATCCAACCGCCACCCGATCAGCAGCGCCTGGGCATTGAGGTAGATAAGAAAAGGCGTGCTTTCCAGCAGGTTCGACGAGAGTCGCTCGCGCCATCCCAACCAGCTGTGCAGGTGCTGACCGGCGAACAGCCAGGCCAACGGAACGCGCTCCATGTAGCTGGCCGCGGTATCCACCTGCCCTTCCTGCAGCGCCAGCTCCACCGCATCGCCGACAAAGCCGGCTTCGCGCAGCAAGCGACAGGCGTGCAGGCGCAGGTGGCTGGCCTCGCGGGGCGGTAATTCATCGACCAGCGCCCGCGCGACCACGGGATGCAACTGCCACCAGCGCGCCTCGGGGTCCAGTGGCGACAGCATTCCCAGGACAAGCAATTGCGCAGCAAACTGCCGGCTGGCATCCAGCTCCGGCCAGAGCTCTGCGCACATGGCGGCAGACACCTTGGGCAGGTGCGCAATGCCGCGGAGCATGGAGCGCTGTGCCTCGCCCATGCGTGCCAGCAGATCGTCGCGAACATACTCGCGGCGCCTCAACGCCGCCGGCCGGGCCGAGTCGCCCCGTCCCTGCAGCCCCAGGTGCACCATGGCACACCAGCCCAGCGTGGCCTCCCACAATTCATCGGCAAAGTCATCTGGGTGACTGCCCGCGATCAGCGGCAACAGGCGGCCGAACTCCTCGCGCGTGAGCGCAAGGCTGTCGGCCCCCAGTGCAACGACATCGCCTTCCAGCGACAGCCGCGCCAACGGCCAGCACGGACGCTGGCGAGCGCTGACCCAGAAGTGCACGGGGGCGTCCTCTTCCAGCAGGCCGATCAGCCAGGCATCCAGTTCTGATGCCTGGGCCGGATAGTCGTCGAGGATGAGATACAGCGGCGCGGAGGCGTGGCGCAGGCAATCGAGCAGGACCTCCGGCGCGGCCTCCCGGCCGAGGCCCAGCTGGCGCGCCAGCAACCCGGAAAGCTGCGCCGGCGACACCGGCCGGCCATGCAGGGCAAGCCAGGCATAGCGGGTGTCCGCCGGCAGCTGCGCCAGGCTCTCGCGCAGCAAGGCGGTCTTGCCGAAGCCGCCCGGTGCTTCGAGCAGGCAGAGCCGGTGCGCTGCCAGCACCTGCCCACTCAGACGCTCGCGGGGCAGATGAATGGCCAGGCTGGAAACCTTCGAAGGCAGGGGGCTGGAAAGCGTCATGGGCGGGTACCGAACTGACTGTCAGTCGATCCTTGCCAGCCTTGCGACCTTTCACCATCAACCATTCGAGGTATTCGATCCGAACGGTGACAGCTCCGGTTACCTTTCTTCCCCCAGGCGCCGCCGCCGCCACCACTCCAGCGACTCCTGCAGGTCCCCAGCGCGCCGGGTAACCCGCGAAATTACCTGAACAGGCAATTCAGGGCCGTTGTTCGACTTCATAGCATGGCTACTCCATTGACTCACCGAGCGCTTCATTGGGGTACCGCATGACTACAAGAACAACAAAGAGCAGCCCATTCCAGCCACGTCTCCTGGCCATCGCCGTCACCATGACCTGCGGCTCGCAGGCCGGAGCTGTCGACTTCAACATGGGGGAAATCGAGGGCAAGTTCGACTCGTCGATCACCTTCGGCAGCAGCTGGTCCACTACTGCACCGGACAAGCAGTTCATCTCGAACAACAACTCGATGGGCGTGCGGGGTGGCAAGTCCTCCTCACGCACCACCGACGACAACCGTCTGAACTTCAAGAGCGGCGAGAACATCTCGACCATCGTCAAGGGCTTGCACGACCTCGAACTGAAATACGGGGAAAGCGGCGCCTTCCTGCGTGGCAAGTACTGGTACGACTTCGAACTCAAGGACGGTCACCAGCACTTCTACGACATCGACGACCACGGCCGTGACCAGGCCGCAAAGAGCTCCGGGGCGATGTTCCTCGACGCCTTCGTCTACCACAACTACAACCTCGGTGACTTGCCCGGCAACGTCCGCCTGGGCAAGCAGGTGGTGAACTGGGGCGAGAGCACCTTCATCCAGAATGGCATCAGCTCGATCAACCCGCTGGATGTCGCCGCCCTGCGCCGCCCCGGATCGGAAGTGAAAGAGGGCCTGGTGCCGGTGCAGATGTTCTACGTCTCCCAGGGACTGACCGAGAACATCACCGCCGAAGCCTTCTACCAGTTCAAATGGGACAAGACCGTCACCGACAACTGCGGCACCTTCTTCGGCGCCGACGGCGTGGCCAAGGGTTGCGACGACCGTCTCGTTACCGGCGGCTATGACTTGGCGCCTGGCATTGCCCATAACACCAGCACCAACCCCCAAGATATAGCCAAGATGCGCGACGACGCCTATATTCCGCGCGGCAAGGACAACGACCCGCGCAACAGCGGCCAGTATGGCCTGGCCCTGCGCTGGTTCGTGCCGGAGCTGAACGAGACCGAGTTCGGCGCCTACGCCATGAAGTACCACAGCCGCAGTCCGTTCCTCAGCACCGTGCGCACAGACCCCAAAGCGGCCAACTCCCTGGCGCCGATTCGCGACGCCAAGTACTTCATCGACTACCCCGAAGACATCCGCCTCTACGGCCTGAGTTTCGCCACCAACCTGGCAGGCGTCTCCTGGGGCGGCGAAATGAGCTATCGGCCGAACATGCCGCTGCAGCTCAACACCGCCGACCTGGTGAGCGCCACGCTGACGCCCGTCGGCAAGACCTCCGCCTCCCCGCTGTTCACCACCGGCTTCTCCAGCAACACACCGGCTGGCGGCACGATCAACGGTTACGACCGCAAGCCGGTGCTGCAGGTGCAGACCACCGTGACCAAGCTGTTCAACCAGGTGATGGGCGCGGACCGCCTCACCGTGGTCGGTGAGGTCGGCTACAACCGCATCAACGGCCTGGGCGATACCGACGGCACCGACCTGCGCTTCGGTCGCAGCCCGGCATTCGGCTCCGGCATCCTGCCAGACGTCTACGGAGGCGATGGCGCAGCAACCTGCCACGGCAGCAACGCAGGCAAGCCCAACGCCAGCAACCCCGCCCAGCAGTGCAACAGCCACGGCTTCTACACCGCCGACTCCTGGGGCTACCGCATCCGCAGCCAGCTGGACTACCCCAACGCGGTGGCCGGCATCAACCTCTCGCCCAACCTCGCCTGGTCCCACGACGTGGAAGGCACAGGGCCGAACTTCGAGGAAGGCGCCAAGGCCGTCAGCCTCGGCCTGAACGCCGACTACCAGAACACCTACACCGCCGCGCTCAACTACACGACCTACTTCGACGGTAAATACAACACCATGACCGACCGCGACTTCGTCTCGCTGAGCCTGGGCGTGAACTTCTAACCGATGACCACGGAGACGCACACCATGAAGAAACACTTCACCCTGGGCGGCAGCGCACTGGCGCTTTCCCTTTTGGCCTGCAGCGCACTGGCCGCCATTTCCCCGCAGGAAGCCGAGCAACTGGGCGGTGCCAAGCTGACCCCGACCGGCGCGGAGAAGGCAGGCAACGCCGATGGCAGCATTCCCGCCTGGACCGGTGGCCTGAAGCCCGGCGCCGCGCCGGTCAACAACGGTTTCCTCGGCGATCCCTTCGCCGGCGACAAGCTCCTGTTCACCATCACCGCGGCGAACGCCGAGCAGTACAAGGACAAGCTGACCCCCGGCCAGCTCGCACTGTTCAAGCGCTACCCGGACAGCTACAAGATCCCGGTCTACCCCACTCACCGCAGCGCCTCGGCACCGCAGGCGGTCTACGACGCCATCAAGAAGGGCGCGACACAGGTGGAGTTGGCGAACGACGGCAACGCCCTGGCCCACTTCGAGACCCGCTACACGCCTTTCCCCATCCCCAAGAGCGGCGTGGAAGTGGTCTGGAACCACGAGGGTCGCTACCGCGGCACCAGCCTCGAACGCTACAGCGCTCAGGTCGTGCCACAGGTGAATGGCGACTTCACCGCCGTGGGCTTCAAGGAAAACACCGGCTTCCCGCAGTTCATGAGCGATGTCGACCCGGCCAAGAGCGCGAACATCCTCTACTACTACAAGCAGGAGATCATCGCCCCGTCGCGTCTCACCGGCACCGTGAACCTCGCCTACGAGACCATCGACCAGATCAAGGAACCCCGCCAGGCCTGGACCTACAACGCCGGCCAGCGCCGCGTGCGCCGCGCTCCGGAAGTGGCTTACGACGGTCCGGGCAGCGCCGCCGACGGTATGCGCACCGCTGACAACTCCGACCTCTACAACGGCTCGCCGGACCGCTACACCTGGAAGCTGATCGGCAAGAAGGAAATCTACATTCCGTACAACAGCTACCAGCTGATGTCGCCGAAACTCAAGCTGGCCGACATCGTCCGCCCCGGTCACATCAACCCCGAGCACACCCGTTACGAGCTGCACCGCGTCTGGGAAGTGGAAGGCACCCTGAAGCCCGGCGCCCGCCACGTCTATGCCAAGCGCCACATGTACTTCGACGAGGACACCTGGATGCTCGCCGAAGTCGATCACTACGACAGCCGCGGCCAGCTCTGGCGCGTTGCCGAAGGCCACCAGGCCAACGACTACCAGCAGGGTGTCGCCCTGTACGCCGCGCAGACGCTCTATGACCTGATCGCCGGCCGCTACCTGGCGATGAACCTGATCAACGAAGCCAAGCAAGGTACCCGCTACGACATGAAGTACCTCTCTTCGGACTTCACTCCCGCCGCCTTGCGCAACTCCGGCATTCGCTGAGCACCATCGGGCGCCCCTCAACGGGCGCCCTTTTCCCGTTTTCGCTTCAACCCTCCCCGCTCTTCCGCACATCGATACGAAAACTTCCAGCGCCCAGGACAGGTCCACTGCATGACCCTGTTTGAAGTGGCGCCCACTCAAAGAGAGGGGCGCGGCACTGCGCCCGCCTCGCTTCAATGGCGCACTTCGCACAATCAGGCCGCGCCGTTGGCTGCACAGGAGTTCCAACATGAGTGACTACATCGCCCCGCTGCGCGACATGCAGTTCGTCCTGCGTGACCTGCAATTGCTCGACAGGCTGAACCAACTGCCCGGCCAGGAAGAGATGAACGCCGAGCTGGTGGACGCCATCCTCAACGAGGCCGCGCGCTTCGCCCAGGGCGAACTGGCGCCGCTGAATGTCGTTGGCGACCGCCAGGGAGCACACTGGAAGGACGGCGATGTGCGCACGGCCGAGGGCTGGCGCGAGGCCTACGGACGATTCGCCGACAACGGCTGGAACGCCCTCTCCTGCCCGCCCGACTTCGGTGGCCAGGGCGCGCCACGACTGGTTTCGGCGCTGGTTGAGGAAATGTGGAACGCCGCCAACGTCGCCTTCGGCCTGTGCCCGATGCTCACCCGAGGGGCCATCGAGGCCATCGAGCTGCGTGGCTCGGAGGAACTGAAGCGGACCTGGCTGCCCAAACTGGTGAGCGGCGAATGGACCGGCACCATGAACCTGACCGAACCCCAGGCCGGCTCCGACCTCGCCGCCGTGCGCACGCGCGCCGAGCCGCAGGCCGACGGCAGCTACCGGGTGTTCGGGCAAAAGATCTTCATCACCTACGGCGAGCACGACCTCACCGACAACATCGTCCACCTGGTGCTGGCCCGCGTGCCGGGTGCGCCGGATGGCGTGAAAGGCATTTCGCTGTTCGTGGTGCCCAAGGTGCGACTGAACACCGACGGCAGCCTGGGCGAGCGCAACGACCTGCGTTGCGTATCCATCGAGCACAAGCTCGGTATCCACGGCAGCCCGACCGCCGTGCTGGCCTTCGGCGACCAGGGCGGCGCCACCGGCTGGCTGGTGGGCGAAGAGAACCGCGGCCTGGAGTACATGTTCATCATGATGAACGCGGCGCGCTTCTCCGTCGGCATCGAAGGCATCGGCCTGGCCGAACGCGCCTACCAGCGCGCGGTGGCCTATGCCCGGCTGCGCATCCAGGGCACGGAGATTGGTGTTCCGGGGCGGGAAAAGGCGGCGATCATTCGCCATCCGGACGTTCGCCGCCAGCTCATGTCCATGCGCTCTCGGGTGGAAGCCATGCGCGCGCTGGCCTGCGAAGTGGCGCTGGCAACGGACCTGGCCCACAGCCACCCGAGCGAGGCGGTGCGCCGCGAACGACAAGCCTTCGTCGAGCTGATGATCCCGGTGATCAAGGGCTGGTGCACCGAAAACGCGGTGGACATCGCCTCCCTTGGCGTGCAGGTCCATGGCGGTATGGGCTTCATCGAGGAAACCGGTGCCGCCCAGCATCTGCGCGACGCTCGGATCACGCCGATCTACGAGGGCACCACGGGTATCCAGGCGCTCGACCTGATCGGTCGCAAGATTGCCCGCGACAAGGGCGCGGCCGCCTTCGCCCTGATCGCCCGCTTGCGTGAAGCGCAACTGGCGCTGCCGGACGACGACCCGCAACTGGCCGCGATTCGTCATCGTCTGTTCTCGGCGATCAACGCCCTGGATGACGCGGTCAACTACGTGGTGAAGCACTACGACGACCAGGTGCGCCAGGTGGCGCTGGGTTCGGTGCCGCTGCTGGAACTGTTCGGTATCGTCACCGGCGGCTGGCAGTTGGCGCGCTCCGCCCAGGTGGCCCGCGAGCGCCTGGCCGGCAACAGCGGCGACGCCGCGTTCTACCGGGCCAAGCTGCGTACCGCGCAGTTCTATGCCGGGCATTTCCTCACCCGCGCACCGGGTCTGGCGCAGGCCATTGTTGACGGCGGCGACGCTGCCCTGGCGATGGAGGACTTCGCCTTTTGAGCGCAGGGGTGCTGCCGCCACGCCCTGATGGCGGCTTGAGCACTCCTGACACCGTGCTTCCGGCGGCTCCGCCTAGCCAACTACGGAATAGCCACTACACACCTACGGCAAACAGCGGTTCCATTTAGGAATCCGCTGACTGCCCTACCCCATCACGCCTCAGAGAATTGCAGCCCTTCTGGTGCCACCGCGCGCCAGAGCTTTACCGGTCGTCCCTGTTGGCGCACTCGTGCCACGGACCGGCAATTCTTCACTGGAGACCGTGATGCTAGAAAAAATCATCCACCAGGCAGCCATGAGGGGGATGGGTACTCAGGCCGGCCGCTTCGTGGGCCTGCTTGCCGATCTGCTCGTCAATCGCTCCACCGGTGGCTTTGAGGGCTTCCGCAAGCGCTTCGCGGAAGCCGGGCTCGGCGACTTGCTGAACAGCTGGATCGGTGGCGCCCCGGCCGACAACGCCCTGCAACCCGATCAGTTCAGCGCGGGGCTAGGCGTGGAGGACACTCATCGCCTCGCCAAGACGCTCGGGGTGCCGCCAGGCGCGGTCAACGGAGCGGGCGCGGAAGCACTGCCCAAGTTGGTCGCCCTGCTGAGCGCCAACGGCCAGATGCCATCCGTGTTGCCGCCCAAGCTCACCGCTCTGCTGCATGTCCAGTCGGCCCCCCGTGAGGAGCGCCGGGGATTGGGCTGGCTGTTCTGGCTGATCGCCGCAATGCTGTTCGGCCTGCTGTTCCTGGCCGTCAGCCACAGCCGTCCGGAGGCCCCCTCCGCAGTGCAGGCTCCCACCAGCCAGCCGGCTCCGGCCCCCGTAGCCGTGCCCGAGGTGCAAGAGCAAGCCGTGCAGGAACCCGTACCGGAGCCCGCGGTGGAGCAACAACCGGCTCAGTTCCAGCTCGACAACCAGAACGGCCAGGTCACGGTCAACGGCAAGCTGCCGAGCAAAGCAGACAAGCAACGTCTGTGGGACGCTCTAGTGGCGCAGTTCGGTGCCGACAAGGTCTCCGGCGACATCGTCATCGACACCCAGACCCTGCCCGCCCAGTGGCTGGACGAGCTGATCGCCGCCCTGCCCCAGCTCGGCGCCAGCGGCCTGAAGATCGGCTTCGATGGCGACAAGCTCTCCGTCGATACTTCCGCCCTGCCCGAAGACCAGCGCTTCGACATCAGCCAGAAACTGCGCTCGCTGTTCAGCGGCCTGTCCATGAACGGTCTGTGGGAACGCGCCACGGCGGCGCTTGCCGGCCTGCAGAGCGGCTTCAGCGCCCAGGACCTGGTGCAGGCGCTGAACCTGATGAACGTCTATTTCGACAGCAACTCCGACAAGATCACCCCGGACAGCCTGGATATCCTTCAGCGCGCCGCCGAGGCGATCAAGTCCGCGCCGGCCGGCACCCGCATCGAAGTGGGCGGCCACAGCGACAGCATCGGCACCGAACAGGCCAACCTGGCCATGAGCCAGAAGCGTGCCGCGGCCGTTGTCAGCCAGCTCGTGGGTCTGGGCGTAGCCCCGGCGACCCTCACTGCCAAAGGCTATGGTCAGAGCAAACCCATTGCCGATAACGCCACTGACGAGGGCCGCGCCAAGAACCGGCGTATCGAGTTCACCGTACTGGAGCAGTGATCGACGCCGATCAACCCTGCTCTTCTCCCGCCAGCCCACAACCGCCCATCCGAAACGAGGATGGGCGGTTGTGGCATGTAACGCCGTCGTTACACCCGCTGAAGCCAACAGTCTGCACGCCCATGCCTTTGCCCGCCAGTTAACAGCTCGCTTGGTTATTGTGCTGGACCCGCGTTATGTCCGAATGCTCATTGACAGTCGTCCGCCGCTTAAGTGTGATGGCCTTTCGTTCAGGCAAATGGCATTGCTGGCCGACTGTGTGTGCGTTGTGTCCTGCAATGCCGCGATGACGAAACTTTGGCGATCCCGACTCGCTTACGAAAGTTTTCTCGTTTCATCGACACAGGAGATGCCGGCGATGTTGAACCAGGCAGCCCGGAACACCCAGGACGTCGAATTCGACGAGCAATTCCTCCTCGCTTTCGAGATCCAGGTCCTGCAGAAGGCCCTGCCGGCCTTCGAAGAGGCCTCGCGCTTCGCCCGCGACCGAGGCCTGCGCTGTAGCGTGGAACTGATCACCAACGCTGACGGCCACCCCGAACTCAGCCTTAGCGCTACCCAGCGCGATGACCTTCCGGACAGTTGCTACCGACTGATCGCCGACCCGGCCGCCCAGGGCATAGTCCATGAGGAGTTCACCGCAGTGAACCGCCGCACGCGCCGCCAGGGCGCGCGCCTGGCGACGCTGACCTCGCGCTCGCTGGAGCTGCAGCTGGAAGCCTTCTTCATGCACGCCTTTGGCATGCGGCTGGACTACAACGTGCTGCGCCTGGACTACTCTTACGAGCATGCTTCTGGGCTATAGGCCTTTTCCGACGCCGCCGGTCGTCGGTTCGGCCGGTGGCGGAACGAGCGTTCCGTCGGACAGTTCCTGCAAAGGATGATTTATGGCAACGATGAACGCGTCGAAGTCGCTATTATTCGCGCCCTGTGCGCCACCTCGTGCGTGTTTCCTCGTTGTCGCTTCGCCATGAATGAATTCCTCGTGCATTTTCAGGACGGTCACTGCCTGGGCAAGACCGTGCTGCGCTCGTTTTCCCGTCAGATGACCCTCTCCGAAGCGCGCGTGCGCCTGCAGGCCTGCTACCCGCTGCGCGTTCCGCACCTGCTGAACATCCTGCACCTGACGCCGATGCTGCCCGGCCGCTGATCCGGCCCTACCCGTACAGTTTTCCTGCGCCACTGTGCCTGCAACCGGGCATCGACCGTGGCTAGAGTCGTTCGTCCCGACTTCAAGGAAAGCACCATGGCCGACCTGCAGATTCGCCCCGCCACCGCTGATGACGTTCCGGCCATGCTGGACCTGATCTTCGAGCACGGCCCCAACGACTGGAACTTTCTGCCCGACGGTCCGGTTCGCGAGCACTTCCAGGGCATCGCCGAGGGGACGGTCTGGGCGCTGGTCGCAGTGGATGGCGATGAGCTGCGCGGCCTGGTGACCTTCCATGAGAGCGCTGCGTTCGGCCGCTTCCAGCACGAAGGGCGCCCGCGTCACGCCTATATCGCCGAGGCCACGGTGCATAGCGGCGAAGCCGGGCGCGGCCTGGGTACGCGCCTGCTGCGCGCGGCCATTGCCGATCTGCTCGCCCGTGGCCTGCCCGACGTCTACATCGAGCGCCACGAGGAGAACCCCGGCTCCGCCGGGATGATGCGCAAGGCCGGCTTCGACGAGCTGGAAACCTTCGCCGACCCGCAGCGCCGCCCCAATGGGTCGCGGCGCACGACGATCTGTTACCTGGACGCGCGAACCGGCGCCGCCTGAGCTTCGCCCAGACCGGCGAGGGCTTGCCGTGCCGCTTCGCCGGCCTGCTCCAGCACCTGGCGCTTCCAGCCGTCCTCGTCCACGTAGAAGGCATCACGCAGCTGGCGATGGATGCGCAGGGCTTTCTCCGGCGGTACGCCGGGGTTGTTGGCCAGCCACTGGTCCGCGCGCAGCGCCTTGAGCACCTTGAGCCCCGGCAGCGTGCCGAACTCCAGGGCGATGGCGGTCAGCTCGGCCTGCGGACACTCGCTCGCAGCGCTGAGGATCATCTGCCCCTGCAGCTGCACCGACACCGATCCCCCTTCGTGCGCCGAAGTCACCTCATCGCTCCACCAGCGGCGCGTGCGCGCCAGCGTCTGCGGATCGTTCCCGCCCACGTAGATGCGCTCGCCATGGCCCTTTGGTCCCAGGCCGGTGTGCACGTCGATCCAGCCCAGTCGTGCGCAGTCGCGGGCGTGCTGGCGCAGCACCTGGCGCACGGCCAGGTTGCTCCAGGTCGGTTTGGCGCCGATGTAGAACAGGCCGTTGGGATGGCTGTCCTGGCCGCTGGATATGGCCGCCTGCAGTTGCTTGCGGCCGTGGCACATGGCGTAGCGCAGCAGGCGCAGGTGGCTGGCGAAGGACGGCCAGCGGCGCGGGATCAGGATCGGGTCGAGGGCCGCGTAGGCCTGGTTGCGCTGTCGCGGCTGGGAGAAGTCGATGAAGTTGCGGTTGAGGTCGACGTTCTCGTGGGTCCAGCGTCGCCACCAGGAAAAACCGTAGGGGTTGGCCGCATGCAGGTAGAGCACTGCGCAATCGGACTTGGCGCATTGCTCCAGCCAGTCGGGATCATTGAGTAGCGCGACCTGCACCGCCGAGCCGCAGAAACCTTCCACTCCATGACAGCCGCTGCTGATGATCAGCAGGTTCTGCGCATCGCGCGGACCACTGCGTGCCACGTCCAGCGCGAGCGGTTCGCCATCGCGGCCGGCCAGCGGGTGGCGGTGGGATTCGACGACCAGACCGGCGGACAGGCACGCGGCGAGAAACTTGCCACGCGCTTCGGCGTAGCTCTGGGAAAAACAGGCAGACGGGTTCATCACCGCTCCGGATGATTGGATGTTGCGGGGCCCGCTGGGCGGGCCCTTCGGGGAATATCAGGCGTGGCCGACCGCACCGGGCAGCGGCGTTTCGCTGTGCTCGCCCTGCAGGGACTGGCGGGTGCGCTCGGGGGCGATGATCCGGCAGCCGAGGATGGCGCCGACCACGGTGAGCACGCCGAACAGGCCAAGCGCCGTCTCGAAGCCATGGGCGATGTCACCGCCGCGCAGCTCGACCAGCTGGCCGACGATCCAGGGCGCGAGCATGCCGGCACTGGTCATGCCGCCAATGTGAATGGCCAGCATAGAGCCACGCTGGGCACTCGGGGCGATGTAGGCGACCAGGGTGTTGCAGAAGGTCGGCAGGACGTTCACCAGGATCGCGCCCAGGGCGTAGAGCACCAAGATCGCCAGGCGATCGCCGTGCAGCAGGGTCAGCGCGCAGAAGGCAACACCGGCGACCGCTGCGAAGGCCATCGGCGGCAGCACCATGGCGCGCTGCACCGAGGCGCCGCGCTTCATCGCCCGCTGGGAGAGCGTGGAGAGCAGCAGGTTGGCAAGGATCACCCCGACCGTCACCACCATCACCGTGTAGCCCGACTGCATGGGCGTCATGCCCTGGCCCTTCTGCAGGTACACCGGCACCCAGCTGTACACCAGCGCAGTGGGCAGGTAGCTGAGGAAGCCCATCAGGGTGATCCAGATGAAACTGCGGTTGAGCAGCAGGCGGCTGTACGGCAGGCGCAGTGACGAACCCGGCCCCTCTTCCTCGGTCTGCTGGCCTTCACGGCCGAGGACCAGCCAGACCACCAGCCAGACCAGCCCGAGCAGCGCCAGCAGGAAATACGCGGTGCGCCAGCCGAAGTGCTGGATCGCCAGCGGCAGGCTCAACGCACCGAGCACCGCGCCGAGCATGATCGACACCTGGATCAGCGCCGAGGGCAGCACACGCTCCTTCGGGCCGAACCACTTGAAGCAGGCGTGCTGGGTGACCGCCGTGCCCGGCCCGGTGCCGGCTCCCAGCAGCAGGCGCCCGGCGACCAGCGCGGCGAAGCCGCTGGACAGCGCCACCAGCAGTTGCGAGGCCATCCAGACCACCGACATGCCGGCGAGAATCCAGCGTGTCGGGAAGCGGTTGGCGAGGAAGCCCACCAGCACGCCGGAGATCGAATAAAGGAAGAAGAACGCGCTACCGATGAAGCCGAACTCGGTTGGCGAGAGCTTCAGCTCGTCGATGATCTGCGCGCCGGCGAAGGCGAAGATGGTCTTGTCCAGTACGCTGATGACCATCACCAGCATCAGCAGGATGAGGACTACGGTGCGCTGTTTCATGCCTGCCCCCCTCTCGACAGCGAAGTCTCCACCAGCCGCACCCAGAGCGCCGCGCCGAAGGGAATGGCGCCGTCGTTGAAGTCGTAGCCGGGGTTGTGGACCATGCAGCCGCTGGGGCCGCTGTTGCCGTTGCCCAGGGCGATGTAGCAACCGGGACGGCGCTCCAGCATCCAGGCGAAATCCTCGCTGCCGAGGAAGCCCGAAGGGATATCGGAGAGCAGGCGCTGCGGGCCGACCAATTCGGTCAGCACCTGGCGTGCGAGGCGGGTTTCCTCCGGCGTATTGACCAGCACCGGCACCAGCTCCTCGTACTCGTAGTGCAGTTCCATGCCGTGCACGGCGGCGACGCCACGGGTGATCTCGCCGATGCGCTGCTTGAGCAACTCACGCACTTCCGGCTTGGTGGCGCGCACGCTCAGGCGCAGGTCGGCGTGGTCGGGAATCACGTTCGCCGCCTCCCCTGCCTTGAGCATCCCCACGGTCACTACGGCCACTTCGGTGGACGGCACGTTGCGCGCCACAATGCTTTGCAGCGCCAGCACCAGCTCGGCGGCGGCGACAATCGGGTCTTTGGTCAGGTGCGGCATGGCGCCATGGCCGCCGACGCCGGTCAGGCGGATCGACACGCGATCCGAGGATGCCGTCAGCGCGCCCTCGCGGGTGAGGAAGCAGCCCACCGGCAGGCCCGGCGCGTTGTGCAGCGCGTACACCGCGTCGCAGGGGAAACGCTCGAACAGGCCGTCGTCCATCATTGCCACGGCGCCACCCAGGGCTTCCTCGGCGGGCTGGAAGATCAGGTTGAGGGTGCCGTCGAAGTGGCGCTGCTCGGCCAGGTCGCGGGCGGCGCAGAGCAGGATGGCGGTGTGCCCGTCGTGCCCACAGGCGTGCATGCGGCCGGCGTGCTGGCTGGCGTAGGGTACGCCGCTGGCTTCGTCGATGGGCAGCGCGTCCATGTCGGCGCGGATGCCAATGCTGCGCGTGCTGTTGCCCTGGCGCAGCACACCGACAACGCCGGTGCCACCCACGCCCTCATGGACTTCATAGCCCCATTCGCGCAGGTAGCCGGCGACGATGGAGGCGGTGCGCGCTTCCTCGAAGCCCAGCTCGGGGTGCTGGTGAAGGTCCCGACGAATCCGGGCGAAGGCTTCCTGGGAAGCGAATAGTCTTTCGACTGTCTCGTGCTGGGTAAGGGGGTGCTGACTCATGCCGCATCCTGCTCATTGTTCTGATGTGGCCGGCAGGATGCCCCACGCGCGAGGCGCTGAATAATGACCTTCGCGCATGCTTATCAAGGCTGGTTATCGAAGCGGGCTTCATCCAGCCAGGATCAGTCGGCCTTGCGCAGGTGCGGACCCTTGAAGGCATAGACCAGCTCATCCACCAGGGTCTGCGCCTCGCGGGTCATCAGCTCCGGCGGACGGCAGACCAGGGAAATGTCGGTGCCCGGCACCGTCTCGGCGATGTCCAGCGCGTCCAGGGTACCGGAGACGATAGGCAGGTCGAACACACGCCGCGACCAGAAGCTCACCGCATCGGTATTGGCGGCCAGTTCCGCGTAGAGCACCACCGAGGCGCACTCGATGACGCGCTCGGGGTGGCGCACCTGGTACTGCTCGAACATCTGCCCGGCGAGAGACACATCCAGCGAATCGGGCACCAGCCACTCCTCGTCGAGCAGCTCGTGCAGCGAGCGCGCGTTGCGCAGCGGATGGCCCTTGCGTACCGCCAGCGTAGTGGGCTGGGCGTAGAGCTCCTGCCAATGGAAGCCGTCGACGTTGCGTGACGAGGGCTGCGAGGTCAGCACCAGGTCCAGCTGGCCTTCGCGCAGGCCTTCGAGCAGCTTGGCCGGGCGCAGTTCGCTGATCTGCAGCTGCACCTTGGGGTAGCGCTTGCGGTAACGCAGCAGGCAGCTGGCGAACTGCTGGCTGGGCGTCACCGGTGACACCCCGATGGCCACGCGCCCGTCCATGGCGCCCTTCAGCGTCTCGATCTCGTCCCGCGCGCGTCGCACTTCCTCGACCACCAGGCGGGCACGGCGCACCAGCCGCTCGCCGTATTCGGTGGCGGTGATGCCACGGTTGGAACGCACCAGCAGCGGCACGCCCAGCTCGGCCTCCAGCTCCTTGATGCTCTTGGACAGGGCGGGCTGGGAGATGTGCAGCAGGCGCGAAGCTTCCTGGATGCTGCCGCTTTCGCAGATGGCGACGATGGCGCGGAGTTGATGCAACTTCATGGAGTGGTCGTCGGCTCGGGGATCGGTAACAGGTCGGAACATAAAGCAAAATCGAGGCCGGCGTGAGTAACGGTTGGTAAACGCGGGTGGACTGGTGGGTCGCGGGGGTGTTTTTGCCGGCTGATTCAGGCGGTGGGAATCTCTGGGAGTTTCGTGCATCGCCAGCATGGGTATCGCTGCGCTCGCGGAACGCCGCCCGACCCATCCTACGACGAGGTTTTCCTGTTGCCACTGTGCGGGTGGGTGGATTCGCGGACATGGCCCGCTCCTACAGGTGAGTGCGCGAGCCACAAAAAAAGCGGCCCGAAGGCCGCTGATAAACACATCGGAGCGCCGGTGAGCGCCAGTCAAGCCCGCCGTCAGCGGATGCCGGTGGCGCGCAAGGCGTTGGGGGTGAAGTCGTTGCTGCTGGCCTTCACCGCAAAGTCATAGCTGCTCTTTTCTTCGTTGCGCAGGCCGGACACCGTGTAGCGGCCGGACAGCACGTCATAGTGGGTCTCCGCCGTCAGCCAGGTGAACTGCTGGTCGTAGAACGGCCGCGCATGGCCCTCGGACACCCGCCAGAGACTGCCACGGCCGTCGTAGGCGTCAGCCTCGGCGATCTGCCAGCTGTCCTCGTCGATGTACAGGTCACGCTTGCTGTAGATGTGCCGCTGGCCCGGCTTCAGGGTCGCCACCACGTGCCACACGCGGTGCAGTTCGTAGCGGGTGTGGTCCGGGTTCAGGTGGCCGGGCTTGACGATGTCGTCGTACTTCAGCGCAGGCGAGTCGAGCGCGAAGCTGTTGTAGGGGATGTACAGCTCCTTCTTGCCCACCAGCTTCCAGTCGTAGCGATCCGGTGCGCCGTTGAACATGTCGAAGTCGTCGTAGGTCCGCATGCCTTCCGCGCCGGGGCTGTCGTAGCCCACCTGCGGGGCGCGGCGCACGCGGCGCTGGCCGGCGTTGTACATCCACGCCATGCGCGGTTCCTTGACCTGGTCGATGGTCTCCAGCACCAGCATCACGCTGCCCGCGCGGCGCGGCGGCGAGAGGATTTCCTGGCGGAAGTAGTAGAGGATGTTGTCCATCTTCGCCGGGTCGTAGTCCTTGAGCCCGAACGGGAAGGCGAACTGCTCCTTCATGTAGCTGATGGTGTAGGCGCCGTTGGTTTGCGGGTTCATCTGCGCGGTGGTGCGCAGCATCGCGTTGCCCCGGTAACGGGTGACGTGATTCCAGATGACTTCCAGGCCGTTCTGCGGGATCGGGAACGGGATGGTCATGCTGAAGTTGGTCAGGCCGTTGCCGCCTTCGGCCAGGGAGGTCGCCGTGGCATTCTTCTTCGCCGCGTCGATCACCGCCTGCGGGTAGCTCGCACTACGGTGGCTGGGGTAGACCGGAATGCGGTAGGTCTCGGGGAAGCGCTGGAACATCGCCAGCTGCCCCGGCGTGAGCTTGTCCTGGTACTGGCTGGCGTTCTGCGCAGTGATGGTGAACAGCGGCTTGTCCGCGGCATAGGGGTCGGCGAGGAAGCCGCCAGCGTCGACCGTGCCGGCGTTCAGCGCCAGGCCACCGGTCCAGGCCGGGATGCTGCCGTCGGCGTTGCCCGCCTTCTCGGCGCCAATCGGGGTGAGTTCATTGCCCAGGCGCGCGGCCTGGTCGGCACCGACTGCGGCCATGACCTGCCCGGCGAGCAGGCCCAGCGTCAGGCAGCCGGCCTGCAACCATTGCTTGTTGTTCATGCTTTTACCTCTGGGGGCTGGCGGGCGTCAGAAGCTGACGCCCATGCTGACGGCGAGGAAATCGCGGTCGGTGTTGACGTTGTAATCACCGCCGAAGTAGTCGGTGTAACTGATGCTGGCGGTGTAGCGGCTCAGGTACTCGGCATCGACGCCGACGCTGACCGACTTGTCGCCCTCGTTGAAGGTCGGGCCGTAGCCCTGCACGTCGTGGGAGAACGCCAGGTTCGGGCGCAGCGAAACGCCGCCGAGCAGGTCGTTGTATTCCAGGCCCGCGCGCACGCGGTAACCCCAGGAGTTCTGGGTGTAGAAGCCCTTGTCATCGCACTGGCCGGGGTTGGCGGTGTTCACCACCTTCTGGCAGATCGCGTTGCCCGACAGCCCCAGCAGCGCCGAGGTGCCGGCACTGGCCAGCTCACCGTTACCATATACGCTGCTGCGGCCGAAGCGCAGGTCGGAGCCGTCGGTGGAGCCCAGGTCGGCGATGTGGCTGAAGCCGATCTCGCCCACCAGGGTCAGGCGCTCGGCGCCGATCAGTTCGATCTGGTCGAAGGTGTTGGTGAAGGTCATCTGCGCCTGGGTAAACGGCTTGCGCTCGTAACCCTGGATCAGCGAACCGTAGGCCGAGTCGGCCCAGCCGCTGGAGAAGATCGGCAGGCCACCGTTGACCAGCGGGCTGGTCGCCGCCGAGCCGAGGGTGGCGGCGCCGGAGACGTCGCTGGAGTTGATGCCCAGCGGCATGTTCGGCCGGTAGCTGATCTCGCCCTGCACCGCGGTGCTGCCCCAGGTGGTGTTGAAGCCCAGGCCGTAAAGGCGGATGTCCTCGGGGTAGTCCAGGTACCAGCGCGCGGTGCTCACGCCGCCCTGCCCGATCAGCCCGCCGACCGGGTCGGCCAGCGCGCCCTTGCCCACCACCCAGTTACTGGTCGGCGTGCGGCTGTGGTAGTTCATCGCATAGGCGGAGAACTCGGTGTCGTTATACATCCAGCGCAGCGCCACGCCGAACTGGCCGCCGTCGCGGGCGTCGTGGTCCTTGCCGCGCGGCACATAGCCGTAGCCGCCACGGATGCCGGTGCCATCGATGTCACGGTCGAAGTCGCTGCCGTTCACCGCCATGTTGATGTCGCAGCCCTTGGCGGCCACGTCGCAGCCGAAGAAGGTGCCGCAGTTGTCCGGCACAGTCTTCTCCCACTCCAGCTGGTAGAAGGCCTCCATGGACAGGGTGTCGGTGAGCCCCTGGTTGAAATACAGCATGCTCACCGGGATCAGCGCTTCCTTCACCTCGGAACCGGGTCGACGCAGCGCGGCGACGTCCGCCGGGTTGATCGAGTTGATGCCGTTCTGGATGAAGGTGCTCTCGCCCCAGCTCACCACCTGGCGGCCCACGCGCACGGTACCCGGCCGATCCTGCAGTTCGTAGTTGTGGTAGAGGAAGGCGTCGAGCAGCTCGGCGCCGGAGGACTGGGCGGCGGTATCGCGGCCGCTGTCGTCGATGTCATAGAGCGGACGGTGTTCGTCCTTCAGTTCGAAGTCGTACCAGTACTTGCCACGCAGGAACAGGCCACTGTCGCCGTACTTCAGCTCCAGGTCGTGCAGGCCCTTGAAGATCTTGGAGAAGGTCTCGCCGCGCTTGAAGTTCAGCCGGCCGTCATCGGAGGTCTGGCTGGACGCCGTGCCGCCGTTGCGGGTGCCGATGAATTTCTTGTCCGGGCTGTCCATCGCCCAGCTTGCGCCAATGGACAGGGTCGAGTCGAAGCGACCCTCGATTTCCCCCACGTTGAAGCTCACTGCCTGAGCCGAAGATGCCCCGCCAAGGGCCATGCTGGTAGCCAGCGCCAGCGCGTGCGGCTTGAAGCCTGCGGCGCCGGTTATTGTTTTTTTCATGCTGCTCTCCGCCTGGATCGTGCTGGTCACGGCAAGCCGTGCCACCCCTGCTCCGCGGCTCTTGGGCCGGGAGGCGAGCGCAGGTTAGAGCGCTGTCACAACGCTGACTTCTGAAAAAAAGTGATGCCCATAGCCAGAATGAAAACGCCGCCGTCTCGCAGCGCGCGAGGCTTGGCGGGTGCGGCTCTGCGGGTGATAACCGACGGCTATCGCGATACCCAGGATTCAGCCGACCCGGGCCGCACATTGCCCTAAAGTCCGCCGCCATCAGCGACTCCCCGACCCTGAGGTGGACCATGAAGATTGCGTTGACCGGCGACAGCATCCTGCAGCGCCGCCTGAACAGCCGCGAAGACCAAACCCTGCTCCCGCTGTTCGACCTGCTGCGCGGCGCCGACGTCAGCTTCACCAACCTGGAAGTGCTGCCCAACGACTTCCAGGGCGACGCCGTGCTGGAAAGCGGCGGCTCGCACTTCGGTGCGCCGTCGTGGGTGCTCGACGAGCTGGTGGAGGGCGGCTTCGACCTGTTCTCCACCGCCAACAACCACAGCCTGGACTACGGCATCGCCGGTCTGCAGGCCGCCCACGCACAGCTGGACAAGCGCGAGCTGCTGTTCGCCGGCACCGGCCGCAACCTCGAGGAAGCCCGCCGCCCGGTGTACTGCACCAAGCCTGCCGGCACCGTCTCGCTGCTGGCCTGCACCTCCACCTTCGGCAAAGGCCAGGAAGCCAGCGAGCAGACCCGCGACATGCCCGGCCGCCCCGGTCTCAACCCGCTGCGCTACGACACCGTGCACCAGCTCGACGGCGCACAGATGGAAGCCATGCGCGGCATCATCGCCAGCCTCGGCCTGGACCGTCTGTACCAGGGCGCGGTGGACCTGGGCTTCGCCCACCCGATCCCCGATCCGTCGCTGGCGGTGTTCGGCCCCTTCACCCCGCTGCTGTTCCGCCAGGGCGAGAGCGCGCGCCTGCGTACCCTGCCGCGCAAGAAGGACATGGACGACATCCTGCGCTGGGTCGAGGAAGCACGGACACTGTCCGACGTAGTGGTGCTGAGCATCCACGCCCACGAACTGGGCCACGACGCCAAGGGTGAGTGGGACCTGGAAGTGGCTGCCGAATTCATCCAGCCGGTAGCCCGGCGCATGATCGACGCCGGCGTCGATATCGTGGTCGGCCACGGCCCGCACCTGCTGCGCGGCATGGAGATCTACAACGGCAAGCCGATCTTCTACAGCCTGGGCAACTTCATCGGCCAGAACGAGCTGGTGGAGCGCCTGCCGGCGGACAGCTACGAGCAATTCCGCGTGGACCGCAACCAGACGCCTTCGAAGGTATTCCTGCAGCGCACCCAGAACGACACCCGCAGCTTCCCCTCCGATGCGCGCTTCTGGGAGAGCCTGGTGCCGGTCTGCCAGTTCGACGGCCGCCGCCTCACCGGCATCGAACTGCACCCGGTGAGCCTGGGCCTGGGCGAGGCGGTACACCGCCGCGGCCGCCCGCGCCTGGCCGAAGGCGAACACGCACAAGCGATCCTGCAGCGCTTCGCCGCGCTGTCGGAACCCTACGGTACTCGGCTGTCGGTGGACGGCTCGATTGCGCGCGTCACACTCTGATGCCGCAGCGCCGGGCGGCCACAAGCTGCCCGGCGCCCTCTTCTTCCCATCCCCATGACCACAGCCCGCATTCTCATCGTCGAGGACGACCTGCGCCTCGCCGCCCTCACCCGCGACTTCCTCGAACACCATGGCCTGACCGCCGGCATCGAGTCCGATGGCGCACGCGCCGCCGACCGGGTGCTGGACGAGTGCCCGGACCTGGTGATCCTCGACCGCATGCTGCCGGGCGAGGATGGCGTGTCCATTTGCCGTCGCCTCCGTCCGCGCTACCAGGGCGCGATCCTCATGCTCAGCGCGCGCTCCGAAGACACCGAGCAGATCGACGGCCTGGAGAACGGCGCGGACGACTACGTCTGCAAACCGGTGCGCCCGAGCCTGCTGCTGGCCCGCGTGCGGACCCTGTTGCGACGACCACGAAACGTACCCGAGCCGACTGACCGCCTGGAGCGCTCCGGACTGGTGCTCGATGCCCGCCAGCGCGAAGTGCGGCGCAACGGCTCGCGCATCGACCTGACCGGCGCCGAGTTCGACCTGCTCTGGCAACTCGTCGCCCACGCCGGCCAGACCCTCAGCCGCGACGACCTGCTCCTGGCGCTGCGCGGCATCACCTGGGACGGCCTGGACCGCTCGGTGGACGTACGCGTCGCCCATCTGCGCGCCAAGCTGGACCAGGACCCGCCAAGTCCGCTGATCGTCACGGTGCGCGGCAAGGGCTATCGCTTCGTCGGCTGACATCGCTTAGTCCGCATGACCGCCCGGCCGAAAATTCGTCGCGCGGGGAACTCCGTCCAGTCAAACCAGGCACCCTCACCGCCGCAGGAGTGCCCGGCATGACCGTCAGCATCGACAACCTCAATATCGCCCTGCCCGTGGGCAAGACCCCGACCGACACCGTCTCCATCGAGATTCCCGGCCCGCAGGCGCTGGCGCAGTATCCGAACCTGGTCACCCGCCTGCCCGACGGCAGCCTGCAACTCACCGCGCCGACCAAGGGCGTGGCGAGCAAGAGCGTCCACCGCACCCGCTGCGAATGGAAGGAACCGATCTACTGGGCCCTGAGCGGCGCAACCGAGCATGTGAACCACCAATTGATGAAGGTCACCCAGGTGAACTCGGCACAGAAGGTAGTGGTGGCGCAGATGCACGTGAAGGACGACGACAGCCCGCTGCTCAAAGTGTTCTGGCAGAAGGGCAAGCTGACCATGGGCTTCCGCCAGAACTTCAACCAGACCACGCCGGTGAACAGCACCGTGCTGGACAACGTGCCGCTGGGTGCGGAGTTCGACATCCTGATCCTCGCCACGTCCAGCCTGATGCTGACGGTGCAGGCCAGCTGCAACGGGCGTAATTCGGCGGTGCCTTCGATGCCGCTGGATGTCAGCTGGGCAGCACGGGTTTTCGATTTCCACGGCGGGGTCTACAACCAGATCGATTTTACCGACACGACCCTGGCTAGCGATGCTTCGGTGTGCGTGATCAAGGACCTGCAGATCAGGCATGCGTGAGTGCGGGGAAAGCGGCGCCTTACAGGCGCTGTTCGCGGGCATGGCCCGCTCCTACAGAAAAGCGCTGGCATCCGGTAGGCTGTGGGATCGTCGCACCCAGAGCCCATCCGTATGCCCGCCCTCACCTGCCCCCACCTGACAGGCCAGCACGTCGAACTCCTGCCGCTGCGTGCAGAACATGCGCCGGCATTGCTGGAGGCCGCCGCCGATGGCGAACTGTGGAACCTCAAGGTCACGGTGGTGCCCGGCCCGGATACCGTCGCGGGCTATATCGCCAAGGCCGAAAAGGGCCTGGAGGAAGGCAGTGTCCTGCCCTTCGCCATCCTCGAGCGGCGCACCGGCAGGGTCGTCGGCAGCACCCGTTTCTGGAAGGTAGATCGCGCCAACCGCAAGCTGGAGATCGGCCACACCTGGCTCGCGCTGTCGGCGCAGCGCACGCCGATCAACAGCGAGGCCAAGCTCCTGCTGCTCACCTACGCCTTCGAGGAACTCGACTGCGTGCGCGTGCAGTTCACCACCGACGAGCTGAACGAGAAGTCTCGCGCCGCCATCCTGCGCCTGGGCGCGGTGCAGGAAGGCATCGTCCGCCACGAGCGCATCATGCCCGACGGCCGCAAGCGCAACTCGGTGCGCTTCAGCATCATCGACAGCGAGTGGCCGGAGGTGAAGGCACGGCTGCTGGAAAGGCTCGGCCGCGCCCCGACCTGATGGCCGCTCAGCCCTGGTAGAACACCTCGTCGCTGTACGGGTACCACCAGGAGTGAATCTGCGGCTGGTGGTCGATGATCACCATCTTCGAGCGGCGGAACGCATCCAGCCCCTGGCGGCCCAGCTCGCGACCCATGCCGGACATCTTCCAGCCGCCGAACGGCAACGCATCGTTGTCGATCAGCGGGTTGTTCACCCAGACCATCCCCGCCTCCAGGCGATCCGCCGCTTCCATGGCTTCGGCCAGGTCGGTGGAGAACAGCGAGGCGCCCAGACCGAAGGGCGAGTCGTTGGCCAGCCGGACCGCCTCGTCGAAGTCCTTCACCTTGCAGATCGCCGCCACCGGGCCGAAGCACTCCTCATGGAAGATCGCCATGGCCGGGGTGACGTCGGTGAGGATGGTCGGCTCGTAATACCAGCCCACCGGGAACTGTTCGGGAATGCGCCCGCCGCAGACCAGCGTGGCGCCCTTGGCGATGGCGTCGTCCACCAGGCGGATGACCTTGGCGCGGGCCGCCTCGCTGACCATCGGACCGATCTCGGAACGCTCCAGGCCGTGGCCGATGCGCAACGCGCGGGTGCGCTCGGCGAAGCGCGCGACGAACTCGTCATGGACTTCATCGACCACATAGAAGCGCTCCGCCGAGGTGCAGATCTGCCCGCTCAGGTGGAAGGCTGCGGTCACCGCGCCGGCCGCCGCGACTTCCAGCGGCGCGTGGCGGGAGATGATCATCGGGTCGCTGCCGCCGGCCTCGATCACCGCCGGTTTCATCCGCTCGGCGCAGGCCACCGCCACCGCCTTGCCGGCGGCGACGCTGCCGGTGAAGGCCACGGCGTGGGTACGCTCAGACTGCACCAGGCGCTGCGCAGTGCTGGCGTCGCCCGGCACGCAGCTGACCATGCCCGCCGGCAGCACCTTGAAGTGCTGCATGAATTTCAGCGTGCACAGCGTGGTGCTTTCCGCCGGCTTGACGATGCAGGCGTTGCCCGCCGCCAGCGAGGCGGCCAGGGTCCAGCACATCAGCAGGATGGGGAAGTTGAACGGCATGATGTGCACGCTGACGCCGTAGGGTTCGTAGCGCACATGCTGGAACGAGCCGAGCTGCGTGGTGCCGGCGACCTTGCCGGCCTCGTCGCGGGCCATCTCGGCGTAATAGCGGAAAATCGGCGCGCAGTTGGCCAGCTCGCCCATGGCTTCGGGGAACGGCTTGCCCATTTCCAGGGTCATCAGCCGCGCCACTTCGCGCTGGGTGGCCTGGTCGGTTTCGATAGCGTTGGCCAGCTGGTGAAGGATAGCCGCGCGGGACTTCGCGTCCACGCGCTTCCACTCGCGCTGGGCGGCGTTGGCCGCGTCGATGGTGGCGTCCACGTCTTCCGCGTCGCACAGGGCGATGCGTCCGACCGGGGTGAGGTCGGCGGGGTTGATGATGTCGCGCCGGCGCTGCGTCGCCACGCCCTGGTATTGCGGGCCGATGAAACGCAGGGGCAGATCAACGTGAAAGTCGGTCATGGAATGCTCCGCAGGGATTCGGATGAGGCCAGGCGCTGGGCGATCACGTCGCTCTCAAGCCCCTGGCGCCAGTTCGGCAGATGGGTGTCGAGCAGCGCTGCCAGCGGGCGCAACTGTTCGCTGTCGAGCGCGCGCTGGAACAGCCGCAGCACGCGCGGCAGATGCTTGAGGTAGCCGTGCTTGCCGTCGCGTTTGGCCAGGCGCACGAAGATGCCCAGCACCTTGGCGTGGCGCTGTGCGGCGAGCACCTGGAAGTCGGCCATGAAGCGCCGGCCGTCCACTTCCGGGCGCTGGCTGAGGTAATGGGTGAGCAGGGTCACGCGCAGGGTTTCGGGAATATCGCGGCGCGCGTCTTCGAGCAGGGACATGAGGTCATAGGCCGGCGCGCCGAACAGCGCGTCCTGGAAGTCCAGCAGCCCGCACGCCGCCACGCCCGCCCTGCCCTCCAGCAGCATCAGGTTGTCGACGTGGTAGTCGCGCAGCACCAGCACTTCACGGCGCAGCGAGACATCGCGCCAGAGCGCGGCGAACTCCGCCAGATAGCGCTCGCGCAGCTTCGCGGCAGCCTGCTCGCCCACCAGCAGTGGCGCATACCAGTCAATGAACAGCGCCGCTTCATCGCCCAGTTTCTGCCCGTCGTAGGCCGCCACGCCTTCGGCGGCCTGGGGGCCCGCGCGGTGCAGGCGCATCAGGGCATCCACGGCAAGGCGGTACAGCGCCACCTCGTCATGGCCGTCGGCAAGCAACCGGGTATAGGTGGCCTGTCCGAAGTCCTCCACCAGCGCCAGACCCAGCTCGCGGTCGGCGGCCAGCACGCTGGGCGCCGACAGCCCGCAGTCGCGCAGCAGCTGCGCCACCCGCAGGTAAGGAGCCAGCGGCTCGGCGCCGGGAGGCGAATCCATCAGCAGCAGTCCCTTGCCGTCGAGGCGGAAATAGCGCCGCATCGAGGCGTCCGCCGGCAGCGCGGTGATGGCCGCGCCGGACAGGCCGCTGCCGGCGAGGAAGGTCTCGCGGGCAGCGGCACGGGTGGTTTCGCAGGGCAGGTTCATGGCATCACCGGATCATGTAGACCTTCTTGATGGTCTCGTGCACGGTGCACACGCCCTTCCAGTCCTTGGGGAAGAAGGCCGCGGTGTCCGGCTCGATCTCGATCACCTCGCCGGACTCGTGCACGTAGGTGCAACGGCCCTCGAGGAAGTGGCAGAACTCGTCGCTGGTCACGTGGCAGAACCACTTGCCCGGCGTGCAGTGCCAGATGCCGCATTCGGACTGGCCTTCGGGCCCCTTGTGCAGGACCACGCCGCTGACATGGGACTCGCCCTCGAGCATGGTCGGGATCACGCCCCAGTCCTTGAGTTCGGTGACCTGCAGCGGGCGGTAGATAACGGGGGTCTTCATCGTTCACTCCTGATGAGTCGAAGCATGTAGGGCGCATAACCGCTTGCGGTTATCCGCCGATGGGTTCGGGTGGAAATCGACGGCGGATAACGCCTGGGGCGTTATCCGCCCTACGGGTTCAGGCCAGCATGTAGAGATTGCGCAGCGTGCTGTGCACGGTGCACTCGCCGGTCCAGCCGGCCGGGAACAGCACCAGGGTGTCGGGCTCGACCTCGATCACCTCGCCCTCGTCGGAGCGGTAGGTGGCGCGTCCGGAGACGAAGTGGCAGAGCTCGTCACGCGGGATCGACAGCCGCCAGCGGCCGGGGGTGCAGACCCACAGGCCGGTTTCCGGGCTGTTGTTCGGGCCCTTGAACAGCAGCCGGCCGCTGGAGTGCGAGACACCCTCCAGCGCGTCGGACTGCACGCCCCAGTCCACCAGGTCGTCGTAGTCCCGGGCGCCGCGGATGTGCGGCGCGGTGCTCTCTCCATTGAAGGAAGCGGCCTTGAACTCAGGCATGGTTCACCGCCTTGCCCTGCACCAACTGGTCGAGGATGCGCGCAGCGTCTTCCGGGCCCTTGCGCGAGCGCATGTAGTCGCTGGTGCGCGCCAGGCGCCCCTGCATCAGTTGGTCACCCAGCAGCTGGGCGATGTTGCGCGCCAGGTCTTCCTCGCTCCAGTCGTAGCGGTCCATGCGCAGGCCGTGGCCGCTTTCCTGGGCGCGCATGGCGTTGTCGTGGCCGTCCCAGACGTAGGGCATGACGATGGCCGGCTTACCGAAGAACAGGCACTCGGTGAAGCTGTTGTTGCCGCCGTGGTGGATCACCCCATCGACCTGGGCGATCACCGAGGGCTGTGGGTACCAGTTGGAGACGATCACGTTGTCCGGCAGGTCGGTGTACTTCTCCACGTGCTCGCCGACGTTGAACAGCGCGCGGTACGGCAGCTTGCCGATGGTGGTGACCAGGCGCTTGAGCAGCTCGACGTCGCCCGAGCCCAGGCTGCCGAAGCTGACATACAGCAGCGGCTTGTCGTTGTGCGCCTTGAACTGCGGAATCTCGTAGGGCTTGTCGGTGCGCACGCAGCCTTGCAGGTAATGGAACTGCCGCGCCGGCAGCGGGTGGCGACGTTCGAACTTCACCGGGTCCGGGTAGAGCAGCAGGTTCATGTAGGGCGACTCTTCGAAGAAGGTACCCAGCGGATACGGCCGCTCGCCACACTGCGCGAGGAAGTCGTTGAAGTCGGCGTGGATCGGCGCGATCACTTCCTCGAAGCGTTTCTGGAAGCGTGCGTGGCCGTCCTTGTCATCAACGCTCATGCCCGACAGGTACGGCGGGATGTCCGGGTCGTGCACTTCGTTTTCCGAGCAGGAGATGATCCGCACCCAGGGCTTGCCGTAGTGCTTGATGGCCGGAAAGAGGATCACGTTGTCGACGCAGATCAGGTCCGGCTTGATCCGGTCGAGGATCGCCGGCAGCTCCTTCTGCGCCCACTTGGAGGTGGAGACGATGGCCTCCCAGCACTCCTTCACGTAGTTGTCGAGCTGGTCGATCGGCGCCTTGCGGAAGTTGGGGATGTGACCGTTGATGAAGTCGGTCCAGTAGCGCGCCATCTCCTCGGCCGGCATCGGCTCGGACATGTTCACGTAGTGCTCCTCGAAGCCGTAGGCCGAGTACACCCCGGTCATCCCCGGATCGGTGAGGAACACCGCCTTGTGCCCCATCGCCTCGCAGGCCTGGGCGATGCCTACGGAATTGAGGGCCGGGCCGTAGGCGGCCTCGGGGAAGAATGCGATGACCTTGCGTTCACTACTCATGGTGCTCTCCAGTCAGTCTTGTTCTAAGGCGATCAGTGAGTCAGCACGCGGCCGTGCCGCGCATCCCAGCCCAGGCGCACCGGCATGCCGGCGGCAAGGCGCAAGAAGTCGTAGTCCGAGGACGGCACGCGGACGATCAGCGGCTTGCTGGAGAGCGCCGTGTTCACGTGCAGGTTGGTGTCCAGGCCGTGGTAGGCCACTTCGGCCACCTCGCCGTGAATCTGGTTGTCGGTGGCCGGCGTGGCGTCGGTGAGAACCCGTAAACGCTCCGGGCGCAGCGCCAGGGTCACGCTCTCCGGGCTGGACTCGGCGGTGGTCTCGATGTTCAGCACCTGGTCGCCGGCCTGCAGGCGATTGGTGCCCACCCGGCGGCCTTCGATCAGGTTGCTGACGCCGATGAAGTCGGCAACGAAGCGGCTGCCCGGGTTCTCGTAGAGTTCACTGGGGCTGCCGCACTGGCAGACCTTGCCGTCACGCAGCACGGCCATGCGGTCGGACATGACCAGGGCTTCTTCCTGGTCGTGGGTGACCATGATGAAAGTGATGCCGCTCTCGTGCTGCAGGCGCTTGAGCTCCAGCTGCATCTTCTCGCGCAGCTTCTTGTCCAGCGCGCCGAGGGGTTCGTCCAGCAGTAGCACGCGCGGGCGCTTGACCAGCGCACGGGCCAGGGCGACGCGCTGGCGCTGACCGCCGGAGAGCTGGTCCGGCCGGCGGTTGGCCAGCGAGCCGAGCTGCGCGGTCTCCAGCACCGCATCGACACGCTGGCGGATTTCAGCGGCCGGCAGCTTCTCCATCTCCAGACCGTAGGCGATGTTGCCGCGCACGGTCATGTTGGGAAACAGCGCATAGGACTGGAACATCAGGTTCAGCGGGCGCTTGTTCGGCGGCAGCGGCGAGATGTCCTGGCCGTTGAGATAGATCGCGCCGGAGCTGGGCGTCTCGAAGCCGGCGATCATGCGCATCAGGGTGGTCTTGCCACAGCCGGAGGGACCGAGCAGCGCGAAGAACTCGTTCTCGCGGATGCTCAGCGACACCTGGTCCACCGCCGTCAGGCCCTCGCCGTAGGATTTGCTCACCTGCTCCAGCACGAGCAGGTCGGATGACTTAGTCATGGGCTTTGGGCACCTTGTTCAGACGTTGGGAGGCGAACAGCGCGGTGAAGCTGACCAGCATCACCAGGGTGGCGAGGGCGTTGATTTCCGGGGTCACGCCGAAGCGGATCATCGAGTAGATCTGCATCGGCAGCGTGGTGGACGCGCTGCCGGAACCGGAGTTGAAGAAGGCGATGATGAATTCGTCCACCGACAGGGTGAATGCCAGCAGGCCGCCGGCCATCACGCCGGGGAAGATCGCCGGCAGCAGCACGCGGCGCGCGGTGGTGAACCAGCCGGCACCGAGGTCGATGGAGGCTTCGAGGATCGAGTAGTCGAAGTGCTTGAGCCGCGTGCGCACCACCGCGCAGACGAAGGCGATGTTGAACACCACGTGGCTGAGGATGATCGAGTGCAGCCCCAGGCTCATCTTCAGCAGGTTGAAGAAGCTCAGCAGCGCGATGGCCAGGACGATATCGGGGATGATCATCGGCGCCATCAGCAGCGTGTCGGCGAGGTTCGCGCCCTTCTTGCCGGGGTTGTTGCGGGCGCGCATCTCCACGCCGAGGGCGAGTAGCGTACCCAGCACGCAGGCGATGAAGGTGGAGGTCAGCGCGACGATCAGGGTGTTCAGCGCCGCGTGCTGGATCGAGGCGTTGGCCAGCAGCTTGGCGTACCACTTCAGCGACGCGCCGCCCCAGGCGGTGGGCAGGCCGCTGGCGTTGAACGACAGCAGGATCAGCACCAGGATCGGTACATAGAGGAAGGCGTACACCAGCCACAGGTGCGCGCCGAGGGCGATGCCGGAGACGTTGCTGGAGTTACGCATGGCGTTCGCCCTCCGCACCCTGGGCCCGGCGCGAGACCATGGCCTGGATGAACAGCAACAGCATCATGATGCCGATCAGGAAGAAGCTCAGCGCCGCGCCGAACGGCCAGTCGCGTGCAGTGAGGAACTGCGCGTAGATCAGGTTGCCGACCATCTGCACCTGCTTGCCGCCCAAGAGGTCGGCGGTAATGAAGTTGCCGATGGAGAGCACGAAGACGAACACCGCGCCGGCGGCCACGCCCGGCACCGACAGCGGCAGGATCACCCGGCGAAAGGTGGTCCAGCCGGAGGCGCCGAGGTCCCGCGAGGCTTCCCAGAGTTCGTTGTCGATGCGCGACAGCGAGCTGTAGATGGCGAGGATGACGAAGGGGATGTAGTTGTAGACCAGCCCGAGCACCACGGTGGCGTCGGTGTACAGCAGGCTGATCGGCTCGCCGCTGTAGCCGAGCAGATTGAACAGCCGGTTGAGCAGGCCTTCGCGGTTGAGCAGCACGATCCAGGCGTAGGTGCGGATCAGGTAGTTGCTCCAGAACGGCAGCATCACCAGGAACAGGAACACCGCCTGCCGGCGCGGAGTGCTGCGGGTGATCGCGTAGGCCGCCGGGTAGCCGATGAGCACCGCGAACAGCGTGGCGAGGCCGGCGATCTTCGCCGAGCGCAGGAGGATGTCGAGGTACAGCGGGTCCACCGCGCGGCGGTAGTTTTCCCAGGTGAACACGTAGTCGATGCCGCCATAGGCACCACGTTCGAGGAAGCTGTAGACCAGCACCAGCAGGCACGGCAGCAGCAGGAACAGGGCCAGCCAGCCAAGGCCGGGCGCGAGCAGCCAGGCCGAGAGTTTCCGGTCGGCGGACAAAGCGGTCATGCGTAGTTCCCCCAACCCCACGCCAGGCGGGGTGCTTCAGGGTTATTGAATACAGTGAACTTGTGGGGCGAGCGAGCTAGAGCGAGGCAAGGCGAGAACAAGCGTGGGCGCGGATGTAAATAAGCAAGCCCGCGCTTGTTCTCAACGCAGCATCGCCGACGCGCAGCCGGCCCTACTGTGCAGCCATGATCTCGGTCACGGCGCGGGTATAGGCCTTCTGCGTGGAGCCGCCGACGTCACGCAACTGCTGCTGCTTGACCAGTTCGGCCGGCGTGGTGGTGAGGTTCGGGTACTTGGCCAGCAGGTCGGGCTTCAAGGTCGCCATCGCCGCCTGGTTGGGCACCTTGTAAAGGATGTTCTCGGCGACCCAGGCGTGGTTCGCCGGCTCCAGCATGTAGTTGATGAAGCGGTAGGCGGCGTCGGGGTTCTTCGAGCTTTTCAGCACGACCATGGTGTCCACCCAGAGGTCGGAACCTTCCTTGGGCACGACGAACTTGATCGACTCGTTGGCCTGGGTGCCGTAGTTGCACCAGCCGTCCCAGGCGTGGGCCATCAGCGCTTCGCCGGAGGCCAGCTTGGAGTAGAAGGTGGTGTCGTCGAAGGACAGCAGGCGCTTCTTGGTGGCGATCAGCTGGTCGCGCACCGCGTTGATCTGGTCCGGGTTGCCGTCGTTCACCGACCAGCCGTTGGCGAGGAAGCCCGCGCCCAACAGCCAGCGGTCGGTGGCGAGCATGGTGGTCTTGCCCTTGAGGGCGTCGGAGGGCTTGAGCAGGTCGCTCCAGCTCGAAGGCGCGGGGCTGACCTTGTCCGAGCGGTAACAGATGCCGGTGGTGCCCCAGGTGTAAGGCACGGAGAAGTGGTTGCCGACGTCGTACTCGAGCTTCTGCGCTTCGGGGTAGAGATTCTTCAGGTTCGGCACCTTGGCCGGATCGATCTCGGCGAGCAGGCCCTGCTTGTGCAGGATCTCGGCAAAGGGCGAGGAAACGAACACCACGTCATAGCCTTCGCCGCCGGAGGCCATGAGCTTGCCCATGATCTCTTCGTTGGTGGCGTGAAGGGATTTGTCGGCTTCGAGCCCGGTGGCCTTCTGGAACTTCTCCAGGTTGTCCGGGGCCATGTAGCCGTCCCAGATGGAGATCACCAGATCCTTGGCACTGGCCGTGGTGGCGGACAGCGTGAGCGCGAGGGTTGCCCCTGCGTAGAGCATGGTCTTCAGCTTCATCTTGCGCACCTGACGATTGGTTGTTGTTGTGTCGACGGCAGCGGAACGAAAAGCGTACTACATGTCTTTTTTTCAAAATAAAAACCGAACCACTGGCGAAGTCAACCATTTCTTGCATTCTTGTTGGACCACCGACGCTGTGGCATAAGGGGTCGCCCCGCGGCGACACGCCTGCCGGGGCCTGCTGGAGAGAAGCCGCTTGAGCAAGGACACCGAGAAAAGACCGCGCACCAACCACCTGGAACTGGCCCGGCGGATCATCGAGCACGCCCAGGACACCGGGCTGGGAGATGGCGACGGGCTGTCCGAGCAGCAACTGGCGCGCACCTTCGGCGTATCGCGCACGCTGATCCGCGCGGGGCTGGACCTGCTGCTGGAACAGCAACTGGTGGCCCACGAGCCGGGCAAGGGCTATCGCCTCGCCGCCGACCCTTCCGCCCAGGTACTCGGCCCCGCCCTGCCCCAGGCCGAGGAACAGGCGCTGGCCGCCTCGGTACTGCGCGACCGCATGGCCGGGCGGCTGGGCAACAGCCTCAGCGCCAGCGAGCTGATGCGCCGCTACGACATCGGCCGCGCTGCCGCGCAGAAGGTCCTCGCGCAGCTCAGCGAAGACCAGGTGCTGGAGCGCGGCGCCGGGCAGAGCTGGTCGTTCCGCCCGCTGCTGAACAACCTCGCGGCGCTGGAAGACAGCCTGCGCTACCGCCTGATCCTCGAGCCGGAAGCGCTGCTGGCGCCCGGCTTCGACCCTGACCTGGCGCGCCTCGCCCTGCTGCGCGGCGCCATGGAAGACTTACTCAGTGCGCCCATCGAGCGCTTCGACGTGGCGCAGTTCCGCGAGCTGGACATCGGCTTCCACGAACTGATCGCCCAGGGCTGCGGCAACCGCTTCGTCGGCGACGCCCTGCTGCAGCACCAGCGCCTGCGCCGCCTGCCCAACCTGCTGCCGATGGTCAGCGTGCACCGCCTGCAGGAAGCCCTGCGCGAGCACCTGCGGATCATCGAGCAGATCGAACGCGGCCAGCTGGAAGTCGCCGCCGACCTGATGCGCCTGCACCTGCGGCTGTCCTTCGCACAACGCCCGCAGACCGCCAACCGCGGGATTCCGCAGTCGTTCGCCATGGGCCGTCGCTGATTATTTTTCTCTCACGGTGTTTTTTTTTAACGAAAAAATGCAGTATCAGTTTCACGCAGTGCCCGTGAGCAACACCCGGATGTGCCCATGACGCAAAGAACAAGAACCATCGCCTTCTTCCCCGAGGCCAGCTTCGGCGCCGCGCTGAACTGCATCGGCATCGCCCAGGCCCTGCGCGAGCTCGGCGCCCGCCCGGTGTTCATCTGCCATGCGCACTTCCAGGGCATTTTCGCCGAGTACGGCTTCGCCGAGTACCCGCTGCAGCTGGACTCGCCCCTCTCCGCCGCCGACCACCAGCACTACTGGGAGCGCTTCATCGAGCGCAACGTGCCGTACTTCGACCAGCCGCCCCTGGCGCAGATCGACAGCTACGTGGCGCCGGCCTGGGAAGCCATCATCGACACCGCCATCGAGTCGGAAAAGCCGCTGCAGCAGTTGCTCGCCCGGCTCAAGCCCGACGCCATCGTGCTGGACAACGTGGTCAGCTTCCCGGCCATCGCCGCCGCCGGCTGCCCCTGGATACGCATGGTCTCCTGCGCGGAAACCGAGCTGCCCGACGCCGCCGTACCGCCCTACCTGTCCGGCGCCAGCAGCAGCGATGCTCAGGCCTGCTCGACTTACCGCGAGCACTACCTGCACGCGACCAGGCCGGCACACGAGCGCTTCGCCCGCTTCCTCGCCGAGTGCGGCCACCCCGCCCTGCCCGCCGGCCAGTTCCTCGAGGACTCGCCCTGGCTCAACCTGCTGCTGTCGCCAACGCCGGTGCGCTACGAGCGCGAGAAGCCGCTGCCGGCCGAGCGCTACCTGTACCTCGACGGCTGCGTGCGCAGCGAGGCGCCATACATCCCGCCGCAGTTCCCCCGGCATGACGACGCGCCGTTGATCTACGTGAGCTTCGGCAGCCTGGGCGCCGCCGACGTGGCGATGATGCGCCGGCTGATCGACGCCGTGGCGCAGCTGCCGTACCGCTTCCTGATCAACGTCGGCGCCTACCGCGAGCACTACGACACGGTGCCGGACAACGTCTACCTCGACAGCTGGTATCCGCAGCCGGCGGTGCTGCGCGAGTGCCAGCTGTTCATCCATCACGGCGGCAACAACAGCTTCTGCGAAGCGCTGTATTTCGGCCTGCCGTCGGTGATCATCCCCTATTGCTGGGACGGCCACGACAACGCCCGGCGCGCCGAGGAAGTCGGCGTGGCGCGCTACCTGCCGCGCTTCGAGGACCCGCTGGCGGCGCTTCCCGCCGCCCTTGCCGAACTGCTCGCGGACAAGGCCATGGCGCAACGCCTGAGCACCGTGCGCGAGCAGATGCAGGCCTCGCGCGGCACCGAAACGGCGGCGCGGGCGATCCTCCGCATCTGCGCCGACTGACAGCGGATTGGCTCTGTCGAAGTACTGGCGATTGGCACTCGGCGACGGACCATTCCCCCCTTAAGCTGGGCTCCAGCCACCCTGGAGCACGGCATGACCGCCTTCGATGACCAGCCGACCCTGCTCGGCCACACCCTGCAATTGCGCCCGCTGCGCGCCGATGATTTCGACTCGTTGTTCGCCGCTGCCAATGCGCCGGAAACCTGGGCCGGCCACCCGGCCACCGAGCGCTATCGCCGCGAAGTCTTCGAGCCCTACTTCCAGTTCCTGGTACAGGCCGGCGGCTGCCTGCTGATCCTCGACCGACAGACAGGCGCGGCCATCGGCTGCTCGCGCTACTACCCGGTACCGGACCAGCCGGCCGACATCGGCATCGGCTTCACCTTCATCAACCACCGCTACTGGGGCGGCGCGACCAACCGCGAGCTGAAGACGCTGATGCTCGGCCATGCCTTCCAGCATTTCGAGCGCGTGTGGTTCCACATCGCGCCGAGCAATATCCGCTCGCAGAAAGGCACGGCCAAGCTGGGCGCGAGGCTGGCCTATCAGGCGGACCTGGACCTCTCCGGCACGCCCGCATCCTGGCTCTGCTATGAGTTGCCGCGCCAGCGCTGGGGCAGCGCCTAGACCCGCCCCGACTCCTGCGACAGCCAGCGCTTGCGCCAGGCCAGCGGCGTGCAGTCCTGCCAGCGGCGGAAGGCGCGGATCAGGCTGCTGGTGCTGCTGAAGCCGATTCGCTCGGCGATCTGCTCCATCGACCACTGCGGATCGCGTAGCAGTTGCAGCGCCTGCGCCTCCCGCGTCTGGTCGAGCAGCTGGGCAAAGCTCAGGCCGTGCTGCTGCAAGGCCGTCTCGAGCTGCCCACGGGCAATATCCAGATGCCCCGCCAGTTCCTCCAGTGAACTCGGCCCGGTGAGCAATTCCGCCAGGCGCGCGCGCAGGGCGCTGAGCGGCAGCGGCATGCCGTGCTGGGCCAGGTACTGCAGAATGGGGCGTTCCACCTGGGCAAGCAGGCGCGGGTTGGCCCCCGGCAGAGGCAAATCCCAGGAAGCATTGTGGAACACAAAGGCGCTCAGCGGCTGATCGAAGCTGACCCGCACATTCAGCGCGTCCCACTCCTGCCGGTCCGCCGGGCTCGTCCGGGCCAGCTCGATGCCGCGCATGAATGTGGCAGCCGGCTTTCCCGTCAGGCGTTCGAACATGCGTACGTGGAAATGCCAGTAGAAGTCGCGGGCAATGTCCGTGGGCGTGTAACCACCATTGAGGTGGAACTCCATCCGCCAGTCACTCCGCTCGTCCTGTCTCAACAGCGGCTGGCCTACGGTGCTGGCCAGGTTGACCAGCTGCACATGGCGCTGCACAGCCTCGCCGAGCGTGGTGCAGGCGTATAGCGCCAGGTCCATCCCGTAGAGGTTGGCGGACTGGTGGTAACGTGCCGCGCGGATGCCGAAGTTCGCGTCGCCAGTGACTTCTGCGCAGAGCAACCACAGAGGGCTGAGCGAGGTGATGGGCAGGCGTGCGTCGACCTCCTGCATGATGCCCGGATCGATCCCTGCGCGCCTGAGCACCGGGATGGGATCGATCCCGTAGTGCTGGCCCAGGGTGGTCGCCATGCAGCGCACGACAGTAGCCTGTGTGCTGGGCGGCAGTGAGACAGGGGAAGTGCGCTTCATGATCGGCTGACGGACGGTGGCTCTGAAACGAGCATGGCCGCGGCGCGCAGCGCATTCAACCTCCCCTGCAAAAAAAGCCCCGGTGGGGGCCGGGGCACAAAGGAGCAGTCGCACGATGAATCAGGACTCCCGCTGCACCAGCGGCGGTTGCCAGTCACGCTGGAGGACCTCCGGCTTCGGCCAGTAGAGGCGCAGGAACAGGCTGAACTCGCTGTCCGGCGCAGGCAGCCAGTTGTTGCGCAACTCCGGGCGCTCGGGCGCTTCGTGCTGGATGTACAGGTCCAGCGAGCCGTCGGCGTTGTAGTGCAGATCGTCACGGTCGCCGACGGCGTAGCGGTTCAGCGGGTTGTCGGCGAGCAGCAGCTGGGGGTTGTACAGCGTGAGCGACCAGAAACCCTTCACCGGTGGCAGCTGTGCCTTGTCGAAGTGGATCACGTAGCGATGCCGTCCGCTGAGCAGCTGGCCATCCTTGTCGGCACGGGTATTGGGATAGATCGCGTCGTCCGCCGTGTTGGCACCCAGGCCCATTTTCGCCACCAGCGCTCGCTGGGCATAACGGTCCGCGTATGCCCCCATGTCGTAGCTGACCCTCCAGCCGTTGACCGTGGGCAGCTTGTCGCGCAGCTCCTCGGAATGCGCCATCAGGTCGGTGACCTTGCGGTAGCCGATGCGGCTGCCCAGGCGCTGCCAGGCAGATTGATGGGGCTGGCAGTCCGCGCTGACCAGGCCAGCGTTTCTGATGCGGCGCATCTGCTCGTCGTCGAGACCGCTGGGCGGGTTGTCCGCGAGCAACTGGCAGAACGCCGAGAAGAATTCATCCTGGGTCCAGCCCTGCAACTGCTGGTCCGGCGGCAGGTCGTCGCTCAGCTTCGGCAACCTGGCCATGGCCGGGTCCCGCTGTGAAGCCGTCTGTCCCTGCTCGAGCGGACGCAGGTCGAACTGGCGTTGCAGGGCGTTGATTTCGGCGTAGTCGCTCGGGCCGTGGCTCTTGAAGCGGCCGATGATCCAGGCCATCTGCGTGGGCACCCGGATGAGCTGCATGCCCTCCGGCAGAGTGCCCTGCCAGTGCGGGCCGGCGATCAGGAAGCGACCGGCCTTGCTGCCCTGGGTACGGGGGCCGGGGCTGGCCACCACGTTGGTCCAGGCATCCAGGATCGGCATCATGTAGTAGTACCCGTCCGTGTCGGGAACACTCAGCACCACCGGCCCCGATCGCAGGTCCAGGTGAGACAGCGAATAGAGCGTGTCGACGTTAGGCGCGACGACGCTGTTGAAACGGTAATCGGGGAAGCGCAGACGGTGATTGAGTTGGTTCACCGAAGTCTGGCCGCGACCAAGCTGGTATTGCTTGGTCAGCTCCATGATCACCAGCGGGTAGCCGAAGGCGTAGGCCTCGGCCGTGGCGCGGGCTTGTTGATAAAGGCTGTATCCGGCACCAGCGGCGGCCAACAGCACAGCACCGGTCAGCCCCAGGCCGATTCGGGTTCGCTTGGAGAATGGCATCTGTGATCGATCCTCAGAGGTAGGGTTCGCAGGGGCCGTGCCTCACGGCCCCTGCCCGCGCTTACTTGCCCAGTCGCTTGAGTTCGGCCGGGGTGAACTCGGCCTCCTTCACTTCCTTGCCGAACTCGGCGCGGTGATCGATCGCGTTGGTCAGGTAGTTCACCGCATAGATCCCGGAGATCAGGTCATAGGTGGCTTCGGCCGCGGTCATCGGCAGCTGCAGGTCGTGGTACATGGTCAGGAACGACTCGTAGTTGCGCCACAGCTCGCCACGGTTGTCGTAGATGTCGCTGGCCATGACCTGCCAGGTGTCTTCGTCGATGTAGAAGCGACGCTTGCCGTAGACATGCCGGGCTCCCGGCTTGAGGGTGGCCTCGATGACCCACACTCGGTGTTTCTCGTAGCGGTTGACGTCCGGGTTGATGTAGCCCGGCTTGAGCATCTGGTCGTAGCCGACCTGCTTGCTGGCGAGGCCGAAGGCGTTGTAGCCCACCAGCATTTCGCGCTTGCCGATCAGCTTCCAGTCGTAGCGATCGGGCGCACCATTGAAGCCATCGACGCTGTCGGAAACCACCTGGCCGAAGCTGTACCGCGCGCTGTTGTCGTAGGCCACAGTCGGCGCGCGACGCACGCGGCGCTGGCCGGGGTTGTACTGCCAGGCTGCACGCGGGGTGCTGACCTGGTTGATCGGCTCCTGTACCAGCGTCACTTCGCCGGCATAACGTGATGGGCTGTTGGTCTGCACACGGGTGTAGAACAGCAGGTTCGCTTCCGGTTCGAGGTCACTGATTTTCTCGCGGAAGCCCACCAGTTGCCGGTAGGTGACCAGCGTGTAGTCGCCCTTGGCCTGCACAGTGGCCGAGGAGAAGTCACGCGCGATCGAGCCACCGCGGTAGCGGGTGATGTGGTTCCACAGCACTTCCAGCGCCTCGGTGGGTTCCGGGAAGGGAACGCCGAAGTGATAGTTGGTCAGGCCGTTGCCGTTGTCTGCCAGGCCTGTCTGGGTGAGGTTCTTGCGCGATTCGTCCAGGTACGCCTGGGGAATGACCGCGCTGCGGTGACTGGGGAAGACACGCATGCGGTAGTCGGGGTAGCGGACGAACATGGCCTGCTGGCCGGGGCTGAGCAGGTCCTTGTACTGCGCCAGATTGGCCTTGCTGACCACATACAGCGGCTGCTCGCTGGCAAACGGGTCGCTGTAGTCGCCATTACCGGCAATGGCGGCGGCGCCGGCCTTCATGCCGCCAGTCCAGGCAGGAATGCTGCCGTCGGCGTTCGCGGCGCGTTCGGCGCCTACCGGAGTGAGCTTGCCGTCGAGCAATGCGGCGTCGGTCTGCTTGGCTTGCGCCAGGCCGCAAGCGGCTACGAGAGCGACCGCCAGGGAAAGTTTGCAAAGAAGTGGGCGCATGGCTAGAAGCTCGCTTTCAGGGTGACAGAGGCGAAGTCACGGTCATCGACAGTGGAGAACTCGTTGGAGCCGAAGAAGCTGTTGTAGGCCAGCTCCAGCGAGTAGTTGTTGCGGTAGTCGAAGGTCAGGGCGAGTCCTGCCGCCTGCTGGCCTTCCTGGAAGTTCGGGCCGTAGCCCTGCACGTCGTGGCGCCAGTTGATCGAGGGTGTAACCACCGTCGCCGGCAGCAGGTCCTCGTAGTTCAGCGCCAGGCGCAGGCGATAGCCCCAGGAGAAGTGACTCATCAGCCCGTCGGTGTTGCAGTTGTCGGCGTTGTAGTCAGCCAGCTGCGCGGCCGTCACACCACCGGGAATGCCGGCTGCGGAGGCAGCACTGCACTGCACGCCATTGGTGGGCGGAGTGCGGCCGAACGAGCCGGCTCGGCCCAGTCGATCATCACCGATGCCCTGGATCAGGTTGGCCCCCGCCTCTCCTGCCCAGGCCAGGCGAGTAGCGCCCAGGACATTGTTCACCGTGTCGGTGGCGCCAAGGCTGAACTGCCAGACTGGCAAGCGCACGTAGCCCTGCACTTCATCGCCCCTGGCGGCGCCGAGCTCGGCGGCGGTCATCGGCAGGATCGGCGTATTGGCCTGCCCGGAGAGCAGTGCCACCAGGTCCGCGGGGTTGTAGCCCAGCGGCATGTTCGGCCGGTAGCTGAGTTCGCCGAACAGCGCGGTGGTGCCCGCTACGCCGCTCATGCTCAAGCCGAACATATGGATGTCTTCGGGGTAGACGGTGAAGTAGTCACCGGTATTGAGGTTGGTGCGAGAGGCCGATACTGGCCCTTTGCGGGCGATCACCCCGTTAATCAGCGGCGTACGGCTGTGGTAGTTGGCGTAGTAGACACCCAGGTCCGCGTCGTTGAGCGCTTCGATCACGTAGTGCATGGCCAGGCCGTACTGGCCGGTATCGCTGGGATAGTCGGTGCTGGTGCGCTGCAGGTAACGCCCCTGGGCCAGCGCCTGGCCGGTGGTGCCGGTGCCGCCGGAGACCATGTAATCGACCTGGCAACCTTCGGCGATGTTGTCGTTGCTGCTGAAGAAGGTGCCGCAGCCATCCAGCACCGTCGGGCGGAAGTTGTACTGCCAGAAGCCCTCGAGGCTGAGCGAGTCCGCGAGGTCGTAGTTGAAGCTGACCATCTCCACCGGCAGCTGGCCTTCCTTGAGCTCGACGCCGGGGCGGTTGAAAGCCGATGCATCCAGCGGGTTGATGGCGTTGATGCCGTTCTGCAGGAACAGCGCTTCACCCCAGCTGAGTACCTGCTTGCCGACCTTCACACCCAGCTTGCGATCGGCAACCTGGAAGTCCTTCCAGACGTAGGCGTCGAGGTTCTCGAAGCCCTTGAATCTGGCCAGGTCCTGCCAGCCGGAATCGTCGAAACGCTGGAAGTCGCCATTGCCCTCCTCCATCGCCTGGTCGTACCAGTACTTGAAGCGCAGGAACACGCCCTGGTTGCCGTCCTGCACATCCAGGTCGGTCAGGCCCTTGAACAGCGTGGAGATTGTCTCGTTGCGGCGGTAGTTGAGCTTGCCGTCGTCGCCGTTGTAGTTGATGCCGCTGCCCTCGCGGCCGATGCTGCGCGCATCGGCCGCGGTCAGCAGGTGCTTGTCGGGAGCGTCCAGAGCCCAGCTGGTGCCGAGGCTGAGCGTGGTATTGGAGGTGGCGCTCCAGTCGTCGTTGAGCTGCCAGGTGACGCCGTGGGCGCCTGGGCTGATGGCGGCGCCGATGCACAGCGCCAGCAGGCTGGGGCGTGCGATTCCCCGGGCATGCAGAAGGTGATTCATGCTGAGACGTACCTGTAGTTGTTGTAGTTGGCAGGTCGAGGGACTCGGGGGAGTTGCCGGCGACAGAGGCGCCCACTAAATTCCAGTCCCGGGTGCGGAGTGACCGCAGCCCGTGGGCAAGATGGGAGCAGCGCGGTGTCGGCAGATAGTCAGGAAGGGACAAATAGTTTTCCCGAGCACCGACATAGGGGGGCCTTATGCGGCTCCATCATCCTGTCGTGGGTACAGGGGCTGGAGGACCAGGGCGTGGACCTGGCGTATTTCTTCCCGGCGTGGGGTGTCGATCCTGCGGCCTTGCGCGCGGGCAATCTGCGCCTGCCACTGTTTCTCGCGCGGCGCTTCTGGGAAGTGGCGCTGGAGCAGAGCGCGGACCCGGCCATCGGCCTGGAGCTGGCCCGGCAACTGGACCCGGTGCAGATGCAGGGTCTGGCCTATCTGATGCAGCTGATGCCGGATCGCTATTCGGCGTTGCAGCAGATGCTGCACTTCTGGCCACTGGTCGCCGCACATTTCGAGCAGCGGCTCGAACAGCATGGCGACTGCCTGCGGCTGACTCTTCGGCCCGTCAACGATTATCAGCTGGCCCTTCCTGAAGTGGACTACTGGATGGTTCGCCAACTGCGCCACCTGCGCAGCGCTCCCGGTGCATTGCCGGCATTGCGCGAAGTGCGCCTGCGGCGCCCGGAGCCGTCCGATCCGCGGCCCTGGTTGCAGGTCATCCGGGCACCGGTGGTGTTCTCCTCCTGCCGGGACGAAATGCTCCTTGACCTCGCCGCCCTGCAGGAACCACGCGATGGGGGCAGCCCGGCCATCCATGAAGCGCTGAAGCTGTCATTGCGCGAGTACGCCGCGCAGACCGAAACCGGCTCGGAGCTTGAGCGCGTGTGCGCCGAGGTCCTGCACAGGCTGGCGGACAATCCGGGGCTGGATGAAGTAGCGACTCGTCTGCACATGACGCCGCGCACTCTGCACCGCGCATTGCAGCGCGATGGCTGGTCCTACGGCCGCATTGTCGAGGAGCACCGACGCCTGCTGGCGGTGGACCTGCTGCAAGCCACCGCCAGCACCATCGCCGAGATCGCCGACCGGCTCGGCTTCGATGAACAGTCCAGCTTCATCCGCGCCTTCCGCCGCTGGTATGGCGCCACGCCCGGCGCGTACCGGATGCAGAGGCAATGAGGCGATCGCCGCGCGAGCGGCGGCAATCCCCGGCCCCAATACCCCTCAGCGGGTCCAGAGCGGGTCAGTGGTGAAGGCGATGGTCAGCCAGCGATTGGGGCCTTCGCCGCCGATGGCCTCGCCGATCTCGTCGCGCAGCCTGTCCCATTCGGCGAGCGTCTGCGCCGGCCAGTCCGGCGGAACGATGAAATACAGCTCGATCTGCTGCGCTCGCCCGACCTTGGCGACGTAGGCCTGGTACGCCAGGAAGCCATGCTGCGAGACGACAGCCGCGGCCACCTCGTCGACGTGCTCCTTGAGCTCCGGCGGGGTGACCAGGAGGATGTCCTTGAAGGCCTGGCGGATGGTCAGGAAGGGAATCGGCAGAATCACCAGGCAGATCAGCGCCAGCACCGCCGGGTCGACATAAGGGCCGATGTGCGCGTAGCCGCTCACGGTGGCCACATCACCGACCAGGAAGGCGATCAGCAAGGCCAGGGAAATGCTGCCGGACATCACCCAGGACTTCGCGTCGAGGGCGACGAAGTCCGAGCCGATGCGTTTGTTGGCGCGGAACTGCACCGCCGCCAGGGCGAAACAGACCAGCGTGGCAACTGCCGCGTAGAGGATGGCGAAACCGAACTCCAGCGCATGGCCGCCCGTCAGCAACCGGCCGATGGCGTTGATCAGCGCGTACAGCGTGACGCCTGACAGCAGCGTGCCGTTGAGCGCCAGCACCATGGGTTCCAGGTGCCAGAATCCCATGTTGAACCGCTCGGCCAGACGCCGGCTGGCGTCGCCCTCGGTGGTATGGCGGCGGATCAGGGTTGCCACCATCAGCGCCAGGCCGCTCATGCTGGCATCGGCCAGGGAGTACACGCCGTCGAAGACGATGGAGAAGGATCCCGAAAGCAGGCCGACGATGATCCCGAAACCGGCCAGCAGGACGGTAACGATGATGGAAAGCCGCAGGATGCCCTGTTCTGTTTTCATGACTGGCGTGCTCCTCGCGCCTTGAGTGGTTGCGTAGCCGGATGCAGGCCCGATGGGAGCTGGCGGCTTCGCTGGGGGGCGCGACTATATGCCAGCGCCCGCACCAAGGCTATTGGCGCCTGGGCAAAGTCGCTATGCGCGATCGCAAGGCAAGTGCTCTGCGGAAATGGGCCTCGGCGATCAGTGAGGCCCAGGCCGGCTGCCCAATGGACAGGTTGCCGGTGTCTTCGTAAGCTGCACGCAACCAGCCGCTCACCCGGTTTGCCGACAGGCCAGCGCTGGTGGGGATTGCTCAAGGAACTGCAGCGACACCCGGCACGAACGCCCGGCACGGTCCGTTCGTTTCACGCGCTTATCGCCACACACAAGGAAGCGTCATGCGGAGCGTCAATCTCGCGGTCATGTTTGCGGTTTCCGTCATCAGCGCACTGTCAGGTGCGTTCAATCTGCTGAACGGGGTCAAGCACTACCCCAACAGCCTGCCCTTGACGATGTTGCTCGTGGGCCTTTCGCTGATCTCGTTCGCCTACGCACTCCTGCTATTGAAGCCCGCCGAGAAGGGCAGCACAGGGCAATGGCTGATTCTTCTGCTTTATGCGGTCAGCGCCGTTTCCGGGACCGTCGCATGCGGCATCCTCGGTACACTCCCCTACATCATGCAAAGCATGGATTTGAGCCTCACCCCGGCGTTGAACCACCTTTCGCTCCCCTTCCTGGCTTGCGCCTTCCTTGCCGTGGTCCCCTACGTCCTGGCATTTGTCTATCTGCGCCGGCAGAGCGCAGCCCTTCGCCTGAAAGCGGGACAGTAGTCAGCAGCGCTGCCTCTTCCGAGCAAGCTCAGGCCTTGCGCAGCGGCACCTCTTGCAGCAACCACGACAGCGCGAAGGCCACCGCGCTGACCAGGCACGCCAGCAGGAACACCCAGTGCATCGACCCGCGCCCAGCAAGGCCATGTAGAGATTCATCTGCACCCGGCGACGGTTTGAGGATCAGCCACTCGGCCCTCCGGAAGGCTTTGCGCCGAGCCTCTGTCGGCTGCGAATTCACCCTTAACCGACGAAAACAGCGACGAATTGTGCTGATACAGGTGATCCCGAGAGCTGTATGGAATAACCTTGCACCACGCAATCAACCTCGAAGCTGTGAATTGAACGATGGGTTTTGAACAACTAGCTGGGCTACGTGACCGCCTGCGGGCTGAAAAAGAGCAGGCCAAGGCCGCTAACGAGAAGCGCCGCAAGCCGAAGACCACACCGCAGGAGAAACCTCGCGAGCAGGATCCTGCGCTGGAAGCGATCTGGCGCTTGCAGCGGCATTTCCCGTTGGCTTTCCCGGTGAATCCGGCGCCCAAGGTTCCGCTCAAGGAGGGGATTCTCAAGGATGCCGAGCAACACCTGGCGCAACTGGGGATTACCAGCGAGCAGCTCAAACTGGGCGTCGCGGCCTGGTGCAAGGGAACCCGATACTGGGCCAGCATGGTGGAGAACGCGCCGCGTCTGGACTTGAACGGCCAGCCCGTCGGCACCGTGACCGCCGCCCAGGCCCTGCATGCGAAGCAGCAGGCTGCCCGTCATCGCAGCCAGGAACGTCGGAATCGCGAGAAGTTGAAGAACCGCACTCCGGTCGCTGCCGATTCCGCTGCTGAGACCAACGCAGCTCAGACCCCCGACTGAGCTCGCTCGCGCACCGAATCGTATCGGCCATCACCCGGATGGGGGATTGGCCGATACGGCAGTCCGCTTCAGGTCGGAAGCTGCCTCTGCTCACACAGGGTTCAGCGTGTTGCGTTCACGGGTTGCACCCACACCTGGCAGAAGCCATTTGCCCCGCTGTCTCCGATGGTACCAGCGCAGTGAAGCGCCAGCCGTCACGCAACAACCTGCTCCCGGCGATCAGTAGCCGGTAGCTGCCTTCTCGATGGAACGTGCCACCGCCTCGGGGTGCGAGACCATGACCACATGGGAAGCCCCGCTGACCACCACGACGTCCTTCGCCTTGGCACGCTGCGCCATGAAAGCCAAGGCCTGCGGCGGAATGTTGCGGTCCTTGTCGCCGTACACGAACCACGAGGGGATCGCCGTCCAGGCAGCTGCACCGGCCTTCTCGTTCAGCGCGGCCTCGGTGACCGGCCGCTGCGCCGCCGCCATCAGCGCGGCTTCGCCGGCGGGAACATCGGCGGCGAACTGGTCGTGGAACTTGTCCTGCTGGATGTACAGGTCGTTGCCGCCATCGGCCAGCGCCACCGGGGCGGCCAGGGTCGGGCCGAGGGTGCTGCCGGGGAACTTGCCGGCCAGTTCGGCAGCGCTCTCCCCTTTCTGCGGGGCGAACGCGGCGACGTAGACCAGCGCCTTGACGTTGTCCCGGTCGCTGGCCGCCGCGCTGATCACGTTGCCGCCGTAGGAATGCCCCACCAGCACCACCGGGCCCTTGACGCTGCCGACTATGTTGCCGATGTAGGCGCCGTCGCTGGCCACGCCGCGCAGCGGATTGGCGGCGGCGATCACGCTGTAGCCGTCCTTTTCCAGGATGCGGGTCACGCCGTTCCAGCTGGACGCGTCGGCAAAGGCGCCGTGTACCAGCACCACGGTCGGTTTCACCGTGGCCGCAAAGGCGCTGCCGGCCAGCAGGCCGCTGGCGAGCGCCAGGGCGGTGAGGGTCGTCTTCATGGTGGATCTCCTTGCTGAGGATGTGAGGAATAAAAAGCCCCGCACGGCGGCTCGGGGGAATCTCGGACCGTGCGGGGAACGCTCATGCCGAGCGGGGAAAATCGCTGGACTGGCTAAGCTCGCGCCACAGGCGCAGCTCAGCCAGGCGTGCCTTGTCGGCGTTCTCGATGGCCTGCAGCGCATCGCTGCCCAGGGCCAGGCGCAACGGCGGACGATCCATCCAGGCCACCGCGAGGATCGCCTGCGCGGCGCGTTGCGGATCACCCGGTTGCTGACCGTCGTAGGCGCGCTGCCGGCGCGCCACCGCACCGACCACGGCGTCGTACTCGAGGCGCCCTTCCGAGAGCGTCGTCGAAGCACCGGCGAAGTCGGTGCGCAGGCCGCCGGGCTCGATGATCGTCACCCGCACGCCGACCAGCGCCATCTCGCGCGCCAGCACTTCGGAGAAGCCCTCCACGCCCCACTTCGCCGCCGAATAGGGCGCACGCCCTGGCGCGCCGATGCGCCCGCCCACCGACGACAGCTGGATGATGTGGCCGCTGCGCTGCCGGCGCAGAACCGGGATGGCCGCCTTGGTGACGATGATGGTGCCGAACAGGTTGGTCTCGATCTCCCGGCGGAACTCCTCCAGCGAGGTGTCTTCCACCGAGTTGACGTTGCCGAAGCCGGCGTTGTTGACCAGCACGTCGAGCCCGCCGAATTCCTCGACCATCTGCCCCACGGCGTCCTGTGCGGCGGCCGGGTCGGTGACGTCCAGCGGCGCCAGGCGCAGCGTCTGCGGGTAGATCCGGGCGAGGTCCGCCAGGACATCCGGATCGCGGGCGGTGGCCAGCAGGCGGTGCCCGGCCTGCAGCACGGCCTCGGCCAACGCGCGGCCCAGGCCGCGGGAGCAACCGGTGATCAGCCATCGTTGGTTCATGGGAACCTCCACTTCTCTCAAGGTATAGCGCTCAAGGTGCAGTGCTCAGGAGCAGCTATCAGGGTGCGTAGCGGGTGAAGACCAGGTCGTGGTCCTTCACCCGCGCCTGGTGGCAGGCCAGGCAGGTCTGGTGCTGCGCTTCATCGGCGGGCTTGCCGTCGATGAAGCGGGCGAAGCCCCAGCCGCCGGTAGCCGCGTACTTCTTCGAGTCCTTGACCATGAACTGCACGGTGGTGGCCGCGCCGGGGATCGACGCCGGCTCGAACTCCGGCGACTGCACGTGCTTCCAGGCGAGCTTGGCCAGCACGCTGCCGTCAGGGAACGGCAAGGTGCCGGCGCGGTAGGCCTTCATGGCGATGTCGTTACCCAGCACGGCGCGCAGTTCGTTCAGCGGCGCCGCCTCCTGGGCGGGCGCCACCAGCTGCCAATTGCGGTAGCCCTCGGGCATGCGCACGCCGTAGATCGGCGAGGCGTCACCGTCGGCCCTGGCGCCTGTCGCCACCAGCAGGGCGAAGCCGGTCAGGGCGATACGGCGCAGCGTGTTTCCAGTGATGTTCATGGCGGCTCTCCGGCTCACAGATGATCGGCGTCGACCACCGCCTTGACGAAGGCGTCCGGCGCCTCCTGCGGCAGGTTGTGGCCGATGCCGCCGGTGATCAGGCGGTACTCGTACTTGCCGCTGAAGCGTTTGGCGTAGGCCTCGGCCGGCGGGTGCGGCGCGCCGTTGGCGTCGCCTTCGAGGGTGATGGTCGGCACCTTGATGCTCGGGAAGGCTGCGAGTTTCTTCTCCAGCTCCGCGTAGCGCGGTTCGCCTTCGGCAAGGTTCAGGCGCCAGCGATAGTTGTGGATGGAGATCGCGCCGTGGTCGGGGTTGTCCAGGGCCTGGGCGCTGCGTTCGAAGGTGGCGTCGTCGAACTTCCACTGCGGCGAAGCCAGTTGCCAGATCAGCCTGGCGAACTCGTGGCGGTACTTGTCGTAGCCGGCCTTGCCGCGCTCGGTGGAGAAGTAGAACTGGTACCACCACTGCAGCTCGGCGGCTGGCGGCAGCGGCGCCTTGCCCGCCTCCTGGCTGCCGATCAGGTAACCGCTGACCGACACCAACGCCTTCACCCGCTCCGGCCAGAGCGCCGCGACGATGTCCGCCGAGCGCGCGCCCCAGTCGTAACCGGCCAGTACGGCGCTCTTGATCTTCAGTGCATCCATGAAGTCGATGACGTCCACCGCCAGCGCGGCCGGCTCGCCATTGCGCCGGGTCGAGGCGGAGAGGAAGCGCGTTTCGCCGTAGCCGCGGGCATAGGGAACCAGCACGTGATAGCCCTTGGCGGCCAGTTGCGGCGCCACCTCGGTGTAGCTGTGGATGTCGTACGGCCAGCCGTGCAGCAGGATCACCACCGGTCCATCGGCCGGGCCGGCTTCGGCGTAGGCGACGTTGAGCAGGCCGGCGTCGACGTGCTTGAGCGTGCCGAACGCCGGGTCGGTCGATGGCGCGGTAGCGGCCTGCGCCACCGAGCAGGAGGTGAATTGCGCCAGGGCGATGGCCAGCGCCGAGGCGCCGAGGTGCGGATGCTTGAACAGGGTCATCAGGGTTCTCCAGGGCAGGCGTTCGGCCTGCCCGATGGTTGCCGGCATTCGGCGGGTTCAGTGGCTGGTGAGGCCAGCTCGCAGCGGGCGGAACGCTTCGCGCAGTTCCTCGCTGAACAGCTGAGGTTGCTCCCAGGCGGCGAAGTGGCCGCCCTTGTCCACCGCGTGGAAGTAATCCAGCGAGGGATAGGCGCGCTGCGCCCAGCTTTTCGGCGCCCGGTAGATCTCGCCGGGGAATACGGTGATGGCCACCGGCACCTTGATCTGCGAGGTCTTCTGCGCGGCGGCGCTGAAGTTGTTGTTGTTGTTCTCCCAGTAGAAGCGCGAGGAGGAAGCGCCGGTGTTGGTCAACCAGTAGAGCGAGATGTCGTCGAGCATCTCGTCGCGGCTCAGCACGCGCTCGGGCTCGCCACCGCTGTCGGTCCAGGCGGCGAATTTCTCGTACATCCACGCGGCCATGCCGGCGGGCGAATCGGCCAGGGAATAGCCGATGGTCTGCGGGCGGGTCACCATCATCGCGCCGTAGGCGGCATTGCGGCCGAAGAAGGTACTCAGCGCGTCGAAGGCGCGGCGCTCGTCGGCGCCCAGCCCGGCTGGAGCCGGAGCGCCGCTGTTGATCGGCCCGACCAGTTCCGGCGGCACCGTCGCCGGCATGTTCAGGTGGATGCCCAGCAGGCCGGGTGGGGCCAGGCGGCCGAGGGCATCGGAGATCACCGAGCCATGGTCGCCACCCTGGGACACATAGTGGCTGTAGCCCAGGCGCTTCATCAGCACGTCCCAGGCGCGGGCCACCCGGTCCGGGCCCCAGCCGGTGGCGGTCGGCCTGCCGGAAAAGCCATGGCCGGGGATCGCCGGGATCACCACGTCGAAGGCGTCTTCCGCGCGCCCGCCATAAGCCACCGGGTCGGTCAGCGGACCGATGGTCTTGAGGAACTCCAACGGCGAGCCGGGCCAGCCGTGGGTAAGGATCAGCGGCATGGCATGCGGCTCTTTCGAACGCACGTGGATGAACTGGATGTCCACGCCATCGATACGGGTGATGAACTGCGGCAGCGCGTTGAGCCGGGCTTCGGCGCGGCGCCAGTCATAGTCCTTGCCCCAGTAGTCCACCAGCGCTCGGACTTTCTCCAGCTGGATGCCCTGCGAGGCATCGTTGACCGTCTCGCGGTCCGGCCAGCGCGTCGCGGCGATGCGCCGGCGCAGATCGTCCAGTTGTTCCTGCGGCACCTGGATGCGGAACGGCCGCACGCTGTCATCGGCGGTGGCGGCGCTGCTGGCGGTCGCGGCAAAGGTCTGTTGGAGCAGGTGATGCTGGCCGTCACCGAGCAGGAACAGGCCCACGGCGGAGGCCATGAGCGTGCGGCTGAAGCGGCGGCGAAGGTGAGGCGATAACAAGGCGGCAGGCATGGTCGATCTCCCTGAGTCACTGGCCGACGGATCGGCGACCTGCAGCGATCTCAACAAAGCCCGGGAGGTGCCGCGATTGCACCATGGTGTCGGTCGATACCTTGGTATCGGGCCCGGCGCGTGACGCACTTGCGGTGCCGCGGCCGACACCTAGGTATCATTGGCAGCCCCGCCAGCAAGGCGCATGCTCGCCCCACGGCTAGCGCCGGGAGAGGACCGGTATGCACAACGAAGTCGTCGACAAGCTGCCCGACATGGCGTGGACCGCCAGCGTCGAAGGCCGCCTGGAAAGCGTCAACCAGGCCTGGCGCCTCTATGCCGGGCGCGCCCCCGACGCCCTCGGCGAGCATGCCTGGCAGGCGCTGGTGCATCCCGACGACCTGCCGGCGCTGCAGCACGCCTGGAGCGCCATCCGCCAGTCCGGCGTCGCCCATGACCTGCAGGCCCGCCTGCGCCGGCACGACGGTGTCTATCGCCGCTTCCTGCTGCGCGCCCGCCCGCTCACCAATGACCTCGGCGAGCCCACCGGCTGGTGCGGCCAGAGCATCGACATCGAGGACCTGCTGCCGGCGCCGCCCCTGACCGTGACGCGCGAGACACAGGACCTGATCGACAGCATTCCCGCGCTGATCTCGCTGATGACGCCCACCGGCGAGCTGGAGTGCGTCAACCGGCACAACCGCGAGTACCTCGGCGCCAGCTTCGATGAGCTGCGACGCTGGACCAGCTCCGACACCATCCACCCCGAAGACCTGCCCTGCGCGCTGGCCGCCTGGAAGCACTCGGTGGCCAGCGGCGATCCGTACAACTTCCAGCAGCGGGTGCGCGGCGCGGACGGCATCTACCGCTGGTTCCACGTGCGCGGCCTGCCCCACCGCGATGCCGAGGGGCGTATTCAGCGCTGGTTCGTGCTGAAGGTGGACATCGACGAACAGCGGCGCGACCAGGCCTTGATCGCCCAGGCGCAGAAGTCGCTGGCCCAGGCACTGGAAGAGGTCAGCGTTTCCGAGGACCGCCTGCGCACCCTGATCGACGCCGTGCCCGGCTTCGTCTGGCGCACCGATCCGGGCGGCAGCGTGGAGTTCCTCAACCAGCGCTGGTTCGACTACACCGGCATGACCCCGGAAAGCGCCGCCGGCGTTGGCTGGATGACCGCCCTGCACCCCGACGACGCGCCGGCACTGGGCGTCTACTGGCAGGGCCTGCTGGAAGCGGGCAGCGCCGGCGAGTTCGAAGCGCGCCTGCGCCGCTTCGACGGCAGCTACCGCTGGTTCCTCATCCGCGCGGTGCCCCAGCTGGACGCGGCTGGCCGCGTGCTGAAATGGTACGGCGGCAACACCGACATCCATGTGCGCAAGCGCGCCGAGCTGCTGCTGGCCGGCGAAAAACGCCTGCTCGGCCTGATGGCCGGCGGCTGCGCCCTGCCGCAGGTGCTGGAAACCCTTTGCCAACTGGTGGAAGCCAACCTCGAGGGCAGCCGCTGCGCCATCACCCTGGTCGCGCCGCGCCATGGCCGCTTGCCCGAAGCGACGCTGCGCCTGCAGGCCGGCGCCGCACCGCACCTGCCGACTTCGATGTATGGCGGCACGGACGGCCAGCCGGTGGACGCGCTCAGCAGCCCGCAAGCGCAAGCCGTGCTCGGAAACGCCACCGTGCAGATCGACGACCTGGACGGCGAAACACGCTGGCCCGCCTGGCGGCAACACGCGCAGGCTTGCGGGCTGCGCGCGCTGGCGGCGATCCCGGTGGTGTCCAACCACGGCGAAGTGAGCGGCATCCTCTCGGTCTATTTCGGCCAGCCCCAGAAGGTGGCCGAAAACCAGTGCGCGCTCATTTCGCAGTTCACCCACCTCGCCAGCATCGCCATCGACCGCGCGCGCAGCGAAGCGGCCCTGCGCCAGAGCGAAGCCTTCCTGGCCAAGGCCCAGCGCATCAGCCTCACCGGCACCTTCTCCTGGCGCGTGGATAACGACGAGATCGCCTGGTCGGAGGAAATCTACCGTCTCCTCGACCTGCAGCCGGGCCTGACGCCGGGCTTCGATCTGATCTTCTCGCGCATCCACCCGGACGACCGCGCCACGGTGGAAGCCATGCTCCGGCGCCAGCGCCGCGACGGCTGCGACTTCGAGCATGAACACCGGCTGCTGCTCCCCAGCGGCGCCGTGCGCCACGTCCACCTGGTCGCGCAGGCCACCCGCGAAGCCGACGGCGCACTGCTGTACATCGCCACGGCGCAGGACGTCACCCAGCGCCGCCTCGCCGAGGAGACCCTGCACCGGACCCGCGCCGAACTGGCCCATGTCGCCCGCGTCGCCAGCCTGGGCGCGCTGACTGCGTCCATCGCCCATGAGGTCAACCAGCCGCTGTCGGGCATCATCACCAATGCCAGCACCTGCCTGCGCATGCTGGGTGCGCAAACTCCCAACCTGGAAGGTGCTCGGGAAACCGCGCGGCGCACCATCCGCGACGGCAACCGCGCGGCGGATGTGATCAAGCGCCTGCGCGCCCTGTTCGCCCGCCACGAAACGGTCAGCGAACAGGTGGACCTGAACGAGGCCACGCGGGAAGTCATCGCCATGCTGCACAACGAGCTGCAGCGCCACGGTGTCACGGTGCTGCCCACGCTGCAGGAAGGGTTGCCCGCCGTGAGCGGCGACCGCGTGCAGCTGCAACAGGTGATCCTCAACCTCATCCTCAATGCCATCGATGCGCTGGACGAAGTGCACGACCGCCCGCGCCAGCTGCGCATCAGCACCGGCCATGACCTGGACGCGAGCATCTTCCTGGCGGTCCGCGACAACGGCGCGGGCTTCGCGCCGGAGGACGCCGGGCGCCTGTTCGATGCCTTCTTCAGCACCAAGCAGTCGGGCATGGGCATCGGCCTGTGGGTCAGCCGCTCGATCATCGAGCACCACGCCGGCCGGGTCTGGGCTACCACCCACGACGGGCCGGGCTCCACCTTCATCTTCGCGCTGCCGCAGGCACTGACGCCGGCACCGACCAGCCACGACCAACCGACGGAGATCTGCTGATGGCCACGCCCCTGCTCGTGTCGGTGGTCGATGACGACGAATCGGTGCGCGAATCCCTGCCGGACCTGCTGCGCGAGTTCGGCTTCGAGGTGAACGCGTTCTCCTGCGCGGAGGACTTCCTCGCCTCGGACGCCCTGCAGCGCACCCGCTGCCTGATCCTCGACGTGTCGATGCCGGGCATGAGCGGGCCGCAGCTGCAGAAGGAGCTGGCCGCGCGCGCGATCCCCGTACCGATCATCTTCATCACCGCTTACAGCGACGCAACCACCTGCCCACGCCTGCTCGCCCTGGGCGCAGTGGCCTGCCTGCTCAAGCCGTTCAGCGAAGCGGAACTGCTCAAGGCGCTCAGCGCCGCCCTGCCGGTCGGCTGACAGCCCGGTCGACGCCACTCGGAGGACATGGCATGTTGCACCACTCTCCCCTTCAACCCGGCTCATCCCCGCGAACGGAAACCCGGTCCATGTCAGAGGCGACACCCATTGTCTACGTGGTCGACGACGACATCTCGGTGCGCGAATCACTGGAGCTGCTGATCCGCTCGGCCGGCTGGCAGCCGGTGCTGTTCGAGGCCGCCAGCGCCTTCCTCGACCAGCCGCCGAGCCTCGCGCCGTGCTGCCTGGTGCTGGACGTCAACCTGCCGGACCTCAACGGGCTCGACCTGCAGCGCAGCGTGGCCGGCGAGCGCCCGGCGATGCCGATCATCTTCATCACCGGCTACGGCGACGTACCGCTCACCGTGCGTGCGATGAAGGCGGGCGCGGTGGAGTTCCTCACCAAGCCGTTCGACAGCGATACGCTGCTGCAGGCCATCACCGACGCCCTGGAACACAGCCGCGCAGCGCTCGGCCAGCAGTCCCGCCTCGACGCCCTGCGCCAGGCTTACGCCCTGCTCACCAGCCGCGAGCGGGAAGTGCTGGAGATGGTGGTGGCCGGCCGTCTGAACAAGCAGGTTGCCGCCGACCTGGGCATCAGCGAGATCACCGTGAAGGCGCACCGTGGCCGGGTCATGCGCAAGATGCAGGCGCGCACGCTGCCGGACCTGGTGAACATGGCGGCATTGCTCGCCATCGGGCCGGCCGAGAGCCGCTGATATCGCTCAGGCGGTAGCGCCCAGCGCCCGCCGCAAAGCTTCCAGCTGGCAGACGTCGAGCGTGTCCAGGCCTTCTTCGGGCTGGCAGGTTTCCAGCAGCGCCAACGCTTGGGCCACATCCCCTTGCTTCGCGCGCAGCCGTGCCAGGTCCAGGCTCGAACGCAAGACCCAGGCGAACGCACCCTGTTCGCCAGCCATCGCCAGCGATTCCTGGAGAACACGCTCCACCGCCTGATCCCCCTCCTCGCCCAGCGCAGCGATGATCTGCGCCTCGATACGCATCAGCTCCGGCAAGGCATAGGCATCGCCGCTGCTACGGCAGTGCGCGATGCAGCGCCGCGCCACGCCCAGCGCGCGGCGGTGTTCGCCGGCAAGGATCAGGCCTTCGGCCAGGGCGATCTCGAAGGAGGTGGTCAGCAACTCGTAGCGCATGCCGTGCAGGCGCGTGAGGCTTTCTTCCAGTTGGCGCACCGCGTCGCCGGGTTGTTCGCGGCGAATGGCGATGGCCGCGCGCAGGCCCGGGGTCGCGGCCTGATAGGGGGCGAAGGCGTTGGCCTCGGCGATCCGGCTGAAGGTCGCCAGGCTGCGCTCGGCCTTGTCCAGCTCGCCGGTCCAGAGATGGATGCACAGCGTCCACACCAGGGCGATGCAATGGGTGGCCGGATGATTGAGCTCCGCCGCCTCGGCTTCCACCTGGTCCGCCCAACGCCGCGACTGGTCGGCGCAACCCAGCAGCCAGAGCGTGCGCGCCAGGGCGAGGCCCGTGCGGTTGTGGTGGTCGAAGCCATAGTGCAACGTGCGGCTGCGTTCGGAAGGCAGGCTGTTGCGCAGGGACTTTTCCAGCTCCTCGCGCGCCCGCTGCTGGTCGCCCAACAGGTGATGGGAGATACCGGCGAGCGAGGCAGCCACGGCCACCGCTTCCGGCTCGCCCAGGGTATCGCCGACCAGCACCGCGCGCTCCGCCCAGGCCAGCGAAGAGGCGAAGTCACCGATGCGTTCGTAGAAGATCTGCAGGCGCCCGAGCACCCGCAGTTCGGCCCAGTGGTCGCCCAGCGCCTCGGCGATTTCCAGCGCGCGAAGCAGGGCCTTGCCGGCCGCCTCGCTGTTGCCGCGGGTGAACATCAGCACCAGCCCGAGAGCCGCCTGCAGCTCCATTTCGGTGGGCGTGCCGAAGTAGCCCAGCTCCAGCAACTCGGTGGCCCGAGCGCACCAGGTACGGCACTCCACCTGCAGTGAATAGTGCAGGAACAGCGGCGCGCTGGCCGCTGCCAGCGGCAGGGCGAGGCCAGGGTCGCCCTGCGGGCCGAAGCTCCACTCCAGCGCGCTGCGCACGTTGCCCAGCTGGCTGGCCAGACGCGCACAGCCTGCGTAGATGACCTCGGGCACGCTACCCAGTTGCTCCAGCAACCACAGGTAATAGGCGGCGTGACGGAAGGCCAGGGCGTGCGCCTCCTCATGGCCATGGGCAGCAGCCTTTTCGCGGGCGAAGGCGCGGGTCATTTCCAGCAATCGATAGGCCGTGGCGGCCTCGCTGCGGTCCACCGCCACGAGTCCCTTGGCGGTCAGCTCATCGAGGATGGCAGCCGCTTCCAGCGCATCGATCCGTGCATCGGCGACGACCTGCGCGGCCGCCTCCTGGGAGAACGGCCCGACGAAGACCGAAAGGCGGTCGAACACCAGTTTCTCGCTGCCGGACAACAGGCCGTAGCTCCAGTCCAGCATGGCGCGCAGCGTCTGGTGGCGCGGCTGCGCGGTGCGCCGGCCGGACCAGCCCAGGGAGAAGCGTTCGCCCAGCAGCGAATGGGTGGCCTTCACTCCATGGATGGCCACCCGGACCGCCGCCAGTTCGATGGGCAAGGCCATGCCACCCAGGCGCCGGCACATGTCGGCAATCAGGTCAGCGTCGCCGTCCTGCAGTTGCAGCGAGGCGTTGGCGGCCTCGGCGCGCTCGACGAACAGCCGCACGGCGGGGAACGCCAGCAAAGCTTCTGGCGGCAAGCCTTGCGGGTCTTCGGGGAAATCCAGCGGGCCCAGCCAGTGCGCCTCTTCGTCCCGCGCGCGCAGCGGCTCGCGGCTGGTGGCCAGCAGGCCGACGCCGGGAGCGGCATCGCGAATACGCTCGGCCAGCGCGGACACCACGTCCACCACGTGCTCGCAATTGTCGACGATCAGCAGCAGGTCCTGGCCCCGGAGGTGCGCCAGCAGCACCGCCAGCGGGTCCTCGGACTGCACCGGCACACCCACCGAGGCGGCCAGCGCCGAGGCCACCAGCTGCTCATCCTCGATTTGCGCCAGGTCGATGAAGCGCACGGCCTGCCGGCGTTCGGCGGCCAGTCGGTGGCCTACTTCGTTGGCCAGGCTGGTCTTGCCGACTCCGCCGGTGCCGACGATGGTGAACAGGCGGGGCTCGCGCAGGCGCTGCAGGATCATCTGCACATCGGCCTCGCGGCCGATCAGCTTCACCCGCGGCGGCAAGCTGCCGACGCCTTCGCCCATGCTCATTACCGGCGGCGCTGCCGACACCGCTTCGCTACCAAGATTCACCGGTGCGACGAAGGCATAGCCGACACCCACCTGGGTGGCGATGTAGCGCGCGCCGTCCTCGCCGTCGCCCAGGGCGCGGCGCAGGCCGGTCATGTGGAAGCGCAGGCTGCCCTCTTCCACCACCATGTCGGGCCACACGCGCTTGAGCAGTTCACGCTTGGAGAGCACGCGACCGGGCTTTTCCAGCAGGGCGAGCAGCAGGTCGAAGGCTCGCCCGCCGATATCCATCGGCTGCGCATCACGGGTGAGCAGGCGCTTGCCGGGCACGACCCGGAACGGGCCGAATTCGACCGGCGTTTTGAGTGAGGAGGACAGATCGTCCGCTGCGGACTCCACGGGGCGTCTCTTCCGACAGAGGGAGTGGGCGCGAGACTGGCCCGCAAGTCCTAGCAGGATAGGAGTTTCGAGCACGCGATCAAGCCTTTGCGTGACCTTTTATGCGGGCTGTCACGCCCAATGGCCGGTGGCGATGCCCCATCAGCACAGGCTCAGGGTGACGGCGACATTGCCCCGCAGCGCTTTCGAGTAGGGGCAACTCTGCTGCGCGGCATCCAGCAGCCGCTGCGCCAGTTCGGCGTCCAGCCCCGGCAGGTGGACCGCCAGGTGGGCCCGCAGGAAGAAACCCTGCTCGCCGTGCATCAACTCCACCTCGGCATCCACCGTCGTGTCCGCCGGGAACTCCTGCTTGCGCGCATTCGCGGCATGCCGCAGCGCGCCGATGAAGCAGGCCGACCAGCCAGCGGCGAACAACTGCTCGGGGTTGCTGCCCTCCCCCGGTGCTCCCGGTGGCGTCAGCCGAACCTGCAACCGACCATCATCACTGCGTGCTTCACCATCACGGCCGCCGCGGGTATGCACACGGGCGGTGTAGAGAACCTTCTCGATCGACTGCATCGGGTCTTCCTGAAAACCTGGACTCAATGGGCGGCGGCGGTACGCCTGCGCCGCGCCGGTTTCTGCGCTTCACACACGACGGGCCCTGCGGCCGGCAGCGCGCAACGGTGGGCGCTCAGTTCATGCCGAGCCAGCTCCAGCAGCCAGGCGCGAAAAGGCACGGCCGGGTCGTAGCTGGCGCGCTGTCGGCCAACCTGTCGCAGGGTGGCGCGCAGCAGGTCGCCCATATCCTGCTGGCCGATGCGCCCGGCCTGCGCCTGGCCCTCGAAGAAGGCGATGAGCAGCGGCAGCACGGCCATGTACAGCTGGCGCGATGCCGCCTCGTCGTGCTCGCCGGAGCCGAGGATCAACGCGCCGAATTCGGCATTGCTGCGCCGCCCCACCAGATTCATGCAGCCATCATGCTGGGTCATGGAGGCCTCCCTGGTTAGCCAATGACACCCGGTTGCCAGAGTGGCAAGGCCGGCGCAATCGGGCGAGTTATCTGCTGTTAGCTCTTGTTAGCTGGCCGGATTTGCGCGGCGCAGAAAAGCAGAAACCCGAGCGAGGCTCGGGTTTGCGTGAGGTAACGCAGCGGCGGATGGCACTCAGAACGGCGAGGGTTCCCCGCTGAAGGCCTCGACCGCCTGCACCAGTCCGAGGGCGGCGAGCATCACCAGCTCGCGCCCCTTCTCCGGCGTGGCAAGGCCCGGATCGGAGCCCATGCGGCCGTCCGGATGGCGCGCGCGGAAGTCCGCCGCTTCGCGGATCGGGCCCCAGTTGGCGATCGGCGGCGAGTACTCGGCCGACTTGATGTGCTGCGGATAGGCCCACTGGGTCACGGCGATCTCCGAAGGCGTGGCGTGAATGCCATGGCCCTTGGGGAACTGCCGGTTGGCCAGCTCGCCGACGCCGTCCAGGTCCCACCAGTTGCACAGCTTCAGGGCGAAGCCGGCCGGGCGGCGGGCGAAGCTGGCCTGGACGTAGAGTTCGGAGAAGGCGGCCTCGATGGAGGCGACGTTACCGCCGTGGCCATTGAGGAAGAGGATTTTCTCGAAGCCGTGGGCAGCCAGGGAATTCACCCAGTCGCAGATGGCGGCGATGAAGGTCGAGGGGCGCAGCGTGATGGTGCCAGGGAAGCCCAGGTGATGCTGCGCCATGCCGATGTTGAAGGTCGGCGCGATGAGGATGTCCGCCGACTTCTGCGCTTCGTGGGCGATGATTTCCGGGCACATCCAGTCGGTCCCCAGCAGGCCGATGGGGCCGTGCTGCTCGTTGGAGCCGATGGGGATGACGATGGTCCGGCTGCGGCCAAGGAATTGCTCGATTTCGGACCAGGTGCAAAGGGGTAGGAGCATGGAGACCTCGCGATTCGACGGGTTCGCCTGGGTGGGATGAGCGTGCGGCGCACGTTCGGACTGCGGGGTTCTCGGAGCTATGGCCGGGTTTCCCCTGCCGGAAATGACACCACGAAGGCCGAGACGTCGGACATTGCACCATGGTGTCTATCGGAGGGTTGGCGCGCCTGGTTGACGGCGGACCTTGTCCGCCGTTCGCGGGCATGGCCCGCTCCTACAAGGGGGCACGGAGTACGAGGCTGGTGTAGGAGCTGGCCATGCCTGCGACAGCCCGGCGCAGAGGCATCAGGGGCTAACCTTTCGGCCGGATCGAATACAACCCCGCCAGCAGGATCAGCAGCGCGCCGGTGAGGGTCCAGAGGGTCGGCGTCTCGCCGAAGACGATGAGGCCGATCAGCGTGGCGAAGGCCAGCAACGAGTAGTTGAACGGCTGCAGCGTCGAGGCCTGGGCGTACTTCAGCGCCTGGATCAGCAGCAGCTGAGCGATCACTCCGGAGACGGCGACGATCGACATCAGCATCGCTTCGTGGGGCGTCGGCGTGACCCACGCGGGAAGCCCGGCGGAGGTGGCCGCCACGGCGCCGACCACGGCCATGTACAGGGTGGTGGTGGCGAAGGAGTCGGTCTGGCTGATACGCCGCGAGAGGATGTTGAAGAAGGCGAAGGTCAGCGCCGCCGCCAGCGGGATCAGCGCCGCGGGCTCGAACACGCCCATGCCGGGGCGCAGGATCAGCAGCGTACCGCCAAAACCCACCGCCGCCGCCAGCCATTGCCGGCCGACCATCCGCTCACCCAGAAACACCCTCGCCAGGCCCAGCGTCATCAGCGGGAACACCGCGTAGAGCGCGTGGGTCTCGGCCAACCCGAGGTAGCGCAGGGCCAGGCCGAAGATGGCGATCTCGCCTACGCCCAGCAACGCGCGGACCACCTGCTGCCAGGGACTGGCGCTGCGGCTGGCCGCGCGCACGCCGCCCTGGGAGCGACAGACGATGAGCGCGAACAGCACGAACACCCAGTAGCGCACCATCACCAGTTCGGCCACCGGCAAGTGGCGGACCAGCACCTTGGTGATGCCGTCCTGGCAGGCGAAGATGAGCATCGACAGCAGGCACAGGGCGATGCCCAGGCGGGGATTGTTCGCAGCGGCCAGCGCGGTGGCCGAGGTCTTGCTGGTCATGGGAGAAGGCTCTTGGCGGTGGCGGCCTCGCGGCGGGCGCCTCCAGCGCTTGTGCCGGAGTGGCCGGGGCGCGGTCAAGCCACAGGGCGCTGGCAAGCACGCCGATGTCGCCCGCAAGCCGCCGGCACTTCAAACCGGCGCGGCTTCCCACTACAGTCTGGCGACCCGCTCAAGGCGACAACGGTGATCCATGGACAGGTTTCAGGAAATGACAGTGCTGCTGGCCGTGGCCGAAGCCGGCAGCTTTGCCGCTGGCGCCAAGCAGCTGGGCCTGTCGCCGCCCAGCGTGACCCGCGCCATCGCCGCGCTGGAGCAGCGCCTGGGTACCCTGCTGCTGGCCCGCAGCACCCGCAGCGTGCGGCTGACCGAGGCCGGCCAGCGCTATGTCGAGGACTGCCGGCGCATCCTCCAGGAACTGGAAGAAGCCGAGGAGCTGGCCTCCGGCAGCGCCCTGCGACCGCGCGGCAACCTGGCGGTGACCGCGCCGGTGCTGTTCGGCGAGCTGTACCTGATCCCGCTGATCGCCGGCTACCTGGACGCCCATCCCGAGGTGACGGTCAATGCGCTGCTGGTCGATCGCGTGGTGAACATGCTTGACGAGGGCATCGACGTCGCCGTGCGCATCGGCCAACTGCCCGAGGGCAGCCTGACCGCGTTGAAAGTCGGCGAAATCCGCCCGGTGGTCTGTGCCTCCCCGGCCTTTCTCGAGCGCCACGGCCGCCCGCAGCACCCCAACGAACTGCTCGACGCGCCGGTGGTGATGGCCGCCACCAGCGTGCTGCTCACCGACTGGCAGTTCGTCACCGCGGACGGCCCACTGACCCTGCGCCCACCGTCGCGTTTCGTGGTCAGCTCGAACAACGCCGCTATCCACGCCGCGCGCCTGGGCGGCGGCTTTACCCGCGTCCTCTCCTACCAGGCCGCCGAGGCCGTGGCGCGTGGCGAGCTGGAGATCGTCCTCGACGAGTTCGCCACGGCGCCATTGCCGATCCACCTGCTCTACCAGGACAGCACGCGGCTGCCGGCGAAGGTTCGCAGCTTCGTCACGCATTGCGCGGAACGCCTGCGCGCCGACCCGGCCCTGCAAGCCACACAGCCGTGAGCCGCTACCGGGAAGTGCAGGCGTTCGACGCCGTGGCGCGCTCCGGCAGCCTCGCCGCGGGCGCGCGTCGGCTGGAGCTGTCCACCGCGACGGTGATGCGCCTGGTTGCCGCTTTGGAGTCCCGCCTGCAATGCGAGTTTCTGCTGCGCGGCCCGCGTGGGGTCGAGCTGAGCGCCAGTGGCGAAGCCTTCGCCGCCAGTTGCCGGCAGATTCTCCAGGGTATCGATGAGGCGGAAGGCTCGCTCGACGGCTTGCAGGCCCACCCTGCCGGGCAGTTGAACCTGACATTGCCGCTGCTGATGGCCGACCGCCTCTTCGCGCCTATCGCGCTGGACTACCTGGCGGCCTTTCCTGATGTACGCCTGGTCAGCCGTCACCGCGAGGACCTGCCGCGTCTGCTGGAAGACGGCATCGATGTGGCGCTGGTGATAGGCACCTTGCCCGACTCGTCCGGCTTCGCCTTGCCGGTGGGCACGGTGCGGCCGGTGATCTGCGCATCGCCCGACTACCTCACGCGCCATGGCGTGCCGCAGGCGCCGGAGGACCTCAAGGCGCACCGCATCATCGTCGCCGGGAGCCAGGGCGCTGTCAGCGAATGGCGCTTCCGTCACCAGGGCGCGCCGCGTTCGGTGCGTCTCTCACCGAAGCTGGCGTGCAGCACCACCCACGCGGCAATCCGCGCTGCCAGCCTGGGGCTCGGGCTGACCCGCTGCATGAGCCACGAGGCCCATGCCGAACTGAGCAGCGGGGACCTGCAGGTGGTGTTGCAGGACTACGCGGCGCCAGGGTTGCCGGTGCAGCTGATCTACCGCGAAGGCCGCCGCGCGGCAGCGCGGGTGCGTACCTTCCTCGATTTCGTGGTGCCGCGCCTGCGGGCGCATCCGGCGTTGCGCGGGTAGGTTCGCCCCTCGCCTGTGGCCCCGCCGCTCGGGCTGTCGCAGGCAGGGCCGGCGCCCGCCCGGCATGCAAACGCCACCGGCATTCACCTGCACCGCCCATTCTTCCGAATTCTGAAACGCTGGATTGCCCGCCGTGGTGATTCTGCGCGCCGGTCATCGGGCGCAGCATTCACCCATCAGCTCGAGCAACCCACCCCGGACCGACTCGCGCTGCCCACCCACTCAAGCCAACGGAGTCACGGTCATGTCCCACACCATCAAACTCTTCCGCCACCCGCTGTCCGGCCACGCCCACCGCGTCGAGCTGATGCTCTCGCTGCTGCAGCTGCCCACCGAACTGATCTCGGTGGACCTCGCCAAGGGCGCCCACAAGCACCCGGATTTCCTCGCCCTGAACCCTTTCGGCCAGGTGCCGGTGATCGATGACGAAGGCGTCATCGTCTCCGACTCCAACGCCATCCTGGTCTACCTGGCGAAAAAATACGGCAACGGCCGCTGGCTGCCGGAAGACCCGCTGGGCGCCGCCCGCGTGCAGCGCTGGCTGTCGGTCGCCGCCGGGCAGGTTGCCTACGGCCCGGCCGCTGCGCGGCTGATCACCGTGTTCGGCGCCGCCTTCAACCCCGAGGAAGTCGCCACCCGCGCCCACACCCTGTTCCAGGTGATGGAACGCGAACTGGCGAAGACGCCCTTCCTGGCCGGCAGCGAGGCGACCATCGCCGACGTGTCCAACTACTCCTACATTTCCCATGCGCCGGAGGGCAACGTCTCCCTGCAGGACTACCCCAACCTGCGCGCCTGGCTGGCCCGCGTGGAGGCCCTGCCGCACTTCGTACCGATGCAGCGCACCGCCATCGGCCTGCAAGCCTGATGCAACCTTCGCTGCCGGGGTGACCCGGCAGCCCCTTCGTCGCGAGGTGCCCGTCATGTTCCAGCTGCCCAAACACCGTACCTCCCCCTGGCACGCCGGCGAGAAGGCGATCCAGGAGCGCGTCGGCGTCGCCGAGCGCATGGAAGTCCATGGCCAGAAAGTCATCCGCGACTACATGCCCGACCAGCACCGTGAGTTCTACCACCAGCTGCCCTTCATCATCGCCGGCGCCGTGGATGACCAGGGTCGGCCCTGGGCAACCCTGCTCGAAGGTGCGGAAGGCTTCGTCACCTCGCCCGACCCGAAAAGCCTGCTGCTCGACAGCGTCCCCGACAGCCAGGACCCCGCCGCCAGCGGCCTGCAAGCCGGCCACCCGATCGGCCTGCTGGGCATCGAGCTGCACACCCGCCGGCGCAACCGCATGAACGGCGTCCTCCGCGAAGTGGATGGCGGCCTGTTGACGGTGGCGGTCGAGCACTCCTTCGGCAACTGCCCGCAGTACATCCAGAAGCGCGAGTGGAGCCGCGACGAGCAGCGCTACAGCCAGCGCGCCCCGCGTGAGGATTTCGGTGCGCTGAACGAGGAGCTGGCAACCATCATCCGCAACGCCGACACCTTCTTCGTCGCCAGCTATGTCCAGCACGAGGACGGCGAGCGCTCGGTGGACGTCTCCCATCGCGGCGGCCGCCCCGGCTTCGTCCGGGTCGACGGCAATCGCCTGACCATCCCCGACTATGCCGGCAACCTGCACTTCAACACCCTCGGCAACCTGCAGGCCAATCCGCAGGCGGGGCTGCTGTTCGTCGACTTCACCAGCGGTGACGTGCTGCAGGTTCACGGCCGCACCGAAATCCTCTTCGACAGCCCGCTGCTGGCGGCCTTCGAAGGCGCCGAACGCCTGTGGACCCTGGACGTACAGCACGCGGTGCTGCGCCACAACGCCCTGGCGCTGCGCTGGAACTTCCGCGAGTACTCGCCCACCAGCCTGATGACCGGCACCTGGGCCGAGGCCGACGCCAAACTGCAGGAGCGCGAGCAGCGCCAGCAGTGGCAGGACTGGCAGGTGCTGCGGGTGGAACCGGAAAGCGAAGACATCCGCTCGTTCTACCTGCAACCACCCACCGGCCTCGCCGTGAGTTTCGTTCCGGGCCAGCACCTGCCGGTGCGCCTGGCGGCCGGCGAACAGGCGCTGATCCGCACCTACAGCCTCTCCAGCGCGCCGTCTGACGGCCAATTGCGCATCAGCGTAAAGGCCCAGGGCCCGGCGTCCCGGTACCTGCATGAAAGGATTGCTGTCGGCGATCACCTGCAGGTCCGCGCCCCCATGGGCAGCTTCACCCTGAAAAGCGACAGCACACGGCCAGTGGTGCTGATCGGCGCTGGCGTGGGCATCACCCCGCTGCTGTCGATGCTGCGCGAGCTGGTGGCAGGCCCGGCGCGGCGTGTTCACCTGTTCCAGTCTGCGCGGACGCTGGGCCAGTTACCGTTCCAGCGCGAGATCGCCGAGCTGCGCCAGCGCGCGCCGCAACTGCTGGTCCACCGCGCACTCAGCCGTCCGGAGCCCGAAGCGCTGGCCGGTCGCGACTTCGAACAGGTTGGGCGCCTGGATATCGAGGCGATCAAGGCGCGGCTGCCGCTGGACGATTACGACTTCTATGTCTGCGGCCCCGGAGAATTCACCCAGGCGATCTACGACGGCCTGCGCGGCCTGAGCATCGCCGACGCACGCATCCATGCCGAAACCTTCGGTCCCTCGACGCTCAAGCGCCGGGGTGACGGCCAGGAGCCGACGCTGATGCAGCCGCCCGCTGCCACCGAACCGGTGCCGGTGTACTTCGCCGGCTCGGCCAAGGAGGCCCGCTGGAAGCCCGAGAGCGGCAGCCTGCTGGAGCTGGCCGAGGCCCGTGGGCTGGCACCCGACTTCAGCTGCCGCGGCGGCTCCTGCGGCACCTGCAGGACGAAGATCGTCAGCGGCCAGGTGCACTACCCCAATCCACCGGCGGAACTGCCCGAAGCGGGCAGCGTACTGATCTGCTGCGCCATTCCGGCGCAGGACGACAGCGGCGTGCAACCGCTGGTGCTGGACCTCTAGGAGGCGAAACGATCATGAACGCACTGACTGCATTCGAAAGCGGGAGCGAGCGCTTCCCGCGCTGGGACGAGGAAGTCGTCGAATCGGCCGCGCCGGGTCTCTGCGGGCCGAACGAAGCGGAAGTGGGTTTCCTGCTGCCGCAGCTGCTCTCGACGCCGGGCTGTCCGTCGCGCTCGCGCGCCATGGAGATTAGCGCGGCACTGGTCCGCTGGCTCAAACGCGCCCGATAGGCGCTATTCGCGCCTATGTACAACCGCGTAGGGCGCATAACCCGGAACGGGTTATCCGCCGATGCCATGACGGCGGATAACGCTGGCGCGTTATGCGCCCTACGGAACGGGTTCAGGCGCGCCCAACCAACCACGCCAAATCACAAGGGAACGCCAACGTAGGATGGGTGGAGCCTGCGATACCCATGCTGTATCGCAGGCAGGGATCGATGGGTATCGCTGCACTCCACCCATCCTACGTGCGCATTTCCTGGCGGGTTCGGTAGCTCGGGATCACTCGTCCTCGCGCGCCGGAATCCACCACTCCTCGCCGCGCACCGTGCGGATGTACTCCGGCCAGCGGAAGCGGTGCGGGACCTTGAAATCCTTCGGCAGCAGCGGCGCCTGCCACTGTTCGCCGCCGATGCCGCCGCCGGTGCGCTGGTTGAATTCGCGGGTCGCCTCGGCCAGCAGGTCGGCATCGGTAAACAGCTCGATCAGCGTGCTGCCGATGGTCTTGGAGGCCACGTCGATCATCGGGTCGATGGTCTCGCGGATGCCGCCCAGGGCGTTGGACACCCAGTCCGGATAGGTGAAGCCGGAGGGCGCGCTGAGCATCGGCCGGGCCACGTAGAGGCGCACGGTCGGGCAGTGCCAGGTGTATTCGGGGTAGTCGTCGGAGGTCAGGTACTTCTGCCACGCCGGCATCTGCAGGCGCATCTGCCGCTCGCATTCCTGCGGCTCGATCAATGCCTGAGTGGCCGGCAGGAAGGGTTCATCCATGGGCTCGAGACCGAGGTTCACCTGGATTTCCCGCGCCACCGCGATGGCCTGTTCACCCCAGCTCGGCGCGCCGATGGCGGCGAGGTTGTCGTAGCAGGCCTGGGCCAGCGCATGGTTGGCCAGCCCGCCACGGGACTTGCAGACCCAGGTCTTCTTCCACTGGCAGCCGGTGGCCATGGCCGCGGCGGCGGCGTTGTTGTCCATCACCGTGGAGATGGTCTCGGCCTGTTCGATGGAGTCGCAGCGCAGCAGGTACTGGATCTGCGAGACGTGCGGCGGCAGGTTGTCGGCGGTGGCTTGCCCGGCAGTGAGGATGGCTTCGTTGAAGCTCCACAGCCCGGTGAACGGCAGGGTCGAGCGACGCAGGCTCTCGTTCAAGGTGTAGAAGTGCACCAGCGCATCATTGGCGCCAGGAGCGCGGGCGGCCAGGTGGTTCTGCGGGATCGGACTGTAGCGGTCGGCAGCGATCCAGTTCTGCGGCTCTTCGCAGGTGAAGGTGTAGATGTACGAGTAGGCGATGCCGCAGTGGGTGTCCCAGGTGGTGGTGTTGTTCAGCGGCAGCATGTAGGTGGGATGGAAGCTGACGGCGGCATCGAGGTCGTCGTAGTAGCCCTTGGCGGCGTGCACGGGCTTGGACGCGCGCAGTTTTTCCGCCGGTTCGCCGAAGAACTTGATGGTGCCCCGGATACCGAATTCCAGCATCGCCGCCTTGGCCGCCAGCACCCCGCCCAGGGCGCTGATACCCAGCGCAGAGTGCGGGTCGGTGTGGCCCGGCGCGTACCTGGACAGGCCATCGCGTGGCATCGGCCTGGTCGCCGCCGCCTGGCAGTTGCCGGGCACGGCGTCGTATTCGGCGTAGGTGGCGAGGATCGGCCCGTCGCCCTGGCTGCCATCGCCATTGCTGAAAGTGGCGACGAAGGCGGTGGGCATGCCGCCGCTGCCCTCTTCCACGGTGAAGCCTTCGTTACGCAGCAGCTCCACGTACCAGGCGCAGGACTTATATTCGCGGAACGCCGGTTCGGCGAAATGCCAGATCACCTGGTGCCAGTCGGACAATTGCTGGCGGTGTTCGTCGATCCACTGCTGGACGTAGGCCTTGAATTTCGACATGGCGGCTTCCTCATCGTTGCCTGTTGTTGTTGTCGTGTGGCCTAGTATTGGTGAAGCGGAATTTGCAACAAGCGCAGTATTTCGCCACCTCATGTCCTGATAGTTTCACCAATCGCCCATTGGAATCCCCATGCACTTTCCCTCGATGACCGCCCTGCGGGCGCTGGATGCCGTGGCCCGGCTGGGCAGCGTGTCTGCCGCCGCAACGGAGCTGAACCTCACCCGCAGCGCGGTCAGCCACCGCATCGCCACGCTGGAGGAACGCCTCGGCTTCGCCCTGACCGAGCGCACCGGGCGCGGCATTCGCCTGACCTATCGGGGGGAAAGGTATGCCCGCGACGTGCGGCGCATCCTCGCGGAGGTGCAACTGGCCGGCAGCAGCTTCGACGAGCAGCAGGTCAGCGGCCCGTTGTGCGTGAGCTGCAATCCCGGTTTCGCCACCTACTGGCTGTGCCAGCACCTGGGCGACTTCCTCGCGCAGTACCCGCAGGTGCAACTGCACGTAGTGACGCCGCGCGTGCCGCAGGACACCAGCGCCAGCGACGCCGACCTGTTCATCGCCTACGGCAGCGGCGACTGGCCGAACCAGACGGTGGAGCAACTGGTGGCCCTGCACTTCTTCCCGGTCTGCAGCCCGCGCCTGATCCACTCGCGCGGCGGCCTGCAGCAGCCGGCGGACCTGGCCCACTACACGCTGCTGCACATGAATGATTTCGCCGACTGGCGCCTGTGGCTCGGCGCGGTGGGCGCGAGCGCCATCGATCACCGCTCCGGCGTGCTGTTCGCGGATGCGCCCTGCACCATCGCCGCGTGCATCGCCGCCCAGGGCGTGGCCATCGGCGACAACCTGCTCAGCGGCGATGCCCTCGCCCGTGGCCTGCTGGTGCGCCCGTTCGACATCACCATCCAGTCCAGCCGCGGCTACTTCCTGGTGACCGACCCGGTGAAGGCCGAACGTGCGGTGGTGAAAGCCTTCAGCCAATGGCTGAAGGCCCGCGTCGTCGCCACCACGCAGAGCGCCAGCGACCTCAGCCGCCCGCCCCTGGCGATTCCACCAGAGGCAGAGCTGGCGCGCTGAACATCAGGCGATGCGCCGCAGCCCTTTGCGCGCCTTGGCGGAGCGGGTGTAGCGGAACAGGTCCTTGGGGTCGTTGTCCTCTTCCTCGCTCCAGGGCACCAGGTCGATGCGCTCGCCGAGGCCCAGGCGACTGGCCTGCTCATTCACGTAGCGCAGCGCGGAGTAATCCTCGAGGGCGAAGCCGACCGAGTCGAAGATGGTCACCTGCTCGGCGCCGTCGCGCCCGGCCAGCTGGCCCGCCAGCACGCGCCACAGGTCAGTCACCGGGAAGTCCGCCGGCATCTGCTGGATCTCGCCCTCGACCCGCGATTGCGGCTCGTACTCGACGAACACCTTGCCGGCGCGCAGGACGTCGGCGTGCAGTTCGGTCTTGCCCGGGCAGTCGCCACCCACGCCGTTGATGTGCATGCCCGGCTCGATCATCTCCGGGGTAAGAATGGTCGCGTAGGCCTTGTCGGCGGTCACCGTGGTGACGATGTCGGCGCCGCGTACCGCCTCGGCGGTGGAGCCGGCGCGGATGATCTTCAGGTTGGGGACATCCGCCAGGTTGCGGATCAGCTTTTCAGTGGCCTGCGGGTCGATGTCGTAGACGGCGATTTCCTCGATGCCCAGGTGGTGATGGAAGGCCAGCGCCTGGAACTCACTCTGCGCGCCGTTGCCGATCAGCGCCATGCGTCGTGAATCCGGGCGGGCCAGCGCGCGAGCCGCCATCAGCGAGGTGGCGCAGGTGCGCAGCGCGGTGGCCACGGTCAGCTCGGAGAGCAGCACCGGGTAGCCCGTCTCGACATCGGCCAGCACACCGAAGGCCATGACAGTGAACAGCCCGCGCTGGGTGTTCTGCGGGTGGCCGTTGACGTACTTGAAGGCATAGCGGGCGGTGTCGGATACCGGCATCAGTTCGATGACGCCGATCTCGGAGTGGTTGGCGACGCGGGCGGATTTGTCGAAGGATTCCCAGCGCACGAAATCCTGGGCAATGGTGTCGGCAAGTTCGCCGATGAAGCGGGCGACACCGATCTGCTGGACCAGTTGGGACATCGTGGGGACGTCGACGAAGCGAGTCATGGTGGGACCTCCGATTGTTGTGATTGGACTTTTCTGTCGGTGTATTCGAACGGCACCGCCCCGCTCCAGCATGCCTCGAACAGCGGGCACAACAACGTCGCAGAGGCCCTGGATCAGGTCTGCACTTCAGGAGAGGGGCCACACGATTCTCCCACCGGGCAAGGGGAAAACCCGGCTGTAATGCAAGGCTTCACCGGCCGATACGGCTGTATTGAAGGGTCACGACAGCCGATTCGGCTGTGCTTGAGGCAGCCGCTGGCGGGGGGATATCAGCGGAGGAAAACGCAGGAGAAAAGCGAGTCCACAGCGCTAGCTGGCGGACTCCTTGATAGTCGTCAGCTCAGGGTGGGCAACCAGCTTGTCGATGTGCAGGCTCTCATCGTTCAGCCAGGTTTCGGTGAGCGCGCGGTAGTGCTCCATGTCGCGGCAGCGCATGCGCACGCTGTAGTCGAAGGTCCCGCTGATCAGCTGGCAGTGCAGCACTTCCGGGCAGGCGATCATGCGTGCCTCGAAGGCCTTCTGCGCGGTGCGGCCACTCTGGTTGGACAACGCGACCAGCACCAGCAGCGACAGGCCCGAGGCGATCTTCTGTTCGTCGATGACGGCGCCGTAGCCACGGATGATGCCGTGCCGCTCCAGCTTGCGGACGCGCTCCTGGCAGGGGCGCGGGGTGAGGTGGACCAGCGCGGACAGCTTGCCGTAGGTGATGCGGCCCTGGTGACGGAGGATGCGGATGATCTCCTCGTCGATGCGGTCCAGGGTGAAGGGCGTACTGTCCTGATCTTTCCTGCTCATGCTGTTTCACGCTGGTTCGTCGGTGTTGGCGGCGTCCCTGCACCGCCCGATCTTTATGGGGCACGCCCCGCCGTCTGTCAAAGCGCGCCGTGCCGTCTGCGACAGCACGGCGCACCCCTTCAGATTTCCCGCGCCAGCTCGCTGCCGTTGCCGCGTCGGCTGAGCACCGCGAGGTACACCAGGCCGATGGCGATCCAGCCTGCGCCCAGCTCCTGCGCCTCGCGGCTCATGCTGAACAGCACGTAGGCGATGATCACCAGGCCGATCAGCGGGAACACCAGGTGGCGCAGCACCTGGCCGCTCTTCTGGCGAATGAAGTAGTGGTTGATCACCGCCAGGTGCAGCAGGCAGAAGCCGGTCAGCGCGCCGAAGTTGACCAGCGAGGTGAGCACGTCCGGCGAGTCGAGGAAGTAGATGCCGATGCCCAGCGACAGCACGCCGACCAGGTACAGGCTGATGTGCGGGGTCTGGTATTTCGGGTGCACCTTGGCCAGCACCCGCGGCAGCTTGCCGTCGCGGGCCATGGAGTACAGCAGGCGCGAAACGGCGGCTTGCGAGGTGATCGACACAGTCACGCCCCAGGCCAGCGCGGTGGACACCGCCGTCAGCGTGGAGAGCCAGCTACCGCCGGCCGCTTCGGCGATCTCGTAGAAGGCGGTGTCCGCCGACTTGAAGGTCATGCCCGCAGCCAGGTCAGTGGCCAGCCAGGTCTGCACGATGAAGATGGCGCCCATGACGAACAGCGCGATCAGCGAGGCGCGGCCGATCTGCTTGGCCGGGTCGCCCTTGACCTCTTCGGCGAGGGTGGAGATCGCATCGAAGCCGAGGAACGACAGCACCGCGATGGACACCGCCTTCATCACCAGGCCGAGGTTGAAATGCTCCGGCTGCAGCAGCGGTTCCAGCGTCAGCCGACCATTGCCCAGCCCGCCTTCCAGCGCGTGGTAACCCACCGCCAGGAAGATCGCCAGCACCGCCAGTTCGGCGATCAGGAACAGCAGGTTGAAGCGCGCCGCCAGGGTGATGCCGCGCAGGTTGATGAGCGTGGCGGACACCAGGAAGATCAGCATGAACACCAGCTTGGGGATCGCCGGGAACAGGTGGTTCAGCGCCAGCGCACTGAACACGTAGAGCAGCGGCGGAATCAGCAGGTAGTCCAGCAGCAGGACCCAGCCGGCGATGAAGCCAACATTGGGGTGGATGCCGCGCTGGGCGTAGGAGTACACGGAGCCGGCGATGGGAAACGCGCGGGACATCGCGCCATAACTCAGCGCGGTGAAGAGCATCGCCACCATGCCCACCAGGTAGGCCATGGGCACCATGCCGTGGGCGTCGGCATGCACCCAGCCGTACACGCCGAAGGGGGCGATCGGGATCATGAAGATCATCCCGTAGATCACCAGGTCGCCGAGCGTCAGGCTGCGGCGCAGTTGTTGCTTGTATCCGAACTGTTCGATAGCCACGGGGCACTTCCTCTGGGAACGGCAGCATTCAGGGTTCGGCGCTCATGCGCTGAATTGTTGTTGTTTTCAGAACCCGCCCGCCCCGGCCGAACGCACCAGATCGGGCTTGGGTCCTCAGAGCCAGGGAGCCAGGCGTACTGCCCAGGCTTCCACCCCTTGCGGGGTCCGCAGTCCGTCATTGCGGATTTCGATCAGCACGGCGTCCACGCCGCGCTCGTCGCCATGCACCGGGACAGTCATGTCCTCCAGCGGGTCGATCACATAGGGCTGGTTGGCGCCGATTTCTTCCCCGCTCTGGCGCAGCCCGGCAACCATGCGCTGGGCATAGGCTTCGGCTTTTGCATAGAGCACCCCGGCGACCCACGGGCGCGGCTCGCCGCGATAGCTCGGGGTGAAGCTGTGCACGCCGACCAGCCGGGTTGGCCGGGCGACGGCCAGGCGCTCGTCGAGCAGCGCGGTCAGTTGCCGGTGGAATGGCTCGAACAGGCTCGCCACCCTCTCCTGCCGGGCCGCCGCGCTCAGGTTGCGGTTGCCGGGAATCGGGTAGATCTCGCTGTGCTCGGGGATCAGGTCCGGAGCCGACAGTGGGCGGTTGAGGTCGATCAGCAGGCGCGAGTAGTTGGCCACCAGCAGCGTGGCATCCAGGCGCGCCGACAGCTCGCGGGCCAGGTCCAGCGCGCCGATGTCCCAGGCGATGTGCTCGGCGGCCGCCGCGTCGTCCAGGCCCAGCTGCGCCAGCTCCTCGGGGATGTAGCGGCTGGCGTGCTCGCAGACCAGCAGCACCGGGCTCTTGCCCTGCGGGTTGACGATCTCGAACGGTGGGCGCCGGTAGAGGCCGGATTCAGTAGAACTTTGCATAGGATTCACAGAGTTGTTCTTCGCTGAGTTCACGGGTCAGGGCCTGCTCCTGGCGCTTCATGGAGACGTAGGTCTGCAGCAGCGCCGGCGGCAGCTGGGCGCACAGTTCGCTATCGGCGAGCAGCAGGCGCTGGGCCTCCTCCAGCGAACCCGGCAGCGATTTGATCCCCAGCTCCTCGCGCTGGGCGTCGCTGAGACTGTGCGGATCGACATCGGTGACCGCCGACAGCGGCAGTTCCTGCTGCATGCCCAGGCGCCCGGCAATCAGCACGGCGGCCATGGCCAGGTGCGGGCTGGCAGTGGCGTCCATGGGGCGGAATTCCAGGTTGAACTGGCGCGCCTTGGGCTTGCCGCCGATCTCCACCACCGGGCAGATGCGCAGAGCGGCTTCGCGGTTGCGCAGGCCCAGGCAGGCGTAGGCGGCGCTCCAGTGGTGCGGCTTCAGCCGCAGGTAGGACACCGCCGTCGGCGCGGTGAGCGCGCACAGCGCCGGCAGGTGGCGCAGCACGCCAGCGGCCCAGTGCTCGGCGAGCTTCGACAGGTTGCTCGGCGCGGCTTCGTCGTAGAACACCGGGGTACCGTCCAGGCGTTGCAGGCTCAGGTGCAGGTGCACGCCGTTGGTCACGGCGCCGGGCGCCAGCAGCGGCGTGAAGGTGCTGCGCCAGCCGAACTGGCGGGCGATCTCGCGGGTGACTTCGCGGACGTTCACTGCGCGGTCGGCCGCAGCAACGCCCTGGGTCGGCCGGCAGGTGACTTCGTACTGGTTGCGGCCGTACTCGGGCAGGAACATTTCCGGCTCGGCGCCGATCTGTTCCAGCGCGCTCATCAGCCAGCCGCCGAAGTTGCCGGTTTGCCGCTGGGCTTGCAGGGAGAAAGCGGCGGCGTGTTCGTCCGCCAGGCCCAGCAGGTTGAATTCGTGTTCGAAGGCGGCGGTGACTTGCAGATCGAGCTCCCGGTAGCGGGCGATCTCCTCGCGCAGCAGCGTGCGCGGGCACACCGGCCAGGGCGCGCCGGTGGTGGTCACCAGGTCGCCGTGCAGGTAGTCCAGCGGCGCGGCCTGGGCGTCCGGGCCGTTTTCAAGACGCACCCGGCTGCTCGGGTCGGGCAGCAGGCGCAGGTCGCCGTGACTGCCCCAGGGATTGTCGTCGGCGATGATGTCCTGGGGCGTCAGCGCGCTGTTGGCGGGCACCCAGCCACAACCAGTGACAAGCTGCTCGGCGACTTCCGATTCGGGAAGCGAGCGGCCACGGGTGATGCCGCAGAGGTCGGTGGTGACGAAGCTGGTCAGGCGCATCGGAGCGGGATTGTTATTGTTCTGACTCATGGTGTTCTCCCGGCCTCAGGCCAGCGCGGCGATACGGGCCAGCACGCTGTCGGTGTCGGCGATCCAGCAGTAGCCCTTGATCGCTTCCAGGCAGGCCTGGTGGCGTTCGGCGGTGTGGGTGGCGCAGGCGTCCTCGACCAGGGTGACGAGGTAGCCACGGTCGGCGGCGTCGCGCACGGCCATGTCCACGCACTGGTCGGTGACCACGCCGCAGATGATCAGGTGGCGGGTATTCAGGTTGCGCAGCACGTAGTCGATGGCGGTGGAGTTGAAGACTCCCGAAGACGTCTTCGGCAGCACGATCTCGTTCTCGCGCGGCGCCAGGGCGTCGATCACCTGGGCGTCCGGGCTGCCCTTGGGCAGGTGCATGTCGGAGAGCTTGTGGTCCAGCGAGCGGTCACGGCCATCGGCGGTGAGGCTCTCGATGATGGTGTGCAGCACCTCCCCGCCCACCTCGCGCATGGCCGCCAGCAGGCGCTGCTGGTTGGGTATCACACTCGCCTCGACACGGTCGTAGAAGTAGCGGTGCGTCGCTGGATCGACATGAGCATCGCGACCGGGGATGACCCAGGCGTTCTGCATGTCGACGAACAGGATGGCGGTCTGGCCGCGAGTGAACGGAAGGTCACGGGGCGATTGGTGGGGCAAGCTGAACACGGTCATTCCTCGAGGATGTGGCTGCCGAAGGCAGCTCTCAGGTGGTCGATGCCTTCCAGGCGTTCGTCGAGCTGGCCGTCCATGCGCGCTACCAGGCTGGCGATCAGCGCCTCGACCTGGGCCATGGTCGGCACGAGGGTGTCGAAGGGCGATGGGGATTCCACCGGGGCACTGATGATCAGGTCGGCGAACTCGCGCAGCGGCGAGTCATAGATATCGGTGAACAGCACCACGCGGGCGCCACGGGCCTTGGCCGCACGGGTCACGCCCAGCGCCTGGGCCTGGTAGCGGCGGTAGTCGAACACCACCACCAGGCTCTGGCGGTCGAGGTCGCCCAACTGGTCGGGCAGCGCGGCGCCGTCGTCCAGCAGCAGGCAGCCACTGCGCAGCATGCGCAGGTGCGCCACCAGGTAACCGGCGAGGAAGCGGCTGAAGCGGCCGCCGTGGCAGAGCACGCGCAGCTTGGGGTCGAGCAGCCAGTCGCCGAGCAGGCGCACGTCGTCGGCCTGGGTCAGCGCCAGGGTGCGCTGGATGCCTTCGCTGGCGTCGCTCAGGTAATTGGACCAGACGTCGTCGCGGCTCATGCCTTCGCGACGCCCGGCGAGCAGGGTGCGCGGCGAGCGCAGGCGGTCATCCACCTCGGCCATCAGCGCGTTCTGGAAGTCGCTGTAGCCGCTGAAGCCAAGCTTCTTCACCAGGCGCAGGATGCTGGGGTCGCTGACCCCGGCCTGGCGCGCGAGGCGCGACATCGGCCCGAGGCCGGCGCGCGGGTAGTCATCGAGCAAGGCGCGCAGGACCTTGCGCTCGGCCTTGGTGAGCTCGACTTCCGGGGAATTCAGGCGATCTTTGAGTGTGAGCATGGAGGCGCCTCTTGTTATGGCGCCATTTGTATAATGCGCTTCAGAAACTTTCAATACGTATTTTTTGTAGCATTCACTACAAATCACCGGCGCACTCTTCCGCTCCGCGACACAGAGCCCTGGAGGCTGTTGCCCGGGGAGGGAACCGGCTTGCCCTGTGCGCGTCGAACACCTCTCAACGCAACAAGGACCCGCCTCGATGAACGAACTGGAAAAAGCTGCCGCCGGGCTGCTCTACGACGCCAACCACGACCCGCAGGTACTGCGCCAGCGTGCCGAGGCCAAGGCGAAGCTCTTCGAGTTCAACCACAGCCACCCGGATGACGGCGAGCGCCGCGAGGCAATTCTCCGCGAGCTGTTCGCGCGCATCGGCGAAGGCTTCGTGATCGAAGGCCCGCTGCATTGCGACTACGGCTTCAACATCGAGATCGGCGAGCGCTTCTACGCCAACGTCAACCTGGTGATCCTCGATGGCGCCAGGGTCACAATCGGCGACAACGTGTTCATCGCGCCCAACGTCGGCATCTACACGGCGGGACACCCGCTGGACGCCGAGCGGCGCAACCAGGGGTTGGAGTACGCGCACCCGGTGAGCATCGGCGACAACGTATGGATCGGCGCCGGGGTGAACATCCTCCCCGGCGTGAGCATCGGCGCGAACAGCGTGATCGGCGCCGGCGCCGTGGTGGTGCGTGACATCCCCGAAGGCGTACTGGCGGCCGGGAACCCGGCGCGAGTCATCCGGCCGATCAGCGAGGCGGACCGCCAGCGCTACCGCTGACGGCCGTACCACGTTGACTCAGGCGTCGTCGAGGCGCTCGACCCAGCGCTCAGCGGCGTCATGGGACGCCTGGAAGGCTTCCTCGTGGGACTCCCACGGGCCGACCACCACATCCAGCGGCGACACGCCGGCCGGCATCTTGGCCAGCGACAGCAGCACCTCGCCGACCTTCCCCGGGGCGATGTAACGCGGCGACATCAACACGGCGACGCCCGTGGACGTCAGGTATTCACTGGGTGCCATGAATTCCGGCTCGACTGACTGCTGCATGCGCTTCTCCCCCTGGCCGCGGATGGCCCGCTCTGCTCTGGATGGCGGCGACGAGGCGCACAACGCGCACTCTTCCTGATTCCTGACCCGGCCGAACGAACCACAGTTCCGGCAACTACCGCCGTCCCGCCGGCAAACGGACAAACGGCCGTTTCAGGCCGGCACCGGCTCATGTGCCGGCATCGGCCGCTTGAGCAGCGTGCCCACCAGCACGGCGAACACCAGCGCCGCGACGCCCGCCGCCAGCAATACACCCTCGAAACCGCCGATGAAGGCCTGGCGCACAGCGGGCGCCAGCGCATCACGCAGTGTCGGATCGACCAGCGACAGCGCCGCCGTGAAGTCCCCCGCCACCGCGCGGGTCGCCATCTCGGCAGCCTTGTCCAGTTGCGCAGGGGCAAGCTTTGCCAGTGCGTCGCGCAGCAACTGGGCACTGCGTGCGGCCAGGACGCCGCCGAGAATGCCGATGGCCAACACGATGGCGGCGAAGCGCGTGGTGGTGCTCAACCCCGAGGCCATGCCGGTGCGCTCGCGGGGCACGCAGGCCATGATGTTCTTCTGCGTGTCGCCGTTGAGCAGCCCGGCGCCGGCACCCAGCACCAGGCTGGCGAGGGCGAAGGCCAGGTAGCCGCCCTGCCCGGCCGCCAGCGCGCACAGCAGGTTGCCCGCGCCGACCAGCACCAGGCCGAAGGCAAAAATCTGCGCCGGGCTGAAGCGCCCACTCAGGCGCATGCCCACCCGTGGCGCCAGCAGCATCGCCACGGCGAACGGCAGCATCCCCGCGCCCGCCGCCACCGCCGACAGCTGCAGGCCGTTCTGCAGGTACAGCGGCAGCAGGGTCATCATCACCTGGGCACAGGCGGCGTAGGCGAACATGCCGAGCAAGGCGCCGATGAAGCGGCCGCTGCGCATCAGCCGCAGGTCGATCATCGGCCGCGCCTGGCTGCGCTCCACCAGCACGAACAGGCCCAGCAGGCCGGCGCTGACCAGCAACCGCGCGAGGGTCGGCGGGCTGTCCCAGCCGACGCGGTTGCCATCGATCAGCGCCCATATCAGGTAGCCCAGGCCGCCAGCGAAGGTCAGGCTGCCCAGCGGGTCGAGGCGCGCGGCAGCGCTGTCGCGGGACTCCTCGATGCTGCGCAGCGCCATCGCCCCCAGCAGCACCACCAGCGGCAGATTGAGGTAGAAGATCCAGCGCCAGCCCAGGGTGGCGGATATCACCCCGCCCAGCAGCGGCGCGAAGGTGATGGTGGCGCCCATGCACGCGCCCCAGAAGGCCCAGGCGCGCAGGCGCTCCTCGGGTTCGTGGAAGCGATGGCCGATGGCGGCCAGCGCCGAGGTCAGCAACAGCGCGGCACCGACTCCCTTGGCGGCGCGGGCGATATCCAGGAACAGCAGGCTCGGCGCCGCACCGCAGGCCAGCGACGCTGCGCCGAACAGCACCAGCCCGAGCAGCAGCATGCGCCGCCGGCCGAAACGGTCGGCCAGGCTGCCGGCGGACAGCAGGCAGGCGGCGAAGGCCAGCAGGTAGGCGCTGACCACCCACTCGATATCGGCGAAGGAGCCGGACAGATCGCGGGCGATGCTCGGCAGCGAAACCGCGACGATGTTGGTGTCGAGGATGATCAGCGCGCACACCGCCGAAGCGGTCAGCAGGGTGAAACGGGCGGAGGGTCGTGGGCGAATCACAGGGTCGGACATGGCAAGGCTTCCCGCGCTGGCCGGCGCGCCGGGTTTTGCCCTCGTCGCGCCAGCCTTGTAGTGTTGCCTCCACGGTAACGCCCGCGTGCGCCGGGCTTGTTAGCCACGGCGGCCTTCGTCATTAGCCTGCGACTAACGAACATGGAAATCCGTCATTTCCGCTACTTCCTCAGCGTCGCCCACCACGGCCACTTCACCCGCGCGGCCGAACAGCTGGGCATCGCCCCGCCAACCCTGAGCCGGCAGATCCAGGACATGGAAAAGGAGCTGGGCGTGCTGCTGTTCCAGCGTAGCCAGCGCGAGGTGCGCCTGACCGCCGCTGGCGAAGCCCTGCTGGCGGAAGCCGGACTCGCGGTACGCCAGTTCGACGCCGCGCAACTGGGCGCGCAGCGCGCCGGCCGGGGCGAAACCGGGCATCTGCGCCTGGGCTACGTGGCCTCGGCGGCTTACTCCGGCGTGCTGCAGCAGCATGTCGAGGAATTCACCCGAGCCCTGCCGGCGGTGGACCTGGACATCAGCGAAGCGCCCATGGCGCAACTGCCGGCGCAGGTACGCGACGGTACGCTCGACCTCGCCTACGTGCGCTCGCCGATGAGCCTGCCGGAGGAGCTGGAAGCCATCGCCCTGCAGGAGGAAGGCTTCGTCCTCGCCCTGCCCGCTTCCTCGCGCCTCAACGAGCTGCCGGAGATTCGCGCCGCGCGCTTGAGTGGTGAAACCTTCATCCTTCCGGAGCAGATCTCCGGCACGCTGGAAGTGGCCAGCGCCGGCGGCTTTGCCCCGCGCCTGGGCCAGCAGCCGGGCAGCCTGGTCGCGGTGATCGCGCTGGTGTCCCTCGGCCGCGGCGTCGCCATCGTCCCCGAGTCCGTGGTGCGCCGGGTGCAATTGCCGCAGGTGAACTACCGTCCGCTCGCCGACTGCGCGCCGCGCTCGTGGCTGTCACTGCTGCACCGGCGCTTCGAGAAATCACCGCTGGTGCGGCGCTATATCGAACAGGTCCGGGCTCAGTCCGCCGACCACACCGCCAGCTCGTAGCCGTCCGGGTCGATGAAGTGGAAGCGCCGGCCGCCGGGGAAGGCGAAGGTCGCGCGGCTGATGGTGGCACCGGCGGCTTCGAGTCGGGCCTGGGTCTGTGCCAGGTCGTCGGCGTAGAGGATCACCAGCGGACCGCCGGGGCGCACCGGTTCGCCGGTGGTGAAACCACCGGTGAGGCGACCGTCGCTGAATTCGCTGTAGGTGGGACCGTAGTCGGTGAAGCTCCAGCCAAAGGCGCTACCGTAGAAGGCCTTGCTGCGCGCGATGTCGCTGACGTTGAACTCGATGTTGTCGACCTGACGGTCGTTCCCGCGGATACCCATAGTCGCCTCCTGGCAAGTCATGTGGGCCTGATCCTACGGCAAATACCGCGCGAGCAAAGCGCACCGCGCCAGTTGACCGCAGGCTGATTGGCCATCTTGCGCGGATTGGCAAATAATCCTCGCGACTCAGCCAGATTCGCCGCCATGCTCAACATCCCCCTCGCCAGCGTCGACGACGTCGACCGCGCTGTGCTCGCCATCGGCACCGATTACCCGCTCGGCACGCTGCTCAAGCCCCACGCCCACCGCCGGGCGCAGTTCCTCTATGGCATGAACGGGCTGATGGAGGTGGAGACCGAGGACGGCGCCTGGGTGATCCCGCCCTACAGCGGCGTGTGGATTCCCGCCGGCAAGCAGCACCGGGTGCTGATGCGCGGGGTCAGCACACGCAGCCTGTACATCGACCCGCAGGTGCCGGTGCGCGACACCCGGCTGTGCCAGGCGCTGACCGTCTCGCCGCTGCTGCATCACCTGCTGCTGGCCAGCGTCGAGGTGCCGGCGCTGCACGACGAGCGCGGCCGCGACGGCGACCTGATCCGCCTGCTGCTCCACGAGCTGCGCCAGGCGCCGAGCCTGCCGCTGTTTGCCCCGCTGCCGGCGCACCCGCGCCTGCTGGAGCTGTGCCGGGAGTTCCTGCGCGCACCGGCCATCGACGTCACCGCGGAGCGCTGGGCCGGCGAGCTGCATTGCAGCACGCGCACCTTCAGCCGGCTGTTCCGCCAGCAGACCGGCCTCTCCTTCGGCGCCTGGCGCCAGCAGGCCTGCTTGCTCGCCGCCGTCACCCGGCTGGCGGCGGGCAACCCGGTCACCCGCGTGGCGCTGGAGCTGGGCTACGACAGCCCGAGCGCCTTCTCCAGCATGTTCCGCCGCAGCCTGGGCGTGGCGCCCAGCAGCTACCAGGCCTCGGCGGACAGCACTGCGGTGACCGCCTAGCGCCGCTGGCGCAATCGGACTGAACCCTCGCCGACCCTCTCCTTCGATATGCACATGTCGCATCCGTCGAACCACCGCTGTCGAAGGAGCCTCCATGCACAACCTGGAAACCCCGACCCTCAAGCTGGGACTGTTCAAACCTTCGGGCAGCTTCGGCCAGGCGCTGATAGCAGGCGCCCTGCAACGCCAGCACGAGGTGACCGTGCTGCTCGACGACCTCAACCGCCTGCGTGCGCGCCCCGGCCTGCGCTGCAAGCTGGGCAGCCTGGACTCGTCCATCGTGGTCAGCCAGGCCGTTTCGGGGTTGGATGTAGTCTTCGCCTTCCTCGCCGACCAGCCGGCGCAAGAGCTGCCGCCGCAGTGCGGCGCCCTGATCGACGGTGCGTTGCGCGCGGAAGTCCCGCGCCTGCTGCTGGTGGGCCATTGGGGCTGGCTGGTGGAACCTGCCGATGCCGAACAGGAACAACTCGGCGCCGGCCTCGCCCGCAGCCTCGAAGTGAGCGGCCTGGACTGGACACTGGTGGAAGCACCGCCAATGCCCGAGGGCCTGCGCATCGACGACTTCAGCCGCGCCGGAAGCGCCTCCGCCGAGGACTCCGCCCTGGCGCTGTCTTACGCCGAGGCGTTGCTGGACGAGATGCAGCTGAGCCTGCACAGCGGCCAGTGCCTGCGTCTGCGCAGCGGTGAGGAGTAGCCGCCATGTCCGGCCCCGATGCACTCAGCCAGTTTCTCGGCACCCTGCTACTGGCGCTGGCCTTCAGCGCCTTCATCCTCTTCGTGCGCGGCTATCGCCCGGCCGGCGTCAGCGGTATCTGGTACGACCTGGTGCTGGTGTTCGTCGGCCTCTGGCTCGGGTTGTGGCCGGAGCTGGGCAATTACCTGCGGAGCATGAGCATCGACAGCGCCATCGGCCTGCTGGCGGAGCTGCTTGCCACACTGCTGGGCGGAATGCTGGGGGCGGGAGTGGCGTATGGATTGCGCCGGGTCATGCGCGAAAGCCGCAGCGACAGCCGGCCGGGGGGATGAGTGAAAGCGGTGCGACGGCGGACGATGGCCTGGACCACCGTCCGCCGCGCCCTCGAGCCTCAGGGGTGATCCACGATCTGAGTGACTGCATGGGGGTAATAGGCCACCTTCAGCGTATGCGGCTGGCCCATCAGCTGGCCATCGCCGTACCAGGTGACGTTGTCCTGGCGCAGGGTCATGCCGTCGCTGGTGTATTCGTATTCACCGCCGTTGGAGGTGCTGAAGGCGAAGCGCTCGCTGTCCATCTGCTTCAGGTCGAAGCGGGTGCCAGCCGGCGGCATCTGCTCCTTCACACGATTGAGGTAGGCCGGCGCCAGTTCGGAGAACAGCTCGCGGGTGCGTGACTGGTACTGGGCATCGGTGAGACCGGGAGTCTGCTGCAGCTTCTCGGCGATCAGGGTGAAGTACTCGGCGTCGGTGCGGGCCAGGGCCATGCGCACGGCCATGACTTCGCCCAGGCGGGCCTGGTCGACCTGCAGCTTGCCGTCGGCGCCTTTGCGCGGAGCAATGAACTCGTTGCCGTCCACCTGGATCATCGGCGCGGTCGCCAGGTAGGCGGCACAGGCGATCTGCTGGCCGGCATGATTGCCGTTCACCAGCAGCGCTGTGACGCCGCCCTTCTCTTTCAGGTGCTGCGCGCTTTCGCCACTGGCCGCAACGAAGCGGTCCACATCCGCCTGGGTGGATTCACCTCGGGCCAGGCCGCAGATCTGCTGCATCACGGCGGGGTTGCGCTTGCCGTCCACCAGCGGGCTCATGCTGAACACCGCGTTGCGGATGATCGGCAGCGCCGGGTAGTCCAGCGTGCCCAGGTGTTGCTGGGCGGTGGCTTTGGCATCGCTGGCGGGAGTCTGGTCGGAGCCTTTGCAGCCGGCCAGCAGGCAGACGGGGATCAGCATCGCGGTCAGCCATTTGCTCTGGATGTTCATGGCGTGTTCCTCACTCTTGGGCTTGCGCCGCAACGGCGCTGGATTCGATGACGACCCGGCGGTCGGCCGCCAGGCAGTTGATCAGTTGGGCGCGCGGCAGGTCCGGGCAATCGGCTACCGGCTCAGCGGCCCCGGCACCGCGTACGTGCATCGAGGCGAACGGCACGCCAGCGGCGGCCAGGTATTCGCGCACCGCTTCGGCACGGCGCCGCGACAGCTCGAGGTTGTAGGCCGGCGAGCCAAGACGGTCGGTGTGCCCGGTGATGCTGATCTGCGATGGCTGCTGCGCCTTCAGTTGTTCGGCCAGGGGCGCCAGGCTGGCGCGGCCGGCCGGGCTGAGTTCAGCGCTGTTGAAGGCGAAGGTGGCGTCACCGCCGAGGGTGACGCGCTGCGAAGCAGTTGGTGCCGTCACGGGTGATTGAGCCGGGGCCGGTCGGGCCTGCTCCAGGCAGTCGGCCGGCGAGAACAGGAAGGTCTGCGCGTGCATATCCTTGTCGAACAGCACCTTGTACTGGCAGAGCAGGTCCTGCTGGCCCGGACGGCGGAAGCGCAGGACGTAGTCCCACTCATGCACGCCGAACAGGCCCTCCTGGAAGTGCGGGGTGCCGAGCAGTTCGTAGAGCTGGGCCTTGCCCATGCCTGGCTGCACCTTGCCGAGGTTTTCCAGGTTCACGTAGCTGCCCTGCGGGCGGTAGGAGTCGCTGATCGCGGGGAATTGCGGATCGGCACTGTGCCCCTGGGCATCGACCACGCTGTGGCTGCCGCAGGCCGCCAGCAGCAGTCCGCTGCAGGCCAGGGCCAGGGTGCACAGGTTGCGGATGGTGAAAGTGTTCATCTTGACCTCCTTCGCGCAGCCCGGCCGGAGCCGGGCCGCGACGCAATGACTTACCACTGGTAACCGAGACCGACTGCGACGCCGGCTTCACCCTGGCTGCTGGTACTGCCCTGCAGCTTGGTGACCCACTTGCCGTTGTCGGAGATACGCGAGACGCCAATCGCCAGCGCACCCTGGCCGCGGTAGTTGCCCAGCCCGACGGTGGCCATGCTGGCTCCGGCCGAGTGCGGCTGCGGCAGGGTCGCCATGGCCATGGCTCCGGCGATACCGGCGCTGAGGATGTCGTCCTGTTTCTTCAGGTCGTGGCGCAGCGCGTTGTAGCGGGAGTCGGTGTAGTCGTAGAACTGGTTGGAGATGTCACCCATGCTCTGCTGCAGCTGGCTGACGTTCACCGCGTCGGTCGGCGCGGTGCCGGCGGCAAGGTTGGTGATCTGCCGCTCGTTGCCGGCGCTGCCCACCGAGACGCTGTTGGCGCGGTCGGCCACCGAGTTGGCGCCCAGCGCCACCGAGTTCTGCGCCTGGGCGCTGGAGCCGTTGCCCAGCGCCGTGGCATTACTGCCGCTGGCCCGCGCACGGGTGCCGATGGCCGCACTGTTGTTGCCCGAGGCCTCCGCTCCCGCGCCGCCGGCCACCGCATCGGTGCCGGTGGGGCTCGGCTTGGGCAGGCTGCTGCTGTTGTTCACCTGGAACATGCCATCGGTGCCGTTCTGCAGCTGGGTGATGTCGGTCTTCGCCTGGGTGACGCGGTTGTCGACGTTGTTGATGGTGCTGTTGACCGTGTCGCCGTGGTCGCGCAACTGCGAGACGTTGACCGCATCGGTGTCGGCCTCGCCGGCCTTGACGTTGGTGATCTGCCGTTCGTTGCCGGCGCTGCCCACCGAGACGCTGTTATCGCGATCGGCCACCGAGTCGGCGCCCAGGGCCACGCTGTTGGTGGCTTCGGCACTGGCTCCGGCGCCGATGGCCGAGCTGCGCTCGCCGGTGGCGGCAGCACCCTCGCCCATGGCCACCGAGGAACTGCCAGTGGCGCTGGCGCCGGTGCCCACCGCCGTGGCGCTGTCAGCGCTGGCGGTTGCATGGCTGCCGATGGCGCTGGCATTGCTGGCACTGGCATTGGCGCCATCGCCCATGGCCAGGGAGGACGTCCCGGAAGCCTGGGCGGCCGGGCCGACGGCGATGGAATCGGCGCCGCTGGCGATGGAGTCGGGTTTCTGCGAATTGGCGTGGAAGTACCTGATGCCGCCCAGGGTGATGTTGTTGATCTGGGTGGTCACTTCGTACAGCTGCGAGCCGTTCACTGCGTCGGTGGAGGTGGAGTTGACATCACCGGCGGCGACGTTGGTGATCTTGTTCGGCCCGCGCCCGCCGTGGTTGGCGCTGAAGGCCCCGTTGCCGCCATTGGCGGTCGGGTCCCAGAGCAGCGCATCCTGGCTCAGTTGGTCGGTGCGGTCGGAGACCCCCTTGAGTTGCGAGACATTCACCGCGTCGGTCTCATCCGCGCCTGCCGCGACACCCGTGACACGGCGGTTGCCGACATTGACTTCACCTGTCGCACTGCCGCCCACCAGATACGCCTGATGTCCCAGGGTGCTGCCATCGGCGACGGAACCTGCGCCCAGCGCCACGCTGCCGTCATGGCTGGACACCGCGCCCATGCCAATGGCGACGGAGTCCTGGCCGAGCGCCGCCGAATCAGTGCCGGTGGAGTTGGCGTGGAAGTACTTGGTGCCCGTGTTGTAGATATTCTCGACGTGGTCGCCCAGGTTGGAGACATCTCCTTCCACGTTGGTGACGCGGCCACCCAGGTTCGTCACCTGAGTGTTGGTCGCGGACAACTGCGAACCGTTCACTGCATCGGTGGAGTTGTCGTTGATATCGCCGGCTGCGACGTTGGTGATCTTGTTCGGCCCGTTGCCGTGGTGGGTGGCGCTGAAGCTGTTGCTGCTCCAATCCCAGAGCAGCGCATCCTGGCTCAGTTGCTCGGCGCGCTCGGCTCGTTCGGAAACACCCCGCAGTTGCGAGACGTTCACCGCATCGGTGTCTTCGGCGCCGCCGGCGAGGTTGGTGATACGGCGCTCGGCGTTAGGAGAGCCCACCGAGACCTCGCCGCTTGCCCGGCCCCTGGCCGGTTGGCCGCCACCCATGAAGGCCTCCAGGCCCAGATTGGCACCGGTGCTGCTGCCCGCCCCCAGCGCCACGCTGTTGGTGGTGCTGGCGGTGGCATTTTGTCCCAGAGCCAGGGAGCCTTCAGCGGTGGCCCGTGCTTGGTAGCCCACCGCCGTGGAACCCGGGTGGGTGGCATAGGCGTCGTCCACCGGCAGGCCATTGTCATTGGTGCGAACATAGCGGATGCCGCGTCCGTTATCGGCAACGTTGGCGTCGCTGTCGTTGCCGAAGACATTGTTCACCCGGTTGTCGACATGGGTGACTCGGTTGTCGACCTGAGTGACGCGGTTATCGACGTTGGTGACACTCTCGTTGGTCTCGTTGAGCTGCGACATGTTCACCGCGTCGCTGTCATCCGCACCACGGGCGACGTTGGTGATCTTCGTGCCACCGGTCCTGGTCACCGAGTTGTAGGTATCGCCCTGCATCACCACCTTGTTGTAGTTGATGGTGCCGGTGACCGGGTTGCGCTCGTACTTGACCGCGCCGGCGTCGCCGTCGGCCACCTGGTCGCCCAGGGCTTTCAGCTGGCTGACGTTGACGCCGTCGGTATCCTGCGCGCCAGCGGCAAGATTGGTCAGGCGCCGGACGATGGGAGTGTTGGTGGTGTCGCCAGCACGACCGATGGAGAACTCGCTATCGGCAACACTGCCGGCAACGCTGGTGGCGCCAGCCGGAACGTAGGCAGTTTCCGTGCGTATGCTTCTGCCGGCAGTGCTGGTGCTGTTGGCGCCCAGCACGATGCTGTTCAGCCCGTTGGCTTGCGCACCATTGCCGATGGCCACCGAGTTGGAGCGACTGGCTGAGCTCGCGTTGCCCAGGGCAATTGCGTTACTGGCATCCACCGCAACACTGCTGCCGTTGCCCAGCGCCATGCCGTTGCTGGCACGGTCACCGACCATTGCCTTTGTACCCAATGCCACCGTGTTGCTCGCGCCGACTCCGATCTGACTGCTACTCCCCAGGGCCAGGCCATTGCTGGAGTTGGTACCAACCACGGCAGAGCTGCCCAGCGCTACGGAATTGGTCGCGCCGGTCACGGCGGATGTGCCCAGAGCCAGCGAGTTGTTGGCATTGGCAGTCGCGCCCTTGCCAAGGGCTGCAGCGTTCTGGGCACCGTCGGCGATCAGGCTGCCGCTGCCCAGCGCGAGGCTGTCGGTGGCGCTCTGGCCGACCTTCGCAGCGCTGCCCATCGCAACGGAGCCCGCTGCACCCGCCACCGAACTTTCGCCCAGCGCCGTGGACCGGGAAGCTTGAGCATTGGCTCCGAAGCCCAGCGCTGTCGCTTTGTTGGCGTCCGCGGCAACCTGGCTGTTGTTGCCCAGCGCCATGCTGTCGGTGGCGCCGTGATTGACGGCCGCGCCATTGCCCAGCGTGAGCGCGTCGTTGGAAAGGGTCTGCGCGCCGTTGCCGATGGCGATGCCCTTGCTGCCCTGCACCAGGGCGTTGTTGCCCACGGCCAGGCCCTGGCTCGACTCGCTGCCGACCTTCGCCCCTGTCCCGAAGGCGCTGGCATACTGGCTCAGGCTCTGGGCGTTGTTGCCGATGGCGATGGCATCGGCGCCAGTGGCGCTGGTGCCATTGGCATCGTTGACGTTGCCGATGGCCATGGAGTTGCTTCCATCGATCTTGTTGTTCAGACCGATTCGGCCGCCGTTGACGAAGAGTTCGTTGCCCAGGGTCAGCGAATTGGTGCCGTCTTTCTGCACTCCGGTGCCGTAGAAAAGCACCCGCCCAGTCTGGGTCGACTTGTCATCTGACTGGCACTTGGCGTTGTTGCCGTCATATTTCCAGCCCATTTCTCCGGTCATGCCGGTGTCATGCATGAAGTTGCAGCCAATGTCGGTGCTGTCGTTGACGTACAGACCGGGGTTACCTGCCACCGCACCGACCATCCCGCTGACGGCAAGGCCGACGCTCAACGCCAGCAGAGACAGGGCCTGCATTAACGGACGCCCCGCGCCGGCACCGCGATGACCACTCTTGCCGACGCGACTGGTCAGCTCCGAGGCAACACACCAGGCAGCGCGACTGCGCGACCACACCAGACGATAAATCCTGTTCATGAGAAGCTCCTTCCAGGGGCGCTGCCCCCGGATTCAGCAAAGGGAAATCAGCGGGAAGACAGCTGCAGGGCGCGGCTGGACTGGATCAGTTGCGGGCGTTCCATGGCCGTCGGGCGCGACTGCTGCAGCGCGCGCTCGTAAAGGCGCAGTGCCCCGGCGTGGTCCTGGCGGACGTAGTCGAGGTAGCCACCGGCGAACAATCCGGCCTCGGTGCGCAGGTCACGCTTGACCGCGTCGGGGGCCTGCAGGCCATCGATCTGGGCGAACACCGCGGAGCTGTCGGACTTGCCCTGGAACAGCGCGAGCATGGCGCGCTGGTGCTCGTCGACCGGTTTGATGGCACGGGCGAGTTTCTCCACACGCGCCTTGGTGACGGCCGGCTTGACTCCGGCATCGCTGGCCTGGCGGGCGGTTACCCAGAGGTTCCAGAGGCCGGCGTAGGCCTGGACCTGCGGGTTGGGGGAGGTCTTCTGCAGCTCTGCGAAGGCTTTGCCGGCCTGCTCGAAGCGGCCCAGCGCGGCCAGGTTCACTGCCGACGGCAAGGCGATCACCGCCGCCTGGTCGCTGCCCTTGAGGGCGTCGTAGAACTGCCGGGCGCGCATGTGGCGGCCGCCGGCATCCTCGATGAAGGCCTGCTCGGCCAGGGCGCGGCTGCCGCCCTGCCCTTGCGCGCCGGCTTCGCGCAGCAGCGCCTGGGCCGAAGCGAGGTCGCCTTCGAGCAGTTGCTGGTGGGCCAGCAGCACCAGGGGTTGTGCGACGGTTTGCGCGGGCGCCTGCGGCACCGGTTGCGCCGGGCCGGCCAGGGCCGACCCCGTGGCGACCAGCAATGCCAGGGCGATGGTGGAAAGCTTGCCGGAGCGACTGCGATCGGCGGTTTTCGAGAGAGGGTTCATGGCGGCAACTCCTGTAAATGTTCGAGTTGCCGTCATGCTAGGAATGGCGCGTGCGGAGCGAACTAGGAGTCCTCCCCGCCCCGGCATCAGAGTTGTTCCGCAATCAGCTGGCCGCCAGGCGCAGCTCCAGTTCCAGATCGATGGCCAGGTGCTCCGCGCTGCGCTGGATGCCCATGCGCGCATTCAGCCGCTGCGCCAGGCGCAGGACGTACTGCTGGAGGATGATGCTGTTGCCTCCGCCCACACCACTCAGCTCCAGGCGCACCAGCAGTTGCCCCTGCTGCACCGCCCGGGCCGCAAGCATCACACCCCGTGGCGCGACAAGCAGCTCCAGCGCGCCGTTCAGCCAATGGGAAAACAGCTCTGCATCCAGCCAGCTGCGCAGCCGTTCGCTGCACTGGTTGTCGAAACGGCAGGCCGGGTACTGAGCCAGGCCGCGCTCGATGAGGTCCTCCAGGTCACAAGGCGTCAGCGACGGTGCGGGGTGATCCTCTTCCGGGTTGCTGGTGCTCTTGAGCCGACGCAGCGCTTCGACGACTCCGTCCAGGCCCGGTGTTGCCGGGTGCAGTTCGAGCCCGTCCAGGCGGGAGTGCAGCTCGTCCAGCGCTGCCGTGCTGATCTCGCGGAGCCGGTGCAGCCCGGCTTCGGCGGCCAGGGCGCGGTCGCGCCATTCGAGCAGCTCGTCCTCGCTGTCGGTAATGTCCTGCAAGCCACCCAGCACGCCGCTCGGCTGGCCGCTGGAGTCGCGGCAGGGCACCATCCAGTTGTGCAGCACGCGATGCCTGCCATGCAGCTCGGCGCGCAGGGTGAAGGTCACCGGAACACCCTTCTCTATCACGGTCTGGAAGCGGCCCGGCAGCGACTCGCGATGCTGTGCCGGCAGCCAGGTGCTGCCGGCCAGCGTGGCGCCCAGCGCTTCGTCCGCGCTGACCTGGTGGAAGTCGAGGAAGCGCTGGTTGCAGAACAGCAGGCGGCTGTCGACACCCCGCACGAACATCGGGTTGGGCGCGGCATCGACCAGTTCGCGCAAAAGGCCGATCTCGGCGGGCAGCGCTTCGGCCACCGCCGCACCCGACGGATAATCCGCTACCAGGCCTGCACGACGGGCGATTTCGGCCAGCTCGACGTTGGAGCCAACGCGCAGCTTCTCCAGCAGGTGCGCCTTGTAGGTGCTGACCGTCTTGAAGCTGATGCGCAGCTGCTCGGCGATGCGCACGTTCGACTGCCCCTCGGCGATCAGTTGCAGTACCGACAATTCGCGCGGCGTCAGGCTGCCCAGCACATCTCCGGGGCCTGACTGCATGTGCTCGCGGGCGAAGTGGCCGCGCCCGGCGAGCACATCGACGATGGCCTTGCGCAGCAGGGCGGTGTCTTCATGCTTGCTGACGAAGCCACTGGCGCCGGCCTGAAAGCACAGCGGGGCGAAATGCGCCGGGTTCTGCCGGCTGTAGACCAGCACCTTCTGCCGGGCATCGCGAGCGCGCAGGCGCCGCAGCAGGTCGAGCCCGCCTGCCCCCGGCAGGTTCAGTTCGAGGATCACCAGGTCCGGGCGGGCTTCACGCGCCAGGCTCAGGGCACTGGGCACATCGATCGCCTCCGCCGCCACCTCGTGGCCCATTTCTTCCAGCAACGTGCGCAAGGCATCGCGCACTATCGGTGTCGCATCCGCGAGCAAAACCCTGGCCATAGCTACCCTGCCCCGAGCCGGTTTCCGTCCGCAACAGCATAGGCACCGCCGACCATCCACGCAGCGCCTTTATCGAGAAGATCAGCCCCCCGCCATGTCCAGCGCCGCGGCCTGCTCGTCGACCAGTTGGCGGAACAGCTCCAGCGAGCGAGAGCGCGAATCGCTGCGCCAGATCAGCCAGGTGTTCAGCCGGGCGAAGTCGCCGCTCATGGGCCAGGCGCTGACCGAGGCGCTGCCGGGCATGTTGCTCAGCATGCTGCGCGGCATCACCGCCAGGCCGCCGCCGGCGCTCACGCAGGCGAGCATGCTGTGGTAGGACTCCAGCTCGCGGATGGCGCCGGGGGCCGCGCCGTCAGCGGCGAACCAGCGTTCGAAGTGATGGCGGTAGGAGCAGTTGTCGCGGAACACGTAGATCATCTCGCCGTCGGCATCCTGGCCGCGCTGGATCGGCGCGTGGTGTGACGGCGCGACCACCAGCATGTCCTCGTCGAACACCGGCACGCCCTCCAGTGCCGGGTGCTTGATCGGCCCGTCGACGAAGGCGGCGATCAGCTCGCCGGCGATCACCCCGTCGATCATGTCGCCCGACGGGCCGGTGGAGAGGTCCAGCTCCACCTTCGGGTACTGCTGGTGGTAGCGCGCCAGCAGGCGCGGGATGCGCACCGCCGCCGTGCTCTCCAGCGAGCCGATGGGGAAGCGCCCCGTGGGCTCCTTGCCCGACACCACCACCCGCGCCTCTTCCACCAGGCCGAGGATGCGCGTGGCGTAGACGAGGAAGTCGTGCCCGGCCAGGGACAGGCGCAGGCGATTGTTCTCGCGGATGAACAGGTCGGCGCCCAGGTCCGCTTCCAGCTGCTTGATCCGCGTGGTCAGGTTGGACGGCACGCGGTGCATGGCCTGGGCGGCGGCGGCGATGCTCTTGTGGGCAGCCACGGCACAGAAGATTTCCAGCTGGACGAGGTCCATTTCATTCTCCAAACGAGAGCGTAATCGTCATTATTATTCAGTTTTCATAAGCATGATTCAACGCGACACTGGCTCCACATCCTGCAACCCACCCTCCAGGAGCGAGCCATGAGCATCTCCCCGCAGACCCACGCGATCTCCCGCAACCCCACCACCGGCGAGGTGATCGACAGCTACGCCTTCGAATCCGCGCAGGCGCTGGAGCAGTCCCTGGCCCGCGCGGCCCAGGGCTACGCGACCTGGAAGCGCACCCCGCTGGAGCAGCGCGCCGCCGCCCTGGTACGCCTCGGCCAGACGCTGCGCGCCAACGCCGATGCCCTTGCCGCCACTATCACCGCCGAGATGGGCAAGCCCATCACCCAGGCCCGTGGCGAAGTGGAAAAGTGCGCCGGCCTGTGCGACTGGTACGCCGCCAACGGCCCGCAGATGCTCGCCCCGGAGCCCACCAGCGTGGAGCACGAGCGCGCCTGGATCGAGTACCGCCCGCTGGGCCCGATCCTCGCGGTGATGCCGTGGAACTTCCCGATCTGGCAGGTGCTGCGCGGCGCGGTGCCGGCGCTGCTGGCAGGCAACACCTATGTGCTCAAGCACGCACCGAACGTCATGGGCAGCGCCTACGGAATGCTGCAGGCGTTCCAGCAGGCGGACTTCCCGGCCGGCGTGTTCGAGGTGATCAACGTCGGTAACGACCTGGTATCCCAGGCCATCCGCGACGACCGCATCGCCGCCGTCACCGTGACCGGCAGCGTGCGCGCCGGCTCCGCCATCGGCTCCCAGGCCGGCGCCGTGCTGAAGAAGTGCGTGCTCGAACTGGGCGGCTCGGACGCCTTCATCGTGCTCGCCGATGCCGACCTCGACGTGGCCGTAAAGGCCGCCGTCGCCGGACGCTTCCAGAACTCCGGGCAGGTCTGCGCCGCCGCCAAGCGCTTCATCATCGAGGACAGCATCGCCGACGCCTTCACCGAGCGCTTCCTCGCCGCGACCCGCGAACTGCTGATGGGCGACCCGACCCAGGCGCAGACCTACGTCGGCCCTATGGCCCGCTACGACCTGCGCGACGAACTGGACGACCAGGTGCAGCGCACCCTGGCCGAAGGCGCCACCCTGCTGCTGGGCGGCGGCAAGGCCGAAGGCGCGGGCAACTTCTACCAGCCCACCGTGCTGGCGGACGTGACGCCGGAAATGACCTCGTTCCGCGAGGAGCTGTTCGGCCCGGTGGCCTCGATCATCCGCGCCAGGGACGCCCGCCACGCGCTGGAACTGGCCAACGACAGCGACTTCGGCCTGACCGCCACGGTGTTCACCGCCGACCTCGCCCGCGCCCGGCAGATGACCGCCGAGCTGGACGTCGGTGGCGTATTCATCAACGGCTACAGCGCCAGCGATGCCCGCGTCGGTTTCGGCGGCGTGAAGAAGAGCGGCTTCGGTCGCGAGCTGTCGCACTTCGGCGTGCGCGAGTTCTGCAACGCACAGACCGTGTGGGTCGATCGCCGCTAAGCGCTGAGAACGCAACGGCCCGCCATGAGGGCGGGCCGTTCACGTCGCTTGGCCTTAAGGCAAGCTAAACGGTTGTCGGGTCATCGCACGAACCAAGAGCCAGCTTTCCTGCTCGATATCCCGTTCGTGCTGCCAGTCCTGGGCCACGGAATGGAACGTAAGCCGGTTCCAGGACTCCGCAACAGCACCCGCCATAGGGACTACCTGCCCCTTGCGCGTCACCCACAACATTCCCCACCGCGGTGGCAACTGGTAGGGCTGAATGGCCCCCTCGGGGCAGAGATAATAGCGGTACAGCCCCATCCCCAGCGTCTTCGCGGGTGGCTGCTTGCGCGCCGATTCATCGGCATCGGACCAGGCCAGCCGAACCTGAATCGCCACGGATTCGACCCGCTTCCCGACCGCCTTGAACCCCAATACATCGGGCACATGCGCCCCCTTCATCCACTCCCGTCCCAGCAAGCCCAAGTGGCAACCGTGGTTGCACAGCGTATTTCGCCGGGTAAGCCACATTCGGGCAATCTCGCAAAGCTCTGCGTGCGTCATGTCCATTTCTCAGCCAAAACCTCCGCCGCGGATGTCGATTGCCTGCCCGTTGCCGAGCGGGCAAGCGACTCGCGACCGTTTCAATAGCCCATCACCACCATGGGCCTCGCGGACTTCAGGTAGCCAATGCTCCCTGTCGAGTGGTCAACGGAGCCACCGTGGCCGAAGGTACCTAGGAAACACGTCAGCCTTTTCCCAAGCCCCGACCAGATAGGGAGGAATCCATTCCAGCGCCTGGAGCCCTCGCATCGGGAGTAGATAAAATAGCGACACATTTCCGGCAGTACGCCGCTCATTGCAGGCACGTTCCTGAGCGTTCGTCTTGGGCAAAGGAGCGGCGCACCGACACAGACATGATCCAGAGGTGCCGAACGGCGCGGATCAGGTAAAGGAGTTTGCGAAAACGCAAAAGACGCGGGCCGTGAGTGCGTCAACACCCACGGCCCGCTAACCACAACCAGCTATCAAGGAGCTGACCATGGCTGACGCGAATCATACGTCACACACCGCCCCAACTGAACGCCGCAACGCAGAGCGGTTCGTCCCGTTGGACACAACGTCACAACACAGCATCAACCCACGCAATGCCACGCTGTACCTGAACGCGGACGCCCCCGCTGATGCGCTGTATGAGGCGGCGGAGTGTCGCTTGCGGTCCGTCATCGAGCTGCTTACCGCAATGCGCCTGGGCGACCCGGAGCTGAATCCGTACTGCGCGATCAGTCGCTCGTTGTTGCTGCTGGCCTCCGATGCCTGGTCGTTGTACCAAGCGGACTACGAACAGCGAGTGAGGCGGTAGTGAATCGCAGGTAATAAAAAACCCCAGCTCAGTGGCTGGGGTTCTATTTCAATAGAGCATTACAACGGGTTTTCTTTTAGATAAGACCTTAAATCTTCATCTGCAATTCCTGGGGCCCCGGCATTCAACCAAGCCTCAAACTCCCCAGGGTGCGGACTTAAATATTTACCATTCTTTTGCTGGATCGTTGAAATATCACCAAACTCTGACACAAACCTTAGATGATGAACCATCAAAATCCAAACCTTTCTAAGCTCCGGACTCTGAGGAACTCCTTCTGAAGCATCCGAGATATAGACAGAATCACCTTCGACAAAATCAAGAACGTCTTTCACTCTGTCAGAGCCCATTAGGCTTCTGATTACTTCAATTTTATCCATGACCTAGCCTCACTGAAGAAACTTCACACTAGCCCCAGAAACATCAACATTTCTGAAACCCAGTGAGTTCATTGTCTTTCCTAGTGGGGTGCTCCATACAGCCTGCTCTTTAGAAAGCCCCGCAGCGGCACCAGCCCTGAAAGCATCGAGATTGTCCTTTCCTAACTGTGCTGAAACCGTCTTAACCTTATTCGGCCCAACTGTTTCAATTGCTCTCGAAACCATCTCGCTGCCAACACCCTTCCCAGAAACAGTAGTACCGTACCAGTCAATATGCAGGTTTCCATCAGGTGAATAACGAGCCACTAGATCACTTTGAGCAAATTTACTATCTACAACTGCACCTGATTTATCGAATTTCTGTCTAGCGGACAGCTCAACGTCGATATACCCATCTGATTTATTTGCAACTTTTTTTCGAAATTAAGGCCTGTTCTCTCTGCTGGGACAAATCCTTTCGTTGTTGCAGCCCCTTTTGCAACAATCTAATCTACTTTATTACGCATCCTAAGCGCATTTCTCGCCCCACAGGATGGGCAACTAATCAAGCGCTCAAATTCAACTGAGCCCTCATCTTTTTGTATATCGATCGTTTTTAACATCCCTACGAGGCAAACAGGACACTTGACTTCTGCCATTGGGTCCTTCGCTAGAGTTATCCCTGCATCAACCCAACGCCTAGATATCTCTCTACTACTCACTTGGCACCTCCGCTGAGGTACTGGCTGGCTTTTTCAGCAAACTCAAAAGCAGCTTTTGTCTCCTGCGCAGCCAATTCAGCAGACACACCTGCTGAAGATTGAGAAGTACTCAGGCGGTGTAATTCATACAAGACCGTTTTCTGTAGCTCAACTGGTGAACTGAATGCTTCTCTACCGATGAGGAAACCATTTTCACCGAACTTTATCATGCCCGAGGCTGGCAACCCTGGCTCATATTGAATTAATCGCCCTCCAATACTCACCTCTATAGGTGTACCTGCGGCATGAGCAGCTTGAATCTTAGCTAACTCACTAGAGTTAAGAATCAATTTTTCCTCATTAAGAACCCCAGACTCAACTTGACTGAACCCCGGGATCACTTTTGCAACAAATTATCTATTAAGAAAAATCTTCGTTCTCCAATGCCTGCGGCAGGAATTTCTTAGCTCTATCAAGTAACTCATTAAACTCCTCAACCCCAAGAGACAAGTTTACATCTCGCGAATAGAATACGAATTTAATATCACGACTTTCACTCACAGATATCTCCATAAAAGGCTCTTTTTCTCCCGAAAAATACACACATAAATATGGATATTCACTGTGAATATCTCCGACCTTCTCGAAAACTAAATTTTTCATCTACTTTTGCACCCCTCTAAACCCAATGAACTCGCCACTAGCTCCCCAGCTAGCCGCTCTTCCGTCTGGAAGAGTGTAGGTAACCCATCCACTGGGGTACCTGCCGCCAGCTCCCGTAGTTCTTACGCCCCCTGAAGAATCTCTTGAATCGCCTTTCCTGCGACCTCATTTAGCTGAGCATCGGTCCTATATACTTGACGCAACTCTTGAGTTGTCTCAAACCCAAAATACTCAGGATGCTTGGTTACGGCTCTGCCTGCATTACTAATAGTTTGCCCAGCTTTAAATGGTTCTTGGGCAACTTGCAAAAATGCATTGGACTCTTTTGCAACCCATCCGCCTGGAGGTGGGAAAGTCGTTTAGACACTTGGACGGGACAATAACCCCCTACAAATAATATTTTAAAATTATCTTCGCATCTATACTCTGCGCACCAGTACCGCTAGCCAGCTTTATCATTTCAGCTTTAGGTATAAAATTAAACTCCAGAAAATCGATAAATTCTCTCGGAACCCTCCCAGAGTCGACAGCAATAACACCAAATTCATCATGTGCGCTCTCGATCGCCACCCAATCATACATATCATTAAATAAAAATATTGGATAACCCACCTTTCCACCAAAGAAATTCGAGAACTTCCTACTCACCAAATCCGTGTCCTCTTCAATATTTCCCCCATCAAATCGAACACAAGAGCCAGCTATATTTTCTCGACCAGAAAATTTTACATATGGGCTAGAACCAAATGCCGACAAGCTAATCGAAATAAGACCCGAAAACAAAAATAAATAATCAACTATAGGCCTTTCAAAGAACCAGAAAGAAAGCCCCTCCTTGATAAAAACATTTAAAGGAAGATCCCTCTCAAAGAACACAACCTTAGCAAGACCATCTACAACCTTAGACATCTCGCTAGACTCAATCTCTATGATAGCCATCTCACTGCCCCGAAAACCTAATTTTAACTACTGGCTTCTTTATTCCCTCGACTGTCAAAGAGGCAGACGGTTGGCCGGTAGAAGTTGCCGACGGGTAGAATCGGTATGTTTTCTCACCATTTGTCAACACAGTAACCGTTCCATCCTGCGAGATCGTTTTATTATAGCCACTGGATTCAAGTGTCTTGATGGCACTACTTTGCGTAATATTAGCTTCCACCTGCCCCGCACTATAACGTGTTGCTTTTGGTAAAAACTCAACACCGGTTAATTTTCCGCCACCACCAAAAATTCGCCCCATTGCTCCAGCGGCGAAGGCCCCTCCCGCTGTCGCCGTATTGGGGGCAATCTGGATGCCATCGCCTTCAGCTGCGGCATCTAGCGGTGATTTTCGCTTCCCAAGCTGCTCTTTGATTTCCTGCAGCTTGTCGTTGAAGTCAATTTTTCCGTCGTGATCATGATCTTGGCTGTTATAGGCGGTGGCATTCTTGGCAATCTCCGCCCCCTTGTTCACATCGCCATTCACCGCCATGGCGGCCAGCACGCCAACGATCTGCGATTCCATCAGCTCGAACTTGGGATCGTTCTTGGCCCACTGGCTCAAGGTATTGGCCATGGCTTCGTTGGCGCCGGCGGCCATGGCGCCGGTCTTGAAGTCGCTACCGGTGGCTTCGGCGAGTACGCCACCCATCAGGACGTGGGCAATGACTTTCTGTGGGCTGCCGGGGGCGTAGCGGCTACCGCCGTAATCGCCCTGCGCCCAATTGCCCACGCTGTTGAAGCCCAGCGCCATGGCGAGGCCGGAGCCCTGGGCGCCCATGGCGTCGCCGAGGTTGTCGGCAAAGCTGCCGCCGTAAGCGGCCTGCTGCATGACCGATTGCGCAAAGCCTTCAGCGAGGCTGTAGGCGGCAAAGCCACCCACACCATCCATGCCCCAGGTGTTGAGGTTGAAGCCCTTGGTGACGTTGTAGGTGGGGTCGGTATGGACCTCGAACTCGCCGTTCAGGTAGGGGTTGACCACATAGGCGGTGGCCGCCGTGATGGCATACCCCTTGAGGCTGTCGGCGCTGGCGGCGTGTTGCAGGCCCTGGCCGATATCCCCGCCGTTGTTGATGGTGCCGATGGCAAGATTGCTGGCCATGGCGCCATAGACCGGGCCAAGGTAAGCGGCAGCGACGATGGAGATAATGAGCGACGGCCCGGCGCCCAGGCTGTTGTTGCTGTATTTGTAGGAGTCGTGGATTTCCTGCACGAGGCGCCAATCGACGTCGCCACGCGCTTCGGCGTCCTTGATCCAGGCCAGTTTGGGGTCGGCCTGGACCATGGCATCGATGGTCTGGCTGACGTTCTTCTGGTTGATCTGCTTGAGGTCAATGTGCAGGCCATCGACGGCCTTGATGACGACTTCGCCCTCAGCAGTGAGCTGGCTCTGACGCATGGTTTCATCTGTGCTGCCCTTCCCTTTGGAGCTGCTCCAGGTAACGTCACTGTCTTCCTTGTGGTGGGCTTCCTGATGCAGGTCCTTGACCGCTTCAAAGGTCACCGCCCCACCGCTGACGATGGCGATGTCGTTGCCGGATTCCAGCTTGGCGGCCTGGTAGGTCTGGTCGCCACCGCTGAGCATCGTGATGTCGCCGCCGGCGCTGATTTCGCTGCCCACGGCTTTGACGTCGGTGACTTCGTCGCGCTGGGTTTTCTTGCTGCCCCAGCTGCCTTTTTCCTTTTTGTCATACAGCGAGTAGTCGCTGTCGTTGGCGGCGAGGACTTCGATCTTGTCGCCGGCTACCAGGTAGGCTTCGTTGCCGGCGTTGATCTTGCTGCTGATGAGGGTGAGGTCGTTGCCAGCGCTGACCAGTACGTCACCGCCAGCGTTGACGGTGGTGGACTGCTGGCTGACGTGGTCTTCCTGGGCGGTTATTTTTTTGTTCTGGCTGTAGCTGTGCTGCTCGTCGGTAGCACTGGCCAGGACGACGTCACGCCCGGCGCTGATGCCGATGTCGCGGCCGGCGTCGATATGGCTGGCGATGCTGCTGACGTCGCGTCCGGCGTTGATTTGCACGTCGCGCCCGGCGCTGACGTCGCCGCTCAGTTGGCTGGTGCTCTGGTGGTAGTTGCGGCCTTCGGTCTGGCTGCGTTCGAGCTCGACGCTGTGCAGGTTGATGTCGCGCCCGGCCTGCATCGTGATGTCGCGGCCGGCGGTCACGGTGCTGCCGGGAAGGCTGATATCACGCCCGGCACTGATGTCGAGGTTGCCGGCGGCTTCGATGCGCGCGGTGTTGTCGGCGAAGCTTTGGGTCCAGGTGCGGTTCCCCTGGGTGCTGTCGATGCGGGTGATGCTGCGTTCGCTGAGTACGTCGCCGGTGAGGGCGATGAGGCTGACGTCGCGACCTTTGATGATGCCGCCCTGGGTGTTCTTGATGCCGTCCAGGGCGAGCAGGTCGAGGCGCCCGGCGGCTTCGATGAGGCCGCTGTTGCTGAGGTTGGCGGCAGTGGCGGAGAGGTCGCCGCTGGCGCGCAGGGTGCCCTGGTTGGCGAGGTCGCCGCCGCTGATGAGGCTGAGATTTTCCCCCTGGATGAGGGCGCCGTTGGGGCCCAGTCGGTTGTCGGCCTGGGCGAGGTAGAGCACCGGTACCAGGACTTTTTCGCCGTTGACGGTGGCCTCTTCGAGCCAGACGAGGTCGTGGGTCAGCGCCGCGACCTGTTCGGCGGACAGGGCCACGCCCAGTTGCAGGTGGACCTTGTCCTTGTAGGCGATGGCGTTGTCCATCAGGTAGCGGAACAGGTCCTGGTCGCTGGTGATGCCGGCCAGGTAGCGTTGGCCGGTGCGGGCGACGACGGCGTCGCGGATCAGGCGTTGTTCGTAGAGGCCGTCGCCCAGGCGCTTCTGGGATTTGTCGGGGTCGTAGCCGAGCAGGCCGAGGAGGTAGTCGGAGCTTAAGAAGCTCTTGAGGCTGGTGAGCTCGGGGTTGGTTTCGATGAGGTATTTGTGGCTGTTGTCGGGCCGGGCGGTGCTGGGGACGCCCTGGACCTGGGCGACGTTCCAGGAGGGTGCGGTGGCGCTGTCGGGGGCCTGGGGGCCGCCGTTGAGGTGGACGGCTTCGGCGCTGTCACTGGCGCCGCCGGTGCGCTGGGCGCCGCCGCTGATGCCGGTGGTGTTCCACTTGAGGTCGTCGGCGCGGCCGCTGGCGCCATCGAGGCTGCGCTCGCGCTGGGTGAGCTGGATGGTCTGGCCGCTGAAGCTGTAGCTGCCGCCGGCGTCGATGGTCTGCGCGCCGCTCTGGGTGCCTTCCTGGCCGCTGAGGCGGAACAGCCCGTTGTTGCCGGTGGGCAGGCTGAAGCCGGGCCGGCTGATGGGGTTGACCTGCTGCTGGGCGAGGTCGGGCGGTAGTTGGGCGTTGATGGAGACGACGGTGGCGGTGTTGCCGCTGACACCGGTCTCCCCCATGCGGGGAGTGCCGGATTGCTGGGGAATGCCCGCCTGGATAACGCTGTTGCTGAGGTTCTGTGTGGCATTGATGGCGATGTTGCCGCCGGCTTGAACCACAGCGTTGATGAAGGAGCTACCGCCGGTTTGAACGATAAGTTCATCGAAGAAGGTGGCGTTCTTGACCGGGTCTGGCGCATCGACCAGCGCACCCGGTTGATAATGCGGCAGCTGGAAGTCGGCGAAGGGGGAAGCACCCGGGAACTCGACACGGATGGAGCCGAACTGGCCGAAGCGCGTGGCTTCCCGGCCGCCTGCCCGAATCGTGACCAGCTCCAGCGACTCGTCCCAGTCTCGGTTCCAGAAGTGAAGGTTGGGGCGTGTCATCTCGCCGGTAGGCGAGCGTAGACCCGACTCATAGCCCGGATCATTCGCAGCGTTGTACGCCATGACCTGGTTCCAGAAACTCACAGCCCCCGAGAGACCACCGTATGCACCGGAGCCGCCGTAAGGAACGTCGAAGGAGCGCCGTACGGAGTAGTCGCCAATGGCAACTCCCCTGTTGGTAAAGGTGTCCAGCATCATCGAGACGTTGCCACTGGCAGCAATCGTCGATGCCTGGTTCAACAGGTCACTACCCTCGATGTTCAAATGGCGACCGGCGTTTATCACTGCCGAGGGAGAACTTTCCCCCTGCACTCCCCGATAGTTCTCAACCCAGACCAGGTGGCTGCTCGGGGCGCGAGCGCCGAGCTGCGGAGGTTCGCTGCAATCAAAGCAACGCACTCCAATAGCTGCTGAGACCAGTTCCCCGGCGACTGTCTCGAATACGTCAGTGCGGTTGACCAGTGAACTGGCGCGCAAGCTCATGTCGCCCAGACTTTCCAAGGTTGCCGAGATGTTCTGCAGTGCGGTCGTCCAGCCACCCGCATCATTCGCCGCGATATCCAAATTCCCCAGGCTGTAGATATCCGCATACCGATTGGTCAGCGTGCCCCCCACGCGCAGGGTCATGTCGTCGCCGCTGAAGAGCAGCGCGCCGTTCTGTTCTCCGTCGTTGAGCAGGTCCCCGGTGTTGAGGAGCAGTTGGCCCGCGCTGCCGAAGGTGCCGTGGTTGTTCAGCGTGCCGGTGTTGGCGGTGAGGTTGCCGGCGGCGGTGATGCGCCCGTAGTTGTAGAGGGTGCCGGCGCCGAGGGTGACGCTCTTCCCACCGGTAACGCTGGCGCCCTGGCTGATGTCGAGTTGGCTGGCGCTGAGGTTGAGGTCGCCCAGGCTGGTGACGCGGCCGGCGCCGCTGTAGGTGCCGGTCAGTTGGATGTCGAGGCTGCCGTCGCTGGCGAGCAGGCCGTCGTTGCTCCAGTTGCCGCCGCGGCCGGTGAGGGCCTGGCTGGCGAGGAGCTGGCCGCTGGCGGTCTGGCTGAACTGACCAACATTGAGGTTGAGCCAGCCGGCCTGCAGGACGCTGCTGTTGCTCCAGCTATCGGCGTTGATGTCGAGGCGCCCGGTAGTGATGAAGTGGCCGCCGGCCTGGGTGATCTGCCCGGCATTGACGCCGAACTGCCCGGTGCCGGCGTGGAGGAAGGTGCCGCCGTCGTTGGTGAGGCCACCGAGGTTCAGGGCGAGGTCGGTGTTGGCGGTTTCCAGGCGGCCATTGCGGTTGTCGAGATAGCCGATGGTGAGTGTCGTCACGCCGCCTGGGCCGAGGGCGCGCAGGCGACCGTTCTGGTTGTCGATGCTGGCGGCTGCGAGGGTGAGCGTGCCGCTGCTTTCGATCAGGCCGCCCTGGTTGTTCAGGGCGTTGCGCAGGCCGAAGTCGATGTGCGTGGCGCCAATCTGGCCACCCTGGTTGTCGAGGTTGTCGCCATTGAGCGCGAGGGTCTGCGCGGCATAGAGGCCGCCGCCCTGGTTGTCGAGGGTGGCGGTGCTGAGGCGGTTGTCGCCGCTGACGGCGGAGAGGTGGCCGCTACGGTTGTCGAGGCCGCTGCTGGCGGTGATGTCGAGGCTTTGCGCCTGGGTGATGCCGGCGTTGTTGCTGAACCAGCCGGTGACCAGCTTGAGCGCGCCGGTGAGGCTGGCGAGGATGCCGCCAGCACCGTTGTCGAGGCTGGCGCTGTTGCTGTCGAGGTTGCCGGCTTGGCTGAGGACGCGGCCGCCCTGGTTGGCCAGGTCTTGTTGCAGGCTCAGGCTGATGTCTTGCTGGGCTTGCAGGCCGCCGCCCTGGTTGTCGATTCGCTGGGCACTGATGTTCAGGTTGCCGCTCTGGCTGAGGACGAGGCCGTCGTTGCCATTGATCAGGGCGCCGCTGAGCAGCAGGGTCAGGGCCTGCTGGCTGGCGAGGGTGCCGCCGCGGTTGTCGAACTGGGCGGCGTGCAGCTCCAGCTGGCGCTGGCTGATGAGTTGGCCGTTGCGGTTGTCGAGGTTGCCGGCACGCAGCAGCAGGTTACCGCCGCTGGCGAGTTGGCCGCCGACGTTGCTGAGGGTGCCGGTGTTGAGGTCGAGGTCGTTCTGGCTGATCAGGCGGCCGTTGCCGTTGTCCAGTTGGCCGGCGGTGATGTGCAGTTGCTCGGCGCCGATTTCGCCGCTGGCGTTGCTCAGGCTGCCGGCGTTGATCTGCAGGTCCTGCTGGGCGCTGATCAGGCCGCCAGCGCTGTTGTCCAGGGCATCGCTGATGCCCAGGTCGATGCTCTGCTGGCCGGAGAGGTAGCCGCCCTGGTTGTTCAGACTGGCGGCCCTGACGTTTTGCTGGCCGAGGCTGACCAGGGCACCTTCGCCATGGTTGTCCAGCGTGCCGCTGAGGGTGACATCCAGGCGGCCGAGCTTGCTGGAGAGGGTGCCGCCAGCGCTGTTGTCGAGGTCGGCGGCGTTGACCAGCAGGCTTTGCCAGCCGGAGAGCAGGCCCTGGTTGGCGTTGCGCAGGGCGCCGGTGTTGAGGGTGAGTTGCTGGGCGCTGATGATCCGCCCGGCATCGCCGTTATCAATACTCGCCGCACGAAGCATGAAGCTGTTGGCGCTGGAGAGTTCCCCGCCGCGGTTGTCGAGGTGGCGCAGGTTGTCGATGCGCAGCAGGCCGCCGACGCTGAGCACGGCGCCACGGTTGTCGAGGTCACCGCCGGCAAGGTCGAGGCTGAGGTCGCCGCCGGTGATCAGCTTGCCTTGCTGCTGAATCAGTTGCTGAACCCGCAGGTTGAGCCGGCCGCCAGCGGAGAGTTCGCCGCCCCGGCGGTTGTCGACGCGGTTGGCAGAAAGGTCGAGCACGCCCTGGGTGGTGATGAGGCCAGCACGGTTGTCGAGGTTCTGCGCACTGAGGGTGAGTTGTTGCTGGCCGCTGAGGATGCCGGCCTGGTTGTCGAGGTCGCCAGTGTGGGCGTTGAGCAGCCCTTGGGCGGTGATGCGGCCGTTCTGGTTGTTCACGGCGCCGGTCACGAGGGTGAGGCCCTTCCCGCCACTGAGGCTGCCGCCCTGGTTGTTCAGGCTGGCACTGCGCACGTCGAGCGTGCCGCCGGCCGCCAGGGCGCCGTCGCTGTGGTTGTTCAGGGCGTTATCGAGGGTCGCTTCCAACGCGCCCTGGCTGGCGACGGTGCCGCCGATGCTGTTGTCCAGACTACCGGCACGCAGGGTCAGCTGGTGCTTGCCGTAGAGCACGCCGGCCTGGCTGTTGTCGATTGCGCCACCGAGCACCTGCACACTCAGTTCGTCGCTGGAGACGATGCGCCCACCCTGGTTGTTCAGCCCGGCGAGGGTGAGCCAGAAGCTCTGCTGGCTGGAGATTTCGCCGCCGGCGCTGTTATTGAGCTGCGCGAGGTTGCGCAGGAGCAATCCGCCCGGCGTGGCGAGCAGGCCGCCGGTGCTGTTGTCGAGGCTGCCGCCGACGAAGTCGAGGTCGATGCCCTGGGTGCCGATCAATTGGCCACCACCGTGCTGGTCCAGTACCCGGACCTTGCCGGCCACCTGCCCGGCGGCTTCCAGGCGCCCCTTCTCGCTGTTGTCCACCTGCGTATAGGCCAACAGCAGGTCGGCACCGCTGAGGATGCGCCCGGACTGGGCGTTGAGCAGGCTGGTGCCGCGCAGGTCGATCACGCCCTTGGCGCTGAGCACGCCGCCCTGGCGGTTGTCGAGGGTGGCCGCCGTGACGTTGAGGGCTGCGTCGGTCAGCACCTTGCCGCCTTGGTTGTTCAAGGCGTTGGCGCTGACGTTCAGCGCCTGCGCACTGGAGAGGACGCCGGCGCGGTTGTCGACCTGGGTCGCCGTGACTGTGAGCGCGCCTTCGCTGATCACCTGGCCACGGTCGTGGTTGTCCAGCGTTCCGCTGAGTGTCAGGTCGACGTTGCCCTGGCTGCTGATGCGGCCCTGGTTGTTGTTCAGGTTGCCGCCGCGCAGTTGCACAGCGCCTTGGCCGATCAAGTCGCCGGCCTGGTTGAGCAGGTTGTCGCTGCGCACTTGCAGCGCGCTATCGCTGGCGATGCGCCCGGCGCTGTTGTCGAGTTGGCCGGCATCCAGGTTCACGTCGGCGCGACTGCTGATTTCGCCGCGCTGGTTGAGCAGCTCGCCGGCGCGCAGGACGATGCCATCGGTGGCGCCAACCCAGCCGCCCTGGCGGTTCTCGAGGCTTTGCGCAGCGAGGTTCAGGGCGCCGCCGCTGAGCAGGCTGCCGCCCTGGTTGTTCAAGCCGCTGACCTGCAGCGCGAAGCTGCTCTGGCTGGACACTTCGCCACCGGCGCTGTTGTTGAGCTGCGCCAGGTTACGCAGCAGCAGTTGGCCGGGCGTGGTCAGCAGACCACCCTGGCTGTTGTCGAGGCTGCCGCCGGTGAAGTCGAGGTCGATGCCGAGCGTGCTGACCAGTTGGCCGCCGCCGTGCTGGTCCAGGCTGTTGAGTTTGCCGCTGACCCGGCCAGCGGCTTCGATTCGGCCTTTGTTGCTGTTGTCGACGCGAGTCTGGCTGAGCAGCAGGTCGGCGCCGCCGAGGACGCGCCCGGACTGGCTGTTGAGCAGGCTGGCGCCGCGCAGGTCGATCACGCCCTTGGCGCTGAGCACGCCGCCCTGGCGGTTGTCGAGGGTGGGGGTTGCGAGCGTCAGCGCGGCATCGGTCAGCACCTTGCCGCCCTGGTTGTTCAGGGTATTGGCGCTGATGTTCAGTGCTAGCGCACTGGAGATGGTGCCGGCGCGGTTATCCACCTGAGCCGCTGTGACGGTCAGCCCGCCTTCGCTGGTGAGTTGCCCGCCCGCCTGGTTGTCGAGTGCATCGGTAAGTTCGACGCTCAGGCCGCGCTGGCTGCTAAGCACCCCGCCCTGGCTGTTGTCGAGCGTGGCGCCCTGCAGGCTCAGACCCTGCTGGCTGAGCAGGCTGCCACCGCGGTTGACCAGACGATCCGCCTGCACGTGCAGGTCGGCATCGCCGACCAGTTGGCCGCCGCTGTTGTCGGCGCTGGCCGCCTGAACCGTCAGGCTGCCGCGGCTGGAGATCGCCGCGCCCTGGTTGAACAGCTCCGTGGTACGCAGATCGAGCGCGCTCATGGCGCCGATCCAGCCGCCCTGGCGGTTGATCAACTGCTGAGTCAGCACTTGCAGGCTGGCTTCGCTGAGCAGCTCGCCGCCGTTCTGTTCGAAACGCTCGACCTGAGCAAGGAGATTGCCCTTGGCCGCGAGTCGCCCGCCGCTGGCGTTCAGGACGGTACGGGCGTTGAGGGTCAGGGTGGCGGCGTCGCTCTGGATCAAGCCTGCGTTAGTCAGACTCTCCAGCGCCAGATGCAGGTCGCGCCGGGCAACGACACGGCCTTTGTCGCGGTTGTCCAGGCTGCCGCCAGAGAGGTTCACAGCGGCATCGCCGACGATCTGGCCACCCCGGTTGTCCAGCGCAGCGGCCTGCACGGCCAGCTCGCCCTGGCTGGAGATCACCCCGCCACCCTGGTTGCTCAGTTGACCGGCACGCAGGTGTTGGCCGCCATCGCTGAGCAAGCGGCCGCCCTGGCTGTTGTTCAGCACACCGTCGACTTGAGCCACGAGGGTGCCACCGCTGGACAGGGTGCCCTGCTGGCTGTTGTCCAGAGTGCCGAGCGTAAAGTTCAGCGCCTGCGCGGCGGTGAACAGGCCCAGGCGGTTGTCCAGTGCACCACCCTGCACCTGCAGGAAGGCCGCGCTGACCTCCCCTCCGCGGTTGCTCAGCTGCTGCCCGGACAGGTTCAGGGCGTTAGTGGCCAGCACCCGGCCCTGGTTGTTCAGGGTGGGCGTGTTGATCGTAGTGTTGCCCGCGCGCAGGCTGGCGCCCGGTGCGTTGTCGAGCGTGCCGCTGACGGTGGCCTCAAGGTTGCGGCTGGCGACCACACTGCCGCTGTTGCGCAGCGTCTGCGTCGCGATCGCCACGTCACCCAGCGCGTTGCGGCTGCTGTCCGGGTTGACGCCCGCCTCGACGATGCCGCCGTTGCTGATCTGCGCGGCGGACAGCTGCACGCGCGAACCTGCGGCCAGCTGTCCCTGGTTGCTCAGCGCACCGCTGGCGGTCAGTTCGACATTGCCCGCCGCGTAGCCTGAGCCCGTGACACTGATGTCCTGCGCCTTGGCGCGCAGGCTGCCCGAAGCGGCGGTCTGCGCCAGGCTCAGCTGGCCGTTGGCATCGATCTGGATATCACCCGCGCTGGCCGCCATGTTGCCGGCCAGCTTCACACCCACACCGTGCTCGGTGCCCACCAGGCGAATCGCGCCGGCATACATGCCGCCCAGCGCGGAACTGTCGATGGCCAGTTGCGGCTTGGCGCTGCCGTCGTCCGGCTTGGCGGTGGCAACGAGGCTTTCCGCATCCACCTGGTTACGCCCGACCACCACCGTGAGCTGATTGGCGTGCAGGTCGGCGTTGATTTTCGCGCTGCGTGTAATGAGCTCGAAGCGGTCGACGTTGCCAGCGTTCAGGCCAGCACCCTCGATGGCAATCTCGCCGCCGTTGACGTCATAACCCTGCAGACGGCCAGCATCCAGGATCGGTTTGCCGGTGGTCAGCGTCGCCCTTGGCGTGTTGATGAAGCCGCAACCATTGCAGGTGATGCCGTGGGGGTTGGCGACAATGACGTGGGCGGCCTGCCCGGCCACTTCGGTATAGCCGCGCAGCTGCGAGGGGTTGGCGCCGGTGACTTCGTTGAGGATCTTGTTGGCCGCGCCACCCTTGAGGTTCGGGTTGCCGACGATGATCCCGCCCAGTTGGGTGGACTGGGTCTTGCCGGTGGCGTTGTTGAGGATCAGGCCGTTCTGCCCGACGTTGTAGTCGCTGAACTTGTTGTGGGAGAGGCCCGCGCCATTGGGCGTGGCGATGTTCACCACGGGAACGCCGTTCCCCGCCGCGCCGACACTCGTGTTGCCACCCGCCGCCGCATCTACAGCCAGCTCTGCCGCCGCGGCCACCAGGGGATTGAGGATCAGAAGACCCGACAGAACGCTGGCGAGCAGTTGGCAGGCGGGGTGGCGAATGTCCATGTTGCGCGTCTCGTCGCGGAAAAAATCGAAACGAGAACCCTAATGGCTAGGCAGCAGACGAAATATCAGCCAGTTCCTTCCCTGGCGTGAGATCGGTCTTCATCCACTCGAAAGAAACAGCCCGCCATGGAGGCGGGCCGTTGTGCATCCGGTTACTGCGTCAGATGGTGCGCGAGAAGCGCTCCGCCTGCTCGCCGCCGAGGTAGGCGTCGAAGGCCATGGCCACGCTGCGCATCATCAGCTGCCCCTGGGGCAGCAGCACCAGCGCGTCGTCATGCAGTTCGATCAGGCCGTCGCCGACCTGCTCGCGCAACTGCCGCAGCGAACCCTCGAAGTACTCGCCGAAACGAACGCCGTGGCGCTCTTCCAGCGGGGCATAGTCGACGCGGCCATGGCACATCAGCGCGCTGATCACTTCGCGGCGCAGGCAGTCATCGTCGGTCAGGCGGTAGCCCTTGTGCACCGGCAGCAGGCCTTCGTCGAGCCGCGCGTAATACTGCGACAGCTCCTTTACGTTCTGCCCGTAGGTGTCGCCGACCTTGCTGATGGACGACACGCCCAGGGCGATCAGGTCGCAGTCGGCGTGGGTCGAGTAGCCCTGGAAGTTGCGCTGCAGGGTGCCGTTGCTGCGGGCCACGGTGAGTTCGTCGTCGGGCAGGGCGAAGTGGTCCATGCCGATGTAGACGTAGCCCGCTTCGGTCAGCCGCTGGATGGTCAGTTCCAGCAGTTCCAGCTTGCGCTCCGGTGGCGGCATGTCCTCGCGGCGGATCAGCCGCTGCGCGCGTACCCGCTCGGGCAGGTGGGCGTAGCTGTAGGCGGCGATGCGGTCGGGACGCAGGGCGATGATCTTGCTGAGGGTAGTGTCGAAGCTCGCCACGGTCTGCAGCGGCAGGCCGTAGATCAGGTCCACGGAGACCGACTTGAATTTCGCCTCGCGCGCCGCCGCGACCAGGTCGAAGACCTGCTGCTCGCTCTGCACGCGGTTGACCGCTTCCTGCACCTTCTCGTCGAAATCCTGCACGCCGAAGCTCAGGCGATTGAAGCCCTGGGCGCGCAGCTCGGCGATGCGCTCACGGCTGATGGTGCGCGGGTCGACTTCAATGGAGAACTCGTGGGCGTCGCTTTCGTCGAGGTTGAAGTGCTCGCGCAGGCTGTCCATCACCTCGCCCAGTTGCTCGCTGGTGAGGTAGGTCGGCGTGCCGCCGCCCAGGTGCAGCTGAGTGAGCTTGCGGGCGCCGTCGAACAGCTCGGCCTGCATGGCGATCTCGCGCTTGAGGTAGTCCAGGTATTCCACGGCGCGGTGGGTCTTCTGGGTGATGATCTTGTTGCAGGCGCAGTAGTAGCAGAGGCTCTTGCAGAACGGGATATGGATGTACACCGAGAGCGGCTTGGCTGCGCTCCCGTCGGCGGGATGGTTGCTACGCCGGGCGGCCGCGCGGTAGTCGTCGGCGGCGAACGCGCCATGGAACTGCGGCGCGGTGGGATAGGAGGTGTAGCGCGGGCCGGGACGGTCGTACTTCTCCACCAGCGCGCGGTTGAAACTCATCGATTCGGGCATGACACGGGCTCCTGAGGCGCTGGCAGTCTGTCGCTGCGAGTCGCCGCCGCACGATACTCCGCTCAAGCTACGCGCCTCCTGCGCAGGATCAAGAAGTTCTGTCGTGCAGGACGAATCTCCACGTTCCTACAGTAGTTGCTGATCGATGGCAGCACGCCTGTTCACGCAATGGCAATCCAATAGCCATCGCTATTTATATTTCTATACAGCGAAACACCAAGTTGCGCACGTTCGCAGCAATATCCCGCCTCGTTTTGGAATTCCCGGTGATCTGCGTCTAGGCTGGACCTCTGCAGCACCTGAGCGGTGCCAAGATAACCAGAGATTCCACAAGACACCGTGATTCGGCTAATGGCAATGCCCGCGAGCGCAGGTACCCACTGACCTGCCCCGGCATCGTTACGGCTGGATGGAACGAACCGTTGCTGACGGTACCTTCAAGGGACTGCGTGCAGAATGGCTACTTCAATTCCAGCCGGCGACCGCTATCGCGCTCTCGGCTTGTCGACCCTGGCCTTTACCCTGTGCTTCGCCGTATGGACGCTGTTCTCCATCCTCGGCCTGCAGATCAAGAACGAGTTCGGCCTGAGCGATACCCAGCTCGGCCTGCTGATGGCGACGCCGGTGCTGACCGGCTCGATCTCGCGCATCTTCCTCGGCCTGTGGACCGACCGCTACGGCGGCCGCTGGGTGTTCGGCCTGCTGATGCTGGTGTCGGCCGTCTGCGTCTACCTGCTGACCTTCGCCAACAGTTTCCCGATGTTGCTGGTGGCCGCCCTTGGCGTGGGCCTCGCCGGCGGCGGCTTCATCGTCGGCACTGCCTACACCGCCACCTGGTTCGAAGCCGGGCAACAGGGCACCGCGCTGGGGATCTTCGGCGCCGGTAACGTCGGCGCCGGCCTGACCAACCTCGCCGCCCCGCTGCTGATGCTCGCCCTCGGCTGGCGCGGCGCCGCGCTAGTGTATGCGATCGTGCTCGGCGTCATGGGCATCCTGTTCATCCTGCTGGCCAAGACCGACCCGCAGGCTGCCACCCGCCAGGCCAAGGCCATCCCGCTGTCCGAGCAATTGGCGCCGCTGGCCGAGCTGCGCGTGTGGCGCTTCTCGCTCTATTACTTCTTTGTCTTCGGCGCCTTCGTCGCGCTGGCCCTGTGGCTGCCGCACTACCTGATGGAGGTGTACGGCCTGGGGCTGGCCGCCGCCGGTTTCGTCGCCGCGCTGTACACGGTGCCGGCCTCGCTGTTCCGCATCCTCGGCGGCTGGCTGTCGGACCGCTACGGCGCGCGCCGGGTGATGTACTGGACCCTGAGCCTGTCGGTGATCTGCACCTTCCTGCTCAGCTATCCACCGACCCGCTATGTCGTCACCGGTGTGCGCGGCGAGGTCGAATTCGCCATGCACCTGGGGCTGATCGGCTTCGCCGCGATCATCATCGTGCTGGGCTTCTTCATGTCCCTGGGCAAGGCGGCGGTGTTCAAGCACATCCCCACCTACTACCCGCAACACGTCGGCGTGGTCGGCGGCCTGGTCGGGATGATGGGCGGACTGGGCGGTTTCCTGCTGCCGCTGACCTTCGGCATGCTCAACGACGTGGTCGGCATCTGGCAGAGCTGCTTCATGCTGCTGTTCCTCATCGCCGCCGGCGCCCTGGCCTGGATGCACTACGCGATCCGCATGGCCGAGCGGGTGGAATGGGCCGAGCGCAGTTCCTCGCGCGACCTGCCGGAGCTGTCCACCCCCAGCAGCTTCGTCCTGCGCGAATGGCACCCCGAGGACCCGGCATTCTGGGAGCAGACCGGCAAGCGCATCGCCACGCGCAACCTGTGGATCTCCATCCCCAACCTGCTGCTGGCCTTCGCCATCTGGATGGTCTGGTCGGTGGTGGTAGCCAAGCTGCCGCTGGCGGGCTTCGAGTACAGTGCCAACCAGCTGTTCTGGCTGGCCGCCCTGCCCGGCCTGTCCGGCGCCACCCTGCGCATCTTCTACAGCTTCATGGTGCCGATCTTCGGCGGCCGGCGCTGGACGGCGCTGTCCACCGCGTCGCTGCTGCTGCCGGCGCTGTGGATCGGCTTTGCCGTGCAGAACCCGAACACGCCGTACCTCGTGATGCTGATCCTCGCCCTGCTCTGCGGCCTGGGCGGCGGCAACTTCTCCTCGAGCATGGCGAACATCTCGTTCTTCTTCCCCAAACAGGCCAAGGGCGCGGCCATGGGCCTGAACGCCGGACTGGGCAACCTGGGCGTGAGCGTCATGCAGTTCGCCGTGCCGCTGTGCATCACCATGGCGGTGTTCGGCAGCCTGGGCGGCGAGCCGCAGATGACCGCCGCCGGCACGCCGCTGTGGCTGCAGAACGCCGGCTTCATCTGGGTGCCGTTCATCATCCTGGCGACCATCGCCGCCTGGTTCGGCATGAACGACATCGCCAGCGCCAAGTCGTCCTTCGCCGACCAGATGGCGATCTTCAAGCGCAAGCACACCTGGCTGATGAGCGTGCTCTACACCGGCACCTTCGGCAGCTTCATCGGCTTCTCCGCCGGCTTCCCGCTGCTGGCCGGGCACCTGTTCCCCGGCGTCGACGTGCTCAAGTTCGCCTTCCTCGGCCCGCTGATCGGTGCCCTCGCCCGCGCCTTCACCGGCGGCCTGGCGGACCGCTTCGGCGGCGGGCGGATCAGCCTCTGGGTGTTCGTCGCCATGGCCGTGTGCGTCGGCGGCGTGCTGTTCTTCATCGAAGGCAAGGACCAGCCGGGCGCCTTCTGGGGCTTCCTGACGATGTTCCTGCTGCTGTTCTTCTTCTCCGGGGTGGGCAATGCCAGCACCACGCAGATGATCCCGGCGATCTTCCGGATCATGACACCCCGCCTGTTCCCCAGCCTGCCCGCCGAGCAACAGGGCCTGCAGAGCGAGAAGGAGTCTGCCGCAGCGGTGGGCTTCATCTCGGCGGTAGCGGCCTACGGCGGCTTCTTCATCCCGAAATCGTTCGGCAGTTCGTTCGACCTCACCGGAGGCCCGGAATGGGCGCTCTACGGGTTCATCGTGTTCTACGTGCTGTGTATCGCGCTGACCTGGTTCTACTACACCCGTGGCAATGCCGAAGTTCGTTGCTGACGAACTGCGTTGCTGAAGAGTCGCGTTGCTAGAGAGGCGCGTTGCTAACCGCGCGCCCTGCCAAGGAGGAGAAACATGAGCTTCTTCATCGACCGCCTGCGCTACCTGGTCAAGCGTCCCCCGGAGTTCGCCGGCGGCCACGGCGAAACCCGCGATGAGAGCCGCGACTGGGAAGACGGCTATCGCCAGCGCTGGCAGTTCGACAAGATCGCCCGCTCGACCCACGGGGTGAACTGCACCGGCTCCTGCAGCTGGAAGATCTACGTGAAGAACGGCCTGGTCACCTGGGAAACCCAGCAGACCGACTACCCGCGCACCCGCCCCGACCTGCCCAACCACGAGCCCCGTGGCTGCCCGCGCGGCGCCAGCTACTCCTGGTACCTGTACAGCGCCAACCGGCTCAAGTACCCCATGGTGCGCAAGGCGCTGGTGCAGCTCTGGCGCGAGGCATTGGCAGCCCACAAGGACCCGGTGCTGGCCTGGGCGAGCATCGTCGAGGACCCGCAGAAGGCGAAGCAGTACAAGTCCATCCGTGGCCGTGGCGGGTTCGTCCGCGCCGACTGGGACGAGATGCAGACCCTGGTCGCCGCTGCCAACGTCTACACCGTGAAGACCTACGGCCCGGACCGCGTCGCCGGCTTCTCACCGATCCCGGCGATGTCGATGGTCTCCTACGCCTCGGGCACCCGTTACCTGTCGCTGATCGGCGGGGTCTGCCTGAGCTTCTACGACTGGTATTGCGACCTGCCGCCCGCCTCGCCCCAGGTGTGGGGCGAGCAGACCGACGTGCCCGAGTCCGCCGACTGGTACAACTCCGGCTACATCATCGCCTGGGGTTCCAACGTCCCGCAGACCCGCACCCCCGACGCGCACTTTTTCACCGAGGTGCGCTACAAGGGCACCAAGACCATCGCCATCACCCCGGACTACGCGGAAATCTCCAAGCTCTGCGACGAGTGGATGAGCGCCAAGCAAGGCACCGACTCCGCGCTGGCCATCGCCATGGGCCATGTGATCTTCAAGGAATTCCACCTGGAGAAACCCAGCGCCTACTTCACCGACTACATCCGCCGCTACACCGACATGCCGATCCTGGTCGAGCTGGAACAGCGCGACGACGGCAGCCTGGTGCCGGGCAAGCAGCTGCGCGCCAGCGACTTCGACGGCAACCTGGAGCAGGCCAACAACCCCGAATGGAAGACCGTGGCCTGGGACGAGAGCGGCGACCGCCTGGTGGTGCCGCGCGGCGCCATCGGCTTCCGCTGGGGCGAGAGCGGCCACTGGAACCTGGAGCAGGTCGACGCCGACGGCAAGGAGATCAGCCTGCGCCTGTCGCAACTCGGCCAGCATGACGAAGTGGCGCGGGTGGCCTTCCCCTACTTCGGCGGCATCGAGCGCCAGCACTTCCCCAACGTGAAAGTGCGCGACGTCATCTACCACCATGTGCCGGCCAAGCGCCTGAAACTGGCCGATGGCCGCGAGGTGCTGGCGGTCACCGTGTTCGACCTGACCGCCGCCAACTACGGCATCGACCGTGGCCTGCAAGCCACCGTCGGCGGTGCGGGCGAGGACGACGGCGCCAGCGACTACGGGCAGATGAAGCCCTATACCCCGGCCTGGCAGGAGGCGATCACCGGGGTGCCGGCGGCACAGATGATCCGCATCGCCCGCGAGTTCGCCCTCAACGCCGACAAGACCCATGGCCGTTCCATGATCATCGTCGGTGCCGGGATGAACCACTGGTACCACATGGACATGAACTACCGCGGGCTGATCAACATGCTCATCCTCTGCGGTTGCATCGGCAAGAGCGGCGGCGGCTGGTCGCACTATGTCGGCCAGGAAAAGCTGCGCCCGCAGACCGGCTGGACGCCGCTGGCCTTCGCCCTCGACTGGCACCGTCCGCCGCGCCACATGAACGGCACCTCGTTCTTCTACAACCACTCCAGCCAGTGGCGCTACGAGAAGCTGGAAGTGAAGGAGCTGCTCTCCCCGCTCGCCCGCCCGCAGGACTTCAGCGGCAGCCTGGTGGACTTCAACGTGCGCGCCGAGCGCATGGGCTGGCTGCCCTCCGCGCCGCAACTGGGGATCAACCCGCTGCGCCTGGCCGCCGCCGCCCAGGCCGCCGGCAAGAGCACCGTGGACTACACCGTCGAGCAACTGAAAAGCGGCCAGCTGCGTTTTGCCAGCGAAGACCCGGACAACCCGCAGAACCACCCGCGCAACCTGTTCGTCTGGCGCTCCAACCTGCTCGGCTCTTCCGGCAAGGGCCACGAGTACATGCTCAAGTACCTGCTGGGCACCAAGCATGGCGTACTCGGCAAGGACCTGGGCGAAGCGGGCAAGCAGCGCTCCGAGGAGGTGGTCTGGAAGGACGAGCCCATCGAAGGCAAGCTCGACCTGCTGACCACCCTGGACTTCCGCATGTCCACCACCTGCCTCTACTCCGATGTGGTGCTGCCCACCGCCACCTGGTACGAGAAGGACGACCTCAACACCTCGGACATGCACCCCTTCATCCACCCGCTCACCGCCGCCACCGACCCGGCGTGGGAAGCGCGCAGCGACTGGCAGATCTACGACGGCATCGCCCAGGCCTTCTCGCGCCTGTGCGTCGGCCACCTGGGCGAGGAAACCGACCTGGTCACCCTGCCCCTGCAGCACGACAGCCCCGGCGAGCTGGCCCAGCCCGAAGTGCGTGACTGGAAGAAAGGCGAGTGCGAGGCAATCCCCGGCAAGACCATGCCGTCGCTCATCGAGGTCAAGCGCAACTACCCGGAAACCTACGAGCGCTTCAGCTCCGTCGGCCCGCTGCTGGACACCATCGGCAACGGTGGCAAGGGCATCGCCTGGAAGACCGAGACCGAGGTCGACCTGCTCGGCAAGCTCAACTACCGCAAGCTGGAAGGCTCCGCCGCCGGCCGGCCGAAGATCGCCTCGGCCATCGACGCCGCCGAGATGATCCTCGCCCTGGCGCCGGAAACCAACGGCCAGGTGGCGGTGAAGGCGTGGGCGGCGCTGTCGAAGATCACCGGGCGCGACCACACGCACCTGGCCAAGCCCAAGGAAGAGGAGAAAATCCGCTTCCGCGACCTCGTCGCGCAGCCGCGCAAGATCATCTCCAGCCCGACCTGGTCCGGCCTGGAAGACGAGCACGTGAGCTACAACGCCTGCTACACCAACGTGCATGAGCTGATCCCCTGGCGCACCGTCACCGGCCGCCAGCAGTTCTACCAGGACCACCCGTGGATGCGCGCCTTCGGTGAAAGCCTGATGGTCTATCGCCCGCCCATCGACACCAAGGCCGCCGCCAGCGTTGCCGCGCCGAAAAGCAACGGCAACCCGGAAATCGCCCTGAACTGGCTGACCCCGCACCAGAAGTGGGGCATCCACTCCACCTACAGCGACAACCTGCTGATGCAGACCCTGTCGCGCGGCGGGCCGATCGTCTGGATGTCCGAGGACGACGCACGCTCCATTGGTGTCTCCGACAACGACTGGATCGAGCTGTACAACGCCAACGGCGCCATCGCCGCCCGCGCGGTGGTGAGCCAGCGGGTGCGCCCGGGCATGGCGATGATGTACCACGCCCAGGAGCGCATCCTGAATATCCCAGGCTCGGAGATGACCGGCACGCGCGGCGGTATCCACAACTCGGTCACGCGGGTCTGTCCCAAGCCGACCCACATGATCGGCGGCTACGCGCAGCTCTCCTACGGCTTCAACTACTACGGCACCGTGGGTTCCAACCGCGACGAGTTCGTCATCGTGCGCAAGATGCGCCGCATCGACTGGCTCGACGGCGAAGGCAACGACTATCAGCAGGAGGCCGTCAAATGAAGATTCGCTCCCAGGTCGGGATGGTCCTGAACCTCGACAAGTGCATCGGTTGCCACACCTGCTCGGTCACCTGCAAGAACGTCTGGACCAGCCGCGAAGGCATCGAATACGCCTGGTACAACAACGTCGAAACCAAGCCCGGCATCGGCTACCCCAAGGAGTGGGAGAACCAGAAGAAATGGAACGGCGGCTGGGTGCGCAACGCCGACGGCTCCATCAACCCGCGCATCGGCGGCAAGTGGCGGGTACTGGCGAACATCTTCGCCAACCCGGACCTGCCGGAGATCGACGACTACTACGAGCCCTTCACCTTCGACTACCAGCACCTGCACAGCGCCAAGCAGGGCGACCACCAGCCGGTGGCGCGGCCGCGCTCGCTGATCTCCGGGCAGCGCATGGACAAGGTGGAATGGGGCCCGAACTGGGAAGAACTGCTGGGCACCGAGTTCGCCAAGCGACGCAAGGACATCAACTTCGACCAGGTCCAGGCGGACATCTACGGGCAGTTCGAAAACACCTTCATGATGTACCTGCCGCGCCTGTGCGAGCACTGCCTGAACCCGGCGTGCGTGGCCTCCTGCCCCAGCGGCGCGATCTACAAGCGCGAGGAAGACGGCATCGTCCTCATCGACCAGGACAAGTGCCGCGGCTGGCGCATGTGCATCAGTGGCTGCCCGTACAAGAAGATCTACTACAACTGGAAAAGCGGTAAGTCGGAGAAGTGCATCTTCTGCTACCCGCGCATCGAGACCGGCCAGCCCACGGTCTGCTCGGAAACCTGCGTGGGGCGCATCCGCTACCTCGGCGTGCTGCTCTACGACGCCGACCGCATCGAGGAAGTGGCCGCCTCCAAGGACGACCGCGACCTCTACCACCGCCAGTGCGAGATTTTCCTCGACCCGCACGACCCGGCAGTCATCGCCCAGGCGCGCAAGGACGGCATCCCCGACAACGTGATCGCCGCAGCGCAAGCCTCGCCGGTCTACAAGCTGGCCATCGACTGGCAGCTGGCCCTGCCGCTGCATCCGGAATACCGCACCCTGCCGATGGTCTGGTACGTGCCGCCGCTCTCCCCCATCCAGTCCGCCGCCGAGGCCGGGCACGTGGAGTTCGATGGCGTGCTGCCCAAGGTCGAGTCGCTGCGCATCCCGGTGCGCTACCTGGCCAACATGCTCACCGCCGGCGAGGAAGCACCGGTGGTGCTGGCCCTCAAGCGCCTGATGGCGATGCGCGTGTACATGCGCGCCAAGCACGTCGACAAGGAGCTGAATACCGAGGTGCTGCAACAGGTCGGCCTGACCCAGAACCAGGTCGAGGAGATGTACCGCTACCTGGCCATCGCCAACTACGAGGATCGTTTCGTCATCCCCACCGGCCACCGCGAGCACATCCCCGAGGCCTATGCCGAACGCAGCGGTTGCGGCTTCACCTTCGGCGACGGCTGCAACGGTGGCGGCAACAACCAGGTCAGCCTGTTCGGCGGACGCAAGAACACCACCACGCTGGTCAAGCCGGTGCAGACCTTCGACCCGGTGGAGGACAGCCGCCATGGGTAACTACGAAGCCATTCCCAAACCTCACGACGGCCCCATCGTCGGCCTGCTCAGCCTGCGCGTGCTGGCGCGCCTGCTCGACTACCCCACCGCCGAGCTGCAGGCGGCCTGCGCCGAAGCCGTGGAGATTCTCGACGGCGAGGACCGCCTGCCACTGAAGCTGCGCACGGAACTGGCGCAGTGGTGCGCTGAACTGGCCGCCGGCGACCTGCTCGACCTCGAGGAAGCCTACGTCGAGCTGTTCGACCGTGGCCGCGCCACCTCACTGCTGCTGTTCGAGCACGTGCACGGCGAATCCCGCGACCGCGGCCAGGCCATGGTCAACCTGCTGGCCGAGTACGAGGCCGCCGGCTTCCAGCTCGACGCCCGCGAGCTGCCGGACTACCTGCCGCTGTTCCTGGAGTACCTGTCGACCCGCAGCCATGAGGAGATCGGCCAGTGGCTGGGCGACATCCAGCACATCCTCGCCCTGCTCACCGCGCGTCTTGAGGAGCGCGACACCCGCTACGCGCTGGTGCCGCGCGCCCTGCTCGCGCTGATCGGCGCCACCGAAGCCATCGACGAGCAGCGCCCGGTGGCCGCCGGCGAAGCACCGGACAACACGCCCCAGGCGCTGGACGCGGTGTGGGAGGAAGAAGCCGTGCGCTTCCACGCCGAAACCGACAAGGACTGCAGCCTGCAGTCAGCCGAAGGACGACGCCTGGCCGAGCGCAAGTACGAAGCGCTGCCCCAGGTCGTGCAGATCATGCCGTCAGAGCGCCCCTGAACCCGGCAAAGAATGAACGGAGGCCCATCATGTTCGAGCAATACCTGCTCCAATTCATCTACGGCATCTACCCCTACCTCGCCGGCACCGTGTTCCTGATCGGCAGCCTGATGCGCTACGACTATGGCCAGTACACCTGGAAGACCGGCTCCAGCCAGATGCTTTCGTCGAAGCACATGCGCCTGGCGAGCAACCTCTTCCACATCGGCATCCTGGCGATCTTCGGCGGCCACCTGGTCGGCCTGCTGACGCCGCACTGGGTCTACGCGCCGTTCCTCTCGGCCGGGCACAAGCAGCTGATGGCGATCATCTTCGGCGGCATCGCCGGGGTGCTCTGCGTGATCGGCGGCGCCATGCTGCTCTGGCGGCGGCTGACCAACCCGCGCGTGCGCGCTTCCTCCAGCGTGATGGACAACCTGATCATCGCCCTGCTCCTGCTGCAGGCCTGCCTGGGCCTGACCACCATCTTCGAATCCATGGACCACCTGGACGGCGGCATGATGCTGGCGCTGGCCAACTGGGCGCAGGCCATCGTGTTCTTCCGCGGCGGCGCCGCCGACTTCGTGATGGAAGCCCCGCTGATCTTCAAGCTGCACATCTTCATCGGCCTGACCATCATCCTGCTGTTCCCCTTCACCCGCCTGGTGCACGTGTGGAGCATTCCGCTGGGCTACTTCGGCCGTAACTACCAGATCGTCCGCCGTCGCGGCTAAGGAACAAAGCCAATGGACATGATTGCCGTCGAGAACCTCCCCGATGCGCCGATCCCGGTGATCCGCGTCGGCGACACCGAACTGACCGAGGCCGACATCGCCAAGGAGACGCCCTTCCACCCGGCCTCCTCGCTGGCCGATGCGCAGCTCAGCGCCGTGCGCGCACTGGTCGTGCGCGAGCTGCTGTCGCAGCGCGCCGCCATGCTCGGGCTGACAGCGAACATCGAGGATGATGACCAGGCCGTCGCGGCCCTGCTGGAACGCGAGCTGAACGTCCCGGAGCCGGACGAAACCAGCTGCCGGCGCTACTTCGACACCCACCGCGAGCGCTTCTCCGAACCGACCCGCCTGCGCGTGCGGCACATCCTGCTGCCCGCCGCACCGGAAGACGCCAAGGCCCGCGACGCGCACTACCGGCTGGGCGAGAAGCTGCTGAAGGAGCTGGGCGAGCACCCGGAGCGCTTCACCGACCTGGCCCAGCGGCATTCCGCCTGCCCGTCGAAGGACGAAGGCGGCGAACTGGGCTGGCTGACCTCCGGGCAGACCGTCGCCGAGCTGGACCAGGCCATCCAGCGCCTGCCGGTAGGCCTGCACGACCGGCCACTGGCGTCACGCTATGGCTGGCACGTGGTGAGCATCGACGAGCGCCAGGAACGCAAGCCGCTGCCCTATGCCCAGGTCGCCAACCACGTACACCACAGCCTGCGCGAGGAATCCACCCGCCACGCCCTGCGCCAGTACCTGCTGGCGCTGGAGAAGGAAATCGGTGTCCGCGGCTTCAGCCTGGATGAAGACCCCATCGAAGGCTCCGGCAACCGGCGCAGCGATATCGGGCTCTGACTCGCCAGGCTCAGGAGCGGTCGCGGCGCACCGTCGTGAGGAGGCTGGTCGGGATCGACATCAGCAGGATATAGGCTGACACCGCCAGCATCAGTCCGCCGCTACCCAGCAGCAGGTAGCGGCGCTCCTTCACCACGGTCACGTCCAGGCCACCGGAAAAGAGAATCCAGCCCAGCCCCGCCAGCGCAACGGTGAACAGGATGGCAATCAGGTAGCTGGCGGCGACGATCAGCATCCAGAACGGACTCCAGCGCCGGCGCGGTGGCTTCTCCATGGCTTCGGGCCTCCCAGCCCCCCAGCGAATACTCACGAACCCGCGCAGTCTGATGGCCACTGGCCGCTTCCGCAATGCGACGAAAGCGCAAGAAGCGCTTCCCAGACACGGCAGGAGCGCTGCAAACCCGACCGGAAGCGCCCGGCTGGCATACCGGAAAACCAGCAAGGGCGCTTACAATCACGGTTTTTGCCGACAGTGCAGTACGGTTTCGAAAATGTCGCTCGATCCACCCACCATGTTGACCATCACGGTCGCCCTCGCGGCGGCCGCAGCGCTGTACCTGGCCATCGAATGGCGCAGCGTGCGCGAACGCTCGCTGCTCTACTGGAGCGCGGGCTTCGCCACCATCACCATCGGCTCCACCCTCGCCCTGCTGCGCATGAGCGGCTACCTGCTGGTGGGCATCTGGTTCGCCAACGGCCTGCTGGTGCTGGCGCACTGGTTCTTCCTCAGCGGCGTGGCGAAGTTCACCGAAGCGAGGTTGTCGCGGGGCTGGCTGCTCGTCCCGCTCACCTGGATTGCGTTGCTGGCGCTCCCCGACGGCGGCCCGCTGTGGTCCAAGCTCATGCTGCTGGCCAACTCCTGGCTGGTGGCCCTGCTCTCCCTGCGCGCCAGTTACCTGCTGCGGCCCCACGGCAAGTCCCTGAGCGTGGGCGCAGTGCAACTGCGCTACGTGATGCTGGTGCACGGCGCCTTCTACCTGGCCAAGGGTGCAACGGTGATCATCCCCGGCACGCTGATCGACCTGGCCGCCTTCCGTGGCGAAATCATCCAGATTTCCCTGGTGGAGGGCGCCATGGCGATCATGCTGATCGCCCTGTCGATGACCGGCACCGAGCGCTATCGCCGCGAGAAGCGCATCGCACGGCTCGCCGCACGGGACCCGCTGACCGCCCTGTACAACCGCCGCGCCCTGGAAGTCCGTGCGCCCCGCGTGTTCGAGGACATCTCTGCGGAGCGCCCCGGCGCACTGCTGCTGATCGACATCGACAACTTCAAGCAGGTCAACGACCTGCACGGGCACACCGCCGGCGACCGCCTGCTGGTGGCGCTCAGCGAGATGATCCGCGCCGCATTGCCCGAGCGGGCCGTGGCGGCGCGCCTGGGCGGTGACGAGTTCGTCATCCTGCTGAGCAATATCAGCGGCGAACAGGTGATGGAACTGGCCGGCAAGCTGCGCGAGCAGTTCCAGACCACCGCCACGCAGAACTTCGCCACGCCCCAGGCAGTCACCCTGAGCATCGGCGCCAACCTGTTCGACCAGCCACCGGCCAGCCTCGCCGCGCTGATCGAGCAAGGCGACGCTGCGCTTTACGAATCCAAGCGCGGCGGCCGCGACAGCATCCGCCTGATGGACCGCACGGTTGCCGGTGGCGATCCGCTGCGCCTGGGCTGATTCGAGCGGATAGGAGCAACGCGGCCCGCGCAAGGCGGGCCGTGTGGGGACCTCAGGTGTGGCGCGCCGGCGCCGCGTACTGGGGCATGGTGATGCAGCCGATGTTGCCGCCGCCCAGGAGGATTTCCCGCGAGTTGTCGATACCGATCACGCGCTTGTCCGGGAACAGCTCGGCCAGCACGCCCTGGGCGATGCGGTCGTTGGGGTCGTTGAAGAACGGCATCACGATGGCCGAGTTGCCGGTGTAGAAGTTGATGTAGGAGGCGCAGATCTTCGTGCCTTCCTGGCGGTCGAAGCTGCCGTCGACCTGGTCCAGGCCCTCGGCCTCGGCAGCCGTCCACTCCAGCACCTGCGGTTGCGGCAGCTTGTGCACCTCCAGCGCATTGCCACGGGCGTCGCGGGCGCTGCGCAGCACGTCGTAGGCCTCCTGGTAGATTTCCCACTGCGGGTCGCTGCGGTCGTCCGTCCACTGCATCACCACCACGCCCGGCCGCACGAAGCAGGCCAGATCGTCGACGTGGCCGTCGGTTTCGTCGAACTTGCACCCGCGCGGCAGCCAGATCACGTGCTCGGCGCCCAGGTAGTCGCAGAGCCGGCGGGTGACCTCTTCCTTGCCCAGGTGGGCATTGCGGTTGCGGTTGAGCAGGCACTGCTCGGTGGTCAGCAGGGTGCCCTGGCCGTCACTGCGGATGCTGCCCATCTCGGCGATGATCGACGCGCGATAGCGGTCGAAACCTTCGATCTCGAGGATTTTCTGCGCGATCTGGTCGTCCTTGTCCCAGGGGTAATAAAGGCCGCCATCGAGCCCGCCGTAGGCGTTGAACCGGAAGTCCACCCCGCGCATCTCGCCGGTGGCGTCATTGACCAGGAACGCCGGGCCGCTATCGCGGAACCAGGTGTCGTTGCAGGTCATTTCCACCACGCGCACATTCTCGGGGAGCATGCGCCGGGCGTTGGCGTACTGCGCGGCGGAGGCGCAGACGGTTACCGGCTCACTGCTGGCGATGGCGCTGACCACCTCGACCCAGATCTTCTGCGCCGGCTTGCCGCCGTTGCGCCAGACGTCCGTGCGCTCGGGCCAGCCAAGCCAGCAGCGGGCCTTGGGTTCGAATTCGCCGGGCAGGCGGAAGCCGTCGGCCTTGGGCAGTGTCGAGTGGGTGCGAGACATCGGTGGTACTCCGCAATCAGGGACTGGAATGCCTCAAGGTTGCCGGCTCGCCGCGGAGAGCACCATTGATGAATTTCGCGGAATAGCTGAATTCAATTCATCGAAAACCAGCAAAAAGATGAGACCCACCAACAGTACCGACTTTACCGGCAAACCTCGCCGTAGGATGGGTGGAGCCTATGACACCCATGCTGCCTGGGCTTCACGGCGCATCGATGGGTATCGCTGCGCTCCACGCCATCCTACCTGGCGTTCATCCTGCCAGACGCAGGTCAAGCCGCCAGAACAGACCGCGCCGGACTCAAATGTCATTGAGCTGGTCGGTCATCCATTCGATAAAATCCGCTACCGCCGGCTTCTCCAGACGCAGGCGTTCGCAAACCAGCGCGTACTGCCCCAGAGAGGTGATCTGCGCGGCGAACGGGCGCACCAGCCGGCCGCTGGCCAGGTCCTCGGCGCTGGTCAGGTTGTCGCCGATCGCCACGCCCTGCCCGCGCACCGCCGCTTCCATGGTCAGCCCGGCGTGGCCAAGGTAGACGTGGCGGCTGGGGCGGATGTCGCTGGCATGGGTGGTCAGCCAGGCAGTCCAGGACTTGCCGTCCTGGTCGTCGTGCAGCAGGCAGTGGCGCGCCAGGTCGCGCGGGTGCTTTAGCGGCGACTGGTTGAACAGGCCGGGGCTGCACACCGGGAAGAACTGCAGGGTCGGCAACGGCCGCACGAAGTAGGTGCTGGCGTCTGCCGGACCGGTGCCGTAGGTGATCGCCAGGTCGATCTCGGCGGCCGGCCCCGGCGCCTCCAGCGGCTGTTCATGCAGGTGCAGGACTACCTCCGGATAGCGCTCGGCGAAATCCGCCAGCCGGCCCACCAGCCACTTCTGCGCCAGCTCCACCGTCACGGCGATATGCAGCTGTGCCTGGGAGCCCGGATCGCGCAACTCATCGCACGCCGTACCGATCAGCTCGAAGGCCTGCTGCAAACTGCGCAGCAGGCGCCGCGCCTGGGGAGTGGGCTGCACCTGGCGCCCCTGGCGCTCGAACAGCGTCGCCCCCAGTTGCTCTTCGAGCTGGCGTATCTGGTGGCTGACCGCACTGTCGGTGACACACAGCTCGGCGGCGGCGCGGCCGAAGTGCGCATGGCGGGCAGCGGACTCGAAGGTGCGCAGGGCGGTAAGCGAAGGCAGGCGGCGCATGGGTGGCAGGTCTTTTCGAAGAATGGCGGCCGGCATGCTGACCGAGGCGCCACGCCCAGCGCAAGCGACGGCATCGCGGCAGGGGCCTCACTCATTTCGCGACAGCCGCCACCCGCACGGGGCCAATGCCACATTGCGGGGGCGCAGTCGTCCGGTAACGGGCCAATCGACAGGCCAGGCGACTGGAGACTCTTTATGCCGCTGGTTGTGTCGCCTCCTGCACATCTATCGCGTCTTGAAGCAAAACCCGAGTTGCATATCCCGGATCGCTATCTAGGCTCTTTCACACAACCTGCTTCCCCATGTTCTATGGGTAGCAGGCTCAACGTCTCCAGAGCGCATTCGGAGCGAATGCCTTTCATGTCGCCGGGGCGACGCGAGAGCCAGTCAGGGATCAGCAGGGGATGCTCGATGACCAGAGACAGCACAGGCGCCGCAAAGGCCATCAGCGCCACCATTGCCACATCGCTTTGTATCCTGTTCTCCGGCCCCGCCTCCGCGGGCGGCATCATGATCTACGAGGCCGGGCAGGAAGGCATGGGCCTGGCCAACGCCGGCTCCGCCGCCCTGGCCAGCGACCCCAGCGTGCTGATGAGCAACCCCGCCGGTATCGCCAGGCTCAAGGGCACGCAGATCAGCGCCAACGCCCAGGTCATCCTCGGCGACCTGCGTTTCTCCCGTGACGACAACAACCAGTTCGATGGCAACGAAGGCGGCAACGCCCTGGAATGGCTGCCCGGCGCGAGCTTCTTCGTCAGCCAGCAGATCGACGAGCGCTCGGCCATCGGCTTCGGCATGTACGGCAACTTCGGCCTGGCGCTGAACTATGACGATGACTGGGCCGGCCGCTACTTCAGCCAGGAAACGGCGATCATCGGCGTGTCCTTCCAGCCGACCATCGCGCACAAGTTCACCGACGACCTCACCGTCGGCATCGGCCCGCGCATCGTCTACGGCTACTACCGCACCGAGATGGCCATCAACAACAACCTGCTGGGCCTGCGCGACAACCCCGACGGCCAGCTGGAATACAAGGACACCGACGTCGGCGTCGGCGTCAACCTGGGCCTGCTCTATGACCTGAGCGAGCGCACGCAGATCGGCTTCGCCTACACCAGCAAGGTGAAGCTGGAATTCGAAGACAGCCCCGACGTGAGCAAGATCAGCAACCCGATCATCAATGCCGCGCTCAACCGCCTGGACGTCAGCTCGCTGGAGCTGGACGTGAACATCCCGCAGACGGCGACCCTGAGCATCGCCCACCAGCTGGACCCGCAGTGGAAGCTGCTGGGCAGCCTGGGCTGGCAGGACTGGAGCGAGTTCGGCGAGATCGGCGTAGACGTCGACGCCAACGCCGGCGGCGTCGACCGTACTGTCGACCGCAAGTACAAGGACACCTGGCACGCCTCCATCGGCACCCAGTACCAGGCCACCCCGCAATGGCGCTGGAGCCTCGGCCTGGGCTACGACAGCTCGGCGGTGGACGACAAGGACCGCACCGTGGACAACCCCATGGCCGAGACCTGGCGCCTGGCGACCGGCATCAACTACCAGGTCGAGGAAGGCCTCGACCTGCACCTGGCCTACACCCTCGTCTGGCTCGGCGACATGGACGTCGAGCAGACCAAGTCACGCTCCGGCGAGACCCTTTCCGGCACTTACAACAACGCCGCCCTGCACATCATCGGCGGCGGTGCGACCTGGCGATTCTGACGGCCTACGCGACGACAAGAGCGCGGCCCTGACACTGCGATACGACACCTTCCACAAGAAACATCCCTAAGGAGCACTGCAATGAACCTGAAATTCCTGGCCCTGCCGCTGTGCGTGGCCACCCTTACCCTCTCCGGCTGCGCCAGCAAGTACGTGGAGCCGGAGAACTACTCAGGCTTCCTCAAGGACTACAGCGTCCTCAAGGAAGAGAAATCGCCCTCCGGCGCACCGGTGATGCGCTGGATCAAACCCGGCATCGACGTCAGCCAGTTCACCAGCGTCTACGTCGAGCCGAGCCAGCTCTACCCGAAACCGCAGCCCAGCGAGAAGATCCCGCAGAGCACCCTGGACGGCATCACCCAGTACTACGACCAGGCGCTGCAGACGCAATTCTCCAAGGCCCTGCCGCTCGCCACCGGCCCCGGCCCGGGCGTGCTGATCGTGCGCCCGGCGATCACCGCCGTCAGCGCCGAAACCAAAGGCCTGCAACCCTACGAGGTGATCCCGATCGCCCTGATCGCCGCCGGCGTCAGCACCGCCACCGGCATTCGCGACCAGGACACCAGCATCGCCACCGAAGCGGCCTTCCTCGACGGCAGCGACGGCAAGGTGGTCGCCCAGGTCGTGCGCAAGGGCGCCGGCACCGAGCTGGAGAACTCCTCCCAGGTCATGAGCGCCAATGACGCCAAGGCCGTGCTCGATGGCTGGGCTCGGGACATGCTCAAGTCCTATGAGCAGCTGAAACACAAGTAACCCCCTGCATGGCCCGCCAACCGGCGGGCCATGCCCACAAGGCCCCGACGCACCACCCGATGCAGTGAGGAAGTCACCGACATTCAACGCTGGCAGTTGCCCCGCAGGTACAGCGCATTCCGCAAGAAGGAGCTTGAAATGAAAGCGATTGCCCGATCCCTGAAGCCGTTTGGCCAACTGCCAGGCCAAGGCCTGTGGAAATTCAGTGCCTCGTTCGCCCTGGCCGCCGCCATCTCCATGACCACCCAGGCCTGGGCCGCCGAAGCGCCCAAGGCTGCTACCGACGCGACCAAGTCCGCCAACGACGCCCTGCTCAAGGAGCTGCCGTTCGACGACAAGACCTCGTTCGAGCTGGCGCACAAGGGCTTCATCGCGCCGCTGCCGTCCGAGCCGATCAAGGGCGAGAAAGGCAACCTGATCTGGGACCCGGCCAAGTACAACTTCATCAAGGAAGGCCAGGCCGCGCCGGCCTCGACCAACCCGAGCCTGTGGCGGCAATCGCAGCTGATCAACATCTCCGGTCTGTTCGAGGTCACCAAGGGCCTCTACCAGGTGCGCAACTACGACCTGTCGAACATGACCATCGTCGAGGGCAAGACCGGCATCACCATCTTCGACCCGCTGATCTCCGAGGAAACCGCCCGCGCGGCGCTGGAGCTGTACTACCAGCACCGGCCGAAGAAACCGGTGGTGGCGGTGATCTACACCCACAGCCACGTCGACCACTACGGCGGCGTTAAGGGCGTGGTGAAAGAGGAAGACGTCAAGGCCGGCAAGGTGAAGATCTACGCACCCAAGGGCTTCCTCGAACACGCCGTGGCCGAGAACGTGATGGCCGGCACCGCCATGAGCCGTCGTGCCAGCTACATGTACGGCAACCTGCTGCCACCGAGTGACACCGGCCAGCTCGGCGCGGGCCTGGGCACTACCACCTCTGCCGGCACCGTGACCCTGATCCCGCCGACCGACATCATCTCGCAGACCGGTGAGAAGCACGTCATCGACGGCCTGCACTACGAGTTCCTCTACGCGCCGGGCAGCGAGGCCCCGGCCGAGATGATGTACTACATCAAGGAAATGAAGGCGCTGAACACCGCCGAAGACTCCACCCACACCCTGCACAACACCTACTCGCTGCGCGGCGCGAAAATCCGCGAGCCGCTGCCCTGGTCCAAGTACCTCAACCAGGCGCTGAAGATGTGGGGCGACGACGTCCAGGTGATGTACGCCATGCACCACTGGCCGGTCTGGGGCAACAAGGAAGTCAACGAGCACATCGGCCTGCAGCGCGACATGTACCGCTACATCAACGACGAAACCCTGCGCCTGGCGAACAAGGGCCTGACCATGACCGAGATCGCCGAGCAGGTGAAGCTGCCCAAGGCGATCGCCACCAAGTTCTCCAACCGTGGCTACTACGGCTCGCTGAACCACAACGTGAAGGCGACCTACGTGCTCTACCTGGGCTGGTTCAACGGCAACCCGGCGACCCTGCACGAGCTGCCGCCGGACGAGGAAGGCAAGCGCTACGTCGACATGATGGGCGGCGCCGACGCGGTGCTGAAGAAGGCCAAGGAGTACTACGACAAGGGCGACTACCGCTGGGTAGCCGAGGTGGTCAACCACGTGGTCTTCGCCGACCCGAACAACCAGGCGGCGAAGAACCTGCAGGCCGATGCCCTCGAGCAGATGGGCTACCAGGCCGAGAGTGGCCCGTGGCGCAACTTCTACCTGACCGGCGCGCAGGAGCTGCGTAACGGCGTGCAGAAGCTGCCGACGCCGGACACCGCCAGCCCCGACACCGTCAAGGCGATGGACCTTGATCTGTTCTTCGACTACCTGGCCATGCGCCTGAAAGGCCCGGAAGTCGAGGACAAGAAGATCACCCTGAACTTCGACTTCACCGACCTCAAGCAGAAGTACCTGCTGCAGATGGAAAACGGCGTGCTCAACCACACCGAAGGTCTGCAGGCCAAGGACGCCGACGCCACCATCACCCTGACCCGCGACACCCTCAACAAGCTGATGCTCAAGCAGGCGACGCTGAAGGATGCCGAGGCCTCGGGCGACATCAAGGTCAAAGGCGACCAGGCCAAGCTCGAAGAGCTCATGAGCTACATGGACAACTTCGACTTCTGGTTCAACATCGTCACGCCCTGACCGGGCCGCAACAGCCAGGCCGGCGGCACGCGCCGCCGGCCTGGCGCTTTCCTCGCAGTCCTGGAGGCCCCTCACATGGATACCGTTCGCGGCACCGCTTTCCTCCAGTTCGGCGAACTGCTCGCCGAGCGCGGCGCCTCGCTGCGCGCTCACCTCACGCCGCATCGCATCGACCTGAACGTCGTCGGCGACTACGAGAAGAAGTTCTCCTACCGCAGCCTGGTGCAGATCTTCGAAGGCAGCGCCCGCTCACTGGCCATGCCGGAATTCGGCCTGGAACTGGCGAGCCGGCAGAAATCCACCCTGCTCGGCCCCCTGCAACACCTGGCGCAGACCGCGCCCACTGCCGGCGAAGGGCTGGCTGCGGTGGTGCGCTACATGCGCCTCTACAGCCCCTCGATCCTCTTCCACCTCGAGCGCCGCAACGACTGCACCCTGCTCTGCTTCGACAATGCCCTGCCGTGCATCGAAGAGATTCCGCAGATCGTCGAGAAGTCCCTGCTGCATGGCCGGCTGATGATGGCCGAACTGCTGGGCACGCCCTTCCAGCCGACCACCGTGCTGCTGCGCCACCAGCCGCAAGCCGAGCTGGCCTTGTACCGGCGCTACTTCGGTTGCCCGGTGCTGTTCGGCCAGGAATACAACGCCCTGGCGATCTCCCAGCGCGACCTGCAACGTCCCTGCGTACGCCACGACGCCACGCTGCACGCCATCGTGAAGTTCTACCTGGAAGCACATTCAGGCGCCGACGAGAAACTCGGCTTCGAGGTCGAGCGGCACATCCACGCCCTGCTGCCCCGGCAGCGCTGCAACCTGGAACAGGTGGCACAAATGCTCGACCTGCACCCGCGCACCCTGCAGCGTCGACTGGCCAACGACGGTATCGACTTCGAAGAGCACGTCGACCAGATCCGCCGCCGTCGCGCCGAACAACTGCTCGGCCAGTCCGACCTGCCCATCGCGCGGATCGCCCAGGAGCTGGGCTACCGCCGCACCACCTCATTCTGCCGCGCGCACCACCGCTGGTTCGGCATGGCGCCCATCGAGCATCGGCGCGCGCTGAAGGCCTGAGTCCGCCACACCCGCGATCGACTCAATGCCGCTCCGCTCCGTTGGGCGCATAACCCGGAACGGCTTATCCGCCGGCAGCCTGACGGCGGATAACGCTGGCGCGTTGTCCGCCCTACCAGAGCAAACACACTGCTGCGCCAGTGGCACCAGGCCTGTGGTCGCGCGCATGGCGCGCTCCTCCAGCAGCCCAGCGATACCGGCGATCACTCGAACATTCCCTGCAAAGCGTTATTGCCCTGAGGCCAGGCATTCGGTTATTTTGATAATAATTCGCATTTGCACGATCCATCGTCCGGCCTCCCATGACACGACCCATCGCCTGCGCCCATCGAGCCCAAGTGGCCAGCCTCTACCGCGAGAACCACGGCTGGATCCAGCAGTGGATCAATCGTCGCCTGGGCAATGCCAGCGATGCCGCCGAGCTGGCCCAGGACGTCTTCGTGCGCCTGCTGGCGCAGCCACGGGAGTTCGAGAGCGACGTCCACGCCCGCGCCTACCTGAGCCGCATCTCGCTGCACCTGTGCGTCGATTTCTGGCGCCGCAAGCAATTGGAGAAGGCCTGGCTCGAAGCCCTGGCGCTGGTGCCGGAAAGCCATTGGCCGTCGCAGGAGCACCAGGCGATCATCCTGGAAACCCTTGGCCAGCTGCAGGACCTGCTGGAACGGCTGCCGCCCAAGGTCGCCGCCGCCTTCAGCCTGTCGCAGCTGCACGGCATGGGTTACCGGGAGATCGCCGAGGAGCTTGGCGTTTCGGTCCGTACGGTGACCAAGTACATCGCCCAGGCCATGTTCCAGTGCGCCCTGCTCGAGGCGGAACTGGACGGAGTGCTGCAATGAGCGCGCGCCCCGGCCTCGACCACGCCACGCTGGAATGCGCCGCCGACTGGTTCGCGCGCCTGCAGGAATCCCCCAACGACGCCGAACTGCGCGCGCAATGGCGCCGCTGGCTCGACCAGGGCGAATCACAGCGCCTGGCCTGGAGCTACATCGAACGCATCGGCCAGCGCTTTGCCGGCCTGCAGGAGCAGGGCCCTGCCGCGCACCGGACCCTGGCCGGCCTGCGCACCGGCAAGCAGACCCGCCGTCGACTGCTCAGCCAGTTCAGCGTGCTGGCCGGCGCCGGCCTGTTCGGCTGGCTCGGTTGGCGAGCAAATCCCATCGCCAGCCTGCACGCGTGGCGCGCCCAGTACCGCACGGCGGTGGGCGAGCGCCGCAGCGAGCAGCTGAGCGACGGCACACAAGTCTGGCTCAACAGCGACAGCGCACTGGACGTTCATTTCGACGACGCCCGCCGCGAGCTGGTGCTGTACGCCGGTGAAGTGCTGATCGAGACCGGCCACGGCGACAGCCGCCCCTTCCAGGTCCGCACCCGTGCCGGCCTGCTGCAGCCGCTGGGCACGCGCTTCAGCGTGCGCGAAATCGGCCCGCGCACGCAGCTCAATGTCTACCAGGGCGCGGTGCGCGCCACCCTGCAGGACAGCGGCGCCAGCCTCACCCTGCAGGCGGGCCAGGGCGTCGTCTTCGATGCCCGCGAAGCCGGTGCGCTGACCCACGCCGAAGCCCGCCGCGAAGCCTGGAGCCGCGGCCTGCTGCTGGCCGAGGACATGCCGCTGGAAGAATTCATCGCCGAACTCGGCGGCTACCGGCGCGGCCACCTGGGCGTCGACCCCGCCGTGGCACGGCTGCGCGTCATGGGCAGCTTCCCGCTGGCCGACACCGACCAGGCCCTGGCACAGCTGGAAGAGGCGCTGCCGGTGCGCGTACAGCGGCGTTTCGACTGGTGGGTGACGGTGGTTCCACGAAGCTAGCCAGGCGCTGAACGCATTCGTAGGGCGCATAACCCGGAACGGGTTATCCGCCGTCAAGCTCGCGGCGGATAACGCTGACTCGATATCCGCGCGACGTGTGTTGGCGAGCAACAGCCTTCCCGCTCAGGTGGCACCCTGCAAAAAAAGTTTTCGAGAATGGTTCCGATTTTCCGTTCTGCTTCGGATTACTAGGAAACACTCCTAATAACCGGACGCCAAGGAACCGGAATGTCACGCCAAGACCAGCACTTCCCGAGCAAAAAGCATCCCCTGTTTCTCGCCATCGCCCTGAGCCTGGCCACCGTCGCCCCGCTCACGGCAACTTCCACGGCGATGGCCGAGCAAGCTCAGCGCCAGAGCCTCGACATTCCCGCCGGCCCCCTCGCCCGCCAGCTCAATGAGCTGGCCGCGCAGACCGGCCTGCTGCTGGCCGCCGACGCCGAGCTGACCCGCGACCGCCAGAGCCAGGCCGTGCGCGGCAACTACAGCGCCGAGGAAGCGCTGGACGTGATGCTGATGGGCAGCGGCCTCGCAGCCCAGCGCAAAGGCAACCGCTACCAGCTGGTGCCGATCCCGCGGGACGACGCCGCGCTGGAGATGACCGACACCACCATCATGGGCCAGGGCATGGGCCAGGCCACCGAGAACAGCGGCAGCTACACGCCGGGCCTGACCAGCGTCGGCTCGAAGACGCCGACTTCGCTGAAGGAAACCCCGCAGTCGGTCTCGGTAATCACCCGCCAGTTGATGGACGACCGCCAGATCACCGACATCAACGAGGCCATGAAGGCGGTACCGGGGATCACCGTGCAGAGCGGCACCTTCCGCCTGCAGGACTACTACTCGCGCGGCTTCGCCATCCAGAACATCCAGCTCGACGGCGCCGCGCCGATGGCCCTGGGCACCACCGCCGGCTCGTTCTACTCCTCCAACGTCTACGACATGGCCGAGTTCGACCACGTCGAAGTGCTGCGCGGCAGCTCGGCGCTGTTCGGCGGCACCGGCGACCCCGGCGGCATCATCAACCTGGTGCGCAAGCGCCCGCTGGATACCTACCAGCTGAAATTCAGCGCCTCCGCCGGCACCTGGGACAACTACCGCTCCGAGCTGGACGTGACCGGGCCGCTGGGCTTCGACGGCAAGCTGCGCGGGCGCGCGGTGGTGGCCTACCAGGACCGCCAGTACTTCACCGACAACCGTGCCACCGACAAGCCGATCTTCTACGGCGTGCTGGAAGCCGATGTCACCGACGACACCCTGCTCACCGGCGGGATGCGCTTCAACCAGGTCCACGAAACCGGCACCGCCAACGCCGTGCCGCGCTACAGCAACGGCGTCGACCTCGGCCTGCCGCGCCATACCGGGCTGTCCACCACCTGGGCCTACGCGGATGGTTTCTCCCGCGAGTACTTCGCCAAGCTCGACCACCGCCTGAACGACGACTGGAAGCTCAACCTCAGCTACACCAACATCTACGACACCATCGAAACCAACAACGCCACCACCCTGGGTTCGGTGAACCCGGTGACCGGCACCGGGGTCACCCGCTACGGCACCTGGATCACCCAGTGGAGCGAGCAGGACCTCTGGGACGCCAACGTCTCGGGCAACTTCAGCCTGTTCGGCCTGAACCACCAGCTCACCGTCGGCGGCGACTACCAGGACATCGACAGCCGCTGGCAGGGCACCCCGCGCTTCGCCACGGCCGGCGGCACGGTGGACGTGTTCGACCCGAACTCCACGCCCTGGACCGACCCCGGCCCCCGTCCGGACGTTACCCGCAACTACAGCCCCAACAGCCAGACCCAGTACGGCCTCTACTCCAGCCTGCGCCTGCAGCTGGCCGAGCCGCTGCATCTGATCCTTGGCGCGCGGGTGCAGCGCTACAAGTTCGACCAGACCTACCAGACCCTGGCCAACGGCACCTGGAACACGCAGTCGCGCGTCGACATGCGCGAACCGACCAGGACCACGCCGTTCGGCGGCATCGTCTACGACCTCAGCGACGAGTGGGCCGCCTACGCCAGCTACGCGGAAATCTTCAAGCCGCAGCAGAACTACATGGCCGGCCCGCTGGGCAGCGGCAGCACCCTCGACCCCATGACCGGCAAGACCTACGAGACGGGCCTGAAAGGCGAGCTGTTCGACGGCAGGGTGAACACCAGCGTGGCGCTCTACTACACCAAGCGCGAAGACCAGGCCGTGCTCGACCCGCAGTACGACGCCACCTCGGTGCTGTTCGGCGGCAACTGCTGCTACGTCAACGGCGGCGAAGTCGTCAGCAAGGGCGTGGACATGGAAATCTCCGGCGAGGTACTGCCGGACTGGATGGTGATGGCCAGCTACACCCTCAACCTCAACAAGAACCGCACCGTCGGCGGCGAGCTGAGCACCATTACGCCCAAGCACCTGGCCAAGCTGTTCAGCACCTACCGCCTGCCGGGCGACTGGTCGAAGTTCCGCGTCGGCGGCGGCGTCGATATCCAGAGCGCGACCAAGGTCAGCGGCACCGCCTCCTACTACGACAGCAACGGCAACGTGACGCAGGCCGACGTGCCGTACGACTACCAGCAAAGCGGCTACGCGGTGTGGAATGCGCTGGTCGACTACCAGCTGGACGAACACTGGAACGTCGCGCTCAACGGCAACAACCTGTTCGACAAGAAGTACTACCAGACGGTCGGCACCTCGACCTATGGCAACGTCTATGGCGACCCGCGCAACTTCATGCTGACCGTGCGCGCGACGTATTGAGAATCGGGCCTTCATCAAAGCTTAATCTTGCGCCGGCAGACTGAAGCCAGTCACCAATGGTGCGTGACCCATGAATGCTGCCTGTTCCAGGCAGCATTTTTTTTGCCTCCCCGTCGGGGCACACCGGCAGGAGAAGGCCATGTTCTTCCTGCCGGGGAATACCGGACAACCCGGCCGATTGCTGCTATATGCCTTGAGGCACGCACCGATGTGCAGCCGCCCCTCCCTGTATGGATACCGGCATGCCGATCCGCCGTTCAAGCACCATCCTTCTTGCCAGCCTGGGCCTGACCGGCGCCATCGGCGTCCTGTCGACCTGGGCCATCCTGGAAATGCGCCACGATGCCCTCGAAGTCGCCAGTGCCAACGGCCACAACATCGCCCTGCTGGTGCAGCGCGACATCCAGCGCAACCTCGACCTCTACGACATGACCCTGCAGGCCGTGGTGCACGCCCACGCCCAGCCGGAGATACGCGGGCTGTCCATGGACACGCGCAACCTGCTGCTGCGCGCCTACACCGCGCCCACCCGTGGCATGGGCTCGGTGTTCCTGACCAACGCCGACGGCATCGCCACCTACAGCTTCGGCAAGGAAGTACCGGCACGCATCGACCTCTCCGGCCGCGAATACTTCCAGGCGCTACGCCTTTCGCAGAGCGACGCGCCCTACCTCAGCCACCCGTACATCCCCTACTCCAGCGACGCCCGCAACAGCGTTGCGCTGAGCCGTCGCCTGGAGCACGAGGACGGCAGCTTCGCCGGGGTCGTCGGCGCCAACCTGGAACTGGCCTACTTCAGCGAACTGTTCAGCGACCTCAACCTCGGCGAAGGCGGCACGGTCAGCCTGCACATGCGCGACGGCACCCTGCTCGCGCACTGGCCGGACACGGAGCCCGCCGCGACGCTGGGCGAGTCCTTCGAGCGCTACCGCAGCAACGGCGCGGAGAACTTCTTCGACACCAACAGCGACGGGCTGGAGCGCTGGCACGACTTCCGCCCGGTGGACGGATACCCGCTGGTGTTCAGCGTCGCCCTGCCATCGCGCGAGATCTACGAGGACTGGTACTGGCGCGCCAGCCTGATCGGCTTGCTGGGCGTTTCCCTGGTCGGCGCGGTCATCGGCCTCGCGCTGCTCGCCCTGCGCCAGATGCGTGAGCGCGACCGCCAGGAAGCCGAACTGCGGCAGGCCGCCAGCACCGACCCGCTGACCGGCCTGAACAACCGCCGCGCCTTCGACCTGCGCGCCAACCACGAGTGGTCGCGCTACCAGCGCAGCGGCGCCGCGCTGTCAGTGATGCTGATGGATATCGACAAGTTCAAGGCCTACAACGACCACTACGGTCACCCCGCCGGCGACGCCGCACTGAAGACCGTGGCCCGGGTGATCGCCGAGTGGGCACGGCGCCCCGCCGATTGCGCGGCGCGCTTCGGCGGCGAGGAATTCGTCGTGCTGCTGGGCGACAGCGAGGAAGCCGATGCCCTGGAGCTGGCCGAGCACATCCGCGCCAGCCTGCAGGCCCTCGCCGTGCCGCACGAGCATGGCCCGCTGGGGGTGCTCACCCTGAGCATCGGCGTGGCCAGCACCTCGCAATTCAGCCCCGCCGACTGGGCCGAGTTGCTGCAGTCTGCCGACAGCGCGCTGTATCGGGCAAAGGATGGCGGACGCAACCGGGTGGTCGGCTTCCGTTGCGCCTCAGTCGAAGCCTCCTAGCCGCGCAGGCTCAGCACCTTCAGCTCGCACTCGAAGAGAAACTCGAACGCCTCCACCTGGCGCAGCGCATCGCTCATCTGCGCGCCCCAGGTGTACAGGCCATGGCCGCGAATCAGATAGCCGGGGCAATCCGGGTGGGCGTCGAGCCAGGGCTGCACCTGGGTGGCCAGGCGGGCGATGTCCTGGTCGTTGTCGAAGATCGGCACGCTGACGCGGCCTTCATGGGTACTGACGCCGGCAAAGGCCTTCTGCAGCTCGTAATCCTCCAGTTGCAGACGATCACCGACGGTCAGGCGCGACAGCACGGTGGCGTTCACCGAGTGGGTGTGCAGCACCGCGCCAATCTCCGGTCGCCACGCATAGAGCTGGGTATGCAGCAGGGTTTCCGCCGACGGCTTCTTGCCCGGCTCCAGGCTGTTGCCGGCCAGATCGGTTTCCAGCACATCGTCCTCGCCCAGCTGGCCCTTGTGCTTGCCGGAAACGGTGAGCAGAACGCGATCCGCCGTCAGGCGTGTCGAATAGTTGCTGCTGGTGGCCGGCGACCAGCCACGGCCGTAGAGGAAGCGGCCGGCGTCGATGATCTGCCGGGTGAGTTGCTGGCGGGTATCGGTCATTTCAATAAAGATCCGGATCAGGCGGTGGCGAGCAGTTCGCGCAGGTGGCGATTGACGGTCTGTGGCTTCTCCAGCATCAACTGATGGCCACAGTTCTCCAGCACTTCGAACTGCGAATTGGGTAGCCGCTGGTGCAAGGCCCGTGCGCGCTCGGCGGGCGTCAGGCCGTCGCTGTCGCCGGAGACGATTCGCACCGGCAGCAGCAGGCGATCCAGCTCCGGCTCCGGCAACCAGTTCGCCTGACTCACCAGCGCCTTGAACACATCGAGTCGGTTGCTGCGGGTCAACTGCTCTTCGTAATCGATCAACTCCGGATCGGCATCGGCGTGCCAGGCGCGCTCACGAAATCCCTTCGACAGGACAGGCCGGAACCACTCCAGCAGCCACGCCGGCAACGACAGCAGGCCGCCGCGCCCCAGCGGGCGGTTGAGCTGAGTGCCCAGCAGCAGCGCCGAATCGATCAGCGCGCCCTGCCCCTGCGCCTGCAATGCCAACAGGCTGCTGACGCTCAGGCCGGTGCCGAAGGAATGCGCGGCGAGGATGTTGCGCTCGCCGGCGTAGCGCCGCAGTACCGCTACCTGATCGGCCACCAGCTCATCCCAGGCATAGTCCGTCGCGCGCCGTGGCTTGTCGCTGGCGCCGTGGCCGAGCAGGTCCCAGGCCACCAGGCTGTAGCCCTCGGTCGCCAGCTCACGCCACTGTTCGCGCCATTGGTCCTTGTTGCCTCCGCCCCCGTGGGCAAAGAACACCACGGTCTGCGGGTAGCGATGCCCCTTGCTGTGGGCCAGGCTGATGTGCCGGCCGGGGCGGATTTCCACGCGCTCGCCGCGAACCAGCGGCAGTGCTTGCGTCCAGTGTTCAGGCATGTTCGGTAGTCTCCTTGCTGTGGGCCAGGCCCAGATGGTCGCGCAGGGTCCTGCCACTGTAACGCCGGCGGAACAGGCCGCGATGCTGCAGTTGAGGCACCACCTGCGCGACGAAATCGTCGAGGCCGCCGGGCAGGTACGGCGGCATGATGTTGAAACCGTCCGCTGCGCCGGACTCGAACCACTCCTGCAACTGGTCGGCGATATCCACGGCGGTGCCGACGACCACGCGATGGCCACGGGCGTCGGCCATGCGCTGGTAGAGCTGGCGGATGCTCAGTCCCTCGCGCCGTGCCAGTTCCAGCAGCAGGTGCTGGCGGCTGACGCCGGATTCGGTGGTCGGCAGTTCCGGCAGCGGGCCATCCAGCGGCAGTTGCGAGAGGTCAAAGCCACCGGCCACGTCCGACAACAGCGACAACCCCACCACCGGCTGCACCAGTTCCTGCAACTGCGCACGGCGCTCGTCGGCCTCCGCACGGCTCGCGCCGAGGATCGGCAGCACGCCGGGCATCACCTTCAGCGCCCCCGGAAAGCGGCCATGGTGCGCCATCCGCTGTCTGATATCGCGGTAGAAAGCCTGCGCACCGGTCAATTCCGGCTGCGCCGTGAAGAGCACTTCCGCATGCTGCGCCGCCAGCTCCTTGCCAGCTTCCGACGCGCCCGCCAGCACCTGTACCGGCGCCACGCCACGGGCGGTCCAGCGCTCGCGCACGCGCAGGAGGAAGTCCTCCGCCATGCGATAGCGGCAGGCGTGTTCGAAGTGCCGGTCGCGGCCGAAGTTGCCGGCTTCCTCGGCGTTGCTCGAGGTCACCAGGTTCCAGCCGCTGCGGCCGCCGCTGAGGGATTCCAGGGTGGCGAAGGTATCCGCCACGTTCGCCGCATCGTTGTACGAGGACGTGACGGTGGCCACCAGCCCGATGCGCCGGGTGCTGACAGCCAGATGCGCCAGCAGCGTCAGCGGTTCGAAATGTTCGGTGCGCGCCATGCGGCTCAGCGCATCCAGCCGGCCGGGCAACATGGCGAGGGTGTCGGAGAGGAAGATCGCATCGAAGCAGCCACGCTCGGCAGTCCGCGCCAGCGCCTGGTAGTGCGCCACATCCAGCCCGCCAGCAGCGTGCGCACGGGGATGCCGCCAACCGGCCAGGTGATGCCCGGTGGCCATGAGGAAAGCGCCCAGCGCCATCTGTCGCGGCGCCGTCATGCGGGCTCCTCCACTTCGCGCAACGGATGCGCGGCCAGCAGCCGGCGTGTGTAGTCATGTTGCGGGGCGCGCAATACCTGCTGCGCCTCACCCAGCTCGACGATGTGCCCGCCCTGCATGACCGCGATGCGATCGCACAGGCGCGCGGCCACCTGCAGGTCATGGGTGATGAAGACCAGGCTCAGGCCCAGTTCGCGCTGGAGTCTTTCCAGCAGCTCCAGCACCTGCTGCTGCACCAGTGCATCCAGCGCCGAGACGCATTCGTCGGCCACCAGCACCTTGGGCTGCAGGGCCAGCGCACGGGCGATGCCGATACGCTGCCGCTGGCCGCCAGAGAAGTCCCGCGGGTAACGCTCGAAGGCAGCTTCCGGCAGGCCGACCTGCTGCAGCAACTCCCGCGCGCGGCGCTCCGCCTCGGCGGCGGAAACACCATGGGCCAGCGGTCCGGCCATGATCTGCCGCCCGACACGCTGGCGCGGATTGAGCGAGGCGAACGGGTCCTGGAAGACCATCTGCACCTGTTGGCGCAGCGGACGCAGCCGGCGCTGGGACAATGACGCCAGGTCCTGCCCCCGCAGCAGGATCTGCCCGCCGTCCGGTCTCAGCAGGCGCACCAGCGCGCGGCCCAGGGTGGTCTTGCCCGAGCCGGACTCGCCAACGATGCCCAGGCACTCACCCGGACGCAGGCTGAACGAGGCGTCGGCCAATGCAGCAACGCGGCGCCGCCGCCAGAAACCCTGGCGGCACTCGTAGTGCTTGTGCAGGCCAGCCACCTCCAGCAACGGCGCGGCGTCCGCATCGAAGCGGCGCGGGCCGCGCGGTCCTTGATGCAGCGCCGCCAGCAGCTGGCGGGTATAGGGATGCTGCGGTGCATCCAGCACCTGGCGCAGTGCGCCCTGTTCCACCACGCGGCCCTTTTCCATCACCAGCACGCGGTCGGCAATGGCCTCCACCACGGCGAAATCGTGGGTGATCAGCAGCACCGCCATGCCCTTCTCGCGGCGGATGCGCCGCAGCAATTCGAGGACCTGCGCCTGGGTGCTGACGTCCAGTGCCGAGGTCGGTTCGTCGGCGATCAGCAGCGCCGGCTCCAGCGCCAGGGCGATGGCGATCACCACCCGCTGGCGCTGGCCGCCGGAGAGCTGGAAGGGATAGGCATGGTAGAGACTCGCCGGCTCGGGCAGGCCGACGTAGCCGAGCAGGTCAAGCACCCGCTCGCGCCGCTTCGCAGCCTGCGCAACGCCATGGGCACGCAGGCTTTCGTCGATCTGCCGGCCGATGCTCATCAACGGGTTGAGCGCGCTCATGGGCTCCTGGAAGACCATGGCGATGTCCTTGCCGCGCAGCTCGCGCATGCCCTCCTCGCTGCGCCCGGCGAGGTCCTCGCCGCGAAAGCGGATGCTGCCTTCCACCGGCCTCAGGTGCCCCGGCAGCAGGCGCAGGATGGCATTGGCGAGCATCGACTTGCCCGAGCCGGACTCACCGACCACGCAAAGCACTTCACCGGCCGCCAGGTCGACGGACAGGTCGCTGACCGCACTGGCACGGTCGCCGCCCGCCGGCAGATCGATGCGCAGGTCACGCACCTCCAGCAGTTTCTCGCTCATGGGCGTCCTCCCTGGTTTCCAGGCGCCTGCACGGCTTCGCGCAGCGCCTCGCCGACACGCTGCACGGACAGCACCGTGAGCAGGATCGCCACGCCCGGCAGCAGGCTCATCGCAGGGGCCTCGCGCAGCAGATTGCGCGAGGCATTGATCATGTAGCCCCAGCTCATCGCCTCGGGATCGCCCAGGCCGAGGAAGGCCAGCGCGGCTTCGGTGAGGATGGCGGCGGCAAGGATGAAGGTCAGGCTCACCAGCAGCGGCGACAGCGCGTTGGGCAGGATCTGCACGAAGACGATGCGCGCCGGCCGCTGGCCAAGTACCAGCGCCGCCTGGACGAATTCGCGCTGACGCAGGCTCATGAATTCGCTGCGCACCAGCCGCGCCACTGGCGGCCAGGCTACCAGTGCCAGGGCCAGTACCACCGAGCCCACCGAAGGCTCCATCAGCGTCACCAGCACCACCGCCAGAACGAGCTGCGGGATGATCTGGAAGCACTCGGCAATACGCATCAGCAGCTCGTCGATCCAGCCGCCGAAGTAGCCGGCCGTGGCGCCGACCAGCAGAGCCGGCAACAGGGTCGCCAGCGTCGCCAGCAGCCCGACGGTCAGCGAGGTGCGCGCGCCGTAGAGCAGCCCGGTGGCGATGTCACGGCCGAGCATGTCGGTGCCCAGCCAGTGGCTGGCGTCGCGCAATGGCGGGATCAGCGGCCGCGCCAGCATCTCCCAGGGCGAGGCCGAGCACAGCCAGGGCGCGAGGATGGCCGCCGCTGCCAGCAGGATCAGAAAACCGGCAGCGAGCAATGCACCGGGGCGGTAGAACGCGCGGCGCAGGCTCATCGCACCTCTCCCGCCGCGCCGATGCGCGGGTCGAGCAGGCGGCAGAGCAGATCGGTGAGGAAGTTGAACGCCACCACCAGGCAGGAGATCACCAGGAATACCCCCAGCAGCAGTGCGTAGTCGCGCTGGCTGAGCGCGTCGTAGAGCAGCCGGCCGATACCCGGCCAGGCGTAGACCACCTCGATCAGCAGCGCACCGCTGGCGAGTTGGCCGAGCTGCAGGCCAGCGAAGGTCACCACCGGCACCAGCGCATTGCGCAGCACGTGGGCGAGCAGGATGCGCCCTTCGCCCAGCCCCTTGGCGCGGGCCAGGCGCACGTGTTCCTGGGGCAGGATGTCGAGCATGGCGCTGCGGGTCAGGTGGACGTACATCGCCAGCGACAGGAAGCTCAGCGACAGGCACGGCAGCAGCAGGTGGCCGAGGCGATCCGCCCACCAGTCCCAGCCGCTCAGGTCCGCGCCAACGCTCTGCATGCCGAAGGCCGGCAGCCAGCCCAGCTGCACGGAGAACAGCAGCACCAGCAGCAGCGCCAGCCAGAACGGCGGCGTGGCGAACAGCACCCAGACGGCGCGGCCAATGAAGCGGTCGAGGCGGCCACTGCCCTGCTGGCTGCGTGCAGCCAGCACACCAAGAGCGACGCCCAAGGTCAGTGACACGGCGAAGGCCGAACCCATCAGCAGCAACGTCGCTGGCAGGCGCTCGGCGATCAGTTGCCAGACGCTTTCCTGGTTGCGGTAGGAGTAGCCCAGGTCGAGGTGGGCAATCTGTGCAAGGTAGCGCCACAGTTGCACGGGCAGCGGCAGGTCGAGGCCCATCTCGCCGCGCAGCCGGGCGATGTAGTCGGCGTCATCGCTGCCCGCCTCGCCCGCCATCAGCAGCGCAGGGTCGCCCGGCGCGAGGCGCAGCAGCAGGAAGGCACCGACCAGTACTGCGACTATCAGGGCCAGCGCACGCCCCAGGCGCGCGCCGGCGTACAGCAGCACATTCATTGCTTGGCGGGCTCCAGGTAGACCTCGGCGTAGCTGTCATTGAGGCTGGTGGCACTGCGGATCAGGTTGTGCACGCGCTGCTGGTAGAGCGTGGGGAAGCGCATCTCGAAGATCGGCGCGATCGGCAGGTCATCGTTGAGCTTGCGCTCCAGCTCGCCGTACACGGTCTGGCGTCCGGGGCCCTCGGGCGTATTGGCGACACGCTGCCAGAGCGCGTCCGCGGCGGCATCGCTGTAGCCGGTGATATTGGCGAAGGGTGAGGTCTTGAGGATGTAGTCGGTGCGGTACAGGTAGGCGGTGGTCAGGTAGGGATCGCCGATCTGGAAGATGAAGTTGTAGGTCAGGTCGAAGTCCCAGTCGCTGGCCCGCTGGTACCAGGTGGCCGCATCGGAGGTCGCCACCTGCACCTTGATGCCCAGCGGCTGCAGCGCCTGCTTGGTGTACTCGGCCAGACGCTCCCAGGCGCCGCCCTTCTCGCCGTTGAGCAGGCGCACGCGCAGCTTGCTGATCTCCACGCCGGACTCGGCGATCAGCGCCTTGGCCCTGGCCGGGTCATAGCCGTACTGCGGCAGTTTCGGGTCGTGGAAGGCGCCGAGGAAAGGCCCGGCGGCCACGCGGCCGGTGCCGAAGAAGATGTTGTCGACGATGAACTGGCGGTTCAGCGAATAGAGGATCGCCTGGCGTACCTTGGGATTGTCCAGGCCCGGCTTGCGGGTGTTGATCTGCAGGAAGGCCAGCCCTGGATACAGCTCGTATCCCTTCTCCGACGCCTCGACGCCCGGCAACTGAGAAAGGCGCTTGAGGTCGGCGTAATCGGCATCGCCGCTGCGCAGCACCTGTACCTCGCCACGTTCGAAGGCGGCCGCGCGGGCGGCTGCGTCGGGAATGACGTGATAGACGATACCGTCAAGGTACGGCAGGCCCTTGTGCCAGTAATCCGGGTTGCGCGCCAGGCGGATGTACGCGCCGCGCTTCCACTCCTGGAACACGAACGGGCCGGTTCCGACAGGCTTGAGGTTGTATGGGTTGCTACGGAAGTCGGTGCCGGCGTACAGGTGTTTGGGCACGATGGGCCGCAGGCCGCTGCCCAGCGCCGACAGCAGTGGCGAGAAGGGTTTCTTCAGCTGGAACACCACCTGATCGGCGCCTTTGGCCTGCACGCTTTGCACGTACTCGCCGAAGATGCTCGCCATGCGCTTGTCCACCTCCGGGTAGAAATCCTGGAAGCTGAACACCACGTCATCGGCGCTGAAGGGTTGGCCGTCATGCCATTTCACGCCGGGCTGCAGGTCGAAGGTGTAGGTCATGCCGTCCGGCGATACCGTCCAGCTGCGGGCCAGCACCGGCTGCGGCTTGAGGTCGGTGTCGAAGGTGATCAGCCCTTCGAGGATCTTGCCGCCGACGTACTGGGTCGCGACGTGGCTGACCACCGCGTGGGACAGCGATGGCGGCTCGGGCTGCGCCACCAGGTCGAGCTGGCCGCCGCGGGTCGGCTCCGCCACGGCGGCGCCCGCCATGGCCAGGCCGGCCGCCAGCAGGCCGGCAAGCAGCCGGGCGTGACGTGGGCGCCGTGACGCGAGGCGGAAAGTGGGACTGGGCATGGAAGCTCCTGCAGGATCAGCGCCGCAAATCGGCTTTGCCAGGGGCTTGAGCAAGCGCTGTGCCATGGCCCTGCAGGCCCGCCGCTACGGGGTTTGCGGCGCCTTGGCGCGAGGGCCGCTGGTGCAAATCACACAGTGCCGCCGGCGCATTGCCTGAAAAGCAGCAGCCGCTGCTGCGCAGCCCCACGCACGGCATGGCCTGCGCGACTGGCACAGGCTTTGCGACTAGCCTGCATCTTCTACTTGGAGCAGCAGCGCATGACCCAGGACTATCTCGGCAACCCCATCGACAGCGAGCGCGCGGAAACCCGCCAGGCCATCGATGATTTCACCGGCGGTGTACTCGCCTACCAGACCCGCGCGGAAAACATCCTCGCCGGTGCCGACGCAGACCCGGCCTCGGTGCTGGCCAACGCCTTCGCCGGCCTGCTGATGATGTTCGCCGAATCGCCACAGGCGCCCAGCCTCGCCGCACGCTACCTGCAACGGGCCTGGGCCGCCGGCCCCGGCATTCCCCGCGCCGAACGCTACACCGCGCTGCTCGCCGCCTGGAGCGCTGACGACCTGCCCGAGGCGCTGCGTCTGAGCGAGCTGCTGCTCGACGAGCAACCGCGCGACCTGCTGGCCGCCAAGCTCAACCAGTACTTCGAGTTCAACCGCGGCAACTCGCCGGCCATGCTGCGCATCGCCCTGAAAGCCGTGAAAGGCGCCGAGGATGTACCCCAGGCCTACGGCATGCTGGCCTTCGCCTACGAGCAGTGTCACCTGCTGGAGGAAGCCGAAGCGGCGGCGCGCTATGCCCTGCAGTTGCTGCCCGGCGAGCCCTGGGCGCAACACGCCCTCGCCCACGTGCTGCTGACCCGTGGCCACATCGAGGAAGGCACGCAGTTTCTCGAGGAAGCCAGCGCCGGCTGGCAGGGCCTCAACTCCTTCATGTACACCCACAACTGGTGGCACCTGGCGCTGTTTCACCTGGCGCGCGGCAACCAGCAGCGCGTGCTGGAAATCTACGACCGGCACGTCTGGGGCATCTTCCCCGAGTACTCCCAGGACCAGATCGGCGCGGTCTCGCTGCTGGCCCGCCTGGAGTTTGCCGGCATCGATGTCGGCCCGCGCTGGGAAGCACTGGCGCCCTACCTGCGCGAACGCCGGGCGGATGTCGTACAGCCCTTCCTCAGCCTGCAATACCTCTATGGCCTGGCCCGCGCCGGGCAGGACGAAGCCGCCGAATTGCTCGAGGCACTGCGGCAGCAGGCACGCCAGTCACCGGAGTTCAGCCGCGCGGCGTGGGCCGACGTGACACTGCCCGCCGCGGAAGGCCTGTACGCCCATGCCCGTGGCGAGTACGCACTGGCGGCGCGACGACTGGGCCAGGCTTTGCCGCGCCTGGGCGAGATCGGCGGCAGCCACGCCCAGCGAGACCTGTTCGCACTGATCGAACTGGATGCGCAACTGCGCGCCGGGGAATGGCTGGCGGCGCAACAGGCACTGGAACTGCGGCGCCGCTACGACGCCCAGGATGTGCCCGGCAACCGCCATCTCGAGCGGGTCTATGGCGCCCTCGGCCTCCCCCAGGAAGCCGCACGCGCGGCCCGCCGGGTGGCGCGAGCACTGGGCGATAATCCGCACTTGCCCAGCCACTGAGCGCCCGTGGGCGCGATCGCGGGCATTGCCCGTTCCTACAGGGAACGGGCCAGGTACACGCCACGGGCAATGGCCCGCGCCACGCAGTCGGCAGCCGCCGAGGCGATACGCGACAGCTCCACCTGACGGCGCTGGCCATCCACCAGCTCGACATCGCCGGACGCCATGGCGAACAGGCTGTCGCCGTCGAACGGCAGGTGCGCCGGGCGCACCGCGCGGGCGATGCCATCCTGGGCCATGATCGCCAGGCGCTTGCACTCGGCGGTGGTCAACCGCGCATTGCACGCCACCACCGCCAGCGTGGTGTTGGCGCCGGCCTGCAAGCGGCCCATGGAATCGAGCCGTGAGAGCTCCGGCATCGGCTCGCTGCAGTCCATCCGCTCTGCCGGTACGCGCCCACCGAATTCGCCGCCCTGCTCCCAGGGCCAGGCCCAGAAGGTCTTGCCGTCGGGCATGTAGACACTGCCGATGGGATTGGCCACCACCAGCGCCCCCACCACCAGGCCATCGCCCAGGTCCAGCGAAGCCGAACCCAGCCCGCCGGGCAGCACACCGGCCATGGCACCGCGCCCGGCACCTACCGCGCCCAGGGCGAACTCCACATCCAGGTTGGCCAGCGCCTCGCGGCCCAGCTCGCGGTATGGCGGATCGATACCCCAGCCCTTGTCGCCGCCATTGGCGAGGTCATGCAGCACGGCCGCCGGCACGATGGGAATGGCCGGCGCGCCGGCCTTCAGGTGCAGGCCGATATCCCGCGCGGAGAGCTCCGCACTCACGCCATCCGCCGCACCCAGACCGAACACCGAGCCGCCGGAAAACACCAGCGCATGCAGCTGTCCCACCATGTTCTCCGGCTCCAGCGCAGCGGACTCGCGCCCGCCGGGGCCGCCGCCGCGAATATCGACGCTGGCCGTCCACACGCCATTCGGGCGCAGCACGGTGACGCCGGTGCGCACACGTTCATCGGTGGCATGGCCGACCAGCAGGCCGGGGATATCGGTGATCAGGTTGCGCGGGCCGGGTCTGGGCATGCGTCTCTCCAGGCAGATAAGTGAAAGCAGCGCCGGAGCAAGGCCTGTGCCAGCACCACGGTGAAGGCTCGAACCTGCCTGCGTGGCCCTTGCTGCAAATGCAGCATCGCGCCGCCCGGGACCTGCGCCTCACCAGCGGCTGGATGAAAAGCAACAGCCTGGGTCGGCGCTGCTGCAAACCCAGCAGGGAATTACCAGCGCTACCGGCAAACCACTGAAAGACAAGGCCTTTCCAGACTGGCACAGCGCTTGCCTAGTCACCGCCATGAGCTTGAGCCTGCCTTCCGACTGAACGCGACCAGTCCCTCCCAGCAACAAGCCGTTCGCCAACGCGGCCCCGATGCCGTCGACACGATAACCCGCAGCGGCCACCCAGACGGGCGCCAGCCGGGAGCAAACCTTGGAGCGTAACCATGACCGCAGTCACCCGTGCCCGGAGCGCATCGACCGCCCGCACGCTGTTCACCCATAGCCTTCTGTTCCTCGCCGTTACCCAGGCGTTGCCGGCGCGCGCCGCCGATGCCGATGCCAGCGCCAACGGCAGCACCACCGACAACCGCCTGAGCACCGTGGTGGTGGTCGGCAACCGTGGCCAGGCGCGCACCCTGGCCGACAGCCCGGCACCGGTGGACGTCATCTCCAGCAAGCAGCTGGAAGCCACCGGCCAGGGCGACCTGACCCGCGCCCTGAGCCGCGCTCTGCCCTCGTTGAACCTGCCCGCCTCGTCCGGCTTCGGCTCTACCTCCGTGGTCCGCCCGATCAGCCTGCGCGGCCTCAACGGCGACCAGGTGCTGGTGCTGGTCAACGGCAAGCGCCGGCACAACAGCGCCCTGCTCAACAACGGCACCTACCTGAACTCCGGCTCGCAGCCGGTGGACCTGGACATGATCCCCACCGCCCTGGTGGACCACGTCGAAGTCCTGCGTGACGGCGCCTCCGCGCAGTACGGCTCCGATGCCATCGGCGGGGTGATCAACGTGGTGCTCAAGCAGACCGACCACGGCGGCCGCCTGGCCAGCACCTACGGCCAGAACTACGAGAACGGCGACGGCGAGACCGCCCGGCAGAGCGGCAACATCGGCTTCGAACTGGGCAACGAGGGCTTCGTCAACTTCGCCCTGGACTACAAGCACCAGAACGTCTCCGACCGCTCCGACAACGCGCCCTATACCGACTCCGCCGGCAACACCAGCCTGCAGCACACCTACTACGGCACCGGCCTGCCGAAGGTGGAGAACTTCAGCCTGGGCTACAACGCCGAGCTGCCGGTGAACGACGCGCTGACCCTGTATTCCTTCTCCACCTACACCAACCGCGAGTCGTCCAAGCCGCTGGCGTTCCACCAGCCGGCGAGCTTCAACGGCATCCCGACGCCCTACCCCGAGGGCATCGAGGACAACCTGCGGTTCATCGAGAACGACTTCCAGTTCGCCTTTGGCGGCAAGGGCGAAGCGGCCGGCTGGGACTACGACCTGTCCACCACTTACGGCCAGGACCACGCCCGCGCCACGCTGACCGATACCTACAACCTCAGCTACGGCGCGGACTCGCCGACCAACGTCGACACCGGCGTGAAGACCTTCAGCCAGTGGACCAGCAACCTCGACCTGACCCGCGCCTTCGACCTCGGCCTGGCCAAGCCCACGCAGATTTCCTGGGGCCTGGAGCACCGCTACGAGAACTACAAGATCGGCAAGGGCGAGTACGCCTCCTACGGCTATGGCGACTACCAGTACGGCGCCAACGGCGCGCTGATCGCCCCCGGCACCATCTCCGGCGCCGGCACCACCCCGGCTGACGCCGCCTCCAAGGGCCGCACCAGCTACGCCGGCTACGGCGAGATCGGCCAGGACTTCACCGACAAGTGGCACGTCGACCTCGCCGGGCGCTACGAGCACTACAACGACGGCTCGGGCGTGACCACCAACGGCAAGCTCTCCACCCGCTACCAGCTGACCCCGATCCTGGCCCTGCGCGGTACCGCCAGCACCGGCTTCCGCGCGCCCTCGCTGGCCCAGCAGATCTACAGCTCCACCTCGCAGAGCAGCGTCAACGGCAACCTGATCGACTACCGCAACGTCGCGGTGAGTTCGGACGTGGCCCAGGCTCTGGGCGCATCTACCCTGAGCCCGGAGAAGTCCACCAACTACAGCGTCGGCCTGACCCTGCAGCCGACCCCGGCCAGCAGCCTGACCATCGACGCGTACCAGATCAAGATCCGCGACCGCATCGCCCAGACCGGCTACCTGGGCGGCACCCAGGCGATCCAGGACATCCTCGCCGGCGCCGGCCTCAACCCCAACCAGTACGTCACCTATTTCACCAACGCGCTGGACACCACCACCCGCGGCGTCGACATCGTCGGCGACTACCGCCAGGAGCTGGGCGCCTACGGCAGCATCCGCTACAACGCCGGCTTCAACTGGAACACCACCGAGATCGACAAGATCCACGCCTCCTCCGTGGCCCAGTCCGCCCTCGGCCCGGACGGCGGCTACGACCGCCAGCGCCAGGGCAACCTCAAGCACGGCCAGCCCGAATCGCGCCTGCTGCTGGGCGCCGACTGGAGCATCGGCCAGTTCGACGTGAGCCTGAACCTGACCCGCTACGGCGAGTACACCCAGTACGGCACCGCCGAGGTCTACGACCGTACCTTCGACCCGCAGTGGATCACCGACCTCAACGTCGACTACCACCTGACCCGCAACCTGACCCTCACCGCCGGGGCGAACAACCTGTTCAACGTCTACCCCGACCGCACCAACCTGCCCAGCACCTCCGGCGCCTTCCCGTACGGCAACTTCTCGCCCTACGGCACCACCGGCGGCTACTGGTACACGGGCCTGGCCTACAACTTCTGACCTGGCACAAGCCGGCGGGCGCCCAGGTGGTGCCCGCCCGAACGGGAGACAAGACATGACCCGCCGCACCGACCAGCTCAAGCTCGGCGCCTTCCTCGCCAACAGCGGCCACCACGTCGCCGCCTGGCGCCACCCCAAGGCACAGGCCGACGCCAGCCTGGATTTCGACTACTTCAAGCAGGTTGCGCAGACCGCCGAGCGCGGCCGTTTCGACGCGCTGTTCGTCGCCGACGTGGTCGCCCTCTGGGGCCACCACCTCGACGCCCTGAGCCGCACCGCGCGCGGCGAGCACTTCGAGCCGCTGACCCTAATGGCCGCGCTGGCCGCCGTCACCAGCCGCATCGGCCTGATCGCCACCGCCACCACCAGCTACAACGAGCCGTACCACATCGCCCGCAAGTTCGCCTCGCTCGACTACCTGTCCAAGGGCCGCGCCGCCTGGAACCTGGTGACCTCGGTGGTCTCCGACGAGGCCTGGAACTTCGGCCGCGAAGCCCACATCGACCACGCCGAGCGCTACCGTCGCGCCGAAGAGTTCCACGACGTGGTCAAGGGCCTGTGGGACAGCTGGGAGGACGACGCCTTCCTGCGCGACAAGGCCAGTGGACAGTACTTCGACCCGGCCAAGCTGCACGTGCTCGACCACAAGGGCGAGTACTTCTCGGTGCGTGGGCCGCTCAACGTGGCGCGCCCGCCGCAGGGCCACCCGGTGCTGGTGCAGGCCGGCGCCTCGGATGCCGGCAAGGCGCTGGCCGCGCGCGTGGCGGAAGTCATCTTCGCCATGGCCGAGACCATTCCCGCCGCCCAGGCCTTCTACAGCGACGTGAAGCAACGCGCCGCCGCGCTGGGCCGCGACCCGGACGGCATCAAGATCCTCCCCGGCGTCACCCCCTTCATCGGCCGCACCCGCGAAGAGGCCCGCGAGCTGTTCGAGGAATTCCAGAGCCTGGTGGACCCGGTGCTCGGCTTGCGCCTGCTGGCCGACACCCTCGGCGAGGACATCGACCTCTCCGCCCATGACCTCGACGGCCCGCTGCCGGAAACCCCGGTCGGCCAGCGCGGCAGCCGCCGCGACAAGGTGCTGGAACTGGCGCGCAACGAAGGCCTGACGATCCGTCAGCTGTACCTGCGCCTGGCCGGCGGCAACCCGGTGATCGGCACCGCCGAAGACATCGCCGATACCTTCGATGCCTGGTTCCAGGCCCGCGCCTGCGATGGCTTCAACGTGTTCTTCCCGTACCTGCCGGGCGGCATCGAGGTGTTCGTCGACGAGGTGGTGCCGCTGCTGCAGGAGCGCGGCCTGCTGCGCCGCGAATACGAAGGCGCAACCCTGCGCGAGAACCTCGGCCTGGTGCGTCCGGCCAACCGTTTCGCCGGGAGCGCGGCATGAGGCTGGCGCCCCTGCTGCTAGCTGCCGGCTGCGCTCTTGCGCAGCCGGCGTTCGCGCTGAACATCCTGCTCAGCAACGATGACGGCTACCGCCACCCGAACATCCGCGCGCTGTACACCTCGCTGAAGGCCGACGGGCACACGGTGCGCATAGCCGCGCCCTACAGCGACCAGAGCGCGCGTGGCGGTGCCTTCTTCTTCGGGCGCGAGACACAGGTCGGCCGTGATGACGATCCGGCCTATCCCGACAGCTACTACCTCACCACCACCGAGAAGGGCCTCTGCGAAAGCGCCCGCTGCGCCGGCCAGCAGGTGGATATCCGCATCAGCGGCACGCCGGTCATGGCCGTGCTGCTGGGGCTGGAGAAGGTCTTGCCGCACCCGGACCTGGTCATAGTCGGGCCCAACCCCGGCAACAACCTCGGCGCCCTCAACAGCGCCTCGGGCACCTTCAACGCCGCCAGCGTCGCGGTGCTCTCCGGCGTGCCCGCCCTGGCCGTCAGCGCCGACCTGAAGGAGCAGGACAGCCCGCGCATCGCCGCCATCGTCACCCGCCTGGTGGACGCGCTGGACAAGCACCGACAAGCCAATGGCGCGCTGCTGCCCAGGGGCGTAGGCCTGAACCTCAACCTGCCGCCGCTGGAAAAACTCCAGGGCGCGCGACTGACCCGCATCGGCAGCTACGTGCCCTTCCACGCCCTCTACACCGAGGACCTCGGCAAGCTCGACGCGAAGCTGGCGGGCAAGCCGGGCATCGGCTTCGCCTGGTCGCCGCCGCCGGACGCCAGCAACGCCGAGGACGAAGCGGTGTGGGTCGCCAGGGGCTACCTCACCCTCAGCCCATTCAGCGCCCTGCCCGGTGCACCGGCCGACAGCGGGCGCCTCGACGCCGCGCTGAAGCCGTTGCTGGGCCAGGCCGACCTCACGGAGCAAGAACCATGACCCGCCGTACTCCCCACCGCAGCTTCCGCCTGGGCTTCCTCAACCGCGTATACGCCCCGCAGTTCGAGCCGCGCCTGTACCAGCAGACCCTGGAACTGTTCGAGGCCGCCGAGGAGCTGGGCTTCGACAGCGGCTGGCTGGCCCAGCACCACTTCGCCAGCGAGAACGGCCGCCTGCCCTCGCCGCTGGTGCTGCTCGGCGCGGCAGCCGAGCGCACCCGGAACATCCAGCTGGGCACCGGCATCGTGGTGCTCAACCAGGAAAATGCCCTGCGCCTGGCCGAGGACGCCTCGGTGCTCGACCTGATCAGCCAGGGCCGTCTGCAACTGGGCCTGGGCGCCGGCTTCGACCCCGACAGCTTCGCCGCCTTCGGCCAGAGCCTGGAAGGCCGCCACGCGCAGTACGACCAGCGCCTGGAGCGTCTACGCCAGGCCCTGGCCGGCGAGCCGCTGAATGCCGAAGGGCGCGTGCTGCGCCCCGCCGCCAATGGCCTTGAACAACGCTTGTGGGAGGCGACGTCCCGCGTCGAACAGGTCGCCACGCGCGGCAACGGGCTGATCCTCGCGCCCAACCCCAACGCCGGTGCCGAGCCGCGCTCGCTGGTGATCGAACGCTACCGCCAGGCGTGGAATCCCACCCACGCCGGAACGCCCCGCGTTGCCCTGGTTCGCGCAGTCTTCCCCGGTGCCGACGCTGCCGCAGCCGGCTCGACCCTGCGCCAGGACATCCTCACCTACGTCGAACGCCAGCGCCGCATCGGCATTGGCCACGCGGACCCGGCACAGGGCTTCGAAGCGGTGCTCGACGCCCTCGGCGTGCTGCACGGCGACCCGGCGAAGATCGCCGAGCAACTGCGTGCGGATGCACCGCTGGGCGCCGATGACCAATTGATCGTCCAGGTGCAGACCACCTCGACCGGCTTCGCCGAAGCCCTGCGCCACCTGGAAACCGTCGCCCGCGACATCGCCCCCGCGCTGGGCTGGCAACCGCGCCAGCAGCGCGCACCCGCACAGGAGATACCGGCATGAGCGCACTGCAAACCCGGAAGCCGTTCAAGCTCGGCTTCCTCACCCATGCCTTCGGCAGCGACCCGCGCCAGGTCTACCGCGACCTGCAGGAGCAGTTCGAGTTCGCCGAGGCGCTGGGCTTCGACGGCGGCTGGATCGCCCAGCACCATCTGAGCGGCGGCTTCGGCCAGCTGCCTTCACCGCTGCTGCTGTTCGCCAATATTGCCGCACGCACCCGGCGCATCGAGCTGGGCACGGCGGTCGTCACCCTGCCGCTGGAAGACGCCCTGCGCCTGGCCGAAGATGCCGCCGTGCTCGACGCACTGTCCGCCGGCCGCCTGCAACTGGGCCTGGGCAGCGGCGGCGCCAACCTGGACATGTTCAATGCCTTCGGCCGAGACGCCCAGCGCCGCCAGGAGGATTTCCAGCAAGCCCAGCGAGCACTGCAGGCCGCCCTGCTAGGCGCGCCGCTGCCCGGTGAAGCGCAGTTGCGCCTGCATCCGCCGGCGGCCGGTCTGCGGGAGCGGCTCTGGCATTCCCACGGCAGCGAAGCCGGCGCGGTGTATGCCGCCGAGCAAGGCAACGGCCTGTTGCTGGGCACCGCCACCCACGATCCGCTGACGGTGCAGAAGCCGCTGGCCGACGCCTACCTTGGCGCCTGGCGGGACGAAACCCGGCGGCCACGCATCGGTGTAGTCCGCGCGGTGTTTCCCGCTGAAGACAAGACCCAGTCCCGCGCGGAGCTCGCGCCGGACATCGAGCTGCACGTACCGAGGCTGATCCGCGAGGGCCTGATCGACGAAGCCGCCGACCTGGAAAGCCACCTGCGCCTGCTCAACGTCCACCACGGTCATCCCGAGGAGGTGATTGCCAGCGTGCGCAACGACCCATCGCTGCTGCCCTACGCGGACTACTTCATCGCCGTGGTGCAATCGGAAAGTTCCACCCAGGCCCAGGCATTGCGGCGCCTGGAGCAACTGGCGCGTGACATCGCCCCGGCGCTGGGCTGGACGAGCGCCGGCGAGCGTCTGGCGGTCGCCGGATGAGCCTGCGCTTCGCCTGGAAGCTCTGCGCCAGCGGCACCCGGCGCGGACTGGACTGGCAGGCGCAGCCATCGGAATGGGTGCAGCTGGCCCAGGCCGCGGAATACGCAGGCTTCGACGACCTCTACCTGCCCGGCGGCCCCAGCCAGCCGGACAGCCTGATGGTCGCCGCTGCCTTGTGCGCGCATACCCGGCAGCTCGGGCTGACCCTGAGCCTGCCGGCGGAAGCCATGCTCCCGGCCGCGCTGGCGGCCACCCTGCAAAGCCTGCAATCGCTGTCCGCCGGACGGGTCCGCCTGCACCTGCCCGACAGCGACCGCGGCAGCCTGCGCCGGGCCTTCGGCGAGGTGCTCAACCGCGACCAGCGCCACGAACGCATCGACGAGTTCCTCGACATCCTGCAACGCCTGCTGCACGCCCCCGCCACCCCACTGGACCACAACGGCCGCTACTTCCAGCTGGAGAACGCCGGCCTCGGCCTGCGCGACCTGCCACCCACGCCGCTGCTGCTGGACGAAACCCTGGGCGCCGAACGCATCGCCAGCCGCGCGGACCTCTGTTTCGTCCAGGGCAACGGCGTCGCGCAGCTGGGCGAAACCATCGAGCGCCTCAACCGGGCCGCGCTGGCTGCCGGCCGCTCCCTGGGCCATGTCGCCAGCTTCGGGATCATCGCCCGCGACAGCGAGGAGCAGGCCTGGGACGAGGCCGCTCGCCAGGCCCAGGCGTTAGCCGCGCCGCCCCAGGGCAACCGCCGCGCCGATGCCACGGTGGTCGAATTGCTTGCCGAGCGCGCCGAGCACCCCGCCCGGCGCAGCGAGATCCACCCGAACCTGTGGTTGCCCGCACCCGGCGAATCGCCCGTGCTGGTGGGCAGCTACAAGCAGATCGTCAGCCGCCTGCATGAGCTGCGCGGCGCCGGCCTCGAGCAGATCATCCTGCATGCCCCCAACGCGGTGCGCGAGGTCCTGCGCTTCGGCGAACGGGTCCTGCCACTGCTGCGCAACGAAGCGGAAAAGGACACCCGGATTGGTCGCTGAACCCAAACGCCAACGCATCGAGATCGACTGGTTCCTGCCCACCAACGGCGACGGCCACCACCTCACCAGCAGCGGCCTGCCCAAGGTCGGCCTGTTCCAGCAGGGTGAGCGCGCGCCGACCCTCGACTACCTACGCCAGGTGGTGCGCGCCACCGAGCAGGCGGCCTTCGACGGCATCATGGTGCCCACCGCCAGCGGCTTCGAAGACCCCTGGCTGATCGTCGCGCTGATGGTCCAGGAAGTACGCCGGCTGAAGTTCCTGCTGACCCTGCGTCCTGGCGTCGAACTGCCCGCGCACACCGCGCACAAGGCCGCCACTATCCAGCAACTCAGCGACAACCGCCTGCTGCTGCACCTGGTCAGCGGCTCCAGCCGCTTCGAGCAGCGCGCCCTGGGCGACTTTCTCGAACACGACGAGCGCTATGCCCGCAGCGCCGAATTCCTCGATGTGTTCCGCGCCACCTGGGCCGGACGCGAGCACCACGGCCGGCACTACCGCACCGGCAGCCCGGTGCCGATCGCCCGCGAAGCCGCGCTGCCGCCCATCTGTTTCGGCGGTGCTTCGGAGGTGGCCGAGCGTATCGCCGCCAGCCATGCGCAGAGCTACCTGATGTGGGGCGAGCCGCCAGCGATGATCCGCGAGCGCATCCTGCGCATGCGCGAGCTGGCCTCTGGACACGGCCGCGAGCTGCGCTTCGGCCTGCGTCTGCACGTGTTCGCCGCCGCGGACTCGCGCCAGGCCTGGGCCCACGTCGGACGCCTGCTGGAAGAGATTCCCCGCGATGCCATCGAACGAGCCCAGCAACAGCTGGCGGCCTATGAGTCGGTAGGGCAATCGCGGCAGATCAGCCTGACCCAGGGCCGCGCGCGCAGCGTGCGCGACCTGGAGGTCTCACCGAATCTCTGGGCGGGTGTCGGCCTGGTGCGCGGTGGCGCTGGCACGGCGCTGGTGGGCAGTTACGCGGAAGTGGCCGAGCGCATCGAGGAGTACCATCAGTTGGGCGTGGACACCTTCATCCTCTCCGGCTATCCGCACCTGGAAGAAGCGATCCACCTCGGCGAGGAGCTGCTGCCCCTGCTGCGCCGTGACGCCGCCGTGGCCAGCAGCAGCCAGCGCCGCCGCGACTGATCAGGCCTTGGCGCGGCCCTTGAGCAGGCCGTGGTTGACCAGCAGCGTGCGCATGGCATTGCGGCTGATGCCCAGCAGCGCGGCGGTACGCAGCTGGTTGAAGCCGCAGTGGGCGAAGGACTCGCGGACGATCAGGTCCTCCAGATCATGCAGCAGGGTTTCCCCCGGCACTTCGAAGAGGCGCTGCAACTGGTCGCGGATAATCTCCTGCGGCAGTCCGGTCGGCGCTCCCGCGCCCATGCGCTGACCGGACAGCGCAGCGGAGAACTTCAGGTGCTCGGGTCGCACCACCTTCTCCCCCGCCACCAGCAGGGCCAGGTGCACGACGTTCTCCAGCTCGCGGATGTTGCCCGGCCAGGCGTAGTCCAGCAGTGCGCTGACGGCGGCCTCGGAGAACATCGGCTCGGCAATCTTCAGGCGCTGGGCGTAGAGCCGGCGGAAGTGCTCCACCAGCGGCATGATGTCCAGCGGACGCTCGCGCAGCGGCAACACGCGGGCCTGGGCGACATTGATCCGATAGAACAGGTCGAGACGGAAATTGCCGGCATCCACCGCCTGCTCGAGGTCGACGTTGGTGGCGGTGACCAGGCGGATGTCCACCTTGATCGGCTTGCGCGAGCCGACGCGGACGATCTCCTGCTCCTGCAAGGCGCGTAGCAGCTTCACCTGCAGCGGCATCGGCAGGTCGCCGATCTCGTCGAGGAACAGGGTGCCCCCGTCGGCCTCCTCGAACCAGCCGGCACGGCGCCCGGTGGCGCCGGAGAAGGCCCCGGCCTCGTGGCCGAACAGCTCGCTCTCGGCGAGGTTCTCGTTGATCGCGCCGCAGTTCACCGCGACAAAGGCGCCCTTGCGCCCGCTGGCACTGTGGATGTAGCGCGCAACCAGTTCCTTGCCGGTACCGGTCTCGCCGTTGATCAGCACCGGTACCTCGCTGGGGCCGACGCGGTCGAGGAATTCCAGCAACTGGCGCGAGCGCGGATCGGCGAACACCAGCGCCTTGGCGCGAATGGACAGCGGCTGCTTCTCGCCCTGCGGCAAGGTCAGCACGGGCGTCGCGCCCCAGGGTGATTGGCTCATGGGTCCTGCTTGCAGCCTGCCTTAGATGAAGCCGTTACTTTATCCCCGACTTCTTATAACCATAAATATCTAAATCGCATGAGGTCATAACCCGAAACGCCCGCGCCAGAGCGATTCGCGAGAATCTTGTGGTTTCCATGTCCTGCAGGTCCTGCTCAGCCCGCCGACAGTCTTTTTATTCCATATGATTATAAAAACCAGTTAAATTCATATTGGTATATACCAAATGTCCTCCTCTTCAATACGCTCCATCGCAGTCGCCGGCCGCTGGCCGTATCGGAGATAGGTTCCATGTTTGCCTTGCGGGTCATGCTCGAATACTTCCATCCCTGGCCCAACTCGGCCGGTTTCTACCTCGCCCGTGAACGCGGCTGGTACCGCGACGCGGGGCTGGACGTGGAGCTGGTGGTGCACGACCCCTACCACGGCGACACCCTGGACCACCTGGCGCGCGGCGCTGCTGCTTTCGGCGTGTTCCCCAGCAATCGCCTGCTGGTGCGTCGCGAACTGGGTCAGCCGCTGATCGGCGTGGCGGCGATCAACCATCGCGCTCTGGAATCGATCCAGACCCTCACCGACAGCGGTATCCGCCGCCCCCGGGACCTTCAGGGCAAACGCCTGGCTCTGAACCCGACGCCGCGCGGCGTGGCCATGGTGCGCCACCTGGTATCCCGCGATGGCGGTGACCCGGACGCGGTGCAACTGGTCGATGCCGGCTTCCGCGAGCTGCGCCCGGAAGACCTGGCCGCCGGCCACGCCGATGCCAGCTTCGGCGGCTACTGGGCCTGGGAGGCACTGCTGCCGAGCTCCATCGCCGACGAACGCCGCGTCGTCCTGCCGGTGGACGAGATCGGCGCGCCGCCCTACCACAGCTACCTGCTGGGTGCCCGCGAGGACTGGCTGGATGCAAACGCAGACGTCGCCCGGCGCTTTATCGCCGTCACCGCACAGGGATTCCTCGCCGCGGCGGCCGAGCCGGACGCCGCATTGCCGGTCTACGAACGCACCATTCCCTACTTTCCCCGCGAGATGCTGGCAGAATCCCTGCGGCGCATCGCGCCCAGCTGGCTGCATCAGGGCCGCTGGGGCGAGCAGCGCGAAGAACTGCTGCAGCCCTACGCCCAGTGGCTGCATGACCATGGTGTGCTGCGCGACCCGGAAATCTGGCGCGGCGCCACCAGCAATGCCTGGCAAGGGGAGAGCCCAGCATGACGAAACGCCTGAGCCACGGCATGGGCCTGGAACCGGTGGAGGCCGACTGGCCGGCGCTGACCGAAGCGGAAGTCGCCGCCGTGCTGGCAGACTTCTCCGAGGCGGGCGGCGACGCCCGCCTGATCTGGCACAGCCCCCGCCCCTTCTCCGCTGCTGCGCTGGTTGAGAGCGCCAGCGGCACGCTGTTCGTCAAACGTCACCACCCCAGCGTGCGCAGCGCTGACTGGCTGGCGGAAGAGCACGCCTTCCTCGATCACCTGGCCAGCCGTGGCGCACCGGTCGCCCGGGTACTGCGCGATGACCAAGGCCGCAGCGCCATCGAGCGGGACGGCTGGACCTATGAGGTTCATGAGAAGGCCCAAGGCCAGGACCTGTACCGCGACGCGCTGTCCTGGACGCCCTTCCAGCACAACGCCCACGCCTTCGCCGCCGGCGCCGCGCTGGCGAAACTGCACCGCGCCGCCGAAGGTTTCGATGCCCCCTCGCGGCGTGCCGGTGTGCTGCTCAGCAACCTGAACCTGTTCGGCGCGGCGGACCCGCTCGCTGCCATTGAAGCAACCTTCCCTCAGGCCCCCGCCCTCGCCGACTACCTGCAGGCGCGGCCGTGGAAAGAAACCCTGGGCGAGTTGCATCTGCCGCTGCAACGCGAGTTGCTGCCCTACCTGCGGCGCCAGCCGGCGCTGTGGACCCACAACGACTGGCACGCCTCCAACCTGCTGTGGAGCGAGGACGGCGCGCAGGCACAGGTGATCTCGGTGCTGGACTTCGGCCTGAGCGACCGCAGCTTCGCGCTGTTCGACCTGGCCACCGCCATCGAGCGCAACCTGGTGCCCTGGCTGGAGCTGGACCAGGGCCGCGCCGCCGTGGCCGACCTCGAAGCGCTGGACGCACTGCTGGCGGGTTACTCCAGCGTGCGCCCGCTGAGCCGCGACGACCTGCTCGCGCTGGCCGCGCTGCTGCCGCTGGTGCATGCGGACTTCGCGCTGTCCGAGGTCATCTACTTCCACGGCATCCTCGGTTCGGCCGAAAGCGCTTCGCTGGCCTACGACAATTACCTGATCGGCCACACCCGCTGGTTCCTCGGCAGCGAAGGCCAGCGCCTGCTGGACCATATCCGCCAACTGGCCGCAAAGGTGGATTGAGATGAGCGACATTCTGATCAGCGCCAAGGCGCTCGCCGCCACGCTGGACGACCCGCGCCTGTGCCTGCTGGACGCCAGCGTCGAACTCGCTGCCCCGCAGTTCGACGGCGACTACCGCGCACAGAGCGGCTACGCCGGTTGGCTCGCCGGGCACATTCGCGGCGCGCGGCATGCCGACCTGCTGGGCGATCTGGCGGATGCCCACGCGCCCTTCAGCTTCGCCCTGCCGGAAGCTCGGGCAGCGCTGGACGCGTTGCAGAAGCTGGGCATCCACGACGATTCGCTGATCGTGATCTACGACCGCACCGATGGTTTCTGGGCCGCACGCCTTTGGTGGATGCTGCGCAGCCTGGGCATCGACGCGGCCGTGCTGGATGGTGGGCTGCGGGCGTGGATCGCTCACGGCTTCCCCCTGGAAGAAGGTGAGGGGGTCGTTGCCCGACGCGGGAAGCTTTCGACCCCGGCGAAGTACCAAAGCGGCTTCTGGATCGAACGTCACGACGTCGAGAAGGTGGTGGCCGGCAATGCTCACGGCACGCTGGTCTGCGCCCTGTCCACCGCCCTGTTCGACGGCAGCGCCGTCACCCGTTATGCCCGTCGCGGGCACATCCCCGGCAGCAGCAACCTGCCGGCGCGCAACCTGTTCGACGAAGACGGCTGCTACCGGCGCGGTGCAGCCCTGAGCGAGGCCCTCACCGGGCTGCGTCAGGCTGAACCACCCTTGCTGCTGTACTGCGGCGGCGGCATCTCCGCCGCCGCCCTCGCCCTGGCGCTGACACTGGCCGGGGAAACGCGGGTCGCGATCTACGACGGCTCGCTGCAGGAGTGGGCCGCAGAGCCTTCCCTGCCATTGACCACCGGAGCAGCTCCGGTCTGACAGCCCGCCCGCGGGCAATCACGTCTCACATCCAAGGCCATCCGTTTCGCGCGGAAGGGGTTCTGCCCCGCACATTCCCGGCGCACGCCCCGGCAATATTCAGGAGCGTTCCATGCAGTACCTGCCGCGCCCCGCGCGCACGCGATTTCCCCTCAGCCTGCTGACCCTGGCCGTGCTGCTGGCCAGCGGCACCGGCCAGGCCGAAGAAGCCACCACCCTGGATACCGTCACGGTGATCGGCCAGGACACCGGGAGCTACGCCAGCGACCGCGCCTCGGTCGGCGGCTTCGGCGAGGCGCCGCTGCTGGATACGCCCGCTTCCATCTCGGTATTCAACCAGGCGTTGCTCAAGGACCAGCAGGCGCGCCTGCTCAGCGACGTGTTGAAGAACGACGCCTCCACCGGAGAAGCCTACGCGCCGGTGGGCTACTACGAGAACTTCGAGATCCGCGGCTACTCGCTCAATGCTGCGAGCAGCTACAAGATCAACGGCCGTACCATCACCGGCGAGCAGAACGTGGCGCTGGAAAACAAGGAACAGGTCGAGGTGCTCAAGGGGCTGTCCGGCCTGCAGAGCGGCGTGTCCGAACCCGGCGGGGTAATCAATTACGTCACCAAGCGGCCACAGGACGTGCGCTCGGTGACACTCGGCACCGACGCGGAAGGTGGCCGCTACCTGGCCACTGATGTCGGCGCCTGGCTGGACGCCGAGCAGACCGTCGGCGTGCGGGTGAACCTGGCCCACGAGGACCTGCGTTCCTACATCGACCACACCGACGGCAACCGTGATTTCGCCTCCCTGGCACTGGACTGGAATCTTTCGCCCAACGCCCTCTGGCAGTTCGACGCCGAGTACCAGAATCGCCGCCAGCCCTCGGCGCCGGGCTACCAGCTGCTGGGCGGCAGCGAACTGCCCCACGGCATCGACCCGCACGACCGCATCGGCTACCAGAGCTGGGCCGACCCGGTACGCATCGAGTCGCTGAACCTCAACACGCGCTTCGAGTACCGCTTCGACGACGCCTGGACCGGCACCCTCAGCGCCTCGCGCAGCAAGGTGGTGATCGACGACTACAGCGCCTTCCCGTGGGGCTGTTACGGCGCCGCCAGCTGCGCCGACTCGGCCGTACCGAACTACTTCAGCCCCGAAGGCGACTACGACCTCTACGACTTCCGCAGCCCGGACGACACCCGTCGCAACGACGAACTGGAAGCCGCGCTGCACGGCCAGTTCGCCACCGGCTGGCTGCGCCACGAGCTGACTGTCGGCACCTCGGCCTTCCGCCGTGTACTGGACAGCCGCCCCGAACTCAACGAATGGGTCGGCACCGGCAACATCTACACCGGCATCGGCGCCGTGGAGCCCTTCGATGGCGAGCCCGGCCACAGCTACCGTCACCTCGACAGCCGCCAGTACGGCCTGTTCGCCAGCGACCGCATCAGCCTGAACGAGCAATGGCAACTGGTGCTCGGCGGTCGCCAGGTGCGTCTGGACGAACGCACCTTCGACAGTGACGGCGACACCACCCGCCACACCCGGCGCTCGGAGTTCCTGCCCAATGGCGCGCTGATCTTCAAGCCGCGCGAGGACATCTCGATCTACGGCAGCTACAGCAAGGGCCTGTCCCTGGGCGGCGAGGCACCCTGGTTCGCCAGCAACGCCGGCGATACCCTGGCGCCCACCTCTTCGCGCCAGGTCGAGTTAGGCATCAAGCAGGAACTGCCCGGCTTCGACTGGAGCGCCGCGCTGTTCCAGATCCACCAGGCCTACCAGTTCGCCCGGCCCAACGGCGATGGCACCTTCACCTATGTGCAGCAGGGCCAGCAGAAGAACAGCGGGCTGGAGTTGTCCGCCAGTGGCCGGGTAACCTCCGCGCTGCAATTGAGCGGCAGCGTCGCAGCCATCCGCTCGCGGGTGGTGGGCAGCGACACGGACGACTACGAAGGCCACCAGGCGATCAACGTCCCGCGCCTGCGCGCCAGCCTCCAGGCCGACTACGCGCTGGCCGAAGTGCCGGGGCTCTCGCTGCTGGGCACGGCGCGCTACAGCGGCGCCAAGTACGCCGACCGTGACGGCGCGGTGGAGGTCGGCGGCTACACCGTCTATGACGCCGGCGCGCGCTTCAGCACACGGATCGGCGACTACCCGACCACGCTGCGGCTGAGCGTCGACAACCTGTTCGACAAGCGCTACTGGCGCGATGTCGGTGAATATTTCGGCGACGGCTACCTGTTCCAGGGTGCGCCGCGCACGGCTCGCCTGACGGCGAGCGTCAACTTCTGAGGAAAGCGGCAATGTCTGCTCTGGAAATCATCGCGGTGATCGTCAACGTGCTCGGCGTCTGGCTCACGGCCCGGCGCATCCGCTGGTGCTGGCCGGTGAACGTGGTGGCGGTGCTGCTCTACGCGTGGATCTTCTTCAGCGTGAAGCTCTACTCCGACATGCTCCTGCAACTGGTCTTCGTGGTGCTGCAGTTCTACGGCTGGTGGCAGTGGAGCCAGGGTGGCAGCGACCACGGCAAGGTTCGCGTGGAACGCCTGCCGCTGGCGACCGCCCTCTCCAGCTGCCTGGCCGGTGCCGTTGGCGCCCTGGCCCTGGGCTGGGCCATGCATACCCACACCGACGCCGCCCTGCCCTGGCTGGACGCCGCGCTCACCGCCTTCAGCCTGGTGGCGAGCTTCTGGGCCGCGCGCAAGTACGTCGCCAGCTGGTGGCTGTGGATCATCCTCGATGTGCTCTACACCGGGGTATTCCTCTACAAGGCGCTGTACCTCACCGCCGGGCTGTACGCCGGTTTCGTCGGCCTCGCTGTCTACGGCCTGCTGGCCTGGCGGCGCGAACTGCACGACGAACCACCCAGCACTCCGGCGCTGGCCAGCGGCAATTCCTGAGGACCGTCATGCTCTACCAGGCCATCCCGCCGCACTACGCGCGCATCCGCGACCAGCTGGCCGCGGACATCGCCCAGAAGCGCTTTCTCGCCGGGCAGAAACTGCCTCCCGAGCGCGACCTCGCCGAGCGCTTCGAGTGCACCCGCGTGACCTTGCGCCAGGCGCTGCAGCAACTGGAAACCGAGGGGCTGATCTACCGCGAGAACCGCCGTGGCTGGTACCTCAGCCCGCCGCGCATCGACTACGACCCGACGCGGCTGGTCAGCTTCATGGACTACGTGCGCCTGCAGGGCCGCGAACCGCAGACCGAATGCCTGAGCGCCGAACGCCGCCGCGCCGGCGCCTGGCTCGCCGCGCGGATGAGCCTGCCATCGCCGGACGAACCGGTGTTCCGCCTGCACCGCCGCCGGCTGATTGACGGCCGCCCGGTGCTGGTGGAGATCAACACCCTGCTCGCCAGCTGGTGCCCGGACCTGCTCGACGCGCGACTGGATCGCTCGCTGACCACCGTGCTGCGCGAGCGCTTCGGCAAGGTGCAGACGCGCTGCACGCTCAACCTGCGACTGGGCACGGTCAACGACGACCACGCCGAGCTGCTGCAACTGGCCTCCGGCGCCAGCAACCTGGTGCTGGAGCGGCTGAACTACGCCGAGGACGGCTTGCTGGTGGAATTCGACCAGGAATTCTGGCGGCCGGACGCAGTGTCCGTGGCGGTTCAGGCGGATTTTCCTTCACGCCCGATATAGCCGAATAAGTAATTACCAAATGCTAATTCAGTATTTCTGGTTCTAACAGAATCACGGCTAAGGTAGCTCCAACTCACCGCAACCGGCTTGTCTGCAAGCCTTCTGGAGCCGCCATGGACCGCACCGACAACATCATCGACCTCGCCCGCCACCGCACGCGCCGTCAGGCCCGCCGCCAGGCCGAGCTGATGTGGATGCTGTATGCCCAGCGCGCCGGCTACGACGCCTTCCAGATCGTCCAGCAGAGCCGCGACAGCGGCCGCCGCGAGGCTTGATCCATGGGCCTGCCGCTCGCCACGGACCTGCCCGCCGTGGCGTTCGACGCTGCACAAAATACCTCCAGCGCGTCGGATGATCCCATCGGCGAGCGCGTCGCCAGCAACCTGCTGCGCCTGCGCGCCAAGCGCAACCTCTCTCTCGACGGCCTCGCCCGCCTGTGTGGCGTGAGCCGTACCATGCTCGCGCAGATCGAATCCGGCCGCAGCGTGCCGTCGATCAAGGTCCTGAGCAAGATCGCCCAGGGCCTCAAGGTCTCGGTCGCCGCCTTCCTCGACGACCGCGCCTTCGACGGCGTGGCGCTGCTGCCGGCGCGCGACAGCAAGCGCCTGGTCAGCGGCGACGGCGCCTTCGTCAGCCGCGCCCTGTTCCCCTTCGACGTCTCGCGCCAGGTGGAATTCTACGAACTGCGCCTGAAGGGCCTGGCCACCGAACACTCCACCGGCCACGCCCCCGGTACCCAGGAAAACCTGGTGGTCGCCCAGGGCGTGCTGGAAATCAGCGTCAACGAAGAACGCTTCCTCCTCGGCACCGGCGACTCCATCCTGTTCTACGCCGACCAGCCGCACAGCTACCGCAACCCGGCGGACAGCGAGGCAGTGGCGTACCTGGTGACGACCTATGCGGAGCGGTTGGACTGAGGATAGGCAGGCATACATGCCGACCAATCGGACGGCCGTTACGGACTGGTCCGACTGACAAGGCGACAGCCTAACTGGTGGGATGACCATTCCTCTGGAATGGACGCCCGCCATGCTCATCGATGCCGCCCACCGCTTCTTCGACCACAGCCGTCATACCTTCAGCGTCAGGGACGTCGATGCGCCTCTGGATGTCCTGGCCTTCAGCGGCGATGAAGCCCTCAGCCAACCCTTCACCTACCGCATCGAATTCACCAGCACCCACCGCGATCTCCCGGCCGACGCCTTCCTCTGCAAGGACGCCAGCTTCAGCTTGCGCGCGCCGTCCGAACAGTTGGGCATTCCCGGCTACACGCCGCCAATCGCTCCGCCACTGCGCACCCTGTACGGCACGATCAGCCGCTTTTCCCTGCTGGCCATGTCACGGGACGAATCCCGCTACGAGGTGGTTTTTGTGCCCCGCTTTGCGTTGCTGGGCCTCGCCCGCCAGTACCGCCTCTACCAGAACC
>NZ_JACVAR010000060.1:0-255 GCF_014851965.1 Pseudomonas sp. PDM22
GGCGACGTTGCCGGCGGTGTCATGGGCCACCAGGGTGGCGTGGATGTTGGTTTCCTTGGCCAGATCGGCGCCGGAGACCGAGACACTCCAGTTGCCGTCCTTGTCGACCGCCGCGCTGTAGGTGGTGTCGTTGAGCTTGAAGCTCACCACGTCGCCAGACTTGAACTCGCCCGACGCCTTGCCGCTGATGATCTGCGGGCTCTTCGACTCGGTCAGGTTGACAATGTCGTCACCAGCCACGGTATTGATGGTCAG
>NZ_JACVAR010000061.1:0-255 GCF_014851965.1 Pseudomonas sp. PDM22
GCCCGTGAGGCTTGACCATATAACACCCAAACAATTTGCGTGTTGTACGGTGAAGACGTAACGAACCGAAAGTTCGTGTGAACCGCAAATTACCTGTCACATACCCGAATCTGGATGAGCGTGTGCATTTGCCACGAGCGTCCATAAAGAATTGCTTGACGACCATAGAGCGTTGGAACCACCTGATCCCATCCCGAACTCAGTAGTGAAACGACGCATCGCCGATGGTAGTGTGGAGTTTCTCCATGTGAGAGT
>NZ_JACVAR010000062.1:0-255 GCF_014851965.1 Pseudomonas sp. PDM22
ATGGCTACACCGTATCCATCGTACCCGGCAGCGTGACCCTGGCCATCGACGTAGTGGCGGGCGACGACGTCGTCAACTTCGCTGAGTCGCAGGTCCAGCAGACTATCAATGGCAAGGCCGTAGGCGAATTCACGGCTGGTGACGTGGTGAGCTTCAAGCTCAACGGCACCGACTACAGCGCCAAGGTCGCGGCAGACGGCAGCTGGAGCGTGAAGGTGGCCGGTGCGGACCTCGCAGCGGAAACCAACATCCACG
>NZ_JACVAR010000063.1:0-255 GCF_014851965.1 Pseudomonas sp. PDM22
CCAGGGTGGCGTGGATGCTGGTTTCCGCCGCGAGGTCCGCGCCGGCCACTTTCACACTCCAGGTACCGTCAGCCGCGACTTTCGCGCTGTAGTCGGTGCCGTTGAGCTTGAAGCTCACCACGTCGCCCGCCTGGAACTCGCCACCGGCCTTGCCGCTGACGGTCTGCTGGACCTTGGCTTCTTCGGCGTTGACGATGTCGTCGCCGGCGACCACGTTGATGGTCAGGGTCGCTACCGGCGGGGTGAGATCCACGC
>NZ_JACVAR010000064.1:0-255 GCF_014851965.1 Pseudomonas sp. PDM22
GCGGAACGAGGACGACGGTGTAGGCATGATCAGCCAGTACATCGGCGCTATTGCCCGCGGCATCGTGGGCTACCAGGGTGGCGTGGATGTTGGTTTCCGCTGCGAGGTCCGCACCGGCCACCTTCACACTCCAGCTGCCGTCTGCAGCCACTTTGGCGCTGTAGTCGGTACCGTTGAGCTTGAAGCTCACCACGTCGCCAGCCTGGAACTCACCCGAGGCCTTGCCGCTGATGGTCTGCTGGACCTTGGCTTCTT
>NZ_JACVAR010000065.1:0-255 GCF_014851965.1 Pseudomonas sp. PDM22
TCAACGCCGAAGAAGCCAAGGCCCAGCAGACCATCAGCGGCAAGGCCTCGGGTGAGTTCCAGGCTGGCGACGTGGTGAGCTTCAAGCTCAACGGCACCGACTACAGCGCCAAAGTGGCTGCAGACGGAAGCTGGAGCGTGAAGGTGGCCGGCGCGGATCTCGCGGCGGAAACCAGCATCCACGCCACCCTGGTGGCGCACGATGCGGCGGGCAACGTGGCCGACGTGGTCGCCGATCACGCGTACACCGTGATCG
>NZ_JACVAR010000066.1:0-255 GCF_014851965.1 Pseudomonas sp. PDM22
GAATCAAGCAATTCGTGTGGGTGCTTGTGATGTAAGACTGATGATCGACTGATTATCAGCAACGCAAGTAACACTCGTGAATTCGAGAGTTTTAGCTCTTTAAATAGAGCATGCGATTGCTGAGCCAGGTTTAGGGTTTTCTCAAAACCCAAGCAGTATTGAACTGAAGAGTTTGATCATGGCTCAGATTGAACGCTGGCGGCAGGCCTAACACATGCAAGTCGAGCGGATGATGGGAGCTTGCTCCCGGATTCA
>NZ_JACVAR010000067.1:0-255 GCF_014851965.1 Pseudomonas sp. PDM22
GCGAGAGCGGCTACTTTTACGCGCGCCTCGCCCACGAACGCTACCTCAACGAACGCACGCGCCTGACCGGCCACACCAGCAGCCCCGCGCTGCTACCCGGGCAGATACTCAAGCTCGACGGCGTGGACAAGCACTTCGCACCGGGCGCGGTGATCGTCCGCCTGCACAGCAGCGCCGCCCGCGACCGCAGCTTCGAAGTGCAATTCGAAGCCATCCCCTACGACGAGCAGGTCTGCTTCCGTCCCGACGTGCCGG
>NZ_JACVAR010000068.1:0-255 GCF_014851965.1 Pseudomonas sp. PDM22
ACCACGTTGATGGTCAGGGTCGCTACCGGCGGGGTGAGATCCACGCTGTAGGAACGGCTTCCCGGTACTTCGGTGGCATTACCAGCTTCATCATGGGCCACCAGGATGGCGTCAATGCTGGTTTCCGCAGCCAGGTCGGCACCGGCCACTTTCACGCTCCAGGTGCCGTCAGCCGCTACCTTGGCGCTGTAGTCGGTGCCGTTGAGGGTGAAGCTGACGGTGTCGCCGGCCTTGAACTCGCCGGTCGCCTTGCCG
>NZ_JACVAR010000069.1:0-255 GCF_014851965.1 Pseudomonas sp. PDM22
TCACGCTCCAGGTGCCGTCAGCCGCTACCTTGGCGCTGTAGTCGGTGCCGTTGAGGGTGAAGCTGACGGTGTCGCCGGCCTTGAACTCGCCGGTCGCCTTGCCGCTGATGGTCTGGTCGACCTTGGACTCGGCGAGGTTGAGGGTGTTGTCGTCGGTCACCGGGTTGATGACCAGGCCAGCCACCGGCGGGGTGATGCTCACCTCGTACGGATGATCGGCGACGACGTTGGCGCTGTTGCCAGCGGCATCGTGAG
>NZ_JACVAR010000006.1:0-608962 GCF_014851965.1 Pseudomonas sp. PDM22
CCGAACTCAGTAGTGAAACGACGCATCGCCGATGGTAGTGTGGAGTTTCTCCATGTGAGAGTAGGTCATCGTCAAGCTCCTATCCCAAGACCCCTGGTCAGCATCGCTGGCCGGGGGTTTTGCTTTTGCGCGCTGAAAAGTCGGGCCATTGCTGCGTAGGCAATTCAGGCATGCCTCTATATGATGCGTGCCTGACTGTTGCGGGGGTGATATGCAGACCTTGCTGAAACTGCTGAGCGATGGCCGCTTTCATTCCGGAGAGGAGCTGGGTGCTCTTCTCGGAGTAAGTCGCAGTGCCGTCTGGAAGCGCCTTGAGGGTTTTGAGCGTGACTACGGTATGGTCGTGCAGCGAGTGCGCGGCCGTGGCTACCGCCTGGAAGAGCCTCTGAGCATCATCTCGCCCAGGTCCGACTCCGGCCAGTGGCCTCTCGATGTCCTGTTTTCGATCGACTCCACCAACGCTGAGGTCCTGAGACGTCTCTCTGCCGGCTCTGTGGCGCCGTTCGCCATTCTTGGTGAGCGCCAGACCGCTGGGCGGGGGAGGCGAGGGCGGCAGTGGGAAAGTCCGTTCGGCGCCAACCTTTATTACACCCTCGGCATCACTGTGCGCGGTGGTGCGCAGGAGCTGGAGGGGATGAGTCTGGTGGTTGGTCTTGCTGTGGCGAAGGCCATCCAGGCGCTGGGCGTAAAGGATGTCGGCCTGAAATGGCCCAATGACGTCCTCGTCGGTGGCAAGAAGATCGCCGGTATCCTGTTGGAGTTGACTGGGGATCCTGCTGACATCTGCAGCGTTGCCATCGGTATCGGTATCAATGTGAACATGCGCAAGGCTGACGCCATTGATCAGCCCTGGACGTCGGTGCGAGAGGCGCTGGGCAGGCTGGTCGATCGCAATGAGTTGCTGCAGGCGTTGGAGTCACAACTCGCGCATGCGCTCTCCCGTCATCGCGAACGCGGATTTGCCGCGAGTCGCGAGGAGTGGGAATCCCTTCATCTATGGCAGGGGCGGCAGGTCACACTGTCCACTGTCGCCAATAATATCGTTGGGCGTGCCCTTGGCATCGATGAAAGAGGCGCGCTGCGTCTCCTGGTGGATGGCAAGGAGCAGAGCTACAGCGGAGGCGAGCTGAGTCTGAGGTTGTCGGATGATTCTTGAGTTGGATTGCGGAAACAGCCTGATCAAGTGGCGGGTGGTCAGAAAGCACGACCTGGTGACCGTCGCGGGTGGCGTGGCTGATTCCGATCAGGCGCTGCTTGCGCAATTGCAGGCCAGCGAAGTGGTCGATATTCGCTATTGCCGTATGGTCAGCGTCCGCAGCGAGCAGGAAACCGACGCGCTTCGTGTTGGCCTGGAAAGCGCATTCCCCATTGCTGTGCAGATTGCTGCGCCGGCGACCGAGCTGAGCGGTGTGCTGAATGGCTACCGCGAGTATCAGCGCCTCGGGATGGATCGCTGGCTTGCCCTCGTGGCGGGCCATTGCCTTGCGGGGCGTGGCTGCCTGGTGCTAGATCTGGGCACTGCGGTCACTTCCGATCTGGTCGACGCCGCCGGCAAGCACCTGGGTGGCTATATAGCTCCCGGGATGCCCCTGATGCGCAGCCAGTTGCGCACGCACACGCGGCGTATTCGTTATGACGATGAGGCGGCTCATGAAGCGCTGCAGAATCTGTTGCCAGGCCAGGAAACGTCCGAGGCCGTAGAGCGCGGTTGCGTGCTGATGCTGCGCGGGTTTGTGCGGGAGCAGATTGCTCTGGCCAACAAGCTGCTGGGCGATGACTGCGCTGTCTATCTGACCGGGGGTGATGCTGAGCTCGTCAAGGATGAGAGTGCTCGTGCTGTCGTGCTTCCGGACCTGGTGTTTCTCGGCTTGGCGCTTGCCTGTCCGATCGAGTGAGTCTGATCGATGCGTTGGTTCTTCCTCTTCCTGCTCGCCCTCAATGTCTTCTATTACGTCTGGCACCAGCAGCAGGCGCCGCTTCGCCCGAAGGAGATTGCGCCGCTCAGTCTGTTTCACTCTGAGCAGAAGAATATTCGCCTGCTCAGTGAGTCTGCCGAGGCGCCTCAGCGTCGTCCGGCAGAAGAAAAGCCGGCGGCTGCTCCTGCGTCCGCGTGTGTCTTCCTGGGCAGCTTCCCTGCTGAGGATCGCGCCCGGCAACTGGTCCAGCGCTTGCTGAGCCTGGATGTCCAGGCGTCAGTGCAGACGGTGGATGCCGCGGCAGGTGTCGACTACTGGGTTTATCTGCCGCCGCTGGCATCGCGCCAGGCATCGCTGTGGCAGCTGCGCGAGCTGCAGGCGCGCAAGATCGATAGCTACATCATCACCGAGGGCGACCTGACTGACGGGATTTCCCTCGGGATCTTCCAGCGCAAGGATTCCGCTGACAGTGTTGTCGAGCGTCTGAAATCTGCTGGCTACGATGCTCTGGTGCGCGAACTTGCTCGCTCGCAGCATGATTACTGGGCGCAGATAGCCGCAGAAAGCGCGCGCCTGGTGGACGATTCCGTGGTGCGTCAACTGGTCCCGGACTTCCCGGAACTGGAAAAACAAACAATGCCGTGTAAAAGCGTTGCAAGCCCTCAATAGTTTGAATAGAATGGCGCCCGCTTCACAGGGGCGGCCTGAAAAGGTCAAACACTGGAAGCCGTTGTCGAAGAGCTAAGCTCAAGTTTTTTAAAGAAAAACAGTTGACAACGCGGTGGCAGGCTGTAGAATGCCGCCTCACTCGGAGGGGTTCCCGAGCGGCCAAAGGGATCAGACTGTAAATCTGACGTCTCAGACTTCGAAGGTTCGAATCCTTCCCCCTCCACCAGTTTTCAAGCGTGAGCTGCAAGCTCCGCGGGTATAGTTCAGTGGTAGAACCTCAGCCTTCCAAGCTGATGATGCGGGTTCGATTCCCGCTACCCGCTCCAAGTTTGTTGCTTATGTCTTGCTCATGTAGCTCAGCTGGTAGAGCACACCCTTGGTAAGGGTGAGGTCAGCGGTTCAAATCCGCTCATGAGCTCCATCTCGCAAAGGCAGATATGAAAATATCTGCCTTTGTTTTAATGGTGACGTGACTTTCTCAATTCCTTACGGGAGGCGGTCAAGATGGCTAAAGAAAAGTTTGAGCGTAACAAGCCGCACGTAAACGTCGGCACCATCGGTCACGTTGACCACGGCAAAACCACTCTGACCGCTGCTCTGACCAAGGTCTGCTCCGAGACCTGGGGCGGCTCCGCTCGCGCTTTCGACCAGATCGACAACGCTCCGGAAGAGAAGGCTCGTGGTATCACCATCAACACCTCTCACGTTGAATACGACTCGCCGGTACGCCACTACGCTCACGTAGACTGCCCGGGCCACGCCGACTACGTGAAGAACATGATCACTGGTGCTGCCCAGATGGACGGCGCGATCCTGGTTTGCTCGGCTGCTGACGGCCCCATGCCGCAGACCCGCGAGCACATCCTGCTGTCCCGTCAGGTAGGCGTTCCTTACATTGTCGTGTTCCTGAACAAGGCCGACATGGTTGACGACGCCGAGCTGCTGGAGCTGGTCGAAATGGAAGTTCGCGATCTGCTGAACACCTACGACTTCCCGGGCGACGACACTCCGATCGTGATCGGTTCCGCTCTGATGGCTCTGAACGGCCAGGACGACAACGAGATGGGCGTTTCCGCCGTGCGCAAGCTGGTAGAAACCCTGGACTCGTACATCCCTGAGCCCGAGCGCGCCATCGACAAGCCGTTCCTGATGCCGATCGAAGACGTATTCTCGATCTCCGGTCGTGGCACCGTGGTAACTGGCCGTGTTGAGCGTGGCATCGTCAAGATCCAGGAAGAAGTGGAAATCGTCGGTATCAAGGCGACTACCAAGACTACCTGCACCGGCGTTGAAATGTTCCGCAAGCTGCTCGACGAAGGTCGTGCTGGTGAGAACGTTGGCGTTCTGCTGCGTGGCACCAAGCGTGAAGACGTAGAGCGTGGCCAGGTTCTGGCCAAGCCGGGCACCATCAAGCCGCACACCAAGTTCGAGTGCGAAGTGTACGTACTGTCCAAGGAAGAAGGTGGTCGTCACACCCCGTTCTTCAAGGGCTACCGCCCGCAGTTCTACTTCCGTACCACCGACGTAACCGGCAACTGCGAGCTGCCGGAAGGCGTTGAGATGGTAATGCCGGGCGACAACGTGAAAATGGTTGTCACCCTGATCGCTCCGATCGCCATGGAAGATGGCCTGCGCTTCGCGATTCGCGAAGGCGGCCGTACCGTTGGCGCAGGCGTGGTTGCCAAGATCATCGAATAATCGATTGATCTTTCCCTCTCAGGCCGGCATAATGGTCGGCCTGACTTTGTTCTAGGCCAGTAGCTCAATTGGCAGAGCGGCGGTCTCCAAAACCGCAGGTTGGGGGTTCGATTCCCTCCTGGCCTGCCAGATTTCTCAAGATCTGGCACTTCTTTAAACGGGATTCCTAGCAGATGAATGCGAAGGTAGAAGCCAAAGAGTCGCGTCTTGATCTCTTGAAGTGGCTTGTGGTTGCAGTGCTGGTTGTGGTGGCTGTGGTTGCCAATCAGTATTATTCCGCGCAACCGATCTTCTATCGCGTTCTCGGTATCCTCGTAATGGCGGCTGTTGCTGGCTTCATCTCGCTGCAGACCGTCAAGGGGCGTGCCTTCTTTACTTTGGCTAAAGAAGCTCGCGCCGAGATTCGCAAGGTTGTATGGCCGTCTCGTCAAGAGACAACTCAGACCACGCTGATCGTAGTGGCAGTAGTGCTGGTAATGGCGCTGGTGCTTTGGGGGCTCGACTCCCTGCTGGGTTGGCTGGTTTCCATGATCGTAGGTTAAGGGTGTTCCGTGGCTAAGCGTTGGTACGTTGTGCATGCCTACTCGGGTTACGAGAAGCATGTCATGCGCTCGCTGATCGAGCGGGTCAAACTGGCCGGCATGGAAGATGGGTTTGGTGAGATTCTCGTCCCCACTGAAGAAGTCGTGGAGATGCGGAACGGCCAGAAGCGCAAGAGTGAGCGCAAATTCTTCCCGGGCTATGTCCTGGTGCAGATGGATATGAACGAGGGTACTTGGCACCTGGTCAAGGATACTCCTCGCGTCATGGGCTTCATTGGTGGTACCGCCGACAAGCCGGCGCCGATCACCGATAAAGAGGCTGATGCCATCCTGCGTCGTGTCGCTGATAGCGGCGACAAGCCGAAGCCGAAGACACTGTTCGAGCCGGGCGAGACTGTTCGTGTCATCGATGGTCCGTTCGCTGATTTCAATGGCGTCGTCGAAGAAGTTAACTACGAAAAGAGCCGCATCCAGGTCGCTGTGCTCATTTTCGGTCGCTCTACCCCGGTAGAGCTGGAGTTCAGCCAGGTAGAGAAAGTTTAACTGGCACACTGAATCCCACACCCCGCAGCCCTAGGCTGCGGGGTTTTGTCGTCCTTGGGATAAAACGCGAAAGCAACCGGGGAGCCCGGCAGGGCGCTTGACCCGCATTTGGAGTAGCAAATGGCTAAGAAAATCTCGGCTTACATCAAGCTGCAAGTTAAGGCCGGCCAGGCCAACCCGTCGCCGCCCGTCGGCCCGGCTCTGGGTCAGCACGGCGTGAACATCATGGAATTCTGCAAGGCGTTCAACGCCAAGACCCAAGGCCAAGAGCCGGGTCTGCCGACTCCTGTGATCATCACCGTTTACAGCGACCGTAGCTTCACCTTCGAAACCAAGAGCACCCCCGCTGCCGTCCTGCTGAAAAAAGCAGCTGGCATCACCAGCGGTTCCGCTCGTCCGAACTCTCAGAAAGTCGGCACCGTTACCCGTGCTCAGCTGGAAGAGATCGCCAAGGCCAAGCAGGCTGACCTGACCGCTGCTGACCTGGACGCTGCCGTACGCACCATTGCTGGCTCCGCGCGCAGCATGGGCCTGAACGTGGAGGGTGTGTAATGGCTAAGCTGACCAAGCGTCAAAAGGCTATCGCCGAGAAGATCGAAGCAGGCAAGCAATACGGCTTCGAAGATGCCGCCAAGCTGCTGGCCGAGCTGTCGACCATCAAGTTCAAGGAGTCCGTGGACATCGCCATCAATCTGGGCGTTGATCCGCGTAAATCCGACCAGGTCGTACGTGGCGCCACCGTTCTGCCGAACGGTACCGGCAAATCCGTACGCGTTGCCGTCTTCACCCAGGGTCCTGGTGTTGAAGCTGCCCTGGCTGCTGGTGCAGACAAGGTTGGCATGGACGAACTGGCTGCCGAAATGAAAGCCGGCGACCTGAACTACGACGTCGTTATCGCCTCCCCGGACGCGATGCGTGTTGTTGGCCAGCTGGGCCAGGTACTGGGCCCGCGCGGTCTGATGCCGAACCCGAAGGTCGGCACCGTGACCCCGGACGTCGCTACCGCCGTCAAGAACGCCAAAGCCGGTCAGGTACGTTTCCGTACCGACAAGAACGGCATCATCCACGCTTCCGTTGGCAAGATCGACTTCGAGCCGGTCAAGCTGAAGCAGAACGTGGAAGCGCTGCTGAGCGATCTGAAGCGCCTGAAGCCGTCCTCCTCGAAGGGCGTGTACGTTCAGCGCGTAACCCTGAGCACCACCATGGGCCCGGGTCTGCAGATCGATCAGGCTTCGCTGGAAGGCTGATGAACTAAGTCGAGTAGTGGGTTCGCCCACTGCTCGCAGGTATTGGGGTCCCTGCCTGGCGGGGGCTATCCAAGACCGTAGGCGGCGCAAGCCTTAAACCTCAAGCCTACGCAGATGGTGCTCCCGATTCGTTTACCGAATCAGACACCAAAACGCCGTCCGGCTCCGGCTGGACGAATCGGTAACATCCAGGAGTAAACCCGTGGCAATTAAACTCGAAGACAAGAAGGCCATCGTCGCTGAAGTCAACGAGGCTGCCAAAGCCGGTCTGTCCGCTGTCGTGGTTGATGCACGCGGCGTGACTGTCGGCGCTATGACCGGACTCCGTAAAGAGGCCCGCGCAGCTGGTGTGTACGTGAAAGTCGTACGTAACACCCTGCTCAAGCGCGCCGTTGAAGGCACTCAGTTTGAAGTGCTCAACGACACGTTCAAGGGCCCGACCCTGATTGCTTTCTCCAACGAACATCCGGGCGCTGCCGCTCGTATCTTCAAGGAGTTTGCCAAGGGTCAGGACAAGTTCGAGATCAAGGCGGCCGCGTTCGAGGGTCAGTTCCTCGCAGCCAATCAGATCGACGTGCTGGCGACCCTGCCGACCTACAACGAAGCTGTTGCACAGCTGATGAGCGTGATCCAAGGCGCTACCAGCAAGCTGGCTCGTACTCTGGCGGCAATTCGCGATCAGAAAGAAGCTACCGCAGCCTAAGGCTCGGCATCTGCTTTCAACCTTTTTTGTTTAATTCGATGGCCTTAGGCCGTCACCCAATACAGGAATTAGAGTCATGGCTCTGACCAACGAAGACATCATCTCCGCCGTATCCGAAATGTCCGTCATGCAGATCGTTGAACTGATCAAGGCGATGGAAGAGAAGTTCGGCGTTACCGCTGCTGCCGCTACCGTTGCTGCTGCCGGCCCGGCTGCTGCCGCTGCTGAAGAGCAGACCGAGTTCACCATCGTCCTGGCCGAAGCTGGCGACAAGAAAGTGAACGTGATCAAGGTCGTTCGTGAACTGACCGGCCTGGGCCTGAAAGAAGCCAAGGCTGTCGTTGACGGCGCCCCGGGCGTGGTCAAGGAAGGCGCTTCGAAAGAAGAAGCCGAAGCTGCCAAGAAAGCCCTGGAAGAAGCAGGCGCCAAGGTCGAGCTCAAGTAAGTTCGTACCTTGCGTCGACAGCCCGAGCGTTAAGCGACAGGCTGATGGCTGGTGGCAATTGCCACCGGCCTTTTTCCGTTATGGGTGGGGTGCCGTAGGTGCCTCCCATAACGTGAAAATCCCGCCACGAGTGGCGGCGCAAACCTAGGGTTTGCACGATTTTTGGGCTGCTCCCCTGTGCGGGAGAGGCCAAACAAGCAGGTGACCAAGCTGGGGAACGCTGATGGCTTACTCATACACTGAGAAAAAACGTATCCGCAAGGACTTTAGCAAGTTGCCGGACGTCATGGATGTGCCGTATTTGCTGGCCATCCAGCTGGATTCCTATCGCGAATTCCTGCAGGCGGGTGCAAGCAAGGACCAGGTCCGAGATATCGGCCTGCATGCGGCCTTCAAGTCCGTCTTCCCGATTATCAGCTATTCCGGCAATGCTGCCCTGGAATACGTCGGCTACCGTCTGGGTGAGCCGGCCTTCGATGTCAAGGAATGCGTGCTGCGTGGTGTGACCTTCGCGGTCCCGCTGCGTGTGAAAGTGCGCCTGATCATTTTCGACAAGGAATCGTCGAACAAAGCGATCAAGGACATCAAGGAACAAGAAGTCTACATGGGGGAAATCCCCCTGATGACCGAGAACGGTACCTTCATCATCAACGGTACCGAGCGCGTCATCGTTTCCCAGCTGCACCGCTCCCCGGGCGTGTTCTTCGACCACGACCGTGGCAAGACCCACAGCTCCGGCAAGCTGCTGTACTCCGCGCGCATCATTCCTTACCGCGGCTCCTGGCTCGACTTCGAGTTCGATCCGAAGGACTGCGTGTTCGTTCGTATCGACCGTCGCCGCAAACTGCCGGCTTCCGTCCTGCTGCGCGCGCTGAACTACAGCACCGAGGAAATCCTCAACGCGTTCTATGACACCAACGTCTACGAGATCAAGGGCGAGACCCTGAATCTGGAGCTGGTGCCGTCGCGTCTGCGTGGCGAGATCGCCAGCTTCGACATCAAGGATGCTGCCGGCAAGGTCATCGTTGAAGCGGGCCGCCGTATCACCGCGCGCCACATCAATCAGCTCGAGAAGGCTGGCATCAGCCAGCTGGAAGTGCCGTTCGACTACCTGATTGGCCGTACCGTGGCCAAGGCTGTCGTGCACCCGGCTACCGGCGAGATCATCGCCGAGTGCAACACCGAGCTGACCGTCGATGCCCTGGCCAAGATCGCCAAGGCCCAGGTTGCGCGCCTGGAAACCCTGTACACCAACGACATCGACTGCGGTCCGTTCATCTCCGACACGCTGAAGATCGACTCCACCAGCAACCAACTGGAAGCGCTGGTCGAGATCTATCGCATGATGCGTCCCGGCGAGCCGCCGACCAAGGAAGCCGCCGAGACCCTGTTCGGCAACCTGTTCTTCAGCGCCGAGCGTTACGACCTGTCCGCCGTTGGCCGCATGAAGTTCAACCGTCGTATCGGTCGTACCGAGATCGAAGGCGCCGGCGTCCTGAGCAAGGAAGACATCGTCGAGGTCCTCAAGACCCTGGTTGCCATCCGTAACGGTAAAGGCATCGTCGACGACATCGACCACCTGGGTAACCGTCGCGTCCGTTGCGTCGGCGAGATGGCCGAGAACCAGTTCCGCGTTGGCCTGGTGCGTGTAGAGCGCGCGGTCAAGGAACGTCTGTCGATGGCCGAAAGCGAAGGCCTGATGCCGCAGGACCTGATCAACGCCAAGCCGGTGGCTGCCGCGATCAAGGAGTTCTTCGGTTCCAGCCAGCTGTCGCAGTTCATGGACCAGAACAACCCGCTCTCCGAGATCACCCACAAGCGCCGCGTCTCCGCACTCGGCCCGGGTGGTCTGACCCGTGAGCGCGCGGGCTTCGAGGTTCGTGACGTACACCCGACCCACTACGGTCGCGTGTGCCCGATCGAAACCCCTGAAGGTCCGAACATCGGTCTGATCAACTCCCTGGCCACCTACGCCCGCACCAACAAGTACGGCTTCCTCGAAAGCCCGTACCGCGTGGTGAAGGAAGGTCTGGTCAGCGACGACATCGTCTTCCTGTCCGCGATCGAAGAGGCCGATCATGTGATCGCCCAGGCCTCCGCCACCCTGAACGAAAAGGGTGAGCTGATCGACGAACTGGTAGCCGTACGTCACCTGAACGAATTCACCGTGAAGGCGCCGGAAGACGTCACCCTCATGGACGTGTCGCCGAAGCAGGTCGTTTCCGTCGCTGCCTCGCTGATTCCGTTCCTCGAGCACGACGACGCCAACCGTGCACTCATGGGTTCGAACATGCAGCGTCAGGCTGTACCGACCCTGCGCGCCGACAAGCCGCTGGTAGGTACTGGCATGGAGCGCAACGTCGCCCGTGACTCCGGTGTCTGCGTGGTTGCCCGTCGTGGCGGCGTGATCGACTCGGTCGACGCCAGCCGTATCGTGGTCCGCGTGAACGACGACGAAGTCGAGACTGGTGAAGCCGGTGTCGACATCTACAACCTGACCAAGTACACCCGTTCGAACCAGAACACCTGCATCAACCAGCGTCCGCTGGTGCAGAAGGGTGACCAGGTTTCGCGCAGCGACATCCTGGCCGACGGCCCGTCCACCGACATGGGTGAACTGGCTCTGGGTCAGAACATGCGCGTAGCGTTCATGCCCTGGAACGGCTTCAACTTCGAAGACTCCATCTGCCTGTCCGAGCGCGTGGTCCAGGAAGATCGTTTCACCACGATCCACATCCAGGAACTGACTTGCGTTGCCCGTGACACCAAGCTCGGCCCAGAAGAAATCACCGCGGACATCCCGAACGTGGGTGAGGCTGCGCTGAACAAGCTGGACGAAGCTGGCATCGTCTACGTCGGCGCCGAAGTACAGGCTGGCGACATCCTGGTCGGCAAGGTCACCCCGAAAGGCGAGACCCAGCTGACTCCGGAAGAGAAGCTGCTGCGTGCGATCTTCGGTGAGAAGGCGTCCGACGTGAAGGACACCTCCCTGCGCGTGCCGACCGGCACCAAGGGTACCGTCATCGACGTACAGGTCTTCACCCGCGATGGCGTGGAGCGCGACAGCCGTGCCCTGTCCATCGAGAAGATGCAGCTGGACGAGATCCGCAAGGACCTGAACGAAGAGTTCCGCATCGTCGAAGGCGCAACCTTCGAGCGTCTGCGTTCCGCTCTGGTCGGCGCCAAGGCCGACGGCGGTCCTGCCCTGAAGAAAGGCGCAGAGATCACCGACGAGTACCTGGACGGCCTCGAGCGCGGCCAGTGGTTCAAGCTGCGCATGGCGGAAGATGCTCTGAACGAGCAGCTGGAGAAGGCCCAGGCCTACATCAGCGACCGCCGTCAGATGCTGGACGACAAGTTCGAAGACAAGAAGCGCAAGCTGCAGCAGGGCGACGACCTGGCTCCGGGCGTACTGAAGATCGTCAAGGTCTACCTCGCTATCAAGCGCCGCATCCAGCCGGGCGACAAGATGGCAGGCCGCCACGGTAACAAGGGTGTGGTCTCGGTGATCATGCCGGTCGAAGACATGCCGCACGACGTGCATGGCACTCCGGTCGACATCGTTCTGAACCCGCTGGGCGTACCGTCGCGTATGAACGTCGGTCAGATTCTCGAAACCCACCTGGGCCTTGCGGCCAAGGGCCTGGGCGAGAAGATCAACCGCATGCTCGAAGAGCAGCGCAAGATCGCCGAGCTGCGTGTGTTCCTGAACGAGATCTACAACGAGATCGGCGGCCGCCAGGAAAGCCTGGACGAGCTGAACGATAACGAGATCCTCGCTCTGGCCAACAACCTCAAGGGCGGCGTGCCCATGGCTACCCCGGTGTTCGACGGTGCCAAGGAGCGCGAGATCAAGGCCATGCTGAAGCTGGCCGATCTGCCGGAGAGCGGTCAGATGCGTCTGTATGACGGCCGCACCGGCAACCAGTTCGAGCGTACGACCACCGTTGGTTACATGTACATGCTCAAGCTGAACCACCTGGTCGATGACAAGATGCACGCACGTTCCACCGGCTCTTACAGCCTGGTTACCCAGCAGCCGCTGGGTGGTAAGGCGCAGTTCGGTGGCCAGCGTTTCGGGGAGATGGAGGTCTGGGCGCTGGAAGCCTACGGTGCCGCCTACACCCTGCAGGAAATGCTGACCGTGAAGTCGGACGACGTGAACGGCCGTACCAAGATGTACAAGAACATCGTGGACGGGGATCACCGCATGGAGGCCGGCATGCCCGAGTCCTTCAACGTGTTGATCAAAGAGATCCGCTCGCTCGGCATCGATATCGAACTGGAAACCGAATAACACGTGACGTCAGAACGGTGCGGCTGGTCAAGGCCGGTCGCACCGGGTCCGTGAGGAGGAAAGGCCTTGAAAGACTTGCTTAATCTGTTGAAAAACCAGGGTCAGATCGAAGAGTTCGATGCCATCCGTATTGGCCTGGCCTCGCCCGAGATGATTCGTTCCTGGTCCTTCGGCGAAGTCAAGAAGCCGGAGACCATCAACTACCGTACCTTCAAGCCGGAGCGCGATGGCCTGTTCTGCGCCAAGATCTTTGGCCCGGTGAAGGACTACGAGTGCCTGTGCGGTAAGTACAAGCGCCTGAAACACCGCGGTGTGATCTGCGAGAAGTGCGGCGTGGAAGTCGCTCTGGCCAAGGTGCGCCGCGAGCGCATGGGCCACATCGAGCTGGCCTCGCCGGTCGCCCACATCTGGTTCCTGAAGTCCCTGCCGTCCCGTATCGGCCTGCTGCTGGACATGACCCTGCGTGACATCGAGCGCGTGCTCTATTTCGAGAGCTACGTGGTGATCGATCCGGGCATGACCACCCTCGAGAAGGGTCAGCTGCTGAACGACGAGCAGTACTTCGAAGCTCTCGAAGAGTTCGGTGACGACTTCGACGCCCGCATGGGTGCGGAAGCCGTTCGCGAGCTGCTCAACGCTATCGATCTGGAGCACGAGATTGGCCGCCTGCGCGAAGAGATTCCGCAGACCAACTCGGAAACCAAGATCAAGAAGCTGTCCAAGCGCCTGAAGCTGATGGAAGCCTTCCAGGGCTCCGGCAACCATCCCGAGTGGATGGTGCTGACCGTCCTGCCGGTGCTGCCGCCGGACCTGCGTCCGCTGGTTCCGCTGGATGGCGGCCGCTTCGCGACTTCGGATCTGAACGATCTGTATCGCCGCGTGATCAACCGTAACAACCGTCTGAAGCGCCTGCTCGATCTGGCAGCTCCCGACATCATCGTGCGCAACGAAAAGCGCATGCTGCAGGAAGCCGTCGACGCCCTGCTGGACAACGGCCGCCGCGGCCGTGCCATCACTGGCTCGAACAAGCGCCCGCTGAAGTCCCTGGCCGACATGATCAAGGGCAAGCAGGGTCGCTTCCGTCAGAACCTGCTCGGCAAGCGCGTAGACTACTCCGGTCGTTCGGTAATTACCGTAGGCCCGACCCTGCGTCTGCACCAGTGCGGTCTGCCGAAGAAGATGGCCCTGGAGCTGTTCAAGCCGTTCATCTTCGGCAAGCTGGAAGGTCGTGGCATGGCCACCACCATCAAGGCTGCCAAGAAGATGGTCGAGCGCGAGCTGCCGGAAGTGTGGGACGTTCTCGCTGAAGTCATCCGCGAACACCCCGTACTGCTGAACCGTGCGCCGACCCTGCACCGTCTGGGCATCCAGGCGTTCGAGCCGGTACTGATCGAAGGTAAAGCCATCCAGCTGCACCCGCTGGTCTGCGCCGCGTACAACGCCGACTTCGACGGTGACCAGATGGCCGTGCACGTTCCGCTGACCCTCGAGGCTCAGCTGGAAGCGCGCGCGCTGATGATGTCCACCAACAACATTCTGTCGCCCGCCAACGGCGAGCCGATCATCGTTCCGTCGCAGGACGTGGTAATGGGTTTGTACTACATGACCCGTGAAGCGATCAACGCGAAGGGCGAGGGCATGGCTTTCGCAGACCTGCAGGAAGTTGACCGCGCGTACCGTAGCGGCCAGGTGTCCCTGCACGCCCGCGTAAAAGTGCGCATCAACGAGAAGATCAAGAACGAAGACGGCACCCTGACCGCCAACACCCGTATCGTCGACTCCACTGTCGGCCGTGCGCTGCTGTTCCAGGTTGTTCCGGCCGGCCTGCCCTTCGACGTGGTCAATCAGTCGATGAAGAAGAAGGCGATCTCCAAGCTGATCAACCACTGCTACCGCGTGGTGGGTCTGAAGGACACCGTCATCTTCGCTGACCAGCTGATGTACACCGGCTTCGCCTACTCGACCATCTCCGGTGTATCGATCGGCGTGAACGACTTCGTCATCCCGGACGAAAAGGCCCGCATCATCGATGCCGCCACCGAGGAAGTGAAGGAGATCGAGAGCCAGTACGCCTCCGGCCTGGTAACCCAGGGCGAGAAGTACAACAAGGTGATCGACCTCTGGTCCAAGGCCAACGACGAAGTGTCCAAAGCGATGATGGCCAACCTCTCGAAAGAGAAGGTGACCGATCGCGAAGGCAAGCAGGTCGACCAGGAGTCCTTCAACTCCATGTACATGATGGCGGACTCCGGTGCGCGGGGTTCCGCGGCCCAGATCCGTCAGCTGGCCGGTATGCGTGGCCTGATGGCCAAGCCGGACGGCTCCATCATCGAGACCCCGATCACCGCGAACTTCCGTGAAGGCCTGAACGTACTCCAGTACTTCATCTCCACTCACGGTGCTCGTAAAGGTCTGGCGGATACCGCACTGAAGACCGCGAACTCCGGTTACCTGACCCGTCGTCTCGTCGACGTGGCCCAGGACCTGGTCGTGACCGAGATCGACTGCGGCACCGAGCATGGCCTGGTCATGTCCCCGCACATCGAAGGCGGCGACGTGGTAGAGCCGCTGGGTGAGCGTGTACTCGGCCGCGTAATGGCTCGCGACGTGTTCAAGCCGGGCAGCGACGACGTGATCGTCGAAGCCGGTACTCTGATCGACGAGAAGTGGGTCGATTTCCTCGAGCAGATGAGCGTCGACGAAGTCGTTGTGCGTTCGCCGATCACCTGCGAAACCCGTCACGGCATCTGCGCCATGTGCTACGGCCGCGATCTGGCCCGTGGTCACCGCGTGAACATCGGTGAGGCTGTCGGCGTTATCGCTGCCCAGTCGATCGGTGAGCCGGGTACCCAGCTGACCATGCGTACCTTCCACATCGGTGGTGCGGCCAGCCGTACTTCCGCGGTGGACAACGTACAGGTCAAGAACGGCGGCACCATTCGCCTGCACAACCTGAAGCACGTAGAGCGTGCCGACGGCGCCCTGGTAGCGGTTTCCCGTTCCGGCGAGCTGGCGGTAGCCGACGACTTCGGTCGTGAGCGCGAGCGCTACAAGCTGCCGTACGGTGCGGTGATTTCCGTGAAGGAAGGTGACAAGGTCGATCCGGGCGCCATCGTCGCCAAGTGGGACCCGCACACCCACCCGATCGTCACCGAGATGGACGGCACCGTGGCCTTCGTGGGCATGGAAGAGGGCATCACCATCAAGCGCCAGACCGACGAACTGACCGGTCTGACCAACATTGAAGTGATGGATCCGAAGGATCGTCCGGCTGCCGGCAAGGACATTCGTCCGGCCGTGAAGCTGATCGACGCCGCAGGCAAGGATCTGCTGCTGCCGGGTACCGATGTACCGGCTCAATACTTCCTGCCGGCTAACGCCCTGGTCAACCTCAACGATGGCGCGAAAGTGCGTATCGGTGACGTTATCGCGCGTATCCCGCAGGAAACCTCGAAGACCCGCGACATCACCGGTGGTCTGCCGCGCGTTGCCGACCTGTTCGAAGCTCGTCGTCCGAAAGAGCCTTCGATCCTGGCGGAAATCAGCGGCACCATTTCCTTCGGCAAGGAAACCAAGGGCAAGCGTCGCCTGGTCATCACTCCCACCGACGGTAGCGATCCGTACGAGGAGCTGATTCCGAAGTGGCGTCACCTGAACGTGTTCGAAGGTGAACAGGTAAGCCGTGGTGAAGTGATCTCCGACGGCCCGAGCAACCCGCACGACATCCTCCGTCTGCTGGGTGTCAGCTCGCTGGCCAAGTACATCGTCAACGAGATCCAGGACGTTTACCGTCTGCAGGGCGTGAAGATCAACGACAAGCACATCGAGACCATCCTGCGCCAGATGCTGCGCAAGGTCGAAGTGGCCGAGTCGGGCGATTCGTCCTTCATCAAGGGCGACCAGGTCGAACTGGTTCACGTGCTGGAAGAGAACGAAGTACTAGGCACCCAGGACAAGTTCCCGGCCAAGTACGAGCGCGTTCTGCTGGGCATCACCAAGGCCTCGCTGTCCACCGAGTCGTTCATCTCGGCGGCATCCTTCCAGGAGACCACCCGCGTCCTCACCGAGGCGGCGGTCACCGGCAAGCGCGACTTCCTGCGCGGCCTGAAGGAGAACGTGGTCGTGGGTCGTCTGATCCCGGCGGGTACCGGTCTGGCTTACCACAGCGAGCGCAAGCGTCAGCGCGAGCTCGGCAAACCGCAGCGTGTGAGCGCGAGCGAGGCCGAAGCAGCACTGGCCGAAGCGCTCAATCTGAGCGGTAACTAAGCCTCAAACAAAGCCCCGGTTGTCTTGACAACCGGGGCTTTGTCTTGACTGGAATCCGTAAGCTCTTTAGTATCTTGTACCCCGAAAATTGGCAGGGCGCATGCTCTGCCCATTTTCGTTTTTAAGTGTCGTAAGACAATCAGTGGAGCTATAGATGGCAACTATCAACCAGCTGGTGCGCAAACCGCGCAAGCGCCTGGTAGACAAGAGCGGCGTTCCTGCCCTGCAGAACTGCCCTCAGCGTCGCGGCGTATGCACCCGCGTATACACCACCACCCCGAAGAAGCCGAACTCCGCACTGCGTAAAGTGTGCCGTGTTCGCCTGACCAACGGTTTCGAGGTTTCCTCGTACATCGGTGGTGAAGGTCACAACCTGCAGGAGCACAGCGTAGTGCTGATCCGTGGCGGTCGTGTAAAGGACCTTCCGGGTGTTCGCTACCACACCGTGCGCGGTTCGCTGGATACCTCCGGCGTTAAAGACCGTAAGCAGGGTCGTTCGAAGTACGGCGCGAAGCGTCCGAAGTAATTTTGTTTTCCTATTTGCTGAGTCGATAAGAGTAAGGTCGGGCATCAAGTCCCGGATTACCTGAAGACCGTTTGAGGGCTTATCAATGCCAAGACGTCGTGTAGCGGCCAAACGTGAGATCCTGGCCGATCCTAAATACGGAAGCCAGATTCTGGCGAAGTTCATGAACCACGTGATGGAAAGCGGCAAGAAAGCCGTTGCCGAGCGTATCGTTTACGGTGCTCTGGACAAGGTCAAAGAGCGCGGTAAAGGCGACCCCCTGGAACTCTTCGAAAAAGCACTCGACGCCATCGCTCCGCTGGTCGAAGTGAAGTCCCGCCGTGTAGGCGGTGCTACCTACCAGGTTCCGGTCGAAGTACGTCCGTCCCGTCGTAATGCACTGGCCATGCGCTGGCTGGTGGACTTCGCCCGCAAGCGTGGCGAGAAGTCCATGGCTCTGCGTCTCGCTGGCGAACTGATGGACGCCGCTGAAGGTAAAGGCGCCGCTGTCAAGAAGCGTGAAGACGTACACCGTATGGCCGAGGCCAACAAAGCGTTCTCGCACTACCGCTTCTAATTACGGCAACACTACTTCTGCGAGGGCTTTATGGCTCGTAACACAGCAATCAACCGCTACCGGAACATTGGTATCTGTGCCCACGTTGACGCGGGCAAGACCACCACCACCGAGCGGATCCTGTTCTACACAGGTCTCAGTCACAAGATGGGTGAGGTGCATGACGGCGCTGCCACTACCGACTGGATGGTGCAGGAGCAGGAGCGTGGTATTACCATCACCTCCGCTGCGATCACCACCTTCTGGGAAGGTTCGCGCGGCCAGTACGACAAGTACCGCGTAAACGTCATCGACACCCCCGGCCACGTAGACTTCACCATTGAAGTTGAGCGCTCCCTGCGCGTACTGGACGGCGCTGTCGTTGTGTTCTGCGGCACCTCCGGCGTTGAGCCGCAGTCCGAAACCGTATGGCGTCAAGCCAACAAGTACGGCGTTCCGCGTATCGTTTACGTGAACAAGATGGACCGCGCCGGCGCCAACTTCCTGCGCGTCGTCGGTCAGATCAAGAACCGCCTGGGTCACACCCCGGTTCCGGTTCAGCTGGCCATCGGTGCAGAAGATGACTTCCAGGGGCAGGTAGACCTGCTGAAGATGAAGGCCATCTACTGGAACGAAGACGACAAGGGCACTTCCTATCGCGAGGAAGAAATTCCTGCCGATATGGTCGAGCTGGCCACCGAGTGGCGCAACAACATGGTCGAAGCTGCTGCCGAAGCCAACGAAGAGCTGATGAACAAGTACCTGGAAGAGGGTGAGCTGTCGATCGAAGAGATCAAGGCTGGCCTGCGTCTGCGTACCATCGCCTGCGAAATCGTACCGGCTGTCTGCGGCTCCTCGTTCAAGAACAAGGGCGTGCCCCTGGTTCTCGACGCCGTGATCGACTTCCTGCCTGCTCCGACCGAGATCCCTGCTATCCAGGGTATCCACCCGGATCACATCGACGACGGCGACGAAGCTCCGAAGGACGATCGTCCTGCCGACGACAATGCTCCGTTCTCGGCTCTGGCATTCAAGATCGCCACCGACCCGTTCGTAGGTACTCTGACCTTCGTTCGCGTCTACTCGGGCGTTCTGGAGTCCGGTAACTCCGTTATCAACTCCGTGAAAGGCAAGAAAGAGCGCGTTGGTCGTATGGTGCAGATGCACGCGAACCAGCGTGACGAGATCAAAGAAGTACGCGCTGGCGACATCGCTGCTCTGATTGGCATGAAGGACGTCACCACCGGTGACACCCTGTGCGATATCGAGAAGCCGATCATCCTCGAGCGTATGGACTTCCCGGAGCCGGTAATCTCGGTAGCTGTTGAGCCGAAGACCAAGGCTGACCAGGAGAAGATGGGCATTGCCCTCGGCAAGCTGGCTCAGGAAGACCCGTCGTTCCGCGTCAAGACCGACGAAGAAACCGGCCAGACCATCATCTCCGGTATGGGTGAGCTGCACCTGGACATCCTCGTCGACCGCATGAAGCGTGAATTCGGCGTTGAGGCGAACATTGGCAAGCCGCAGGTTTCGTACCGCGAAACCATCTCGAAGGACAACATCGAGATCGAAGGCAAGTTCGTTCGTCAGTCCGGTGGTCGTGGTCAGTTCGGTCACTGCTGGATTCGCTTCTCGACTCCGGACGTGGACGACAAGGGCAACATCACTGAAGGCCTGGTCTTCACCAACGAAGTCGTGGGCGGTGTGGTTCCGAAGGAATACATCCCGGCCATCCAGAAGGGCATCGAAGAGCAGATGAAGAACGGCGTTGTTGCCGGCTATCCGCTGATCGGCCTGAAGGCGACCGTCTTCGATGGTTCCTACCACGACGTCGACTCCAACGAGATGGCGTTCAAGATCGCTGCTTCCATGGCGACCAAGCAGCTGGCCCAGAAGGGCGGCGGCAAGGTTCTGGAGCCGATCATGAAGGTGGAAGTGGTGACTCCTGAGGACTACATGGGTGACGTGATGGGTGACCTGAACCGTCGTCGTGGTCTGATTCAGGGGATGGAAGACTCGGTTTCCGGTAAGGTTATCCGTGCCGAGGTTCCGCTGGGCGAGATGTTCGGTTACGCAACCGACGTGCGTTCCATGTCCCAGGGTCGCGCTAGCTACTCCATGGAATTCTCCAAGTACGCTGAAGCTCCGGCGAACGTCGTCGAAGCTCTGGCCAAAAAACAAGCTTGATTCAGCTCTTTTAGTAGAGGTTACTCTCGTGGCTAAAGAAAAATTTGAACGTAACAAACCGCACGTCAACGTCGGCACCATCGGTCACGTTGACCACGGCAAAACCACTCTGACCGCTGCTCTGACCAAGGTCTGCTCCGAGACCTGGGGCGGCTCCGCTCGCGCTTTCGACCAGATCGACAACGCGCCGGAAGAGAAGGCTCGTGGTATCACCATCAACACCTCTCACGTTGAATACGACTCGCCGGTACGCCACTACGCTCACGTAGACTGCCCGGGCCACGCCGACTACGTGAAGAACATGATCACCGGTGCTGCCCAGATGGACGGCGCGATCCTGGTTTGCTCGGCTGCTGACGGCCCCATGCCGCAGACCCGCGAGCACATCCTGCTGTCCCGTCAGGTAGGCGTTCCTTACATCGTCGTGTTCCTGAACAAGGCCGACATGGTTGACGACGCCGAGCTGCTGGAACTGGTCGAAATGGAAGTTCGCGATCTGCTGAACACCTACGACTTCCCGGGCGACGACACTCCGATCGTGATCGGTTCCGCTCTGATGGCCCTGAACGGCCAGGACGACAACGAGATGGGCGTTTCCGCTGTGCGCAAGCTGGTAGAAACCCTGGACTCGTACATCCCTGAGCCCGAGCGCGCCATCGACAAGCCGTTCCTGATGCCGATCGAAGACGTATTCTCGATCTCCGGTCGTGGCACCGTGGTAACTGGCCGTGTTGAGCGTGGCATCGTCAAGATCCAGGAAGAAGTGGAAATCGTCGGCATCAAGGCGACCACCAAGACTACCTGCACCGGCGTTGAAATGTTCCGCAAGCTGCTCGACGAAGGTCGTGCTGGTGAGAACGTTGGCGTTCTGCTGCGTGGCACCAAGCGTGAAGACGTAGAGCGTGGCCAGGTTCTGGCCAAGCCGGGCACCATCAAGCCGCACACCAAGTTCGAGTGCGAAGTGTACGTACTGTCCAAGGAAGAAGGTGGTCGTCACACCCCGTTCTTCAAGGGCTACCGCCCGCAGTTCTACTTCCGTACCACCGACGTAACCGGCAACTGCGAACTGCCGGAAGGCGTTGAGATGGTAATGCCGGGCGACAACGTGAAAATGGTTGTCACCCTGATCGCTCCGATCGCCATGGAAGATGGCCTGCGCTTCGCGATTCGCGAAGGTGGCCGTACCGTTGGCGCCGGCGTGGTTGCCAAGATCATCGAGTAATCGCTGATCCGCTCCAGGAAAAGGGACCCTTCGGGGTCCCTTTTTCGTTGAGTTGGTTAAATATTGACACCCCCCAGACGCATCCGTACAATTGCGCCTCCTTTTAACGGGCGGAGTCCGTCCGTTGGGAATGGCAACTTGGAGTCTGAGGTCAAATGCAAAATCAACAAATCCGTATTCGGTTGAAGGCTTTTGATCACCGCCTGATCGACCAATCTACCCAGGAAATCGTGGAAACCGCGAAACGTACTGGGGCTCAGGTGCGTGGTCCGATTCCTCTGCCGACCCGCAAGGAACGTTACACCGTGCTGATTTCCCCGCACGTCAACAAGGACGCTCGTGACCAGTACGAAATTCGTACCCACAAGCGTGTTCTCGACATCGTTCAGCCGACCGACAAAACCGTCGACGCGCTGATGAAGCTCGACCTTGCTGCTGGCGTCGAAGTACAGATCAGCCTCGGCTAATGCCTTCGGCATTGGTCGTGTAACGCTCTGAAATGGGCGGCCATAGCGGGTGAAAGCCCCGTACACTAAAGAGGTTCTAAAGATGACAATTGGTGTTGTCGGTCGTAAGTGCGGCATGACCCGCATCTTCACCGAAGATGGTGTCTCTATTCCGGTCACGGTCATTGAGGTCGAGCCGAATCGCGTCACCCAGTTCAAAAACGAAGAAAGTGATGGCTATCGCGCTGTGCAGGTAACTGCTGGCGAGCGTCGTGCTTCTCGTGTGACCAAGGCGCAGGCCGGTCACTTTGCCAAGGCGAATGTTGCCGCCGGTCGCGGCGTGTGGGAATTCCGTCTGGGCGAAGAGGAGTTCAAGGCAGGCGATTCCATCTCTGTCGACCTGTTCCAGGCCGGTCAGCTGGTAGACGTTACTGGCGAGTCCAAAGGTAAAGGCTTTGCCGGTACCATCAAGCGCTGGAACTTCCGTGGTCAAGATAACACCCACGGTAACTCCGTTTCCCACCGCGTCCCGGGTTCCATCGGCCAGTGCCAGACTCCTGGTCGAGTGTTCAAGGGCAAAAAAATGTCGGGCCACATGGGTGCTGAGCGTGTAACCGTTCAATCCCTTGAGGTCGTGCGTGTCGATGCAGAGCGCAATCTGCTGCTGGTCAAAGGTGCCGTTCCCGGCGCTACCGGTGGTGATGTGCTGGTGCGTCCGGCAGCCAAGGCTCGCGGTTAAGAGAGGAAGCTGAGATGCAACTGAATGTAAATGGCGCTCAGGCGATCGAGGTTTCCGAGCGTACTTTTGGTAGCGAATTCAACGAGACCCTGGTTCACCAGGCAGTCGTCGCCTACATGGCTGGCGGTCGTCAGGGCACCAAGGCTCAGAAAACTCGTTCCGAAGTCTCCGGTGGCGGCAAGAAGCCGTGGCGTCAGAAGGGCACTGGTCGTGCTCGTGCTGGCACCATCCGTAGCCCCATATGGCGTGGCGGCGGCGCGACCTTCGCGGCCAAGCCCCAGGATCACTCCCAGAAGCTCAACAAGAAGATGTACCGCGCTGCTCTGCGCTCCATCCTCTCTGAGCTGGTTCGTCTGGACCGTCTGGTTGTCGTTGCCGACTTCGCTGTCGACGCACCGAAGACCAAAGGTCTGGTCAGCAAGCTGGAAGGCCTGGGCCTGAAAGATGTACTGATCGTCACCGAAGGCGTCGATGAGAACCTGTACCTGGCAGCTCGCAACCTGGCCCACGTCGATGTACGTGATGTCCAGGCTTCCGATCCGGTCAGCCTCATCGCCTACGACAAGGTGCTGGTCACCGTGTCCGCCGTGAAGAAGTTCGAGGAGCTGCTGGCATGAACCAGGAACGCGTATTCAAAGTGCTGCTGGGCCCGCATATCTCCGAGAAGGCCACTGGCCTGGCGGACGGCAACAGCCAATTCGTTTTCAAGGTTGCCACTGATGCAACCAAGCTGGAAATCAAGAAGGCCGTAGAAAGCCTGTTCGGCGTGAAAGTGCGTCGCGTCACCACCCTGAATGTTCAGGGCAAGACCAAGCGTACCGTTCGCGGCCTGGGCAAGCGTAACGACTGGAAAAAAGCGTACATCGCTCTCCAGCCGGGCCAGGATCTCGATTTCGCAGCTGGCGCTGAGTAAAGGGGTGCATCATGGCAATCGTTAAATGCAAACCGACTTCCGCTGGTCGTCGTTTCGTCGTCAAGGTAGTGAACCAGGACCTGCACAAAGGTGCTCCGTTCGCTCCCCTGCTCGAGAAGAAGTCCAAGTCGGGCGGCCGTAACAACAACGGTCGCATCACCACCCGTCATATCGGTGGTGGTCACAAGCAGCACTATCGTCTGGTCGACTTCCGTCGCAACAAGGATGGCATTCCTGCCATCGTTGAACGCGTCGAATACGATCCGAACCGTACTGCTCACATCGCTCTGCTGAAATACGCGGACGGCGAGCGTCGTTACATCATCGCCCCCAAAGGCGTGGTGGCTGGCGATCAACTGATCTCCGGTATCGGCGCTCCGATCAAGGCCGGCAACAACATGCCGCTGCGCAACATCCCGGTTGGTAGCACCATCCACGGTATCGAACTGAAGCCTGGCAAAGGCGCTCAGATCGCTCGCTCCGCTGGCGCTTCGGCTCAGCTGGTAGCCCGTGAAGGTGCATACGTAACCGTACGTCTGCGTTCCGGTGAGATGCGTAAAGTCCTGGCTGACTGCCGTGCGACCCTGGGTGAAGTCTCGAACTCCGAGCACAGCCTGCGTTCGCTGGGTAAAGCCGGTGCCAAACGCTGGCGTGGCGTTCGCCCGACCGTTCGTGGTGTTGCCATGAACCCGGTCGACCACCCGCATGGTGGTGGTGAAGGTCGTACCTCTGCTGGTCGTCATCCGGTATCGCCGTGGGGTCTTCAGACCAAGGGTAAGAAGACTCGCGCGAACAAGCGTACCGACAACATGATCGTCCGTCGCCGCAAGTAAATAGAGGGATACGACAGTGCCACGTTCTCTGAAAAAAGGTCCTTTTATCGATCTTCACCTGCTGAAGAAGATCGAAGTGGCGGTAGAAAAGAACGACCGCAAGCCGATCAAGACCTGGTCGCGCCGTTCTATGATCATGCCGCACATGGTTGGTCTGACCATCGCTGTCCACAACGGCCGTCAACACGTGCCGGTTCTGGTCAACGAAGACATGGTCGGTCACAAACTCGGCGAGTTCGCTGCTACCCGCACTTATCGTGGGCACGCTGCGGACAAGAAAGCCAAGCGTTAAGGGGTAAGGAAGATGGAAGTAGCCGCTAAGCTCTCGGGCGCTCGTATCTCCGCCCAGAAAGCCCGCTTGGTCGCCGACCAGATCCGCGGGAAGAAGGTGGGCGATGCGCTCAACCTCCTGGCTTTCAGCAACAAGAAAGCCGCCGAGATCATGAAGAAAGTGCTGGAGTCGGCCGTTGCCAACGCCGAGCACAACGAAGGCGCCGATGTAGACGATCTCAAAGTCTCCACCGTCTTCGTCAACGAAGGTCGTTCGCTCAAGCGCATCATGCCGCGTGCCAAAGGCCGTGCTGATCGCATCGTCAAGCGGTCTTGCCATATCACTGTCAAGGTTGCGGACAAGTAACGGAGTCGATCAGATGGGTCAGAAAGTACATCCCAATGGCATCCGCCTGGGTATCGTCAAGGAGCACACCTCCGTTTGGTACGCAGATAAGCGCACTTACGCCGATTATCTGTTCGCCGACCTGAAGGTGCGTGAGTATCTCCAAGACAAACTAAAAAGCGCGTCCGTAAGCCGTATCGACATCCATCGTCCGGCTCAGACTGCACGCATCACCATCCACACCGCTCGTCCCGGCATCGTGATCGGCAAGAAAGGTGAAGATGTTGAGAAGCTGCGTCAGGACCTGACCAAGCAAATGGGTGTGCCGGTGCACATCAACATCGAAGAGATCCGCAAGCCGGAACTCGACGGTATGCTGGTTGCGCAGAGCGTAGCTCAGCAGCTGGAGCGTCGCGTTATGTTCCGTCGCGCCATGAAACGCGCTGTACAGAACGCCATGCGCATTGGTGCCAAAGGCATCAAGATCCAGGTAAGCGGTCGTCTGGGCGGCGCTGAAATCGCCCGTACCGAGTGGTATCGCGAAGGTCGTGTGCCCCTGCACACCCTGCGTGCCGACATCGACTATGCAACCTACGAAGCGCACACCACCTACGGTGTGATCGGTGTGAAGGTTTGGATCTTCAAAGGCGAGGTCATTGGTGGCCGCCAGGAAGAGCTGAAGCCTGTAGCGCCCGCTCCTCGTAAAAAAGCTGCTAAGTAAGGAGTACGCAAATGCTGCAACCTAAGCGTACGAAGTTCCGCAAGCAAATGACCGGTCACAACCGTGGCCTGGCTCATCGCGGTTCCAAAGTCAGCTTCGGCGAGTTCGCCCTCAAGGCAACCAGCCGCGGCCGTCTCACCGCGCGTCAGATCGAGTCCGCACGTCGTGCGCTGACCCGTCACGTTAAACGTGGCGGCAAGATCTGGATTCGCGTATTCCCCGACAAGCCTGTTACCAAGAAGCCCCTGGAAGTACGTATGGGTAAAGGTAAGGGCGGCGTCGAGTACTGGGTAGCCCAGATTCAACCGGGCAAGGTCCTGTACGAGATCGAGGGTGTATCCGAAGAGCTGGCGCGTGAGGCATTCGCCCTGGCTGCTGCAAAGCTGCCGCTCGCCACCTCCTTTGTTAAGCGGACGGTGATGTGATGAAAGCGAATGAACTTCGTGAAAAATCCGTTGAGCAGCTGAACGAGCAACTGCTCGGCCTGCTGCGCGACCAGTTCAATCTGCGCATGCAGAAAGCAACTGGCCAGTTGGGGCAGTCTCACCTGCTCTCGCAGGTTAAGCGCGACATCGCTCGCGTGAAAACTGTGCTCAACCAGCAAGCAGGTAAGTAATCATGGCTGAAGCTCAGAAAACCGTCCGTACGCTGACTGGCCGCGTCGTCAGCGACAAGATGGACAAGACCGTCACCGTTCTGATCGAGCGCCGCGTTAAGCACCCGATCTACGGCAAATACGTGAAGCGTTCGACCAAACTGCACGCCCACGACGAAACCAACCAGTGCCGCATTGGTGACCTGGTCACCATTCGCGAGACCCGTCCTCTGGCCAAAACCAAGGCCTGGACTCTGGTTGACATCGTCGAGCGCGCGGTTGAAGTCTAAGGGTCGGAGATAGAAGATGATTCAGACTCAATCCATGCTCGAAGTCGCTGACAACAGCGGCGCGCGTCGCGTAATGTGCATCAAGGTGCTCGGCGGTTCCCACCGCCGCTACGCCGGCATTGGCGACATCATCAAGGTCACCGTCAAGGAAGCAATTCCGCGTGGCAAGGTGAAGAAGGGCCAGGTAATGACTGCCGTGGTCGTTCGCACCAAGCACGGCGTACGTCGTACCGACGGTTCCATCATTCGCTTCGACGGCAACGCCGCCGTCCTGCTGAACAACAAGCAGGAGCCGATCGGCACCCGTATCTTCGGGCCGGTGACTCGTGAACTTCGTACCGAGAAGTTCATGAAGATCGTCTCCCTTGCCCCTGAAGTGCTGTAAGGAGTAGCCGTCATGCAAAAAATTCGTCGTGACGACGAAGTCATCGTCATTGCCGGCAAGGACAAGGGCAAGCGTGGCAAAGTGATCAAGGTTCTGGCTGATGACCGTCTGGTCGTTGGCGGTGTGAACCTGGTCAAGCGCCACACCAAGCCCAACCCCATGCTCAACCAGCAAGGCGGGATCGTCGAGAAGGAGGCGCCTCTGCACGTCTCCAACGTCGCCATCTTCAACGCTGAAACCAACAAGGCTGACCGCGTTGGTTTCAAAGTCGAAGACGGTAAGAAGATTCGTGTCTTCAAGTCGACCCAGAAACCGGTTCAGGCTTGAGGGAGCTAGGTAGATCACCATGGCACGATTGAAAGAAATTTATCGGAAGGAAATCGCTCCCAAGCTGAAGCAAGAGCTTCAGCTGGCGAACGTGATGGAAGTTCCGCGCGTTACCAAAATCACCCTGAACATGGGTCTTGGCGAAGCTGTCGGCGACAAGAAAGTCATCGAGAGCGCCGTAGCTGATCTGGAAAAGATCGCGGGTCAGAAGCCGGTTGTGACTTACGCTCGTAAGTCCATCGCTGGTTTCAAGATTCGTGAAGGCTGGCCGATCGGCGTGAAAGTCACCCTGCGTGGCGATCGCATGTACGAGTTCCTGGACCGTCTGCTGTCGATCTCTCTGCCGCGCGTTCGTGACTTCCGCGGTCTGAACGCCAAGTCCTTCGACGGCCGTGGCAACTACAGCATGGGCGTCAAAGAGCAGATCATCTTCCCGGAAATCGATTACGACAAGATCGATGCCCTCCGCGGTATGGATATCACTCTGACCACCACCGCGCGTTCGGATGATGAGGGTCGTGCACTGCTGCGCGCCTTCAAATTCCCGTTCCGCAACTGATTGGAGTAGGACCATGGCTAAAGAGAGCATGAAGAACCGTGAGCTGAAGCGTCAGCAAACGGTAGCTAAGTACGCCAAAAAGCGTGCCGAGCTGAAAGCGATCATCGCTAATCCGAGCACTTCGGCTGAAGATCGTTGGAATGCCCAGGTCGCCCTGCAGAAGCAACCGCGTGACGCGAGCGCCAGTCGCCTGCGTAACCGTTGCCGCCTGACCGGTCGTCCGCACGGTTACTACCGCAAGTTCGGCCTGAGCCGTAACAAGCTGCGTGAAGCGGCAATGCGCGGTGACGTACCGGGCCTGGTGAAAGCCAGCTGGTAAGTGCTAGACGGGGTCGGCAACGGCTCCGTTGATCGCTTTGCGAAGCAAGCCCCCTCGTGGGGCTTGATTCGTTTTTGAGCGATCTCTAGAATACCCGGCTCCCCCGAGCCTGGGTTTAGATCGCCCGGCGTTTTGAGGGCGAGTTATGAAGTTGAAGGCTTATCTTTTGTATCAGGAGCATTAAGCCCATGAGTATGCAGGACCCGTTAGCAGACATGCTAACTCGCATCCGTAATGCCCAGATGGCTGAGAAGACCGTCGTGAGCATGCCGTCTTCCAAGCTGAAAGCGGCAGTCGCCAAAGTCCTCAAGGACGAAGGCTATATTGCGGATTTCCAAGTCACCGCCGAGGCCAAGCCTCTGCTGTCGATCGAGCTGAAGTACTTCGAAGGCAAGCCTGTCATCGAGGAAGTGAAGCGAATCAGCCGTCCTGGCCTGCGCCAGTACAAATCCGTAGACCAGCTGCCGAAAGTTCGTGGCGGCCTGGGCGTTTCGATTGTCTCCACCAACAAAGGTGTGATGACTGATCGTGCTGCCCGTGCCGCTGGCGTCGGTGGCGAAGTGCTCTGCACTGTGTTCTAAGGGGAATCAGCATGTCTCGCGTTGCTAAGAACCCCGTCATTCTGCCCGCCGGCGTCGAAATCAAGCTGGCTGGTCAGGAACTTTCGATCAAGGGTGCCAAAGGCGCTCTCGAGCTGAAAGTACATCCGTCCGTCGAAGTCATTCAGGACAACGGTGAGCTGCGTTTCGCTGCGCGTAACGGCGACCAGCAGACCCGTGCCATGGCCGGTACCACCCGCGCTCTGGTCAACAACATGGTAATCGGCGTCAGCCAGGGCTTCGAGCGCAAGCTCCAGCTGGTTGGTGTTGGTTACAAAGCGCAGGCCAAAGGCCAAGTGCTGTCCCTGGCTCTCGGCTTCTCCCACCCGGTTGATTACGAACTGCCTGCCGGCATCGTCGCGGAAACCCCCAGCCAGACCGACATCCTGATCAAGGGTATCGACAAGCAGCTGGTTGGCCAGGTTGCCGCGGAAATCCGCGACTTCCGTCCGCCGGAGCCGTACAAAGGCAAGGGCGTGCGTTACGCCGACGAAGTCGTCCTTCGTAAAGAAGCCAAGAAGAAGTAGGGCATAGCAAATGAGCGTCAAGAAAGAAACCCGTCTGCGCCGCGCTCGCAAGGCTCGCCTGAAGATGCGCGAACTGGAAGCCGTACGCCTCTGCGTGTACCGCTCCTCCCAGCACATCTACGCCCAGGTCATTGCAGCCGACGGCGGCAAGGTCCTGGCCAGCGCCTCGACCCTGGACAAAGAACTGCGCGAAGCTGCCACCGGCAACGTCGACGCAGCCAAGAAAGTTGGTCAACTGGTCGCGGAACGCGCCAAGGCTGCCGGCGTCACTCAGGTGGCGTTCGACCGTTCTGGCTTCAAGTACCACGGTCGTATCAAGGCCCTGGCTGATGCCGCTCGTGAAGGCGGTCTGGAGTTCTAAGTTATGGCAAACAACGATCAAAAGCGCGACGAAGGCTACATCGAGAAGCTGGTTCAAGTGAACCGCGTCGCCAAAACCGTAAAAGGTGGCCGTATCTTCGCCTTCACCGCGCTGACCGTGGTTGGCGATGGCAAGGGCCGTGTTGGCTTCGGTCGTGGCAAGGCGCGTGAAGTGCCTGCTGCCATCCAGAAGGCAATGGAAGCTGCTCGCCGCAACATGATCCAGGTTGATCTGAACGGCACCACCCTGCAGTACCCGACCAAGTCCGCTCATGGCGCCTCCAAGGTGTACATGCAGCCGGCTTCCGAAGGTACCGGCATCATCGCCGGCGGCGCCATGCGCGCTGTCCTGGAAGTTGCTGGTGTGCAGAACGTTCTGGCGAAGTGCTACGGCTCCACCAATCCGGTGAACGTGGTCTACGCAACCTTCAAGGGCCTGAAGAACATGCAGTCCCCTGAGTCGGTAGCGGCCAAGCGTGGCAAGAGCGTCGAGGAGATTCTCTAACCATGGCAACTGTCAAAGTTACCCTGATCAAGAGCCTGAACGGCCGTCTGGCCAATCACAAGGCTTGCGTCAAAGGCCTCGGCCTGCGTCGCATTAATCACACCGTCGAAGTTCAGGACACTCCTGAAAACCGCGGCATGATTAACAAGGCTTACTACCTGCTGCGTGTGGAGGGTTAATCCATGCAACTGAACGATCTGCGTTCCGCGCCGGGTGCCCGTCGCGAAAAGCACCGTCCGGGCCGTGGCATCGGTAGCGGTCTGGGCAAGACCGGTGGCCGTGGTCACAAAGGTCAAACCTCCCGCTCCGGTGGCTCCATCGCTCCGGGCTTCGAGGGTGGTCAGCAACCGCTGCACCGTCGTCTGCCGAAGTTCGGCTTCAACTCGCTGAAAGCCATGGATCGCGCAGAAGTGCGCACTTCCGAACTGGCCAAGGTCGAGGGTGATGTCGTAACCGTGCAGTCCCTGAAGGATGCCAACGTGATTAACCAGAACGTACAGCGTGTGAAAGTCATGCTGTCGGGCGACGTTACTCGCGCAGTCACCCTGAAAGGCATCGGCGCCACCAAGGGCGCTCGTGCGGCTATCGAAGCAGCTGGCGGCAAAATCGAGGACTAAATGGCTAAGCAAGGTGCTCTCTCTGCGCTGAGCAACGGTGGTGGTTTGTCCGAGCTCTGGGCACGTCTGCGTTTCCTGTTCCTGGCGATCATCGTCTATCGGATCGGCGCGCATATCCCAGTCCCGGGCATCAACCCCGATCGCTTGGCGGCACTGTTCCGGCAGAACGAGGGGACCATTCTTAGCCTCTTCAACATGTTTTCCGGCGGCGCGCTGGAGCGCATGAGTATCTTTGCACTGGGGATCATGCCGTACATCTCGGCATCGATCATCATGCAGCTCATGACCGCTATCAGCCCGCAGCTGGAGCAGTTGAAGAAAGAGGGTGAGTCTGGGCGTCGCAAGATCAGCCAGTACACCCGCTACGCAACTCTCGTCCTGGCACTCGTCCAGGCCATTGGCATGTCCATTGGTCTGGGTAGCCAGGGCGTGGCCTTCTCCAACGACTTCGGCTTCTACTTCGTGTCGGTCACCACCTTCGTGGCGGGTGCACTGTTCATGATGTGGCTGGGTGAGCAGATCACCGAACGGGGTGTCGGCAACGGCATCTCCATGCTGATCTTCTCCGGTATCGTCGCAGGCCTGCCCCGAGCAATCGGTCAGTCCTTCGAGTCCGCGCGTCAAGGTGACATCAACATCTTCGCCCTGATCGCCATCGGCCTCCTGGCTGTGGCAATCATCGCGTTCGTGGTGTTCATCGAGCGGGGTCAGCGCCGTATCGCCGTGCATTACGCCAAGCGCCAGCAAGGTCGCAAGGTGTTTGCCGCCCAGACGAGCCATCTGCCGCTGAAAGTGAACATGGCGGGTGTAATCCCCGCGATTTTCGCCAGCAGCATCCTGCTGTTCCCGGCATCCCTGGGTGCCTGGTTCGGTCAGTCGGAAGGCCTGGGTTGGCTGCAGGACGTCGCGCAAGCGATTGCTCCTGGTCAGCCGCTGAACATTCTGCTGTTTAGTGCAGGGATCGTTTTCTTCTGCTTCTTCTACACAGCGCTGATGTTCAACCCGAAGGACGTGGCGGAAAACCTCAAGAAGTCCGGTGCATTTATTCCGGGTATTCGTCCGGGTGAACAGTCGGCTCGCTACATCGATGGCGTGTTGACCCGTTTGACCATGTTCGGTGCCCTGTACATGACGGCTGTGTGCCTGCTGCCCCAGTTCCTGGTCGTAGCTGCCCACGTACCGTTCTACCTTGGCGGGACCTCGTTGCTGATCGTGGTCGTGGTTGTGATGGACTTTATGGCTCAAGTACAATCGCACCTCGTTTCTCACCAGTACGAATCCCTCATGAAGAAAGCCAACCTGAAGGGCTATGGCAGCGGTCTGCTGCGCTAACCCGTAAGGTTCGAGGAGTCACTGATGAAAGTTCGTGCATCGGTTAAGAAGCTGTGCCGTAACTGCAAGATCGTCCGTCGCGAAGGCGTCGTTCGTGTGATCTGCAGCGCGGAGCCGCGTCACAAGCAGCGCCAAGGCTGAGTGTGAACCACGCGTTATAACCCGGCAGCTAGTGTGCTGCCGGGTTGATTATTTGTTTTTACAGCGCTAATATCCGCGCCCTTTCTTGGCTCCCTGGGCGCCGGGTAGCTGTCAATTGGAGTTTTTCTGAATGGCCCGTATTGCAGGCGTAAACATTCCGGATAACAAGCACACTGTTATCTCGCTGACCTACATCTATGGTGTTGGTCGCACTACCGCACAGAGCATCTGTGCAGCCACCGGCATCAGCCCGGCTGTAAAGATCAAAGAGCTGAGCGAAGAGCAGATTGATTCGCTGCGTACCGAGGTGGCCAAGCTGACCACCGAAGGTGACCTGCGTCGCGAAATCAACATGAACATCAAGCGTCTGATGGACCTCGGTTGCTACCGCGGTCTGCGTCATCGTCGTGGTCTGCCGGTTCGCGGTCAGCGCACCAAGACCAACGCGCGCACCCGTAAGGGCCCGCGTAAGCCGATCCGCAAGTAATCGCTTAGGAATCTAGTCATGGCAAAACCTGCTGCTCGTCCTCGCAAGAAAGTCAAAAAGACGGTGGTCGACGGGATCGCGCATATCCACGCGTCCTTCAACAACACCATCGTTACCATCACTGATCGTCAGGGCAACGCTCTGTCCTGGGCTACCTCCGGTGGTTCGGGCTTCCGCGGCTCGCGTAAGAGCACCCCGTTCGCTGCCCAGGTAGCGGCCGAGCGTGCCGGCCAGGCTGCTCTGGAATACGGTCTGAAGAACCTTGACGTAAACGTCAAAGGCCCGGGCCCGGGTCGCGAGTCGGCTGTTCGTGCGCTGAATGCCTGCGGTTACAAGATCGCCAGCATCACCGACGTAACCCCGATCCCGCATAACGGCTGCCGTCCGCCGAAAAAGCGTCGCGTGTAATAGGAGACAGTGAGAAATGGCTCGTTACATTGGTCCCAAGTGCAAACTGTCCCGCCGCGAAGGCACTGACCTCTTCCTGAAGAGCGGCGTTCGTGCCCTCGACTCGAAGTGCAAGGCAGAACAAGTTCCCGGTCAGCATGGCCAGCGTCGTGGTCGCCTGTCCGACTACGGTCTGCAGCTGCGCGAGAAGCAAAAAGTTCGCCGCATCTACGGCGTTCTGGAACGTCAATTCCGTGGCTACTATCAGGAAGCGTCCCGCCGCAAGGGCTCCACGGGTGAAAACCTGCTGCAGCTGCTTGAGTGCCGTCTGGACAACGTCGTCTACCGTATGGGCTTCGGTTCCACTCGTTCCGAATCCCGTCAGCTGGTGTCCCACAAGACCATCAGCGTCAACGGTCAGACCGTAAACGTACCGTCCTACCAGGTCAAAGCTGGTGACGTGGTTGCTGTTCGCGAGAAATCGAAGAACCAGCTGCGTATCGCCCAAGCTCTGGACCTGTGCGCCCAGCGCGGTCGCGTTGAGTGGGTCGACGTGGACACCGACAAGAAAGCTGGCACCTTCAAAAGTGTCCCGGCTCGTGCCGATCTGTCCGCCGACATCAACGAAAACCTGATTGTCGAGCTCTACTCCAAGTAAGGGCTAGAAAATAGGTGCATCCATGCAGAGTTCGGTAAATGAGTTCCTGACCCCCCGCCACATCGATGTGCAGGTGGTCAGCCAAACCCGCGCCAAGATCACTCTCGAGCCTCTCGAGCGTGGTTTCGGCCATACCCTGGGCAACGCGCTGCGTCGCATCCTGTTGTCCTCCATGCCTGGCTGTGCAGTAGTCGAGGCCGAGATCGACGGCGTACTCCACGAGTACTCCGCCATCGAAGGTGTGCAGGAAGATGTCATCGAGATCCTGCTCAACCTGAAAGGCCTGGCCATCAAGCTGCACGGCCGTGACGAAGTGACGCTGACCCTGGCGAAAAAGGGCTCGGGTGTGGTGACCGCTGCCGATATTCAGCTGGATCATGATGTCGAGATCGTCAACGGTGACCATGTTATCGCCCACCTGGCCGATAACGGCGCGCTGAACATGAAGCTGAAAGTCGCTCGTGGCCGTGGCTACGAGCCGGCTGATGCCCGTTCGAGCGATGAAGACGAAAGCCGCAGCATTGGCCGTCTTCAGCTCGACGCCTCGTTCAGCCCCGTACGTCGTGTTGCCTACGTGGTCGAAAACGCCCGTGTCGAACAGCGTACCAACCTGGACAAGCTGGTCCTCGATCTGGAAACCAACGGCACCCTGGACCCTGAAGAGGCTATCCGTCGCGCCGCTACCATCCTGCAACAGCAGCTGGCAGCGTTCGTGGACCTCAAAGGCGACAGCGAGCCTGTTGTTGAAGAGCAGGAAGACGAGATCGATCCGATCCTGCTGCGTCCGGTCGATGACCTTGAGCTGACCGTCCGTTCGGCCAACTGCCTGAAGGCAGAGAACATCTACTACATCGGTGACCTGATTCAGCGCACCGAAGTAGAGCTGCTCAAAACGCCGAACCTGGGTAAGAAGTCCCTGACCGAAATCAAGGACGTTCTGGCCTCTCGCGGTCTGTCCCTCGGTATGCGCCTCGACAACTGGCCGCCGGCAAGTCTCAAGAAAGACGACAAGGCTACTGCCTGATCGTCGTAGCTACCGAACGTAAAGTTTGGAAAGGAATTGAACCATGCGCCATCGTAAAAGTGGTCGTCACCTGAGCCGCACCAGCGCGCACCGCAAGGCTATGTTCCAGAACATGGCTGTGTCGCTCTTCGAACACGAACTGATCAAAACCACCCTGCCCAAGGCCAAGGAACTGCGTCGCGTTGCCGAGCCGCTGATCACCCTGGCTAAAGTGGATAGCGTTGCCAACCGTCGTCTCGCTTTCGACCGTACCCGTTCGAAAGAAGCCGTAGGCAAGCTGTTCAACGAACTGGGCAAGCGCTACGCCAACCGTCCGGGCGGCTACCTGCGCATCCTGAAGTGCGGCTTCCGCGCCGGCGACAATGCCCCCATGGCATACGTCGAACTGATTGACCGCGCTGTTGGCGGCCAAGCAGTAGAAGCTGCAGAGTAAGGTTTACGCCTTATAAGAAACCGGGCCTTGTGCCCGGTTTTTTATCGCCTATGGAAAAGTTTTTCTCTATCGATCGGCTCGAATCAATAAATTGGCTGATCCATGCCCTTGTCACCGATCCTTAACGACGCCGACTTCTACTGCTTGCTGAGCTGGATCAACAGCCGCAACGCCGGTGGAGGCGCTTAATTGTCCGATTGGGATGTCGGGCCGCGCTCACTGCCATGGTGATCCGTCGGTCTTCGAACACCCCGCCGTTGAGGAGAGTAACGATGAGTGACAACACCCGCCTGACGACTGCTGCCGGAGCGCCGGTCGCCGATAATCAGAACGTCCAGACCGCCGGCCCGCGGGGCCCGATGCTGCTGCAGGACGTCTGGTTCCTGGAGAAACTGGCGCACTTCGACCGCGAAGTGATCCCTGAGCGCCGCATGCATGCCAAGGGCTCTGCTGCCTACGGCACCTTCACCGTCACCCACGACATTACCCGGTACAGCCGCGCCAAGCTGTTCTCCGAGGTCGGCAAGCAGACTCCGTTGTTCCTGCGCTTCTCCACGGTGGCCGGTGAGCGTGGCGCTGCTGACGCCGAGCGCGATATCCGCGGCTTCGCCATGAAGTTCTACACGGAGGAAGGCAACTGGGACCTGGTGGGCAACAACACCCCGGTCTTCTACTTCCGCGACCCGCTGAAATTCCCCGACCTGAACCACGTGGTGAAACGCGATCCGCGCACCAACCTGCGCAACGCGACCCTGAAGTGGGACTTCTTCTCGCACCTGCCCGAAGCCCTGCACCAGCTGACCATCGACTTCAGCGATCGCGGGCTGCCGCGCAGCTACCGTCACGTCCACGGCTTCGGCAGCCACACCTTCAGCTTCATCAACGCCAGCAACGAGCGCTTCTGGGTCAAGTTCCACTTCAAGACCCAACAGGGCATCGAGAACCTGAGCAACGAGGAAGCCGCCAAGCTGGTTGGCGCCGACCGCGAAAGCTCGCAGCGTGACCTGTACGACGCCATCGAACGCGGCGATTTCCCGCGCTGGAAGATGTATGTGCAGGTAATGCCTGAGAAGGAGGCTGCGAGCTACCGATACAACCCGTTCGACCTGACCAAGGTCTGGCCGCACGGGGACTATCCGCTGATCCAGGTGGGCTACTTCGAGCTCAACCGTAACCCGGCGAACTACTTCGCCGAGGTCGAACAGTCCGCCTTCAGCCCGGCGAACATCGTCCCCGGTATCGGCTTCTCGCCGGACAGGATGCTCCAGGGCCGCCTGTTCTCCTACGGCGATGCGCACCGCTACCGCCTGGGCGTGAACCACCACCAGATCCCGGTGAACGCTGCGCGCAACAACCCGCGCATCTATCACCGCGACGGCGCCATGCGCGTGGATGGCAACAACGGAGACATGACCGTCACCTACGAGCCGAACAGCTTCAACCAGTGGCAGGAGCAGCCGGACTACTCCGAACCGCCGCTGACCCTGGAAGGCAGCGCAGATCACTGGAACCACCGCGTCGACGATGATTACTACAGCCAGCCGGCAGCGCTGTTCCGCCTGTTCGACGTAGCCCAGCGGCAGCGCCTGTACGAGAACATCGCCGGTGACATGGCGGGCGTTCCGGAGGTTATCCAGCGTCGTCAGCTCGCTCTGTTCTTCAACATCGATCCGGCCTACGGTGAAGGCGTCGCCAAGGCGCTGGGCCTGAAGCTGGACTAAGCTGAAGCCGTTCCACCAGCCGCCCTCTTCGGAGGGCGGTTGCGTTTGTGGGGCATTGCGGACTTGACCCCGGTCATGGCCAGTCGCGACCATAGCGCCGTTTAATTCGCTGTCACGTCCCAGGGAGAAGGCTGATGCAAGGCCATGCCGAGGTTATCGATTATCTCAACACGCTGCTGACTGGTGAGCTGGCCGCTCGCGACCAGTACTTCATCCATTCGCGCATGTACGAGGACTGGGGCTTCACCAAGCTCTACGAGCGCCTCAACCATGAAATGGAAGAGGAAACCCAGCACGCCGACGCCCTGCTGCGTCGCATCCTGCTGCTCGAAGGCACTCCGCGCATGCGCCCGGACGACATCCACCCGGGCAAGACCGTGCCGGAGATGCTGGAAGCCGACCTCAAGCTGGAGCGTCACGTACGCGCCGCCCTGGCCAAGGGCATCGCCCTGTGCGAGAAGCACAAGGACTTCGTCACCCGCGACATCCTGCGCGTGCAGCTTACCGATACCGAGGAAGACCACGCCTACTGGCTGGAGCAGCAGCTCGGTCTGATCCAGAAGATGGGCCTGGAGAACTATCTGCAGTCGCAGATCTGATGTGCATCTTGCAGGAGCGCGCGAGGCGCGCTGATCGCGGGCATGACCCGCTCCTGCAATAGCCCAAAGAAAAGCCCCTGCGCCGTTCGGCAGCAGGGGCTTTTTCATGCCGGTGCGGATCAGGCCCGATCGCGCTCCAGCAGTGGCTTGAGGAAGTGCCCGGTGTGCGACACCGCCAGCTCCGCGACCTGCTCCGGTGTGCCGGTGGCGATGATCTGGCCGCCCTTGGAGCCGCCCTCGGGACCGAGGTCGACCAGCCAGTCGGCAGTCTTGATCACATCCAGGTTGTGCTCGATGACCACCACCGTGTTGCCGTGGTCGCGCAGGCGGTGCAGCACGTCGAGCAGTTGCTGGATATCCGCGAAGTGCAGGCCGGTGGTCGGCTCGTCGAGGATGTACAGGGTCTTGCCGGTATCGCGCTTGGACAACTCGCGGGACAGCTTCACCCGTTGCGCCTCACCACCGGACAGCGTGGTCGCGCTCTGGCCGAGCTTGATGTACGACAGGCCGACGTCCATCAGTGTCTGCAGCTTGCGGGCGATGGCCGGCACGGCGTCGAAGAACGCTCGGGCGTCCTCGATGGTCATGTCCAGCACTTCGGTGATGCTCTTGCCCTTGTAGCGGACTTCCAGGGTCTCGCGGTTGTAGCGCTTGCCCTTGCAGACGTCGCAGGGGACGTAGATGTCCGGCAGGAAGTGCATTTCCACCTTGATCACGCCGTCGCCCTGGCAGGCCTCGCAGCGGCCTCCCTTGACGTTGAACGAGAAACGCCCCGGACCGTAGCCGCGCGAGCGGGCTTCCGGCACGCCGGCGAACAGCTCGCGGATCGGCGTGAACAGCCCGGTGTAGGTCGCCGGGTTGGAGCGCGGGGTGCGGCCGATCGGGCTCTGGTCGATGTCCACCACCTTGTCCAGGTGCTGCAGGCCGTCGAACGAATCGTAGGGCGCGACCTCCAGCGTGGTGGCGCCGTTGAGCGCGGTGGCGGTGATCGGGAACAGGGTGTTGTTGATCAGCGTCGACTTGCCCGAGCCGGACACGCCGGTGATGCAGGTGAACAGGCCGACCGGGATTTCCAGGTTGACGTTCTGCAGGTTGTTGCCGCGCGCGCCCTTGAGCTTGAGCAATTGCTTCTTGTTGCGCGGAGTGCGCTCGGCGGGCACGACGATCTTGGTGCGGCCGGACAGGTAGGCGCCGGTGACCGAGTCCGGATGGTCCATGACCTGTTGCGGTGTGCCCTCGGCGACGATCTGTCCGCCGTGCACACCGGCGCCGGGTCCGATGTCGACGACATAGTCGGCGAGGCGGATGGCGTCCTCGTCGTGCTCGACCACGATCACCGTGTTGCCCAGGTTGCGCAGGTGGGTGAGGGTGCCCAGCAGGCGCTCGTTGTCACGCTGGTGCAGGCCGATGGAAGGCTCGTCGAGGATGTACATGACGCCCACCAGGCCGGCGCCGATCTGGCTCGCCAGGCGGATGCGCTGGGCCTCGCCGCCGGACAGGGTGTCGGCGCTGCGGTCCAGGGTCAGGTAGTCGAGGCCGACGTTGACCAGGAACTGCAGGCGCTCGCGAATCTCCTTGAGGATCTTCGAGGCGATCTCGCCGCGGCGGCCGGTCAGGGTCAGGCTCTCGGCGTACTCACAGGCAGTGCCCACTGGCATCGAGGTGATCGCCGGCAGGGTCTTGTCGCCCACCCACACATGACGTGCCTCGCGGCGCAGGCGGGTGCCGTGGCAGTCCGGGCAGGGCTGGGTGCTGAGGAACTTGGCCAGCTCCTCGCGCACGGTGGCCGACTCGGTCTCGCGGTAGCGGCGCTCCAGGTTCGGCAGGATGCCCTCGAACGGGTGCGCGCGCTTGACGATGTCGCCACGGTCGTTGAGGTAGCGGAACTCGACATTCTCGCGGCCGGAGCCGTTGAGGATGAACTTCTGGTGGTCCGGGTCGAGGTCCTGGAAGGGTTCTTCCAGGCTGAAGCCGAAGTGCCCGGCCAGCGAGCCGAGCATCTGGAAGTAGTAGACGTTGCGTCGGTCCCAGCCACGGATCGCGCCCTCGGCCAGGGTCAGCTCGCCGTTGACCACCCGGCGCGCGTCGAAGAACTGCTTCACGCCCAGGCCGTCGCAGGTCGGGCAGGCGCCGGCCGGGTTGTTGAAGGAGAACAGCTTGGGTTCCAGCTCGCTGATGGAATGGCCGCAGATCGGGCAGGCGAAGCGGGCGGAGAAGATCATCTCTTCGCCTTCTTCATCGTCCATCGGCGCCACGAGCGCGATGCCATCTGCCAGGTTGATCGCCGTCTCGAAGGATTCCGCCAGGCGCTGCTGCAGGTCGCCACGCACCTTGAAGCGGTCGACCACGATGTCGATGGAGTGCTTGAGCTTCTTGTCCAGCTTGGGCACTTCATCCAGTTCGTAGAGCTTGCCGTCGACGCGGGCACGGACGAAGCCCTGGGCGCGCATCTCCTCGAACACCGCCAGGTGCTCGCCCTTGCGCTCGCGGATCACCGGAGCCAGCAGCATCAGCTTGCGGCCTTCGGGCAGCGCCAGCACCTGGTCGACCATCTGGCTGACGGTCTGCGCTTCCAGCGGGATGTCGTGGTCCGGGCAGCGCGGAATACCCACGCGTGCATAGAGCAGGCGCAGGTAGTCGTAGATCTCGGTGATGGTGCCCACGGTGGAACGCGGGTTGTGGGAGGTGGATTTCTGCTCGATGGAAATCGCCGGCGACAGGCCTTCGATGGTGTCGACATCAGGCTTTTCCATCATCGAGAGGAACTGCCGGGCATAGGCCGACAGGGATTCCACGTAGCGGCGCTGGCCTTCGGCGTAGAGCGTGTCGAAGGCCAGGGAAGATTTGCCGGAACCGGACAGGCCGGTGATCACGATCAGCTTGTCGCGCGGCAGGGTCAGGTCGATGTTCTTCAGGTTGTGGGTACGTGCCCCACGGATGAGGATCTTGTCCACTGCGGCCTCGCATGGCGGGCGAAAACTATCGATTATACGGGGCGTTTCCGGCACGCGGCAAAGTAGCGCGTGTGTGCCCTTGGACCGTTGGGCTGGTAGAATGCGCGGCTATTTTTCGGCGTTGGCGACAACCGGCCCTGCAAGGCCCGGATGGCGCGATGCCACGGGGGCAATCCAGCGCATTCCCGTTTTTTGTCTTTTCATGAGGGGCTTATGCACGATTCCCACACTGAGCGCATGAGTGGCACCGAAACCCGCGCGGCCGCCGGCCTGTCCCTGGTCTTCGCGTTCCGCATGCTCGGCATGTTCATGGTCCTGCCGGTGCTCGCCACCTACGGCCAGGACCTGGCCGGCGCCACCCCGGCACTGATCGGCCTGGCCATCGGCGCCTACGGCCTGACCCAGGCGATCCTGCAGATTCCGCTGGGCACTCTGTCTGACCGCATCGGCCGCCGACCGATCATCGTCGTCGGCCTGCTGGTGTTCGCCGCCGGTGCCGCGCTGGCGGCCAACGCCGATTCCATCTGGGGCATCATTGCCGGTCGCGTCCTGCAGGGCGCCGGGGCGATCTCCGCGGCGGTGATGGCGATGCTTTCCGACCTCACCCGCGAGCAGCACCGCACCAAGGCCATGGCGATGATCGGCATGAGCATCGGCGTGTCCTTCGCCGTGGCGATGGTCGCAGGCCCGGTGCTGACCCACTGGTTCGGCCTGCACGGCCTGTTCTGGTTCACCGCCGGCATGGCGCTCGTGGGCATGCTGATCATCCTGTTCTTCGTGCCGACCCCCGACCACCGCATGCAGCACCGCGAGTCGAGCGTGGCCAAGCAGTCGCTGCTGCCAACCCTGAAGAACGGCGAACTGCTGCGTCTGGACGCCGGCATCCTGGTCCTGCACGCCATCCTCATGGCCAGCTTCGTCGCACTGCCGCTGGCGCTGGTGGAGCGCGCCGGGCTGCCCAAGGAAGAACACTGGTGGGTCTACCTGACCGCGCTGCTGGTGGGCTTCTTCGGCATGGTCCCGTTCATCATCTACGCCGAGAAGAAGCGTCAGATGAAACGCGTGCTGACCGGTGCCGTGGCGACCCTGATGCTCTGCGAACTGTTCTTCTGGGAGTTCGGCAACAGCCTCAAGGAACTGGTGTTCGGCATCATCGTCTACTTCACCGCGTTCAACCTGCTGGAGGCCTCGCTGCCTTCGCTGGTGAGCAAGGTTTCGCCCGCCGGCGGCAAGGGCACGGCGATGGGCGTGTACTCCACCAGCCAGTTCCTAGGCGCCGCCGTGGGCGGCATCCTGGGCGGCTGGATGTTCCAGCACGGCGGGCTCGACGGGGTGTTCATCGGCTGCGCGGTGCTGGCTGCCATCTGGCTGGCGATTGCTGTTACCATGCGCGAACCGCCTTATGTAACGAGTATTCGCCTGCCTCTTTCCGCTGAGGCGCTGCGCGATGCTTCGTTGGCTGAGCGTTTCAAGGCATTGCCCGGTGTGAGCGATGTGATGGTGGTCGCTGAAGAAGCGGCCGCTTATGTCAAAGTGGATTCCCAACAAGTTGATCGCACGTCCCTCGAGCGCCTCGCCGGCGCCGAGCAGGCGACGTGCTGAAGCCTTTAGGAGAGCGTCATGGCCCGTGGGGTTAACAAAGTCATTCTGGTCGGTAACGTTGGTGGCGATCCGGAAACCCGCTACATGCCCAACGGCAACGCGGTGACCAACGTCACCCTGGCCACCAGCGAGAGCTGGAAGGACAAGCAGACCGGCCAGCAGCAGGAGCGTACCGAGTGGCACCGCGTGGTGTTCTTCGGTCGCCTGGCGGAAATCGTCGCCGAGTACGTGCGCAAGGGTTCGCAGATCTACGTCGAAGGCAGCCTGCGTACCCGCAAGTGGCAGGGTCAGGACGGCCAGGACAAGTACACCACCGAAATCGTGGTCGACATCAACGGCAACATGCAGCTGCTGGGCGGCCGTCCGGGCGCTGGTGGTGACGACGCTCCGCGCGCTCCCCGTGAGCCGCAACAGCAGCGTCCGCAGCAGGCCCAGCGCCCTGCGCCGCAGCAACAGTCCCAGCCCGCGCCGCAACCGGCTCCGGACTACGACAGCTTCGACGACGACATTCCGTTCTAACCCGAACGGATCGTCACCAAGAGCGCAGCCTTCGAGCTGCGCTTTTGCGTTTTTGGAACGCTCGTTTTGGCGAATCTCTGCAACGGTCTTTCTCGGAAGCGAGTATTTAATTAGCTAGCTAATTAAATGATTCTGGCATTGCCTTGATGTACGGCAAAACCGGAGAAGAAAAGACATGAGCATTACAGTGACCGAGCGTGACGACGACCATAAATCCCGCGAGTTCCGCGCCCACGGCGGGCGTTGCTGGGATGTGCACCAGGAAGGCCAACTGGTCGGGATCTTCCACACCGAAGGCGAGGCGCAAGCCTATCGCGCCTCCCTGGAGCTGGAGGCGCGCTACCGCCACGCGGCGGAGTTCTAACCCCGGTTTAAGCAAAAGGCCCCGTCGAACCGGGGCCTTTGGCTGTCTGCCGCTCAGTGCGGCCGTTTGCGCAAGTGATGCGCCGGAATGCCGATCAGCAGGATCAGCGCGCCGATGGCCAGGGTCGCTGCAATCACATCGAAGGCCAGGTACAGATTGCCGGTGGCGGTCTTGATCGCGCCGACCATGATCTGGCTGATCACACCCGCCAGGCCGCCGATGGCGCTGATCACTGCAATGCCGCCGGCTGCCCGGGCAGGGCTGAGCAGGGCCGGTGGAATGGTCCAGAACAGCGAGAGGGCGGACATCGCCGTTGCTGCGCCGAGGGTCATCAGGGCCACCGAGAGCAGCAGGTGACCCTGGGCGAAACCGAGCAGGAAGAAACTGATGGCGCTGACCAGCATGGTCGCGCCGACGTGCCAGCGGCGTTCCTGGCGCTTGTCCGAGCTGCGACCGAGCAGGTACATGCCGACGATACCCACTGCGTACGGCAGGCTGGCGAGCAGTCCGATGGACTTGAGGTCCTCGATGCCAAAGCCGCGGATCAGTGTCGGCATCCAGTACGACACGGTGTTCGAACCGCTGTAGACGCAGAAGAACACCAGGCCGGCGATATACACCCGCGGGTCGCGCAGCACATCGAGGAAGCGGCCGTGTTCGCCGGATTTCGCCGGCTCGCTGGACAGTGCCGCCTCCAGGCGATCCTTCTCCTCGTCGCTCAGCCAGTTCGCCTCGCGTGGGCGGTCGGCCAGCCAGTACCAGCCGAACACCCCCAGCAGTATCGCGGGGATGCCTTCGAGGACGAACAGCACCTGCCAGTCGCGCAGGCCCATCCAGCCGTGGAAGTGGGTCATGATCCAGCCGGCCAGCGGGCCGCTGGTGATGCCGGCGACCATGGCCGACATGATGAATACGGCGGTGATCCGGCCCCGCAGTTCGCTGGGGAACCAGTACGTGAGGTAGAGAATGACGCCAGGGAAGAACCCGGCTTCAGCGACGCCCAGGAAGAACCGCGCGACGATCAGTTGATTGGCAGTGGTGACGAAGGCGGTGGCCACCGTGACGATGCCCCACAGCACCATGATCCGTGTCAGCGTGGCGCGGGCTCCGGCACGCTGCATGTACAGATTGCTGGGTACCTCGAAGAGGATGTAGCCCAGGTAGAAGATGCCGGCGCCGATCCCGTAGGCGGCCTCGCTCAGGGCGATGTCTTCGGCCATGCGCAGCTTGGCGAAGGAAATGTTGAGGCGGTCGATGGCGTTGATCGCGTAGGCAAGCACCAGGAAGGGCAGCAGGCGCCAGATGACCTTGCGATAAAGCGCGCGGCTGGATGTCATCTGCTCGGCCAGAGGGGACGAGATCGTCTCGAGACTTTGACTCATGAGGGCTCCTGCTGGCTTGGCCAGGTTGTTCTTGTTGTGCGAGAGCGCGGACAGGAGGGCGAGCATAGAGCGATGCTGGTCCAGCAGTGCCCACCCGAAGGGGGGATATGGCTGGCTGCATATGTAAGAGGAAGTTGCAGAGGGCATGCGCCGTCTGCAACTGGGTGGCTTGCAATCAGAACTGGTAGTTCACCGTCGCGGTGACGTTGCGCTTCTCGCCGAAGTAGCAGAAGTCCAGGCTGTAGCAGGACGCCACGTAGTCCTTGTCCAGCAGGTTGTTGGCGTTGAGGCTGACGTCCAGGCCCTTCAGGCCGACGCGGGACAGGTCGTAGCCGATGCGCGCATCCACCAGGGTGTAGTCCGGTACACGCAGGGTGTTTTCCTTGTCCGCCCAGGTCTCGCCGACGTAGCGGGCGCCGCCGCCGAGGGTCAGGCCGTCCAGCGGGCCGGCGTTGAAACCGTAGTCGGCCCACAGCGAGGCCATGTGCTTGGGCGCCTGGTTCGGGGTATGGCCCTGGTTGCCGTCCAGGGATTTCGTGTAGGTGATGTCGGTGTAGGTGTAGCTGCCGAGTACCTTGAGGTTGTCGGTGATCTGGGTGTGGGCCTCCAGCTCCAGGCCCTGGGAGCGCACTTCACCCACGGAGGTGTAGAAGTTGTCCTGCGGCTCCTTCGACGCGACGTTTTCCTGGGTGATGTGGAAGAGCGACGCGGTGTACAGGCTGCGGCTGCCCTCGGGCTGGAATTTCAGGCCGGCTTCCCACTGCTTGCCCTCGGTCGGTTCCAGCGGCGTGCCGGACTGGTCGGAGTAAGCGTTGGGGTTGAACGACTCGGAGTAGCTGATGTACGGCGCGATGCCGTTGTCGAACAGGTACAGCGCGCCGATGCGTCCGGTGAATTTCTTCCAGTCGTCGTCGGTCTTGCTGCTGCTGCTGCGGTTCTTGTCCTCGACCGTCACCCAGTCCTCGCGCATGCCGAGGGAGAAACGCCAGTTGTCGATGTCGATCAGGTCCTGCAGGTAGACGCCGGTCTGCTCCAGGCGACGGGTGTGGTTGTCGTCCGGGTAGTAGCTGATGGCGTCGTTGCCATAGTGCGGGTCGAACGCGTCCAGCGGCTGCGCCGAGCCGGAGCGCCAGTCCACGGTGGTGCGGCGGCGCTGGTAGTCCAGCCCCATCAGCAGGGTGTGCTTGGCCGCGCCAGTGCTGAACTCGGCCTGCGCCATGTTATCCACGATATACGCCTGCAGGTGCTCGCGGGCGCCGGAGAAGTAGCGGTTCAGGGTGTTCTCGTCCGGCGCTGTCCAGCCGTAGGCGTAGACCTGCGAGAGATCGACGTCGGAATCCAGGTAGCGGAAGTTCTGCCGTGCGGTCCACACGTCGTCGAAACGGTGTTCCAGCTGGTAGCCGAACATGCGCTGCGTACGGTCGAAGTCGTCCTTGCTCGGCTCGCCGTCGAAGAACTCGCGGGAGATCTTCTGGCCGTTGTGGTGGAACAGCGCGCCGTCCGCCGGCACACCGCCGTGGTAGCCGCCGTTCGGGTCGTGCTGCAGGTAACCCTGCAGGGTCAGGGTGGTGTCGTCGGTGAAGTCGATGGCCAGGGTCGGGGCGATGGCGTAGCGCTCCTCCTTGACGTGGTCGAACTGGGTGTCCGAACCCTTGCCCAGGCCGACCAGGCGGTAGGCGATGCGCTTCTCCTCATCCAGCGGGCCGCTGAAGTCGAAGCCCATTTCCTTCTGGCCCATGTTGCCCACGGTGCCGGTAATCTGGTGGTAGTCCTCGTACAGCGGCTTTTTGCTGGTCAGCGCCACCAGGCCGCCGGGCAGGCTGCGGCCGTAGAGCACCGAGGAGGGGCCCTTTAGCACGTCGATGCGTTCGAGGAAGTACGGATCGATCTGCATCGAGCTGAAGGTGCCGCTGTCGCCCATGGCCTTCAGGCCGTCGAGGTAGATGTTGTCCACGCTGTTGTCGGCGAAGCCGCGCATGACGATGTAGTCATAGCGGTTCGAGGCGCCGACCTGGCCGGTGAAGATGCCGGGGGTGTAGCGGATCGCCTGCTGTACGGTCTTGGAGGCGGTGTCGTCGATCTGCTCGCGGGTGATCACCGAGACGCTCTGGCTGGTTTCCAGCAGGGACTTGGAGGTCTTGGTGGCGATCTGGCTGTGGGTCGCCAGGTAGCCGTCTGCCTCGCCCAGCGCGTTGCCGAGGGCGAACACTTCGCTGGACGGCATGGCCAGCACGTCGCTCGGCGCGGCGGCGCGCAGCACGTAGTTGCCGTCGCCCTGGTCGGCGGCTTCCAGCGGAGTGTCGGCCAGCAGGCGCGACAAGCCCTGATCCACCGAGTAGGTACCGTTCAGCCCGGCCGAGTTCAGGCCGCGGGTCTGCTCCGGCGTGGCCGACAGAGTGATGCCGGCTTCGCGGGCGAAGCTGTTCAGCACCTCGTCCAGCGGTCCGGCCGGAATCGCGTAGGCGCGACTGCTGGTGATGGCGGCAGCGTCTGCGGCGAAGGCGCTCAGCGGCAGGCTGGCTCCCAGGCTGGCGCACAGCAGCGCGCCGCGCACGGCATGGGCCAGCCGGCTGGCGCGGGGCAGGGCGGAGGAGGGCATCGGGAGGTGGACGGCTGGCATGCTGGGGCTTCCGTGGACGAAGGAAATGATCGGGTTATTCCTCCTTGCCGATCCGGTCGGCGAAACCCGACAAAAATAATTCTCGTTTGAGAAATAAAACTGTTTGGCGCTGACTTGCAGGAACGAGCCACGTCCGCGATCGCGCCCATAGGGTGCCCCTACAGATGCAATTGACCGTCAGCCCCGCGCGCTCACCGTCACCCACCAGTCCGTGCGTTTCTCCACCCGCACCGGCAGGGTCTGCGGCAACAGGGCCAGCAGCTTGTCGGTGTCGTCCAGGCGGAATACGCCGGACAGTCGCAGGTCGGCCACGCTGGCATCGCAATGCAGATGCCCGTGACGGTAGCGGCCGATCTCGGCGAGGAAGTCCGCCAGGCGCATGTCGCGGGTGACGATCAGGCCGTCGGCCCAGGCGGCGCTGTCCATGTTGCTGCGTTCGGCCAGCAGCGCGCTGTCGCCATTGATCTCGTAGGACTGCCCGGCTTCGGCGATGGTGGTGGTCTGGCCGCGTACGCGCGGGGCGATGGCCACCGAACCTTCCTCGACACTCAGGCGCGTGGAGCGCTCGTCCTGGCGCAGCACGAAGCGGGTGCCCAGGGCCTCGAACAGGCCGTCGCGATTGCGCACCCGCAATGGGCGCGCGGCGTCCTTCGCGGTGCTGACGAGAATCTCGCCGCGCTCCAGCACCAGCAGGCGCTGGCGCGGATCGAAGCGCACGTTCACTGCGCTGTCGGTGTTCAGTTGCAGCAGGCTGCCATCGGCCAGGGTGAAGCGCCGGCGCTCGCCGGTGGTGGTGCTGTAGTCGGCCATCCAGCGTTGCCAGGGCGCGATGTCGCGCGCCAGCCACAGCGCGGAGGCGCCGATGGCGAAGGTCGAGAGCAGCTTGAGCGCCTGGCGCCGCTGCAGGCGCTGGCTGGTGTTTTCCAGCGTCTCCAGCGCCACGCGAGCGCCAGGCACGGCCTGGTAGCCGGCGGCCAGTTCGCTGTTCAGCGCCTGCACCCGCAGCCAGGCGGTTTCGTGTTCGGGGCTGGCCTGGCGCCAGTGCTCGCAGGCGCTGAGCAACTCAGGATCGGCATTGCCGCTCAGGCGCAGGGTCCACTGGATGGCCTGCTTCACCACCCGCGGATCGGGCGTGGCGCTGGCGCCGCTCACTCGGCGTACCGCAGCTGGTAGCAGTGGAACAGCGCTTCGGCGATGTAGCGCTCCACCGAGCGTACCGAGACGCCCAGCTCTTCGGCGATCCGCGCGTGGGGCATGCCCTCGCACTGGGCCAGCAGGAAGGCGCTGCGCACCTTCGGCTTGAGGCCGTCGAGCAGGCGGGCGATGTTCTCCAGCAGCTGGAGGATGGTGTGCCGGTCTTCTGCCGACGGCACCTGCGCTTCCGGCAGATGGGCGATGGAGTCGAGGTAGGCGCGCTCCAGCTCCTGGCGACGCCAGTGGTCGATCACCAGACCGCGGGCGACGGTGCGCAGGAAGGCGCGCGGGGTATGCAGTTCGACGCGCTCGGGCCTGAGCAATACGCGCAGGAAAGTGTCCTGGGCCAGATCGGCGGCATCGGCGGCGTTGCCCAGCCGGCCGCGAAGCCAGTTGTGCAGCCAGCCGTGATGGTCGCTGTAGAGCGACTGGACGTCGAAGGTCGAGGACATGGGCGCGCAAAGGTTGCAAATGATAATTTATCGCATTTTCAACAAGGCGATGGCCATTTGCAAGATGTGTCTGAAGCTCCGGTGTTTCCTGTAGGAGCGGGCCATGCCCGCGATCACGCCCGTGGGGCGCTCCTACAGGTCTACGCAGTTCGTAGGATGGGTGGAGCTTGCGATACCCATCAGCCTGGCTGCCAGGCCATCGATGGGTATCGCTTCGCTCCACGCCATCCTACGCGGACGCCAACGGGAGATTTCGCTGTGTGCGGTAGGACTGTCAGTGGTACCAACGCGGCGTATACACCCAGTCGCCACCGCCAGCGCGGGGGAAGCGCCGGGTCAGGGACGAGCCGATGATCACCAGGGTGCGCATGTCGACCATCTCCGGCACCAGCTCGCCGAGGGTGACGACGCGCAGCGCCTCGGCCGGGCGGCCGATGTCGCGGCCGAGCACCACCAGAGTTTCCGGCGTGCGGTGGCGGCGGACGATCTCCAGTGCGCGCCCCAGCTGCCAGGGCCTGGCTTTGGAGATCGGGTTGTAGAAGGCCATGGCCAGGTCGGCGGCGCCGGCATGGTCGAGACGCTTCTCGATGGTGTCCCAGGGCTTGAGGTTGTCCGACAGGGAAATCAGACAGAAATCATGCCCCAGCGGGGCACCGGCCTTGGCGGCAGCCGCCAGCGCGGCGGACACGCCCGGCAGCACCTCCAGCTCCACACCATGCCAATGCGGGTCGCTGCTCTCGTGCAGGGCTTCCATCACGGCGGCGGCCATGGCGAACACGCCGGGGTCACCGGAGGAAATCACCACCACGCGCCGGCCGCTGGCGGCCAGTTCGAAGGCATGACGGGCGCGCTGCATTTCCTCGCGGTTGTCGGTGCAGTGGCGCACCTGGTCGTCGCGCAACGGCTCGGCCATCTTCACGTAGGTTTCGTAGCCGAGCAGGTCCTGGGCTTCGTCCAGCGCGCGACGTACGGCGGGAATCATGAAGTCGCTGGCGCCGGGGCCCAGACCGATCACGCTGAGTCGCCCGCGCGGCTGACCAATGCCTTGGGCTTCAGCTGGCGCGGCGGCGCGGTGCAGGTGGAAGGAGTCACCCTGCAGCACCGCTGGCGGCAGTTCGTCGTCGCTGTGGATGAACCGCAGTGGTACACCCAGCTCGCCAGCGGCCTCGGCCAGCGCCGGGTCGGCCATGCGGCAGCGCGGCGCCACCAGCGCGGCCAGCGACGCCTCGGCCAGCCCGGCCTGTGCAAGGCCCTGGCGGATGCGCTCGGGCAGCTGCGAATCCACCAGGGTGACGTGGGCGAGAACGAGGCGCGGATGGATACGCAGCTCGTTCTGTGCGATGCCCTCGGCGCGGACGTCGATGCGCAGGGTGTGCGCGGCGTCGTCGGCCAGCGGCAGGTCCAGTTCCTCCAGCCAGGGCGCGTCGCCCTCAATGCGCAGGGTGTCGCCGCCCAGCAGGTCGGAGACGAAGCGCTTGCCCTGTTCGATATCCGCCAGCGCATAGCCCGGTGGCGGGTCGAGCAGGCAGGCACCGAAACGCAGCTCGCCGCTGGTGGTGATGGCGGGCGCCACTTCCAGTGCGGCGGCCATCTCGCGGGCCATGCGGTTCACCCCGCCGAGCCCGCCGAGCAGCGGTACCACGGCGCTGCCGTCTTCGGCGACGGCCAGCACTGGCGGCTCAGCGCCTTTCTCGACCAGCAGTGCCGCGAGGGTGCGAATGACGATGCCGGCCGCGCACAGGGCGATGATCGCGGTGTCGTCGCGGTAAAGCTGGCGCAGGGTCTCGCCGAAGTTTGCGTAGGACTCATCGGCGCCTTCGACGCGGTCCTTCAGGCCCAGCACGCGCGCCTGTGGATAAATCCCCTGCAGGCGTCGCGCCGTGGCTAGCGCCCCCTGGCCGAGAATGACGATGGCAGCGCGCATCAGCCGTTCCACCGCTGGCCGGGGATGACGATCATCGAGAAGTACGGTGAGGCCATCGGGTCCACGTCGTCCAGCGCGACGATGCGCTGCTCGCGCATGGTTGCGCGCTCGACGTAGTGGGCGCCGCCGTCACGGCCCAGCTCGCGCAGCACGCGGCGAACCTTGTCGAAGTTGCGGCCGAGCTTCATCACCACCGCCGCATCGGCGTCGGCCAGGCGACGCTTGAGCTCGTCCTCCGGCAGCACGCCGGACAGCACCGACAGGCTCTGGTTGCGATACACCAGCGGCACGCCGAGCACCGCCGCGCTGCCGAGCATCGAGCAGACGCCGGGTACGACTTCGGTGTCATACCGTTCCGAAAGACGGTCATGCAGGTACATGTAGGAACCGTAGAAGAACGGGTCGCCCTCGCAGATCACCGCCACGTCGCGGCCGGCATCCAGGTGCATCGCCACCTGCTCGGCGGCGGTGTCATAGAAGTCGCTGATCACGCCTTCGTAGGTCAGCGGTGGCTCCAGCTTCTCGGTGGTCACCGGGTAGACCAGCGGCAGGCGTTGCTGCTCATCGAGCAGGTGCTGCTCGATGATGGCGAAGGCGTTGCCGCCCTGGCCGGCGTGGTGCTTGGCCTTGGCCACGAAGTAGCCGATCACCGGGGACGCGCGCAGCAGGCGCAGGGCCTTGAGGGTCAGCAGTTCCGGGTCGCCCGGGCCGACGCCCAGGCCGATCAGGCGGCCGGTCATCACTCCACCTCCGTGGCCAGGGCGTTCACTGCGGCGGCGGCCATCGCGCTGCCGCCACGGCGGCCTCGGACAATCACGTAGGGCACGCCACGGCTGTCGGCGGCGAGGGCGTCCTTGGACTCCATGGCGCCGACGAAGCCCACCGGGAAGCCGAGGATCAGCGCCGGTTTCGGTGCGCCGGCATCGAGCATTTCCAGCAGGTAGAAGAGCGCGGTCGGCGCGTTGCCGATCACCACCACGCTGCCTTCCAGGTGCTCGCGCCAGTGCTCCAGCGCCACCGCGGAGCGGGTATTGCCCCGCTCGCGGGCGAGGTCGGGCACGTCCGCATTGTTGAGGGTGCAGATCACCTCGTTGTGTGCCGGCAGGCGCGCGCGGGTGATGCCCTCGGCGACCATCCGCGCATCGCAGAGGATCGGCGCGCCAGCGGCCAGCGCCGCACGGCCAATGGCTCCGGCGCCGGCGGAGAAGTGCAGGTCCTGCACGACGTCGACCATGCCGCAGGCGTGGATCACCCGCACGGCGAGTTTCTCGAGGTCCGCGGGGATGCCGGACAGATCGGCTTCGGCGCGAATAGTGGCGAAGGACTGGCGGTAGATCGCCTGGCCGTCGCGAATGTAATCAAGCATCGGTGAGGGCTCCGGGTGCGGCCAGCAGGTCGCCGGCGGCATCGAGGGAAAGGTTGCGCGCCAATGGCTGGCCGAAGCCGGCCACGCCATCGGCGCGACGGAACAGGTCATAGCGGCCGTCGGCGACGGCCAGCAGGGTGTAGGGGGCGACGTGGGCGGCGGCGCAGGAGCGCGGGCAGCCACACAGGTGCACGCCGGCCGGCGATGCGTGGCGCAGGCGTTCGGCCAGACGCAGGGCATCGGCCTTGGTGTCGGCCAGCCCGCGAGCGCAACCGCTGGAGCCGCTGCACGCGACCAGGCGCGACAGCGGCTGTGCGGCGTCGATCACCAGGCCGAGGTTGGCCAGCGCGCCGAGTACGACAGCGGCATCGGTTTGTGCCACGTCAGGGAGGAGCAGGCTTTGCCAGGGGGTCAGACGCAGCTGTCCGCCGTTGAAGCGCTCGGCAAGGTCCGCGAGGCCGAGCAGGGTGGTGCTGTCGAGTCGTCCGAGGACGAATCCCGCACCGACCATGGCGCGTTGCGGCTGGTGCTGGGGATGAATCCCGAGATGGCCGAAAGCCTGTGGTGCAGGACGTCGCCAGTTATCCACAAGCGCCCCGTGTTGCAGCGGGAAGGGCAGGCGTTGCTGCAGGCGTTCCAGCAGCACTTCATCACGAAGCATCTCGCGCAGGTGGCGCATGCGCGTCTGGCCGTCGCCGGCGAGGTCGAGGAACAGGTGCAGCAGGGCTTCCACCAACTGCGGCACCTGCCCGGCGGACACGGCGGCGAGGGCCGGGCGATCGCTCTCGCGCTGCGGCGGGCAACCGGCCAGGCCGAAGGCGAACAGCGGCGCCGCATCGTCGGACAGGGCCGACAGCCAGAGATCGTTGGGGTGCTCCAGCATCGCCAGCGCTTCGCCGGCGTCCAGCTGGATGCCGAACTTGGGTGACAGGGTGTGGAAGCGCGGGGTGCGCTCCAGCAGGTCGAGCAGCTGGCGGGCCAGCGGGCTCGCATCGAAAGCGCTGCCGGTGCCCAGGCCCATTGCCGGGCTGACCAGCAGGTTGCGCACGTCGTCCGACGCCAGTTCGCGCGGGCCGAGGCCGGCGGCCAGCAGTTCCCGGCTCAGCGCATTTTCGGCACCGGCATGCACGCCGCGAATCTGCAGGTTGGCGCGGTTGGTCGCTTCCAGCACGCCGTCGGCATGTCGTTCGGCAGCCAGGGCGATGGCGCGCGCGGCGTTGGCGTCGAGTTGCCCGCAGGGCAGCTTGATGCGGCAGATGCCGCCATCGCGGGAGGCCACGATACGCAGCAGGCCGGGACAGGCATGCGGACGGACGGGCAGAGCTGAGGAGTCTTGCACTGAGGTCACCAGGGCTGGGTCGCGGTGACCTGCGAATCCCCCAAAGGGGACTTCACGACACCGATACACCCCGCTCGATGTCTGCACGCGCGACTGGTTTCGTCGGCAGGTCTCCTGGCTGGCAGGTCCTCATCCAGCGCGGCCTTCCCGGTTGCCCAGTGGCCTGGCCGGCGGCACGGAACGTCGTTCTCGTGTCGCCGCATTGCGCGGACTCGCTGCTTACAGTTGCGGGGGCAGCCACGGCTTAACCGTGTTCCCTCTTCGGCTCTGAGAAACCTCACCGCAAAAGGCGAAGCGTCCTACGAGCACCGACGAAGCGGGTATTATGCCTGCTTTGCCCGAGGTCAGGAAAAGCCTGCCCGTCGGATCGATCGTCGCACCTTCGAGGACATTTCATGACGCCCTGGCTGACCATCGTCGGCATCGGCGAGGACGGCTATGCCGGCCTCGGCAAGGCCGCGCGCCGCGCGCTGCTCGCTGCCAGCGAAGTGATTGGCGCGCCACGCCAGCTGGAGTTGCTGCCGCATTGCCTGGGCGCCCGTCGTCAGGCCTGGCCGAGCCCGTTCAGCCTGGAACCGGTGCTGCGCCGGCGCGGCGAGCCGACCTGTGTGCTGGCAAGCGGTGACCCGATGCTGTTTGGCGTCGGCGCGAGCCTTGCCCGTCAGATTCCGTCCGAGGAAATGCTCGTGCTTTCCGCGCCGTCTTCCGCCTCGCTCGCCGCCGCACGGATGGGCTGGGCGTTACAGGATTGCACGCTGCTGTCGCTGGTGGCGCGCCCATTGGCGGCACTCAACGCGCAGATCCACGACGGCGCGAAGCTGTTGATCCTCAGCAACGATGGTGACAGCCCGGCGGCCATTGCTGCGCTGCTGCGCGAACGGGGTTTCGGCGCGAGTCGCCTCAGCGTGCTGGAGCACCTGGGCGGCGAGTTGGAGCGACGCATCGACGGGCTTGCCAGCGACTGGTCGCCGAGCGAGACCGCTGCGCTCAACCTGGTGGCTGTGCAGTGCGTAGCCGGTTTCGACGCGGTGCGTCTGCCGCTGACCGTCGGCCTGCCGGACGATGCCTACCGCCATGACGGCCAGCTGACCAAGCGCGACGTGCGCGCCGTGACCCTGGCGCGGCTAGCGCCGAAGCCGGGCGAGCTGCTGTGGGACGTTGGCGCCGGTTGCGGCTCCATCGGCATCGAGTGGATGCGCGCACATCCGAGCTGCCGCACGCTGGCCATCGAAGCCAACGACGGGCGCCAGGAACATATTCGCTTCAACCGCGACGCCCTCGGCGTGCCGGCGCTGCAACTTGTCTGCGGCGCCGCGCCGGAAGCCTTGCAGGGGCTGGAGCGCCCCGACGCGATCTTCATCGGCGGCGGCGTAACCCTGCCCGGCGTGTTCGAGCAATGCTGGGAGCAACTCAGGCCCGGCGGCCGGCTGGTCGCCAACGCCGTCACCCTGCAGAGCGAGTCCATGCTGCTGAGCTGGCGCGCGCGCATCGGTGGTGAGCTGACCCGCCTGTTGGTGTCCCAGGCCCAGCCGCTCGGCGGTTTCGATACCTGGCGCGCGGCGTTGCCGATCACCCTGCTGGAAGTGCGCAAGCCCCTGGCCGACTGACGATGCGCGAAGAAACTTCCGAAGAGCCCCGTCCGCTACGCAGTGGCTACACCACCGGCAGCTGCGCCACCGCCACCAGCCTGGCGGCGGCGCGCCTGCTGCTGACCGGCGAGGCGCTGGATGCGGCGCAGATCGCCCTGCCCAAAGAGCGCAGCGCGACCCTGCGCCTGGAGTTCTGCCGGCTCACTGCCAACGGCGCCGAAGCCGGCACGCTGAAGGATGCCGGCGACGACCCGGACGTGACCCACGGTGCGCTGGTTTTCGCCCGTGTCGTTCTGACTGCCGAACCGGGCGTGCGCTTCCACGCAGGAGAAGGCGTCGGCACCGTCACCAAGCCGGGGCTGGTGCTGGCGGTGGGTGAGCCGGCGATCAACCCGGTGCCGCGGCAGATGATGCAGGGCAACCTCGCTGCGCTGGCGGCCGAGTGCGGCTACGCCGGGGGCTTCGACGTCACGATCAACATCGAGGGCGGCGCCGAGCTGGCGCTCAAGACCATGAACCCACGCCTGGGCATCCTCGGTGGCCTGTCGATCCTCGGCACCACCGGCATCGTCCGGCCGTTTTCCTGCTCGGCGTATATCGCCTCGATCCAGCAGGGCATTGACGTCGCCCGCGCCAACGGCTTCCGCCATCTCGCCGCCTGCACCGGCAACGCGAGCGAGGACGCCATGCGCCGTCGCTATGGCTTCGACGACACCGCGCTGATCGAGATGGGCGACTTCGCCGGCGCCGCGCTCAAGCACCTGCGCAAGGTGCCGGTGGAGCGCTTCAGCGTCTGCGGCGGCTTCGGCAAGATCAGCAAGCTCGCCGCCGGCCACATGGACCTGCACAGCCGTCATTCCAGCATCGACCTGCCACAACTGGCCGAGTGGGCGGCGGAAATCGGCGCGACGGCGGACCTGCAACAACGCATGCGTGAGGCCAACACCAGCCAGCAGGCGCTGGCCCTGTGCCGCGCCGAGGGCATCGCCCTCGGTGACGTCGTCTGCGCACGCGCGCTGGCCTTTGCCCGGCGCATCGTGCCCCTGGAAGTGACGCTGGAAGTCTTCGCCATCGACCGTCAGGGCAATCTGGTGGGCGAGGCGCTGGAGGGGCGATGAAACGGGTCCTCCTGCTGGGCGGTATTGGCGAGGCGCTGGCCATTGCGCGCCGTCTTGGGCCTCGGCACCTGTACAGCCTCGCCGGCCTCGGCAAGGTGCCGGACGACCTCGCCTGTGAGGTGCGGGTGGGTGGTTACGGCGGCGCCGAAGGCCTGGCGGACTTCATCCGCGAACGTGGTTTCGACCTGCTGCTCGACGCTACCCATCCCTACGCCGCGCAGATCAGTGCCAATGCCGCCCGCGCCGCACAACTGGCTGGCGTGCCCTGCTGGGCGCTGCGTCGCCCCGGTTGGCAGGCGGGCGCCGCTGACGACTGGCGCGAGGTGGCCGGCTGGTCGGCACTGATCTCGGTGCTGGAGGATTTTCGCCGCCCGCTTTTCACGATGGGCCGCGAGCCGCTGGAGCACCTTGAGGAAATTCCTGAGCATCAACACTGGACCGTGCGTTGCCTGCAAAGCCTGCCCGGCAACGCGCGCGCCGAAGTGCTCGGCGCGCGGGGGCCGTTCACCCTCGAGGGCGAGCGTGAGTTGTTCACCCGTCTTGGCACCGACGTACTGGTCAGCAAGAACAGTGGCAGCCAGGCCACCGAACCGAAGCTGCAGGTCGCCCGCGAGCGCGGTGTGCCGGTGCTGATCCTGGCGCGGCCGGAACTGCCGGAAGTGGACCGGCAGTTCGGCAGTGTCGAGGCGCTCTGGCTGGCGCTGGAGCCCCTCGCAGCCGATTGACGGAACGTCCTGCGCTGCGGGCGTTCACAGCTTCGTAGCGATTCGCGGGCAAGCTCGCGGTTGCGTCAAGACCGCGCTTCTCCGCCGCCCCGCCAGCCTCTATGCTGGGCCCCGGTTTTCACAGGGAGTGACACCATGCTGCGAATCCTCGGCCGCGCCTCATCGATCAACGTGCGCAAGGTGCTCTGGACCTGCGCCGAACTGAACCTGCCCTATGAACGCGAAGACTGGGGCACGGGCTTCCGCTCCACCGCCTCGGCGGAGTTCATCGCACTCAACCCCAACGCCATGGTGCCGGTTCTGGTCGACGGCGACTTCGTGCTCTGGGAATCCAACGCCATCTGCAGCTACCTCGCTACCCAGTACCCGCTCGACGAGTTGCTGCCGACCCGGCCGCGCGAGCGAGCCCTGGTGGAACAGTGGATGGGCTGGCAGGCCACCGAGCTGAACAACGCCTGGCGCTATGTGTTCATGGCTCGGGTGCGCAACAGTCCGAGCCATACCGACGAATCCTCCATCGCCCTGAGCGAGGCGCAGTGGAACCACGGCATGGTCCTGCTGGACCGCCAGTTGGCGCATACGGGAGCATTCGTCACCGGCGCCTGTTTCAGCCTCGCCGATGTCGTGCTCGGCCTGTCGGTGAACCGCTGGTACCTGACGCCCATGCAGCGCCCCGATCTACCCGCGGTGGCGGCCTACTACGAGCGATTGAGCGAGCGGCCGGGGTTCCTGTTGCATGGGCGCAATGGCGAGCCTTGAGCGAGTTGCGGCACTACTTGGCCCAGGGGCTGTTCTTCATTCGCGCGAAGTTCTTCCTGGCGCTCCACAGCACAACCACAGGTTCGCCGGCACGATTGGTCTCCGTGGCAGTGAGAAGCCCGTACTGTGTTTTCCAGACCACCAGGTTGTTGCCCGACGGGTCCAGGCCGAAATCGCCGAACCTGGATTCGGGCAGGCGCCTGGCGTTTTCCTGCCACCTGCCCAAGTAGTCTCGAAGAGGCTCGAATGAACTGGGCGGAAACAGAAAGCGCACATGGTTCAGGCGCTCCTTCTTGAAGAAGAACACCACCTGGCTGGCAGGTATTTCGGCGAAGGCCGAGCTGATCGGCGCCAGGCAAAGATAGTCGTCGTTACGAATGCGCTCCCGTGGTCCGAGATCGCCGTAGCATTTCAGGCGATAGCCCTGGCTCGTGTAGTGATTGATGATTTCGCTCTGGCTTTGCGAGGAAATCTGCCCGGGCGTTTCCATGAAGCCGGGGGCATCGGTCGGGACTACCACGGGCGCCAGAATCTGTGCGTCGGCTGTCGAAGCCTGGTGGCGGTCATACGCGAAGTAGGCGAGGGCCGTGGCCAGGCCTGCCAGCAGTAGTGCACGTGTCTGCATGAAGAGTTCTTTCCTTGAACGTGAGCGTGACCGATCCTTCGGCGGCCCACTTTATCCAGATCGGCTCACAGGTGACAGTGGCGCGCTTATCGATCTATGCCGGGTACCTCGGCGACTCTGCGGTATTCCGCTCCCAGCTCTTGTGCGAGTCCGTGTGCCCGCCCCAGCCGCACGGCTCCACCCTCGATATCCACCAGCACTGTCGGGCAGTTCAGCGGCTGCAGCGCCGGCCAGTCGCGCAGGCGGCCGTCAGTCAGCACCAGCAGGCGCTGACTCTCGCCCGGCTTCTGTCGCTGGCGCTGGTCCAGCCATTCGCTCGCTTGCTGCAGCGCCTCGATCAGCGGGGTGCCGCCGCCGGCACCGAGTTGCTCCAGCCATTCCTGCAATTGACTCGAAGCCTTCTGGCCCTGCCACAACCAGCGCGGTTGTGCGCCCGTGGCATGCAGCACGGCGAGGCGAGCGCGTTGCCGGTAGGCCTGTTCGAAGGTGTCGGCGAGCAGGCCCTTGGCCTGGGCGAGGGCGCCGTGGCGGCGGGTGCTGGCGGAGGCGTCGACTATCACCAGCCAGAGTTCGCCGGGCTGGCGGCTGCGGGCGCGCAGCACCAGGTCGGCGCGGCGTTGCGGGCGGCCGTTGCGCAGGCTGGCGGGCCAGTCGATGCGGGCGTGCGCGCCGGTGTGGCGGGCGCCGCTGCGGCCACCGGCGAGCTGGCCGGGTCGGGGGTTGGCATCCGCGCCTGGGGCCGGGCGCGGGCGGATGCTCAGGGCTTTTTTGGCCAGCCCGTCAGTTGCCGGCGTTCGCCCATGGCGACGCTCTGCGCGGGCAGCTCGCCCCATTGGCCTTCGCCGCTGGAGGCGTTGGATGGTGCCTGCGGTTGGCTCGAAGGTGACTGCGGTGGAGTGCTTGATTGCGGCGGCGCGTGGCGGCGGCGATGGGCGAGGGCGAAGTGCTCGACTGCATCGATGTCCTGCGCCTCGATGGCGCTGGCGCCGCGCCAGGCGGCGTGAGCGCGAGCCGCGCGCAGCCACACGAGGTCAGCACGCAAACCGTCGACGTCAGCGGCGTGGCAGCGCTCGGCGATGGTCTCCAGCGCGGCATCGTCCAGGGGAATCGCGGCCAACTGCTGGCGCGCGTCGCCGCAGCGTTGTTGCAGAGCCTGCTGCGCATCCAGCCAATGCGAGAGGAACGCTTGTGGGTCGGCGTCAAAGGCCAGCCGGCGGCGGACGATCTCGGCCCGCTCGCTCGGTGCGGGCGTTCCTTCCAGCTGCACCTTGAGGCCGAAGCGGTCCAGCAGTTGCGGGCGCAGCTCGCCTTCCTCGGGGTTCATCGTGCCGATCAGCACGAAGCGCGCCGGGTGGCTGTGGGACAGGCCGTCGCGTTCGATCAGGTTGACCCCGCTGGCGGCGACGTCGAGCAGCAGGTCGACGAGGTGGTCGGGCAGCAGGTTCACTTCATCCACATAAAGCACGCCGCCGTGGGCATGGGCCAGCACGCCGGGGGAGAACTGCGCGCGGCCTTGGCCGAGCGCCGCATCCAGGTCGAGGGTGCCGACGATGCGTTCCTCGCTGGCGCCCAGCGGCAGGGTGACGAAGCGCCCGCCGTCCAGCAGGTCGGCGACGCCGCGCGCCAGGGTGGACTTGGCCATGCCGCGCGGCCCTTCGATCAGCACGCCGCCGATGGCCGGGTCGATGGCTGCCAGGCACAGGGCCAGCTTCAGCTCATCGGCGCCGACGACGGCTGCCAGTGGGAAATGGGGAAGGGCGCTCATGGGGATTTCCTGCAGATTTCGTCCGTGCATGGTAGCGAACCGGGTGTAGGAGGTGCGACCAATGTCCATCGGAACGATAGATTCAAGTCATTGATCGGCGCTGCGCGATGCAGTACCTTGGCTCCACTTCCACGGAGAACATCATGCCGTCCAGCCTGTCCATCCAGTCCCTTGCCCGCCTCGGTGCCATCGGCTCCGCAGTTGCTCGCGCGCAGGTTCTGGCTGCTGCTGCCGGCTATTTCTTCTATGGGTATTGGTTTAGCCAAAGGCGCGCCTGATACCCCACAGGCGCCCTAGCAAGCAGGGTCGCCAACCAGACAGATTCATGAAACCCCGGTCGGCAACCCGACCGGGGTTTTTGTTTTTCAAAGCCCACAAGGCCCAACGCATTGAAACGAGCGCAAACGCTCAGACAGAGGATCGAGACATGACCGCCTACACCACCGATTACCGCTATTACCGCAACTCCGACTGGCGATTTAGCAGCGCGCTGCGTGCCACCCAACGAGCCTTGCCACGAACACTTAGATAGAGCGCCGAGCGCGGAAAGACCTCCGCGCCGGCCAAGGATGCCAGTCAGATGAACGCTTCCACCTCCACCCTGATCCGCCCCGAACACGCAGCACGCGCCGAAGTCCTCGACCTGCCGCTGCCCTCCGCCCGCCGCCGCGAACACCCGCTGCCGAGCCCCGCCGAACTGCGCCAGCGCCTGCCGCTGTCCGCCGCCATGGCCCACCGTGTCCGCGAAGGTCGCGATGCCATCCGCGCTGTCCTCGATGGCCGCGACCCGCGCCTGCTGGTCGTCATCGGCCCCTGTTCGCTGCACGACCCCATCTCCGCCCTCGAATACGCCGACCACCTCGCCGAACTGGCGCCGCAGGTCAGCGACCAGCTGCTGCTGGTGATGCGCGCGTACGTCGAGAAGCCGCGCACCACCATCGGCTGGAAAGGCCTGGTTTACGACCCGCAGCTGGACGGTACTGGTGACATGGCTGGCGGCCTGGAACTGTCGCGACGGCTGATGCTGGGCATGCTCGAGCGCGGTCTGCCGATCGCCACCGAACTGCTGCAACCCCTGGTGGCCGGCTACTTCGACGACCTGCTGGGCTGGGCCGCCATCGGTGCGCGCACCAGCGAATCCCAGGTGCATCGCGAGATGGTCAGCGGCCTCGACCTGCCGGTGGGCTTCAAGAACGGCACCGACGGCAGCATCGGCATCGCCACCGATGCCATGCGCTCGGCGGCACATCCGCACCAGCACTTCGGCATCGATGCGCTGGGGCGTCCGTCGCTGGTGCAGACCCAGGGCAACCCGGACACCCATCTGGTGCTGCGCGGCGGCCATGCCGGGCCGAACTTCGATGCCGCCAGCGTGCAGCAGATTCGCCAGGGGCTGGAAAAGCTCGGTCTCGAGCCGAGCATCATGGTCGACTGCAGCCACGCCAACAGCGGCAAGGACCCGCTGCGCCAGCCGGCCGTGCTGGACAGCGTGCTCGACCAGCGTCTGGCTGGTGACGTTTCGCTGCGTGGGGTGATGCTGGAGAGTCACCTGTTCGACGGCTGCCAGCCGCTGTCCGGCGAGCTGCGCTACGGTGTCTCGATCACCGACGGCTGCCTGGGCTGGAGCGGCACCGAGGCGCTGTTGCTGAATGCGGCGGAGCGGCTGCGTCGGGCCTGATCGCTTCGGGCGCGTTTGTGAACTTTCTCTTCTGAAAAGGCGAAATTTCCTCGGGCGGTGCCGGCTAATTTTACTGCCGGTCCCGCCGAGATTCGGCGGCTGAATCGTCCTTTCTGCTCCCGCTGCGGAGCGAGGTAACGCCGATGTACATGTTCCTGCCGTTTCTGATCGCGCTCTGCGCAGCCGTCAGTACTTTCATGGGGAAGGCTGGGGTCAGCTACGCGCTCTGGCTGGTTCTGCTACTGGTCACGCTGGGGTGGTTCGATCACCACGTCACCGACCCGCTGACGCTGTCGTTCTGAGGGCCCGCCATGAACTCACCCATCTTCCAGGCGGAAAGCCGCCTGCCGCTGTGGCTGAATGTCCTGGCCCTCTATGCGATTTGCGCCACGTTACTGGTCGCCTTCTATTACCAGTTGTGGAAAATCGAGCTGCCTTGTCCGCTTTGCCTGTTGCAGCGGGGCGGAATGCTGCTGATCGGCTTCGGCTTCCTGTTCAACGTCCGTTTCGGCATCCGCAACCGTCATTACGCCATGGCGCTGCTGGGGGCAATCACGGCAGGGGCCGTGGGCATGCGCCAGGTCTTTCTGCACATCACTCCCGGGGATGCCGGCTACGGCTCACCCTTCCTCGGCCTGCACTTTTACACCTGGACGGTGGTGGCCTCGCTGCTGGTGATTGTCGCCGTCGCCCTGATGATGACGCTGAAAGAGGGGGCCAGTCGGGAGGCGCCGCACTTCTCTCTGCTGGGCAAGGTGGGCGCGCTGCTGTTCACCGCGCTGATCGCGGCCAATCTTGTGTCCACCGTGCTGGAATGCGGCGGCGGGCAATGCGATGACAATCCCACGTTCTATCAACTGCTGCGCTGAACGACGTGCGGAAGTCCTGTAGGAGCGCCCGATGGGCGCGATTCGCGGGCATGGCCCGCTCCTGCAGGAGCCGTGCGGCTCACTGCTCCTCGCTGTCCACCAGCAGGTTCTCCAGCGTCTCGCGGTACTCCCCCGGCTCTTCCCACAACCCGCGCTGCTGCGCTTCCACCAGACGTTCGGCGATGTCGCGCAGGGCCTCGGGGTTGTGCTGGCGGATGAATTCGCGGGTGCCGTCGTCCAGCAGGTAGGCGTCGGCCAGCAGGCGGTACTGGTGGTCGTCCACCAGCTCGCTGGTGGCGTCGAAGGCGAACAGGTAGTCCACTGTCGCCGCCAGTTCGAAGGCGCCCTTGTAGCCGTGGCGTTTCATGCCGGCGATCCATTTCGGGTTCACCGCGCGGGCGCGCACCACACGGCCGAGTTCTTCCTTCAGGGTGCGGATGCGCGGGTTGTCCGGCTGGCTGTGGTCGCCGTGGTAGCTGGCCAGCGACTGGCCCTGGATGACCTCGGCGGCGGCGAGCATGCCGCCCTGGAACTGGTAGTAGTCGTTGGAATCGAGGATGTCGTGCTCGCGGTTGTCCTGGTTGTGCAGCACCGCCTGCAGGCCGGACAGGCGCTGGGCGAAACGCTCGCGCGCCGGGGTGCCGTCGTCACTGGCACCGTAGGCGTAGCCGCCCCAGTTCAGGTAGGCCTCGGCGAGGTCGGCGCGGCTGTCCCACTGGCGCGATTCGATCACGCCCTGCACGCCGGCACCGTAGGCGCCGGGCTGGGCGCCGAAGATGCGCCAGCCGGCCTGGCGACGGGCGTCATCACGCTCCAGTCCCTCGGATTGCAAGCTTGCCTGATCGGCCCGCACACGAGCGGCCAGCGGGTTCAGATCGTCCGGCTCGTCCAGCGCGGCGACGGCCTGCACGGCGGCGTCGAACAGGCGGATCAGGTTGGCGAAGGCATCGCGGAAGAAGCCCGAAACGCGCAGCGTCACGTCGACCCGCGGGCGGTCGAGCAGGGTGATCGGCAGGATCTCGAAATCCTCCACGCGCTGGCTGCCGGCCTGCCACACCGGGCGCACGCCGAGCAGTGCCAGCGCCTGGGCGATGTCGTCGCCGCCGGTGCGCATGGTCGCCGTGCCCCACACCGACAGGCCGAGCTGGCGCAGGTGGTCGCCATGGTCCTGCAGGTGGCGTTCGAGCAGGCGGCTGGCGGACTGGAAGCCAAGGCGGAAGGCGGTGGGCGTGGGCAGGTTGCGCACGTCCACGGTGAAGAAGTTGCGCCCGGTCGGCAGCACATCGACCCGCCCGCGACTGGGCGCGCCGCTGGGGCCGGGCGGGACGAAGCGACCGTCGAGACCGGCGAGCAGGTGGCCGATCTCGCTGGCGCCGCAGGCGTCCAGGGTCGGTGCGATCTGCTGGTGAAGTTGCGCGAGGACCGCCGCGCTGGCGCTTCCCGGCGCGCTGGTCGTGCCGTCGATCAGGCGCAGGGCGAACAGCTCCAGGCGCTCGCGGGTGTCGCCGTTGCTGCGCCAGGGCTCGTCGCTCACGCCGAGCAACGCGTCCGGGCGCGGGCCTTCCCAGGCTTCGGCGAAGGCTTCGTCCAGCGGGTCGCGTCCCAGTTGCAGGTCTTCGCTCAGCGCGCGCAGCAGGCTGGCATTGCCGCCGCGTCCATCACCGCGCGGGATGCGCACCAGCGACAGCAGCGTATCGCGGCGCAACTCGCCCACGGGCGATTCGCCGAACACATGCAGACCATCGCGAATCTGCGATTCCTTGAGGTCGCACAGGTAGGCATCCAGCTGCGGCAGCCAGTTTTCCGCATCGTCGCTCAGCTGCAGGCCCAGCTCGCGGTCCAGCGCGGTTTCGCGCACCAGCGTGAGGATGTCACCGCGCAGCTCGGTGGCGCGGCGCGGGTCGAGCAGGGAAGCGTCGTAGTACTCGTCGGCCAGGCGTTCGAGGTCGCGCAGCGGGCCGTAGTTTTCCGCGCGGGTCAGCGGCGGCATCAGGTGGTCGATGATCACCGCCTGGGCGCGGCGCTTGGCCTGCGCGCCTTCGCCGGGGTCGTTGACGATGAATGGGTAGAGGTTCGGCAGCGCGCCGAGGATCGCGTCCGGCCAGCATTCCTCGGAGAGTCCGACACCCTTGCCCGGCAGCCATTCGAGGTTGCCGTGCTTGCCGACGTGGACCACCGCGTCGGCGCCGAACACCTCGCGCAGCCAGAAGTAGAAGGCGAGGTAGCCGTGGGGCGGCACCAGCGACGGATCGTGGTAGATCGCCGCGGCGTCGAGCTGGTAGCCGCGTGCCGGCTGGATGCCGACGAAGCCGAGGCCGAAGCGCAGGCCGGCGACCATCAGGCGGCCGCTGCGGAACATCGGGTCCTGCTGTGGTTCGCCCCAGCGTTCGCGCACGGCTTGCTGGTTGGCTTCGGGCAGGCGTGCGAAGCAGGCGAGGTAGTCGTCCAGCGCCAGGCTCTGCGCGCAGGGGCGCAGGTCGAGGCTGTCGAGGTCATTGCTGACGCCGCCGAGCAACTGCTGGATCAGCGCGGTGCCAGAATCGGGCAGACCGGCGACCGGATAACCCTGGGCCTCCAGCGCGCGCAGGATGTTCAGCGCGGCAGCCGGCGTGTCGAGGCCGACCCCATTGCCGATGCGTCCGTCGCGGGTCGGGTAATTGGCCAGGATCAGCGCCACGCGCTTGTCGGCGTTGGCCTTGCGCGCCAGCAGCATCCAGCGCCGCGCCAGTTCGGCGACGAAGTCCATGCCAGGCAGGTGCGGCAGGTAGCAGACCACGTCGCTCTGGCTGCGCTCGCTGCGCCAGGCCAGGCCCTTGAAGCTGATCGGCCGGGTGATGATGCGACCGTCCAGCTCCGGCAGCGCGATGTGCATGGCCAGGTCACGCGGGCCGAGCCCCTGCGGGTTGGCGCGCCAGAGGTCGAGGTTGTCCAGCGAGCAGATGGCTTGCAGTACCGGCACGTCGCGGCGGAATGGCCGGTCCTGCGGAGCCTCCGGGTTCGACTGGGCGAAGCCGGTGGTGTTGATGATCAGCTCGGTGTCAGCGCTGTCCAGCAGGCTTTCCACCGCGTCCAGGCAGGCGGCTTCCTTGAGGCTGGCCACGGCGATGGGCAGCGGGTTGATGCCCTGGGCCTGCAGGCGTTCGCAGAAGGTGTCGATGAAGCCGGTGTTCGCCGCCTGCAGGTGGGTGCGATAGAACAGCAGCGCGGCGACCGGGTACTCAGGGTTCCAGTCCGCCTGCCAGCGGGCGAGGTCGCAACTGCCTACTTGCGGGTGATAGACCGCCACGCGCGGCAGCGTGCGGGGTTCGCTCCAGGCGTAGTCGCGTTGCAGGTGACGGCTGGCCAGGCAGGCGAAGAACTGCCGGGCATTGTCCATGCCGCCCTGGCGCAGGTACTGCCAGAGGCGCTCGGCATCCTGCGGCGGGACGCTGCACAGGGCGGCGAGTTCGGGGTCGGGTTTGTCGTCGCCGGGCACGGCGATCAGCGTGGCGCCGCGCTCGGCCAGCGCCGCCAGTTGCTCCATGCCGTAGCGCCAGTAGCCAACGCCGCCGTGCACCGAGATCAGGATGACCCTGGCGTGCTGCAGCACCTCGTCGACGTAGAGGTCCACCGAGGCGTGGTTCTGCAGTTGCATGGGGTTGGCCAGGCGCAGGCTCGGATAGTCTTCCGGCAGCTCTCGGGCGGCCTCGGCGAGCAGCGCCAGGTGCGAATCGCCGCTGCAGAGGATCACCAGCTCGGCGGGCGTCTGGGCCAGGTGGGCAATGCCGTCGTCGGGGACGAAACCGCCGGGTTGGGTGCGCAGCAGGTGCATGGATCGGGCCTTGTCGCTCGGTGGTAACACCCTCTCCCCAGCCCTCTCCCTGAAGGGAGAGGGGGTAGTTCGGCGTTTGCGGGTAGCGTTGTGTTACGCCAGGGCGGTACGCAGCTCGTTGGCGATGGTGGCCTGGTCCAGTTCCTGGCCGATCACCACGAGGCGGGTGCCACGGGTTTCGTCACTGCGCCAGGCGCGGTCGAAGTGCTTGTCGAAGCGCTTGCCGACGCCCTGCACCAGCAGGCGCATGGGCTTGCCGGGGATGGCGACGAAGCCCTTGATGCGCAGCACGGCGTGGCGCTCGACCAGCGCGTTCAGCGCATCAAGCAGGGCACGCTCTTCCACTTCCGGCAGGTCGACGTGGAAGGAGTCGAACTCGTCGTGGTCATGATCTTCATGGCCTTCGTGGTCATGGTGGGTCGGGCGGCTGTCGATGTGCAGCTCGGCTTCGGCGTTCAGCCCCAGCAGCACCGAGAGCGGCAGCTGGCCGGAGTTGGCTTCGACGATCTTCACTGCCGGCGGCAGCTCCTCGGCAACTTCGGCGCGCACGCGGGCCAGCGCCTCGGCGTCGAGCAGGTCGGCCTTGTTCAGTACCACCAGATCGGCGCTGGCCAGCTGGTCTTCGAAGAGTTCGTGCAGCGGCGATTCGTGGTCCAGGTTCGGGTCCTGCTTGCGCTGCTCGTCTACCTGCTTGGGGTAAGCGGCGAAGGTGCCGGCGGCCACTGCCGGGCTGTCGACCACGGTGATCACCGCATCCACGGTGCAGGCGTTGCGGATTTCCGGCCACTGGAAGGCCTGCACCAGCGGCTTGGGCAGGGCCAGGCCCGAGGTCTCGATGAGGATCTGGTCGAGGTCGCCACGGCGCGCCACCAGTTCGCGCATCACCGGGAAGAACTCTTCCTGCACGGTGCAGCACAGGCAGCCGTTGGCCAGTTCGAAGACGCGGCCGACCGCTTCTTCTTCGCTGCAACCGATGGAGCACTGCTTGAGGATTTCGCCGTCGATGCCCAGCTCGCCGAATTCGTTGACGATCACCGCGATGCGGCGGCCGGAGGCGTTATCGAGCATGTGGCGGAGCAGGGTGGTCTTACCGGCACCGAGGAAGCCGGTGACGATGGTGACGGGGAGTTTGGCCAGGGTTTTCATGCGCGCCTCGCAAGCGAAATTGGGAGGGCGGATGAAGGGCGCGCGCGCGGGTTCGCCGCGCAACGAAGGTCGCCACCGGATCACCCCGCCCGGTTGTCTGTTGATAACGAACCAGTTCTGGATCTCGCGAGCTGGAGCCAGGCAAGGCGGAGGGTCGCTGGGGACGCGGAGTTGACTGTAGTCAATGAGCAGTCCACGGCGATCCTCCAACGCAGCATGGCCGACGCGCAGCAGATCGAAAACCCGTCACGAGGCAGGTCTCCTGGCTCACAGCCCTTTGTTATCCCTTCGCCTTCCCGCCCGAATCGGCAGTGGCGCGTGAAGAGACAGGCTGTTCACAGTTGCGGGGGCAGCCGTGGCGCATCCGAAGATTTCCACGTTCCCTCTTAGCTCCGGCCAGTGCCGGAGAACCTCGAAGGGAGGAAGGCTACGCAGCGTGGCCGGGCCGGTCAATCGCCGAGGATCGGTTGCTGCGCAGTTGACGCTGCGGGACTGCCGTGGTCAGCTAGCGCGGTTTCAGGTGTCTCGCGCCGACGCGCGCGAGGTGAAACGGGAAGCCGGTGCGTCCGCAAGGACCAGTCCGGCGCTGCCCCCGCAACGGTAAGCGCATCGAGGGTCGTCAGTAGCCACTGTGCCAAGGCATGGGAAGGCTGACCCATCCGGCGAGAGTCTCTCGCTGGCGTCGCAAGCCCGGAGACCGGCCTGGAATCCTCACATTTTGGCAACCCGCGGTGGGCGGGCGCAGGCCGTGGCGCGACCGATCCGGCGCGTTCGAATGCGTTCAACCTCTGCGTTCTCACTCTTTTCAGAGGGAACGTTCATGTCCAGCAGTATCCTGACGCAACAGGCGTCGAGCACTTCCATCCCCCTTTCCAAGCGCATCAGCCTGGCCGTCGGCGCCAGCCTGCTCGGTGCGCTGCTGGTGTATTTCGCCGGTTTCTCGCATCTGGAAGCGGTACACAACGCCGCGCACGACACTCGCCATAGCGCGGGCTTCCCCTGCCATTGATGCGGTTCTGATTTCAATCGGCTGCGCGTCGGCCAGGCTGCGTTGGAGTATCGCCGTGGACTGCTCATTGACTGCAGTCAACTCCGCGTCCCCGGCGATCCTCCGCCTTGCCTGGCTCTAGCTCGCTCGATTCGAGAGTCCGAAAAGGAAAGGAAAAAATGATCAAACGTATCGCCCAGACCGCCGGTTTCGCCGGTCTGATCGCCGCGCTGGTGCTGACCGTAGTCCAGCTGCTGTGGGTATCCCCGCTGATCCTCAAGGCGGAAACCTATGAGAAATCCGAGCCGGCCGCCGCGCTGGTCGAGGAGCACGCCCACGAGCATGCCGACGGTGCTGCTGCGGGCCACCACCACGACGCGGAGGCCTGGGAGCCGGAAGACGGCTGGCAGCGCATTCTCTCCACCACCGGCGGCAATCTGGTGGTCGCGGTGGGCTTCGCCCTGATGCTGGCCGGCCTGTTCACCCTGCGCGCGCCGGGCAAAACCTCCGAAGGCCTGCTCTGGGGCCTGGCCGGCTTTGCCGTGTTCACCCTCGCACCGTCCCTCGGCCTGCCGCCGGAAGTCCCCGGCACCGCCGCCGCCGACCTGAGCCTGCGGCAGACCTGGTGGATCGGCACGGCCGCCGCCACCGCCGCCGGCCTCGCGCTCCTGGTGTTCGGTCGCCACTGGGCGCTGCGCATCGTCGGCCTGGCGTTGCTGGTGGTGCCGCACGTGATCGGCGCGCCGCAACCGGAAGTGCATTCCAGCCTCGCGCCGGAAAGCCTGGCCCATGAGTTCATCCTCGCCTCGCTGGTCACCAACGCAGTGTTCTGGCTGGCGCTCGGCCTGGTCGCCGCCTGCCTGTTCCGTCGCTTCGCGCCGTCGGCCTGATTCACGCGCTATGCTCGACCCCGCAGCCGGCCTGGCCGACTGCGGGGTTTTTATTTTGATCTGCAAGGAGAGCGACCATGACGCTGGTTGCCGGCCTCGGTTGCCGCCGGGGCTGCCCGCTCGACGAACTGCGTGCGCTGCTGCGAGAAACATTGGCCGAAGCGGGGCTCGACGAGTCGAACCTCACCGCGCTGGCCAGCGCCACGCTGAAGGCCGACGAGGAAGGGCTGACTGCCCTGGCTGCCGCACTTGACCTGCCGCTGGCGCTGTTCACGCCGCAACAGCTCGCGGCCTGCGAGAAGCGCCTGGGCGACCCTTCCGAAACCGTGCGCGCGGCCACCGGCAGTGTGAGCGTGGCCGAAGCGGCGGCATTGCTGCAGGCCGAGGCGCAAGGTGGTGCGCCGGCACGCCTGCTGGTGGGCAAGCGCCGCAGCGAGCAGGCCACCTGTGCGCTGGCCTTCATCCCCGTCGAATCCGCACAGGAGCAGCCATGACGGTCTACTTCATCGGCGCCGGCCCCGGCGATCCCGAACTCATCACGGTCAAGGGCCAGCGGCTGATCCGCACCTGTCCGGTAATCCTCTACGCAGGCTCCCTGGTGCCGCCGGCCGTGCTGGAAGGGCACAGCGCCGAGCGCGTGGTGAATACCGCCGAACTGAACCTGGAGGAGATCGTCGAGCTGCTGGCGCAGGCCCACGCGGAGGGCAAGGACGTCGCGCGGGTGCACTCCGGCGATCCCTCTCTGTACGGCGCCATCGGCGAGCAGATTCGTCACCTGCGCGAACGGGGCATCGCCTACGAGATCGTCCCCGGCGTCACCGCGACTTCCGCCTGCGCGGCGATTCTCGGTTGCGAGCTGACCCTGCCGGACATTTCCCAGACGCTGATCCTCACCCGCTACGCGAGCAGGACGCGCATGCCCGAGGGCGAGTCGCTGGCGGAACTGGCGCAGCACCGCGCGACCCTGGCCATTCACCTGGGCGTCGGTCAGCTGGCGAATATCGTCGCCGAGCTGCTGCCGCACTACGGTGCGGACTGCCCCATTGCAGTGATCCATCGCGCCAGCTGGCCGGACCAGGACCAGGTCACCGGCACCCTCGGCGACATCCTGCCCAAGGCGGCGGCCAAGGGCTTCCGGCGCACGGCGCTGATCCTGGTGGGCAAGGTGCTGGGGGCGGAGGGGTTTGCCGATTCGTCGCTGTACAGTGCGGGGCATGCGCATCTGTATCGCGGGGGCGCCTTGTAGGCGCGAGCTTGCTCGCGAGCAGGGATTCCCGGAGGCGCCAGGGCTGGGCGGTTCGCGCGCGATAACGATGGCGTCCCCCTCGCTCCTGCGGAAGAGCGGATAGGCACGAGGTTCAGGCCAGCCACTGATCCCCGCGCGGCAGCATCCCGCGCCGCAGGTACCAGCGAACCCACAGATGCACGCCGAGCGCGGCACTCACTGTGAGCAGGATCATCAGGCCTTCCGCTTCCATGGCAGCTTCCCTCGTCCGGGTTTCCTGCCTGACAGGGTAGGCCTGCGACAAAGCGCCGCACAGGTACAGATCGTTTCCGAATGTGCGGATCAGTCCGGCTGCCGCTCTACAGCGAGTGAATGATCCGCCCGAGGGTTTCCATGGCCTGTTCGCTGGCCGTGGTCCACGGGTGGCCATAGTTCAGGCGCAGGCAGTGGCCGAAGCGCCGCGTCGCCGAGAAGATCGGCCCCGGCGCGAGGCTGATGCCCTGAGCATGGGCGAGCTGGAACAGCTTGAGCGCGTCGATGTGCTCGGGCAGCTCCAGCCACAGGAAGTAGCCGCCGCTGGGCCGGGTGACACGGGTGGCGGCGGGGAAGTGCCGGGCCACGGCGGCGAGCATCGCATGCTGCTGGCTTTCCAGCGCATGGCGCAGCTTGCGCAGGTGGCGGTCGTAGCCGCCGTGCTGCAGGTAGTCGGCGATGGCTGCCTGGGCCGGCACCGAGGCCGACAGGCTGGTCATCAGCTTGAGCCGCTCGATCTGCTCGGCGTAGCGCCCGCCGGCGACCCAGCCGACCCGGTAGCCCGGCGCGAGGCTCTTGGAGAAGGAGCTGCAGTGCATCACCAGCCCTTCGCTGTCGAAGGCCTTCACCGGCTTGGGCGCCTGGGCGGCGAAGTACAGCTCGGCGTAGACGTCGTCCTCGATGAGCGGCACCTGGTGCTGGGCCAGCAGTGCGGCGAGGGCGCGCTTCTTGTCCTCGGCCATGCTGGCGCCCAGCGGGTTCTGGAAGTTGCTCATGAACCAGCAGGCCTTGATCGGCAGGCGCGCCAGGCTGTCGGCGAGCACGTCCAGATCGATGCCTTCGCGCGGGTGCACGGGGATTTCCACGGCCTTGAGTTTCAGGCGCTCGAGCACCTGCAGGCTGGCATAGAAGGCCGGCGCCTCGATGGCGACCAGGTCGCCCGGCTGGGTGACCACCTGCAGGCACAGGTTCAGCGCTTCCAGCGCGCCGTTGGTGACCACCAGCTCCTCCACCGGCAGCGGCATGCCACCGACCATGTAGCGCAGGGCAATCTGCCGGCGCAGCGCATGGCTGCCGGGGGCGAGGTCGGCGACCACCGAGCGCGGGTCCATGTCGCGCACGGCGTGGGCCATGGAGCGCGCCAGACGCGGCAGGGGGAACAGTTCCGGCGCCGGGAAGGCCGAGCCGAAGGGCACGGTGTCCGGGTCCTTGATCGAGCTGAGTACCGAGAACACCAGTTCGCTGACGTCCACCTCGGTGGTCTGCGCGTCGTGGCGGGCGATTTCCGGCTCGGCCAGGGCGCGCTGCACGTGTTCGCGGACGAAGTAGCCGGAGCGCGCGCGGGCGACGATCAGCCCGCGATCCTCCAGCAGGTAATAGGCCTGGAACACGGTGGATGCGCTGACCCCGTAGGTGCGGCTGGCGTGGCGCACCGAGGGGACTTTCTGGCCGGGGGCGAGCACGCCGCTGCGGATCAGGCCGGCGATCTCGTCGGCGAATTTCTCGTAGCGCTTCATCTTGTCCTGCACGGCGGCCTGAGGGGCGGAAGAATCCGCCCACTCTAGGCGCTGCGCCGAGGTCACGCCAAGCTCCCGAGCCATGCTCAGCGCCTCGGCGAGACGAAGGTGCTGGCGGCGTCGATGGACTCGTTGCCATCGCTGACCTTGAAGTGCAGCGGCACCGAGCCACCGGTGCTGCTCTGCGCCAGGCTTGCCACCGAGACGGCGAAGTCGCGGATCTCGCCCGGCTGCAGCATCAGTTCCGGCACGCCCTGCAGGCGGTAGCCGGCGCTATCGGCAAGGCTCAGCTGGTAATGCTGCGGCTGCTGGGTCTTGTTGATCAGCTTGAGGTTGTAGATGTTCTCGATCTCGCCGACGGCGTTCTCGCGGAACAGGCCGCGGTCGCGGGCCACGTCGAGGTTGATCAGTGGCCGTGCTTCCAGCGCCCAGACAAACGCGCCGATCATCACCAGCAGCACCGCCGCGTAGCCGATCAGGCGTGGGCGCAGCAGGTGGGTCTTGCCGCCTTCCAGCGCGCTTTCCGAGGTGTAGCGCACCAGGCCGCGGTCGTAGCCCATCTTGTCCATCACCGAGTCGCAGGCGTCGATGCAGGCGGCGCAGCCGATGCAGGCGATCTGCAGGCCGTCGCGGATATCGATGCCGGTGGGGCAGACCTGCACACACTGGAAGCAGTCGATGCAGTCGCCCAGGCCCAGGGCCTTGGGGTCGGCGTCCTTCTTGCGCGCACCACGGGACTCACCGCGCGCCGCGTCGTAGGAAATGATCAGGGTGTCCTTGTCGAACATCACGCTCTGGAAGCGCGAGTACGGGCACATGTGGATGCACACCTGCTCGCGCAGCCAGCCAGCGTTGGCGTAGGTGGCGGCGGCGAAGAAGGCGACCCAGAAGGTGCTTTCCAGGTCGAGCCTGAAGGTGAACAGGTCCGCCACCAGCGGCCGCACCGGCGTGAAGTAGCCGATGAAGGTGATCGCCGTAACCAGGCTGATCAGCAACCAGAGCCCGTGCTTGGCGCCCTTGCGCAGGACTTTCTCGGTACTCACCGGGCCCTGGTCGCGCTTGATGCGCTGGTTGCGGTCGCCTTCGGTGACCTGCTCCGCCCACATGAAGACCCACGTCCACACGCTCTGCGGGCAGGTGTAGCCGCACCAGACGCGGCCGGCGAACACCGTGATGAAGAACAGGCCGAAGGCGGCGATGATCAGGATCGCCGAGAGCAGGATGAAATCCTGCGGCCAGAAGGTCGCGCCGAAGATGTAGAACTTGCGCTCGGGCAGGTCCCAGAGCACCGCCTGGCGGCCGTTCCACTGCAGCCACAAGGTGCCGAAGAACAGCAGGAACAGCAGGCCGCCGCCGAGGCGCCGCAGGTCGTGGAAACGCCCGGCGAAGCGCTTGGTGTAGACCGTCGGGGTTACCGCCGACAGCGGTTTGGGCGGCGGGGTGAAACGTTGCGGTGCGTCGATCTCGATGACCTTCGCTTGGATTCTTTCGCTCATTGTCGTGGCCCATCAGGCAGAAGAGGCGCCGCGACTGTACGAATCGGTCTGCACCCGAAACAGATTCAGGTTCGCCGGAAAAAACCATATCAGATGGCGGAAAACGCTCCGCCCCGCGCTGCTGGCGGCCTGGCGTGCTGCGCGATGGGGCGGCTGATCGGGCCTGTTGCGGCAACCGGTCGCAGGCCCGCCGGGGCAGGCGCCGGGCGCATCTGATCCGGTTTTTCCCGCGCGATCTGCCGCTGTTTTGCACAGCAGGCGCCGGCCACTATTCGGTCAACCGCAAAGTAGCGCGCTCGACGACAGAAGCAGGCCGCTACGCAACGTCCTGAAGGTGGCCTGGCGATGTACCGATACGATGATTACGACCGCGCCCTGGTGCGCGAACGGGTGGCGCAGTTCCGCGACCAGGTGCAGCGGCGCCTGAGCGATGAGCTGAGCGAAGAGGAATTCCTGCCGCTGCGCCTGCAGAACGGCCTGTACCTGCAGAAGCACGCCTACATGCTGCGGGTGGCGATTCCCTACGGCACCCTGTCCAGCGAGCAGATGCGCACCCTGGCCTGGATCGCCCGCGAGCACGACCGCGGCTACGGCCACTTCACCACGCGGCAGAACATCCAGTTCAACTGGGTCGAGCTGGCGCGGGTGCCGGACATCCTCGAGCGCCTGGCGGATGTCGAGATGCACGCCATCCAGACCTCCGGCAACTGCGTGCGCAACATCACCACCGAGGCCTTCGCCGGTGTCGCCGCCGACGAACTCCTCGACCCGCGCCCGCTGGCGGAAATCCTCCGCCAGTGGTCGACGGTGAACCCCGAATTCCTGTTCCTGCCGCGCAAGTTCAAGATCGCCCTCTGCGCCGCCGAGGAAGACCGCGCGGCGGTGATGATGCACGACATCGGCCTCTACCTGCGCCGCGCCGAGGACGGCGAGCTGCGCCTTAAGGTGCTGGTGGGCGGCGGGCTGGGGCGCACGCCGATGCTGGGCCAGGTGATCCGCGACGACCTGCCCTGGTGGCACCTGTTGTCCTATGTCGAGGCGATCCTGCGTGTGTACAACCGGCACGGCCGGCGCGACAACAAGTACAAGGCACGGATCAAGATCCTGGTGAAGGCGCTGGGCATCGAGGCGTTTTCCCGCGAGGTGGAGGATGAGTGGCAGCATCTGCGCGATGGCGAGGCGCAGCTGACTCTCGATGAGTACCAGCGGGTTGCCGCGGCGTTCGATCCGCCTGTTTATGTAGCGGCCGACGAGCTGGCCTATGGCAGCGCGTTGGCCGCCGACGCGGCGTTCGCGCGCTGGGTTTCGCGCAATGTGCGCCCGCACCGCGTGCCCGGCTATGCCAGCGTGGTGCTGTCCACCAAACCGGGCGCCGAGGCGCCGCCGGGGGACGCGACCGCCGAGCAGATGGAGCAGGTGGCCGACTGGGCCGAGCGCTTCGGCTTCGGCGAGATCCGTGTCGCCCACGAACAGAACCTGGTGCTGCCGGACGTGCGCAAGTCCGACCTCCACGCACTCTGGTTGGAAGCCTGCGTGGCTGGCCTGGGCACGCCGAACCAGGGCCTGCTGACCGACATCATCGCCTGCCCCGGCGGCGATTTCTGTGCGCTGGCCAACGCCAAGTCGATCCCCATCGCCCAGGGCATCCAGCAGCGCTTCGAGGACCTCGACTACCTGCATGACCTGGGCGACCTCAGTCTGAACATCTCCGGCTGCATGAACGCCTGCGGCCATCACCACATCGGCAACATTGGCATCCTCGGTGTCGATAAGAACGGCAGCGAGTGGTACCAGATCACCCTCGGCGGCGCGCAGGGTGTGAAGAGCGCGCTGGGCAAGGTGATCGGCCCGTCGTTCAGCGCCGCCGAGGTGCCGGACGTGATCGAGGCGCTGGTGCACACCTATGTGGAGCAGCGCGGTGCCGGGGAGCGCTTCGTCGAAACGGTCGAGCGCATCGGCCTGGAGCCTTTCAAGGCGCGGGTCTACCGCCAGGCGGAGGTGCCGGCATGAGGAACCTGATTCATCTGCGGGACGGGGTGGCGGAAATGGCGCCGGGCGACCCCTGGGAATTGCTGCGCGAAGTGCCGGAGGTATTGCCCGGTGGGCGACTGATCCTGCCGTTGAAGCACTGGCTGGCGCTGGAGTCCGGGACGGGGTTCGGCGTCTGGCTGGCGCCGGAGGAGGATCCCGAGGACCTCATCTGGCGCCTGAAGGAACCGGCACTGATCGCCATCGACTTCCCCAGTTTCCGCGACGGTCGCGGTTACAGCCTGGCCTACCTGTTGCGCAGCCGCCTGGGCTGGCGCGGGGAGTTGCGCGCGGTGGGCGACGTGCTGCGTGACCAGTTGGCGCATATGCGCCAGTGCGGTTTCGATGCCTTTGCCGTGCGCGAGGACAAGTCCGTGGAAGACGCCCTGAAGGGCCTGGCGGGCCTGAGCGTGCTCTATGGCCGCTCGGTGATCGAGCCGCGTCCGCTGTTTCGTCGCCGCTCCTAGACAGGAGTCGCCGCGTGCGGCGAAGGCTGCAGCGGGTCGGCCAAGCTTGACGCTGTGCCGGGGCACAGGAAAAATGCGGGCATCATCCCCGGCGCCTTGCGCGCTGGCGGTAACCCACGGATTCGAGTGACCCCCAGAATATGCGCATGCGCCTGATGCTGTTGGGTGGCGGTAATGCCCTTGGACAGGCGCTGATCCGCCTTGGCGCCGAGGAGGACATCGGCTTCCTCGCCCCCCGGCCGCCCGAGCAGGGCTGGGATGCTTCCAGCCTCACCGTCCTGCTGGACGAGACCCGCCCCGACGCGGTGATCAACCTCGCCTACTACTACGACTGGTTCCAGGCCGAGGCCGTCGACGCCGCTCGCCTGGCCAGCCAGGAGCGCGCGGTGGAGCGTCTGTCCGAACTCTGCCAGCACCACGAGATCCTGCTGATCCAGCCGTCCAGCTACCGCGTGTTCGATGGCGCCCGCGCCACCGCCTACAGCGAGAAGGACGAGCCGCTGCCCCTGGGCCCGCGTGGCCAGGCGCTGTGGCGTATGGAACAGTGGGTGCGGGCGACCTGCCCGCGGCATGTGCTGCTGCGTTTCGGCTGGCTGCTGGATGACAGCGCCGACGGCGTGCTCGGCCGCTTCCTCGAGCGTGCCGAGAAGGAGCAGGTGCTGTTCCTCGCCGACGACCGGCGCGGCAACCCGACCCCGGTGGATGACGCCGCGCGGGTGATCCTCTCCGTGCTCAAGCAACTCGACTGCCAGGCACCGCTGTGGGGCACCTACCACTACGGCGGCCTGGAGGCCACGACCACCCTGTCCCTGGGCCAGGTGGTTCTCGGCGAGGCCCGCGCCTTCCATACCCTGGCTGTCCAGGAACCGAGCCCGCAGGCCCACGCCGCGCGCCCGGATGCCGGCGACGAACCGCAGCACGCGGTGCTCGCCTGCAAGAAAATCCTCCATACCTTCGGTATCAAGCCGCGCGCCTGGCGCGCCGGCCTGCCCGCCTTGCTGGATCGCTATTACCGCCATGTCTGATCGTCTTTCCCCCTCCGCGCAGCCCATCCTCATCACCGGCGGCGCGGGGTTCATCGGTTCCCATCTGGCTGACGCGCTGCTGGCGCAGGGCTTCGCCGTGCGCGTGCTGGACGACCTGTCCACCGGCCGGCGCGAGAACCTCGACAGCCGCGTCGACCTGCTAGTCGGCAACGTCGCCGATGAAGCCGCCCTGCGTGGTGCGCTGAGCGGCTGCCAGGGCGTCGTGCACCTGGCGGCCATCGCCTCGGTGCAGGCTTCGGTGGAAGACCCGGTGGGCACCCACCGCGCCAACTTCATCGGCACCCTGAACCTCTGCGAGGCCATGCGCCAGGAAGGCATCCGCCGGGTGCTGTTCGCTTCCAGCGCGGCGGTCTACGGGCAGAACGGCGAAGGCTCCGCCATCGACGAGGACGTGGTGAAGGCGCCGCTGACGCCCTATGCCGCGGACAAGCTGGCCAGCGAGTACTACCTGGACTTCTACCGTCGCGAACACGGCCTGGAGCCGGCGATCTTCCGCTTCTTCAATGTCTATGGCCCGCGCCAGGACCCGTCCTCGCCCTATTCCGGGGTGATCAGCATCTTCGCCCGGCGCGCCGAGCAGGGCCTGCCGATCACCGTGTTCGGCGACGGCGAGCAGACCCGTGATTTCATCTACGTCGGTGACCTGGTGAAGCTGCTTGTGACCGCGCTGCTGGCCGATGACGTGGCCGAGTCGGCGATCAACGTCGGCCTCGACCAGTCCACCAGCCTCAACCAGTTGCTGGCCGAGATCGGTAAGCTCACCGGCGGCCTGCCGGAGATTACCTACCTGCCGGCGCGCCACGGCGATATCCGCCATTCCCGCGCGGACAACCGCCGCCTGCTGCAGCGCTACAGCCTGGACGCACCCACGCCGCTGGCCGATGGCCTGGCCCAGTTGATCACCACCAGGGTTTGTTGACGGCCAGGTAGAAGATGCCGGCCAGCGAGCCTAGTGCCAGAGCGCTGAGCAGCGCCTTGACGGGCTTCGTCGCGCTGCGCAGGGCGAAGGCCGCCAGCACGATGTAGAGCACCAGCAGACCGAGCTTAACCTGCAGCCAGACCGGCAGCGGCCAGGGCATCGCCAGGTGCACCAGGCCCAGGGCGCTCAGCAGCAGCAGGGTGTCGATCAGATGGGGTAGCCCGCGCTGCCAGCCGGTTGGACGCTTGCCCCACCAGCTCAGGCCCAGGCGCAGGAGGAAAAGCAGGGTGCTGATGATCGCAAGGCTGACGTGCAGTGCTTTGAGTTCGAGGTACATACCGGTTCCCTGAAAGTGAAAAAGGCGCCCTTGGGCGCCTTTTTCATGTTTGCTCCGTCAGAAACGGTAGCCGAAACCGACCATGTAAACCCAGGGGTCGACGTCAACATCGACCTTGGTTTTCTGTACGCCCAGCGCGGACGGGCCGTCTACGCTCGCCTTGGTGTCGATGTCCATGTACCAGACAGCGGCGTTGACGAAGGCGTGCTCGTTGAGCATGTAGTCCATGCCCAGCTCGGCGGCCAGGCCCCAGGAGTCCTGCAGCTTCAGGTTGCTGAAGCCCTGGTCCTTGCGGTTGCTGGCCAGGTCTTCGTCGAAGAAGGTGGTGTAGTTGATGCCCAGGCCGCCGTACGGCTGGAAGGCAGAGTTGGTACCACCCATGGGGTAGTACTGCAGCAGCACGGTCGGCGGCAGCTGCTTGATGTCGGCCAGCTTGCCGTCCAGGCCGGTCAGGCCGGTGGCCTTGTTCAGGCCCTTGACGTCGACCTGGTGGTTGAACGGGGTGGCGGCGACCAGCTCGATGCCGATCTTGTCGGTGAGCAGGTAGGCGAAGGTCAGGCCCAGCTGGGTGTCGCTGTCGACAGTGGCCTTGGTGCCGCTGACCTTGGTGCCGTCGAGCTTGACGTTGGAGCTGCTGTCATCGGGCGCCACGGTGGCGAAACCACCACGTACCAGGAAGTCGCCGGCCTGGTGGCCGCGAATGTCGGCGGCCTGGGCTGCGACCGGCGCTGCGACGGCAAGTGAGAGAAGCGAAGTGGTGAGCCAGGACTTACGCATGATGAGCTCCAATATCTCTTTGGTATAAGTGTTGGTGCCCAGAATAGTAGACAGCGCTAAAAGCGCACTTTTGACCTGGCTCAATAAAGACCACAAGCTTTGTAGGAATCGAGGGTGCGGCAAAGCGCCGCGCCCTGTCACTGGCCGGTGTATTCGTAGGGTTCGATGCTGCTGGCCTGCATCTGGTAGCCGGCCTCGGCGAGGTCGCTTTCCATCGCCTTCACGCTCATCCTGCCGATGATCCAGAAGGGCTGATAAAGCTCGTCGACTTTTACGCCCTTGCCGCCTCGAACATAGACGATCTGGTTGGACGGCGGCGCCGGCACGTGGATGCAGGCTCCGTAGTAGGGCACCAGCAGGAAGTCGCGAACGGTCTGGCCGTCTTCCTCCACTTCCAGCGGCACGATGTAGCCGGGCATCTTCACTTCCTGGCCGTCCAGCTGCTGTACCACGGGAGCGTTGGGTATCTGCTGCTTCACCGCCGGTCCACTCTCCGAATTGAGTACATCGGAGAGCTTGGACATATCGTGCAGCGGCACTGGCGGCGGGGGCGGCGGTGCGCCCTCGGGGATCAGCTCCGGCCAGCTCAGCTCACGCGGCGCCGCCCAGACGGCGGCGCTGGTGAGCATCAGCAGGAGAAACAGCAGGCGACGCATGGGGCTTTCCTTCAGGGGGCTGGCTCGCAGGGGGCTGAATCAGAGGCGGATCGACAGGCCATCGGCCAGCGATTGCCGGTAGGCACGCCACGCCGGTACACAACCGATCAGCAGCGCCGCCAGGAGTATGCCGCCCAGCAGTGACCATTCATAGGCGCTGGGCAGCGCCAATGGCAGGAAGATGCCGTAGTTCGCCTGGACGTACGCCTGGCTGCCGGCGATGCCGGCGTAGAGCAGCCCGATGCCCAGTGCCACGCCCGCCAGCGCCAGAGCGAAGGCTTCCGCCACCAGCAGGCTGAATATGTGCCAGGGCCGCGCGCCCACCGAGCGCAGGATGGCCATCTCGCGGCGGCGTTCGTTGAGGCTGGTGAGGATGGCGGTGAGCATGCCGATCAGGCCAGTCAGCACCACGAACAGCGAGACCACGAACAGCGCCTTCTCCGCCGTGCCCATCAGCCCCCACAGCTCCTGCAGCGCCACGCCCGGGAGGATCGCCATCAACGGTTCGCCGTCGTATTCGTTGATCTGCCGCTGCAGAGTGAACGTTGCCACCTTGCTCTTGAGGCCCAGCAGGAAGGCGGTGATCGCCTTGGGCTGCAGGTCCATGCCGCGCGCCTGGTCTTCGCTGACGCGGTCGGCGCCGCGTGCCGGGACGCCGTTCTTCCAGTCGACGTGCAGCGCCTCCATGCCTTGCAGGGAGATGTGCAGGGTGCGGTCCACCGGCGTACCGGTGCGCTTGAGGATGCCGACCACGGTGAACGGCTTGTCGTCGTGCTGCACCAGGCTGATGGTGCTGACGCCGTGGGCCAGGACGATCTTGTCGCCCAGCTTGTAATGCAGGGCCTGCGCGACTTCCGCGCCGAGCACCACGTCGAACAGGTCCTGGCCGAACGGTTTGCCCTCTGCCAGCTCCAGCGTCTGCCTGCGGCCGAAACGGTAGTGCTCGAAGTAGCCGGTGTCGGTGCCCATGACGCGATAGCCGCGGTGCGAATCGCCCAGGGAGATCGGGATGGCCCACTTCACCAGCGGGCTGTGGGTCACCGTCTCGTAGCTTTCCCAGCGGATGTTGTTGGTGGCATTGCCGATGCGGAATACCGAGTAGAGCAGCAGGTTCACCGAGCCGGAGCGGGCGCCGACGATCAGGTCGGTGCCGGAGATGGTGCTGGCGAAGCTGGCCTTGGCCTCTGTGCGTACGCGCTCCACCGCCAGCAGCAGGCAGGCGGAGAGGGCGATGGCGAAGATGGTCAGCAGTGCGGTGAAGCGGCGGTTGGACAGGCTGGCGAGCGCCAGGCGCAACAGGTACATGCTCAGATTCCCGGAGCGCGGGCGGCGCGGTTGAGGTCGGTCAGCGACAGGCTGCGATCGAACAGGGTCGCCAGGCTCTGGTCGTGGCTGACGAACAGCAGGCTGGCGCCGGCCTCGCGGCATTCGGCGAACAGCAATTGGAGGAAGGCTTCGCGGGCGTCGGCGTCCAGCGCCGAGGTCGGTTCGTCGGCGATCACCAGTTCCGGCTGGCCGATCAGCGCGCGGGCGGCGGCGACGCGCTGCTGCTGGCCGATCGACAGGCTGTCGGCGCGGCGTTCGATCAGCGCCGCATCGCCCAGGCCCAGATGTTTGAGCAGCGCCTCGGCGGCCTTGGCCACGCTGCCGTGGCGCAGGGTCGCGCGCTCGGCGCGGCTGTGGGAGAAGTGGCAGGGCAGCTCGACGTTTTCCCGCACCGAAAGGAACGGCAGCAGGTTGAACTGCTGGAAGATGTAGCCGGTGTGATCGACGCGAAAATGATCGCGGCGCGAAGGCTTCATCTGCGCGATGTCTTCGCCGAGCAGCTTCACGCTGCCGCGCTGGGGGCGCTGCACGCCGCCGAGCAGGCCGAGCAGGGTGGTCTTGCCGCTGCCGGACGGGCCCTTGAGGAACAGGGTCTCGCCACGGGCCAGGGTGAAGGCGGGGATGTCCAGCAGCTCCGCCTGGCCGGGCCAGGCGAAGCCGAGGTTGTCGAGTTCGAGCAGTGCGGTCATTTCAGAGCGTCGTGATCAGAAGTTCAGGGTCGGGTTGGCGGCGGTCAATTCTGCACCTTGCTGGCCGCTCGGGCCGATCAGTTGTACCTGAATCTTCTGGGTCGCCGGGAAGCGTTTGAACAGCGGCGCGAAATCGAGGGTGGCGAGATCCTGCGGCTGGGCGCAGGTCAGCTGGTAGTGGGCGTCGATGTCGGCGTGCTGGTGACCTTCGTGTTCGTCGTGGTCGCCATCTGCATGTTCGTGGTCATGATCGTGGTCTTCCGCCTTGGGCGCATCGCCGAACAGCGGGCTGGAAAGCTCCACCGACTGCACGCTGCATTTTGCCGAGACGGGCAGGGCGAGCAGTTGCAGCGGCTGCTTGAGCTGGGCCTGCACGGCGGCAACCGTGGCCTTGTCGGCGTCGCTGGTGGCGGTGTGCTCGAAGCCGACGAAGTTCATCGCCGGGCTGTCCATCTCCAGTTCCAGGGTCTTGCCGTCGAGGGCGACGTTGAGCTGGGCGACGCCATGCTCGTGCTTGCCGAGGCTGCCGTGTTCATGTTCGTCGTGGGCCTGGGCGGCGAGGGGCAGCAGGGCGACAGCGAGGAGCAGGGGGCGCATGGGAAACTCCGGTCTGTTGAATGATTTTGTTACGTTATAACAGATTAATTATTAACGCCAGCTTAGCGTTCATTTGGCGCGACGCCTGCACCGTGGGAGCATGCGCGAAAGGCCGCGAGGAGAAGGGCGATGCTGAGAATCAAGGGCACCATCGGCGACTGGCCGGTGGACCTCACCGTGGAGATGGACGACGCCGACTGGGCGCGGCTGGCGCAGAACCTGCCGGCTGCCGCTGTGGCGCCGGTGGCCGCTGCCGTGCCGGCGCCCGCAGCGGGCGCGCCAGTGGATCAGCTGTGGCTGGCCGCGCAGGACCTGCTGCGCCGCAGTGGCAGCAGCGAGGGACCGCAACTGCTGGATGAGCTGGCGGCGCTGGCGGGGAGTTCAGGGGCGGCGAAGGGGCTGCTGGTGCGCCTGCGGCACAGTCCGAAGGTGAAGATCGAGGTGCACGAGGGTGTGCAGGTCTTCAACTGGATCGAGGAGTAGAAGCCTTCGCGGCCTGCTCTGGTAGGGCGAGTAACGCGCCAGCGTTATCCGCCGCGAATTTGATGGCGGATAACCTGTTCCAGGTTATCCGCCCTACGGTTCGGGAGGCCTCTGCGCTGGGGGAAAGCGCTGGCACGGACCGAGCCCATGCCGCCATGAAAAAGGGCGCCTCGCGGCGCCCTGTTTATCAGTACAACACGTTCGCCAGCTTGCGCCGGTAGGCGATCACCAGCGGATGGTCGTTGCCCAGCAGGTCGAACACCTGGACCAGCGTCTTGCGCGGCAGGTCCTCGCCGTAGCTGCGGTTGCGCACGAACAGCTTGAGCAGGGCGTCCAGCGCCGCCTCGTACTGCTGGCGGGCCAGTTGCTGGACGGCCAGTTGGTACGTGGCTTCGTCGTCGTTGGCGTCGGCGGCCAGGCGGGTCTTCAGTGTGGCGGCGTCGGGCAGGTCGGCAGCCTGGCGCAGGAAGGTCAGCTGGGCCTTGGCGGCGGCCAGCGCTTGCTTGTGCTCGTCGCTCTTCACTGCGTCGAGCACGGTCTCGGCTTCACCCAGCTCGCCGCGCTCGGCGAGGCAACGGGCGTAGAGGATCAGCGCGGCGGCGTTGGTGTTGTCTTCGCCCAACAGCACCTTGAGTTGTGCCTCGGCTTCGGCAAAGCGGCCTTCGTTGAAGGCGTTCTGCGCCAGTTCCAGTGGATTGTCGGCGGCCGGAGCGGGTGGCTGTACGTGCTGCTCGAGCATCTGGCGGATCGCCGATTCGGGCTGCGCGCCGGCGAAGCCATCCACCGGCTGGCCGTCCTTGAACAGCACCACGGTGGGCAGGCTGCGGATGCCGAAGCGCATCACGATGTCCTGCTCGACGTCGCAGTTGACCTTGGCCAGCAGCAACTCGCCCTGGTAGGACTCGGTGATCTGCGCCAGCAGCGGCATCAGCGCCTTGCACGGGGCGCACCAGTCGGCCCAGAAGTCCACCAGGACCGGCTTGTGGAAGGAGTTCTCGATGACGACCTGATCGAAGTTGGCGATGCTGGCGTCGAAGATGTAAGGCGTATCGCTCATGGGGAATCTCGAATCGAGTGGGGCGATGAAGGTGGTTGCCACTATAAGTGGGGGCGCTGCCTGACGGAAACAACCCACACGCTGGCGCCGGCATTCCCTGTAGGAGCGCCCCATGGGCGCGATCGCGGGCATGGCCCGCTCCTACAATGGCGCACCCGTCGCGCATTGAGCGTAGGACTGTATCCGAGATGGTTTGCCCCGCCGCGCCGGCGCTACCCGCGGCGCGCGTGATAGAGGCTGACGTGGCGGAATTCGGCCGGCTCGGCCAGGTCCGGCCAGGTGCAGCCGTCGAGAATACCCAGGCGCTGGTACAGCGGATGGCTGAAGTCGCGGACCCGCGAGTCGGCGACCAGGGCCTCGCGGCCACGGCTGAGGAATTCGTCCAGCAGCGGCAGGTTGGCGCGGTCGTAGAGTACGTCGGCGACGATGATCAGGTCGTAGCGGTCTTCCTCCTGGAAGAAGTCCGCCGAATAGCTCAGCTCCACACCGTTCAGCTCGGCGTTGGCGCGGCAGGCGTCCAGCGCCAGTGGGTCGAGGTCGCAGGCCACCACTTCGGCGGCACCGGCCTTGGCCGCGGCGATGGCGGCGATGCCTGAGCCTGCGCCGAAATCCAGTACGCGCTTGCCGCGCACCCACTCGGGTTTCTCGGCCAGCCAGTGCGCCAGCACCAGGCCGCTGGCCCAGCAGAAGCACCAGTAGGGCGGTTCTTCGAGGATGCGCCGGGTTTCGTCGGGGCTGAACTCGCGGTCCATGTTCTGCGCGTCGATCAGCCAGAGGCGGATGTCGGTGCCCGGCAAGGTTTCGGCGGACAGGCGCGCGTCGCCGAGCAGTTCACCGAGGGCTGTCTGCAGGGAAAGCGGTGGCGTCACGGCGCGCGCTCCAGGCGCAGCTCGCCGAGGGCGCGGGTTTCCGGCTGGGTGATGCGCACCGGCGGCAGGCGCCAGGCCAGCTGGCCGGACTGCGAGACGCGGCCATGCAGTTCGACGCGGGCGCCGGCCGGGAAGGATTCCGGGTTGAACACCACGCGGAACGGCAGGGCCTGGCCGGTGGCAATCATCTTCTCGCTGGAGAGCAACTGCTGCGGGCGGTCGCGCTGGTCGATCACCAGCAGCGCCAGTTCCACTTCGCTGCCGGCTGGCAGGAAGCCCTGGGAGCTGCTGAGCTGGCCGCTGAGGGCGCGCATGTTGGCCGGCACGGGCTCGTCCAGCGGGGAAGTCGATTTCTTCGTGACGGCGACTGGCTGGGTGACCGGTGCAGGCTTCTCGCTGGCGCAGGCGGCCAGCAGGACGGTAAGGGACAGGCAGAGCAGGCGGGCGAACATGGCGGGCTCCATCGCAACAGATTCCAGGCGGGCGCCTATATAGCCTAATGCCTGCGGCGTGTCTCGTGGGAGCGGGGTTTCTTCGGCCAGTCGATGCGCTACCATGAGCCTCTTACCTTTCCTGACTGCCCAAGACTCGCCATGCACTGTCCTTTCTGCGGCGCCCACGACACCAAAGTCATCGATTCGCGCCTGGTCGCCGAGGGCGACCAGGTCCGCCGGCGCCGTGAGTGCCTGAACTGCGGCGAGCGTTTCACCACCTTCGAGACCGCCGAGCTGGTCATGCCGCGCCTGATCAAGCAGGACGGCAGCCGCCAGCCCTTCGACGAGGACAAGCTGCGCGCCGGGATGCAGCGTGCGCTGGAGAAGCGTCCGGTGAGCATCGAGCGGCTCGAGGAGGCGATGGCGCACATCAAGCACAAGCTGCGCGCCACCGGCGAGCGCGAGATCAAGTCGCGGGTGCTGGGCGAGCTGGTGATGGCCGAACTGCAGAAGCTCGATGAGGTCGCCTATATCCGCTTCGCCTCGGTGTACCGCCGCTTCCAGGACCTCAACGAGTTCCGCGAGGAAATCGAGCGCCTGGCTCGCGAGCCGTCGAAGGAATGAGCGGCATGGATGAGTTCTGGATGGCCCGCGCCATCGAGCTGGCGCGCAAGGGCTGGTACACGACCCATCCCAACCCGCGCGTCGGCTGTGTCATCGTCCGCGATGGCGAGGTAGTCGGTGAAGGCTGGCACGTGCGCGCCGGCGAGCCCCACGCGGAAGTCCACGCCCTGCGCCAGGCCGGCGACAAGGCCCGTGGCGCCACCGCCTACGTCACCCTGGAGCCCTGCAGCCACTTCGGCCGCACGCCGCCGTGCGCCGATGCGCTGATCGGCGCCGGACTCGCTCGCGTAGTCGCGGCCATGCAGGACCCGAACCCGCAGGTCGCCGGCAGCGGCATGAAGCGCATTGCCGAAGCGGGCATCGAAGTGCGCTCCGGCGTGCTGGAAAACGAAGCCCGCGCGCTGAACCAGGGCTTCCTCAAGCGCATGGAAACCGGCTTGCCGTTCGTCCGCGTGAAGCTGGCGATGAGCCTGGACGGCCGCACCGCCATGGCCAGTGGCGAGAGCCAGTGGATCACCGGCCCAGCCGCGCGCCGCGCCGTGCAGCGCCTGCGCGCGCAAGCCAGCGTGGTGCTGTCTGGTGCCGATACGGTGCTGACCGATGACGCCCGCCTCACCGTGCGCCCGGACGAGCTGGGCCTGGACGCCGAACAGGCTGAATTGGCCTCCCGGCGCCAGCCGCTGCGCGTGCTGATCGACGGCCGCCTGCGCGTGCCGCTGACCGCCACCTTCTTCCAGGCCGGCCCGGCGCTGGTAGTGAGCACCCAGGACGATCCGAACTACGCCGTGGTCGGCCACGAACTGCTGAACCTCGCCGGCCTCGACGGCCAGGTCGACCTGATGGCGCTGCTGGCCGAACTCGGCCGCCGTGGCGTCAACGAGGTGCTGGTGGAAGCCGGTCCGCGCCTGGCTGGAGCCTTCGCCCGCCTCGGGCTGGTGGACGAGTACAGCATCTTCATGGCGCCCAAGCTGCTCGGCTCCTCCGCGCGCCCGCTGCTGGAGCTGCCGCTGGAGCGCATGAGTGAATCCCGCGAGCTGAAGATCGTCGACATCCGCGCAGTGGGAGACGACTGGCTGGTCACGGCCAGACCGCTGTGATGGCGCGCCGGCGCCACTGACTTGGGCTTGCCGCCGGGCGCGGAGCGATCAATAGGAAGCTTCCGACTTGCGCCGGCCTGTGGTAAAACGCCACACGCGGTCGACGCTGTAACGACCGCGATTGACGTTCTCAGGGCGGGGTGCAAGTCCCCACCGGCGGTAATGGCGCGCAATGCGTCTAGCCCGCGAGCGCCTGTCCAGACCGGTTCGCCGGATGGCCAGGGTCAGCAGACCCGGTGTGATTCCGGGGCCGACGGTAATAGTCCGGATGAAGAGAGAACGGGATGAGCCATCGGGGCGTGCCTGCGCGCGTCCGTGAAATCCCTTCGATCGATACGCCCTGTTTTTTAACCAAAACAGGAGTTCGCCACATGCATCATCTTTCCCAGTTGGCTACGCGGCCTTGCCGGCCAGCGGCCTTTGCCGTGCGGGAGGCCTCATGTTCACCGGCATAATCGAATCCATCGGCACCATCGCATCCATCACCCCGAAAGGCGGTGACGTGCGCCTGTACGTGAAGACCGGCAAGCTCGACCTCGCCGACGTCAAGCTCGGCGACAGCATCGCGGTCAACGGCATCTGCCTGACGGCGGTGGAACTGCCCGGCGACGGCTTCTGGGCCGACGTCAGCCGCGAGACCCTCGCGCGCACCGCCTTCGCGCAGCTCAAGATCGGCAGCCGGGTGAACCTGGAAAAAGCCCTGACGCCGACCACCCGCCTGGGCGGCCACCTGGTCAGCGGCCACGTCGACGGCGTCGGCGAGATCGTCAAGCGCGAGGAAAACGCCCGCGCCATCCAGTTCACCGTGCGCGCACCGCGTGAGCTGGCCAAGTACATCGCGCTCAAGGGCTCGATCACCGTGGACGGCACCAGCCTGACGGTGAACGCGGTCAACGGCGCCGAGTTCGAGCTGACCATCGTCCCGCACACCGTGCAGGAGACGATCATGGCGGACTACCGCGGTGGTCGCCTGGTCAACCTCGAAGTCGACCTTTTGGCGCGCTACCTGGAGCGCCTGCTGCTCGGCGACAAGGCGGCGGACCCCGCCGCCGGCGCTGGCGGCATCACCGAAGCATTCCTGGCCGAAAACGGCTTCATGAAACACTGATAAGGCTCTTCCCCGTATGGCACTCAACAGCATTGAAGAACTGCTCGACGACATGCGTCAGGGCAAGATGGTCATCCTCATGGATGACGAGGACCGCGAGAACGAAGGCGACCTGATCATCGCCTCCGAGTGTGTCCGCACCGAAGACATCAACTTCATGGCCCGCTTCGCCCGTGGCCTGATCTGCATGCCGATGACCCGCGAGCGCTGCGAGCGCCTGGGCATCCCGCTGATGGTGCAGCGCAACGGTTCCGGCTTCGGCACCAAGTTCACCGTCTCCATCGAGGCCGCTGAAGGCGTCACCACCGGCATCTCCGCCGCTGACCGCGCCCGCACCGTGCAGGCCGCCGCCGCGAAGAACGCGGTTGCCGCCGACATCGTCAGCCCCGGGCACATCTTCCCGCTGATGTCGCAGCCCGGCGGCGTACTGGCTCGCGCCGGTCACACCGAAGCGGCCTGCGACCTGGCGCGCATGGCCGGTTTCGAGCCGTCCGGCGTGATCTGCGAGATCATGAACGACGACGGCACCATGGCCCGTCGCCCGGAACTGGAAGAGTTCGCCCAGCAGCACGGCATCAAGATCGGCACCATCGCCGACCTGATCCACTACCGCCTGATCCACGAGCGCACCGTCGAGCGCCTCGCCGAGCAGCCGCTGGATACCGAACTGGGCCAGTTCAAGCTGATCACCTACCGCGATTCCGTGGAAGGCGACGTGCACCTGGCGCTGACCCTGGGCAACGTCTGCCCGGAAGAGCCGACCCTGGTGCGTGTGCATAACCCCGACCCGCTGCGCGACCTGCTGATGGTCAACCAGGCGGGCCGCTGGAGCCTGCGCGCGGCCATGGCCAAGGTGGCCGAGGCCGGCACCGGCGTGGTCCTGCTGCTGGGTCACCAGGTCGGCGGCGACGATCTGCTGGCGCATGTCCGCGAGATCACCAATACCCCGGCGCCCGTGCAGAAGCCGACCACCACCTACAGCACCGTGGGTGCCGGTTCGCAGATCCTGCGCGACCTGGGCGTTCGCAAGATGCGCCTGATGTCGGCACCGATGCGCTTCAACGCGATATCCGGTTTCGACCTGGAAGTTGTAGAATACCTGCCCGCTGAATGAACCTCGCCGCCGTGCCCTGGCACGGCGGTGCCGTTCTTCTACCCTATTTGCGGAGCGCCACAGTGACGCTCCGGCTCTTTAACAGTGAGACTTGCCCATGACCCTGAAGACCATCGAAGGTACCTTCATCGCCCCCAAAGGCCGCTTCGCCCTGGTGGTTGGCCGCTTCAACAGCTTCGTGGTGGAAAGCCTGGTGGAAGGCGCTATCGACGCGCTGGTGCGCCACGGCGTCGCCCAGAGCGAAATCACCGTGATCCGTGCTCCGGGCGCCTTCGAAATCCCGCTGGTAGCGCAGAAAGTCGCCCAGCGCGGCGAGTTCGACGCCATCATCGCCCTCGGCGCGGTGATCCGTGGCGGCACCCCGCACTTCGAATACGTTGCTGGTGAGTGCACCAAGGGTCTGGCGCAGGTTTCCCTGCAGTTCGGCGTGCCGGTCGCCTTCGGCGTGCTGACGGTCGACTCCATCGAACAAGCCATCGAGCGCTCCGGCACCAAGGCCGGCAACAAAGGCGCCGAAGCTGCCCTGTCCGCCCTGGAAATGGTGAGCCTGCTGTCGCAGCTGGAGGCCAAGTGAGCACCCAGGACGGCAACAACGCCCCGGCAAAGCCCGCCAAGCCGAACAAGATCGCCATGCGTCGCAAGGCCCGCAGCCTCGCGGTGCAGGCCCTGTACTCCTGGCAGATGGCTGGTCAGCCGCTCAACGAGATCGAGGCGACCTTCCGTACCGACAACGATTTCAGTGATGTCGACGGTGCCTACTTCCACGAGATCCTGCACGGCGTACCGCGCCTGAAGACCGATCTGGACGAGGCGTTCACTCCCTGCCTGGACCGTGCGCTGGAAGAGATCGACCCGGTGGAGCTGGCCATCCTGCGCCTGGCCACCTACGAGCTGCGCAATCGCCTGGACGTGCCGTACAAGGTCGTCATCAACGAAGGTATCGAGCTGGCCAAGACCTTCGGCGCCACCGACGGACACAAGTTCGTCAACGGCGTGCTGGACAAGCTCGCTCCGCGCCTGCGCGCCGCCGAACTGCGTGGCGCCAAGCGCTGAGGCATGGGTGAGTTCGAGCTGATCCGTCGCTACTTCGCCTCGGCCGCCTGTGCGGCCGGCGGCGAGGCAGTGGCATTGGGGATCGGTGACGACTGCGCGCTCCTCGCGCCCAAGGCCGGCGAACAGCTGGCGATCTCCACCGACACCCTGGTCGTCGGCGTGCATTTTCCCGCCGTCTGCGATCCCTTCCTGCTTGGCCAGCGTGCCCTGGCGGTGTCCGCCAGCGACCTGGCGGCCATGGGCGCCGCGCCCATCGGCTTCACCCTTGCCCTGACCCTGCCCGAGGCCGACCCGGCCTGGCTGGAAGGTTTCGCCCGTGGCCTGAACCAGAAGGCGCAGGAATGCGCGCTGGTGCTGATCGGCGGCGACACCACCCGTGGCCCGCTGGCGATGACCGTCACCGTATTCGGCGGGGTGCCCGCCGGGCAGGCGCTGACCCGCGCCGGTGCGCGGCCGGGCGACCTGCTCTGCGTCGGTGGCCCGCTCGGGGAAGCGGGCGGGGCGTTGCCGCTGGTGCTGGGCGAGATGACCGCCGAACCGTCCGTCGCCGAGCCGCTGCTGGCGCGCTACTGGTCTCCGCAGCCGCAGCTGGACTTCGGCCAGGCGCTGCGCGGCAAGGCCACCGCGGCGCTGGATATTTCCGACGGGCTGCTCGCCGACTGCGGACACATCGCCCGCGCCTCTGGCGTGGCGCTCATCGTCGAAGCCGACAAGCTGCCGGAAAGCCCGGCGCTGGAAACCCTGCTGGGCGCCGAGCGCGCGCAGCAGCTCAAGCTGGGCGCCGGTGACGACTACGTGCTCGCCTTCACCCTGCCTGCCGAGCATCTGCCTGCACTTTCGGCGAACTGGCCGGCCCTGCGCGTGGTCGGTAGGGTGGAAGCCGGTTCGGGCGTACGCGTGCTCGATGGCGCTGGTGCCGACATCACGCCGCATCAGGGCGGCTACCTGCATTTCATGGAGTGACCGTGACAGAACACCCCAACCAGGCCCCGGCCCAACCCGTACCCCATTCGGTATGGAGCAATCCCTGGCACTTCCTGGCCTTCGGCTTCGGCTCGGGCACCCTGCCCAAGGCGCCGGGCACCTGGGGTTCGCTGGTTGCGCTACCCTTCATACCACTCTGGCAGATGCTGCCGGACTGGGGTTACTGGCTGATGCTGGGCGTCACCATGCTGTTCGGCTTCTGGCTGTGCGGCAAGGTTGCCGACGACCTGCGCGTGCACGATCACGAAGGCATCGTCTGGGACGAGATGGTCGGCATGTGGATCACCCTCTGGCTGGTGCCGGAAGGCTGGTGGTGGCTGCTGGTCGGGTTCGTGGTGTTCCGCATCGTCGACATTTCCAAGCCCTGGCCGATCAGCTGGATCGACCGCAACGTCCATGGCGGCGTCGGCATCATGCTCGACGATGTGCTGGCCGGCGTTTTTGCCTGGCTGGTGATGCAAGGCCTGACATGGGGTTGGGCCCACTGGCTGATCTGAGGAAGATCGATGCGCCGACTGCTGTGCCTGCTCCTCTGCCTGTGCTGGCTGCCGGCGACTTCCCTGACGTCGGCCCTGGCCTCTGACAAGGCCGCCGAAGCGCCTGCCGGGCTGCCCGCGGAAGTCCGGGTGGTCAGCGAAGTCTGGGTCAACTACAGCCAGGCAGACGGGCGTGGCCTGGCCTGGGATCTGCTGCGGGCCATCTACGAACCCGAAGGTGTGCGCCTGAGCCTGCGCAGCGAGCCCTACGTGCGCTCGGTCGGGCTGGTGCAGCGCGGCGAGGCGGACGCCTGGGTCGGCTCCTACCGCAACGAAATCGATCACATCATCTATCCGCACTGGCCCTATGACGTCGATCCGATCGGCGCACTGGGCCTGAAGACTTCTCCCCAGCCGACCCTGGCCACGCTCGACCGCTACCGCCTGGCGTGGATGCGCGGCTATGCGTTCGACCGCTACCTGGACCACCTCAAGCAGCGCAACGAGCTGCAACGGCGCAGCTCGGCCCTGCCAATGCTCGACGGCCACCGCATCGACTACTTCATCGACGCGCGGCCCGAGCTGGAAGAGATGATCGAGGCCAGGGGCGTTGATGCCAGCGAGTACCACATCACCGATATCGGCACCATTGCGCTGTATCTTGGCTTCGCCAACAACGACCGTGGGCGGGCATTGGCGAAACTCTATGATTCACGCATGCAGGTGCTTTACCGCAGCGGCGAGCTGGAACGCATCTTCGCCCGCTGGCACTGGCCCTACGCCCCGCTGAAACCGCTGCTGCCGCCCAAGGAGTGATCGCCATGCGCCTGTCCGCCCTGATCTGCCTGTCTCTCTGCTCCTTCGCTGCCGTGGCGGCGCCTCAGGTGCAGGTGGTGGGGCTGTTCCCCGGTGCCGCGGTGCTCAGCATCGATGGCCAGCGCAAGCTGGTGAAGGTCGGCCAGACCGGCCCGGAAGGCGTGCAGGTGGTCAGTGCCGACAGCCACAAGGCGGTGCTGCGCGTGGGCGGCGTCGAGCAGACCTATGAGTTGAGTCGCGAGTACAACACGGCCGGCTATGCCACGCCGGCCGCGCACGCCGAGACCAGCATCGCCCGCGGAACCGGCGGCCATTACTGGGTGGCCGGCACGATCAACAACCAGAATGCGCAGTTCCTGGTGGACACCGGCGCGACCTCGATCGCCATGAACGAAGGTCAGGCCCGGCGCCTGGGGCTGGATTACCGCGCCGGCGGTACGCCGATGATGGCCTCCACCGCCAGCGGCACGGCCAAGGGCTGGCGGGTGACGCTCAATAGCGTGAAGCTCGGCGGCGTCGAGGTGCTGGGGGTCGAGGCGGTGGTGCTCGAAGGCGACTTCCCCACCGAAATCCTGCTGGGCATGAGCTACCTCAACCGCGTCGGCTGGCGCGAAGACCAGGGCATGATGTACATCCAGGCCAAGCACTGAGCCCGTAGTCTGCAGTCCCCGTGACTTCTATCAAAAGCATCGATGCTTATCTTGCAGAATTCGCAATGACGGTGCGGCCGGCGCAGCTGTTACAATCCCGGTCCTCCTTCCTTAGATAAATCTTTCAGGAGTTTCCGGTGTCTGTCGTTTTCGTCGCCGCCTCCAAGCTGCCCACCCCCTTCGGCGAATTCACCATGCATGGCTTCCTCGACGAGGAAACCGGCAAGGAACACGTCGCCCTGACCATGGGCAAGCTCGACGACGGCCAGCCGGCGCTGGGGCGTCTGCATTCCGAGTGCCTCACCGGCGATGCGCTGTTCAGCCTGCGTTGCGACTGCGGTTTCCAGCTCGAGGGCGCGCTGTCGGCCATCGCCAAGGAAGGTCGCGGCGTCCTGCTGTACCTGCGCCAGGAAGGCCGTGGCATCGGCCTGCTCAACAAGATCCGCGCCTACGCCCTGCAGGACGAAGGTGCCGATACCGTGGAAGCCAACCTGGCCCTGGGCTTCGGCGCCGACCAGCGTGACTACGCCATGTGCCTGCCGATGCTCAAGCACCTGGGCGTCTGCTCGCTGCGGCTGATGACCAACAACCCGCGCAAGGTGAAGGCGCTGGAAGGCTATGGCCTGACCGTTGCCGAGCGCGTGCCGCTGCAGAAGGGCCTGAACCCGCACAACAAGCGTTACCTGCAGACCAAGGCAGGCAAGCTGGGCCACATGCTGGGCAACATGCATCAGGGCGAAGCCGAGGCCGAGGCATCCGCTTCGTGAATCGCGCCGCTGCCCGGCGCCGGCTGAATCTGCTCTGGTGGTTGCTGCTGGCGCTCGCGCTGGCGCCGCAGCACCTGATGCTGGCGCTGGTGGGCGAAGCGCCTGGGCCGGAGTCGCTGGCCACGCCGGTGTTCGTCGTCGGCCTGCTGTCGATGTTCCTCACCCTGCCGCTGTTCCGCCGCTACAAGCATGCGCTGATTGCCACCGGCAAGGCCCGTGACGGCGCGGATGAACCTGCTGCCTGGCAGGCGCTGGGCACCGCGCAGCGCCGTGGCGCGCTGGTCGGCAGCCTGCCGGCCTGGATCGGCGCCCTGGCGGTGCTGGTCGACCTGCATGGCGTGCCCGTCCTGCTGCTGGGCTTCGCCAGCCTGGTCATCCTCTGGCTGTACCGCCTGCCGCGCCAACTGGCCTGATGCGCCGTTTCCTCTGCCTGCTCCTGCTGCTTGCCGGCCTGCCGGTCGTGGCGGCGGAGCGGGTAGTGAGCCTCGCGCCTTCCCTCACCGACATGGTCCTCGAGCTGGGCGCCGCCGACCGGCTGGTTGGCCTGCTCGATGGCGGGCCGCGCGCGGAATCCCTGAAAGACCTGCCGTCCGTCGGCCGCTACGGCCAGGTCAACCTCGAACAGATTCTTGCCCTGCAGCCTGACCTGCTTCTGGTCTGGCCTGGCGCCGTGCCCGAGGCGCAGCTGCAACGCCTGACGTCCGTGGGCATCCCGGTCTATGTGGCCGATCCGCACCGTCTGGAGGATATCGCCCGGCAGTTCCACGAGCTGGGCGAGCGACTGGGGAGGGCGGAAAAGGGCCGTGAACTGGCGGAAACCTTCGATTCGGGCATGGCGCAGCTGCGGGCGCAGTACCGCCGCGAGCAGCCGCTCAAGGTGTTCTATCAGGTGTGGGATCGCCCGCTCTATACCGTCGGTGGCCAGCAGATCATCAGCGAGGCGCTGGAGGTTTGCGGGGGCCGCAACCTGTTCGCCGATCTGGACCTGCCCGCGCCGCAGGTTGGCTTGGAAGCGGTATTGGCGCGCGATCCCCAGGTGATCCTGGCGGCCAGCGACGACCAGCTGCGCAGCTGGACCGGCATGCAGCAACTCAGCGCCACGCGGCTCAAGCAGCTCTGGGTGGTGCCGGATCGCAACCTGGAGAAACCGAGCTTCGCGATGCTCGACGCGACCGAGAAGCTCTGTCGGTTGCTGGCCGGGGCCAAGGCCAACGACTGAGCGGCCGGGGTTCGCGAGCAAGCTCGCTACGAAAAGCCACACCAGTGCGCCCGGCCGACTGTAGCGAGCTTGCTCGTGAACAGCCGTGCACAGGTAGTTCCCCTGACGCCACCCTCGTAGGGCGGATAACGCCTAAGGCGTTATCCGCCGCGGCGGCGGATAACCCGTTCCGGGTTATGCGCCCTACGAGGTGGTGGCTCAGAACCCTTCCAGCACGATCTTGCCCTTGGCCGTGTTGCTTTCCAGCAGCGCGTGGGCGCGGCGCAGGTTGGCGGCGTCGATCCTGCCGAAGTGCTCGCCCAGGGTGGTCTTCAGCACGCCGCTGTCGATCAGCCCGGCCACTCGCTGCAGCAGCTTGTGCTGCTCGATCATGTCGTCGGTCTGGAACATCGAGCGGGTGTACATGAACTCCCAGTGCAGCGACAGGCTCTTCTGCTTGAGCAGGCGCACGTCGAGGTTCAGCGGGTCGTCGATCAGCGCCAGGCGGCCCTGCGGGCGCAGGCTGGCGACGATCTCGGCGAGGTGTTCCTCGGTCTGGTTGAGGCTGGCCACGTGGGTGACTTCGCCGACGCCGATGCGCTTGAGTTCTTCGCTCAGCGGCTTGCGGTGATCAATCACGTGGTGCGCGCCGAGGTTGCGCACCCATTCCTGGGTTTCCGGACGCGAAGCGGTGCCGATCACGGTCATGCCGGTGAGCTGGCGCGCCAGCTGGGTGAGGATCGAGCCGACACCGCCGGCGGCGCCGACGATCAGCAGGCTCTGTCCGGCGCTGGCCTTGCCTTCGGCTACCTGCAGGCGGTCGAACAGCAGTTCCCAGGCGGTGATGGTGGTAAGCGGCAGGGCGGCTGCGTGGGCGAAATCCAGGCTCTGCGGCATCGGGCCGACGATACGCTCGTCCACCAGCTGCAGCTCGGCGTTGCTGCCGGGGCGGGTCAGGTCGCCGGCGTACCAGACCTTGTCGCCCGGCTTGAACAGGCTGACCTCGCTGCCCACCGCGCGAACCACGCCGGCGGCGTCCCAGCCCAGCACCTTGTACTGGCCTTCGGCGGGCTGGGCGCGCTGGCGCACCTTGGTGTCCACCGGGTTGACGGAGATGGCGCGTACTTCCACCAGCAGGTCGCGCGGGCCGGGCGTGGGCTCGGGCAGCTGGATGTCGAGCAGGGAATTGGCGTCGTTGCTGGGCAGGCTCTGGGTGTAGCCGATGGCTTTCATGGGAATTCCTATGCGTTCGAAGCGATCAGTCGATGCGGTTCATCAGGCGGATATCGAGTTCCGCCAGATCGGGTTCGGCGGCCTTCACGAAGGCCTGGAAGTGCGGGCTGGCTTCGTGCTCGGCCAGGGCTTCCTCATCGCGCCACTGCTCGATCATGTAGATCAGCTCGGCGTCCTTGATGTCGCGGTGCAGGTCGTACTGCAGGCAGCCGGCCTCGGCGCGGGACGGCGCGAGCATGCCGTGCAGGCGCTCCTGCAGGCTGTCGGCGCGGCCGGGCTTGGCGCGAATGATGGCGATCAGGGTCAGGCTCATCCGGGTATCTCCAGTGGGGCGGGGAAGGTGAGGGCATGCTGCTCTCTTTCGTTGGGAAGAAAAACCGCGTAAGTAGAGAGTCTCTTTCAAAGGATTTTTGAAAATGCTGCGTTTCGACGACCTGCAGATCTTCGTCCGCACCGCCGAGCGCGGCAGCCTTTCCGCCGCCGCCCGCGAGCTGGAACTGTCGCCGGCGGTGGCCAGCGCAGCGCTCAAGCGCCTGGAAAGCGAGCTGGATGTGCGCCTGTTCGCCCGCTCCACTCGCAGTTTGCGCCTGACCGCCGAGGGCGAGCTGTACCTGGCTCACGCCCGTGCCGCGCTGCAAAGCCTGGACGACGGCCGCCAGCTGCTGGCCGGCGGCAAGAGCGAGATTGCCGGCAACTTCCAGGTCTCGGCGCCGTCGGACTTCGGCCGCAACGTGCTGCTGCCCTGGCTCGACGAATTCCAGGCGCTGCACCCGAGGATGAACCTGCGCCTGCTGATCAGCGACCGCCAGGCCGATCTCTACCGGCAGCCGGTGGACGTGGCTTTTCGTCTCGGCCAGCCGGGTGATTCGAACCTGGTAGCGCTGCCGCTGGCCCCGGACAACCGCCGCGTGCTCTGTGCCGCTCCCGAGTATTTCGCACGCCACGGCAAGCCGACGCACCCGGACGAGCTGCACCGGCACAATTGCCTGCTCTACATGCTCGGCGGGCGCGCCCATGAGCGCTGGAGCTTCAGCGACAGCCGCAAGCAGCATGTGGTGGCGGTGCGCGGCGACCGCCTTTGCGACGATGCCGATGTGGTGCGGCGCTGGGCCGTGGCGGGGCAGGGGCTGGTGTACAAGTCCTGGCTGGACGTCGCGGCCGACGTACGCGCCGGTCGGCTGGAAGTGGCGCTGGCGGACTACCTGGGCGAGGCCACGCCGATGAACCTGTTCTGCACCCACCGCGCCCAGCTCAGCCGGGCGGTGACCCAGCTGCGCGAGTTCGTCCAGTTGCGCTGCGCCGAACTGATGCGCGAGCGCCCCTGGACCTGACGCGGGATCAGAGCGGCGTGTAGCGGTGGATCGCCGCGGACAGGCCCCAGGCGCTGGCCACCGCCAGCAGTACCATGGCGGTCGGCAGCAGGCTCCACCAGATGCGCGGCGCCAGGGCCGGCAGCTCGCTGCGGCGCTGGCTTATCCACAGGCTGGCGGCGCATACCGAGGCGCCGAGCAGGGCGCCAGCGATGATGTCGCTGGGCCAGTGGGCGCCCAGGTACACGCGCGACAGCGCGATGCTGGCGGCGGGGATCACCGCCAGCAGCATCCAGGTCAGGCGCACGCGCGGGGATTTCTCCCGGCTGGCCAGCACGCCGAGCACCAGGAAGAAGGCGAAGGACGCCGAGCTGTGCCCGCTGGGCATGCTGAAGGCGGACAGCGGGTCGGCGATCACTTCCGGGCGCGCGCGGCTGAACAGGTGCTTGAGGGTGGTGTTGAGCAGGGCGGTGCCGACCATGGTGCCGGCGGCGAAGAACGCATGGCGCCACAGTCGCAGCGCGGCCAGCAGAACAGCCAGCAGCGCGCCGGCGATGAACTGGGTGCGGAAGTCGCCGACGCGGGTGACGGCCACCATCACATCGTCCAGCCAGGCGTGGCGGTGCTCCTGCACCAGCGCCATCAGGCCCTTGTCCAGGGCGTCGAGGTGCGGCCAGCCGATCAGCATAGCGATCAGCAGCGCGAAGCAGCCGACAGCGCCGATCAGCGCAGCCTTGCGCTCCTTGCGCAGCTCGGCGTGGATGATCAGTGCCAGCACCGCGGCGACGCAGGCGGCGACCACCCCGGCCTCCGGCCAGAAGCCCTCGGGCAGCGGCAGACGCATGGCCGCGCCGGTGGCCCAGCCGGGCACCAGGTAGGCGATCGACCAGCCGGCGGCGGCCAGGATGGAGACGGCCAGGAAGCGGCCGAAAGGCATGTCGAGCATGCCGGCGATCATCGGCAGGAACGGCCGCAGCGCACCGATGAAGCGGCCCACCAGCAGGCTGGCGACGCCGTAGCGGTGGAAGAAGCCTTCGGCGGCGGCCATCCATTCCGGATGGTGGCGCAGCACCGGCAGGCGGCGGATGTCCTGGTGGAAGTGGCGGCCGATCCAGTAGGACGACAAATCGCCCAGCAAGCCGCCGAAGAACGCCAGCGCCAGGGTTTCCCCCAGGCCGAGGGCGCCGCTGCCGGCCAGCACGGCGATGGCGAAGAGCATCACCACGCCGGGCAGGATGATGCCGATGACGGCGGCGCATTCGAGGAAGGCGACCAGGAACAGGACCAGGGCGAGCCATTGCGGATGGGTGGCCATCCAGGTGTTGAAGGCGGCGAGATCGATCATCGGAAGGTGGCGTCCTGGGTTCCGAGCAGGTGGTAGTCGTGGCCTTCGACCTGTCCGCGACGCAAAGGGTTGCGCGTGCAGAAGCTGGCGAAGGCGGCGTCGACGAAGCGGTATTGCAGGTGTTCGTCGCGGCCGTGGGGAATGCCCAGGCGCGCGGCCTGGATGGCTAGCGAGGGCTGCTCGCCAAGGTCATCGACGAACAGGCGCTGCGGGTCGAACCGCCGGGCGTCCCAGTCCGGCACCTTCAGGCCCATCGAGCGGCAGAGCAGGGTCTGGCCGGAGCACAGCTTGCCCAGCGGGCGTTCGCTGCCGTCGGCGGCGGGATTGAGTTGGCGCATGCAGGCCAGGGCGGCGTCTCCGGAGATGCGATCGATCCAAGGGTGGCCGGACTTGATCAGTACCGCATTGCCCGCACCGCCGGCACTGAAGTTCAGCGAGTCGCCGCCGCGCGCGTAATACATGTAGATGTGCCCGCCATCGAGGAACAGCGCCTTGCGCTTCTCGGTGTAGCCCAGCGAGGCGTGGCTGCCTTTTTCGGCCAGGTAGTAGGCCTCGGTCTCAATGATCCGCGCCGACAGCCAGAGCTCGCCGACCCGGTGGCGGATCACCTTGCCCAGCAGCTCGCGGGCGACGGTGAGGGCGTCGCGGTTGAAGAAGGCATCCGGCAGCGGGTTCGCATCGGGCCAGGGCAAACTTAGGTTGGGTTCGGCGGGCATCGGATTGTCGCGGTTCTCGGGCCGGTCTTAGGCTGGGGAATCATAACAACAAGATTCTTAAGCATGGCTGAACGGATCCGGGCCGACAGCGCCCACATCACCCCCAGCGCGCACTACACCGGTTACGTCTGGTATCGCCACCAACTGGCCGATCCGGCCTTCGCCACGGCGTTCGGCCGCTGGGTGCATGGCTGCGTGGCGCCGATCAACTGGGGGGCGCGGATCGGCTTCGGGCTGAATATCGAAGACTTCCTGTTACAACGTCACCTGCTGATCGATGCCCGGCTGACCCAGGCGATCGAATTGCGTGGTGTGACCCAGGTGGTGGAGATCGCCTGTGGGCTTTCGCCCCGTGGTCGGCGCTTCCGCGAGCGCTATCCCCAGCTGACTTATATTGAAGCCGACCTGCCGCCGATGGCGGCGCGCAAGTCTGCGCTGCTGCAGGAACAGGGCTGGCTGGACGGCAAGCATCGCGTGCGGGCCGTGGATATCCTCGCCGAACAGGGCGAGCAAAGCCTGGCTGCGCTGTTCTCCGAGCTGGACCGCGACCGCCCGGTGGCGGTGATTACCGAGGGGCTGGTGAACTACTTTCAGCGCCCGGTGATCGAGGGCTTCTGGCGCCGTCTGGCGGCCGCCCTGCGGGTGTTCCCGGAAGCGACCTACCTGACCGAACTGTACCCCGACCTGCGCGAACACCCGCGCTACCGGCAGATACGCTGGGGCGTCGGGTTGATCGGCCGGCTGACCCGTGGCGGCTATCCGCTGCATTACCGCAGTGCCGGCGAGATCGAGCAGGCGTTCAGCGGCTGCGGGTTCGGTCGGGTGGCTGTGCTCGATCCGCAGGTGGATGGCGCGGGGCTGGGGTTGCCCAAGGGGCGGATGCCGAGCCTGGTGCGGGTGATCGAAGCACGGGTGTAGGGCGTACGACCTCTGGTGGTCATACGCCGTCGCGTCTCAAGCCGCGCACGCGCCCTGCTGCATCGGCACCACCATTGCCGCCAGCGCCGCGCTGGCCTGCGGGTCGCCGTGGGCGAAGATGAAGGCCAACCCATCGCCGCAGTAGCGCAGCGGCAGGATATCCAGTTCCGGCAGGCCCGCGGCGGCCAGCTTCCAGCCGCGCGCCGGGCGATCTGCCGGCAGCTCGACGCGGACCAGTCCGCCGAAATACCCCAGCTCCGCCAGCTCGCAGCGCCATTCGCCACCTTCGCCGTTGCGCAGCACGGCGCGGGTGTCGGCTGGCGCCAGGCGCGGTTCGAAGCGGCGTTCCAGGTGCAGCAGCTGCTGGCGCTGGAAGCGTGTGCTACCGGCGGCGCTGCGCGGCAGTGCTTCACCGCGCAGGAACGGGTTGTACAGCCGCGCGCAGGCATCGCGGCGCTCGAACTGGGCCAGGTGGTCGGCGTTGTGGATCAGCGCGAACTCGGCGTCCGCGCAGGCGTGGGCAAATTCGGCATGCTCCCAGGGCTGGGTGAAGTGGTCGTACTCGCCGGCCAGCACCAGGGTCGGGCACTGCGGGTGGCGGTCGAAGCCGCCGAAGGCCAGCAGGCGCTGGCTGTTCTGCCGGTAGCGTTCGATCTCCGCCGGGGTCAGGCGCTGCAGTTGGCGCAGCAGGGCCTTGCGGAATACCGGGGAAACGCCCGTATCGGCCAGGCGCAGCGGGTTGATCAGCCCGGTCAGCACGCCGTGGGCGAAAGGCGTCTGCTCGCCCAGTTCCAGGCGCGCCAGGGCCTCCACCAGCAGCGCGCGGGCGCCGGGACGGCCGAAGGCGGTGATGCCGGCCAGCAGCAGGCGGCCGCAGCGCGCCGGGTGGCGGGCGGCGAACAGCGCGGCCAGCGCCGAGCCGTAGGACAGCCCGATGGGCATCAGCGGCGGCAGCTGCAGGGTTTGCGCAAAGGCGGCGATCAGGTCGGCCAGGTCCTCCAGGCTCAGCTCTGGCGCCAGTTGCAGGTTGCCGCCCTGGCTGGGCAGGTCGAGCAGGATCACCGGGTGCCCGGCGAGCAGCTCCGAGACCTCGCTGGCGAAGGAGCGGAAGCTCTGGAACGCGCCGCCCAGCAGCAGGACCGGCGGGCGGGTGTCATCCTCCCGTGAAGAGAAGGCCTGGTAGTGCAGTTGCCAACCGTCCAGTTCCAGCACCGCCGGGGCGGTGGTCAGGGACTGGGCGCTGTAATCGGTGCGATAGCGCATGGCAGTTCTCCGGCGGTGGACCGCCTCTTGTTGTTCTTCCCTGGCGTGCCTCCCTGGCAATGCGAACGCTGCGGGGGCAATGAGCCATGCTTGCAAAGTAACCAGCCGATACGAATTTGTTTACCCAACCTTCGGGCGGCAGGGAGAGGCGGGGAGTGTCGGATGTAACCGGCGGGCGGGGGATGACGGGCGCTGGCGTTACGCGAAGCGCGTCGCTGACCGGCCGGCTGCTGTGGCTGGCCGCTGAGGGCGCGCTCCCGCTATACTTGCGCATTTCCCTCACGCAGACGCGTTAGATCATGACCGAGTCCGTTCTCGACTATATGAGCCGCCTGGGCCGCGCCGCCCGTGAAGCGTCGCGCGTTGTCGCGCGCGCCACGACCGCGCAGAAGAACCAAGCCCTGCTGGCCGCAGCCGATGCCCTGGACGCCGCCCGCGCCCAGCTGACCGAAGCCAACGAACAGGATCTGGCCAATGGCCGTGCCAACGGTCTGGAGCCCGCCATGCTCGACCGCCTGGCCCTGACGCCGGCGCGCATCGACGACATGATCGAAGGCCTGCGCCAGGTCGCTTCGCTGCCGGACCCGATCGGTGAGATCCGCGACATGCGCTACGTGCCGTCCGGCATCCAGCTGGGCAAGATGCGCGTGCCCCTGGGCGTGGTGGGGATCATCTACGAATCCCGTCCGAACGTGACCATCGACGCCGCGAGCCTGTGCCTGAAGTCCGGCAACGCGACCATCCTGCGCGGTGGCTCCGAGGCGATCCACTCCAACCAGGCGATCGCTGCGTGCATCCAGACCGGCCTGGCCGCCGCCGGCCTGCCGGCCAGCGCCGTGCAGGTGGTGGAAACCACAGACCGCGCCGCTGTCGGCGCGCTGATCACCATGCCCGAGTACGTCGACGTCATCGTTCCGCGCGGCGGCAAGGGCCTGATCGAGCGCATCAGCCGTGACGCCAAGGTCCCGGTGATCAAGCACCTGGACGGCATCTGCCACGTCTACATCGACGTCGCCGCAAACCTGGACAAGGCAATCCGCGTCGCCGACAACTCGAAGACCCAGCGCTACGCGCCGTGCAACACCATGGAGACGCTGCTGGTTCACGCCGGCATTGCCGACCGCGTGCTGCCGCCGCTGGCCGCCATCTACCGTGACAAGGGCGTGGAACTGCGCGGCGATGCCGCCACCCGCGCGCTGCTGGGCGCCGACGTACTGGAAGCCACCGAGGAAGACTGGCGCACCGAGTACAACGCGCCGATCCTGTCGATCCGTATTGTCGACGGCCTTGACGCGGCCATCGAGCACATCAACACCTACGGCTCGCAGCACACCGATGCGATCATCACCGAGAACTTCACCGACGCCCGCCGCTTCCTCACCGAAGTGGACTCGGCCTCGGTCATGGTCAACGCCTCGACCCGCTTCGCCGATGGCTTCGAATACGGCCTGGGCGCGGAGATCGGCATTTCCACCGACAAGCTGCACGCCCGCGGCCCGGTCGGCCTGGAAGGCCTGACCAGCGAGAAATACGTGGTGTTCGGCGACGGACACGTGCGGACCTGATGAACAAGGCGCGTTCCCGTCGGGTCGGTCTGTTCGGTGGCACCTTCGACCCGGTGCACATCGGTCACCTGCGCAGTGCGCTGGAGATGGCCGAGCAGTTCGAGTTCGACGAGTTGCGCCTGATCCCCAACTTCCGCCCGCCGCACCGCGACACCCCCCAGGTGAAACCGGAGCAGCGGCTGGCGATGGTCGAGCTGGCAGTAGCCGGCGTGATCCCGCTGGTGGTCGATGACCGCGAGCTGAAGCGTGACAAACCCTCCTACACCATCGACACCCTGGAGTCGCTGCGTGGGGAGCTGGATGAGCAGGACCAGTTGTTCCTGCTGGTCGGCTGGGACGCATTTTGCGGCCTGCCGACCTGGCATCGCTGGGAAGAGTTGCTGGAGCACTGTCATATCGTCGTGCTGCAGCGCCCGGATGCCGACAGCGAGCCGCCGGAAGACCTGCGCGACCTGCTGGCGGCGCGCAGTGTTGCCGACCCGAAGGCGATGACCGGCCCCGCCGGGCAGATCACCTTCGTCTGGCAGACGCCGCTGGCAGTATCCGCCACCCAGATCCGCCAACTCCTGTCGCAGGGGCGCTCGGTGCGCTACCTGGTGCCGGATGCGGTATTGAACTATATCGAGGCGCACGGCCTGTACCAGGCGTCTCACTGATCAAGCTAGAGAGTCATACATGCAAACCGAACAACTGGTCGAACTGACCATCGCCGCCCTGGAAGATCTCAAGGCGCAGGACATCACCGTCATCGACGTGCGCGAGAAGACCAGCATCACCGACGTCATGGTCATCGCCACCGGCGCCTCCAGCCGTCAGGTCAAGTCGCTGGCCGACAACGTCCTGGAAAAGGTCAAGGAACAGGGCGTGCGCCCGATCGGCAGCGAAGGCCAGGAAGGCGGCGAGTGGGTCCTGATCGACCTCGCCAATGTCGTGGTCCACGTCATGCAGCCGGCCACCCGCCAGTTCTATGACCTGGAACGCCTGTGGCAGGGCGCCGAGCAGAGCCGCGCCTCGCACAGCGCCGAGTAAGCCTGCCGTGCGTCTGCGTCTGATCGCGGTCGGCTCGCGCATGCCGCGCTGGGTGGAAGAGGGCTGGGCGGAGTACGTCAAGCGCCTGCCCTCGGAGCTGTCCCTGGAACTGGTGGAAATCCCGCTCAACACGCGCGGCAAGAATGCCGACGTGGCGCGGCTGATCCGCCAGGAAGGCGAGGCCATGCTGAGCAAGGTCCAGCCGGGGGAACGCATCGTCACCCTGGAAGTCGAAGGCAAGCCCTGGAGCACCCCCCAGCTGGCGCAGGAGCTCGACCGCTGGCGCCTGGACGCGCGCACCGTCAACCTCATGGTCGGTGGGCCGGAAGGCCTGGCGCCGGAGGTCTGCGCGCGCAGCGAGCAGCGCTGGTCGCTGTCTCCGCTGACCCTGCCGCACCCGCTGGTGCGGATCCTGGTCGGCGAGCAGATCTACCGCGCCTGGACGGTTCTGTCCGGGCACCCCTACCACAAGTAGTCGTAGCCGTTTTCGATGCCGCAGCCGATACAGCTCAAGGACCACGAGAAGGACGCCCGTCTGGTCCGCGCCCGCGTCATCGTCGGCGGGGTGGCGATCTTCCTGCTCGCCCTGGTGCTGGTGGCGCGCATGTATCACCTGCAGGTGACGCAGTACGACTACCACTCGACGCTGTCGGAGAACAACCGCGTCCACGTGCAGCCGATTCCGCCCAATCGCGGGCTGATCTTCGACCGCAACGGGGTGATCATCGCCGACAACCGCCCCAGCTTCAGCCTGACCATCACCCGCGAGCGCACCGAGAACCTGCAGGAGACGCTCAAGACCCTGGTGGAGATCCTCGGCCTCACCGAGGAAGACAAGGCCATCTTCGAGAAGCGCATGAAACAGGGGCGCCGGCCGTTCGAGCCGGTGCCGATCATGTTCGAGCTGTCCGAGGAGCAGATCGCCCGCATCGCGGTGAACCAGTACCGCCTCAATGGCGTCGACGTGGCTGCGCAGTTCGTCCGCCATTACCCGCTGGGCGAGCACTTCGCCCACTCGGTCGGCTATGTCGGGCGGATCAACGAGGCGGAACTGAAGAAGCTCGACCCGGTGGCCTATTCGGGCACCCACCACATCGGCAAGACCGGCGTGGAAAAATTCTACGAGGACGCGCTGCACGGCACGGTTGGCTACGAGGAAGTCGAGACCAACGCCCGCGGCCGCGTCCTGCGCGTGCTCAAGCGCACCGAGCCAGTCTCCGGCCGTGACATCGTGCTGAGCATCGACAGCAAGCTGCAGGCTGCCGCGGAAACCGCACTGGCCGGCCGGCGCGGCGCCATCGTGGCGATCCAGCCGTCCACCGGCGAAGTGCTGGCCATGGTCAGCCAGCCCGCCTACGACCCCAACCTGTTCGTCACCGGCATCAGCTTCAAGGACTATGCGGCCCTGCGCGATTCCGAGGACCGCCCGTTGTACAACCGCGTGCTGCGCGGCCTGTACCCGCCGGGCTCGACGGTAAAACCGGCGGTGGCCATCGCCGGCCTCGATGCAGGCGTCGTGACGCCCTCCAGCCGAGTGTTCGACCCCGGCTATTACCAACTGCCGAACTACGACCACAAGTACCGCAACTGGAACCGCATGGGCGACGGCTGGGTGACCCTGGAGACCGCGATCATGCGCTCCAACGACACCTACTTCTACGACCTCGCGCATAAGCTGGGGATCGACCGCCTGCACGACTACATGAGCGAATTCGGCTTCGGCCAACGGGTCGCCCTGGACATGTACGGCGAAGCGGAAGGCCTGATGCCGTCGCGCCAATGGAAGCGCGCGCTGCGCCGACAGGCCTGGTTCCCCGGTGAAACCCTGATTCTCGGCATCGGCCAGGGCTACATGCAGGCCACGCCGCTGCAGTTGGCGCAGATGACCGCGCTGCTGGCCAACAAGGGCAAATGGATTCGACCGCACCTGGCCAAGACCATCGACGGCAAGCCGCCGGTCGACGAGGACCCGATGCCGGATATCAAGCTCAAGGACCCGAACAACTGGAACCTGGTGGACTACGGCATGCAGCAGGTAGTCCATGGGGCTCGCGGCACCGCGCACAAGGTTGGCGCCACGTCCGTCTACCGCATTGCCGGCAAGTCCGGTACCGCGCAGGTCGTCGCGATCAAGCAGGGCGAGAAATACAACCGCTCCAAACTGCTCGAGCGCCACCGCGACCACGCCTTGTTCGTCGGCTTCGCGCCGGCAGACAACCCGCAGATCGCCGTGGCCGTGATGGTGGAGAACGGCGAGTCCGGCTCCGGCGTTGCCGCCCCCGTGCTCAAGGCCGTGACCGACGCCTGGTTGCTCGACGAGACCGGCAAGCTCAAGGCCGAATACGCACCGCAGGCCACGGCGGAGGCGCCCAAACCATGACCATGAACGGAAATTTCGACCGCACGCTGTCCAGCGAAGACGTGATGAAGCGGCGCTCCAGCCTGCTGCAGCGCCTGCACATCGACGGCCTGCTGCTCCTGCTGCTGGTGACCCTCGGCTCGGTCGGCCTGTTCGTCCTCTATTCCGCCAGCGGCAAGAGCTGGGACCTGCTGATCAAGCAGGCCTCGTCGTTCGGCCTGGGCCTGGGCGCGATGTTCGTGCTGGCGCAGATCGAGCCGCGCTTCCTCGCCCGCTGGGTGCCGCTGGGCTACCTGATCGGCGTGGCGCTGCTGGTGGTGGTGGACGTGATGGGCCACAACGCCATGGGTGCGACCCGCTGGATCAACATTCCCGGGGTGATCCGCTTCCAGCCGGCGGAATTCATGAAGCTGCTGATGCCCATGACGATCGCCTGGTACCTGTCCAAGCGCTCGTTGCCGCCGGGCTTCAAGCACAGCGTGGTGGGCCTGGCGCTGATCGTCGTGCCCTTCGTGCTGATCCTCAAGCAGCCGGACCTGGGCACCGCCATGCTGGTGCTGGCGTCCGGCTCCTTCGTGCTGTTCGTCGGCGGGCTGCGCTGGCGCTGGATCATCATGGCCGTATCGGCCGCGGTGCCGGTCGCCGTGGGCATGTGGTACTTCGTCATGCACGACTACCAGAAGCAGCGCGTACTGACTTTCCTCGACCCGGAAAGCGATCCGCTGGGTACCGGCTGGAACATCATCCAGTCAAAAGCGGCCATCGGTTCCGGCGGCGTCTTCGGCAAGGGCTGGCTGCTGGGCACGCAGTCCCATCTGGATTTTTTGCCCGAAAGCCACACGGACTTTATCATTGCCGTGCTCGGCGAAGAGTTCGGCCTGGTCGGCGTATGCCTTCTGCTGGTGCTGTACCTGCTGGTGATCTACCGGGGGCTGGTGATCACGGCGCAGGCGCAGACGCTGTTCGGCAAGCTGCTGGCCGGCAGTATCACCATGACCTTCTTCGTGTATGTGTTCGTCAACATTGGTATGGTCAGCGGATTGTTGCCAGTGGTGGGGGTACCGCTGCCCTTTATCAGTTACGGCGGAACTTCGCTGGTGACCCTGATGTCAGGGTTCGGCGTTTTGATGTCGATTCACACCCACCGGAAGTGGATCGCCCAGGTTTGATGACAAGAGTGAAGAAAGGAATGCAAGTACTGCGCGCCTGGGCTGCCAGGGGGGTGCATTGGGTCGGAATCGCGGGGGCGATCGGCATGTCCGGCGCCGCTGGCGCGGGCGATTACGATGGTTCGCCCCGGGTCGCCGAGTTCGTCAGCGAGATGACCCGTGACTACGGCTTCGCCGGCGAGCAGCTCATGGGTCTCTTCCACGACGTGGAACGCAAGCAGTCCATCCTCGACGCCATCTCCCGCCCCGCCGAGCGGGTGAAGACCTGGAAGGAATACCGGCCGATCTTCGTCACCGACGCGCGCATCAACCGCGGGGTGGACTTCTGGAACCAGAATGCCGAGGCCCTGGCCCGCGCCGAGCAGGAATACGGCGTGCCGGCCCAGTACATCGTCTCCATCATTGGCGTGGAGACCTTCTTCGGCCGCAATACCGGCAACTTCAAGGTGATGGACGCGCTGTCCACCCTGGGCTTCGACTACCCGCCGCGCGCCGACTTCTTCCGCAAGGAGCTCAAGCAGTTCCTGCTGCTGGCCCGCGAACAGCAGGTCGACCCGCTCAGCCTCACCGGCTCCTATGCCGGCGCCATGGGCCTGCCGCAGTTCATGCCGAGCAGCTTCCGCGCCTACGCCGTGGACTTCGACGGAGACGGCCACATCAATATCTGGAGCGACCCCACCGATGCCATCGGCAGCGTCGCCAACTACTTCAAGCAGCACGGCTGGCACACCGGCGAGCCGGTGGTGTCGCAGGCGGAAATCGGCACCTCGACCGCCGAAGACGCGCTCACCCAGGGCCTGGAACCGCAGATGAACCTCGGTCAGCTACGCTCTCAGGGCTGGCGAACCCATGACGTGATCCGCGACGACCTGATGGTGACCGCCATGCGCCTGGAAGGCGCGCAGGGCACCGAGTACTGGGTCGGGCTGCCGAACTTCTACGTGATCACCCGTTACAACCGCAGCGCCATGTATGCCATGGCGGTCCATCAGCTGGCCGGCGAGATCGCCAAGGCACGAGGTGTCCATTGAGCAAGCGAATCGCAAGTCCCGGCCTCTGGTCGCTGGCCGCCTGCGTTGGCCTGAGCACCGTGTTCCTCGCCAGCTGTACCGGCAACCGCGCGCCCCAGCAGCAGCCGGTGGCCAGCAGCGGCATTTCCGGCCCCTATGACTACAACCGCCCGCACCGCGACGGCGCGCCCTGGTGGGACGTCGACGTGTCGCGCATCCCCGATGCCGTGCCGATGCCGCACAACGGACCGTTCAAGAACAACCCCTACACCGTGCTGGGCAAGACCTACTACCCGCTGAACAACGCGAACACCTACAGCGTGGTCGGCACCGCCTCCTGGTACGGCACCAAGTTCCATGGCCAGGCCACCGCCAACGGCGAGCAGTACGACCTGTACGGCATGACCGCGGCGCACAAGACCCTGCCGCTGCCCAGCTACGTCCGCGTGACCAACCTGGACAACGGCAAGAGCGTCATCGTCCGCGTCAACGACCGCGGCCCGTTCTATTCCGACCGGGTGATCGACCTGTCCTTCGCCGCTGCCAAGAAGCTCGGCTACGCCGAGACCGGCACCGCCCACGTGAAGGTAGAGGGCATCGACCCCGACCGCTGGTGGGCCTCCCAGGGCAAGCAGCCGCCGATGATCATGGCCCTGCCGAAGATGGCCGCGCAGCCTGCCGCACAGCCGCAGGCGGTCGCCATGGCCCAGCCCATCGAAACCTATACCCCGCCGCCAGCGCAGCACGCCGTGCCTGTGGCGCCGGTCCAGATCGACTCAAAAAAAAACGCTTCATTACCAGCCGATGGCCTGTATCTCCAGGTGGGTGCCTTCGCCAACCCGGACGCTGCGGAGCTTCTCAAGGAGAAGGTCGGCGGCCTGACGGGGGCGAAATCCTTTATCAGCTCGGTCGTGGTCAACCAGCAGACCTTGTACCGAGTGCGCCTGGGACCGATCGGAACGCAGGATGAAGCAAGTCGGATGCAGGACAGCATCCGCGTGGCCAACCTTGGCCAACCCAAGCTCGTGCGCCTGGACTGAGATTCCACCGCACGCGCCGCAGCGGCCCGCCAGAGGTTGCAGCACCCGAGTTCCCCTCAAGGGGATTGTTTGACCATTAGTGAACCCCAGAGAGACGGATGAACATCTTCAACTTCGCCAAACGCCTGTCCTTGCTCGTGTTGTTCAGCGCCCCCGTGGCCAGCTGGGCAGCTGAAGTCGTTCCCGCCGCCCCGCAGCTCGCGGCCAAGGCCTGGGTGCTGATGGACGGCGCCAGCGGCAACATCCTGGTCGAGAACGCCGGCGACGAGCGCCTGCCGCCCGCCAGCCTGACCAAGCTGATGACCGCCTACATCGCCACCAAGGAAATCGAAGGCGGCCGCATCGCCGAATCCGACCTGGTCACCGTCAGCGAACACGCCTGGCGCACCGGCGGCTCGCGCATGTTCATCAAGGTCGGCTCCCAGGTTTCGGTGAGCGACCTGCTGCACGGCATCATCATCCAGTCGGGCAACGACGCCTCCGTCGCCCTGGCCGAGCACATCGCCGGCAGCGAAGACGCCTTCGCCGACATGATGAACACCACCGCGCAGAAGCTGGGCATGACCAATTCCCACTTCATGGACGCCACCGGCCTGCCCAATCCGGACCACTACTCGTCCGCCAAGGACATGGCCACCCTGGCCCGCGCCATCATCTACGGCGAGCCGACCCACTACGCCATCTACGCGCAGAAAGAGTTCTTCTGGAACAACATCAAGCAGCCCAACCGCAACCTGCTGCTGTGGCGCGACAAGACCGTCGACGGCCTGAAAACCGGCCACACCGACGAGGCCGGCTACTGCCTGGTGGCTTCCGCCGTGCGTGATGGCCAGCGCATGATCGCCGTGGTGTTCGGCACCAACAGCGAACAGGCTCGCGCCGCCGAGACCCAGAAGCTGCTCACCTACGGCTTCCGCTTCTTCGAAACCCAGACCTTCTACAAGAAGGGCACCGAGCTGACCAAGGCCATGGTCTGGAAAGGCTCCGAGCACGAAGTCAAAGCCGGCCTGTCCGAAGACCTGACCATGACCGTGCCGCGCGGCCAGCTCAAGCAGCTGCAGGCCAACATGGTCGTCGAGCCGAACCTCATGGCGCCGATCCAGCAGGGCCAGGTCATCGGCAAGGTCGAGGTCAAGCTGAACGACAAGGTCGTCCGCACCGCCGACCTCGTCGCCCTGAACGCCGTGGAAGAAGGCGGCTTCTTCCGCCGCATCTGGGACAGCATCCGCCTGTTCTTCTTCGGCCTGTTCAACTGACCGCCCGTCCCGGTCTTGTACTTTTGTATACAAGACCGGGATTGACCCGCCCGCGCGGTCGCAAACTCGGGTAAAATGCCCGCCTGCGACTGCCTGGTCCCCGTGGCCCGGCGGCCGAAGTCCGATCCACCCGGAGCGTCCCCATCCCGGACGCTCATGCGGAGGCGGGCCACCCGCCCGCGAGAGCCATGACTGATACCCCTGATTCCGTCGATACCAGCGAACAGCCCGCACCGAAGATCGAGTTCCCCTGCGAACGCTACCCGATCAAGGTCATCGGCGACGCCGGCGAAGGCTTCCCCGACCTGGTCGTCGAAGTCATCCAGCGTCACGCTCCGGACCTCGACATCACCACCCTGGTCACCCGTGACAGCCGCAACGGCCGTTTCCTGTCCGTGCAGGTGCTGATCACCGCCACCGGCGTCGACCAATTGCAGAACATCCATAAAGACCTGCGCGCCACCGGCCGCGTCCACATGGTGCTCTGATGGGCGAAACGCTGGGCTTTCGTGAGCTGGGTATCCTTCCTTACGAGCCGACCTGGCACGCCATGCAGCGCTTCACCGCCGAGCGCGAACCCGTCACGCCCGACGAAGTCTGGCTGCTCGAACACGAGCGCGTGTTCACCCAGGGCCAGGCCGGCAAGGCCGAGCACGTGCTGTTCCCTGGCGACATCCCGGTGGTCCAGGTCGACCGCGGCGGCCAGGTGACTTACCACGGCCCCGGCCAGCTGGTTGCCTACCTGATGCTCGACGTGCGCCGCTCCGGCATTGGCGTGCGCGACCTGGTTTCGCGCATCGAGCAGAGCCTCATCGGCCTTCTCGACAGTTACGGCGTCACCGCTGTGTCCAAACCCGACGCTCCGGGCGTCTATGTGGACGACGCGAAGATCGCATCCCTCGGCCTGCGCATCCGCAACGGCCGCTCCTTCCATGGCCTGGCCCTCAACGTGGACATGGACCTGGAACCCTTTCGACGCATCAATCCCTGCGGTTACGCAGGCATGGCCATGACCCAGCTGAGTCAGCTGGCCGGCCCCATCGCATTGGCCGATGTGCGCGAGCGCCTGCGTGGCGAACTCGTCGAACGCCTTGGCTACGCGGCACAGAAGACCCTAACGGGCGGGATCCAACCTAGATGAGCACTGTTGTGGAGAATTCCGGCCAGGCTGCTCCGGCCGCCAAGCCGGGCAAGGTGGAAGTCGGCGTCAAGCTGCGTGGCGCAGAGAAGGTCGCGCGCATTCCGGTGAAGATCATCCCCACCGACGAACTGCCGAAGAAGCCCGACTGGATTCGCGTGCGCATCCCCGTCTCCCCCGAGGTCGACCGCATCAAGCAACTGCTGCGCAAGCACAAGCTGCACAGCGTCTGCGAGGAAGCCTCCTGCCCGAACCTGGGCGAGTGCTTCTCCGGCGGCACCGCGACCTTCATGATCATGGGCGACATCTGTACCCGTCGCTGCCCGTTCTGCGACGTCGGCCACGGCCGTCCGAAGCCGCTGGATGTCGATGAGCCGACCAACCTCGCCATCGCCATCGCCGACCTGCGTCTGAAGTACGTGGTGATCACCTCGGTGGACCGCGACGATCTGAGGGACGGTGGCGCCCAGCACTTCGCCGACTGCCTGCGCGAAATCCGCAAGCTGTCCCCCGGCGTACAACTGGAGACCCTGGTCCCGGACTACCGCGGCCGCATGGACATCGCCCTGGAAATCACCGCCAACGAGCCACCGGACGTGTTCAACCACAACCTGGAAACCGTGCCGCGCCTGTACAAGTCGTCCCGTCCGGGCTCCGACTTCGAGTGGTCGCTCGACCTGCTGCAGAAGTTCAAGCAGATGGTCCCGCACGTACCGACCAAGTCCGGCCTGATGCTCGGTCTGGGCGAGACCGACGAGGAAGTCATCGAAGTCATGCACCGCATGCGCGAGCACGACATCGACATGCTGACCCTCGGCCAGTACCTGCAGCCCTCGCGCAACCACCTGCCGGTGCAGCGCTTCGTCCACCCGGACACCTTCGCCTGGTTCGCCGAGGAAGGCGAGAAGATGGGCTTCAAGAACGTCGCCTCCGGCCCGCTGGTACGCTCCTCGTATCACGCCGACCAGCAGGCCCACGGTACCAAGATCGGCTGACCTGCGCCGGCATCGCCGGCCGCTATGCGTCCTCCAGAAGGCCGCTTCCGCAAGGAAGCGGCCTTTCTTTTTGGCGCGATGATTCTCCGCCGAGTTGCCGGCCCGCGGCATCCTGGTGCGAGCCCTGGTCCACAGGTGATTCTCCCTTGATGCGTCGGCATTTGCGACGAAGGTGCTTAAGTCCTACGGACTTTTCCTATTGATCCAATGAGAAACGCGGGGAGGTGAATGTTCTATTGGGTAGGAAGACGGAATGGTGGAGGGCGGCCAGGGGATAGGGCTGCGCCTGTGTTGAGAAGATTCCCATGATCAGGGGCGGGTTGGCTGACTGCGAAGCGAGTATCGCGCGACGCAAAATTCACATCGACGCTAGCCATTGAAAAGACCTGGCAGCGGAGGCCGCGACGGGGACAGGCAGCGATGCCTGGTATGCGGCTCAACATCGATCGTTAGGCGGCCCCCCGACCACCCTAAATTCTGCAGAGTGAACCCAATGAAAAAGCTGCTCGTAGCTGCAATCCTTTCTTCCGCATCGGTGGGCGCATTTGCCTACGACGCACAAGTCAACTTCAACGGCGAAGTGCTGGACCAGACCTGTGAAATAAACGGCAAGAGCGACGGTTCCGCTGTTGTGAACGTGACCCTGCCGAAGGTCAACAAGAGTGCCCTTGCTGGAGCCGAGAGCTGGGCTGGCAACACCCCATTCCAATTCAAGCTGACCAACTGCCCTGTCCAGGCCACCAAGGCCAAGTGGGAAATCAGAGGCGAAGTCGATGCGGCAGGCACCCTGAAAAATACCGTCGCTGGTACGAATGCCACCGTTCGCCTGATCGACCCGGCCAATAATTACATCAACATCCAGACCGACGCTGGTTACTCCTTCACCCCGGCCGCCGATGGCAGTGCCACCCTCAACTACATGGCTCAGTACTATTCCAAGGCTGGCTCGGCGACCGCAGGCCTGCTGCAGACAGTTGGCTACTGGACACTGACCTACTGATCAGGTCAGCCACCGTACGGTGGCTATAGCTAGCTGCAACATCCGAAGGGGAAGGGTTGTCCCCCTTCCCTTTCTCTTCGGCATTCAAAGGTGCTCGAGTAATGGCAAGTCCGATTTACAACTCCCGTTGGTTCGCTGGCGGCCTAGCCGTGGCTTTGCTCTGGTCCGGCCTTGCCGACGCCGGCATCGTCATCCAGGGCTCCCGCGTTGTCTACCCGGCGAAAGAGCGGGAAGTGACGGTCAAGATGAGCAATGTCTCTGACCAGCCCTCCCTGGTCCAGGCGTGGGTCGACAAGGGCAATGAAAAGCTCACCGCCGACAAGGCCGATGGCCCATTCCTCATCACGCCACCCATTGCCCGTGTCGAAGCAAAGAAGGGCCAGGCCCTGCGCCTGATCTACACGGGCGATGACGCTGCTTCGAAGAAGCAGGAAACCGTTTTCTGGTTGAACGTTCTTGACGTTCCGCCCATGCCCAAGGACAAGGACGCCAACTTCCTTCAGGTCGCCGTGCGCTCACGCCTGAAAATCTTCTATCGCCCTGAAGGGCTGCCTGGCACTCCTGCCGACGCGGCCAAGGGGCTGCATTGGTCAGTGGCGCCCTCAGGTGCTGGTTACGTGTTGCGTGTCAAGAACGATGCTGCTTACCACGTGTCGCTGGTTACTGTGCAGCTGGTCGCGAACGGCCAGACTCACACCGCCAAGGCGGAGGACCTGCCTTTGATCCCCCCCAACAGCAGTGTGGACATCCCGCTGCGAACCCTCACAGGTCAATCAGTAGTGGGTGCCAAGGTCGACTACCAGTGGGTCAGCGACTACGGCTCACTGAACAAGCAGGAAGCTGCTCTCTAGAAACAAGGCGGCTCCGAATCCGCGACCGGGCCAGCCGCCTCGCCCCTTTTTATCCCAGCATGCCCCCTTGGGGCAGGGATGAATTCGTCCGCGGTAAATGGATGAGTACAGAGGATCATGGACACAACACAAGGCAGGCTCTCCCCCCATCATCAGCGTTCGCCATTGGCCATGGCCGTAGCGTCTGCGTTGCCACCCTCCCTGTCCCTATCCCTGGTCTGCGGGCTGCTTCTGGCTGCTCTGGTCATCCCAGTCGGCGGTACGCTTCAGGCGCAGGAGCTTCCAGCCCTGACGCCGCAGATGCCGGACGCTCCCAAACACGCCGGCGGCGCGCCGAGCTATGCGGCCTTCAACCCCAACTTCTTTGATAACGATGGCACTGGGCCCGGTGTTGACGTATCTCGCTTCGAGAATGGAACGCCCGTTTCGCCCGGAGAATACCGGCTGGATGTCTATGTCAACGAGGGCTGGATTGGCCGTATGCCCATTCGGGCTGTGTCCAACGGTAGCGACAAGAACGCCTCGGCGCGCTACTGCTTGAAGTCCGCGCAGTTCCGTGAGTTGGGTATCGACGTCGACAAGCTGCCGCCGGAAAACCAGAAGCAGATCGTGGGCGACTGTGTCGATTTCGCCAGTGCCGTGCCCGACGGAAATATCGACGTCGATCTGTCCGAGCTGACCGCGCGTATTTCCGTTCCGCAGCTCTATGTCGGCCGAGCCTTGCGCGGCTATGTGGACCCGGCCCAGTGGGATGGTGGGGTGACCGCCGGCTTCCTCAACTACAACACCAACGTCTACAAGACTGAGAGCCACGGCAACGACTCTACTCAGGGCTTCGCGGGGATCAACGCGGGCGTCAACCTCGCGGACTGGCGTGTCCGCTACAACGGCAGCTACAACCGCACCAAGGCTGACGGCATGTCGACGCAAAGCAACTACAAATCTCTGAGCACCTATGCTCAGCGCGATATCACTCGGCTGAAATCCCAGCTCACGGTCGGTCAGTATTACTCGCCCAGCGACCTGTTCGATTCTGTGCCCTACTCGGGCGTGCAAATCGCCAGCGATGATCGCATGCTGCCGGACTCTCAGCGCGGCTTCGCTCCCAGTATCCGTGGCGTGGCGGAAAGTAACGCACGGGTACAGGTCAAGCAGGGCAACAACGTTATCTACGAAACCAGCGTGGCGCCGGGTCCCTTCGAGATCAACGACCTTTACAACACCGGCTATGCCGGTGACTTGACGGTGGAAGTCACCGAGGCCGACGGCCGCGTGAAGTCCTTCCTCGTGCCCTATGCCTCTATCAGTCAACTGGTGCGCCCAGGCGTAACGCGTTTCAGCGTGACTGCCGGCCAATACCGCGACGACACCCTCGACCGTGAGCCGAACTTTGCCCAGGGCACCTACCAGTATGGTGTCAGCAACCTGTTGACGGCCTACGGCGGTGGTATCGTGGCCAACACCTACCAGTCCGGCCAGGGTGGCCTGGCTATCAGTACGGAGCTGGGTGCGCTGGCTGGCGACGTCACGCTGTCCCATGCGTCCGATCTGCCAACTGAGCGCTATGGCATCAAGCGTGACATGAATGGCCAGAGCTACCGGCTGACGTACAGCAAGCTGCTCGAAGCCACCAGCACCAACATGACCATCGCCGCGTACCGCTTCAATAGTGAAAACTTCCTCAGCCTGCAGGACTACGCTCAGGTTTGGGGGCGTCTCGATGAGAAGTATGAGTTCGATCGCCAGCGCAACCGCTACCAACTCACCCTGAACCAGCCTGTAGGTGAGCAAAGCTCTATCTATATCAATGGTTCCAAACAGGATTACTGGAACCGCAGCGGCAGCGATACCAGCTACCAGGCCGGCTACAGCACCGGCTTCAACTGGGGCTCCCTGGGAGTAAGCGCCTCGCGCACCAACAACCAGTACGGTGAGTACGAGAACACCTACATGGTTAACGTCAACGTGCCGATCGGCATGGATAGTGGCAGGCCGATGGCCTTGACTACCAACGTCAACGTCACCGACAACAAGAACAACAGCGTACAGACTACCCTCAGCGGCACGGCCGGTGAGGAACGTGAAGTCAGCTACGCCGTGTTCGGTTCAGGTAACAAGGTTGACGGCGACCGTACCTACAACGGTGGCGCAAACGCTACCTACAACTCTCCCTATGCCACCTACAACGTCAACGCCAGCGGCGGCGACCACTACAAGCAGGCCGGCCTGGGGGTTCGTGGTTCAGTCGTGGCTCACCCTGGCGGTATCAACTTCAGCCAGAACCAGGGCGAAACCATTGCTGTCCTCGAGGCCAAGGGGGCGGAAGGCGCGGCGGTCAACGCCAACGTTGGCGCCAAGGTGGCCGGTAACGGCTATGCCGTGGTTGGCGGCCTGACGCCGTACCGCCAGAACGATCTGGAGATCGACCCCAAGGGTACCTCCAGCGATGTCGAGCTGCAGGTTACCCAGCAAAGCGTGGCGCCGCGCTATGGTTCTGTGGTGATGCTCAAGTACCCCACCGTCAGCGGTGCCGCTGTGCTCATGTCCGTCCTCAGGGACGATGGCGAAGCCGTCCCGCTGGGCGCCGAGGTACTCGACAGCAAAGGCAATAGCCTGTCGATGGTCGGTCAGGGCGGCAAGGTGTTCCTGCGGGGCCTGGAGCCTCGTGGCAACTTGGTGGTCAAGTGGGGCGAAAGCTCCGGCCAGCGCTGCCAGCTCAGCTACCAATTGCCTAGTGAAAAAGCAGTGGGCACGGCCTTCCTCAAGACCGACGCCACCTGTCGGCCAATGTTGGAAAAGCCGCAGGTTGCCACCCGTTGAGCGGATTGCTGGCATTGTCCTGCCGCCGACTCCGATGTGGCACCTACTGCAGGTCGAAGAAGGGATTACCAGTCGGGCAACGCTTATCTGATGCTCGTCTATCCGTAAGGGAGTCTCCAGGCCGGTGAGCCTGAGGTTCGAGTTCCAGTCTTACCCTTTAAAGGCGCCTTCTAGGCGCCTTTTTCGTGCGTGTCGAGATGATTCTCCAGTGGAGGGCCGACTGCAGGGCGCCGCTCTTTCATTTAGTCGACTGTTCTTCCTAGGAAGATGGGTAGCTTGGATTCTTACGTATTTAGGACGAAATGGGTGTGAGACGGGGTGATTTTCGTTGAGAAGATTCTGACGGAAAAGTTGGGATTCGCTGACAGCAGGGCGAACCGGGAGAGCCGCACAATTCCTACCGTCGCTGGCCGCAACTGAACAGGCAGCGGTCGTCGCCACGGGGGAGGCAGAGATGCCTTGTATGTGGCCCAACATCGTGAGGCGGCACCCCGACCACCCTAACCCTGCTGAGTGAAACAAATGAAAAAGCTACTCGTCGCCGCAATCCTCTCATCCACTTCGGTGGGCGCCTTTGCCTATGACGCTCAGGTCAACTTCAACGGCGAAGTGCTGGACCAGACCTGCGCCGTCAACGGCAATACTGACGGCTCCACCGTCGTGAACGTGACCCTGCCGAAGGTTAACAAGAGCGCGCTGGCTGGAGCCGAGAGCTGGGCTGGCAACACGCCGTTCCAGTTCAAGCTGACCAACTGCCCTGTCCAGGCTACCAAGGCCAAGTGGGAAATTACTGGCCAGGTTGACGCTGCCGGTACCTTGGTCAACACCATCGCTGGCACCAACGCCACTGTTCGCCTGATCGACCCGGCCAACAGCTATATCAACATCCAGACCGACGCTGGTTACTCCTTCACCCCGGCCGCCGACGGCAGTGCCACCCTCAACTACATGGCGCAGTACTACTCCCAGGCTGGCTCGGCTACCGCCGGCAAGCTGCAAACCGTTGGCTACTGGACCCTGACTTACTAACAGGGGCAGCCGCCTCGTAGTGGTTGTAGCGAAGCTTGAAATATCCGGGGGAGGGATTCCTCCCTCCGGCCTTTAGAGGTGATCGAGCAATGGCAAGTCTGACTTCCAAATCCGTGTGGTTCGCTGGCTGCATCGGCCTGGCCATGTTGTGGTCCGGTCTGGCGGACGCCGGCATCGTCATCCAGGGCTCCCGCGTCGTCTACCCCGCCAAGGAGCGGGAGGTGACGGTCAAGATGAACAACATCTCCGACCAGCCTTCCCTGGTCCAGGCCTGGGTCGACAAGGGCAATGAAAAGCTCACCGCCGACAAGGCCGATGGCCCATTCCTCATCACGCCACCCATTGCTCGTGTCGAAGCAAAGAAAGGCCAGGCCTTGCGCCTGATCTACACCGGCGATGACGCTGCTTCGAAGAAGCAGGAAAGCGTTTTCTGGTTGAACGTTCTCGACGTTCCGCCCATGCCCAAGGACAAGGACGCCAACTTCCTTCAGGTCGCCGTGCGTTCGCGCCTGAAAATCTTCTACCGCCCTGAAGGACTGCCTGGCACCCCGGCCGACGCGGCCAAAGGGCTGCATTGGTCAGTCGCGCCCTCCGGTGCTGGTTACGTCTTGCGTGTCAAGAACGATGCTGCCTACCACGTGTCGCTGGTTACTGTGCAACTGGCCGCAAATGGCCAGATTTTCACCGTTAAGGCCGATGACATGCCCATGGTTGCACCCAATGGCAGCAAGGACATCCCATTGCCGACCCTCACCGCTCCGCCGGGTGCGGGGGCGAGGGTCGACTACCAGTGGGTCAGTGACTACGGCGCGCTGAACAAGGAAGAAGCCTCTCTCTAGGCGTCTTCCTGGCGCAAGGCTTGAGCAGCCGCGCCTCCCCTTTTGTTTTGCTACTTGGAACTGGCCGATCAGGGTCCGGGGCGATTTTGCCTGCGAAAAAGTGAATACACAGAGCAACGATCATGGACATCACATATGGCGGTCTGCTCCCACAGCATAAGATATCGCCCTTGACGCACGCTGTGGCGCCCGCCACCACACTGCCGGTCGTCTCCTGCTTCTGCCTGGTGTTGTCAGCTTTGCTGGCGACTGGCAGTCCAGTCATCCAGGCGGCTGAGCAGAGCGAAGTGAACGCCTCCTCGAGCTTTGCGGCCTTTAACCCGAACTTTTTCGACAACAATGGCAAGACGCCCAGTGTCGACGTCACCCGCTTCGAGAACGGTACCCCCGTGTCACCGGGCGAGTACAGCCTGGATGTCTACGTCAATGATGGCTGGATCGGCCGTATGCCTATCCGTGCGGTGGCCAGCGGTACCGACAGGACAACCGTGTCGGCTTACTGCATCCGTGCCTCGCAGTTCCGCGAAATGGGGGTGTCAGTCGACAAGCTGCCGCCGGAAAACCAGAAGCGCATCGTTGGCGATTGCGTCGAATTCTCCAAAGCGGTGCCTGAAGGCAAGATCGACGTCGATCTGTCGGAACTGACCGCACACGTATCGATCCCGCAGCTCTATGTCGGCCGCGCCCTGCGCGGCTACGTCGACCCATCACAGTGGGATGGCGGCGTGACTGCTGGCTTCGTCAACTACAACACCAATCTCTACCAGACCGATAGCTACGGCAGCAAGTCGACCCAGGGCTACGCCGGCGTCAACGCGGGCGTCAATTTCGCAGACTGGCGCATGCGCTACAACGCCAGCTACAACCGCAACATGACCGACGGAACGCCGACGCAAAGCGAATACAAATCCCTGAGCACCTATGCCCAGCGTGACGTCACGCCGCTGAAGTCCCAGCTCACCATTGGCCAGTATTACTCGCCCAGCGACCTGTTCGACTCCGTGCCCTACACCGGTGTGCAGATGGCCAGCGATGATCGTATGTTGCCTGATGCCCAGCGTGGCTTCGCTCCCGATATTCGTGGCGTCGCCGATACCAATGCGCGTGTTCGAGTGAAGCAGGGCGACAATGTCATCTATGAAACCAGCGTGGCCCCCGGCCCATTTGAAATCAACGACTTATACAACACCGGCTATGCTGGTGACTTGACCGTTGAAATCACCGAGGCCGATGGCCGCGTGAAGTCCTTCATGGTTCCCTACGCTTCCATCAGCCAGTTGGTGCGCCCCGGCGTATCGCGCTACAGCCTGACGGTCGGTAGGTACCGTGACGACACACTCGAGCGCGAGCCCAACTTCGCCCAGGGCACCTACCAGTACGGTGTCAACAATCTGATGACCGCCTATACCGGCGGTATCCTTGCCGATACCTATCTGGCCGGCGAGGGCGGCTTGGCCTTCAGTACCGCGATGGGTGCGCTCGCGATGGATGTGACGCTTTCCCACGCCAGGGACCTGCCCACCGACCGCTATGGCATTAAGCGCAACATGGACGGCCAGAGCTACCGGCTGACCTACAGCAAGCTGCTCGAAGCCACCAGTACCAACATGACCATCGCGGCTTACCGCTTCAACAGCGCCGACTACCTCAGCCTGCAGGATTACGCCCAGGTCTGGGGACGGCTGGGCGAGCAGTACGATTTCGACCGTCAGCGCAACCGCTACCAGCTTTCCGTGTCCCAGCCGGTTGGTGAGCGCGGCTCCTTCTATGTCAATGGCTCCAAGCAGGACTACTGGAACCGCAGCGGCAGCGATACCAACTACCAGGCCGGCTACAGCACGGGCTTGAGCTGGGGTACCGTGGGGGTAAGCGCATCACGCACCAACAACCAGGTCGGCGACTACGAAAATACATACATGCTCTCGATCAACGTGCCGATCGGCACCGAGTCGGCTAGCCCGATGACCGTGAGCAACAACTTCACCTTCAGTGATGGCAAGAACGATAATCTGCAGACCACCCTCAGCGGTGTGGCCGGGGACGAGCGCCAGTACAATTATTCGGTGTACGGCTCGGGTGACAAGAACGATGGTGATCGCACCTACAGCGGCGGCGCCAACGGCACCTACAATTCGCCCTACGCCACCTACAACGCCAACGTTAGCGGCGGCGATCATTACAAGCAGGTCGGCGGCGGCGTACGCGGCTCCGTCGTGGCGCATCCGGGTGGCATCAACTTCACCCAGAACCAGGGCGAAACCATCGCCGTGCTCGAGGCCAAAGGTGCTGAGGGAGCTTCGGTCAACGCCAACGTTGGCGCAAAGGTCGCCAGCAACGGCTACGCCGTGGTCGGCGGCCTCACCCCGTATCGTCAGAACGACCTGGAGATTGACCCCAAAGGCACCTCCGATAACGTCGAGCTGCAAGTTACCCAGCAAAGCGTTGCTCCGCGCTATGGTTCGGTGGTCATGCTCAAGTACCCCACCACCAGTGGCGTGCCGGTGCTTATGATGATCGACCGCGAGGATGGTGCTGCGATTCCGGTGGGTGCCGAGGTGTTCGACGCCAAGGGCAACAACCTGTCGATGGTCGGCCAGGGCGGCAAGATCTTCATGCGCGGCCTCGAGCCCAAGGGTGAGTTGCTGGTCAAGTGGGGCGATGGCTCCGGCCAGAGCTGCCGCCTGAATTACGCGCTGCCCGAGGACAAGGTGGAAGGAGCGACTTTCCTGAAAACCAACGCCACCTGTTCGCTCGTACTGGACAAGCCGCAAGTCGCCTCGCGTTGATGGAGGCGGCCCGCGGCCCCTTTTTCTGGAAGGGCTCTCGCTCCCCGGTTAGCGGCGCTGCGACACGCGTTCATCCCCTGCTTCTGGATGGAGTGCCGGGTGCTCTTGTGGGCCGGCCAGTTTTTGATTTTTCCTGCCGGCTGTGGCGGAGCTGCTGTCAGATTTCATCTGAAGAAAATATGGCAGGAGGCAGCGTCCATTCATACGTGAATAACCATGTGGGCTGATAGTGGCTGCCTGCTACCGAACTTTATATTCCTTGAGCTGGTGCTTACGTCAAGCAGTCAGTGCCGGGACTACCTTCCGGCCATGGTTTCACCCTTTCAAAGGATATTGAAGATGAAAAAACTGTTGGTAGCGGGCACGATGTTCGCCTTGGTCGCCACACCAGCCTTCGCCTACGACGCTCAGGTCGAGATCAATGGGCAGGTTCTCGACGAGAGCTGCACCATCAACGGTTCGAGCGTCGCACCTGCAACGATCAACGTCTCTCTGCCGTCCATCAACAAGAACGCGTTGAACAAGGTCGGTGACTGGGCCATGAACACGCCCTTCACGCTGAAGCTGACCAACTGCCCCAGCAGCGTCAAGGTTGTCTGGGAGAAGATGACCAACGTCGATAGTGCAACGGGCGCCCTGGTTAATACTGTCGCGGGTACCAACGCGCAACTCCGCGTGCTGGATGATGCCTTCGCGCCGATCAACATGAATGCGGACACTGGCCGTACCGTGACCGGCGGTGCCGCTGACCTGGTGTACTACGGCCAGTACTATGCCAAGGCAGCGCCGGTGACTCCGGGTGAGCTCAAGACTTTCGGCTACATTACCCTGCAGTACTGACACACCCAGCCCGCGTACCCGGCGCGGGCTTCTGTTGCGCCTGCCTTCGCGGCCTGTTTCCAGGCCGCTTCGCTCGTTTGATCCTGCATCGATTGCGCACCTGTCCTGAGTAGCGCGAGATGCTTTCGCTTGCATGACACCCGGAAGATGTACTCATAGTGGGGAGAATGCCGGCAGCACTCTCGTTCAAGCTGCGAAAGCGCGGCATGAGCACGGATTCAACCCATCTAAGAACCACGGGAGTGGGGCCGCCAGAGCAACTTCCCAGAGAGCTGCAGATAGCATTCTCCGCCGGGTGTGCCGATCGGGTAGTCGTGCGCCTGAAGCGGAATGCGGACGGGGTGTTGGCATCCTTGAAGACGTCAGTTCCCGTGGAGCATCACTGGTGGTTGGAAGATGATCCGCGGTGAGGAGTGCTTGGCTTCCGGCGGATGGCTTTGGCGGAGATTGAAATCCCTCGCCAGGGCGGGGAGGGATGAACTGGGCCGCGCGATGAGCGGTGCAGCCCGGAAGGCGGAGGCAAAAGAGCAGAACCTTGACTCGGGACGAGGTGCGGTTCTGCCCAGGCGACCCTTGGCCGGCGAGTGCTCGGCGCTACTATTGATACAGCATGGTCAGGGTCATGCCGGTATTAGCCTTGCCGGTGCCGATGGTGGCTCCGGTCTGGTAATAGCGCGCTTGGAACGGAATAGCGTAGCTGCCGCCGGTGGCACTGTTGTAGTTGGCAAAGGCCTTGTAGGTCGACAGCGGGAACACGGTGCCGTTGCTATCGAGCAACTGCACGCCCACGCCAGTCGCGTCGGAGGTACTGTCCAGAGCCACCACGGATTGTGAGGAGCTCACCACCGTTGTCATGGGGTCAAGCTTGTATTGGATGCCATTGAGCCCGGCAGGGCAGTTGTTGACGCTGATATTGAACGGCGTTGATCGGGTGTAGCTGCCGATGCCGCTGAATTCGGCGCGAAGATGCTTGCCCAGGGGGACGATGACGTTGGGTGTTTCACAAGCGCCCACCAGGATGGTGGTCGCTGTGGTTTGCCAGCTCATGCTGGCCGAGCTGGAGGTGGGCGAAATGTTCGACGTCACCACGGTCATCCCTGGGATGACACCGCCGCCATTGGTCAAGGGGCCGTACTTGATCAGTGCGACTCTACCCCCGGCGTCGGCGGAGGCGGTTCCGGTTTTGATCGGATATGACGATACGTAATTCGGTAGACTGGAGTAGCTCGACGAGTTAGAGCCCATTCTTCCGCCGCCGGACACAATTATCCCTATGCCGGGAATATTGGTTTTATAGACGGTATAGAGTCTGCCCCCGTCACTGTAGGTGGTGCCGGTGGAGGCTCCCACACCTGAGCCCGCTGACAGGCTCATGCTTACGCCGTCCGTGTCTTGGGTGCCCCTGCAGCTCCACATGTTGGTGGGCCAGTCCGCAACCCAGTTGCCGATCATCGTACCGTTGGTCGCGTCTCGGGGGACCATGATGGTGCTGGGCAGCGTCAGCATGACCACGCCGTTGCCATAAGTCTTGGAGCAAGTGACGTTGGCCCATGCCCCGTTGCTGGCCAGGAGGACCATCAGTGTCAATAGCAACTGGGGCGCCGTCAGGAGGTGGCGCAGGCCCTTTCTGTGGACATTCATTTGCGATAACCCGGTCGAAGGAATGAAGCGAGTGCGTAGTTTCGCCCCCTTCTGCCAGGAGAGAGGGTCAGGTTGTTCTGGCGTTCGCCTCGGAAAGGGCTGAAAGCAACCTGTCGCTGGTGGGTATCGCTGTGTGTCAGTGCTTGCGCAGCCGGGCAAGCAGGTCCTGCGTCGGGTAGCCATCGGCGGGTAGGCCAATGGACTGCTGGTACGCGCGGATTGCCTGGCGTGTGTTGGCGCCGATAATGCCGTCCATCGTGCCGGGATTCAGACCGCGCTCACCAAGGATCTGCTGCAGTTCGAGCCGCTCGCTGCGGCTCAGTTGCACCTGCTCGACTGGCCATTTCCCCGCCAGTTGGCCGCCGCCTTTGAAGCTATCGGCGAGCAGGCCGACGGCGAGGGCGTAGGAGGTTGAGTTGTTGTACTTGAGAATGGCGCGGAAGTTGTCCGTTACCAGGAACGCCGGGCCGCGATAGCCTGCTGGGAGTACCAGTGAGACGCTCGCCTGCGGATCGCCAGGCAGCGTGCCGCTGGCCGGCCGCACCCCCAGGCGCAGCCATTCGGCCATGGGCTTGCGGATGCTCATTTCAGCGAGGGCGTAGTCGAAGCCCTGCGGCAGACGGACCTCAAAGCCCCAGGTCTGGCCGCGCTGCCAGCCGGAAGTCTTCAGGTAGTTGGCGGTGGAGGCCAGCGCGTCGCCGGGCGAGTCCCAGATATCGCGCCGGCCATCGCCGTCGAAGTCCACGGCGTAGCGGTTGTAGGTCGTCGGGATGAACTGCGTCTGCCCCATGGCCCCGGCCCAGGAACCGATCATGTTGCTGGCGGGCACGTCGCCATGCTGGATGATCTGCAAGGCGGCGATCAGCTGGTCGCGGCCGAAATCCGGGCGACGGCCTTCGTAGGCGAGCGTGGCGAGGGAGCGAATAACGTTCTTGCTGCCCATCTGCCGGCCGAAATTGCTTTCCATGCCCCAGATCGCGACGACGGCTTCGCGGTCGACGCCGTAGGTGGTGTCGATGCGTTGCAGCGTCTCGGCGTTCTGCGACAGGCGGTCCCGGCCATTGCGGACCCGCGCTGGCGAGACGGCGCTTTCCAGATACTGCCAGACCGGACGGGTGAATTCGGGTTGACTGCGATCTGCGGTCACTACCGAATCATCCGGCTCGATGCCATCGAAGGCTGTGTCGAATGTTTCTGCGCGAATGCCGGCAGCCAGCGCCTGGATGCGGAAGTCGTCGCGCCATTGGGCGAAGCTTTGCGTTGGTCGGGCATGCTCGGCAGCGGCGCCCTTTGGGGGCGGCTCCGTGCAGGACGTCAGCAGGCCGAAGCTGGCCAGGGACAGAGCGGCGACGAGCAGGCAGCGTTGGCCGACAACAGGTGAAACAGGCTTGCGCATTGCTCTCCTCGGGAACTGGCAGGGGAGGGGCCACCTTAGCATGGCCACTGTGACGCGTCTGCGTTGGGCAGAATCGGCGGGTGTGCAGATTCGATGGCGCAGCCGCGGGAAAATTCCCCCTGGCGACAAGGTAACCGTCGGGCGGCGCGCCGCCGCACTCTTGTAGGGCGCATAACGCGCCAGCGTTATCCGCCGTGGAGGATGCGGCGGATAACCCGTTCCGGGGTATGCGCCCTACGGTCGGCCATCTGGCGTTGCTGCGCCCTACGGTCCGGTCGTCTGGTGCCGGCCCACGGTCCGCCCCGTTACTGCTTGGGTGTGGCGCCGGTTTCCTGATCGACCTTGGGCGCGCTCTGGTTCAGTTCCTTGAGCATGTCGTCATAGGCGGCGCAGTCGTCCGGGCGCTGTTCGCTGGAGCGAGACTTCTTCATTTCCGCGAGTTTTTCATTGAGCTTCTGTGCGCGTTGGGGGTCGCTGCGGGTGACTTCGGTGACCTTTGCGGCAACTTGCTTGCCCTTGGCTTCGGCTTCCTGGTCGGAGCAGAACGCATGGGCGGACAGGCTGAAGGGAAGGGCGAGGATGGCGAGGATCAGGGGCGCTTTCATGGTTTGGACCTCCAGGGCTTGGCTGTCCGGTTGAAAGCGAAAGGGCGGGGCTGGTTCAGGTTTTTTGAGGATTTCAGGCCGCCAGAAGCGAAGAAGCCTCCCAGTTTCGGGAGGCTTCGCGGCGGTAGCTGCCTTTGCCTTTGAGCGGCTGTTCCTGGCGGCTGCGGAACAGGGGCTGTGCGACCAGGGATTTGGCCTTGTTCGGCCGTTTGGATTTCTTCGCCATGTGACTTTCCTCGTTTAGGCCGGTGCCATTGCCGGCGGGCGCATCTTCTGCCTATCTGGGACGTTTGTCCATGCCATTGGTCACCGGCGAGCGGGCCAAGGCTGCCGTGTGCGATTCGGGGCTACTCTGGTCGACGGACCTTTCTGGCACCACGGACAAGAACGAGGGCAAGGGCGATGAAGTTTCTGTGCATGATCTACTTTGACGAGCGCAAGGCGGCGGAGCTGCCGGAGGCCGAGCTGCGCGGCATCGTCGACGAGTGCATGACCTACAGCGAGCAACTGCGGCGCAGCGGTAATTACATCGCGGCCAATGCGCTGTTGCCGACGCCGACCGGGCGCACAGTGCGCGGCCAGGGTGACAAGCTTGCCGTTACCGACGGGCCTTTCGCCGAGACGCGGGAGCAGTTGGGCGGCTTCTACCTGATCGAGGCGCAGAGCATGGAGGAGGCCGAGCGCATTGCGGCGAAGATTCCGCCAGGGCGGCTGGGGTGCGTCGAGGTACGCCAGGTGCGCGAGTGGGAGTGAGGTATGGCGGGCGGCGTTGGGGCGAGTAACGCGCAGTGTTGTCCGCCGAAGGCAAGACGGCGGATAACCCGTTCAGGGTAATTCGCGCCGGGACGCGCGGTGCCGAATGGCAGGAGCGCCCCATGGGCGCGATCGCGGGCATGGCTGCTCCTACCGGATAGATCTGTGCTCGGATCGGCCCTCACCCTAACCCTCTCCCAGGGGGAGAGGGGACCGTTCGGTGCCGGATGAAACCACAGCGTCAGCCGGCACGATTTGCTCCCTCTCCCTGAGGGAGAGGGCTGGGGTGAGGGGGAAAGCACAAACACCGAACTACCAGGGAAAGACAGTTGCTCCTACAACAGCGCCGCGCGCCGATATCCCCTGTAGGGCGCATAACACCCAGGGCGTTATCCGCCGTCCTGGCGGATAACCCGTTCCGGGTTATTCGCCCTACGGGTGCGACGGAACCTTCGGAAGGATGCGAACAGCCCCTACTCCGCTGGCAAGTATTCCTTCACCAGATCAAGAAAGGTCGCCACGATCCGCCGGGTGCTCTGCTCACGCAGGCACACCAGCGTCTCGCTCATGCGCCAGTGGCAATCGAGGATCGGCAGCGCATGCACACGCGCATCGGCCCCCAGTTCGGCAGCCGACACCACGCCGACGCCAATTCCCACCGCTACCGCTTCCAGCGACGCTTCGCGGCCCTCCACCTCGATGGCCGGGCGGATGCGCCAGCCAGCGCGGGCCATTTCCGCCTCGAGCATCTGCCGGGTCACCGAGCCCTGCTCGCGCAGCACCAGCGGCGTGTCGTCGAGGTCGGCCAGTTCGATGGACTCGCGCCCGGCCCAGGGATGGCTGCGGCCGACGAAGGCGACTATGGGGTCGCTGCGCAGGGTGAAGGTCAGCAGGCGCTCGTCCTGCACCTCGCGGCCAAGCAGCGCCAGGTCCGCCTGGTAGTCGAACAGTCGCTGCAGGGACTCGTCGGTATTGCCCGTTTCCAGCTTCACGCGGATGCCCGGATGGCGCTGGCAGAAGCGCGCGATCTGCGGCAATACGTGTACCGGCGCGTCCACCGCCAGGGTCAGGCTGCCGGTCTGCAACGCGCTGGATTCCTGCAGCAGCTCCTGCGCCTCCGCCTCGATCACGAACAGCCGCTGGGTCACCGCCAGCAGGCGCTCGCCCAGTTCAGTCAGGCGCACCGAACGCTTGTTGCGATGGAACAGCAGCACGCCGTAGCGCTCCTCCAGCTTGCGCACCTGGTCGGAAACCGCCGGCTGGGTGAGGAACAGTCGCTCGGCGGCGCGGGTGAAGCTGCCGTGTACGGCAACGGCATGGAAGGCCTTGAGTTGAGCGTGGGAAACGGACATGGGCACGCCTCGGCGGGAAGGTTCTGACCGTCTTTTCACCAGCAGACGGAAAGCGACTACAAAGTCATTCGCGCAGAACACTAACGTCATGGCCCTCTGTCATACAAGCTCAGCTTATTTTTGAAATCTGATAAATCGATTTCAGTTATTTATTCGAAATTGTTTCCATCCCTCCACCGCCGCCGAACCTGATGGGTTCGGCAAGGCGGTACAGAACAGCTCCAGCGCTTCTGACCCGCACTGCAAAGACGGTGCGACGTGCTTCGAAAACAAAAATAAAAAAGGCGTTACCCACTGACTGCCGGCACAGCACAACAACAACGAGGTCAGATCATGCTCAACCCTCACGGCACCGCTTCGCCGCGCGCTTCGCTGGCGCGCTGGAAATGGCAGATCTTCGCCATCACCTGGCTGGCCTACGCAGCCTTCTACTTCACCCGCAAAGCCTTCTCGGTGGCCAAGCTCGGCATCGCCGAAGACCCCACTTTCCATCTCGACAAGATCGCGATGGCCAACCTCGACGCCATCTACCTCACCGCCTACGCGGTGGGCCAGTTCACCTGGGGTGTCTTCGCCGACCGCTACGGCCCCCGCGTGGTGGTGTTCGGCGGCCTGCTGATCTCCGCCGTCGCCGCGCTGGTGATGGGCAGCTTCGCCACCCTGCCGATCTTCGCCACCTGCATGGTGGTCCAGGGCCTGGCGCAATCCACCGGCTGGTCCGGGCTGTGCAAGAACATCGGCAGCTTCTTCGCCACCCATGAGCGCGGCCGCGTGCTCGGGCTGTGGAGCACCTGCTACGCCTTCGGCGGACTGGTCGCCTCGCCCTTCGCCGGCTGGTGGGCCTATGAGGTGTTCGGTACCTGGCATGCGGCGTTCTACTCCACCGCCGCGGTGGTCGGTGCGGTCGCCATCCTGTTCCTGCTGCTGCAACGCAACCGCCCGCAGGACGTCGGCCTGCCGCCGGTGGAAGCCGATGTGCAGCAACCCGGGGCGGTGAACTACGCCGGCTTCAAGCAGGAGGGCGCGAACGGCAAGTCCCTGCGCATCCTCGGCAAGGTGCTGCGCAACCGCACCGTGCTGACCCTGGGGCTGGCGTACTTCCTGCTCAAGCCGGCGCGCTACGCGATCCTGCTGTGGGGCCCGGTGATCGTCTACGAACGCATGCCGGGGCTGGGCAAGGTCGGCGCGGCGATCCTGCCGTCGGCCTTCGAGGTTGCCGGGCTGCTCGGGCCGATCCTGATCGGCTATGCCTCGGACCGCATCTTCGGCGCGCGGCGCATGCCCGCCTGCGTGATCAGCCTGCTCGGCCTGACCGTCTGCCTGGCGCTGTTCGTCCCGGCCATGCAGACCGGCAGCAGCCTGCTGGTGCTGGCCCTGCTGTTCATGATGGGCCTGACCCTGTACGGACCGGACTCGATGATCAGCGGCTCCGCCGCCGTGGACTTCGGCACCGGCGAAGCGGCCGGCACCGCGGCGGGCTTCGTCAATGGCTGCGGCTCCGTCGGCGCGATCCTCGGTGGCCTGCTGCCAGGCTACTTCGACACCTACACCGTGTTCATCGGCTTCACCGTCACCGCGCTGATCGCCGCCGGCATCCTCATCCCGCATTGGAACAGCCGCCCGGAAGCAGCCGACCAGGCACAACCGGCCAACGACCAGCCCCGCCTGAACGCACGCCCCGTGCGCTCCTGAGTCCCGCTTACCCCTCACCGGCCGGCTGAGGGAATGGGCGAGGCGCCCCGCGCGCCTCGCCCTTTTTTCGTTGGCGCCTACACATCCGGAACCACGGATGGACTTGTGCCATGCGCCTCCTCTGAATAACATTGATTATCATTTAAAAATTATTCCTGCTGGACGCCCTTGTGAGCACTTCCAACCTCGACGCGGTCTTCCTGGCCCAGCGCCTGCCTTTGCTGCGCACGCTCGTACGGATGGTGAAGAACCCGAGCATCGCCGAAGACCTGGTGCAGGAAACCTACCTGCGCGTCGCCCGTACCCTGCTCGAACGCCGCATCGATCACCTGGAACCCTTCCTCTTCCAGACCGGCCGCAACCTCGCCCTGGACCACCTGCGCCACCTGCGCATGCAGTCGCGGACCATGCTCGAGGACGTGCCTTTCGATGTGGTGCAGGCGGTACCGGCGCCGGGCTCCAGCGCCGAGGACCAGTTGCACGCGGAAAAGCTGCTCGAACGCCTGGGCGCCACCCTCGAAGAGCTCAGCGAGCGCCAGCAGCGCATCTTCATCCTCAGCCGCCTGCACGGCTGCGGCTACGCGGAGATCGCCGAGCAGCTCGACATCTCGCCCAGCACCGTGCAGAAGGAACTGAAACTGATCATGGCGATCTGTGTCGGACTGGTCAGCCGCCTTGAGGAATCGGTATGACGGACTACCGTTCGCCGGCCGATTCGACAACAATGCGCGGCTCACCACCCCAGCACCGCCCCGAGGATCGCCCCTTGCCCCACGCCGCGCCGCCCGACGACCAGCAGATGGCCGAAGCCCTCGACTGGCTGATCCTCGAGGACGACATGGACGCCGCCACCCGCGCGCGCTTCGATGCCTGGCTCGCCGCCAGCGAAGGCAACGCGCGTGCCTACCAGCGCGTGCGCGATGCGTGGCAGTCACCGTTGCTGCCGGTTGCCGCTGCGCGCCTGGAACGCAAACGGGCGCAGGAAAAAGTCCGGCCGCTGCGTCGCCCGCGGCGCTTCTGGAAACCCGTCGCCACGGCCGCGGCGCTGGTACTCGCCATCGGAGTCGTGGTGCAGGGCGACCTGCTGACGCGCCTGCGTGCGGACCATCTCACCGCGGTCGGCGAACGCCAGAAAGTCCAGCTGGCCGACGGCTCGAACGTGCTGCTCAACACCGATACCGCATTCTCCAGCAAGGTCGACGACCAGCAGCGCGTTGCCCGCCTCTACCGCGGCGAAGTCTTCTTCGACGTCGCCCATGACCGCAGCCGCCCCTTCGAGGTGGAGGCCGGGCCGGTGCAGGTCACGGTGCGCGGTACCGCGTTCGCCGTGCGCTACCTCGGCAACGAGGCGGAAGTCAGCGTGCAGCGTGGCGAAGTGGACCTGCGCACGCGGCTGGACGACGCCCGCGTCAGCCTCGGAGCCGGCGACAGCATCCGCGTCGGCCCGCAAGGCTTCGGCGAGCGCCAGCACGGCGCCGAGGCCGAATCCCAGCTGGCCTGGGTAAAGGGCCGCATGGTGTTCGAGAACTGCCCGCTCAGCCAGGTGCTGGCCGAATTGCGCCGCTACTACCCCGGCTGGATCGTGAATACCAACGAGCGCCTGGAGAACGTCAGCGTCACCGGCAACTGGCGCCTGGACGACCCGCTGGGCGTGGCACGTTCGCTGGCGCAGATCACCTCCGCCGAGCTGCACGAATACCCGAAACTGCTGATCCTCAACTGAGCCCCCGCCACACGGCAGAAAGTTTTTTTACGCGATCCGAAAGGCTCGTTCGTTTAGTCAGAAGCCAATGCAATAGATTCGCATTTACGAATGCAAACAAAGACTGACTAAGAGAGCCCTTCGATGACCATTGCTTCTTCGCGTGCCCCTCTGCGCCGGCTGTCCGCGCCGGCCAGCATCTCGCTGCTCGCCCTGTCCATCGGCCTCGCCAGCCTGCCGGCCACTTCCGCCCAGGCGGCGGAAGCCAGCCAGACCCAGGCCGGCTACAGCTTCGACATCGCCCGCCAACCACTGCCACAGGCACTCAACGCTTTCAGCGCGGTGACCGGCTGGCAGGTTGGCGTGGCCGGTGACCTGGCTGACGGCGTGGTCTCTCCGGGCGTCAGCGGCCGCCTGCCGGCGGAGCGCGCGCTGAAGACCCTGCTCGGCGGCACTGGCCTGACCGTGCGCCAGCTCGGCCCGCGCAACGTGGTGCTGGAGCGCAACCTCTCCTCCGTCGCCGAGATGCAACCGCTCACCGTCACCGCGACCCGCCAGGCACAGAGCGTCACCTCGGTACCCTCCACGGTGAACGTCGTCGGCCGCGAAGAGCTGGACCGCAAGAACGTCAACAGCATCAAGGAGCTGGTGCGCGATATGCCCGGCGTCTCTGTCGGCGGCACCGGCAACCGTGCCGGCATCACCGGCTACAACATCCGCGGCATCGACGGCGACCGCGTGCTGACGCAGATCGACGGCGTCGAGATCCCCAACAGCTTCTTCAACGGCCCCTACGCGCAGACCGAGCGCAACTATGTCGACCCGGAAATCGTCAAGCGCGTGGAAGTTCTGCGCGGCCCGGCCTCGGCCCTGTATGGCAGCAACGCCATCGGCGGCGCGGTGAGCTACTTCACCCTCGACCCGGACGACATCATCAAGGACGGCCAGGACGTCGGCGCGCGCCTGAAGACCGGCTACAGCTCCGCCGATGACAGCTGGCTGACCTCCGCCACCGTCGCCGGCCGCCACGACGACTTCGACGGCCTGCTGCACCTGAGCCAGCGCAACGGCCACGAGACCGAGTCCTACGGCAGCACTGGCGGCACCGGCCTTTCGCGCACCGAAGCCAACCCCGAAGACGTGCGCACCACCAACGTGCTGGCCAAGCTTGGCTGGAACTACGCCGAAGGCAACCGCTTCGGCCTGGTCTACGAGAAGTACAAGGACGACGTCGACACCGACCAGAAGAGCGCCTACGGCGGCCCGTACTTCAACGGCGCACCGACCATCCCCGACAGCGTGCTGCCCGGCGGCATGTACCAGTGGCGCACCGGCAACGACACCATCACCCGCGAACGCTACGGCCTGGAACACCAGATGCTGCTGGACAGCGCGGTGGCCGACCACCTGAAGTGGACCTTCAACTACCAGATCGCCAAGACCGACCAGAGCACCGACGAGTTCTACTACCCGATCACCCGCCAGGTGCTGCGGACCCGCGAGACCCAGTACAAGGAGCGCCAGTGGGTGCTCGACCTGCAGATGGACAAGGCCTTCGCCCTGGGCGACACCGACCACCTGCTGACCTACGGCACCACCCTCAAGCGCCAGAAGGTCACTGGCTACCGCGAAGGCGACGCCACCTGCCTGGCCGTCAGCCGCACCTGCACCACCATCGGCGGCCCGAGCTCGGTGGCCTCCGACCGCCTGGCCCGCAGCAGCGACTTTCCCGATCCGACCATCGACACCTACGCCCTGTTCGCCCAGGACGAGATCCGCTGGAACGACTGGACCTTCCTGCCCGGCCTGCGCTACGACCACACCCGCCTGAAGCCGCACATCACCGACGAGTTCCTCAACACCGTCGACCAGAGCGGCGAAGGCGAAGTGAGCAGCGAAGACAAGAGCTGGCACCAGCTCTCGCCCAAGCTCGGCGTGACCTATTCGTTCAACGACAACTACCTGTGGTACGGCCAGTACGCCCAGGGCTTCCGCACCCCGACCGCCAAGGCGCTCTACGGCCGCTTCGACAACCCCACCACCGGTTACCGCGTAGAGCCCAACCCGGACCTGGACCCGGAACGCAGCCAGAGCTACGAGACCGGCCTGCGCGGCAACTTCGAGGAAGGCTCGTTCGACGTGGCGGTCTTCTATAACAAGTACCGCGACTTCATCAACGAAGACGCCATCACCCCCGGCTACGACGAGCCGACCTTCACCAGCAACAACATCAAGAACGCCATCATCAAGGGCGTGGAGCTGAAGGGCCGCCTGGAACTGGGCGCCTTCGGCGCGCCGCAGGGCCTCTACACCAAGGGCTCGGTGGCCTATGCCTACGGCCGCAACAAGGACACCGGCGAGCCGATCAACAGCGTCAACCCGCTCACCGGTGTGTTCGGCCTGGGCTACGACGAACAGGCCGGCCGCTACGGCGCCCTGCTCGACTGGACCCTGGTCAAGCGCAAGACCCGCGTCGACGACAGCCAGTTCAACGCCCCCGACGGCACCAGCAGCCAGTTCAAGACCCCGGGCTTCGGCATCCTCGACCTGACCGGCTACTACAAGCTGACCGACGACCTGACCCTCAACGCCGGCCTGTACAACCTCACCGACAAGAAGTACTGGCTGTGGGATGACGTGCGCGGCTACGACGGCGTCGGCGAAGCCTCGGTACTGGCCCCGGCCAACCTCGACCGCCTGACCCAGCCGGGCCGCAACTTCGCGATCAACCTGGTGTGGGATATCTGATGCGCAAGCGCCCTGTCTGAACGTAGGGCGCATAACCTGGAACAGGTTATCCGCCACCCAATGTGGCGCGGGGCTCCTGGTGAATCCGGTGCCCGCTTTGTTCGCGAGCAAGCTCGCTCCTACGAAAAGCGCGATCCCTGTAGGAGCGAGCTTGCTCGCGAACCCGCTTCGCTCCGGCACCACCCGGTGAACACCCGACAATCTTTACGCTTTCCCCGAACTCGTTCGTCTCGTCTGTAAAGACCTGTAATTTCAAGGAATTGGACATGACCACCCTGGAACTCCCCGCCCTGCGCTCGCAGCGCCTGAACGCGCTGACCCACGCCCCCCACGAGCGTCTCGACCACGCCGTGAAGGCCCGCGAGCCCTTCTCCAGCCGCGAGCGTTTCGCCCGTTTCGTGGTCGCCCAGTACCTGTTCCAGTCCGAGCTGCAGGCCCTGTATCAGGACGCCGAGCTGGGCAAGATCTTCCCCGACCTGCCGCAGCGCTGCCGCGCCGAACAGGCCCGCCTGGACCTGGCCGACCTCGACACCCAAGTGCCCGCCCCGGTTGCCGGCGCCATCAGCAACCCGAGCCAGGCCCATGCCCTGGGCTGGCTGTTCGTCTCCGAAGGTTCCAAGCTCGGCGCCGCCTTCCTGATCAAGCGCGTTGCCGCGCTGGGCCTGGACGAGAACACCGGCGCCCGTCACCTGGGCGAGCCCGAAGGCGGCCGTGCCGAAGGCTGGAAGCGCTTCACCCGCACCCTCGACGGCCTGGAGCTGAGCGAAGCCGAAGAGCGCGAAGCCGAAGCCGGCGCCGTGGCCGCTTTCGAGCGTTTCTCCCAACTGCTGCAACACAGCTACGACAGTGCTCCCGCCACCGTCTGAGGCCCTCGAGCGCGCGCCTGCCGATGCGGCGCGCGCCAATCCCTTCGGCCCCGCGCGCTCGCGGCTGGCCCGACTGGCATTCGCGTTGCTGGCTTACACCAGCCTCGGTGTGGGCATGGTGGGATTGGTGGTGCCGGGGTTGCCGACCACCGAGTTCGTCCTGCTAGCCGCCTGGGCCGCGTCGAAGAGTTCGCCGCGCTTGTCCGCCTGGCTGGAGAACCACCGGCTGTTCGGTCCCATCCTGCACAACTGGCGCAATGGCCGCGCCGTCGCGCGCCGCGCCAAGATCAGCGCCAGCCTCGCGATGCTCGTGGCGCTTGCGATCATGCTGATCACCCTGCCCCACGGCCTCTGGCTGTATGCAGTGATCCTCGGCATGGCAGTTGGCAACCTGTGGATCTGGTCGCGCCCGGATACGCCCAGGCCGTAGCCAGCGCGCGGCAGCGGACTTATGCTGGAAGTCCGATTCCACACTCTCTTCTACGAGCCATGAACCAGCCCACCAGCAAAGTCGACGCCGTCCTCGCCGAAGCCCAGCGCCGCCGCGAAACCAGCTACCGCGAAAAAGCCCTGAAGATGTACCCCTGGATCTGCGGGCGCTGCGCCCGCGAGTTCAGCGGCGTGCGCCTGCGCGAGCTGACCGTCCACCACCGCGACCACAACCACGACAACAACCCCGAGGATGGCTCCAACTGGGAGCTGCTCTGCCTGTTCTGCCACGACAACGAGCACCAGCGACAGGTGGACCTGCATTACCAGAACAGCAACGACGCGGGCGCGAAAGGGCCGAAGGTCACCCACAAGGGCCTGGCCGGGTTGGCGGATCTGCTGAAGAAGAAGGACGACGGCGAGGCCTGAGGCCCCCCCATTTGCTGCCGCAGGTTTCTGCCGATGCAGGCGGATGGGTAGGAGCGGACTCCGTCCGCGATTGGCCTGCATCGCGCCGGACACTATCGCGGACAAAGTCCGCTCCTACCGGATAGATCTGCGCTCGGATCGGCCCTCACCCTAACCCTCTCCCAGGGGGAGAGGGGACCGTTCGGTGCCGGATGAAACCACAGCGTCAGCCGGCACGATTTGCTCCCTCTCCCTGAGGGAGAGGGCTGGGGTGAGGGGGGGAAGCACAAACACGGAACTACCAGGGAAAGACAGTTGCTCCTACGCCATTCTCGGACGCTGAATCTCCCTGTAGGAGCGGGCCATGCCCGCGATCGCGCCGATGGGGCGATCCTGAAGGCGAGGCTCGGCGCAGTCCTGTAGTAGCGAGCTTGCTCGCGAACCCAGCCCCGCTGCGAGACCATTCGCGAGCAAGGGCTAGGCGCCCCCCTCGGTCCTACGAAGAGCCTCGATCAGCGCAGGCCGGCAACGATCTCCAGCGAGCGCAGGCGCAGCTCGTGGTCGTAGATGTCGCTAGTGAAGATGATCTCGTCCACACCGGTCTGCTCCAGCAGGATTTCCAGGCGGCTGCGCACCTTCTCCGGGCCGCCGATCACCGCCAGGCCGAAGAAATTGCCCACCGCATCCTGCTCATGGGGCAGCCACAAGCCGGCCATGCTCTTCACCGGCGGTTTCTGTTTCAGGCTGTCGCCACGGATCAGCGCCAATACGCGCTGGAAGGCGGTGGTCGCCAGGTATTCGGCTTCCTCGTCGGTCGGCGCGGCCACCAGCGGCACACCAATCATGGCGTAGGGCTTGTCGAGCACCGCCGAGGGCTGGAAGTTCTCGCGATAAATGCGCAGCGCGTCGTGCAGGTAGCGCGGCGCGAAGTGCGAAGCAAAGGCGTAGGGCAGGCCCTTCTGCGCGGCCAGATGGGCGCTGAACAGGCTGGAGCCGAGCAACCAGATCGGCACGTTGGTGCCCTCCCCCGGAATTGCCAGCAGCGACTGCTGCGAGCGGCGCGGGCCGAGGAGCATTTCCAGTTCGGCAACCTGCTCGGGGAAGTCCGCGCCGTCGCCCAGGCGATCGCGACGCAGCGCGCGCATGGTCGCCTGGTCGGCGCCGGGCGCGCGGCCCAGACCCAGGTCTATGCGGCCGGGATACAAGGTTTCCAGGGTGCCGAAGTTCTCCGCCACCACCAGCGGCGGATGGTTGGGCAGCATCACCCCGCCGGAGCCGACGCGGATGCGCTCGGTCTTGCCGGCGATGTGGCCGATCAGCACGGCGGTGGCCGAGCTGGCGATGCCGTCCATGTTGTGGTGCTCCGCCAGCCAGTAGCGGGTAAAGCCCAGGCGCTCGACGTGCCGGGCAACCTCGACGGCGTTGTTCAGCGCCTCGGCAGCGCTGCCCTGGTCGCGCACGGGCACCAGGTCGAGCATGGAGAAGGCAATATCTGACAGGGACTTCATAGGCACTCCGATTCGGGTCACACAGGCGCTGACACGCAACGCCGCGGACATGACTTTGACCGTGACTCTATCGAGGCACTCCGCGCCTGACCACTTGTCGGGATCGATAGTGCTCATGCCGCCGAGTGATACAGGGCCGCCAGCGTATTGCCATCACCTGTTCACCGGACGGTCACCGCTCTGTCATGCGGAGTGGCCAGAATGCCCTTGCGCTGAAGGACCAGCGCCCCATCTCTACGGGAATCCGCCGCCAATCCTCCCCAGGCAACGGCGAAATCCTGTGGCCTACGAAGCAAAAAGCCCGCATCCGTGCGGGCTTTTTGCTTTGTCATCGCCGGAAGCTTCAGTCGCGGTTCTTCACCATTTCGAAGAGCTTCAGGCGATCGCTGATTTCCTGCAGGGTGTGGCGGAACGGGTCGTGCTGTTCGCTGTGGGCCGGATCGGCGAAGTTCCACACGATCACTTCGCTGGAGGTCGGCAGTTCGTCGCCCTCGTCGGTGGACTTGTCGCACAGGTCGATCAGGTAATCGAAGTGCTGGCCGCGGAATTCGTCGATGGACTTGCTGCGCAGGCCTTCGGCGGAGATACCGGCGTGCTCCAGCACGTTGCGCACGCGGGGGTCGATGGCGGTCGGGTGGATGCCCGCGCTGAACGCTTCGAAATGCTCGCCATCGGCGTGCCGCAGCAGTGCTTCGGCCATCGGCGAGCGGGCGTCGTTGGCGATGCAGACGAACAGGACTCGGCGTTTCTCGGTCATCTTTACCTCGGCACGGGGGCGGCTATGCGCCCTATATACGTCAGGTTTTATGACAGGGCCGTGTCAGCAGCATGAAGGCTCACAACACGATGTAGTCGCTGCGCTGCACAATGCCGCGGCTTTCGCCTTCCACCAGGTGCACGTAGCGCCCGCCGACCTGGTCGATGGCGATGCAGTCGTCGACGTCGATCACCGCGTCAGTGTGCGCCTTGTCCCAGCTGCGCGGCATGCGACGCTTGGCGCGCACCTTGGCGTCGGCGGCGTCGCGCGCGGCCACCAGCACGTACTGGTGCGCCTCGCCGAAGCTGCCCAGTTCATAGCCGCCCAGGTTGACGAAGAACAGCCGTTGCTCGCCCGGCGCCGGCATTGCCTCGCTGAACTCGACGCGGTAGGCCTCGACGCCGTCCACTTCCAGCCAGGAGTCGATGTGCAGGCCATCCGGGCTACCGAACCAGGACTCGCGCAATTGCGGGTAGGTGGATTTCAGGTTGTCGCCAATGACGAAAGCCACATCGTGGATTTCGATCCGCGCACGCGGATGGCGTCCGCCCAGCATGACTACGAACAGCATTTCAGACCCTTCCCAGGTTTCAGATTTGGTCTGACAGATCCGTCATACGGCAGGTTCAATCTACTGGCGGATAAATGGCCATCCGCCAGTCAAGCCGGTGGGTGGCAATCGCTATATAGAAAGTTATATTCTGAATCTTCGTTTCACTGCCCCGATGTTTTCCCATGCCCCAGACCGCGCCTGCCCCGACGCGACGCCGACAACGCCCTGCCCTCAGCATCCGTGATCGCAACCGCCAGCGCATCCTGCTGGCCGCAGGCGAAGAGTTTGCCGAGAAGGGTTTCACCGCCGCCAAGACCCAGGACATCGCCAGCCGCGCCGAGCTGCCCAAGTCCAACGTCTACTACTACTTCCAGAGCAAGGAGAACCTCTACCTGCGCCTGCTGGAAAACGTGGTGGACGCGGTGCTGGAAGCCGCCGCCCTGCTGCGCGAGTGCGACGACCCCGCCTGGGCGCTGCCCGCGCATATTCGCGCGCGCCTGCACATAGCCCGGCAGTGGCCGCACGCCTACAAGGTGTTCGCCAGCGAAATGCTCCACGGCGCACCGCACCTGCCGCCGGAGTGGCTGCAGCGCCTGCGCGCGGGGTCGCGCCGCAACGTCGAGTGCATCGCCGCCTGGATCGACCGCGGCCTGCTCGCCCCGGTAGACCCGCAGCACCTGCTGCTGAGTATCTCCGCGGCCACCCGCACCTACGTCGATTTCGACTGGCAGATCGCGATGATTACCGGCAAGGCGCAACCCGCCGCCGATGACTTCGAGGCGGCAGCGGCGACCATCACCCGCCTCGTCCTGCGCGGCACCGAAGCAGAACCGGCGGCGCGCCTGCGTCCCTTGCCGCTGTAGCGGCCAACGGCGGCTGCACTAAGCTGAGAATGTCCGCACGGCCATGCGCCGTGCCTGCATTCGTCTGGGAGACGCCATGAAATCGCTACTGATCGCCGCATCGCTGATCGTTGTGCAGCCCGCCTTTGCCGCCATCCCCATGCTCAACTACGACTGCCCGAACGATATCCAGATCCACACCGACGAGAACGGGCCGGTCTACATCAATGGCCAGGAAGCCAAGGTCACGCAGAACACCGACAGCACCGTGGTCGCCAAGGGTGAAGGCGTGACCGTGCAGATCAGCACCAACGACGACGGTACTGTCAGCGTCTCCTACACCGGCCCGAACGGCGACAGCGGCGTCTGCGACCCCGCCGAGGGCGACTGATCAAGCACTACGGCGCCCGCCCCAGGCAGCGCTGGTAGCGCTCGTCGACGCGCTGGGCGAACCAGGCAGTGGTGAGCTGGCGGGTGATCTTCGGGCTGTGCAGCGTGATGCCCGGCAGCATCGCCCGCGGCATCGACTTGCCAGCAGCGCGTTCGGCCAGCGCGAAGACCTTGGTGTAGAGCTCCGACTTTGTGAACTCCGGCTTGTCGCCGAGCTCCAGGTCGCGGCGGATTTCCCTTTCGCTCATGCCCAGCTTCGGCCCCAGTGTGCGCACCGCCTTTTCAGTGCTGCCGGCGTCGTAGCTGCCGTAGAGGATCAGGTCGCCATCCAGTGCCAGGGTGATGCCGGTGAGGTCCGCCACCACGCGCTGGAACGCCGCGTTTCGGCTGGCGTACCAGCCCGCGTTGAAGTCGGCGAAACGGTACAGCTGGCGCGGGTAGTTCACCGGGTAGCCGAGCAGATGGGCGATGCCGAAGTACATGCCGCCACGACGGCTGAACACCTCGCGGCGGATGCTGCCGTCCACCGGGTACGGATAGCCTTCGGCATGGGCCTGGGCGAATTCGATGCTGACCTGCATCGGCCCGCCGGTATGCACCGGGTTGAAGCGGCCGAACAGCTGCTGGCCCAGCGGTACCCCGCCGATGAAGTCATCGAAGATCGCGCTCAGCTCCCGCTCGGTTTTCGCACTCGCCAGGCGTTGGCTGTAGGTGCGGCCGTTCGGCGATTTCAGCGCCAGCGCCGTATCGATGAGGAAGCCCGGCACATGCACCTTGCTCGCACGCCGGTCGATCTCGGCGCGGGCTATCTTGCCCAGTCCTGGCACGGGCGGGTCAGCCTTGAAGTTGGACTCCTGCTCGGTGATCGCCACGACCGAACAGAGGTTTTCGGTGGTCGCCGGAATGCGCTGGGTGGTGAAGGCAACCTGGATGTCCTTCGCCCAGCCCTGGCGGTCTGATGCGCCAGCGGGAATCAATTTGACCAGCTTGCCGCGCACCTCTTCCGGGGTCGGCTCCGGCACGCTGGGTGCGCGGCTGCTGCAGCCGGCCAGCGCCAGCAGCGCGGCCACGCCCAGCAGATGAATGAATCGTGATGAAGGCCTTTTCAGGCTGAATGAATCTGCCGTCAGGGCAGCCGCAGTCATAGTCCGTTCCTTGCTTGATTTCTGCCGCCTACAGGACCTGTGCCCGGCGGCACAGGTTCCCCGGCATTGTCAGGCAAGCACGGATTTCAGCGCCAGGCCAGGCGCCTCAGGTTCAGGCTCCAGCCGCGCTGCATGCCGGCGGCGGCCAGCAGGATGGCGGCCACGCCTAGCCATTGCAATGGCGTCAGGCGGTGGCCGAAGGCGAACCAGTCGACGAAGATCGCGGCGATCGGGTAGATGAACGACAGCGCGCCGGTCAGCGCCGTGGGCAGTTTCTGGATCGCGCCATAGAGCAGCACGTACATGATGCCGGTATGCACGATACCCAGGGTCGCCAGGCTGGCCCAGGCGCTGGTGGCCTGCGGCAATGGCGACAGGTTCGCCCAGGGCGCCAGCAGCAGGACGCCGGTCACCGCCTGGATCAGCGCGATCAGGTGTGGCGGCACGCCGGTCAGGCGCTTGATGATCAGCGCCGCCACCGCATACAGGGCCGCCGCGCCGAGGGCCAGGGCGATGCCGCCCAGATAGTCGCTGCCCACCTGCCCCGCCTCGCCGTGTGCGCTGACGATGGCCAGCATGCCGACGAAGGAAACGCCGAGCCAGGCGAGCTTTTGCGCAGTGACCTTCTCGCCGAGGAACAGCGCGCCCAGCAGCACCAGCAGGAACGGCTGCACGTTGTAGACCGCCGTGCCGATGGCGATGGACGCCCGCGAGTAGGAGCCGAACAGCAGCACCCAGTTGCCGACGATGGCCGCGCCACTGAGCAGCGCCAAGCCGAAGGTGGCGCGGGTGAGAATGCCGGGGCGCAGGAATCCCATGGCCGCGCAGATCACCAGGAGCGTCGCGGCGCCGAACACGCAGCGCCAGAACACCACGTCCAGCACCGGCTGGCCCGAGACCACCACCAGCCAGCCGATGGTGCCGCAGATCAGCATGGCGCTGATCATTTCCAGGGTGCCGCGTCTGATGGATTCGTTCATGGATCACCTCCGCTTGTTGGTGATCAGTATGAACAGGCGGATTCGTGCACTCCATCGCCTGGCGCAGGCAAATCCCAGATATCACCTTTATTATCAAGGCAACTCTTCGACTTCACCTTTCTAGGCAAAGATGACCGACGACATCGACCAATTGCTGATCTCCGCGCTGATGGAGGATTCGCGCCTTTCCCTCAAGGCCCTGGCCCAGGTCAGCGGCCTGAGTTCGCCCAGCGTCGCCGAGCGCCTGCGCAAGCTCGAGGAGCGCCAGGTGATCACCGGCTACACGGTGAACGTCGACCCGCGCGCCTTCGGCTACCAGCTACAGGCCATCGTCCGGGTGCGCCCGCTGCCGGGGAAACTGCAGGACGTGGAGAAGCAGATCCTGGCGATCCCCGAATTCACCGAGTGCGACAAGGTGACTGGCGAGGACTGTTTCTACGCCAGGATGTGCGTGCGCTCCATGGAGCAACTGGACGAGATTCTCGATCACCTAAACGGTTTCGCCGAGACCAACACCGCCATCGTCAAGAAGAGCCCCGTGAAGCGGCGGTTGCCGCCGATGGCGTGAAGCCCGCCCTACGATCTCAGCCCTACCCGGCGCCGAAAATGATCCAGGCTCGACGTAGGATGGCGTGGAGCGCAGCGATACCCATCAAGCCCGTCCGGCGCCGCACTTCCGAGCCTGCGCACTCCGCAGGGCGCATACAGCGACGCGTTTAATCCGCCCGACCTCACGGCCAGCACGGCTGGATTGACACCCTCTCCTTGAGTCCCTAACTTTGCCTCGCTGCCCCACCTGGGCAGTTCGGGATTGGCGTCCCGGTAAGGTCGAGTAGCCGCTAAGCATTGCTTGGTAGCTATGCATGGTTGCACCCGCGTTATGGGGGGACCGTGCAGGGCATCTTCGGATGCGCCGGTTGCTCGATCCCGGTTACGCCAACCTGTACGGTCCGCCCACCCTGATTGGCGTCAGGGCGTGGAAACTCACCAAAATCGAGTACTCAACCATGACTTTTTCCGCCCCTACCTTGCTCCACCTGAAAGACGACATCTCCAACCTGTCGCTCCAAGACGCCGCCGACTGCCGTCATCAGGCCCTGTGCAATATGCTCACTTTCCTCGCCGGTATTTCCGACCACGGGAATCCGTCGACGGATGTGCTGGCCGGCACATTCGCCTGCCTGGAATACCTCGCAAAAGATTCAGCCCAGCTGTACGCCGCCGCCGAAGCTCGGTCTCGGGCAAAGGCACAGGCACAGGCACAGGCACGGGCGTAGCGGAAGGTTCGGAGCGCTGCCGGACGATGGGTATCGCTGCGCTCCACGCCATCCTACCCGGAGCGCCTGCCTGACCCGTCACAGCGCCCGGGAGACGAAAAAGACAAAGGCCCCTTTCGGGGCCTTTGTCGTTCACACGCTTAGCGCGATGCCTTGCGGCGCAGCGCCGACGGGCTGAAGTTGGAATCGTCCGGCGCCGGCTGACTGAAGTCAGCGGTGCCCGGCTCCTCGTTGTCCAGCCACTGGATGCTGTAGCGGTGTGCCTGGAGGTCGTGGAAGGTGTCCAGCGCAGTCCACACCATCGGCTGCTCGTAGAAGCTCTTCAGGTAGGCCAGCGACACACGCCACAGTTCACCGCGACCATCGTACTGGTCCACCACGGCGGCGCCCCAGCTGTCCTCGTCGAGGTAGAGGGTGCGGCGCGAGTAGATGTGCCGCGCGCCGGCCTTCAGCTTGCCATCCACCACCCAGACGCGGTGCAGCTCGTAGCGGGTGTACTTGGGATTGACGTGGCCTGGGGTGAGCAGGTCCTTGTACTTAACCTCCGGGCTGGTGATCTGGTAGTTGTTGTAGGGGATGTAGATTTCCTTCTTGCCCACCAGGGTCCAGTCGTAGCGATCCGGCGCGCCGTTGTACATGTCGGTGTCGTCGGCGGTACGCAGGCCATCGGAGTCTTCGATCGGGGTGTCGTAGGCCAGCGTCGGGGCGCGGCGCACGCGGCGCTGGCCGGGGTTGTAGCCCCAGGCCTGGCGCGGCTCCTTGACCTGGTCGAGGGTCTCCTGCACCAGCGCGCCGTTACCGGCCAGGCGGGCCGGGGCGGTGGTGAAGGTCATGTAGTAGAACATGGTGTTGCCGAGCTTCTCGAAGCTGCCCTTGGGGTCGTAGAAGCGGAACAGCGCCTCGTCCTGCGAGGTCACCAGCGCGTACGCGCCGTTACGCTGTACACCGGCCTGGGATGAGCGCCGCACGATGTAGGTACCACGGTAGCGGGCGATGTGGTTCCACACAGCTTCCACGCCGCTCTGCGGGATCGGGAACGGCACGCCGCCGTAGGCATCGGAGAAGCCGTTGCCGCCTTCCACCAGTTTGGCGCTGGTGGCGTTCTTGTAGATGTTGTCGTAGATCCACTGCGGCGCCGAGCCGGTGCGGTGGGTCTCGTAGACCGGCATCTGGTAGCTGTCCGGGTAGGCGTTGAACAGCGCGATCTGCCCCGGTGTCAGGTTGGCCTTGTACTGGTCGAGGTTGGCCTTGGTGATGACGAACTTGGGCTTCTCGCCGGCGAACGGGTCGACATGGTGCGAGCCCGGCCCCTTGTAGCCGGCGGGCGCAGAAGTCAGGCCGCCGCTCCAGGCGGGAATGCTGCCAACGGCATTGCCGGCCTTTTCCGCGCCCATGGGCGTCAGGCTGCTCTTGAGCTGGGCGGCCTGGTCGGCCGAGACGGCTGCACGCGCATCGGTGACGGCCAGGGCCGTCAGCGTGGCAAGGACGATCAGGGAACTCTTCTTGTACATGGTTCTCTCCGGATCAGAACGAGTATTTCGCGGTGATCGAGACGTTGTCGCGGTCACGCGCGGAGTTGCTGGAGCCGGCGCCGTAGTAGCTGGTGTACTGGGTGCCGACCTCGAAGGTGTTCAGGTAGCTGGCGTCGATGCCGAGGGTGTAGGCCTTGCGGCCTTCGATGAAGTTGCCGGTGCGGTCGGAGTTGCCGCTGAAGTCCTCCTGGTAGACGGCGTAAGGCGAAAGCTTCACCCCAGCGTAGACGTCGTTCCAGCTGCCGGTGAGCAGCAGCGTGTAGCCGTAGCTGTCGCGGCTGATCTGCACGTCATCGTCATTGCCGCCGACGTAGGCCTTGTCCTGGGCGCCGACGAACTTGCGCTTGCTGCCGTCCCAGGCGGTGTATTCCAGGCTGCTGCCGCGGATGTGCTCGGAGGCCAGCTCGGCCACGCCGGTCATGGAGTCGAAGGTCAGGTGCGGGCCGAAGTTGTAGATGGTCGACAGCGAGATGTTGTAGGTCTCGGCACGCTCGTAGTTCTCGAACAGCTCGCCACGGCACAGCTGCTTGCCGGCCACCGGGGCGCAGGCCTGGCCGGCCGGCGTGTTGGCATCGAACAGGTTGGTCTGGCCAAGCACGCCCTGGGTCAGCAGGTCGCCCAGCAGGTCGTCGGTAGCGGAGATGCTGATCGGCATGTTCGGCCGGTAGGCAATCTCGCCGGACACCGAGGCGTCGCCCAGGGTCGTGTTGAAGCTGAAGCCGTACATACGGATGTTTTCGACGTAGTCACGGCGTGCTTCGGCGTTGCTCGCCATGTCCAGCGTGGCCAGCCCCGGCACCGCTTCGCCCAGGCCCAGCGGGCCGAGCAGCGAGTTGAGTTCGTCGACATCAACCCCCTGGTAACCGCGCAGGTCGACCGCGATCTGCGGCTCCTTGGCGTGGTAGTTGACGAAGTAGAAGCCGAACTCGGTGGAGTTCAGTTCCTCGGCGATGTAGCGGAACGCCACGCCGAACTGGCCGCTATCGCTGGCTTCGATGTCCTTGCCGACGTTGGCGACCTTGAAGGTGCCGGTATTGGGGTTCAGGTAGGAGTTGGGCCCATGCGGCCCGTTGCCCAGCAGGCCGAGGGAAGCCACGGTCGGGTAGCCGGCCAGCAGCTCCTTGATCAGCGGGTTGTCCTCGGTGGTGTAGGCAGTGTTGCCGCCGTCGCTGAACAGGTCGGTGTCGGAGAAGTAGGTGCCTACCGAGTCCAGGCGGGTCTCCTTCCACTTCCACTGGTAGAAGCCTTCCATGGAGAGGTCGTCGGTCAGGCCGAAGTTGAGGCTCAGCGCCTCGGTCGGCACCAGCACTTCCTTGAGTTCCGAGCCCGGCAGGTGGAAGCGCGCGGCGTCCACCGGGTTGATGGTGTTGATGCCACCCCGGTAGAACACGCCCTCGCCCCAGTTCAGCACCTGGCGGCCGACGCGGCCGGTCAGCGGGTGCTCGGCGACGTCCCAGCTGCCGGACAGGTAGGCATCCAGCAGCTCGGCCTTGCGCCCGGCGATGTGGCGGGTGTCGTCGGTGAAATGATCGTCCTGCGGGAACGACTGGCTGGGACGCTCCACGCCATTGGTGGTGTCGTAGTAGTCGTTACGCTTGTCCATGATCTGCGTGTCGTAATAGGCAGTGCCACGCATGAACAGGCCGTAGTTCTGGTACTTGGCCGAGAGATCGGAGGTGAGCTTGAAGACCTGGGAGACCAGGCCGGTATCGAAGTTGCGGTTGCCGTCGTCGGCGTTGATGTCGCTGATGTTGCTCTTGTCACGCCCCTGCACGCGCCACATGGCGCCGTAGGACAACGTACTGTCGAGCGAGCCGGTGATCTCGTTCTCGGCCAGCTTGAACTCCAGGGCCTGGGCCGACCCCGCCACCAGCAGCGGCAAGAGTCCCATTACCGCCCCCGCCCGCCGCGGCGCCCAGAAAATGGACGAACGCGCACCCAATCGACTGTTCATAGACAGCATTACCTCCATGGCCAAGATTTATCGCCCCGGTCATTGCGGCCGGCGCTGTTCTTATTCGTTTCTCGGCTGCCGACGACCTCGGAATAACCGGGCCACCGTGCAGTAACACTCCTGCCAGAGCGCTTGCGGGCGCCTTGGCCCCCTCTCCTCTTCTGCTTGCACGCCGGGAGTTGGGACTATCGTGCAGGCAAAGTAACAAACTGTTTCTCCCCTGCCAATGGAAAGGATGTAATCCGTGCCTTTCAACGGGCAAAGAAAAGCCCGACACATGGCCGGGCTTTTCTCTTACAGAGAGTTCACACAGCGAGATTTACTCGACGGTGAAGGTCTTCTCTGCCAGCAGGCGGTCGCCCTGGAACACCATGAAGCGCCACTGGCCCTGCACCACCTCGTGGTTCTCGGTGAACTGGTAGGCCATCACGTCGGTGGGCGCGCCCACGACCAGCTTCTGCACGACCTCGAGCTTGTCGTGGCGCTGGCCGTCCGGGGTCACCACGCCAGGGGTGAAGTACAGCAGGGTCAGCGGGGTGTCGCCTTCCTGCTTGCCGCTGAGCTGGTAGCGCATGCCGAACTTGGTGCCCAGCTTGGCCGGAACGCGGGTCGTGGACTCCAGCTGCTCCTTGCTGCTGGTCAGCACGCGCTCACCGGGCTGGTAATCCTTGTAGTTGCTGACGAAGACGCCGTACTCCACCGGGCCGTTGACGCGCACTTCGGCAAAGGCCGAGGAAGCGAAGGCACAAGTCAGGGAGAGAGCCAGGACTGCTGGCAGGCGGGAAATGGACATGTCGCGCTCCTTGTTGGGGTCCGCGCGAGGCTATGACATCGCCGTGACAGCCTGATGACAGCTTGACGCCGCGCGGGTCGGTGCGGCGCCAAGCGTCTATCATGCGTGGATCGGACCACTGGACACCATCATGAGCGACAGCCTGCTAGCCATCCGCCCACGCGCCGAAGACGTCGAGGGCGTGCCTATCCTGCGGCCCCTGCCCTCGGCCCAGCGCCGCAGCGTCGGGCCCTTCGTGTTCTTCGACCACATGCTCGAGAGCAGTTTCGCGCCGGAGCACGGCATGGACATCCGCCAGCACCCGCACATCGGCCTGTCCACCCTCACCTACCTGTTCGAAGGCCAGGTCCAGCACAAGGACAGCCTCGGCTCGGACCAACTCGTGCTGCCCGGCGACGTCAGCTGGATGACCGCCGGGCGCGGCGTCGCCCATGTCGAGCGGACCCCGGCCGACCTGCTGCACAGCGGCTCGCGCCTGCATGGTCTGCAGGTCTGGCTGGCCCTGCCGCGCGAGCTGGAAGGGTGCGAACCCAGCTACAGCCACCACGCCAGCGCCAGCCTGCCGGAGAGCGACAGCCTGGGCGTGCGCGTCCGCATGATCGCCGGCTCCGGCTTCTGCCTGGAGTCGCCGGTGCCGGTGCGTTCGAAGACGCTCTACGCCGACCTGCAACTCAGCGCCGGCGCGACCCTGGCGATCCCGGACGAACATCCCGAGCGCGCGCTATACCTGATCGAAGGCGAAGCGCTGCTGGACGACGAATCGCTGCCGCTGCACCAGTTGATCGTGCTGCCGGAAGGCGAGACTTTCACCCTTTCCGCCTGTGGCGACTGCCACGCCGTGATGATCGGTGGCGACGCGCTGGACGGGCCCCGGCGGATGAACTGGAACTTCGTCGCCAGCGACCCCGATCTGATCGACAGCGCCCGCGCCCGCTGGGCCGCCCGTGACTGGCCGACGGTGCCGGGCGAGCAGGAACGCATCGAACTGCCGCGCTAGCCATACAGAGACGCCGATCAGAAATCGCCGCCACGCAGCCAGAACCGGCGAATGCCTGAGGACTTGCGCAGCGGCTTGCCGCACCATCGCGCGCCCCGAACCCTTGCCGACGGCAAGCCCGCTACTTCTGGCCCAAGGAGTCCGTGATGGACCAGTCGACCGCCAACCGCCACACCAGCGCCCTCACCGTGCTGACCCTGCTGTTCTTCATGTGGGGCCTGATCACTTCGCTGAACGACATCCTCGTGCCGCACCTCAAGGCAGTCTTCACCCTGTCCTACGTTGAGGCCTCGCTGGTGCAGTTCTGCTTCTTCGGCGCCTACTTCATCATGTCCTTCCCCGCCGGGCGACTGGTGGAGAAGGTCGGCTACAAGAGCGGCATCATCGTCGGCCTGGCCACCGCCGGCATCGGCTGCCTGCTGTTCTACCCGGCGGCCGGCGCGCAGTCCTACCCGTTCTTCCTCGCCGCGCTGTTCATCCTCGCCTCGGGCATCACCCTGCTGCAGGTCGCGGCCAACCCCTACGTGAACATACTCGGTCCGGCAGCCACCGCCGCCAGCCGGCTGAACCTGACCCAGGCCTTCAACTCGCTGGGCACCACGGTCGGCCCGCTGGTGGGCTCGGTGACCATTCTCGCCATCGGCGCCGGCGCCGCCTCGCAGATCGGCAGCTCCGCCGCCAGCGAAGCGGACTCGGTGAAGACCCCCTACCTGGTGCTGGCCGGCCTGCTGTTCGCCATCGCCGTGCTGATCGCCCTGTTCCGCCTGCCCAAGATCCACCACGGCGAGCCCACCGACGGCGTGGCCGGGCGCCAGTCGATCTTCGCCCACCGCCACCTGGTCTTCGGGGTCATCGCGATCTTCTGTTACGTCGGCGCCGAGGTGTCCATCGGCAGCTACCTGGTCAGCCTGATGGGCCAGCCGGATATCGCCGGGCTGCCGGCGGACCAGGCCGGCAAGTACCTGTCGTTCTACTGGGGTGGCGCCATGGTCGGCCGCTTCATCGGCAGCGCACTGATGCGCGCCATCGCGCCGAACCGCCTGCTGGCCTTCAACGCCGTGGCCATCGCCGTGCTGATCGGCATCGCGCTGAGCATCGGCGGGCACGTGGCGATGTGGGCGCTGATCCTGATCGGCCTGTTCAACTCGATCATGTTCCCGACCATCTTCTCCCTCGCCCTGGAAGGCCTGGGCAACCTCACCAGCAAGGGCTCCGGCCTGCTCTGCATGGCCATCGTCGGCGGCGCCGTGATGCCGCTGGTGCAAGCCTTCTTCGCCGACCGTATCGGCCTGCTGCCTTCCTTCGCCGTACCGCTGGTGTGCTACCTGTACATCGTCTGGTTCGGCGCACGCGGCTATCGCGCCGACCAGGCCTCCACGGCTCCCGCCGGCAACGCCTGACGCTGATCCCTGACGGGGCGCAGTACCTGCGCCCCTATCACCTGATTCCTACAGCCCTTTCGGCCTGCGCGCCCTAGCTGGCGTCAGGCTGCTCCCGAAGACTTCCTTCCTTTTCCCTACGCCCGGCCGACGCCAGGTGTCGGGCATGACACTCTCAGGAAGGAGCCCACCCCATGGCTGATCCCCTCTCGCTGGTCGTCAACGGCCAGCCCCGACAGCTCGCCGTGGCAGCCGATACGCCCCTGCTGTACGTCCTGCGCAACGACCTGCAGCTCAACGGCCCCAAGTTCGGCTGCGGCCTGGGCGAGTGCGGCGCCTGCACCGTCCACCTCGATGGCGTCGCCACCCGCTCCTGCATCACGCCGGTCTCTGCCGCCCTGGGGCGCCAGGTCACCACCCTGGAAGGCCTCGGCACGCTGGAGGCCCCGCATCCGGTGCAGCAGGCCTTCATCGACGAGCAGGCCGCGCAGTGCGGCTACTGCACCAACGGCATGGTCATGACCAGCGCCGCGCTGCTCGCGCGCAACCCCAAGCCCAGCGACGATGAGATTCGTCAGGAACTGGCCTACAACCTGTGCCGCTGCGGCACCCATATTGAAATCCTCAACGCCGTGAGAAGGGCCGCCGGCCGCAGCGGTGACGACGGACAGGGGAGCCCCGCATGACCCCGCTCAGCCGCCGCAACTTCCTCAAGGCCGGCGGCGTGCTGCTGGTCAGCGTCCAGCTGCCACGCCTGTCGCTAGCACAGGGCACTGACGCCACGCTGCCGCTCGATCAGGTCGACAGCTTCATCGCCATCGCCGCCAACGGCACCATCACCGCGGCCTGCGGCCATGTCGATCTGGGCACCGGCATCCGCACCGCCCTGAGCCAGATCGTCGCAGAAGAGCTGAATGTCGATATCCATCAGGTGACCCTGCTGCTGGGCGATACGCGCTACACCCCCGACCAGGGGCCGACCATCGCCAGCTCGAGCATCCAGGTCAGCGCCATTCCCCTGCGGCGCGCGGCGGCCGAAGCGCGGGAATTCCTGATGCAACGCGCGGCACAGGTCCTGAGGACCGACATCCGGCAGCTCGACTGCGCTGACGGCGCCATCTTCGTCAAACGCAAACCGGCGCGCCGTATCGGCTATGGCGAGCTGCTGCAAGGGCAGCGCTTCGAGCTGAAGATCGACGCCAGCGCGCCGCTCAAAGCACACAGCGAATACCGGGTGGTCGGCCATTCGGTACCGCGCCTGGATATCCCGGCCAAGGTCACCGGGGGGCTGACCTACGTGCACGACATGCGCCTGCCGGGAATGCTCCACGGCCGCGTGGTGCGCCCACCCTACACCGGGGCTGACGTCAACGCGCCCCTGGGCCGGAGCCGGCTGGAAGTCGATGAGCAATCCGTGGCCCGGTTGCCCGGCTTCGTCCGCCTGGTGGTGATCGGGGACTTCATCGGCGTGGTGGCCGAGCGCGAAGAGCAGGCGATCCGCATCGCTCGGGCGCTGAAGGTCCGCTGGAAAAGCTGGAGCGACCTGCCGCCGCTGGGCCTCGACGACCTGGAAAAGACCCTCCGCGAGCACCCCAAGCAGCCACGCATGCTGCAGGACGACGCGCAGATGGATGCCGTGCTCAGGCAGGTCGACCGTCCGCTGCAGCGCACCTACGTCTGGCCCTACCAGCAGCATGCTTCCATCGGCCCGTCCTGTGCGTTGGCAAACCTCGAGGACGGCGTGATGAAGGTCTGGTCCGGCAGCCAGAATCCCCACGACCTGCGCGCCGACCTGATAACGCTGCTGGGCATGCAACCCGAGCAGGTCGAAGTCATCAGGATGGAAGCCTCCGGCTGCTACGGGCGCAACTGCGCCGATGACGTGTCCGCCGACGCCGCCCTGCTCGCCCTGGCTGTCGGCCGCCCGGTGCGTGTGCAATTGATGCGCGAACAGGAACACGGCTGGGAACCCAAGGGCTCGGCGCAACTGATCGAAGTCCGTGGCGGGCTGGACAAGGACGGCAACGTGGCCGCCTACGACTTCGCCACCTGCTACCCCTCCAACAACGGCACCAACCTCGCGCTGCTGCTCACCTCGAAGGTGGACGCCAAGCCCCAGGTGACGCGGATGGGCGACCGCACCGCCGTGCCGCAGTATGCCTACCCGCACATGCGCGTGGTCTGCAACGACGCCGCGCCCATTGTCCGGGCGTCGTGGATGCGCGGGGTGTCGGCATTGCCCAACGTCTTCGCCCACGAGTCCTATATCGACGAACTGGCACAGATGGCCGGCGCCGACCCCATCGAGTTCCGCCTGCGCTACCTGCACGATGAGCGCGCGGTCACGTTGATCAGGGCACTGGCTGCGTCCGCCCACTGGCAGCCGCGCGCCTCACCCAACCCGCAGGCGCGCCAGGGCAATCTGCTGGTCGGCCGCGGCTTCGCCTATGCGCGGTACTTCCACAGCGACTTCCCGGGGTTCGGTTCGGCCTGGGCCGCCTGGATCGTCGACGTCGAGGTCGAACCGCACACTGGCGCCGTCCGCGTAACCGACGTCCACGTCGCGCAGGACTGCGGGCAGATGGTCAACCCCGACGGCGTGCGCCATCAGGTCCACGGCAACGTGATCCAGGCGACCAGCCGGGCACTGATGGAGTACTCGACGTTCGACCGCAGCGGGGTCACCAGCCTGGAATGGGGCGGCTATCCGATCCTCGGGTTCCCACAGGTGCCGAAGATCACCGCGCTCCTGCTCGACCGCCCCGGCACCCCGCCGCTGGGGGCCGGCGAGTCCACCTCGGTGCCCAGCGCCGCAGCCATCGCCAATGCCCTGTACGACGCCACCGGCGTGCGTTTCACCCGTCCACCGTTCACGCCCGAGCGGGTTCGCGCCGCGCTGCAGGAGAAACAAGCGTCATGAACAAGACCTCTCTGGCCATTATCGGCGGGCTGGCTGCACTCGTCGTGACGGGAATGATCGCCACCGGGAAACCGAGCATCGCTCCGATCGACCCGCCGGCTGCCCAAAGCTTCAGCGCCGAAGCCATCGCCCGCGGGCAGCAGCTGGCTGCGCTCGGCGACTGCGCGGTGTGCCACACCCGTGACGGCGGCGCGCCACTGACCGGCGGTCGCGCCATGGTGACGCCCTTCGGCACGCTCTACACCTCCAACCTCACTCCGGATCGCGAGACCGGTATCGGCGTCTGGTCCTTCGAAGCCTTCAAGCGGGCGATGCGCGAAGGCATTTCGCGCGAGGGCGACTACCTCTACCCGGCCTTCCCCTATACCGCGTTCACCCGTGTCGGAGACGAAGACCTGCGCGACCTGTACGCCTACCTGATGACCCGCCCGGCCGTCGTAGCGGATACGCCGGACGACCGCCTGCCCTTCCCCTACAACCAGCGCCGGATCATGGCGGGCTGGAACTTCCTGTTCTTCGACAAGGGCGTCTTCCAGCCGCAGCCGCATCGCGATGCCGCGTGGAATCGTGGCGCCTATCTGGTGGAAGGGCTGGGTCATTGCAGCGCCTGTCACACGCCACGCAACGCGCTGGGCGCCGAGCGCACCGGCAAGGATCGCTTCGCCGGCGCAACGGTGGACGGCTGGCAGGTTCCGCCGCTCAACGGTGGCAGCAAACCCGCCATCCCTTGGACCCAGGCGACGCTGTACGACTACCTGCGCAACGGTTTCTCGCGCTACCACGGAGCCGCCGCCGGCCCAATGGCGCCGGTAGCCGCCGGGCTCACGCAGCAACCGGACGCCGACTTGCAAGCCATGGCGCGCTATCTTGCGACCTTCCTCCCGGAGCAAACCGGCGACTTCTCACCGGAGCAACGGGCCGTCGAATTGGAGCAGCGCACCTACGGCACGCTGCAGCCCGTCAGTGGCAGCGGTGGTCGGATATTCAATGGCGCCTGCATGGCCTGCCACCATGACGGCGACAGCCCGAAGCTCAATGGCGTGCGGCCATCGCTGGCGGTGAGCAACAACCTGCATGCGGCCACGCCGGACAATCTGCTGCGGGTGATCCTGGACGGCATCGGCCACCCGGCGCGGCCGGAGCTGGGCTACATGCCGGCCTTCCGCAACAGCCTGAACAATGAGCAGATCATCGCGCTGGCGCGCTATCTGCGGGAGGACTTCGCCGGCCTGCCAGCCTGGCCGGACCTGGAGTTCAAGGTGGCCAAGCTGCGTTGAATCCGGCACGGGGGAGCCGCTCGCTGCCCTCCCCCGACCCGGTCAGGCGCCGAAGCGTTCGTCCAGCAGGTCGAACATCGCAGCGAAGGCGCGACGCGCCACCTTGGCGTCGTACTGCATCTTGCCCGGTACCTGCGCGTGCGGGTCGGTGAAGGAGTGCGCGGCGCCGCCGTAGCTGGTCAGGGCCCAGTCGACATTGGCGGCGGTCATTTCCCTGGCGAACTCGCCCAGCTGCTCGCGCGGCACCAGCGGGTCGATGGCGCCGTCGAGGACCAGCACCGCGCCCTTGATGTTCTTCGCGTCCGCCGGGTTCGGCGTGTCCAGGGTGCCGTGGAAGGAAACGGCGGCGGCCACCGGAGCGCCATCGCGGGCCAGTTCCAGGGAGCAGCAGCCGCCGAAGCAGAAGCCGAAGGTGGCCAGCTTCGCGGTGTCCAGCGGCGCCTTGCCGGCCTGCTCCAGCAGCGCCTTGAGCGAGCCCTGCATGCGTTGACGCAGCAGCGAGCGGTCGTTCTTCAGCGGCATCATGGCGGCGAGAGCCTGGTCCGGGCCGTTGGGACGTACATCCTTGCCGTAGAGGTCGGCCACCAGCACCACGTAGCCGCGCTCGGCGACCTTGCGGGCGGTGTCCAGGGCGCCCTGGCTGACGCCCATCCAGTTCGGCGCCATCAGCAGGCCGGGACGCGGCGCAGTGCTGGAAGCATCGAATACCAACTGGCCTTCGAAGGCCTGGCCATCGACGCTGTAGGCGACGGGTTGCACGCTGATCTGACTCATCGGGGTAGTCCTCTGGTAAATGCCGGGGATGCCTATAGAACCGGGAACAAGCCTACTCGACTATCTCGGGTTCGGTGGGTGATTGTTTCAGGGCAAGCGGCAGCAGGAGGCACAGTGCAAGGCCTCGGCTGCGCCCGCCCCTTCAGTAGATGCTGACCAGCACATGTCGCTGCTCAGTGGCGCAGACATGATAGAAGTCGCGCAGTTCCCGGAAGGCTTCTTCCAGTTCAGCCTTGAGCTGCGAAGGATCGTCCGTCCAGATCTTCGGGTAGAGTTTGGCCTTGCGGAACCTGGCAAAATCCGCGGCGGCCAGCGCTTCATCGATCGACACCGTATCGAGCGCAGCGACGATAGCCGGCAGTTCCTCGCTCCTTGTGCAGGCAATGAAATCGTCGCAATCGAAGACCTGCACGCCGACCACCGCTTCGCTGAGCGGGTTGCCTTCGATCGGCGAACTGGCCGATACGCCGGTGAGCAGGAAGTGCAGGCCATCCCACAGCTTGTCCAGCCCGACTTGCGGGCAGTCTGCTTCCTCGAGCGCTTCGACCAGATCGAGCAACTCTTCAGCCGGCGCTTCGCCGAGGCGCTTGAGCGCGGCGTCATCCACGCTCAGATAGACGGCCTGGATTCCCATGTTGATTCTTCCCGTGTGCGTTGAAGTTCCAGGGCTTGTCGCGTTGGTCTGGTGAGCATCACTGCTGTTCGAACTCCTCCAGCACATCGCGGGCATGCTCGCGGATGAAGGCCCACTTCGAGGTCAGCCCCCGTTGCGCCGCCACCACTTCGTCGGCTTGCAGCGTGCAGAAGCCACAGCCAGGCGCCAAAGCCTCGGCGACTGCTGGCGCAATAGCCGGGTGCTGCTCCAGCACCGCTTCGAGCGGGCGGTAGTCCAGGGGCTGGTGCTTGCCACGATCGCGGAAGGAGCGGTAGGGAGCGCTGAGCCCACGCGCGGCCACTTCGGCGGGCAAGCCGTTCAGATGCGCGGCAATCAGGTCCATGCGGTCGAGCCGTGCCAGGGCTGAGGCGGCCCAGGCACGCTCGCTTTCACTGGAAGCCGCGCTGCACAGGGCGGTTTCCAGCGTGCTGATGACGTCGGGCGTCGAGTGGTTGATCTCGGCCAGCAGCATGCTCGCCTGCCACGCTTCGCCGGCACTACGCCCGGCGACGACGTCGAGCAGCGCCGGTATGGCGGCTTCGCCCAGGGCGCGGACGAGGGCGTCGTACTCGCCGAGCAGCGATCCGGGCGCAACCGCTCGCACGGCTTGCGGCACCACTTCAGCGACCTGTTCCGCCAGTGGCAACGCCGCGATGCGCGCACGTTCGCGCTCGGCCTCGTCGTACATCGGGAAGTGCCGCAGCAGCTGCGCGCGGGTCAGGCTGAGCGGCACCAGGTCGCCCGCTTCATCGGTGGCGACGGCGATGAAGTGCCTGTCGACCAGGCCCTCCTTGAGCAACTGAGCACGGGCCCGCTTGGCCGCACGGGGGAAACAGTGCAGGAAGCGGTCATAGACCGCCTCCCAGGCGCTGAAGCTGCCCTTGGCCGTGGCTTGCGCGAACTCGGCACACTGCGTCGCCCATTGATCCTGCTCGTCGCCCGGCTCGAAGCCATGATCCTCGGCGTGCTGGCTTAGGTCCGGGCCGGACCAGCGCAGGTCCTCGCCATCGTCGTCGTAGTCTGCGGCCACCTGGGCCAGGACCTCTTCCGTAGCGACCGTCACCATCGGCCAATAGAGCACCGAGCCGTCGCCGTAGAACTCGTGGAACATCGCGCCGTAGACGGTCTCGTCCGGATGGTCACGGCGAATCTTGCGTACTGCATTCACCACATGGTCCACGGCGACGTTTTCCAGGGCCTTCCAGTCGAACTTCTGCTTCGGGGGCATCCTCACTCTCCGGTAGCGCTGACCTGTATTGACGGTTCGTCTATCGCCGCCAGGGTACGAACCAACACAGCCGCATAGTCCGCCGCGAAGCGGTAGCCACCCTCGACGTGAACGATGCTGCCGGCGGCGAGCCGTGCCTCCCACCAGTCACTGAGGAAGCCAGGGGCATAGCCGCCGGTGCAGAATCCGTAGGGGTCGGCCACATAGCTGGTGGTCAGCATCAGGGTGTAGCAGGGGCGCCGGTAGTCGCTCTGCTCCCGGGAGCAGTCATGGAAGTCTTCGTACGACTCGGCGAGCTTGAGATGGGAGAACAGCCAGAACATGGCGTCGTACATCAAATGCGAATCCGCGTCGGCATGCAGGGCGAAGAAGCCCTTGGCGCGGACGATCCGTTCGGCCAGGCGGCGGATTCGCAGCTCGCCATCGGGTAGCTCGGCCGTCGCTGCTTCCAGCGCGCGGCTCAGGATGGGCGACAGCGTGCCGCGCTGCACCGTGGCCAGGTCGGCCTCGAGGGTTTCGGCGTCGTCGTTGAACTCATCCTCGCTGACCAACCCGCGGATGAAGGTCGCGAAGTCCGGCGCGACCTCGGTAATCGCAAAGTCGGCTTCCTGATCGACATGCACTACCCGTGGCTCCCCCTGCCGCCCGCACTGGCGGTAGTCGAGCATGATCATCTCGTGCCCGGCGCTGGGAGTGTTGGCGATACCGATACCGATGTCGGGATAGCCCCATTCGGTGCGCATGAAGGCCGAGCCGAGATCACCGCACAGCGAATAGGTAGCGGTGCGCCCGATGGCGTAGAGGCCAGTGATCGCGATGTGATCCTCGGCCCAGCCGGTCGGCTCATCCATCGGATAGCAACAGCGCTCGACAGCACCGCCATTGCGCAGGCGCGCCAGCTCCACGTAGGCATCCGGCAAGCGGTAGCCGCACTCCGCCTCGATCTGCGCAATCAGTTCGTCGCTGGGGGCTGGCTCGGTGTAGTGGCTGAGCGAGTAGTCGCCATCGTCCCAGAAGCCTTCAAGATCGAAGCCTTCGAAGGCCCCGGTAGTTCTTGCGACAGGTTGCGTCATTCCATTCTCCCTTGGGGGCGCAGCATTTCGTGCTTGCGCCGAGTCAGCTTGCCGAGCGTTTGATGGCCTGCATCGGCATATCCTTGCAGCGGTCCTTGACAGTCCTGCGCAATGAAAAACGCCACGATTCCAGCACTGAAATCGTGGCGTCTGTTCCAACCCTCGCAGAGGGTTAGGCGGAAAGCTCCACCAGCAGCTTGTTCAGGCGGCGCACGTAGGCGGCCGGGTCCTTCAGGCTGTCCCCCGCGGCCAGGGCGGCCTGGTCGAAGAGGATGTGGGTCAGCTCGCCGAAGCGCTCTTCGTCGGCTTCCGCGTCGAGCTTCTCGATCAGCGGGTGGGCCGGGTTGAACTCGAAGATCGGCTTGGCTTCCGGCACCTTCTGCCCGCTGGCCTCGAGGATCTGGCGCATCTGCAGGCCCAGGTCCTGTTCGCCGATGGCGAGGATCGCCGGCGAATCGGTCAGGCGGTGGGACACGCGGACCTCGGCGACTTCATCGCCCAGCGCGGCTTTCAGGCGTTCTGCCAGGCCCTCTTTGGCCTTGGCGATCTCTTCCTGGGCCTTCTTGTCCTCGTCGGAGTCCAGGCTGCCCAGGTCCAGATCGCCACGGGCGACGTCGACCAGCTGCTTGCCATCGAACTCGGGCAGGTAGCTCATCAGCCACTCGTCGATGCGGTCGGTGAGCAGCAGCACTTCGATGCCTTTCTTGCGGAAGACTTCCAGGTGCGGGCTGTTCTTCACCTGGGCGAAGCTCTCGCCGGTGAGGTAGTAGATCTTGTCCTGGCCTTCCTTCAGGCGACCGATGTAGTCGGCCAGGGAAACGCTCTGCTCGCCGCTCTCGTCGCTGGTGGAAGAGAAGCGCAGCAGGCCGGCGATCTTGTCCTTGTTGGCGAAGTCCTCGGCCGGGCCTTCCTTCAGCACCTGGCCGAAGTTCTTCCAGAAGCCCTTGTAGGCTTCGGCGTCGTTGCTCGCCAGCTTCTCCAGCATGTCCAGGGAGCGCTTGGTCAGCGCGGACTTCATCGAGTCGACGATGGGGCCGGACTGCAGGATCTCGCGGGAGACGTTCAGCGACAGGTCGTTGGAGTCCACCACACCCTTGATGAAGCGCAGGTACAGCGGCAGGAACTGGTCGGCCTGGTCCATGATGAACACGCGCTGCACGTACAGCTTCAGGCCGCGCGGGGCCTCGCGGTGGTACAGGTCGAACGGCGCGCGGGCCGGGACGTAGAGCAGCGAGGTGTACTCGAGCTTGCCCTCGACCTTGTTGTGGCTCCAGGTCAGCGGGTTCTCGAAGTCATGGGCGATGTGCTTGTAGAACTCCTGGTATTCCTCGTCCTTCACCTCGGTGCGCGGACGGGTCCAGAGGGCGCTGGCGCGGTTGACCACTTCCCACTCGGTCTCAGCCGGGGCGTCTTCGCCAGCAGCCTCTTTCGGCAGCTCGATGGGCAGCGCGATGTGGTCGGAGTACTTCTTGACGATGTTGCGCAGGCGCCAGCCGTCGGCGAACTCGTCTTCACCGTCCTTGAGGTGCAGGACGATGCGGGTGCCGCGTTCGGCCTTGTCGATGCTCGCCACATCGAACTCGCCCTCGCCTTTGGACGACCAGTGCACGCCCTCGCTGGCCGGGGCACCGGCGCGACGGGTGAACACGTCCACCTTGTCGGCAACGATGAAGGCGCTGTAGAAGCCCACGCCGAACTGGCCGATCAGGTGGGAATCCTTCTTCTGGTCACCCGAAAGGTTCTTCAGGAAGTCGGCGGTGCCGGACTTGGCGATGGTGCCCAGGTGCGCGATGACCTCCTCGCGGCTCATGCCGATGCCGTTGTCTTCGAGGGTGACGGTCTTGGCGTCCTTGTCGAAGCTCACACGAATCTTCAGCTCGGCGCCGCCTTCGAGCAGCTCCGGCTTGGCCAGGGCTTCGAAACGCAGCTTGTCGGCGGCGTCGGAGGCGTTGGAAATCAGTTCGCGAAGGAAGATTTCCTTGTTCGAATACAGGGAATGAATCATCAGGTGAAGCAGCTGCTTCACTTCGGTCTGGAAGCCCAGTGTTTCTTTTTGAGTCTCCGCGCTCATTGTTTCTCGCTCCGAGGATGACAAATGCCGCGTCATGCGGCCGATGTCAGCGAGATGGGGGCTTCCCGAACCAATTCAAGGGGTTGGCGAAAAATCCCTGGTGCTGCGATGGCAGAGCGCCGGCCGAGGGTCAGTGCGCCGGCAACTCGATATCGGTGATTTCGCTGGGGCGCAGCGTGTAGCTGGCCTCGCCCGGCCCCTCGATGACCCGACGAATGACGACACGGCCATCGGGATTCAGCCCGACGAAAACGCCTTCAGCAGTACGCCCGCGCTCGGTGGTCACGCGCATGCTGCGATTGATGTAGCGCTGCGGGTTGGCCTGCAACCGCTCCAGCGCCAGGCGACCGCTTTCCGCCGCCGGCGGCACCGAGGCGCTCGTTGCCACCGGGGCAGGCGCAGGAACCGGTGCCGCGGAGACGCTGGCCGCCTTCAATCGCGGATAGTGGTCACCGTGCACACCCCAGCCGCGCGTCGGGCTCTTCTCCAGCTTCACCTGCAGGTCCTGCGCCTGCCCGTCCATCTCGACGGTCAACGGGACCTCCTGGGAAGCCCGCTGGGGATCCAGGGTCGGTATCCGACTGATGGCGACGTCACGCCGGGCAAAACGGCGCTGCAGGTAGTCCTGCAGGACGTGGCGCAGGGTGTCGCGGGAGTCGAAGCGGGTATCCACCTCACCGCCTATGTAGCGCAGGCGGTCGGTGAAGACTTCGATGGTGCCGGACAGCGTGGTGCGCATCTCGGCCGGCAGCACCAGGTGGAAGACGCCTTCCATGCGGTTGGGGGCCTTGGGCGTCAGGTCCAGGTGCAGGCTGTAGCCGCGTTGCAGGCGCACCGCCTCGGGCAGGTCCTGGCCCGGGGCGAGCCAACTGACTTCGATTTCCGGCAGGCGGCCCTTGTCGTCGGGCAGCACATCCAGCCGGAGCGGGCCGCTGACCGGCGCCGCCAGGCGCACCTGGACTTCGCGATGGGCATAGAAATCCTGCCCTTCGCGCAGGCTGAGCACGCCGTCGATGAACTCGGCCTGCTCGGGCACGAACGGCTTGCCGTTGAGCTCGCCACGCAGGTCGATGGCCAGTTCAGGCTGCACGACCGGTTCAGGCTTGAGCCATTCGAAGCGCAGAATGGCCTCCAGGCGCGCGCTGTCGTGGCTGGCCAGCAGGGTCAGGCCGACCACCAGCGGAATGCAGCCCAGCCCACCGAGAGCGACGGCACTGCGCGCGTGGCGCCAGTGAATCAGCACGAACAGCACTGCCAGCGGCGGCAGCAGGCTGGCAAGCCCCCAGAACAGGCTGCGCTCGAAGGCGCGGGCGATGAGCCAGACGTACCCGGCGAGGATCAGCAGCAGGCCGAGCAGGATCAGCAGCGTGTCCATTCAGGCGCCGTCGACCTTGAAGTGCGCGCGGGCGGTGGCGATGGGCTCGGTGCGGGTGGTCTGCCAGGCGGTGATGGCGACGTTGGCCACGCGCCGGCCCTGGCGCCAGACCTGGCACTGCGCGTAGGTATCGCGGAAGTGCCCGGCGCGCAGGTAATCGATGGAGAAGTCGATGATCTTGGGCATGTGCGGGATGCCCATGAACATCAGCAGGTGCAGCAGCGCCGATTGTTCCATGAAGCCGGCGATCACCCCGCCATGCAGGGCCGGCAGCGTCGGGTTGCCGATGTTGTCCGGGTTGGCCGGCAGGTGGAAGATCGCGTCGTCGCCCAGGCGCAGGCAGCGGATGCCCAGCAGCCTGGCGTAGGGAATCATGTCCAGCAGCGGGTCGTAGTTCTTGCTCTCGTGCGCCGCACGCACCATCGCTTCGATGTTCACCGCGCTCATCCCTGGCCCCCCTCGACGTCACGCTTCACGGCGCCGGCGGACACCGCCTTGCCCATGCGCATGAAGGTGCCGACCACGTGGGCGATGGGCTCCGAGGGGTCGTCCTGGTAGGCATAGCCGCGGGTGAAGATGATGTTCGGAGTGACCCGGTAGCATTCGGCGAACCCGTAGACGTCCTTGTGCGGTTGCGCCGGGTGCATGTAGTCGATGCGCAGGTCCAGGGTCGGGCATATCTCGAATTGCGGCAGCACGCAGACGGTGGAGATGCCGCAGGTGGTGTCCATCAGCGTGGTGATGGCGCCGCCGTGGATCACGCCAGTCTCCGGATTGCCGACGATGGCCTCGCTGTAGGGAAGCCGCAGGGTCAGGCCGGAAGCGTCCGCCGCGTGTGCGCTGATGCCCAGCAACTGGCAGTGGCGCAGCGCCGACAGGAAGCGTTGGGCACGCTCCAGGAGTGGGTTTTCGGACATGGGAGGGGTCGACCGATTGACTGCACGGGGCCGCATCATACCCCGTGCGTTGTCACTCCTGCAGTGATGGATTACAGGGCCTGCGGAATATTCGTTGAACTAATTCACACAACCTCTGTTCAAAGGGCTAACACCAGGAAAGCCGCACATGGAGGCTCCGCATGAAAAAAACCCTTCCCTTCGCTCTGCTGATCGTTGCCGGTCTCGGCCTTGCCGCCTGCGACAAGAAAGAAGAGCCGAAAGCGCCGGCCGCACCCGCCGCGACCGAGCAGCCGGCAACTCCGGCGCCGACCACCCCGCCGGCACCTGAAGCCGCCCCGGCTGCTCCGGCTGCCCCGACCACCGCGCCGCAGGAGCCCGCCGGCGAGCAGAAGCAGCAATAACAGCGCTTTTGCCGCACAAAACAAGGCCCGCACTATGCGGGCCTTGTCGTTTCTGTCGTTTGCCGGTCAACCGCTAGGGGGAATGTCATTGTCCCGTGGCGCGTCGCCCTGCAGCGTCGGCGTGTAAACCATCACGTGGAGCACGCTGGAGTGGAATTCGCGCTGGTACAGCACGCCCACCACGCCCGCCGTCACCAGCATGAAGATCCACGGGTTGATGAACCAGGCGAGCATGGCCAGGGCAAAGTAATAGGTCCGCAGCCCCTGGTTGAACTGATGCGCCGCCAGCGACACCACGCGCGCCGCCCGCTCGGCGAAGGACTTGCGCTCCAGCTCGCCGACGTTGCGCTCCCCCACCATGGGCGCGGAGCCGATCAGCACCGCCGCGAAGTTGTACTGGCGCATGCACCAGCTGAAGGTGAAGAAGGCGTAGACGAACACCACCGCCAGGCACAGCAGCTTCAACTCCGACAGGCCACGGGTTGGCGCCGTGACAAAGGGCAGGTCGGCCAGCACGGAGATCGTGCGCTCGGCGGAGCCCAGCAGGGTAAGGATGCCGGCGAGGATGATCAGGGTGCTGGAGGCGAAGAACGAGGCGTTGCGCTCCAGGTTGCCGATCACGCTGGCGTCCGCCACACGGTTGTCACGCAGCAGCACGCGGCGCATCCAGTCCTGGCGGTAGAGGTGCAGCACGCTGGCCAGGCACGCGGTGTCGCGGGCCTTGGTCTTGGCATAGCGGGTGTAGCCGATCCAGCAGAAGAGGAACCAGAGGATGGCGAGCAGGTTCCAGAAATACTGGATGTCGAACAGGTCGACGACGTCGGTCATGGATTTCCTTGCGATTCGAGACGGGATGAAGTCAGTACGCAGCCGATAGACGCCAGATCCTACCCTCAAGACACGATTTCCGCTTCCCAGGGCAACGCCCTCCTCCGCTGCGCCCCGCCATCGACATTGCCTGTCCAGGGACCCGATCAGATCGGAAGAATTTCTGAATAAAAAGCCAATATTGACGTACTCGTCATTTTTGTTAGATTCCGCCTCACCCGGATCAGCAAGAATCCGGGCCCACTTCTGGCTGCGGATCTCCCAATGCATAACAACAATGAGCTCCTTCCCGAATCGGTCGATGTCCTGGTGATCGGCAATGGCCCGGTCGGCGCGACGCTGGCTGCCCTGCTCGGCCGCTATGGCGTGGACGCCCTGGTGATCGACAAGGCCCATGACATCCTGCCCATGCCGCGCGCCATCGCCCTGGACAACGAAGCGCTGCGCATCCTCCAGCTCGCCGGGCTGGAGGAAGACGCGTTCGAAACCGTGGTCATCCCCCAGGTGAAGATGCACTGCCCCATCGTCGGCCAGTTCGGCCAGGCCAACACCAGCGGCCGCATCGACGGCCACCACAAACTGGTGACCTTCTACCAACCGGACCTCGAGCAGGCGATGCGCCGACAGGCCCGGCACTACGAGAATCTGCGCTGCCGGGGAGGCCTGGAATTGCAGGAGTTCACCCAGAACGACTGCGGCGTCAGCGCCACCCTGCTTGACGGAGCCGGTGTGCAGCACCATGTACGTTGCCGCTATTTGGTCGGCGCGGACGGCGCAAGCTCGCGGGTACGCGGGTTGATCGGCCAGGAATTCAACGGCCAGAGCTATTCCGAGGACTGGCTGATCGTCGATGCCGGCTCACGCCAGGGAAAGGCCATCGACCACGTCGAATTCCTCTGCGACCACCGCCGGCCGACACCGCACATGCCCGCCCCCGGCGGCCGCGAGCGCTGGGAGTTCATGCTCCGCCCCGGCGAAACCCGCGACGAAATGGAAGACCAGGAGCGCATCCGCAGCCTGCTGGCGCCCTGGATCGAGCCGCAGCACCTGACCATCGAGCGCCAGGCGGTCTATCGCTTCCACGCCCGCTGCTGCGAACGCTTCCAGCAGGGTCGGATTTTCCTCGTCGGCGATGCCGCGCACATCACTCCGCCCTTCGTCGGCCAGGGGCTGGTGGCCGGCTTGCGCGACGTGGCCAACCTGGCCTGGAAGCTCTCCTGGGTACTCCAGGAACGCGCCTCGCCGCGGATACTCGACAGCTACGATCAGGAGCGCCAGCCCCACGCGCGGGAGATGATCGACCTGGCCAAGCTCATGGGTCGCCTGGTCATGCCCGGCAATGCCCTGGCCGCCGCCCTGATCCACGGCCTGATGAAGGCACTGAGGCTGATCCCGGCGGCGCGGCGGCACTTCGAGGAGCTGGACATCAAGCCCAAGCACCGCTTCCGCCGCGGCCTGTTCGTGCGCAGCCCGCGGCAGGCGCGACTGGTCAGCGGCGGGCTGTTCCCCCAGGGCTGGGTGCGCAACGCCGGACGTATCTGCCTGAGTGACCGGTTGCTGGGCGATCGCCTGCAACTGGTCGGCCTGGGCACCGACCCGCGCCAGTGGCTCGACGCTGCGCAACAGCAGCAATGGCTGGAACTGGGAGGCAGCTTCCTGCAGATCGTCCATGCCCGCGACGACAGCCGCGTGGATCTCGCCGAAACCCTCGACGGATCACTGCTCGCGCCCTGGCCTGATCCGACGCTGGTGGTGGTGCGCCCGGACCGCATCATCATGCATCAGGGCCGGCCCGAGCAGGCCGCCGAGTTGCTGCGCCATTGCCAGGCGCTGCTGCGGGCATGAGCGGGTACCGGTTGGCCATGGGCATCCCGTATCATCGCCGCAGCCCCGCAGACGAATGATCGCCATGACCGACCGCCAGCCCCGCGAAGACCACAGCGAACCCCTCACCCGCGGCCACAAGAAGCGCGCCCGCACCCGCCAGGGACTGCTCGATGCGGCGCTGCGGGTGTTCGCCCGGCAGGACATCGCGGCCACGGTGTTCCAGGATCTGGCCGCCGAGGCACAGGTCTCCACCGGCACCATCTACAACTACTTCAAGACCCGCGAGGAGCTGGCCGAGGCCGTGGGCATCTCGCTGGCCGGCGACTTCTCCGAGACCATCACCCAGCTCAGCGCCGGCATTTCCAGCGGTGCCCGGCGACTGGCCATTGGCGTGCGCATGTTCGTCCTGCACGCACAGGCCGACCCGCAATGGGCCAGCGCGCTACTGCGGGTGATCCACTATGACCAGGCCATGCATTCGACGCTGGCCAACCATGTTCGCGACGACCTGCGCGGCGGGCAGGCCGAAGGCGTCTTCAACTACGCGAACGAAGATGTCGCCCTGGACCTGGTGCTTGCCTGCGCCACCGGAGCCATCCGCGCCAGCCTCGAGAGCCGGGCGCCGGAGGGCCAGGACATCCTGCTCAGCGAGATGGTCCTGCGCGCTCTCGGCGCCACTCCCGCCAGGGCGGCGAAGCTAGCCGCCCTGCCCTTGCCGCAGGGCGACTGAACGCGCCTCAGGCCTGAGCGACCCAGAGCCGGTAGCGGCGCGACAGCTTGCGCAGCTTCAGCTGGTTGCCGATCAGCGCCAGCAGTGGCGAAGTGCGCGGGTTGGTCGGGCGGCCCTGGCTGAGCAATGTCAGTTGCTTCTTCACTACCGACTGGGTCGCCACGGCGGCGAAGGCCTTGTTCTTCCACGCCACGACTATCGGTTCGACCTGTGCGCCCTCGCCGGCCTGCCAGCGCCGTGGCAGCGTGGGATCGACTGCCAGGGCCGTGGCCATCCCCACCATCGCCACCGGGCCCTGCAGGGCGCGTTCGGCGACTTCGCGCCGGCGAATGCCACCGGTGACCATCAGCGGCATGCGTGCCGTCGCGGCGATACGCTCGGCGAACTCGAGGAAGTTGGCCTCCCGCGCCAGTGTGCTGCCGTCGCGAGTCTGCCCCTGCATCGCCGGGCTTTCGTAGCTGCCGCCGGACAGCTCGACCAGGTCCACGCCGCGCTCGTTGAGCAGACGCACCACGGCCTCGGCGTCCCGCGCCTCGAAACCGCCGCGCTGGAAATCGGCGGAGTTGAGCTTCACCGCCACGCAGAATTCCGGAGCCACCCGCTCGCGGATCGCCTCCACCGTGCGCAACAGGATACGCGCGCGGTTCTCCAGGCTACCGCCCCAGTCGTCCTTGCGCTGATTGCTCAGCGGAGAGAGGAACTGGCTGAACAGGTAGCCATGCGCGGCATGTACCTGCACGCCAGTGAACCCGGCGCTCTCAGCCAGCAGAGCGGTGTTCAGGTAGCGCTGGATCAGCCCGTCGATTTCCGCGCCGGACAAGGCACGCGGCTGCGCGAAGACGCCCTTCAAACCGGGAATGTCCACGGCGATAGCCGATGGCCCGAGGGCTTGCTGGCCAAGGTCGGCCATCAGTTGGCGGCCCGGATGGTTGACCTGCATCCAGGCCTGCGCGCCCCGGCTGCGACAGACCTCGGCCCAGCGACGAAAACGCGGTAGCAGGCGGTCATTCTCCAGCACTACTCCGGCCGGGCCGGTCAGCGCGCGGCGGTCGACCATCACGTTGCCGGTGATGATCAGCCCGGCCCCGCCTTCGGCCCACCGCTGGTAAAGGCGCAGCAGCGTTTCGCCAGGCGCGTGGTCGGCATCGGCGAGGTTTTCTTCCATCGCCGCCTTGGCGATGCGGTTGCGGATCACCTGTCCGTTGGGCAGGCGCAACGGTTCGAACAGGGTGCTCATGGGATCGCTTCTCCGTTAATCACTGGGACCTGGCTCAACGGCTGCGCACCCGCTCGACGTAGGCGCCCAGCGGACGGGTGAGACTGCGCTTGATCCGGCTGGCGAACGACTCGCCGCTGTAGATCGGCGCCGCCACCACCTGCTCGCGGGCATCGCGGTACTGCGGGAACAGGCTCAGCGCGTGCCCCCGGTTGATCCCGTAGCGCTGCGCATCCGACCACAGGGTGTTCTGCTCCAGGGTCTGGCAGGTCAGGGTGGTGACCGGCGCCGACGCGAAGGGGAAGTCGCTGCCGAAGAGAATCTGCGAGGGCTCCACCAGCTCCTTGAGCGCCGCCATGGAGTAACGCGACGGCGACAGCGCGGTGTCGAAGTAGAAGCGCTTGAGGTAGGTCATCACCCCCTGCGGGGCCTTGTCCTGGAACTGCGGCAGGGCATTGGCAAGGGACACGCGCCAGGCCACGTAGGGCAGGAAGCCGCCGCCGTGTGCGAGGACCCAGCGGATGCGCGGGTACTTCTCCAGGGTGCCGGTGAGGATCAGGTTCACTGCCGCACGGGTGGTGTCGCAGAGGAACTCGACGAGGAAACCCGGCGCGGCTATGCCCAGCTTCTCGCTGCTTTCGTGCATGTTCGGGTGGACGAAGACGATGGCCGCGCGGCGGTCCAGTTCGGCCATCAGCTCGTCGAAACGCTCGTCGCCAAGGAACACCCCATCGGTGCTGCCCAGCAGCACCACGCCTTCGGCCTTCAGCTCGTCCAGTGCGCGGATGGCCTCGCGACAGGCCGCTTCGGTGAAGGGAGTGGGCAGCACGGCGAAGTTGCCGAAGCGCCCCGGATGATCGGCCCGCATCTGCGCGGCGAAGTCGTTGCAGCGCATCGCCAGCTCGCGGGCCTGCTCCACTCCTCCGCCGAAATGCACGCCCGGCGCCGACAGCGAGGTAATGGCGGTCTGGATGCCGTTGAGGTCCATCACCTCGATGGACTTCTGCGGCGTCCATTTCGGCAGCGGCGCGCCGGCGACCATGTCCAGGCCTTTTTTCGCCATGACCTCGACGAAGGCCGGCGGAATGATGTGATGGTGCACGTCGATTCGACCTTGTTGGATCGTCATTCTTGTTGTCCTTGTGTGATCCGTGCGGGGCTAGGCAGCCCGGGCGATCTTCATGGCTTCGTTGAACCACAGGGCCACCGCGAAGCGCCCCTGCAACTGGCACTGCCCGCCTTCGACGGCGCGCAGCATGTCGGTCTCGTCGCGGCTGAGCATCACCCGCAGCGCGTCCGCGCTGCGTTGCCAGTTCTGGATGAAGTCCGGCCTGCGGTGCTCGCCACGGTGCAGGCTGAGCACCCCGCCGCGCAGTTGGTAATAACCGCCGACGCCATCACCGGTGCGAATCTGCAGCACGAACGAGTCCTCGTGGAGCAGCTCGCGCAGGCGCGCCGAGCGGCGTTCGGCCCGGCGCAGCAGCGGGATGGACGCCAGCAGGAGCAGGCGCAGTTTCAGCGAATCGATGAACAGGCTCATGGTCAGCGGGCTCCGCGCAGACGGTTGAACAACGAATAGCAATCGACCGGCAGGCTGTCGCCACGCCAGCACACATGCTGGTCCGGGCGTACCAGTACGAAGCGCCGTTCGTACAGGCTGGCCAGGTACTTCTCGTGAATCGGCAGAACGCTCAGCGGCACGCGGCATTCCTCGGCGGCCTCCTGCAGCGGTGCGCAACTCTCGGCGTCCACATCGAAGGCCAGCAAGGTATAGCCGCCCAGGGCCAACTGGTCGAAGACCGCCGTGCCATCCTCGCGGAACGCGCTGGGCAGGCGCGCGCTGGACCAGGTGGTGGGGGTGTAGCGAATCTCCTCGTAGGCCGGCTCACTCGCGGTGTCTGCTTCGATCGCCGGAGAGCCGTGATAGCGATAGCCGATCTCCACGCCCAGCGACTCGTAGAGCCGCGACACCTTGCGTTCGAACTCGCGCCCGGCGGCCTCTCGCGCCGCCTCACCGGCCGGCCCCTGGGCGAGGAGCGCGTCGTCGCGGCGCATCTGCGCCTCGAAGGTCGCTGCCGCGCATTTCTTCACGTGGTCGCGGTTGCGCCGGGCAACGGGCAGGCGCTCCGCCTCGTAGCTCTCCAGCAGGCGCGGGCCACCCCAGCCGGCCAGGCAGGCCGCGAGCTTCCACGCCAGGTTGTGCGCCTCGGCCACGCCGGTGTTCATCCCCAGTCCGCCGGTGGGCATGAACTGGTGGGTAGCGTCGCCGGCAATGAATACACGCTGCCGGCCGAAGGAACGGGCTACCAGGAACTGCGGGCGCCACTGGCCAGACTGGACGATCTCATAGCGCAGCCGGGTGCCGAGGGCAGCGTCCACCACGCTCTCCAGCGACTCGCCGGGGCGCGGCGCAAAGGGCCGGTGCAGCACGTAGTCGTTGCGGCTGGCATCCGGCGATACCAGCAGCCCGGCAAAACCCGGCCGGGTCAGCCAGGTGTGCCAGTAAGGCTGGTTGTTCGGAAACAATCCAGCGATCTCGTCGGAGCGCAGGTGGATGATGAACAGCTCGCCGACCAGGTCGCGGGTGCCGTCGTAATCGATGTTGAGGAAGTTGCGCACGCGGCTGTTGGGGCCGTCGCAGCCGATCAGGTACTGGGCGAAGAACTGCTGCGCCTCGCCGCTATCCACTTCGTGGGCCATCGCCACCACGCCGGTAGAGCCCTGCTCGAAGCCGTACAGGCGCCAGCCCATGCGCAGCTCGATGTTCGGGTCAGCTTGCACCTCGGCCATCAGCACCGGTTCCAGGTGCATCTGCGCGATTCGCTGCATCGACTCCAGCGGCAGGCTGCCGTCGCGGCAGGCGCGGATGGCCTGTTCGGCCTGGCTGACCGGCTGGTAGATGAGGTGACGGTCCGCCATCACGCTGTAGAACGGCCCGTTGGCCGACGCCGCCATTGCCGAGTACTGGTTGGCGTCGACCGGGTTGCCGGCCGCGCGGATGCGCTCGGCCAGGCCCAGCTGGCGGAAGATTTCCATCGAGCGGCAGTTCACCACGTCCAGCTTGGGATGCGTGGTGGTCTCCCGGCGATCGTTGAGCAGCACCGAGCGAATGCCCAGGCGGCTGAGGTTGAGCGCCAGGGTCAGGCCGACCGGACCGGCGCCGCTGATGAGAACGGGGGTGTCGATCATGCCGCCACTCCTTGGGTCTGGTTGCTGTGGCGGACCAGCGACAGGCCGGCGAGGAAGCGCTCGGCGACGCGGCCCAGCTGGTCGGCGTGGCCGGCATCGAAGACATAGCGGTCGGGGCGGATCAGCACGAAGTCCATGTCGGCTTCATCGAACCAGTCCTGCAGCGCCCCGGTGGGGTCGCCCAGCACCGGGCTGGTCGGGTCTTCGGCGAACTCCAGCACGCGCAGGTCCACCTGTTGCGCCAGCCGCTCCAGTTGCGCGTGCTGGCTATCGAGGCAGCCGCGCCGGGCGAGCAAGGCAAAGCCGTGACCCAAGGCTTCGTCGAGCAGCACACGCTCACCCTGCTCCTCGCGCAACACTTTCGGCTGCAGGGCCAGGTGCCCGGACAGTCGGTGCCCCCAGCCGCAGAAGCCGGCGGCCAGTGGTTTCTTGCGATTGGCCTTGTCGGCGAAAGCCTTGTTGGCGAAAGGCAGCATCCCGGCGATGCGGAACAGCAGCCAGTCGCGCAGGAAGGCCACGCCGCGGTGGCGGGTCTGGATGACGTTGCCGAGGAACATCGCGCCGTTGATGATTTCGCGCACGTGGGCCGAGCGCTCGGCCTCGTAGTCGTCGAACAGTTTCTCCTGCGCGGCCCCGCGCAGCACCATGTCCAACCGCCAGCACAGGCTGCTGGCATCGCGCACGCCCGAGCACATGCCCTGGCCGAGGAACGGCGGCATCTGGTGAGCCGAGTCGCCAGCCAGGATGATCCGGCCGTTGCGCCAGTCGTTGGCCCACAGGCCGTGGAACTTGTAGTAGGCGATGCGGGTGATCTCGATCTTGTCGAGGTCGACGAAGTCGCGCAGCTGCTGGCGCACCAGGTAGGGATCGGTGGCCTCGCGCTCGGACTTGCCGCCGGTGACCATGAACTGCCATTCGTAGTACGGGCCGGCCATCGGCACGTAAGTCACCGGCTGCGCCGGGTTGCACACCTGCGAGTGGTTGGCCGGCAGCAACGCATCCTTCTCGCCGGAGCGCGTCTTGGTATCGACGACCACCCAGGCCTCGTCGAAATCCGCTGACTCCAGGTGCAGCCCGGCCTCGCGGCGGACGAAGCTCTTGCCGCCATCGCAACCGATCAGGTAGCGGCCCTGAAACACCCGCTCGCGGCCGTCCCGCTGCACGGCGGTGGCGCGCACACCTTCGGCATCCTGCTCGACGCCGGTGACGCGGCAGCCGTACACCGAGGTGATATTGGGGTAGCGCTTGAGCCCGTCGTGGAAATGCCGTTCCAGGGTCGGCTGGTGGAACCACCAGGCGCCGGGATGGCCGTAGCGGCGGTCCTGGCTGCCGATGCGCGAGCGGGTCACCGGCTTGCGACCGGGGCGCAGGATGATTTCCATGTCGGTGAACGACTCGCTGGTGCGGCCGATGTCGTCGGCCAGGCCAGCGGACTGGAAGATGCGCATGATCTCGTCGTCGAAGTGCACGGCACGCGGGGCATAGTAAAGGTCCTCGTCGCGCTCCAGGCCGATCACCGACCAGCCATAGCGGCCCAGCAGGTTGGCCAGTACCGCCCCGGTGGGGCCGAGGCCGACGATGATCACGTCACAGGTTGTCGTTGTTGTTGTGGACTGTTGCATTGCTTGCTCCAGGGGAAGACATCGCCGAATCATTTTGAACACTAGTGTTCAATTCAGTCAACTGGAGATCAATTTTGATTCGAATTGCCTAACCAAACCCGCCGGCCAGAGCCTTTCCAGAGCACCGCCGCCGTACTGGAAAGGTCCGGAAGTCGGAAGAAACCGAGGAGAAAGCAGGAAAAATGACGACCAATGGACCCTGTTGACTTATTTTGAACGCAAGTGTTCAATCGCTCCAAGCTTGACCTTGGAGCCATTTCTTCATGGAAACCCTCAACCCCGTACAACGCCGCATCCATCAGGCCGCCCTGCGCCTGTTCGCCGAGAAGGGCGCCAGCCAGGTGAACATCAGCGATCTGGCGCAGGAGGCCGGTGTGGCCCGGGGCACCATCTACAACAACCTGCAGTCGATCGACGACCTCTTCCAGCACGTGGCCAGCCACCTGGCTGCGGAGATGCACCAGCGCGTGGTGAAGAGCTTCGGCGAGACCTCGGACCCGGCCCTGCGCCTGGCCAACGGCATGCGCTTCTTCGTCCGCCGGGCCCACGAGGAACCGCACTGGGGCGCCTTCATCAGCCGCTTCTCGATGAGCGAGGAATCGCTGCGCGGCATGTGGTTCGGGCCACCCACCGCCGACCTGCTCAGCGGGCTCGCCAACGGCCGCTACAGCTTCCGCCAGGAGCAGCTGCCGTCGGTGATATCGATGATTGCCGGGTCCGTGCTCAGCTCCATCTTCCTGGTCCTGGAGGGCCACCGCACGTGGCGCCAGGCTGGCAGCGATGCCGCGGAACTAACCCTGCGCGCGCTCGGCGTGGCGCCGGAGGAAGCACACAGCCTGTCCACCGGTGAGCTGCCGGTGCTACCGCCAGCGGACTGATCCAGCCGAACCTGCCAACGCTACTTTTCAGGGGCGATGGCGAAGCCTTGCCTGACGAAAGCCACGGAGAACAACAAACATGAGCCGTCAGCACTCCTCTACTTCCCTGGCAACGCCGCAGCCGGCGCGCCATCCGCAGCCGACGGTCAAGGCCCGCGCGCTGGCGCACCTGATCTTCGAGCGCCCGGACCTGGAGCAGGCCGAACGCTTTCTTGCCGACTTCGGCCTGACCCTGGCGCGCCGCGATGCCGACTGTCTCTATCTGCGCGGCACCGGCCCGGCGCCCTACTGCTATCGGGTGCAACAGGCGGCACAGGCGCGCTTCGTCGGCTTCGGCCTGGCCGTGGAATCGCGCGAGGACCTGCAACGGCTGGCACGCCTGCCGGGCGCCTCGCCGATCCAGAAGCTCGATACGCCCGGTGGCGGCGAAACCGTCAGCCTGCGCGACCCTTCCGGCTTCGTCGTCGAGGCGATCCACGGCCAGCAGCCGGCCAGCCAACTGGCGCACCGGGCGGCCCTGTCGCTGAACCAGGTCGACGACGCACCGCGGATCAACGCCACCCAGCGCCCGCCCGTGGCGCCGCCGGACATCATCAAGCTCGGCCACGTGGTGCTCGAAGTGGCCGACTACCAGGCCACCGCCGGCTGGTACACCGAGCATTTCGGCCTGATTCCCAGCGACGTGCAGGTGCTGCCCGATGGCTCCCCGGCGGTAGCCTTCCTGCGCCTGGACCTGGGCGACACACCCGCCGACCACCACACCCTGGCACTGGCCCAGGGCTTCATGGCGGCCTACAGCCACAGCGCCTACGAAGTAGTGGATGCCGACGCCGTCGGCATGGGTCAGCGGGTGCTGCGCGAACGCGGCTGGAAGCATGCCTGGGGTATCGGCCGGCACATCCTCGGCAGCCAGATCTTCGATTACTGGCAGGACCCCTGGGGCGACAAGCACGAGCACTACTGCGACGGCGACCTGTTCACCGCCGAGCGTCCCACCGGACTGCACGGCGTCAGCCCCGAAGCCATGTCGCAGTGGGGCCAGCGCATGCCCAAGAGCTTCACCAAGCCGGCGATGAACCTGCAGAAGCTGCGCATCCTGCTGCACAACCTGCGGCACAGCCCGGACCTGACGCTGCGCAAGCTGATCACCCTGGCGCGGATGTTCGGCTAGGCCCGCTGCACCACCAACAGCACAACAACAATCGCCGCCCCGACGCGGCCCACAGCAGTACCAGGAGTCGCCCCCATGCCCGTGCACCTTGTCCGCTTCGAACACCAGAACGAAACCCGCTGGGGCGTGCTGCGCCAGGGACGCATCAGCCCCCTGCCCGGCCGCTACGTCAGCACCGGCGAGCTGATCCGTCAGGTGCAGGTCGAGGAATTGACTGAGCTGCGCGGTGACGAACTGCCGCTGGATGCGGTGAAGCTGCTCTCGCCCATCACCCGCGACCAGCAGTTCGTCTGCCAGGGCGCCAACTACCGTCAGCACATGATCGAGTCGGGCATGAACCCGGACGCCAAGCACTTCAACATGATCTTCACCAAGGCGCAGAGCTGCATCGTCGCCGCCGACAGCGACCTGATCAAACCGCGCCAGGTACGCTTCCTCGACTACGAGATCGAACTGGGGCTGGTGCTGCGCCGCGAGATCACCGGCAAGGTCGCGGTGAACGACGCCAACCTGCACGAGTTCATCGCCGGCGTGGTGATCGTCAACGACTACTCGGCGCGGGATATCCAGATCCCGCAGATGCAGTTCTACAAGGGCAAGAGCTTCCGCACCTTCGGCCCGGTCGGCCCGTACCTGTGCCTGCTGCAGAAGAACGACATGCGTTACCTGAAGGATCTGCAGCTGCGCCTGACGGTCAACGGCGAAGTGCGCCAGAGCGACAGCACCGCCAACCTCGTGCACGGCCCGGCGGAGACTCTGAGTGAGCTCTCCGGCGTGCAGGACTTCGCCGCCGGCGACCTGATCGCCACCGGCACGCCGGCCGGCTGTGCGCTGTCGGTGCCGTCGCCGGCCAAGCAGCGCATCGCCGCGCTGCTACCCGAGCACATCAAGTGGAAAGCCTTCCTCAAGACGCAGGCGGGGCGTAGCCAGTACCTCAAGGCCGGCGATCTGGTCGAAGCCAGCATCCGTAGCGCCGACGGCGTGATCGACCTGGGCGTGCAGCGCAACCGTGTGGTGGAGCAAGCCTGATGGCCGTGCAGACCCTCGCCGACATCCAGGCACTGGAGAGCGTACCGCTGTCCCGTCGCGAACTGCCCGCCAGCACCTATGAGGCCCTGCGTCGCTGCACCGCGCAGCACGGCCAGGCAACGGCGCTGAGCTTCTTCCTCGAAGCAAAGGATTTCCGCCGTACCCACGACTGGACCTACGCCGAGCTGTTCGCCGACATCACCCGCGCCGCCAACGCCTTCCATCGGCTTGGCGTCGGGCCGAAGGACGTGGTCGCCTTCCTCCTGCCGAACCTGCCGGAGACCCATTTCGTCATTTGGGGCGGCGAGGCCGCAGGCATCGTCCTGGCGATCAACCCGCTGCTGGAAGCCGCGCAGATCGGCGACCTGCTGCGTGCCGCCAATGCTCGGCTGGTAGTGACCCTGGCGCCGACACCCGGCAGCGACCTGTGGCCCAAACTGGCCAGCCAACTCGACAGCTTGCCCGGGGTGCGCGATGTGCTCTGGGTGAGCATGGCGCCCTACGTCGGCAGCGTGGCGTCTCTCGCGCTGCGCTGGATGGCCCGGCGCGAACGCGCTCGCCACCCGCGCCTGCGCATCCACGACCTGCGCCGCCTGATGCGCCGCGAGAATGGCAAGCAGCTCAGCAGCGGCCGGGTGATCCGCGCGGAGGAGCCCTCTTCCTATTTCTGCACCGGAGGCACCACCGGTCTGCCGAAGATCGCCAAGCGCAGCCACGGCTCGGAAGTCTTCAACGCCTGGGCCATGGCCGCCAACATGCAGCCACGCCAGAGCGGCCAGGTAATCTTCTGCGGGCTGCCGCTGTTCCACGTCAACGGCCAGCTGGTGACCGGGCTGATGCCCTGGACCCATGGCGACCGGGTAATCATCGGCACGCCCCAGGGCTATCGCGGCGAGGGCGTGATTCCGGCGTTCTGGGCGATGGTCCAGCACTTTGGCATCAACTTCTTCTCCGGCGTGCCAACCGTCTATTCGGCACTCCTGCAACAACCGGTCGCCAACCATGACCTGTCCAGCCTGCAGTACGCGCTGTGCGGCGCCGCGCCTATGCCGGTGGAACTGTTCCGCGAGTTCGAGCGCGTGGTAGGCGTGCGTATCCTCGAAGGCTACGGCCTGACCGAAGGCGCCTGCGTCTCGTCGAGCAACCCGCCCGACGGCGAGCGCCCGATCGGCTCCATCGGGCTGCGCCTGGCCTACCAGGGCATGCGTGCGGTGATCCTCGATGACCACGGCGACTATCTGCGCGACGCCGAAGCCGACGAAGTCGGGGTGATCGCCATCCACGGCCCGAACGTCTTCCTCGGCTACCTCGACGACAGCCACAACAAGGGCCTGTGGATCGACATCGGCGGACAGCGCTGGCTGAACACCGGCGACCTCGGGCGACAGGACGCCCAGGGCTACTTCTGGCTCACCGGGCGCAAGAAGGAACTGATCATCCGCGGTGGCCACAACATCGACCCGAAGCAGATCGAGGAGGCACTGCAGGCGCACCCGGCGGTTGCTCTGGTAGCCGCGGTGGGCAGCCCCGATCCGCATGCCGGCGAGATTCCCGTGGCCTACGTGCAGCTCGCCGCCGGCCAGCGTACCGACAGCGCCGCGCTGCTGGACTTCGCCAACCAGCGGATCAGCGAACGCGCCGCGGTGCCCAAGCGCATCGAGATTCTCGACGCCCTGCCGGTCACGCCGGTGGGCAAGATTTTCAAGCCCGCATTGCAGCAACGCGAGATCGCTCGGGTGATCCACCAGGAAGCGGACAACCAGGGTCTGGCCGGCATCGCCGTGGAGGTGGTGCAGGACGCCCGTCGCGGGCTGGTGGCGCAGGTTCGCGCCGGCACCGGACGCGATGAACTGGCCCGCGCGCTGGGCCGCTACAGCTTCGCGGTGGACTGGCACGGCTGAGACCAATCGCACCACCGCCTCGCTCGCACCCGAAACAACAATAAAACGAAGGAAGTGCCATGCGCCCCCAACTGCCCCGAGCCCTTGCTCTGCTGCTCGTCCTCGCCCTGCCCGGCTGCGAACGCATCCAGCACGCGGCCCTGGATACGATGGTCAAGGACCACACCGACCAGTCCCTGATCCAGGGCGGCAACGCCATCCGCGTCATCCTCTGCGGCACCGGCACGCCGCAGGTCAACGCTACCCGTGGCCAGGCCTGCACCCTGGTGGCTGCCGGCGGTCGACTGTTCCTCTTCGATGCCGGCGAAAACGCCATGCGCAACCTGGAGACCAATCACGTGCCGGTGCAGGCGCTGAACCAGGTGTTTATCACCCACTGGCATTCCGACCATTTCAATGGCCTCGGCGCGCTGATCAACCACAGCTGGATCTACGGCCGGCAGACGCCCTTCGTGGTCTACGGCCCGCCCGGCGTCGAGCAGGTCGTCGAAGGTCTGGCCATGGCCTACGCCCAGGACGCCGGTTACCGCAGCGCCCACGCCCTGCCGCCGACCAACCAGCAGCTGGCGTTCGCCGAGCCGCGCCGGGTGGAGATCGTCGAGGGGCTGGAGTCGGTGCGTGTCTATGACCAAGGCGGGGTGACCATCGACGCCTACCGTGTCGATCACCACCCGGTGGAACCGGCCTACGGCTACGTACTGCACTACCAGGGCAAGAAGCTGTTCATCAGCGGCGACACCCGCGTCAGCGAGCGCTATCTCGAGGCCATGCGCGATGCCGACCTGGTGGTGCACGAGGCGATCAACGCCCATCTGGTCTGCGAAGGCGCCGCCGCGCTGGAACGCACCGGGCAGCCGGATCGCGGCGCGCAGGCCGTGCGCGTGCTCGACTACCACGCCGACACCCTGGAGCTGGCGCGCATGGCCCAGCGTGCCGGGGTGCGCCACCTGCTGCTTACCCACCTGATTCCCGCCCCGGACAACTTCCTCGCCCGACGCATGTTCGTCAGCGGCATGGCCGATGAGTATTCGGGCGAGATCACGCTCGGGGAGGACGCCCTCGACCTGAGCCTCTAGCGCCTCCACCTCACCACCTTCATCAACTGGCCCGCAGACCGCGGGCCAGCGGGGAGCCGCTGCGCCCGAAAAAGGGCCGGCAGACGACAGAACAACAACAAGAGGTCGTTTCAGATGAACCGCAGATCACCCGCCTTGCACAAGCTTGCGCTACCCGCCGCCATCGGCCTGGCCCTCTACGGTAACGGCGCGCAAGCCTTCACCTTCTCCCTTGGCGAGATCGAAGGGCAGTTCGACTCCAGCCTGTCAGTCGGCGCCAGCTGGGCCATGCGCAACGCCGACGCCGCACTGCTGCACAGCCACAGCTCGGATGACGGCAAGCGCAACTTCCGCGAGGGCGACACCTTCTCCAAGGTGTTCAAGGGCATCCACGACCTGGAGCTCAAGTACGGCGACTCCGGCGCCTTCCTCCGCGGCAAGTACTGGTACGACTTCAAGCTCAAGGACGAGCACCTGCACTTCAAGGACATCGATGACAACGGCCGCGAGGAAGGCGCCAAGGCGTCGGGCGCCGAGTTCCTCGATGCCTTCCTCTACCACAACTACAGCATCGGCGACCTGCCCGGCACCGTGCGCCTGGGCAAGCAGGTGGTGAGCTGGGGCGAGAGCACCTTCATCCAGGGCGGCATCAACGCCATCAACCCGATCGACGTCGCCGCCTTCCGCCGGCCCGGCTCGGAGATCAAGGAAGGCCTGATCCCGGTGAACATGTTCTACGTCTCGCAGAACTTCAGCGAGCACCTGTCCGCCGAGGCCTTCTACCAGTTGCAGTGGCAGAAGACAGTGATCGACAACTGCGGCACCTTCTTCTCCACCACCGACGTGATGGCCGACGGCTGCAACGGTCTCGCCGCCGGCCCGGTGATCAATCAGAACCCGCTGGCGGTACAGGCCCTGGCGCCAGCCGGAATCAACCTGACCGACGAAGGCATCGTCATCCCTCGCGGCAAGGACAACGAAGCGCGCGACGACGGCCAGTGGGGCGCGGCGCTGCGCTGGTTCGCCCCGGAACTGGACAGCGAATTCGCCGGCTACTTCATCAACTACCACAGCCGCCAGCCCTACCTCAGCGTGCGCAGCGGCCCGCACGCCGCCGACCTGGGCTTCGCCCCGCAACTGTGTGGCAACCTCGGCATTCCCGACGCGCTCTGCGGCGCGGTGATCGGCAGCAGCGCCGGCCAGCAACTGACCCAGGCCTATCGGCTGGGCAGCGCGCAGTACTTCGCCGACTACCCCGAGGACATCCAGCTCTACGGGCTGAGCTTCAGCACCAGCCTGCCCACCGGCACCACCCTGGCCGGCGAGATCAGCTACCGGCCGAACATGCCGGTGCAGATCAACCCGGTCGACCTGGTCACCTCGACCCTGGGCATACCGGCGCTCACACCGGTCTACGGCGATGCGCCGGCACCGGCCAACGACGCGGTCCTCAAGGGTTACCGGCGCAAGGAAGTGACCCAGGCGCAGGTCACCGCCACGCACTTCTTCGACCAGGTGATGGGCGCCGACCGCCTGACCCTGATCGGCGAGATCGGCGTCACCCACGTCGGCGGCCTGGGCGGCGACGACGAGCTGCGCTACGGCCGCAGCCCGGTGTTCGGCCAGGGCGCGTTGTACCCCGACAACAGCCTGTGCACCGGCAACAGCGTCACGCCGCAGTACTGCAACGACTCCGGCTTCGTCACCAGCACCGCCTGGGGCTACCAGACGCGGGCGATCTGGGAATACGCCGACCTCATCGACGGCGCCACGGTGCGACCCAACCTGGCCTGGTCCCACGACGTCCACGGCTACGCCCCGGAGCCGGGCTTCAACCAGGGCGCGCGGGCGATCAGCATCGGCGTCGATGGCACCTACCTCAACACCTACAACATGAGCCTTTCCTACACCAACTTCTTCGGCGGTAAGTACAACGTGAATACCGACCGGGACTTCCTTGCCCTGAGCTTTGGCGTGTCGTTCTAAGCGGAGAAAAACCGATGAACAAGAAACTTGCGTGCGCTTCACTGCTGTTCCTGGCCCTGCCCTTCAACCTCCAGGCTGCCGTTCCCGAAACGGAAGCGGCGAAACTGGGCAACACCCTCACGCCCCTGGGTGCGGAGCGCGCCGGCAATGCCGACGGCAGCATTCCCGCCTGGGACGGCGGCCTGCCAGCCAACGCAGGCAGTCGCGGCGCTGACGGCCGCCTGAGCGACCCCTTCGCCGCGGAAAAACCGCTGTTCACCATCACCGCGAAGAATATGGCGCAGTACGCGGCGAACCTCACGCCGGGCCAGCAGGCGATGCTGCAGCGCTACCCGGATTACCACCTCAACGTCTATCCCGCGCATCGCTCGGCGACCTACCCGGCAGCGGTACTGCAAGCTGTGTCCGCGAATGCGCGCCATGCCAGCCTGGTCGAGGGCGGCAATGGCCTGAAGGACTTCCAGACGGCGATTCCCTTCCCCATTCCGCAGAGCGGCGTCGAGGCGTTGTGGAACCACATCACCCGCTACCGCGGCGGCAGCGCCCAGCGTCTGCACGTGCAGGCGACGCCCACCGCCAGCGGCACCTACACGCCCACCTACTTCCAGCAGCAGTTCAGCTATCGCGACCAGCTCACCGACTACAGCCCGGACAAGGACAACAACGTCCTCTTCTACTACAAGCAGCTGGTCACCGCGCCGGCGCGCCTGGCGGGCGATGTGGTGTTGGTCCACGAGACCCTCGACCAGGTCCGCGAGCCACGCATGGCCTGGGTCTACAACGCTGGCCAGCGCCGCGTGCGCCGCGCCCCGCAGATCGCCTACGACGGCCCCTACCCGGCCTCCGATGGCCTGCGAGTCGCGGACAACCTGGACATGTTCAACGGCGCGCCGGACCGCTATGACTGGAAGCTGGTGGGCAAGAAGGAAATCTATGTGCCCTACAACAGCTTCGCCCTGGACTCCACCACCCACCGCTATGACGACCTGGTCAAACCCGGCCACCTCAACCAGGACCTGGTGCGCTACGAGAAACACCGCGTCTGGCAGGTCGAAGGCACCCTGCGCGCCGGCGAGCGACACATCTATGCACGCCGCGTGCTGTTCCTCGACGAGGACACCTGGCAGGCCGTGCTCGCCGACCACTACGACGGCCGCGGCACCCTCTGGCGCGTGGGCGAGAGCTTCATGACACCGCTGTACGACAAGCAGATTCCCTGGCTGGGCGTGGAGGCCATCTATGACCTCATCAATGGTCGCTACCTGGTGTCCGGCCTGACCAACCAGGAGAAGTCCCAGGTGGAGTTCGGCTTCAAGGCCAGCAGCGTCGACTACACCCCGACGGCGCTGAGGAACCAGGGCATCCGCTGACCTTCAGCGAACGGGATAAATCGACCTGCATGAAAAAGGCCGCCTTGTGGGCGGCCTTTTCGTGGATGACAGGATATCAGGCCATCGCTTCCTGGGGTTTGCCCAGCAGGCGATCAATCACCACCATTACGGCCAGCATCACGACCGAAGGGATCAGCCAGGCGAGGCCCTGTTCGGCCAGCGGCAGGTGTTCCATCCACGCCGGCATCCAGGCGTCGAGCTTGGCCCCCTTCAGGGCATCGATGAGGCCGAAGACGAAGGAGATCACCATTACCGGGGCGACGATGCGGGTCTGCGAACGCCACAGGCTGGCGCAGAAGCTCAGCGCCACCAGCACGATGCACGGAGGGTAGATGGCGGTCAGCACCGGGATCGAGAACTGGATGAGCTTGGTCAGGCCCAGGTTCGATACCAGCAGCGAGAAGCCGGCGAGGATGACCACCAGGCTGCGGTACGACAGCGGCAGGATGCGGCAGAAGTACTCGGCGCAGGCGCAGGTCAGGCCAACGGCGGTGACCAGGCAGGCCAGCGCGATGAGCACGGCGAGGAAGGTGCTGCCCAGCGAGCCGAAGGTGTGCTGTACATAGGCGTGCAGGACGGCAGCGCCGTTGGCGGCACCGGCGGCGATGTCGTGGCTGCCCGAGCCCAGGCGGAACAGGCTGATATATACCAGCGCCAGGCCGACCCCGGCGATCAGGCCGGCGATGATGGCGTAGCGGGTGATCAGCCGCGGCGAGTCGACGCCACGGGAGCGGATCGCGTTGACGATGACGATGCCGAAGACCAGCGCGCCGAGGGTGTCCATGGTCAGGTAGCCATTGACGAAGCCCTGGGAGAACGCCGCGGCCTGGTAGGCCGGTTCAGCGACGCCGATGGGACCGGCCGGCAGCATGAAGGCGGCGATGCCCAGGGCGGCCAGGGCAATGATCTTCAGCGGCGCGAGGAAGCGGCCGACGGTATCGAGCAGCTTGCCCGGATACAGCGAGATCACCAGTACCACCGCGAAGTACACCAGGCTGTAGAGGAACAGCGGCAGCGCGCCCTCCCCGGTCAGCGGCGCCAGGCCGACTTCGAAGGACACGGTGGCGGTACGCGGGGTGGCGAACAGCGGCCCGACCGACAGGTAGCAGACAGCCGCCAGCAACCCGCCGGCGACCTTGCCGATGGGGTGGCTCAGGGTGTCCATCGCCCCACCGACCTTGGCCAGCGCGACGACGGTGATCACCGGCAGGCCGACCGCGGTGATCAGGAAGCCCAGCGCGGCCATCCACACATGCGGCCCTGACTGCAGGCCCACGATCGGCGGGAAGATGATGTTGCCCGCGCCGACGAACAGCGCGAAGGTCATAAAACCAAGTGCCAGGACGTCCTGGCCTTTCAAGACTTTCATGAAGGGAAATACCACAGTGCTGAAACGGTTTCGTGGTCTCCCAAGGCACACACACCATACAGACGTGACAAAGCCGCATCGAACGGAATTGGCCGACTCACGCTGGGCGAGCCTGGGCATCCTGTGATGCTGCTGTCATCGGTACGGTGATTTGTTCTTGGAAGTCCGATAGCAGAGGTTTTCCATGGGCTCGTGGCCCGGTTGCTCCTGCATTCTGGTTATCCCGACATCCTTGCCGGTCAGGAATCGCCGTCGCTTCCGGGTAGGAATTGACGGTGAGCGAGCCTTCCCTTGTGGGGAACGCGACGCTTCATATAGTTGCTAGCCTAACGATCTATTCCGATGAACTGCACTGACATACGTCAGATCGTCCGCGGAATGAAAGCGGGTGTCGCCTGAACGACACTTTGTAGACGCCGCCATAACGACAGAGGCCACCCGAAGGTGGCCTCTGTTGACAGACGGTTAAATAAGCGAGGCGCTTACTTGACCGGCCAGCCGGTCAGCTCGGCCAGGGCCTTGCCGATGTCAGCCAGGGAACGCACGGTTTTCACGCCAGCGTCCTGCAGGGCAGCGAACTTCTCGTCCGCAGTGCCCTTGCCGCCGGAGATGATGGCGCCGGCGTGGCCCATGCGCTTGCCGGGCGGTGCGGTTACACCAGCGATGTAGGACACCACCGGCTTGGTCACGTTGGCCTTGATGTAGGCAGCCGCTTCTTCTTCGGCCGAACCACCGATTTCGCCGATCATGACGATGGCTTCGGTTTTCGGGTCTTCCTGGAACAGCTTCAGGATGTCGATGAAGTTGGAGCCCGGGATCGGGTCACCACCGATGCCCACGCAGGTGGACTGGCCGAACCCGGCGTCGGTGGTCTGCTTCACGGCTTCGTAGGTCAGGGTGCCGGAACGCGACACGATGCCTACCTTGCCCGGCAGGTGGATGTGACCCGGCATGATGCCGATCTTGCACTCGCCGGGAGTGATCACGCCCGGGCAGTTCGGGCCGATCAGGCGTACGCCCAGCTCGTCGCACTTGACCTTGGCTTCCAGCATGTCGATGGTCGGAATGCCTTCGGTGATGCAGACGATCAGCTTGATGCCGCCGAAGGCCGCTTCCAGGATCGAGTCCTTGCAGAACGGAGCCGGAACGTAGATGACCGAAGCGTCAGCGCCGGTAGCTTCCACGGCTTCCTTGACGGTGTTGAACACCGGCAGGCCCAGGTGGGTGGTGCCGCCCTTGCCGGGGGTCACGCCGCCAACCATCTTGGTGCCGTAGGCGATGGCTTGCTCGGAGTGGAAGGTACCCTGCGAGCCGGTGAAGCCCTGGCAGATGACTTTGGTGTCTTTATTGATCAGGACGCTCATTACTTACCCTCCGCGGCCTTGACGACTTGCTGGGCAGCGTCGGTCAGGCTGGTCGCCGCGATGATGTTCAGACCGCTTTCGGCCAGGACCTTGGCGCCGAGGTCGGCGTTGTTGCCTTCCAGACGAACGACAACCGGGATTTTCACGCCGACTTCTTTCACGGCGCCGATGATGCCTTCGGCAATCATGTCGCAGCGAACGATGCCGCCGAAGATGTTCACCAGAACGGCAGCGACGTTGCTGTCGGACAGGATGATCTTGAACGCTTCGGTCACGCGCTCTTTGGTGGCACCGCCGCCAACGTCGAGGAAGTTGGCCGGCTTGCCGCCGTGCAGGTTGACGATGTCCATGGTGCCCATGGCCAGGCCAGCGCCGTTGACCATGCAGCCGATGTTGCCTTCCAGCGCGACGTAGTTCAGTTCCCACTTCTGCGCATGGGCTTCACGAGCGTCGTCCTGGGACGGGTCGTGCATGGCGCGCAGCTTGGGCTGACGGTACATGGCGTTGGAGTCGATGTTGATCTTGGCGTCCAGGCAGTGCAGGTTGCCGTCTTTCTTGATCACCAGCGGGTTCACTTCCAGCAGCGCCAGGTCGTAGTCCTGGAACAGCTTGGCCAGGCCCACGAAGATGTGGGTGAACTGCTTGATCTGGTCGCCCTTCAGGCCCAGCTGGAAGGCCAGCTCGCGACCCTGGTAAGGCTGCGCGCCAACCAGCGGATCGATGGTCGCCTTGAGGATCTTCTCAGGGGTTTCGTGCGCAACTTTCTCGATGTCCACGCCACCTTCGGTGGAGGCCATGAAGACGATGCGACGGCTGGAACGGTCGACAACGGCGCCGAGGTACAGCTCCTTGTCGATGTCGGTGCAGGATTCCACCAGGATCTTGCTGACCGGCTGGCCATTGGCGTCAGTCTGGTAGGTCACCAGACGCTTGCCCAGCCAGTTGGCGGCGAACGCCTTGGCGTCCTCTTTGCTCTTGACCAGCTTCACACCGCCCGCTTTACCGCGGCCACCGGCGTGTACCTGGGCTTTAACGACCCACTCGGTACCACCGATTTTTTCACAGGCTTCTGCGGCCTCTTCGGGTGTGTCGACGGCGAAGCCCTTGGATACGGGCAGGCCGTACTCAGCGAACAGCTGCTTACCCTGATATTCGTGGAGATTCATGCTTGTCTACCGTTTTCGTCTTGGGTATTGCGCATTCGGCGCGGCGCTCGTGGCACCACGCCACCTGTGACCGAGTCCCCCTCGGGGGAGAAACGATCCGGCGGGATGGACGGCAGCCCCTCGCAAAAGACTGCCGCCCTCCCCGCCGTGGTCCCGTTCCTTAGCGCTTCTTGCGGTTGGCGATGTGGATGGCGTGGCCATTCACTGCCAGGGCCGCTTCGTGCAGCGCTTCGGACAGAGTCGGGTGGGAGAAGACCATCATGCCCAGGTCTTCGGCACTGGTGCCGAATTCCATGCCGATCGCGCCCTGCTGAACCAGCTCGGCGGCGCTCGGGCCGATCACGTGGACGCCCAGTACGCGGTCGGTCTTGGCATCGGCGATGACCTTGACCAGACCGCCGGTGTCGTTGGCAGCCATGGCGCGGCCGCTGGCGGCGAACGGGAAGGTACCGACGTTGACTTCGACGCCTTCACCCTTGAGCTGCTGCTCGGTCTTGCCGACCCATGCGATTTCCGGGTGGGTGTAGATCACCGACGGAATCAGGTCGTAGTTCATCTGGGCCTTGTGGCCGGCGATGCGCTCGGCAACCATCACGCCCTCTTCCGAGGCCTTGTGCGCCAGCATGGCGCCGCGGACCACGTCACCGATGGCGTAGACGCCCGGAACGCTGGTCTTGCACTGGTCGTCGACGAAGATGAAGCCACGCTCGTCCAGGGTCACGCCGCTGTCGGCAGCCAGCAGATCGGTGGTCACCGGGCGACGGCCCACGGCCACGATCAGCTTGTCGAAGACTTCCTTCTGCTCGCCGTTGGCGTCGGTGAAGGTCACGGTGACCTGCTTCTTCTTCACGTCCGAACCGGTGACGCGCGCGCCCAGGCGGATGTTCAGACCTTGCTTGGTCAGGGTCTTCAGGGCTTCCTTGGCGATCTGCTCGTCGGCAGCCGGAAGGAATTTGTCCAGGGCTTCCAGGACGGTGACTTCAGCGCCCAGGCGAGCCCAGACCGAACCCAGTTCCAGGCCGATGACGCCAGCGCCGATCACGCCGAGCTTCTTCGGTACGCTCTGGAATTCCAGGGCGCCGGTGGAGTCGACGATGATGTCTTCGGTCAGCGGGGCCGGCGGGATTTCGACCGGCTTGGAGCCCGAAGCGATGATGATGTTGTCGGCTTCCAGAACCTGGGTCTTGCCGTCCAGGCCGGTCACTTCGACCTGCTTGTTGGCCAGGACCTTGCCGTGGCCTTCGAAGGAGGTCACGCCGTTGGCCTTGAACAGGGTGGCGATGCCGCCAGTCAGGTTCTTCACGATGTTGGCCTTGCGACCAATCATCGCCGGAACGTCCATCTTCACTTCGCCAGTGGAGATACCGTGAACGTCGAAGCTCTCTTTGGCTTCCTTGTACTTCCAGGAGCTGTCCAGCAGCGCCTTGGACGGAATGCAGCCTACGTTCAGGCAGGTACCGCCGAGAGCGACCTTGCCCTCTTTACCGATGTACTTCTCGATGCAAGCGGTCTTCAGGCCGAGTTGGGCGGCACGGATGGCGGCTACGTAACCGCCGGGGCCGGCACCAATCACAACCACGTCGAATTTCTGGCTCATGTCTCAATCCTTATTCCGGTGAAGCGGACGGCCCCTTTCGGGGCCGTCGTGTAGTACGGGGCCGTCGTGTGAACTGACGTATCAGACGTCGAGCAGCAGGCGAGCCGGATCTTCCAGCAGATCCTTCATGGTGACCAGGAAGCTTACCGCTTCCTTGCCATCGATCATGCGGTGATCGTAGGACAGCGCCAGGTACATCATCGGCAGGATCACTACCTGGCCGTTAACGGCCATCGGGCGTTCCTGGATCTTGTGCATGCCGAGGATGGCGGTCTGCGGCGGGTTGACGATCGGAGTCGACAGGAGGGAACCGAATACGCCACCGTTGGAAATGGTGAAAGTACCACCGGTCATGTCTTCGATGGACAGCTTGCCGTCTTTGGCTTTCTTGCCGAAGGTGGCGATGCCGTTCTCGATCTCGGCCAGGCTCATGAACTCGGCGTTGCGCAGAACCGGTACGACCAGACCGCGGTCGCTGGAAACTGCCACACCGATGTCCTGGTAGCCGTGGTAGACGATGTCGTTGCCGTCGATCGAGGCGTTGACGCCCGGGAAGCGCTTCAGGGCTTCGGTGGCGGCCTTGACGAAGAAGGACATGAAGCCCAGGCGAACGCCGTTGTGCTTCTTCTCGAACAGGTCCTTGTACTTGTTGCGCAGGTCCATGATCGGCTTCATGTTGACTTCGTTGAAGGTAGTCAGCATGGCCATGGAGGACTGGGCTTCGACCAGACGCTCGGCAACCTTGGCGCGCAGGCGGGTCATCGGCACGCGCTTCTCGACGCGGTCGCCAGCGGCGAACACGGGAGCAGCGGCAGCGGCCGGAGCAGCTGCCTTGGCGGCCGGAGCGGCAGCCGGGGCATTCTTCTTGGCTTCAACGGCAGCTACGACGTCTTCCTTGGTCACGCGACCGCCCTTGCCGGTGCCGGCCAGGCTGTTCGGGTCGATGCCGTTCTCTTCGGCCAGCTTGCGGGCAGCCGGCGAGAGGATGTTGTCGTCGCCGGCAGTGGCGGCCGGGGCAGCAGCAGCCGGTGCGGCAGCCGGAGCCGAGGCAGCAGCCGGAGCGGCAGCGGCAGCACCGCCTTCGCTCAGCTTGCCCAGCAGTTCGTTGGAAAGAACGGTGTCGCCTTCGTTCTTGACGATCTCAGCCAGGACGCCGTCGGCCTCGGCCAGTACTTCGATCACGACCTTGTCGGTCTCGATGTCGACGATCAGCTCGTCACGCTTGACGGCTTCACCGACCTTCTTGTGCCAGGTTGCGACGGTGCCGTCGGCAACCGATTCCGGGAAGGTTGGGGCTTTGATTTCGATAGCCATTATGTGTGTTTCCTTAAATTCGGTATCAACTGCGCGTTGGCGTTAAACGGTGAAGGCGTCCTGCAGCAGTTTTTCCTGCTGCTCGGCGTGCATCGAAGCGTAGCCGCAAGCCGGAGCTGCCGAGCCTTCGCGGCCCGCGTATTCCAGGTTGAGACCTTTCTTGTGCGCGGCGATGACACGACGCATGTGGTGCTGCGAGCAGAACCAGGCGCCCTGGTTCATCGGCTCTTCCTGGCACCAGACGATGTGCTTGAGGTTCTTGTACTGCGACAGCACCTCGGTCAGATCGTCTTCCGGGAAGGGATACAGCTGCTCGATACGAACGATCGCGATGTTCTCGAGACCTTCGGCACGACGCTTCTCCAGCAGGTCGTAGTAGACCTTGCCGCTGCACAGCACGATGCGGTCGACTTTCTTCGGATCCAGGCTGTCGATCTCGTTGATCACAGTCTGGAACGAACCGTCGGCCAGATCTTCCAGGGTCGAGATGGCCAGCTTGTGACGCAGCAGCGACTTCGGAGTCATCACGATCAGCGGCTTGCGCAGCGGACGGATCACCTGACGACGCAGCATGTGGTAGACCTGAGCCGGAGTAGTCGGCACGCAGACCTGGATGTTCTGCTCGGCGCACAGCTGCAGGTAACGCTCCAGACGCGCGGAGGAGTGCTCCGGACCCTGGCCCTCGTAACCGTGCGGCAGCAGCATGGTCAGACCACACAGACGTTGCCACTTGGTTTCGCCGCTGGTGATGAACTGGTCGATCACGACCTGTGCACCGTTGGCGAAGTCACCGAACTGCGCTTCCCACACCACGAGTGCATCCGGGGTGGTGGTGGCGTAGCCGTATTCGAACGCCAGTACAGCTTCTTCCGAGAGGTAGGAGTCGTACAGGCTGACGCGCGGCTGGCCGTCGAACAGGTTGGCCAGCGGGATGTAGACCGAGTCGTCCTTCTGGTTGTGCAGCGCCGCGTGGCGGTGCGAGAAGGTGCCGCGGCCGACGTCCTGACCGGTCATGCGGACCGGGTGACCTTCGAACAGCAGGGTGGCGTAGGCCAGGTTCTCGGCGAAGCCCCAGTTGATCGGGAAGCCACCGGCAGCCATCTTGGCGCGGTCTTCGTAGATCTTCTGTACCTGACGCTGCATGACGAAGCCGTCCGGGGTTTCCAGCAGCTTGTTGGACAGGTCCTGCAGGGTCTTCAGGTCGCAACGGGTGTCGTGACGGGCGGTCCAGGCGTGGCCGATGTACGGACGCCAGTCGACGAAGAGCTCCTTGTTGGGCTCCTTCACCAGGCTCTTCACCACGTGCAGGCCGTTGTCGAGAGCGTCGCGGTATTCGTCGACCTTCTCCTGGGCCTGCTCGGTGGTCTGCACGCCAGCGGCGATCAGCGCGTCGGCATACAGGTCACGGGTGGTGCGCTGCTTGGCGATCTGCTGGTACATCATCGGCTGGGTGCCGCTCGGCTCGTCGGCCTCGTTGTGGCCGCGACGACGGTAGCAGACCAGGTCGATGACCACGTCACGCTTGAACTGCATGCGGTAATCGATGGCCAGCTGGGTCACGAACAGGACCGCTTCCGGATCGTCGCCATTCACATGGAAGATCGGCGCCTGGATCATCTTCGCCACGTCGGTCGCGTACTCGGTGGAACGAGCATCGTCCTGACGGCTGGTGGTGAAGCCGACCTGGTTGTTGATCACGATGTGGATGGTGCCGCCCGTCTTGTAAGCACGGGTCTGCGACATCTGGAAGGTTTCCATGACCACGCCCTGCCCCGCGAAGGCGGCATCGCCGTGGATGGAAATCGGCACGACCTTGTCGCCGCTGCCGTCTTTGCGACGGTCCTGGCGAGCGCGTACCGAGCCCTCGACCACCGGGGAAACGATTTCCAGGTGCGAGGGGTTGAACGCCAGGGCCAGGTGGACTTCGCCGCCGGTGGTCATGACGTTGGAGGAGAAGCCCTGGTGGTACTTCACGTCACCCGAGCCCAGTTCGACCAGTTTCTTGCCTTCGAACTCGTCGAAGAGGTCGCGCGGGTTCTTGCCCAGGGTGTTGACCAGGACGTTCAGACGGCCACGGTGGGCCATGCCGATGACGATTTCCTTGACGCCGTAGGAGCCGGAGCGCTGGATGATCTCGTCGATCATCGGGATCAGGCTCTCGCCGCCTTCCAGGCCGAAGCGCTTGGTGCCCGGGTACTTGGTGCCCAGGTACTTTTCCAGGCCTTCGGCAGCGGTCAGGCGCTCGAGCAGGTGGGAACGGGCGTCGGCGGAATACGTCGGACGGCCGCGCACGCTTTCAAGGCGCTGGGCGAACCAGTGGCGCTGCTCGGAATCGACGATGTGCATGAACTCGGCGCCGATGGTGCTGCAGTAGGTCTGCTTCAGCGCATCGATGATTTCACGCAGGGTCGCTTCTTCCTTGCCGATGTAGAGCTCACCGGTACGGAAAGTAGTGTCGAGGTCTGCAGCGGTGAGCCCGTAGTGTTCGAGCGACAGATCGGAGGGAGCGGTACGCACCCAGAGACCCAGCGGATCGAGCGATGCTGCCTGATGTCCACGCAGACGGTATGCCAGGATCAGACGCAGGACTTCAACCTGCTTTTTCTCGTGCTCGGTGCTTACGCTGCCAGCGGAAACAGGCGCAGCGCGGCGCTGGTTCTTGGCCAGGAGTACGAAATGATCACGGATAGAGGAATGCGAGACGTCGGGGGCAGGATTGCCGTCGGCGGGGAGCTTCTGGAAGTACGTGCGCCACTCTTCTGGCACAGCGTTCGGGTCGTGCAGGTAGAGCTCGTAGAGCTCTTCGACGTAGGCAGCGTTTCCACCGGATAGATGGGCACTGTTCCACATCCGCTGCATTACGCTTTCGTGCATGCTTGGTCACCCTCGGTAAGGGGACTCCACCTGTGGAATCTCTGGCGCGAAGTCATACACAGCGACTTCAAGCCACCGATCCCCGCAGATAGTCCGGGTACCAGCCCGGATGCCCCTGCTGGTCATATATACGTTTTCAAAACAGGACCCCCGCTTTGTGGGCTTGGGTCCTAGGGACTGTACCGCCGGAAAATGTTCCGGCGGTACAGGTGTCGCTCTTGCAATGATCTTTGGGCGCGAGGCCCTTGGATCAAGTGCCGCTCTGCAGCAGCATGTTACGGATGTGACCGATTGCCTTGGTGGGGTTCAGACCCTTCGGGCAGACGTTCACGCAGTTCATGATCCCGCGGCAGCGGAAGACGCTGAACGGGTCATCCAGGCTCGCCAGGCGCGCCTGAGTTTCGGTGTCACGGCTGTCGGCCAGGAAGCGATAGGCTTGCAGCAGTGCGGCGGGACCCAGGAACTTGTCGGGGTTCCACCAGAACGACGGGCAGGAGGTCGAGCAGCAGGCGCACAGGATGCACTCGTACAGACCGTCCAGCTTCTCGCGCTCTTCCGGGCTTTGCAGACGTTCGATGGCCGGCGCTGCATATTTGTTCTGCAGGAACGGCTTCACGCTCTCGTACTGCTTGTAGAAGATGCGCATGTCGACGACCAGGTCACGGATGACCGGCAGGCCGGGCAGCGGGCGAATGACCAGCTTGCCGCCCTTCAGGCCAACGGCCGACAGGGGGGTGATGCAGGCCAGGCCGTTCTTGCCATTCATGTTCATACCGTCGGAACCGCACACGCCTTCACGGCAGGAACGACGGTAGGAGAAGCCCTCGTCCTGTTCCTTGATCAGCGCCAGCACGTCCAGGACCATGATGTCCTTGCCGTCGGTATCGACCTGGAAGTCCTGCATGTAAGGTGCAGCGTCCTTCTCAGGGTTGTAGCGGTAAACACTCACTTGCAACATGGCGGGCACCCTTAGTAAGTACGAACCTTGGGTTCGAATGCCGGAACAGTTTTCGGCGCGAAGTTGACGGCACGCTTGGCTACACGCTTCTCACCCGGGAAGTACAGGGTGTGGCACAGCCAGTTCTCGTCATCGCGCTCCTCGAAGTCTTCACGGGCATGCGCGCCGCGGGACTCTTTGCGGGCTTCTGCCGCAATCGCAGTGGCTTCGGCCACTTCGAGGAGGTTCTGCAGTTCCAGCGCTTCGATACGCGCCGTGTTGAATGCCTGGCTCTTGTCGTTGATCTTGACCGCAGCGATACGCTCACGCAGATCAGCCAGCTGAGCGATACCTTTCTGCATGTATTCGCCGGTACGGAACACACCGAAGTAGTTCTGCATGCAGGATTGCAGCTCGCGCTTGAGCGGAGCGACTTCTTCGCCGCTGGTGCGCTCGTTCACGCCGTTCAGGCGCTTGAAAGCGGACTCCAGGTCGGACTCGGAAGCCTGGCGGTGCTCGATACCATCCTTGAGCGCCTTCTCCAGGTGCAGACCGGTGGCACGACCGAACACAACCAGGTCGAGCAGCGAGTTGCCGCCCAGGCGGTTGGCGCCGTGTACCGATACGCAAGCCACTTCGCCTACGGCGAACAGGCCTTCGATGATCTGCTCGTTGCCGTTGGCGTCCATGGTCAGGGCCTGGCCATGGATGTTGGTGGCAACGCCGCCCATCATGTAGTGGCAGGTCGGGATAACCGGGATCGGAGCGACAACCGGGTCAACGTGGGCGAAGGTCTTGGACAGTTCGCAGATGCCAGGCAGGCGGCTGTGCAGAACTTCTTCGCCGAGGTGGTCGAGCTTCAGCAGTACGTGGTCCTTGTTCGGGCCCACGCCGTTGCCGGCGATCACTTCTTTAACCATGGAGCGGGCAACCACGTCGCGGCCGGCCAGGTCTTTCGCGTTCGGAGCGTAACGCTCCATGAAACGCTCGCCATGGGCGTTGATCAGGTAGCCACCTTCACCGCGGCAACCTTCGGTGACCAGTACACCAGCGCCGGCGATGCCGGTCGGGTGGAACTGCCACATCTCGATGTCCTGCACCGGCACGCCAGCGCGCAGGGCCATACCGATGCCGTCACCGGTGTTGATCAGGGCGTTGGTGGTGGAGGCGTAGATACGGCCGGCACCGCCAGTGGCCAGGACCACGGCTTTGGAGCGGATATAAACGGTGTCGCCGGTTTCGATGTCGATGGCGATGACGCCAACCACATGACCGTCCTGGTTCTTCACCAGGTCAACCGCGTACCACTCATTAAGGAAGGAAGTACCGCTCTTCAGGTTGGCCTGATAGAGAGTGTGCAGCAGGGCGTGACCGGTACGGTCAGCCGCGGCGCAGGTACGGGCAGCCTGGCCACCCTTGCCGAAGTCCTTGGACTGGCCACCGAACGGACGCTGGTAGATGCGACCCTGCTCGGTACGGGAGAACGGCAGACCCATGTGTTCCAGTTCGAACACGGCTTCCGGGCCGACGGAGCACATGTATTCGATAGCGTCCTGGTCACCGATGTAGTCGGAGCCCTTGACGGTGTCGTACATGTGCCAGCGCCAATCGTCGTTCGGGTCGGCCGAAGCGATGGCGCAGGTGATGCCGCCCTGGGCGGATACGGTGTGCGAACGGGTCGGGAAGACCTTGGTCACCACGGCAGTCTTGTGACCGCCCTGGGCCAGTTGCAGCGCAGCGCGCATGCCGGCGCCGCCACCACCAACGATGATGGCGTCGAAGGAAAGAGTACGAATGCTAGCCATGGATCAGTTACCCCAGAGAATCTGCACACCCCAGACGAAGAATGCGAACATGGCCATGCCGCATACCGCCTGGACGAGGAAACGCACGACGGTCGCGGACTTGCCCAGCGCCATCGGAGTCAGGTAGTCGGTAGTGATGGTCCACATACCAACCCACGCGTGCACGCTCAGGGAAACCAGCGTCAACAGGCTGAAAATCTTCATCAGGCTGTGGGAGAACAGACCATGCCACTCGGTGTAGGTGATACCCGGGTGGGCGATCAGGAAGCCCAGCAGGAAGAGAACATAAGCCGCGAGAACGACCGCGGAGACGCGCTGGACCATCCAGTCATAGAGACCCGAACGCGACAAGTTAGTGACGTTAGTTACCATACCCATACCCCCGCCAGAACGATCAGCACCACTGCGACAGCGATGACGATTTTCGAACCACGCTTACCGCCTTCCAGCGTTTCGCCAATACCTGCGTCCATGACGAGGTGACGAATACCGGCTACCAGGTGGTACAGGAGCGCAGACAGCAGGCCCCAGATCACAAGCTTGACCAACGGATGGGTCAGACACGCCTTCACCTGCTCGAAGCTTTCTTCCGAAGCGAGGGAACGATCCAGTGCGAACAGCAGCACTGCGATGCCCACGAACAGAATGACGCCAGAGATGCGGTGGAGAATCGACGTGTAAGCAGTGATAGGGAGTTGGATGGTCCTTAGGTCTAGGTTTACGGGTCGTTTGCTATTCACGGCTTTTTTCACACTGAGAGCCCTTCTATGAATCAGGGCTAGTTGTCGGGAGGTGCACTTGTCAGGTACCCATCACCTTCGGGAGTGACAACCACCAATCAAGCGAGGCCGGACGGCCCTTGGCGGCTGGTCGCCGAGTATAGACAGTTAGGCTCCTAATGACAACGGAAAGACCTTCACCTAAGGACTAATTGCCGCACCCCCCGAAAAGGCGTAAACAGGCAAATTTTTCCGGCAAAACAGGGGCTTGGAGGAGCCAAACTTCTCCGATTGTGCAAATTGACATTCGGATTTATCTCTCTATAGTGGTGCGGGCCCTGCGTGGGGGGTCGTACAGATGATTTCAAGCATAAATAGGAGGCCATCATGGCTGACAAAAAAGCGCAGTTGATCATCGAGGGCGCTGCCCCCGTCGAACTGCCTGTCCTCTCCGGCACGCTGGGTCCCGATGTTGTCGACGTGCGGGGCCTGACCTCCACGGGTCACTTCACTTTCGACCCCGGCTTCATGTCCACCGCCTCCTGCGAGTCGAAGATCACCTACATCGACGGTGATAAAGGTGTACTGCTGCACCGCGGCTACCCGATCGAACAGCTCGCCGAGAAGTCCGACTACCTGGAAACCTGCTATCTGCTGCTCAACGGCGAACTTCCGACTGCCGAGCAGAAGGAAAAGTTCGTCGGCACCATCAAGAACCACACCATGGTTCATGAACAGCTGAAGACCTTCTTCAACGGTTTCCGCCGTGATGCGCACCCGATGGCCGTGATGTGCGGCGTGATCGGTGCCCTCTCCGCCTTCTATCACGACTCCCTGGACATCAATAATCCGAAGCACCGGGAAGTCTCGGCGCATCGTCTGATCGCCAAGATGCCGACCATCGCTGCCATGGTGTACAAGTACTCCAAGGGCGAGCCGATGATGTACCCGCGCAACGACCTGAACTATGCAGAAAACTTCCTGCATATGATGTTCAACACCCCTTGCGAGACCAAGCCGATCAGCCCCGTGCTGGCCAAGGCGATGGACCGCATCTTCATCCTGCACGCCGATCACGAGCAGAACGCCTCCACCTCCACCGTGCGCCTGGCGGGCTCCTCGGGTGCCAACCCGTTCGCCTGTATCGCCTCGGGCATCGCTGCCCTGTGGGGACCGGCCCACGGCGGTGCCAACGAAGCCGTTCTGCGCATGCTGGACGAGATCGGTGACGTGTCGAACATCGAGAAGTTCGTGGCCAAGGCCAAGGACAAGAACGATCCGTTCAAGCTGATGGGCTTCGGCCACCGCGTGTACAAGAACTTCGACCCGCGCGCCAAGGTCATGAAACAGACCTGCGACGAGGTTCTCCAGGAGCTGGGCATCAACGACCCGCAACTGGAACTGGCCATGAAGCTGGAAGAAATCGCCCGCCACGATCCCTACTTCGTGGAGCGCAACCTCTACCCGAACGTGGACTTCTACTCCGGCATCATCCTGAAGGCCATCGGCATTCCGACCAGCATGTTCACCGTGATCTTCGCCCTGGCACGTACCGTGGGCTGGATCTCGCACTGGCAGGAAATGCTCTCCGGTCCGTACAAGATCGGCCGTCCGCGTCAGCTGTACACCGGCGCCACCCAGCGCGACTTCGTGGACCTCAAGGCCCGCTAAGCGCTACGGCGTACGAGAAAAGGCCGCCTTCGGGCGGCCTTTTTTATTGCCGCGGGCAAGGCTTCGCCTTCCTGCAGGAGCGAGCCCCGCCGACGCACCACGACAGGAACGAAAAAGCCGCCCGAAGGCGGCTTTTTCATGCAGGGCAACGACAGCGCCGATTACTTCTCGGCAGCGCTGCGCAGGCCCTTCAGGGTGTTCATCGGCGCATCGACCACGAAGCTGTTGGCCAGCCAGGACGGGATGCTGCCACCCGGTTCGGTCTGCACCTGGTAGGTCACTTCGGTCACGCCGGCGCCCTTGGGTACCAGCTTCCACTCGCCGATCAGCTTCGGCACGCGGATTTCGCCCTTCTCTTCCGGGATGTAGGTCGGCTCGGCCTTCAGGTGACGGATCAGGCCGCCGTCGGCGGTCTTCTCGGTGGTCACATGGATCACCACGTCGCGGCCGGTCACCGGCCAGGGCATGTCGATCTTCGAGTAGGTCCAGGAATTGTCGCCTTCGGTCTTCAGCAGACGCATCTCGGCGCAGGCATGGATCCACTTGCAGGAACCGGCCACGTCTTCCTGCAGGGCGTTGATCTTGGCCACATCGGCCTTGATGTCGACGACGCCACGGTAGGCCTTGTACTTGGAGCCGGCCACAGGGCTGAGGAAGACCTTCACGCCGTCTTCTTCCTTCTCCAGCTTCCAGTCTTCCGCCAGGGCAGTGCCGGCAAAGCCCATCACGGCAGTGGCCAGCAGGGTCATACGCAATACACCACGCATCGTCTTACCTCTCTTTATTCTTGATCTTGTGGGGGCAGCAAACGCCGCCGCCCCGTCGCAATCCGCGGTCTTGAGCGGGTCGGGGCGTCAGTATGGACCGCGAAAACGTGACTTCCAAGTCACATCAGGCGGCGGTGATGCGTTCCCACTCGGTGAGGATCTGCAGGGCCTGCTCGTTGCTGCTGCCGCAGGCGTCGGCGTCTGCATCGAAGGCCGCACAGACCTTTGGACGCCGCGAGTCGCCGAATAGTTTGCACAGATTGCGTTCATCGAGCTGCACGCAGCGGACGCCCGCCGGCTTGCCGTCAGGCATACCGGGGATGGGCGAGGAAATCGACGGCGCTATGCAGCAGGCGCCACAGCCGATACGGCATTGCATGGATGAACTCTCGACAGGGAAATCATGGACTGGAGCGCAGCATCCCCTGCTTGCGCAGGGCCGCCACCAATTGCTCGCCATCGGTGGAGCCGGCGCGATAGAACACCGCCGGCTCGCCAATCGGCGCGGGAACCTCGACCGTCCCGCCGGCAGCGACTTCAAAGGTCGCACCGCTCCACAGATGCACCCAGCGCCCCTCGGGCAACGCCACGTTCAGACGCTGCACGCCAGGCTCTAGCACCGGGGCCACCAGAAATTGGTCGCCGAGCATATAGCTCGTCGGCGTTTCCGCCAAGCTGGCCGGATCAGCGGGGAACTCCAGCCAGAGCGGGCGCGCCAGCGGCCAGCCATGCTGCGCCGCCTCTTCCATCAGGCGCTGGCGGTACGGCGCCAGCTCGCGGAACACCGTGGCGAAGCGCTGCAACTGCGCCACGGTCGCCGGCGAACTGTAGGCCTGTACATTGTCGTCCGGGCGGTTGCCCTCGTGGGTGCGCAGCAGGCTGGTGAAGGCGGAGAACTCCATCCAGCGCAGCAGCAGCTCCTCGCTGCGGTGGTAGTTCCTGATCGGGCTGCTGATGGTGGTGTAGCCGCCGGTGTCGCTGTGGTTCAGGCTGAAACCGGATACTCCGCCCGACAACAGCCCCAGCAGCGCACTGTGCAGGCCGTCGTCGGCATCCCAGGTCACCAGTTGGTCGCCCAGCCACATACTGGTGGTCAAGCCAGGGCTGCGGCTGTACGCGGAGCGCATGAAGAACAGCAGGTCACCGGCGCCCTCCTCCTCCACCAACTGCCGGTTCAGCTTGGCCCACAGCTCCGGATAGCGATTGTGCACGACGGAAGCCGGCTCACCGGAGGCCAGCTTCGCCTCGTAAGGCAACGCCTCGCCGAAGTCCGCCATCCAGCCGGAGAAGCCCGCGCCGAGCATCTCCTTGCGCATCACCCCGCGCAGCCAGTCAGCCGCCCGGGGGTTGGTCAGGTCCACCAGGCCGGCGCTGAAGCTGGTGTTCTGCAACAGCAACGGCTGCCCCTGTTGATCCAGGGTCAGGTAGCCGTGTTCCAGCGCTTCACGGTAGAGGTTGCGGGTCGCCCCGCCCTTCTCAGCCGTATCCACCAGGAAGGGATTCACATAGGCCAGGCTGCGAATGCCCTTGGCCCGCAGTTCAGTGTTGAACGCCGACCAGCCCGGATAGCGCTCTCCATCCAGCACCCAGTTCCACCACAGTTGCTTGCCGAAGCTGGTGGTGCGCTGGCCGACCCAGTCCTGCACCCAGACGCCCGCCAGCGGCACCTTCGCCTGCTCGAATTGCCGGACGATGCCGCGCACGCGCTCGGTGCCGCCCTGCAGCCCGAGGATCGCGCCCTGCTGGGTCCAGGCCGGCAACGGCGGCATGCGCCCGACCACCGAGGTGTGCGCCTCGATCAGCGCCTTGGGGCTGCTGCCTTTATAGAAGTGGGCCTGGAGCTTGTCAGCATGCACCTCCAGCGCCACGCGCTGGTCGTCGCGCAGGTCGAAGACCTGGTACTCCGGCGCCTCGCTGAAGAAGCCGTGCAGGCGCGAGGTGAGATAGAAAGGCACCGGCGCGTAGGTGGTCCACCAATCGCCACCAGCACGAGCACTGAGGTCCGCGGCCAGGGTGATCGGTTGAAGACCGCGCCCCACGCCCTGCTCCTGCACCAGGATCGGCAGCCGCCGCCCGCTCAGGTCGAAGCGGGTGAATTGCTCGCCGAAGCCATGGAACTGCTCGTCCGCCTCCCGTGCCCAGGCCAGATAGAGGCGATTCAGCGCCGGATCAGCCAGGCTCACGTTCATCACCACGCCGCGCTCGCCGTCGGCGCGCAACGAGAAGGTATAAGGAGCCTGCCGACCATCGGCACAACCGAGCGTACCGGCGATCAGCAACCTGTCCGTTTCAGCGCGCACGGAGTCCAACTGTTGCTGGCGACACAGCAGCTCGCGGTGTTCGCGGACGAACATCGCGCCGCGATGCTCTTCGGCATCCACGCGACCGATGCCCGCGGCCAGGAATCCGCCACGGGTCTGCCACTGCGTCTGCGCGGGATGTTCGCCCGCGCGCAGGGCGAAGGACGCACCGTCCCACTCCAGGCGGTAGTCACCCAGCGGCCAGTTCTGCCCGGCAGCCATGGCCGGAGCCACCGTCAGCTGCGCCCAGACCGGCCGCTGCTGCCACCACTGCCAACCTTTCCAGCCGCCGAACGCCAATACCCCCAGCGCCAGCAGCGCCGCCGTTCCCCGCAATACGAACCTGATCAATATCCCGCCCCTTGGCTGTCGCGTCGCGCATCCACTAGGCTCAGGCGCAGTCCCCTTCTGGAGCCGCTGCCATGCCGGTCTGGCTGCAAACCGCGTTTCTTCTGTCACTCTCCAACCTGTTCATGACCTTCGCCTGGTACGGCCACCTGAAAACCCTGAGCAGCAAGCCGTGGATAATCGCGGCGCTGGTCAGCTGGAGCATCGCACTGTTCGAATATCTGCTGCAGGTGCCGGCCAACCGCATCGGCTACACGGTGATGTCGGTGGGGCAGCTGAAGATCATGCAGGAGGTCATCACGCTGGCGGTCTTCGTGCCGTTCAGCGTGTACTTCATGCAGCAGCCACTGAAGCTCGACTATCTATGGGCCGGCTTGTGCCTGCTGGGCGCGGTGTACTTTATCTTCCGCGCCTGAGGCGATCAGGAGCGGCGCACGACGATCTCTGCGACCGATGGCGCCACCTGAGGGGGAGAAACGGATCAGGCCTCGGGCGAGTCCTGAAGGCGGGTGATCAGGCTGGAAGTGTCCCAGCGTCCGCCGCCGGCGGCCTGCACCTCGGCGTAGAACTGGTCGACCAGCGCGGTCACCGGCAACTGCGCGCCGTTGCGGCGAGCCTCATCCAGGACGATACCCAGGTCCTTGCGCATCCAGTCCACCGCAAAGCCGAAGTCGAAGCGACCTTCCAGCATGCTCTGGTGGCGATTTTCCAGTTGCCAGGACTGCGCGGCGCCCTTGCTGATCACTTCCATCGCCGCCATACCGTCGAGGCCGGCGCTCTGGGCGAAGTGCAGCGCCTCGGACAACCCCTGCAGCAGGCCGCCGACGCAGATCTGGTTGACCATCTTGGTCAACTGGCCGCTGCCCACCGGGCCCATGCGCCGCACCATGCGCGAATAGGTGGCGATCACCGGCTCGGCGCGGGCGTAGAGGTCAGCGTCACCGCCGACCATCACCGTCAGCGCACCGTTCTCGGCGCCGGCCTGGCCGCCGGAAACCGGCGCATCGAGGAAGCCCAGCTCGCGCTCGGCCGCCGCCACCGCCAGCTCGCGGGCCACTTCGGCCGAGGCGGTGGTGTGGTCCACCAGCACGGAGCCGGGCTGCATGCCGGCCAGCGCGCCATCCTCACCCAGCACCACACTGCGCAGGTCGTCATCGTTGCCCACGCAGCACATCACGAAGTCGGCCCACTGCGCGGCCTCGCGCGGGGTCTGCGCCGAGCTGCCGCCGAACTGCTTGACCCACTGGGCGGCGCGGCTCGCGGTGCGGTTGTAGACGCACACCTCGTGCCCTTCGCGCGCCAGATGCCCGGCCATGGGGTAACCCATCACGCCCAGGCCGATGAAAGCCACTTTCGCCATCGCAGTCCCCTTGTCCGATCAAGTCGCTCAGCCTAGCACAGCGGTTTGCCGGTCCCGCAAACGCCTTCCATACTCGATTCGAACCCAACCACGAGCACCGACTATGCCCCACTGGCTGGTGATCGACCTGGAAGCCACCACCGAGGAAGGCGGCTGGCCGGTCGAGGAAATGGAGATCATCGAGATCGGCGCGAGCCTGGTTGCCGAGGCCGACGGCCGCGAGCTGGACCATTTCCAGCGTTTCGTCCGCCCGCAGCGACGCCCGCTGCTGACGACCTTCTGTCGCGAACTCACCCACATCACCCAGGCCAATGTCGATGCCGCCGCGCCGCTGCGCGAGGTCTGGCCGCAGTTCGAGCGCTGGCTCGCCCAGCACAGCCCGCGCCTGGCCGGCTGGACCAGTTGGGGCGACTACGACCGTCACCAGCTGGAACTGGAATGGCGCCGCCAGCACCTGGACAGCCACCTGTCCCGCGTCCCCCACGTCAACCTCAAGCAGCGCTTCGCCCAGGCCCGTCAGCTCAAGCGCCAGGTAGGCCTGAACGCCGCGCTGCACCTGGCCGGCCTGCACTTCCAGGGACAGCCGCACCGCGCCCTGGAGGACGCCCGCAATACCGCCCGCCTGCTGCCGCTGACCCTGCCCGTCGCCGGCTGAAACCGCCAACTTATCGTCGATTCAGCGCCGACCTGGCACTGACCGCACGGTCGCCTGCGCCGCTCTAGTGACGGGGCCTGCGGCCTTGGGCATACTGGCGGGCCCTTTTTCACCCCTCTAGCAGGAGAAGCCCATGTTCAAGGTCAACGAGTACTTCGACGGCACCGTCAAATCCATCGCCTTCGACATGACCGCAGGCCCCGCCACCATTGGCGTGATGGCTCCCGGCGAATACGAATTCGGCACCAGCCAGCTGGAGGTGATGCACGTCGTCGCCGGCGCACTGACCGTCAAGCTGCCGGGCAGCGACAGCTGGGAAACCTTCGAAGGCGGCAGCAACTTCACCGTGCCGGCCAACAGCAAGTTCCAGCTGAAAGTCGCCCAGGACACCGCCTACCTCTGCGAATACCGCTGAGTTCGAGCGTCATGAAAAGCCGGCCCTGAGGGCCGGTTTTTTATTGCCTGCGAAAAGACCGGGCGAACTCTCGGTACTCGAGCGAGCCCTCTCCCCCGCCCTGGCTGCGCGCCCCGCTCCAAAGGGAGAGGGAGCTATCCTTACCGGCTGACAATAAGGTTTCCGCCTGCACCGAACGGTCCCCTCTCCCTTCAGGGAGAGGGTTAGGGAGAGGGCATCCCAAGGCACAGAGTTCCAGGCAGCTAAGAAATGCACCCTCGCAGCCCGACCTCAAGATCCGCCCGCAACCCCGCATCCTTCTCGGCAATGAACACCAGCCGCGAGCCCTGCGCCGCCTCGGCCGCAGTGGCCGGGCGCAGCTGATAGCGCCCGCCGACATATTGCAGCCAGACCGTCTCGCCCTGTCCCGCCAGGCGAATCAGCCCCTTGAGGCGCAGCAGGCCGCGGGGCAGTGCCTCCAGCCATTGTTTCAACCGCGCGCCATCGAAGCTCGCCTCGCCCTGCCAGCTCCAGCTGTCGAACAGGTCGCCATGGTCGATGCCTTCCTGCCCATGGGGCCGCAGCTTGCGCGACGGCTCACCGAGCAGCAACGCGTCGGGAATCTGCGCCTGGATAGTTTCCAGCACCCGCGCGCCCCGGCCGAAACGCTCGCGCTGGCTGGCGCGCTCGTCGGCGTCCAGCAGGTCGCACTTGTTCAGCAGCAGCAGGTCGGCGGCGGCGGCCTGCATGCGCTCCAGTCGCGCATACTCGCCTTCCAGCGGCTCCCGGCGGGCAGCATCGACCACGGTGAGCACCGCATCCAGATGCAGGCGCCGGCGCAGTTTCGGGTAACCCAGCGTCTGCACGATGCGCTGCGGGTCGGACACCCCACTGCACTCGATCACCACCTGCTCCAGCGGCGGGTGCATAGTCGCCAGGCGCTCCAGCTGCGCCAGCAGGTCGTCCTGCACGCTGCAGCAGATGCAGCCGTTCTCCAGGCTGTACACCGCCTCGGTCTGCTCGGCGATCATCCCGGCATCGATGTTCAGCTCGCCGAAATCATTGACGATCACCGCCAGGCGCCGGCCTTCGCAACGCTCCAGCAGGTTGCGCAGCAGCGTGGTCTTGCCCGCGCCGAGGAAGCCGGCGACCACCGTCACCGGGATGCTAGCGGCGTTCATGCGTTGACGCCTTCGATGCGCGGCGGTTCGCCCTGCCACACCGCCGCCAGGGCGGTATCGCTGAACTGGCCGAGACGGTCGTACACCGGGCGGCCTTCGACGAAGGTCAGTTGCACCTCGGTGCGGTGGATGAAGTTGCGCGCCGGCTGCTCGAACAGGTTGCGGTCGAGCACGATGAAGTCCGCCGACTTGCCAGCCTCCAGGCTGCCGGTGAGCTTCTCCAGGCCCATGGCATAGGCGCCATTGAGGGTCGCCACGCGGATCGCCTGCTCCAGGCTGATCGGCTCGCCGAAGCAGGCCGGGTCGTCATTCCACGGGTTTTGCCGGGTGACCAGGGTTTCCAGCGCCAGCCAGGGGTCGATGGATGCCACCGGCCAGTCGGTTCCGAATACCGCGATGCCGCCGGCGGCCAGCACGCCCTTGAAGTCGTAGATGCGCTTCAGCCGATCCGTGCCGTAGCCCGAACGCGCGCCGCTGGCGAAGGGAGTCGGGTACCAGGCTGCCGGGGAGAACTCGGCGATCACTTCCAGCTCGCGGAAGCGCTTGAGGTTGCCCGGATGCAGGATGGTGCTGTGCGCGCACTGGTGGCGCACACCGCTGAAACCATTGCGCCGGCGCGCTTCGGCCACCGCATCGAGGAACACGTCGGACGCCGCATCGCCAGTGCAGTGGGCGATGACGCGGATGCCACGGCTGTCCATGTCCACCACCATGTCGGTGATGTGCTCGGGCGTCAGGTTGAGCTTGCCGCGCCAGGCGTCCTCGCCCGGCCAGGGTGTAATAAGGAAGGAGGAGCGCGGCTCGACGGTACCGTCGAAGTGGAACTTCACAGCGTTCGCCGACAACCGTGCGCTGCGATAGTAGTGACGCTCGCCGCTGAGCAGCTCCCAGCGGCGGCGCACCGGGAAGATGTCGTCCTGCCAGCTGATCGCTGCTTCCACGCGCAGGGTCAGTTGGCCGGCGTCGTCGAGATACTTGAGAGCGTCCAGGCGGTTCTCGCAGACGTGCAGGTACTTGGCCGCGGTGACGCCGCGCGAGCTCTGGAAGTGCACGCCCTCGCGGTAGGACTGGCGCAGCACCTTCGCCGGGGTCGGCGGCATGGCGGCGTGGATCAGCGCGTAGGCGCCGTCGATCATCAGACCGTTGGGCTCGCCGGTCAGCTCGTCGCGCTCCAGGTAGCCGTTGCGCGGGTCGGCGGTGCTGGCGTCGATACCGGCCAGTTCCAGCGCGCGGGAGTTGACCATCATGGTGCCCCACATGCGGTCGAGCAGCGCCACGGGGCGATCCGGCAGGATACTGTCGAGCCACTCGCGGCCCGGCTTCAGCCCGGCTTCGCGGAAGGTGTAGCGCACCCAGTACTGGCCGTAGACCCAACCGTCACCGGGATGGCTGGCGGCGTAATCGAGGATGGCTTTTGCAAGCTGCTCCGGGGTCGGGTCCTCGATGCCGACGTCGAGGTCGTCGGCGTAACGCGGGTTCAGCGCCAGGTCCGGGTGGGTGTGCATGTCGTGCAGGCCGGGCATGCAGAACGCGCCTTCGAGGTCGCGAACCAGGGTGTCCGGGCCGATCAGGTGCTCCATGTCCTCGCGACGGCCCACCGCCAGCAGCCGGCCATCGCGGATGGCCACGGCCTCGGCCCAGGGCTGGGCGGGGTCGAGGGTATAGAAGCGGCCGTTGTGCAGCAGCAGTTCGGCGAAGCGCTCGGTGGGGGAATTGGAGGAGCGGAAGCGGTCCGGAGCGGTCATGGGAAGCCCTTGTTGTTCTTGTCCGTGGAGGCAGTATAGGGCTCGGCTTTCGGCCATCGGCTAGCATAAGATGACAACTCACTAGCATCAGACGACAGCTTGAGCCTGCGCCATGCCCACCGCGTCCTTCGACATCGATTACGCTGCCCGCCAACTGTTCCGCCACTTCCTCGACGAGTGGCGCGCACGCCCCACCCTGCCGGCGCTGGCGCCCTTGCTGGGTGGCCTCGGGCTGCCCAGCAACAGCGAAGCGGCGGCCGCCGAGATGAACTTCGCCCGCTATTACCGCCTGCTGCAGCAGGCCGCCGGGCTGCTCGGCCCAAGCGACTTCTTCCTGCGCCTGGGCCAGCGCTACAACCTCTATGACCTGGGGGTGATCGGCTACGCGCTGATCAGCGCGGCCAACCTGCGACGCTCCTGGGACATCTCCCTCGGCCAGCCGTCGAGCCTGATGCCACACCCGATCCACACCCACCGCGAGGAAGTCGGCGAGCACATCCGCCTGACGCTGCAGCTACCGCCCTTCGGCGAGGTGGAACGCATCGCCCTCTGCGAGGAGTGGCTGAGCAGTACCTGGCGCTGGCTATGCCAGCGCCTGCCGGACCTGGAGGCCTGCACCGGCATGCAACTGCACCTGCCCTACCCGCCACCCGCCCACGCGGCCCTGTATGGCGAGCTCTTCCCCGGCCCCAGCCAGTTCAATGCCGGGCAGGCCGAGCTGTGGATGCCGAAGGCCTTCCATGACCAGCCCTTCTCCACCGCCAACCCGTCGGTGAGCCGGCTGTGCCAGGCCCAGGGCGCGGCAACCCTGGCCAGCTTCGAGCGCGGCCCGGCGCTGCCGGACGATGTGCGCTACTACCTGCTGCAGAACGCGCGCATCCCGCTGCCGGACCTGGAGCAGACCGCCGCCTGGCTGCGTCTGCCGCCGCATACATTGCAGCGCCGGCTGCGCGAGCACGGGCTGACCTTCAAGGGAATCGTGCTGGAGGTGCGGATGGCGCTGGCCCAGCGTTATCTGCTGGCCAGCCGGATGGCGCTGCAGGAGATCGCCTTCCTGCTCGGGTATGAGCACGTCACCAGTTTCCACCGGGCTTTCCAGCGGTTCACCGGGACAACGCCGGAGCGCTTCCGCGCCGACGCCGGGAAGGACTCCCTGTAGGAGCGGGCCATGCCCGCGATCGCGCCCATGGGGCGCTCCTACAGGGAGAGTCCTGCGATCAGACCTCTTTCTCGCAATTGATCATCCACGGCACCCCGAAACGGTCCTCCAGCGCGCCGAACAGATCGGCCCAGAAGGTCTGCTCCAGCGGCATGGTGACCTTGCCGCCCTGGCCGAGGGCGTCGAAGATGCGCCGCGCTTCGGCCTTGGTGTCGACGTTGAGGGTGATCGACACGCCCTTCACGCCCTCGTACTGGCCGCACTGGGGCGAGGCGTCCGAGCCCATCAGCACGTGGCCGCCCACTTCCAGGCGAACGTGGATGATGCGGCTCTTCAGCGCCTCGGGCATGTCCTCGCAACCCGGCGCATCGGAGAAACGCATCAGATGCGGCAGCTCGCCGTGCAGTACTTCGGCGTAGTGACGGAAGGCTTCTTCGCAGTTGCCGTCGAAGACCAGGTAGGCATTCATCAACATGGCGGTTTCCTCCAGGCTCAGGATTTGCTGGCGATTTCAGCGCGCAGGCGTTCTTCCTGCTCGCGCAGTTCGGGGGTGAATTCGGCGCCGAAGTCCTCGGCTTCGAAAATCTGCCGGATTTCGATCTCGGACTCGCCGTCGAAGGGATTGGGCGAGCGCCTGACCCAGTCGATGCACTCCTGCAGCGACGCGGTCTGCATGATCCAGAAGCCCGCGATCAGCTCCCTGGTCTCGGCGAACGGGCCGTCGATCACCTGCCGCGACGCGCCATCGAAGCGCACTCGCGCCCCCTTGACACTGGGGTGCAGGCCTTCACCGGCCAGCATCACGCCGGCCTTCACCAGCTCCTCGTTGTAGGCTCCCATGGCGGCAAGCAGCTCTTCCTTGGGCATCACACCGGCTTCGGAGTCGGCGGTGGCTTTGACGATCACCATGAAACGCATGGTCTTTCTCCTCTTGTTGTCATTCTCTTGTAAGGGCCAGCGTGGCGGCCGGTTGCTTCCGGTTCCTGACAAGTAGTCGAAGGGCGCAACGACAGATCGACAGGCCACGCGAAATTTTTTTCGAGCGGGGCGACGGGGCTTTTGAGCATAGGTCGCGCCAGGGTTCCCGGAGGCGATATGGGAAAATTCGCTATGGACGCTCGGGGGCAGTGCCCTTAGAACGTGCCGCTCAGCAAACTCCCGGCGGTCCCATGCAGGTTCAGCTCATCCCCGTCATCGAAATCTTCTACCTGGTCGACTCCGTTCCCTTGCCGTCCCACGGGCCGTACTGGGACCACGTGGCAGGCTGGCGTGATTACCATGAGCGCAACCTGCGGGCCAACGGCTTCAGCCCGCGACTGCGACCGTACCTGCAGGGCAGTGCGTTCCATCGCATTGCCGAGCTGAGCGACACGGACATTTCGCGGTTGGTCCGCCTGCACTGCGCCGAGGGCCTGGAAGGCTCCGGAGACTGGCGCCAGGTTCCGCCCCTGTCTGGCGGCTACGTGTTGCGGATCGGCGATCTCGACGTCCTGTTCCCGCAATGCTGCAGCGACCTGGGCGACATGCACAGCTGGAAGCGCATCGCCGCCGGCAAGGGCGCCTACCTGTACAGCGGCCATCCCTCTCCCGATATCAATCAGCACAACCAGTCCGTCAGCTTCGACTTCAACGGGCCGGGCGAGACCTTCATCCCGCCGCCGCCGCTGCATTCGGTCACGGTACCGCTGTCCGCGCTGACCCGCGCGGTGCAGGCGGCCGACCGCGAGCTGAGGATCTTCGCGGCTCGCCTGGAGCTGCTGAACGCCAACCAGTCCATGGGCATACCCGACATCGAGACGCTGCTCATTCGCGGACACTGAAAACCCGCTCTGGACAGCTCCGCCCACGCTCCCTAGATTCAGTCCTTTTCGCACCACACGGAGCATCGCCCCATGAGCCTGGAATCGGTTCGCGCCTTCTTCGCCGAAAAGGCCCCCGACATCGCCATCATCGAGCTGGAAACCAGCACCGCCACCGTGGCCCTGGCCGCCGAGGCCCATGGCGTGGAGCCGGGCCGTATCGCCAAGACGCTGTCCCTGCGCGTCGGCGAACGCACCGTGCTGGTGGTGGCCCGCGGCGACGCGCGGCTGGACAACCGCAAGCTCAAGGAAGCCTTCGGCGGCAAGGCCAAGATGCTCGGTGCCGAGGACGTCGTGGCCCTGACCGGCCACCCGGTGGGCGGTGTCTGCCCGTTCGGCCTGGCGACGCCGTTGCCGGTGTATTGCGATGTGTCGCTGCAGGCGTTCGACGAAGTACTGCCGGCGGCCGGCGCGGTGCACAGCGCAGTGCGGATCGAACCGCAGCGCATGGCGCAGCTGGTGGCAGCGGATTGGATCGACGTCTGCCAGGAACTGGCCTGAAGGTTTTTGATGCCCATGCCTCCTGACCTGTAGCACGCAGGGCGCATAACCCGGAACGGGTTATGCGCCGATGCCACAATGGCGGATAACGCTGGCGCGTTATGCGCCCTACTGAATGCTCACGATATCCAGCCCGCTCTGGGCGCATCGCGATTGATGGGTATCGCTGCGCTCCACGCCATCCTACGTTGATGCTCTGTGTGGCTGGGAACTCTGATCGCCGAGAAGCTTCGCTCCTGCCAGGCCAATCGCTGCTCCAGCACTGTTGCTCCAGCAACACCCGCCCAACACTTTGCTGCCTGCCCAGCGCCAAAACTGTTGGATAAAATATTCAAGACATTGAATTCAAAGGATTTTAATTTACGGCACAGCTTGTGCAATGACCTCATCAGACAGATCCGAACGCCGGGTCGAATCATCTGCCGAGGTCGCTGTACTGCCATGCCCCCACTCCCCGAATCCGCCCACTACGACATCCGCGAACCCAACGCGCAGCGGATCGTCTCCGACGCGCAAGCCATCGAAGTCGCCCACAAGGTCGCCGCGTTCCTGCTCGAAGGCGCCGCCGAACGCGACCGCAACCGCGTCGTCCCGCCCGAGGTCGTCGAGGTCTACTCCAACAGCGGCCTGTGGGGCATCACCGTGCCCCGCGAGTTCGGCGGCGCTGAGGTGTCCTACGCGACCCTCGCCGAAGTCATCGCCATCGTCTCCGCTGCCGATCCCTCGCTGGGCCAGATTCCACAGAACCACTACTGCCTGCTGGAAGACATCCGCCTGCAGGGCAGCGACGAGCAGAAGCGCTTCTTCTTTGATCTCGCGCTCAAGGGCAACCGCTTCGCCAACGCGCTGTCGGAAACCGGCGGCAAGAACGTCCAGGACATCCAGACCCGCCTGCGCCACGACGGCGACAGCGTGCTGATCGACGGCCGCAAGGGCTACTGCACCGGCTCGCTCTACGCCCACTGGATCGGCGTGCTCGGCCTGGACGAACAGAACAACGCCCAACTCGCCTTCGTCCCGCGCGGCACGCCGGGGCTGGTGATCGTCGACGACTGGGCCAGCATCGGCCAGCGCACCACCTCCAGCGGCACCGTGCTGGTGGAAGGCCTGCGCGTACCGGCGTTCAACGTCTTCCCCACGCACCGCTCGTACGACGTGCCGACCCTGGCCGGCCCCTTCGCGCAGATCACCACCGCCGCCATCGATGCCGGCATCGCCCGCGCGGCGCTGCGCGACACCATAGCCTTCGTCCGCGAGCAGGCGCGCCCGTGGATCGACGCCGGCGTGGAAAAGGCCAGCGACGACCCGCTGACCATCATCCAGATCGGTGAACTGGGCATCCGCATCGAAGCCGCCGACGCCCTGCTGGAACGCGCCGGCAAGGTGATGGACGCCGCTCGCCCGGCGCCGGACGAAGACAGCGTGGCCCGCGCCTCGGTCGCCGTGGCCAAGGCCAAGGTGCTGACCACCGAGGTCGCCATCGAGGCCTCGAACAAGCTGTTCGAACTCGGCGGCACCCGCTCCACCCTCGCCCGCCACGGCTTCGACCGCCACTGGCGCAACGCCCGCGTGCACACCCTGCACGACCCGGTTCGCTGGAAGTACCACCTGGTCGGCAACTGGCTGCTCAACGACAAGCGCCCGCCGCGCCACGACTGGAATTGAGGACGCGCGATGAGCAAGCAGATCCGTCTCAACGCCTTCGCCATGAACTGCGTCGGTCACCTTTCGCCCGGCCTCTGGCGCCACCCGCGCGACCAGCAGGCCGCGCGGTACACCGACATCCACTACTGGATCGAACTGGCGAAAACCCTCGAACGCGGCAAGATCGACGGGCTGTTCCTCGCCGACGTGCTGGGCGTGTATGACGTCTACCACGGCAACGCCGACGCGGCCCTGTGCGCCGGCGCGCAGGTGCCGGCCAACGACCCGCTGCAGATCGTCCCGGCCATGGCCTCGGCCACCGAGCACCTGGGTTTCGGCATCACCGCCTCGGTGTCCTTCGAGCACCCGTACCCCTTCGCCCGGCGTATCTCCACGCTGGACCACCTGACCCGTGGCCGCGCCGGCTGGAACATCGTCACTTCCTACCTCAACAGCGGCGCGCGCAACCTGGGGCTGAAGCAGCAGCTCAACCACCAGCAGCGCTATGCCCTGGCCGAGGAGTACCTGGAGGTCTGCTACAAGCTCTGGGAAGCCAGCTGGGATGATGACGCGGTGGTCGCCGACCGTGCTAGCGGCATCTACGCCGACCCACGCAAGGTGCACCCCATCGAGCACAAGGGCGAGCACTTCGAAGTACCCGGCTTCCACCTGAGCCAGCCGTCGCCGCAGCGCACACCAGTGCTTTACCAGGCCGGCGCATCGAGCCGGGGCAAGGCGTTCGCCGCCGGCAATGCGGAGTGCGTGTTCGTTGCCGCGCCGACCAAGCGCATCCTCCGCGACCAGGTGGCCGACCTGCGCCGCCTCGCCGTGGAAGCCGGCCGCGAGCCGAGCGACGTGCTGGTGCTGAACCAGCTCACCGTGATCGTCGCACCGACCGACGCGGAGGCCCTGGCCAAGCTGGAAGACTACCGCCGCTACAGCGACCGCGAGGGCGCCCTGGCGCTGGTCTCCGGCTGGACCGGCATCGACTTCGGCCAGTACGCGCCGGACCAGGTGTTGCGCCACGTACAGAGCGACGCGATCCAGTCCGCGGTGGACGCCTTCAGCGCTGCCGACCCGGAGCGCCAGTGGACCGCCGCCGAGATCGCCGACTACTGCGCCCTGGGTGGCGACGGCCCGCTGCTGGTGGGTTCGCCGCAGACCGTGGCGGACCAGTTGCAGGCCTGGGTCGAGGAAACCGACGTCGACGGCTTCAACCTCTCCAGCCTGGTGGCGCCGGAGACCTTCGTCGACATCGTCGACCTGCTGGTGCCCGAGTTGCAGGCGCGTGGGCTGTTCAAGCGCGAGTACGAACAAGGCACCCTGCGCCACAAGCTGTTCGGCCAGGGCGATCGCCTGCGCGCGCCGCACCGTGCGGCGAAACTCAGACGAGGTGGCGCCTGATGGACGGCTGGTTCCGCAACCTCGACTGGCACGATCTCGCCCAGGCCTGCCTGGACACCCTCGCCATGCTCGGCGGCGCACTGGCCTTCACCGTGTTGCTGGGGCTGCCGCTGGGCGTGCTGCTGTACCTCACCGGCAAGCGCCAGTTGCATTCCAGGCCCGGCCTGTACCGCGCTCTGTCGGTGGTGGTGAACATGCTGCGCTCGCTGCCATTCATCATCCTGCTGATCGTGCTGATCCCGGTCACCACGCTGATCACCGGCACCTCGCTGGGCGTCGCCGGCGCGATTCCGCCGCTGGTGGTGGGTTGCACGCCGTTCTTCGCGCGGCTGGTGGAGACTGCCCTGCGCGAAGTCGACCGCGGCCTGGTGGAAGCCACCCAGGCGATGGGCGCCAGCACCTGGCAGATCATCTGGCACACCCTGCTGCCGGAAGCGCGCACCGGGCTGATCGCCGCCGTGACCGTCACCGCCATCGTGCTGGTGGACTACACCGCGATGTCCGGCGTGATCGGCGGCGGCGGTCTCGGCGACTTGGCCATCCGCTTCGGTTACCAGCGCTTCCAGACCGACGTGATGATCATCACCGTCGCCCTGCTGATCCTGCTGGTGCAGGCCCTGCAGATGAGCGGCGACCGTCTCGTGGTGCGCTACACCCGGCGTTGAATTCCCCGCCCACTCCCCCACCGGGAGCGGCACTTGCGATCCACCCGCCGGCAGCCGGGCCCCGCTGCCATCAAGGCCCCACGTCCACACCACGACGGCCCACCCACTACTGCCAAGGAGCAACACCCATGAAAAAGGCCATCGCCATTCTGGCGGCCGTCGTCGCCTTCTCCGCCCACGCGGGGGAGAAGCTAGTGGTCGGCGCCACCCCGGTGCCCCACGCCGAGATCCTCGAGTTCGTCAAACCGGAACTGGCCAAGGAAGGCGTCGACCTCGATATCAAGGTCTTCACCGACTTCATCCAGCCCAACCTGCAGCTCGCGCAGAAGAACCTCGACGCCAACTACTACCAGTACCGTCCCTTCCTCGATGACTTCAACAAGACCCGCCACACCGACCTGGTGCCGGTGGTTGGCATCCACATCGAGCCCTTCGGCGCCTACTCCACCAGGTACAAGTCCCTTGCCGAGCTGCCCGACGGCGCCAGCGTGGCCATCCCCAATGACCCGGTGAACACCGGCCGCGCCCTGGTGCTGCTGGCCGAGAGCGGCCTGATCAAGCTCAAGGACCCGAGCAACCCGCAGTCCACCGAGCGCGACATCATCGACAACCCCAAACACCTGAAGATTCGTGAGCTGGAAGGCGCCCTGCTGGCCCGCGCGGTGAAGCAGGTGGACCTGGCGTTCATCTTCGCCAACTACGCGCTGGAAGCCGGGATCGACACCAAGAGCGCGCTGATCGTGGAGAAAGGCAAGGACCTCTACGCCGAGTTCCTCGTCGCCCGCCCGGACAACATCCAGGACCCGGGCATCCAGAAGCTGGCCAAGGTGCTGAATTCGCCGGAGGTCCGCCAGTTCATCCTGACCCGCTACAAGGGTGAGATCGCTCCCGCCTTCTAAGCACCGATTCTCCCCTGTAGGAGCGAGCTTGCTCGCGAACCCTGCCCGCAGCGGGTGTCGTTCGCGAGCAAGCTCGCCCCTACGAAGAGATGCTCCGTCAACACAGGAAACCGCATGACCGACGAATCCGCACCCAAGGACCTTCGTGACCAGGCGCCCCGGCAACTCCCGGCGCGCCGCATCGACAACGACGCCCAGGCCATCGACGCCGCCCACGAAGTGGCCCGCCTGGCGAAACCCGGCGCTGCCGCCCGCGACCGCGAGCGCGCACTGCCCTGGCGCGAGCTGGAGCACTTCACCGCCCTGGGCCTGGGCGGCATCAGCATTCCCCGCGAGTACGGCGGCGCGCAGGTTTCCTACGCCACCGTGGCCGAAGTCTTCCGCGTGATCTGCGCCGCCGACCCGGCGCTGGGGCAGATTCCGCAGAACCAGTTCGGCCTGCTCAACGTGATCGACAACGTCGCCAGCGACGCGCAGAAGCGCGTGCTGTTCGGCGGCGTACTCAACGGCCGGCGCATCGGCAATGCCGGCCCCGAACGCAACACCCGCAACACCCTCGAACTCAAGGCGCGGCTGCTGCGCGACGGCGAGCACTTCCGCGTCAGTGGCGAGAAGTTCTATTCCACCGGCGCGCTGTTCGCCCACTGGGTCGCGGTGAAGGCCATCGACGAGCAAGGCCGCGCGGTCATGGGCTTCGTCGAGCGCGGCGTGGAAGGCCTGCGCATCGTCGACGACTGGTCCGGCTTCGGCCAGCGCACCACCGCCAGCGGCACCGTGCTGCTGGACAATGCCCCCGTTGCCGGTTCGCTGGTGATCCACAACGGCCGCCTCGCCGACGTGCCGAACATCCAGGGTGCCGTCTCGCAACTGATCCAGGCCGCCATCGATGCCGGCATCGCGGCGAACGCCCTTGAAGATGCCATCGACTTCATCCGCACGCGCACCCGTCCCTTCATCGACGCCAACGTCGAGCAGGCCAGCGAAGAGCCCTTCACCATCGCCGAGATCGGCCGCCTGCAGGTCGAACTGCACGCCGCCGAGGCGCTGCTGGAGCGCGCCGGCCATGTGCTCGACGAAGTCAGCGCACGCCCCATCGACGACGAGTCCGCCGCCCGTGCCTCCATCGCCGTGGCCGAGGCCAAGGTGCTGACCACCGAGGTCAGCCTGGCCGCCAGCGAAAAACTCTTCGAGTTGGCCGGCAGCCGCGCCACCCTTGCCGAATTCAACCTCGACCGCCACTGGCGCAACGCCCGCGTGCACACCCTGCACGACCCGGTGCGCTGGAAGGTCCAGGCGGTCGGCGCCTACCACCTCAACGGCGCACGCCCCGCGCGTCATTCCTGGATCTGAGGAGCGCCGATGAACAGCCTCGTACAATCTCCCGCACAGATCGCCCCCATCCACATCATCCGCAGCGACGACGAAGCCCTCGACGTCGCCCGCACCCTGGCCGCCGACTTTCGCGAAGACGCCATCGCCCGTGACCGCGAGCGGCGCTTGCCCATCGACGAACTGGAGCGTTTCAGCCGCTCCGGTCTGTGGGGCATCACCGTGCCGCGCGAGCACGGCGGCGCGGGGGTTTCCCGCGTCACGGTGGCCCGTGTGATCGCGATCATCTCCGCCGCCGACGGATCGCTGGGGCAAATTCCGCAGAACCATTTCTATGCCGTCGAGCTGCTGCGGGTGAACGGCAGCGAAGAGCAGAAAGCCCGCCTGTTCGCCGAAGTGCTGGCCGGCGTGCGCTTCGGCAACGCGCTGGCAGAAATCGGCACGCGCACCGCCCACGAGCGCACCACCCGCCTCAAGCGCGAAGACGGCCAGCTGCGCATCCGTGGCCGCAAGTTCTACTGCACCGGTGCGCTCTACGCACAGCGCATTCCGACCCTGGTGATCGATGACGACGGCGTCCAGCAGTTCGCCTTCATCGCGCGCGACAGCCAGGGCGTGGAGGTGATCGACGACTGGTCCGGCTTCGGCCAACGCACCACCGGCAGCGGCAGCGTGGTGTTCGATGGCGCGCCCGTGAGCGAGGACGACATCGTGCCGTTCCAGAGCGCCTTCGAGCGTCCGACCACGGTCGGCCCCTTCGCACAGATTCTCCACGCCGCCATCGATGTCGGCATCGCCCGTGGCGCCTATGAAGATGCTTTGGTGTTCCTGCGCGAAAAGGCGCGGCCGTGGATCGACGCGGGCGTGGACAAGGCCAGCGACGACCCACTGGCGATCAATGAAGTCGGCCGCCTGGCGATCCGCTTGCACGCCGCCGAAGCGCTGCTGGATCGCTCCGGCCGCGTGCTCGATGCCGCCACTGCCGAGCCAAGCGCCGAGAGCGTCGCCGCCGCCTCCATCGCCGTGGCCGAGGCGCGGGCGATCACCACCGAGGTCTCGCTGCTGGCCGGCTCCAAGCTGATCGAACTGGGCGGCAGCCGCGCCAGCCTCGCCGAGCTGGGCCTGGACCGCCACTGGCGCAACGCCCGCGTGCACACCCTGCACGACCCGGCGCGCTGGAAGTACTTCGCGGTGGGCAACTACTACCTCAACGACCAGCTGCCGCCGCGCCGGGGGACCCTATGAGCCAGAAGCAGATCCTCCTCAACGCCTTCAGCATGAATTGCGTCGGCCACATCAACCACGGTCTGTGGACCCATCCGCGCGACCGCTCCAGCGACTTCAACAAGCTCAGCCACTGGACCGACCTCGCCCGCCTGCTGGAGAAAGGCCTGTTCGACGGCCTGTTCCTCGCCGACATCCTCGGCGTCTACGACGTCTACCAGAACGGCATCGAACTCACCGCCAGGGAAGCCATCCAGCTGCCGGTGAACGACCCGCTGATGCTGGTCTCGGCCATGGCCGGGGCAACGGAGCACCTGGGCTTCGGCATCACCGCGAACCTCACTTACGAGGCGCCCTACCCGTTTGCCCGGCGACTCTCCACGCTGGATCACCTGAGCGACGGCCGGGTCGGCTGGAACATCGTCACCGGCTACCTGGAAAGCACCGCCCGCGCCATGGGCCAGGACCGACAGATCGACCACGATCGTCGCTACGACCGCGCCGACGAATACCTGGAGGTGCTCTACAAGCTCTGGGAAGGCAGCTGGGAAGACGATGCCGTCGTCGCCGACCGCCAGCGGCGCATCTACGCGCAGCCGGCCAAGGTGCACAAGGTCCGCCACCACGGCGAGTTCTTCGACGTCGAGGGTTACCACCTCTGCCAGCCGTCGCCGCAGCGCACGCCGCTGCTGTTCCAGGCCGGTGCGTCGAATCGCGGGCTGGCCTTCGCCGCACGCCACGCCGAGTGCGTGTTCGTCTCGGCGCAGACCCGCGAGGCCACCCGCGTGCTGGTGGAGCGCATCCGTCAGGCGGCGGTGGATGCCGGCCGCCGGGCGGACGACATCAAGGTATTCATGGGCATCAACGCCATCGTCGCACCGACCGAAGCCGAGGCCCGCGACAAGCTCGCCGAATACCGCCGCTTCGCCAGTGCCGAGGCCGGCCTTGCGCACTTCGCCAGCACCACCGGCATCGATTTCTCGCGCTACGCACTGGACGAGCCGATCCGCTACGAGAAGACCAATGCCATCGAGTCCGCCACCAAGGCGCTGACCGTCGCCCGCACCGACGCCACCGTGCGCCAGTTGCTGGAACAGCTCGCCCTCGGCGGCCGCTACACCACGCTGGTCGGCGACCCGCTGCAGGTGGCCGATGAGCTGCTGGGCTGGATCAACGAGGCCGGTCTGGACGGCTTCAACCTTACCCGCACCGTGGAGCCGGAAAGCTACGCCGACTTCATCGACCTCGTGGTACCCGAACTGCAGAACCGCGGCGCCTACAAGACCGCCTACGCGGACGGCACCCTGCGGGAAAAACTCTTCGGCGCCGGCCGCGCCCGACTGCCCGCGCGGCACGTCGGCGCAGGCTTTCGCCAGGCAACCGCCACTGGAGCGACTCCAGCTTTCTCGCTTTGACGATCGGCTTAAAAAATCACAAAGGATTCGTTGCCATGCATGCACGCTTCAAACTGGCCCTCGGGCTCTCCCTCAACCTCCTCGCCGCCGGCCTCGCCCAGGCCGCCGACACCCTGCGCCTGGGCACCACCGCCGCCTTCGCCCCACCGCTGGAAGTAGCGGTGAAGGAAGCCGCCGAGCAGGGCCTGAAGGTCGAGCTGGTGGAGTTCACCGACTGGAACGCACCGAACATCACCCTCGACCACGGCGACATCGACGCCAACTACTTCCAGCACACGCCCTTCCTGGAGAACGCCAACCGCGAGGGCGGCCTGCACCTGAAGGCGTTCGCGCCGGGAATCATCAACAACGTCGGCCTGTACTCGACCCGATACAAGGCCATCGCCGACCTGCCCGAGGGTGCCAAGGTCGCCATCGCCAACGACCCCATCAATGGCGGCCGTGGCCTGCAGCTGCTGCAGAAGGCCGGGCTGCTCAAGCTCAAGGATGGCGTCGGCTACAAGGCGACACTGGACGACATCGTGGCCAATCCCAAACACCTCCAGATCATCGAGCTGGAGGCCGTGCAGCTGGTCCGCGCGCTGGACGACGTCGATCTCGCCCAGGGCTACCCGCATTACATCCGTCTGGCCGGGACCCTCGATCCGAACAGCGCGCTGCTGTTCGATGGCATCGAGAACCGCGAGTACGTCATCCAGTTCGTGACCCGCGATGACTACAAGGACCCGGACGGCAAGCTGAAGAAATTCGTCGATCTCTACCAGCACTCGCCGCAGGTCCGCGCCGCGCTGGACAAGGCCCACGGTTCGCTCTACCAGCCGGGCTGGCAGTAAACGCGCCAGCATCACCGCTGGCGCGCTATTTCGTAGGGCGCATAACGCGTCAGCGCTATCCGCCGCGCAGGCGCCGGCGGATAACCTGTTCCAGGTTATGCGCCCTACGTTCCGGCCGCGCCGAAATCTCCGGCAAGAACCGCAATTGCCGAACACACCGAACCAGTCCCCTCTCCCTTCAGGGAGAGGGTTAGGGAGAGGGCAAGGCGCCCGCTCCGAACTACCGAACAGGCCCCCACCATGGTCAGCTTCAACCGCAATCTCGAACTCGCCACCCAGCACATCGCCCTGCGCGGGCTGGGCAAGACCTACGCCGGCCACCACGGCCCGGTGGAAGCACTGAGCGACATCGAACTCGCCGTCCGCCGTGGCGAAGTGTTCGGCATCATCGGCCGCAGCGGCGCCGGCAAGAGCTCGCTGATCCGCACCCTCAACCGCCTGGAACAACCCAGCGTCGGCCAGGTACTGATCGATGGCGAGGACATCGGCGCCTTCGACGCCCAGCAACTGGTCGGCCTGCGCCGTCGCGTCGGCATGATCTTCCAGCACTTCAACCTGATGTCGGCCAAGACGGTCGCGCAGAACATCGCCCTGCCCCTGCGCGTAGCCGGCGTGCCCAAGGCACGCATCGCCGAGCGGGTGGACGAACTGCTGCAGCTGGTGGGGCTGGAAGACAAGCGCCACGCCTACCCCGCGCAACTCTCCGGCGGGCAGAAGCAGCGCGTCGGCATCGCCCGCGCACTGGTGCACCAGCCGGAAATCCTGCTCTGCGACGAGGCCACCTCGGCGCTGGACCCGGAGAGCACCCAGGCCATCCTCGCGCTGCTGCGCGACATCAACCGCCGCCTGGGCCTGACCATCGTGCTGATCACCCACGAGATGGCGGTGATCCGCGAAATCTGCGACCGCGTGGTGGTCCTCGAACGCGGGCGCATCGTCGAGCAGGGCGACGTCTGGGAAGTCTTCGGCAACCCGCAGCACGAGGTCAGCCGCACCCTGCTCGGCTCGCTGCAACAGCACCTGCCGCCGGACCTGCTGGCACGGCTGGAGCATCCCTCGGACAACGAAGTGATCCTCGACCTGCACTACACCGGCGTACGCGAACAGGAGCCGGACCTGCTGGCCATCGCCCAGGCCCTGGGCAGCCGCATCAGCCTGCTGCACGGCGGCATCGAGCGCATCCAGGGCCGCGCCCTCGGCCGGCTTCTGCTGAGCGTCGCAGCACCCGCCGCCAGTGCCCCGCAACTGCTCGAACGTGCCCGCGATGTCGCCGACAGGCTGGAGGTGCTCAGCCATGCCTGATCGCCTGCTGCAAGGCCTGCTCGACACCCTGCTGATGATCGGCGCGTCCTCGGCCATCGTCCTGCTGGTGGGCATCCCACTGGCCCTGGTGCTGGTCACCACCGGGCCCGGCGGGATCTTCCAGGCGCGCCTGGTCAACCATGGCCTGGGCAGCGTGGTCAACGTGCTGCGTTCGATCCCGTTCCTGATCCTGATGGTCGCGCTGATCCCCTTCACCCGGCTGATAGTCGGCACCAGCTACGGCGTGTGGGCGGCAGTCGTGCCGCTGACCCTGGCCGCGACGCCGTTCTTCGCGCGCATCGCCGAGGTCAGCCTGCGCGAGGTCGACCACGGCCTGATCGAAGCGGCCCAAGCCATGGGCTGCCAGCCCCGGCACATCATCTGGAACGTGCTGCTGCCCGAGGCACGACCGGGCATCGTCGCCGGCTTCACCATCACCCTGGTGACCATGATCAACTCCTCGGCCATGGCCGGCGCCATCGGCGCCGGCGGCCTGGGCGACCTGGCCTACCGATATGGCTACCAGCGTTTCGACACCCAGGTGATGCTCACCGTGATCATCCTGCTGGTCGCCCTGGTGACCCTGATCCAGTTCGGCGGAGATCGCCTCGCGCGCTGGCTCAACAAGCGGGCGTGACGTTCGTCGGCTGGACTCGGCGCAACCCTGCCCCCACGCGGGTTGCGTCTAACCTGACAACACACCCGCCCCTCCGTGCCCAGGCACAGCTCGTGGATGCGTGGCGTCCCTGTGCTCACTGCGGAGGCGTTCGTCATGGCCAATCCCCTTTCCACCCTGGGCATCGTGCATACCGCCATCAGCCTGGTACCACTGGTTGCCGGGTTGTGGGCTTTCTACCAGGCGGGGCGCATCGATCCGCGCAGCCCGGCCGGACGCTGGTATGTCTACGGAATGATCCTCGGCGTGCTGACGGCCTTCGGCCTGTCCAGCACCGGCGGCTTCAACGCCGGCCACGCCATCGGCATCCTCTGCCTGATTGCCATCGCGGCAGGCAGCTACGCGCAGCGGATCAGCGCGCTCGGCGGGCTGCGCGAATATGTGGAAACCGGCGCGATGAGCTTCAGCTTCTTCCTGATGATGATCCCCACGCTCAACGAGTCGCTGTCGCGCCTGCCGCCGTCCAATCCCATCGGTCAGGGCCCGGATTCACCGCCGGTGCAGACGGCGGTGCTGGTCGCGCTGCTGGTGCTGGTGGTCGGCGTGCTCTACCAGTTCTACCGCATCCACCGCCGCCGCATGCCACCGGCACGCCCGGCACACTGAACGTCTCTGCTGGCGGCGTCCCTTCACGGAGCGCCGCCATGACCGTCCGCCGCATCGTCGCCAACCTCGCCACCGGCCAGCCTGCCGAGGTCGCGCGTTTCTACCGCGAGCTGTTCGACCTCGACGTGGTGATGGACCACGGCTGGCTGATCACCCTCGCCAGCGGCGACAGCGCGCTGGCGCAGATGAGCCTGGCCAGCGAAGGTGGCTCCGGTGCGCCGGTGCCGGACCTGTCCATCGAGGTGGACAATCTCGACGAGGTGTACGAGCGCGCCCACGCGGGCGGCCACGAGATCACCTACGCACTGACCGTCGAGCCCTGGGGCGTGCGGCGCTTCTTCCTGCGTGACCCGTTGGGGACGCTGTTGAATGTGCTGGAGCACCGCTAGCCACTGACCGTTCGTCACTCCCGCCTTTGCTTGCCCCTCTTTCCCGGCAAACCGCCTGGGGCGACCTAAACTGCTTCTGGGCGCCGCCGAGCAAGGCCGCCCAGCGCCGGATGGAATCGGTTCCCGCCCGCCAGGCAGAAGCCCGCAACGCACCATGCAACCCGACGCCCGAGACAGCCCCTGCCCAGAGCCCCGCCCTGCCAGAAACCGGCAGCAGCCCTGCTCCAGGTGCTTCCCGCCTCACCAGGAACAACTTCGGGAGAACCGCATGAGCATTCGCAATTCCAAGGAACCGGCCGAAGGCGCAGGCCAGCCGAAGCCGCAGCGGCCCTTCGCGCACCCACAGGACCACCTGTCGCAGCTCTATGACCTGCCGCCCGGCCAGTTGCCGGACGCGCTGGGTGCCACGCCGAGCCAGGCATCCGCCTATTCGGCCGGCGCCACGGACTACGCCCGGAAACAGCAGCAGAGCGCACAGCACACCCTCGACCAGCTCGACGAACTCGATGAAGCCCTGCAACGCGAGGCGAGCCGGCCCACCCCCGATGCCATCGTCACGCCGGATGGCGCGCCCGACACCCCGCTCAGCCAGGCCGATCAGTTGCTGCAAGCAGTTGTTTCGCAGGACGCCAGTGACACCGAAAACGTGCTGCAGGACGTGCAGAGCACTCTCGACTCCCTCGCCGGCATGGCCCAGGGCCTGTCGCAGCAACGCCTGGACTCCATCAAGGAACGCGAGACGCTGGACGCGCGCCAGGAACAGGCCGATGAGCGCGAGCGCCTGCTCAACGAACGGGAAGACGCCTTGCGCCAATGGGAGCAGCGGTTACAGCAGGAGAAGGCTGCGCTGACCCGCCTCGGCGAGCAGCAGGCCGCCACCCTCGCCGAACGCAGCGCCACGCTGCAGGCGCTGGCGGAAACCGTCGACAGCCGCGACCGCGCCACCAGCAAGCGCTGCGAGCTGCTGCAGTCGGAGCAGGACCAACTGGAGCGCAAGCTGGCGCAAATGCGTATTCGCCATGCCGACCTGGACGGCCGCGAGACGTTACTGCAACAGAAGGACAACGAGCTGACCGAACGCTTCAAGCAACTGGTGGACGCCAAGGAGCGCTTCGGCGCCATCGTCCGCAGCTTCAATGAAACGGTGCGTTTCAATACCGCGCTGAGCGCCATCAACCGCACCGTGGGCGGGCGTTCGGAAGACCATTGAATTCCTCCGCGCAATGCCGGGGCCCGGTGGCCCCGGCAGCGGTATCTCAGCGATTGAGGAAGCCCAGCAGGTCCTCGTTCACCTCGTCAGCTCGAGTGGTGCACATGCCGTGCGAGCCGCCCTTGTAGACCTTCAGCTCGCCCTTCTGCACCAATTCGACAGAACGCTGGCCAGCGGCGCCGATAGGCACGATCTGGTCATCGTCGCCGTGGAGGATCAGCGCCGGCACGTCGATTTTCTTCAGGTCCTCGGTGTAGTCCACCTCGGAGAACTCGCGGATGCACAGGTACTGGCCCAGGTGCCCGCCGGTCATGCCCTGCAGCCAGAAGTTGTCGATCACGCCCTGGGACTGCTTCGCACCCGGCCGGTTGTAGCCGTAGAACGGCACCGCCAGGTCCTTGAAGAATTGCGAGCGGTCTTCCTTCACGCCCTTGCGGATGCCGTCGAACACGTCGATCGGCAGGCCGCCGGGGTTGGCAGCCGTCTTGAGCATCAGCGGCGGCACCGCACCGATCAGCACCGCCCCGGAAAGACGTTTGGTGCCATGCCGGCCGATGTAGCGCGTCACCTCGCCGCCACCGGTTGAATGGCCCACCAGCGTGGCGGACTTGAGGTCCAGCGCATCGATCACCGCCGCCAGGTCATCGGCGTAGGTGTCCATGTCGTTGCCGTTGGCCGGCTGGCCCGAACGGCCGTGGCCGCGCCGGTCGTGGGCGATGACCCGGTAGCCCTTCTGCACCAGGAACAGCATCTGCGCGTCCCAGGCGTCGGCATTGAGCGGCCAGCCGTGGGAGAACACCACCGGCTGCCCGCTGCCCCAATCCTTGTAGAAGATCTCAGTGCCATCTTTCGCTTTGACGAAGCTCATTTAGGTCGTTTCCTTCAGGGAGTGGTTGAAAAGAAACGCCGCAACTCCAGCGACTGCGAACCGCTCTACGGCGGCCTTGAGCATAGCCAGCGCGGTGACGCCGGCAGCCGCGCCTGGCAGCTTTCCGACAAGCGACCACTCAGCCGATGCCGGCCGCGAACAAACCGCCGAGCCAGTCGGAGAACACCCGCAGGCGCCGCGACATCTGCCGGCGCACCGGGTGCAGCACGCTGACCGGCAGCGGCGGCGGCTGCCAGGCGCGCAGCACCTCCACCAGTTCGCCGCTGGCCAGGCCCTCGTGCAGGTGATAGCGCGGCGCCTGGATCATGCCGAAGCCGGCGCGGCAGGCGGCAATGTAGGCGTCGGCGTTGTTCACCGCGATCCGGCTGGGCAGCCGCTGGGTGCGCAGCTGGCCATCGAAGCGGAACTCCAGGTCGAAGATGCGCCCGCTGGAGGCCGACTGGTAATTGACCGCCAGGTGCCCTTCGAGCCGCTCCGGATGCTCGGGCAGGCCGAACTCCTGCACGTAGGCGCGGCTCACGCAGGTCAGTTGCTCCAGCTCGGCGATGCGCCGGCCGACCAGGCTGGAGTCCGGCAGTTCGCCTGCACGCAGCACGCAATCGACGCCTTCTCGCACCAGGTCCACCTGGCGATCATTCAGGCTCAGTTCGAGCTCGATCTGCGGGTAGCGCCGGCAGAACTGCGGCAGCGCCGGGATTACCACCAGCCGTCCCAGCGAACTGGGCAGGTCGATGCGCAGCTTGCCGCGCGGGTTGTCGGGCGAGTCGGAGAAGCAGTTCTCCGCCTCCTCCAGATCCTCCAGCAGGCGCACGCAGCGCTCGTAATAAGCCTGTCCATCGGCGGTGACGCTGACCTGCCGCGTGGTACGACGCAGCAGTTGCACGCCCAGGTGCGTCTCCAGTTGCTGGATCAGCTGGGTCACGCTGGCGCGCGGCATCTGCAGGCTGTCCGCGGCCTTGCCGAAGGCCTTGAGTTCGACGATGCGGGTGTAGACCTGCATGGCCTGCAAGCGGTCCATGGCGCACTCCGATTATTCATCCAGGCCGAATAGTTAAACCGCAATCTGCCGGTTTATCCATGCCTGACAAACAACAAGAATGGTCCTGCCCCTTTCCCCACCCCGGAGAATCCCCGCATGAAGACCCGCCGCCTGGGCTCGCAAGGCCCCGTCGTCTCCGCCATCGGCCTCGGCTGCATGGGCATGTCCGACTTCTACACCACCGGCAGCGATGAGGCCGAATCCATCGCTACCCTGCACCGCGCGCTGGAACTGGGCGTCACCCTGCTCGACACCGCCGACATCTACGGCCCGCACACCAACGAGGAACTGCTCGGCCGCGCCCTGAAGGGCAAGCGCGAACAGGTGTTCCTCGCCACCAAGTTCGGCATCGTGCGCACCCCTGACCAGCCGCAGGTGCGCGGCGCCAACGGCAGCCCGGAGTACATCCGCCAAGCCGTGGAAGGCAGCCTGAAGCGCCTGGGCACCGACCACATCGACCTCTACTACCAGCACCGCGTCGACCCCAAGGTGCCCATCGAGGACACCGTCGGCGCCCTGGCCGAGCTGGTGAAGGCCGGCAAGGTGCGCTACCTCGGCCTGAGCGAAGCCTCGGCAGAAACCCTGGAACGCGCACACAAGGTCCACCCGATCACCGCGCTGCAGAGCGAATACTCGCTGTGGACCCGCGACCCGGAAGAGAACGGCGTGCTGGCCGCGTGCGAACGCCTGGGTGTCGGCTTCGTGCCCTACAGCCCGCTGGGCCGCGGCTTCCTCACCGGCGCTCTGAAGAGCCCGGATGACTTCGCGCAGGACGACTACCGGCGCTCCAGCCCGCGCTTCACCGGCGAGAACTTCGCGAAGAACCTGCTGCTGGTGGACAAGGTCGCCGAGCTGGCCGCCGCCCGCGGGGTGAAGCCCTCGCAACTGGCGCTGGCCTGGGTGCTGGCCCAGGGCGAGCACCTGGTGCCGATCCCCGGCACCAAGCAGCGCAAGTACCTGGAAGAGAACGTCGCCACCGTGGACCTGGCTCTGACCCGGGCGGAACTGCTGGAGCTGGACGCAATCTTCCCGGCCGGTGCGGCCGCTGGCGGGCGCTACAGCGAACAGGTGATGGCGCTGATCCAGTAAAAGCTCTGCATCGGGGCTCCGGTGGACGCTCGCAGCGGTTATGCTGACGGGGTCCACCGGAGGCTCCATGCGATTCGTTCCCGCCGCACTGCTCGTACTTTCCTTCCTTCCCCTCGCCGCCCACGCAGATGAGGAGTGCCAGGTGACGGCCGTGTTCAGCGGCGACCAGCTGACCTGCCAGCGCGCGGATGGCGGTGATACCACCATCCACCTGCGCGGCATCACTGCTCCGGAACTGGAACAACCCTTCGGCCAGCGCTCCCGCGCGGCCCTGGTGCAGCTCGCCCTGGGCAAGAGCGCCACCCTCAAGCACGCCGAGCCGCTACCCGACGGCAGCCTGCGCGCGGCGGTGTGGGTCACCCCGGCGGAGTGCCCGAACTGCGGTCATACCCTGGATATTGGTCGCGCCCAGCTGAGCATCGGCCTCGCGCGCTGGCGGCAGAGCGACGCGCAGACGCCCGAGGAAGTCGGCCAGTACCAGTTCGAAGAGCACGAGGCCAAGGCCCGCCGCACCAATCTCTGGCGCAAGCCCTGATGCGGGAATCCGTCAGTTGCTGACGTAGTGCTGCAGGATGCGCCGATCCTCGCCCGCTTCCACCAGCGTCTTCAGCGTCTGCGCGTAGCGACGGACGAAGTCCTCGTCCTGGGTGCGCTTGCTGAAGGCGACCTCCGCCGACTCCGCTGACACCACCACGCTGGTGGGCTCGATGCGCTTGGCCAGGCCCAACTGCTGCAGTTCGTACTGGCCGCTGTGCTCATCGGCGATGATGCCGTCGATTCGGCCCTTGTCGACCATGTGCCAGAGGTTGCTGCGGCTGGGATTGAAGAACACCCGCGCGGCGAAGTCGGGGTCGGCCATCAACTGGCGATAGGGTTCACCGTAGGAAACGTCGATCTGCGCGCCGAGGCGGAAGTCGCTGCCGGGCAGGTCGGAAAGCTGCTGCAGGCTGCCCAGCTGGGGCAGGCCGCGACGGACGAAGAGGATGTTGCGCGACGGTGGCAGCACGGTACCGGAGAACCAGGCGTAGGCCTCGCGCTCGGGCTTGCGGAAGGCCCCGGGCAGCACGTCGAGGCGACCGAGTTCGAGTTCCTTGAGCGCCCGAGCCCAGGGCAGCTTGACCATCCGCACCTCGCACCCCAGGCGCTCCAGCACAGTGCGATTCAGCTCGACGTAGAGCCCGCCGACGCTGCCGTCGGGCAATTGCATGCTGAAGGGCGGGTCGTCATCCCAGCGCAGGGTCTTCTCGCAGGCGGCCAGCGGCACGCTGGCCAGCGCCAGGCCCAGCAGGACCAGGCGCTTCAGGCGCGCACGCGGGAGCAACGGCAGGCGATGGGCTTGCGACGGCAAGATCACGACTCACAGCAGGAGAAGACGGATGACCGGAGTGTATTGAACCCGATGCCTGCGTGACCAGTGGTGATCGGGTTCGCACGTTGGTTCCGTTTCGCTCACTGCCAGCCGTAGCGCCGGGCGAACCAGCCCTTCACGGTCTGGGTCAGCGCCATGTAGCCCAGCAGGATCGCCACCAGCCAGGGCCAGTACCCCAGCGGCAGCGCCTCCATGCGGAAGGAATGCGCCAGCGGCCCCATGGGCAGGAAGATCGCCACCGCGACGATCGCCAGGGTCATGCCCAGCAGCGGCCAGGCGGCGCGGCTCTGCAGGAAGGGAATGCGCCGGGTGCGAATCATGTGCACCACCAGCAGTTGCGAGATCAGCCCCTCGACGAACCAGCCGGACTGGAACAGCGTCTGCTGCGCCGGTGAATTCGCACCGAACACGTGCCAGAGCACAAGGAAGGTGGCGATGTCGAAGATCGAGCTGATCGGCCCGAAGAACACCATGAAGCGCCCCAGTCCGTCCGGGTTCCACTGCTGCGGCTTGCGCAGCAGTTCGTCATCGACATGGTCGAAGGGAATGGCGATCTGCGACAGGTCGTAGAGCAGGTTCTGCACCAGCAGCTGCAGCGGCAGCATCGGCAGGAAGGGAATGAAGGCGCTGGCCACCAGCACGCTGAACACGTTGCCGAAGTTGGAGCTGGCGGTCATACGGATGTACTTGAGCATGTTGGCGAAGGTGCGGCGCCCTTCGATCACGCCCTCCTCCAGGACCATCAGGCTCTTTTCCAGGAGGATCAGGTCGGCGGCTTCCTTGGCGATGTCCACTGCCGAATCCACTGAAATGCCGATGTCCGCCGTACGCAGCGCCGGGGCATCGTTGATGCCGTCGCCGAGGAAGCCGACCACGTGGCCGCGCTCGCGCAGCACGCGCACCAGGCGCTCCTTGTGGCTGGGCGTGAGCTTGGCGAACAGCGTGGTGCGCTCGGCCAGTTCGCCCAGCTCGGCGTCGTTGAGCTCGTCCAGCTGTGGGCCGAGCAGCACGCCTTCGACCAGCAGCCCCACATCGCGGCAGACCTTCAGGCTCACCCGGTCGTTGTCGCCGGTCAGCACCTTCACCGCCACGCCGTTCTCCGCCAGCGCGCGCAGCGCCGGGGCGGTGGTTTCCTTGGGCGGGTCGAGGAAGGCGATGTAGCCGGCCAGGCAGAGGCCGCTCTCGTCCGCCACGCCGTAGACATCGCGGGTGGGCAGCAGCTCGCGGGTGGCCACGGCGACCACCCGCAGGCCTTCCTGGTTGAGCCCGTCGGCCACTGCGCGGATGCTTTCCAGACGCGCCCCGGTGAGCGGCTCGACACCTTCGGCGGTTTCCACCGTGGCGCAGACCGACAGCACCTCTTCCAGCGCGCCCTTGCAGATCAGCAGGTGGTTGTCCTCGCGTTCGCTGACCACCACCGACATACGCCGGCGGGCGAAGTCGAAGGGAATCTCGTCGAGCTTGCGGAAGCGGCTGTCCACCTTCAGTGCATGACGCAGTTCGACGTGCTCGAGGACGGCGACATCCAGCAGGTTCTTCAGCCCGGTCTGGTAGTGGCTGTTGAGGAAGGCCAGTTGCAGCACGCGGTCCTGCACCTGGCCGAAGGCATCGGTGTGGCGCTCGAGGACGATGCGATCCTGGGTCAGGGTGCCGGTCTTGTCGGTGCAGAGGATGTCCATGGCGCCGAAGTTCTGGATGGCGTCCAGGCGCTTGACGATCACCTTGCGCCGGCTGAGCACCACCGCGCCCTTGGCCAGGGTCGAGGTGACGATCATCGGGAGCATTTCCGGGGTCAGGCCGACGGCGATGGACAGCGCGAACAGCGCGGCCTCCAGCCAGTCGCCCTTGGTGAAGCCGTTGATCAGCAGGACCACCGGCGCCATGACCAGCATGAAGCGGATCAGCAGCCAGCTGACCCGGTTGACGCCGGTCTGGAAGGCCGTCGGCGTCGGGTCGCTGGCGATCACCCGTTCGGCGAGGGAACCGAAATAGGTGCGCGTGCCGGTGCCGATCACCACCGCCAGGGCGGAGCCGCTAACCACCGTGGTGCCCATGAAGCACAGGCTGTCACGCTCCAGCGGGTTGCCCTGGCGGGCGTCACGCAGCTGGGCAAACTTCTCCACCGGCAGCGATTCGCCGGTGAGCGCGGCCTGGCCGACGAAGAGGTCCTTGGCGCTGAGCAGGCGCACGTCCGCCGGGACCATGTCGCCCGCCGACAGCCACAGCACGTCGCCGGGCACCAGCTCGCGAATCGGCACTTCCACCCGCAGCGCGGGGCCATCGCCTTCGGCACTGCGAAATACCGTGGCCGTGTTGCTGACCATCGCCTTGAGCTTCTCGGCGGCACGGTTGGAGCGCTTCTCCTGGATGAAGCGCAGCAGCGTGGAAATCCCCACCATGCTGCCGATCACCACGGCGGCCTCGACGTCCTCGGTGAACCAGGAAATGGTCGCGAGCACGGTGAGCAACAGGTTGAAGGGGTTGCAGTAGCAGTACCACAGGTGCATCCAGGCACCTAGCGGCCGGTCCTGGTCGACTTCGTTGAGCCCGTCACGCTGGCGGCGCTCGCCCGCCTCGGTCTCGTTGAGGCCCTCGCGCCGGCTCTCCAGGCGCTCCAGCACCGTGGCCGATTCCAGCGCGGACCACTCCAGCAGGGCCGCAGCCAGCGCATTGGGCGCCTGTCTCCCGGCCGCCGAACCGCGCAGCAGGTCACGGGCGACCAGCCGGCGCAGTTGGCGGGCCGGGAAGCCCTTGTTGATGAATTCGAGCAGATGGGTCCTGATGAGGTCCAGGCGCATGATGACTTTCCCCTTGTGCGCACTTCGTCCGGCGGCGGGGGGAGTCTGTGCCGGGTACCTTAAGGGGCCATGAAGACCGGCGGCGCCGAACGACGGCGCCGCCGAGCGCACTCAGAAGTCGCGCTTGTAGAAGATATCCAGGGAGCTGGCCAGGCCGCTGGCGGCCTCCAGGTAGACCTTCTTGCTCAGCAGGTAGCGCAGCGCGATGGTGTTGGCCGGTTCGAACACGCCCACGCCGTAGCGCAGGCTGAGACGGTCGGAAAGCTGGCCGCTGGCGACCACGCTGGTGCTGTTGCCGGTGCCTTCGGTGTCCAGCTGGAAGTCCTGGATGCCCAGGCGCTGGGCGACTTCACCGGTCAGCGGCGCGCTGCCGGCCAGGCCGAGCGCCAGGGCTGCCTCGCCGAGCATGTTGCTGTCCTCGCCGCTGGACATGGGCCGGCCCAGCACCAGGTAGGACAGCGCCTGCTGCTGGCTCATGGCAGGCTCGGAGAACACTTCGCTGCGCGGCTGCTCGGCGTTGCCGGTCAGGCGCAGGCCGGCCACCACGTCGTCGACCTTGCGGATCGCCTCGACGTCGAGGAACGGCTGGTCGATAGGCCCGGCGAACAGCAGGCGTGCGCGGCGGATGGTCAGCTTCTGGCCGTAGGCGCGGTAGCGGCCGTTGTTCAGGCGCAGCTCGCCACGGGTGTCCATGTTGTCGCCGATGTGCACCTGGCCCGCCAGCTCCGCGTTCAGGCCGAAGCCGCTGAAGGTCAGCTTGTCGCTGCCGACCCTGACATCGATATCCATGTTCAGCGCAAGCGCGCTTTTCGGCTCCTGCTTCGCGCCGACGATCACGCTGTCGTCGGACACCTTGACCGTGGACGGCGGCAACTGGCGAATGGTGATGGCGCCGCGCGGCACCTGCACCGAGCCGGACACGGCAAGCCGTTCGCCCGCCATCTGCACCGTGAGATCGGGCTCCACTTCGAGGTTGGCGTAGGGCTCCACGGTCACCGGCAGTCGACTGCCGCGCAGCTTCACGTCGACGTCCAGGCCACTGAACCAGGCGATGCGCCCGGACAGGCTGCCGTTGCCATGTTCTCCGGCCTTCCAGTCGCCGCTCAGGTCGACCTGCTCGCCGGCAATCCGGGCGGTGACCTGCAACTGCTCGAAACGGGTCGGCAGGTCGCCGCCGGAGATTTCCCCGTCGTTCAGGTGCAGCTCGCCATCCACCCGTGGTGCCAGCAGGCCGCCAGAAATCTGCCCGCTGCCGTTGAGGTGGCCTTTCAGGGTTTCCACCATGGGCGCAAAGGGCCGCGCCACGGCGATGTCCAGGCCACTGAGGCTGAAGGTGCCGCTCACCGGCTTGGCTCTCGGCCGCGGGTCGAGCTGGACCTGGGCCTGCAGGCTGCCGAGCTTGTCGCCCTGGAACTGCAGGCTGGTGTCGATGCGCCGGGGCGTCAGGCGGCTCTCCAGTTGCAGGCGCTGGTAGGGGAAGTCGACCCACTCCTCCTGCTCCTTGATGCGCAGGGTGCCGTTGTTGGCATTGATCAGGATGGAGCCGTTGGGGCCGCTGGCGGGCAGGTCGAGCTGCACGTCGCCGTCGAGCTTGCCTTTCCAGGCGAAGTCTTCGGGCAGCCAGCGCGCCAGGCTGTCCAGCGGGAACTCGCGCAGGTGCATGCGCAGGCGTGGATCGGGCATCAGCCGCTGGTCTTCCATGCACAGGCTGGCGGGGCCGGAAGCCCAGCAATGGGCGCCGAGGTTGATCCGACCATCCGCCAGGCGTTCCAGGCGTGCCGGCTGTTGCAGGCGCCAGTCCTGGCCGCCACTCTGGATATCGCCCTTCAAGAGACTTCCGCGCCAGTCCTTGCCGTTCCAGTTGCCGTCCAGGCCGAGGTCGAGCACTACCGGCTTGCCCTGCAGGTTCAGGGCAAGTTGCTGGCGCTTGAGGTCGCCGCTGCCCTCCAGCTTGAGCACGCCGAAATCGGTGTCGCCGCTGCGCAGCCCCTGGGCTGTCAGGTTGACGCGACCACGCTGGCCGGCATCGAGGGAGGCGCTCAGATCCAGTGTGCGCAGGCCCTGGTCGGCGTAGGCGACGCGCTGGCCGTCGAGCTTCAGCTGCCCTTGCGGCGCCTGCAGCGTGCCGGCCAGGTCGAGCTGGCCGTTGAGACGGCCAAACAGCTGCGGCCACAGCTGACCGAGGCGATTCAAGGCGATGTCCAGGCGACCGGATAGCCGCTGGTCCAGCGCGGCTTGCCCGCTGATGCGGTTGTCGCCCAGCTGCAACGCCAGGCCATCGACCTTCCACGCCTGCCCTGCCGCCGTGGCATTCGCCTTGAAGGTAGCCGGCTGGCCACGCAGGCGGCCCTGCAGGTCGAGGTTGGCATCGAGGTTCAGCGCTTCGCCCTTGAGCGAGCCCTTGCTGCGCAACGGTCCAGCGAGGCGGCCGGGCATTTCTTCGAGCCAGTAGGCCGGGTCGAGATCGGACAGGTCGAGCGCTGCGTCCCAGCTCACCGCATCGGCGAAACCGACCTTCAGGTGCCCTTCGGCCTTGCCCTGCCCGGCCACCAGTTTCAGCGACGGCAGGAAGACTTCCGCGAGATTGCCCGACACCGGGCTGGCCAGGGTGAAATCGCCGGCCGGCCCCTTGAAGGCGCCGTCAAAATTACCCAGGTAGGCACCCTCGCTGTAGCTCACCTCGGCCTTGAAGGTGTGTACGCTCACCGGCGGCTCGTCGATCTCCGGGTACAAGCGGCGCCAGGGGAAGTCCAGCCAGTCGAGCTGGGCGTTGGCGGCGAAGGCGTCTTTCCAGTCGAGGCGGCCGGTCAGTGCCACGCGCTGGTCCTTGGCGGCGCTCAGGTCGAGGGCGGCGATATCCGCACCCTCGGCGTCGACGCGCCCGCGCAGGGTCAGCACCACCGGGCTTTCCTCGGCGGGCAGCACGGCGGCGCCAGCCAGCTGGTAGCCATCCTTGAGGTTGCCGCTGGCATTCAGGCGCAGCTGGTTCAGCGTCAGAGTGTCGGGTAAGGACGCATCGGCCTTGAAGCCGTCGGCAGTCACCAGCGCGGTGGCCGGCAGGTTCTCCGCCAGCGGTTGCAGGTCTCCTTCCAGGTTGCCGTTCAGGTAGCCACTGCTCTGCGCCTGCAATTTGAGGTGCCCCATCAGCTCACCCTTGGCCTGCAGCTGCAGGGTCCAGGGCTTCTCGCCCGGCGCGGGCAGGCCAAGCGTCCCCTCGGCCTCCAGCGGCCAGCCCTGGGTCGGCTTCAGCAGGCCCTTGAGCGACAGGCTCAGGCCATCACGGGCAAGCTTCACTGAGTCGATGTGCAGGCCTTCATGGTCCCAGTGCGCGGCCAGTTCGGCGTCGCGCAGCTGCTCCTGGCCATCGAGCAGGAAGCGGCCGATGCGGATGTCACCCAGTTCCAGTGACAGCGGCAGGCTCAGGTCGGGCAGCTCGATGGGACCGGACGATTCGCTCGGCTCGCTCGGCGGCAGGGTCAGCAGCACTTCGTTGGCCACGACCTTGTGCAGGCACAGCGTCATGCGCAGCAGGCAGGCCGGCGACCAGTCGATCTGCGGCTGGTCCAGCACCAGATGGGTGCCGCCGTCGGTCCACTCCAGGCGCTTGGCGCTGAAACCACCGGCAAGGCGGCCGTCGAATTCATCGACGCTCAGGCCCGGCACCCAGCTCAGCACGGCGCGGCTGCCCGCAGGCGTGCCGAGCAAGGCGGCCACCGCAATGACCAGCAGCAGGATCAGCCCGAGCAGGCCGCCCAGGCTCCAGCGCAGAGCGCGCATCCAGCCCGCCCGGGTCACAGCTCAGGCCCCATGGAGAAGTGCAGGCGGATGCCGCCGTCCTCGTCCAGGCCATCGGCGAGGTCCAGGCGCAGCGGGCCGACCGGGGAAATCCAGCGGATACCGATGCCGACGCCGGTCTTGATCGAGGGGAAGTCCAGCGAGTTGAACGAATTGCCCTGGTCGACGAAGGCTGCAATGCGCCAGCGCTCTGCGATGGGGTACTGGTATTCGACGCTGCCAGCGACCATGTAGCGGCCACCGATGCGATCGCCGTCTGAGTTCTTCGGCGACAGCGTCTGGTAGTCGTAGCCGCGCACGCTCTGGTCGCCGCCAGCGAAGAAGCGCAGCGACGGCGGGATCGCGCTGTAGTCATTGGTGGCGATGCCACCAACCTGGATGCGTCCGAGCAACCGCTGCCCTCCCCAGAAACTGGTCACGCCCTTGGCCATGGCGTTGATATGGGCGACGTCGGCGTCCGCCAGCAGCCCTTCCTTGGCGCCCTTCACCTCGAATTGCAGGCGATAGCCCTTGCCAGGGTCGATCTTGTTGTCGGCCTCGAGGATCGAGTAGCCGATGCCCGGCATCAGGAAACTGCTCAGGCCCGAATCGTCGCCCAGTTTGTATTCCTCGCGCTGCCAGTTCAGCGAGACGACCCGCTGCCAGCCGCTGTCGAGCTTGTGGTGCCACTCGCCGCCGAGGGTCAGCAGCTTGCTCTCGGTGTCCACCAGGTCTTCGTACTGGTAGCCGCTGGTGAAACGCAGCTTGTCGGTGAGCGGCGGGTCCAGCGGAATTTCGTACCAGGCGCCGACGTTCTGCCGGGGCGCGGAAACTTCCGCCTCGAATCCCAGACTATGGCCCTGCGGGTTGACCCAGTGGCGGGTCCAGGTGGCCCGTGCACGGGGCCCGACGTCGGTCGAGAAGCCCAGGCCAAGGCCCATGGTGCGTGGCTTGCGCGCCTCCAGATGAACGTTCACCGGCACCACTTCGCCATCGGCGTTGGTCGGCGCGGCATCCACCCGCACGCCATCGAAGTAGCCGCTGGACTGCAGGGCCTGGTTGAGGTCGGCGATCTGTTCGGAATCGTAGTCGGCGCCTTCCTTGAACGGCACCATGCGCTGCAGCAGGTCCTCGTCGAAGGGGAAATCGCCAGCGAATTCGACCTTGCCCAGGCGATAACGCGGCCCGCTGGCGTACACCAGTTCGATGTCCGCCACGCCGGCTTCGGGGTCGATGCGCAACTGCTGCTGGGTGAACTGGCCGCGGAAGAAACCGAAGCGCGAGGCCTGGTTCTGGATCAGCCGCTTGGCGTCTTCGTAGGCACCGTGGTTGAGTTGCGCGCCGGGCTTCAGGGCGTCGCCGCCGGGCACTCGGAAACTCTTGAGTCTGGCTGCCGGGCCTTCGACGCGCACGGTGACGTTACGCAAGTGAACGGGCTCGCCGGGCCGCACATTGATGCGCAGGGTGGGCACCTTGTCGTCGGTCACCCGGCCACGGATTCGCGCCTGGTAGTACCCCAAAGCCTGGGCGGCCTTCTGCGCCTGCTCCACGGCATTGCGCCGGAATCTTTGCAGGGCCTCCTGATCACGCTCGCCAAGGCTGCCCACATAGGCCTCGATATTGGCCTTGAGCGCAGCGTTGGCGGGGGTGACACGAACGTCGAGATGGGCTTCGGCCGCCAGGCCCCTCTGCAAGCAGAAGGCCATCACCAGCAGCAGCCCAAGCAATCCTTGGACAACTCTCATGGCGCGAAATGCTAGCACGGGTTTTCCCCGTATTGCCTTCCTTCAGGCTGTAGGAAGCGTCTGAGGATTCAAGGCGACAGCTATCCCGCGGACACTTTCACTGCCTCGCGCCCATGGGTGGGATGGAACAACACGTGCTCGCGGATCGGGCCCAGCGCCACCTCTCCCAGTTCCTCGTAACCGTGGCGCCGGTAGAACTCCAGGTAGCGAGCGTTGCCCGTATCCAGCACGAGCCCCTGGGAGCCGCCGTCCTCGGCGCACCAGGCATGCAGCGCATCGAGCAACTGCTCGCCCAGGTGCTTGCCCTGGAACTCCGGGTGCACGCCGATCAGCGGCAGGATGTGATAAGGCCCCGGCGGCAGGCAGCCGAGCACGGCGGCGTGGTAGTCCAGGTAGCGTCGGGTGCAACCCAGGCCGGTGGTGAGCAGCATGCGCATGCGCCAGAACCAGCTCTCGGTGACATCCAGGCGACGTTGCGGCGGGACCACCAGCGCTACACCCACCAGACGATCCTCGATCAGCAGGCCAATGGCGGGCAGCTCCTCGAGGAAGTGCTGGTTGACCAGCTCGCGGACGGTCGCCCGCACGCGCTGGTCAAAACCGGCACGGTCGGATTCGAACAGGTAGGCGAAGGTGGGTTCGTGGCGGTAGGCGTGATAAAGCAGCGAGCGGACTTCACGGCTGTAGTTGCCGTCCAGCAGACGGACTTCGGCGAGGGTATCAGGCATGCGGACGCCTCTTCGTGTGAGTTCTTCTTATGGTTATGAGTCCAGCCACAAAACCCTAGCAGCGCCTTGCCGGGGTCGCCAGGGTCGCCCTACCTGGGCTAGCATCGTGCTTTTGCCAGGGCGCCCAGGATGAAAATCGTCTCCTTCAATATCAACGGTTTGCGCGCACGTCCCCACCAGCTCCAGGCGATCATCGAACGCCACCAGCCGGACGTGATCGGCCTGCAGGAAACCAAGGTTGCCGACGAGCAGTTCCCCCGCGAGGAGATCGAGGCCCTTGGTTACCACGTGCATTACCACGGACAGAAAGGCCACTACGGCGTCGCCCTGCTCTCCCGCCAGGAGCCGCTGGAGCTGCAGCGCGGCTTCCCCAATGACGGCGAGGAATCCCAGCGCCGCTTCATCTGGGGCACCTTCAAGGACGCCGATGGCCAGCCGATCACCGTGATGAACGGCTACTTCCCCCAGGGCGAGAGCCGCGACCATCCGGTGAAATTCCCCGCCAAGCAGCGCTTCTACGCCGATCTGCAGGACCTGCTGGAAACCCGCTTCCAGCCCGACCAGCCGCTGGTGGTGATGGGCGACATCAACATCTCGCCGGAGGACTGCGACATCGGCATTGGCGAGGAGAACCGCAAGCGCTGGCTGAAGACCGGCAAGTGCAGCTTCCTGCCGGAAGAGCGCGAATGGCTGGCTCGCCTGAAGGGCTGGGGCCTGGTGGACAGCTTCCGCCTGCAGAACCCGAGCGTGGACGACCGCTTCAGTTGGTTCGACTACCGCAGCCGTGGCTTCGAGGACACGCCCAAGCGCGGCCTGCGCATCGACGTGATCCTCGCCTCCGAGGCCCTGCGCGGCCGCATCGCCGAGACCGGCGTGGACTATGACATCCGCGGCATGGAAAAGCCCTCGGACCACGCGCCGATCTGGCTGCAGCTGAAGTAATCGCCTGGAACGAAAAAGCCCGGCCAATGCCGGGCTTTTTCATTTTCCGGTGAGAACTCAGGCTTCTTCCGCACCGGTTCCAACCGTCTTGCTGATGGCGCTGTAGGTCGTATTGAAGCGCACGGTCTCGTTGAAACCCTTGACGATGGCGCCAAAGCGCTCCTTGGCGTCGAGCAGTTGCTTGAAACGGTCCGCCAGCTCGCCGCTCTGGCGCTGCAGGCCGGCCTCGCGATCATCCAGCTCCTGAACCCGCGCACGCAGCTGGTTCTGCTGGCGGTCGATGCTCTGCTGCTCCTGGCCCAGGACCTCAGCGCGCTTGGTCGTCGCGCGGTCGCGGCTATCGACGGTCTCGGCCAGGGCCTGCAAGGCCGTGCTGCGTTCGGCAAGAACGGCGGCGTTGTGTTCAGCGATGCGTTCGATACCTTGTTTCTCTTCCTGCAGGCGTTGCTCCTGCTGACTCAGGCGCTCCTCCCGCTCGGCCAGCTGGCGCTCGCGCTCCAGTGTCGCCAGACGGCGCTCCTCGAGCGCCTCGCGCATTTTCACGATCTCCAGTTTCTGCTGCGACAGGCCGTGCGCCATGCCAGCCAGCGAGTCGAGAGTGGACTGAACATCGTGCAGGACGCCATCGGTTTCGAGGACCGAAGATTGGCGCACAGTCACGGCGGATTCCACGGACGCCCGGGCATTCGCGGCTTCGGTGGTGGTGGGTTGGGCTTGAGCGTTCATGATGGAGGTTTCCTCGTGGGAAATGGGGGAAGTCGCCTGACTGGAAAGCAAATGGGTTGTCGCATCGACAGGAGTGCGTGGGTGGCCCTGGTTCGGCTCCGGAATCCGTAGCGAATCCAGCAGGATCTCAGACTCTTGAACTTCGGAAACTGCCGGCTCGAAATGGGGAACTCCAGCGGCCAGCGCCAGTGGCTCGGCGGTGTCGGGGGAGTCGTTGTCCGCGACACCCAGCCCAGAACAGGCAGAGGCGAGTTCGGCAAGGTCTCTTTCGAGGTGCTCGAAAGCCTCCAGGGACTGAGGTCCCTCCGGCTGCCCGGCGGGCGACGTCTTGTCGCTCTGAATCGGGATGTACCCTGCCGATAGTGCAGGGCGAGCAATTTTCTCGGCCGGCGGGGGTAGAGGTGCCGTGAGACTGGGCAGACTCTCGTCAATAGCTGGAGAAAGAAGTGCGGTGACCTCACCGGACGAATGTGGAGCGGTCACGTCTGACGAGCCGTCCTCCTGGAGTCCTTCGAACCGCTGCGCATCTGAAGTCATGAAACGTCCTACCCTGAGGGTGGTCAGCCACACCTTCTCTGCACGCCGCACGACAAGTCGAACGGAGGTCGGAGACTCGGTGGCGCTGCCCCTTCGCAATCAAGGGCAACAGGCCGACGGGAAGAGCCGATGGGATGCCCCGCTCTTCTCGGATGGGGGAAGAGCAGGACAGGTTGCAGGAGGAATTCTTACAACCCCGCGCCACCGTGACTGTCAGTTAATTCCTGCACGAATGAAGGAAAACTATGGAAGGCCACCTGATCGATTCGGCTCGTTACCACCGCGCCGACTGCCCTCCAGAAGCCAGGCGAGCGGTCACTGACCGATGCCCCTAAAGCAGGCCGATCTCCTCACTGATGCTGAACAGCTCTTCCAGGGTAGCGGCCGACAGTTTCCGCATCAGTTGCCTCTTATGCTGGCCGACACTGGCCCCCGATAGAGCCAGCACCTCCGCAAGCGATGCCACCGAACGCCCCAGTCGCAACCCGTGCAGCACGGCGACCACATGGGTGGGGAGACCCAGTGCCGACTCCAGCCGTGGATCGTCCACCAGCGGCAAACGCTCATGTTCAGGGAAGATCTTGCCACCCGAGAGTACGGCGTCGACGGCCCTGCCGATCAAGGTCGGTCGGTCGTCCATCAAGAGAAAGCCTGAAACCCCGACGCGAATTGCGCGTTGAATGTTCAGCGGTGAGCCCAGGCTGGAGCAGACCAGCACAGGAGTGCTGGGTTTGAGTCGGCCGTCTCGCCTGAGCATGGTGACCAGTTCCATACCATGGATGTCCGGCAACTCCAGGGTCACCACCAGCAGATCGCAGTCACTGGCCTCCAGGCTGCTCAAGGCCTGGCGTGCGTACTTGAAATGCACGTCGCACTGATGGCCATGCTCCTGCAGAAACCGGCGGAGCGTGAGGAAGTCACGCCGAGACGGCTCGATGAGTACTATACGGGCCATGTTCCTCCTTGCTGCAAAGGCCCCGCGGGCCGCGTGCGACATGGCATACAGAAAGAATCCACTGCAGTAATCGTTCCCACAGAAATCTCATTGAACAGCTAAGCCAACGGAACACGGCGCTGGCGCAACTGACAAAGCCGGACAACTCCTTGTCTCGGCATCCCCTGTTTCGCCAGCCCCCACTGCGGCAGATAAACCCGACCGGAACGCCCGATGGCGTGCCGGTCGCTCCGGTCACTCGTTGACGGTTTTGGAAATGGCCGACAGGGTGCTGTTGAACTGCACCGTCTCGTTGAAGCTCTTCACGATAGTGCTGAACTTGTCCTTGGCGCTCTGCAGTTGCTTGAGCCGAACGCCCAGTTCCTCGCTCCTGCGCTTGAGGGAACTCTCCCGCTCGTCCAACTCGCTGGCGCGGATACGCAGGCTGGCAGTCTGTTCATCGATACGCTGCTGTTCCAGCTGGATCGACTCGGCACGTTTGACAGTGGTCTTGTCGCGCAAATCGACGGTCTGGGCCAGCTCCTTGAGCGCTTCGCTGCGTTCGGCGAGTAGACGATTGTTCTCTGCGGCCATGCGATCCAGGTTGGTCTTGGCCTGCTTGAGATGATTTTCCAATTGCAGCAGGCGCTCTTCCTTGTCGCCCGCCAGGCGCTCGCGCTCCTGCAACTGGATGTTCCACTCCTCCAGCTCTTCCTGCAGACGGCCCGCCGCCTGTTTCTGCTGAGTCAGCCCTTGAGCCATGCCGGCGAGCGAGTTCAAGGTGCTCTGCACATCGGACAGCACGTCATCCGGATCGGCCTCAAGCTGCGGAACACTCAGCGTGGCCGCTACTTCCTGCAATTCCGCCGAGGAGATGGGGGCATTGGCCGGAGCCTCGACCTCGATTGACTCATCGTGCATTTCGGTCATTTCAGTTTCCTTCTGGATAAAGATTCCCTGAAGCGCCGTCGCTTCAGGAAGGTTGTCGTCTGTCTGCCTGACCTCGGCAGCAAGGGGGGCGGACGAGGTGTGCGCGGCGTTCAGCCGGGCCTTTGCTGCCGGGGTTGCATCGCGAACGACATTGGCAACCGTCAGCACAGCCAGGGCGTCCTCCAGGCTTGCGATCATCGGTTCAAGACCGAAATCGTCCGTGACAGTGGCTTCCGGGGTCATTTCGATCACTTGCGTGCCCACCTGCCTGACCAGATCAGGCTGTTGCTCCGGAGTCACGGGCTCCCAGTGCATGACGGCCGGCGGATGATCCGTTTCGGGCTGGTCGGCGGCCTCCGCGATCGGCGACTGCGCAGGTTCGGCAGCCTCTGTGCCGATGTTCTCGGTGGTACACACGCTCGCAGCGATGGTTTCCAGCGCGCTCGCTTCCGGCGCATCGGCTACCGCCGCCGGCTGGACGTGCTGGAGCGCAGCCTCGACCTCGGGAGCGCTCTCATCAGCCGACAGCGATATACCGAGACTCGGAGCGGCAGACGCCCGCTCCACGCTCGGCCGTGGCCGCGCGACGACTTTCCTGGCGAGACGCACGTCACTGACGACGATGCCCGGACCTGCCGCTTTCGGCGTTACCGCCACGGGCTCGGGCCCTTGCTCGTGGCCGACCTCGCTGTCTGCCCCTGCCTCGGGCACTGCCACTGCCGGCACCGCTGCAGTGCTCACCACGGACGACTGCCGCTGCTCGACAGCCTCCTCGATCACCGGCGCCTGCACGATGGACTCCGACTCAGCCACGACCGTCGCCTCGACGGCAGCCACGGTCTCGGCAGGACCTTCAACTTCAGGCTCGATCGCTGCCGTGACCACTGGCGCTGTCGGTGCAATGCTCATCACGGACGGCTGCCGCTGCTCGACAGACTCCTCGATCACCGGCGCCTGCTCGATGGGCTCCGGGACAGCCTCGTCCGACGCCTCTACGTCAGCCACGGTCTCGACAGGACCTTCAACTTCAGGCTCGATCGCTGCCGTGTCCACTGGCGCTGTCGGTGCAGTGCTCACCACGGACGGCTGCCGTTGATCGACAGGCTCCTCGATCTCCGGCGCCTGCACGATGGGCTCCGGGACAGCCTCGTCCGACGCCTCTACGTCAGCCACGGTCTCGACAGGACCTTCAACTTCAGGCTCGATCGCTGCCGTGTCCACTGGTGCTGTCGGTGCAGTGCTCACCACAGACGGCTGCCGTTGCTCGACAGCCTCCTCGATCACCGGCGCCTGCACGATGGACTCCGACTCAGCCACGACCGTCGCCTCGACGGTAGCCACAGTCTCGGCAGGACCTTCAACTTCATGCTCGATCGCTACCGTATCCACTGACGCTTCCACTGCTGGAAGTTCGCTGACGACTTCTTCCAGCTGGGACGGCTCGCCAACGGGTTCAACGAACGGCATTGGCACGGGTGCGGCCACTGGCTGCAGTCCTACGTCCTCGACCAAGGGCGACGTCCGCCCTTCAGAGGCAGCCGTTTCCGGCGTCGAAACCTGCGGTCGCTCGACGCGCTCCTGAACGTTCAGCACTGGCTCCACTGCCGCAGATTCGCCCCGCTCCACCAGGGCCGGAACATCCAGCGCTTCCATGGTCAACTCGACCGGAGGTTCGTCCAGAGGAAGCGGTGCCTCCGGCATCGGGGGAAGCTCGGCAATCTGCTCTTGTGGCGCCTGCGCAGCCTCGGTACGGCCCTTCGCGGCAGACGATTCGCGTACCAGGAAGTCCTGGTCCAGGGACTCCGACGCCACGCTGCCGGCCAGACTGAGCCCATGCAACTGGTCAATACCGACAGTGGAAGCGAGAGTGGACGGCTCATCGTTACTGGAAGCTGCAACCACGGCCTCGGGTTCCGCTCCCACTTCTTCGGCGGAGCTGTTGTGCCTCGACTGGCGGGCGAAATTGGCGAAATCCAGGATCATCTCGGTAGCCATTTCGAATCCAAGGTCTTCGATCCTGGCCGGCGCATCCTCTTCGCCCTCGTCGGGCTGTCGCAGGACGCCGGCCGCAGGCGGGCGTACACCGAGCATTCCGGCTCGGGACAACAGTTGCAGCCACGAACGCATCGGCTGTAGCGGCAGCCGGATCCCCTTGAAGGTCAACGCCTGGGGAGAAGGCAGGCTCAGTGCGCGACGCCGCCAGGGCCGTCCCCAGGAAGCGGCGGATGCGACATGCAGGGCCAGAGCGGTGGGTTTGACACGATGTTCGGAGCCAGCCGAGGCTGGCGCGCTTTGGAATTGGGTCATGATCACTTTCCGGCGGGGACGTTGAAACGACGCAAGTTTCGCTTGGCCGGAAAACGGGTGTTATCAGGCTTTCCTGATGAGCCAGGAGATTTTTCCTATCACTTCGTCAGCGCCCTTTTGTCAGCCGTTCCAGCAAGTCCCGGCTCAGTCGCGGCGTCAATGCGGCAGGCGCTTTCTGGCCCCCTTCGCGGAAAAGCGCTGAGCGAGCCCCGCGAGATCCAGCAGCATCACCAGGACAAAAAGTGGCGCCACCAGCATGAGCATCGGGACCGCCAAGGCCAGCGCCCTTTCCGGTGCGATGACCAGCGTGCCGGCCATCAGCGCCACCAGAAGAATGAGCACCAGCTTCATCAGGACCGACGCAAAATCGAGGGTCTCGTGCATGTCGTTCTCCAGCAGGGTCGATTCGAGTGACCTGTATAGCCGTGGGCCAAGTGCGTCGAAATCGGAAACTTCCTGCAATCCGCCAGTCATGTCCGAAGGCATCAGGAACTGCTCTGCCCTGCTGCGAAGCGTCATATCGATGCAATGATTCCGACTTAATCTGCCGCGCCAACGATGCCTCAAATGGAAGTTGACCCATGCAGTACAAGTCGAGCCCCAGCGATGCCCAACCCTGGCCCGTCACCATCGCCTGGCTCACCATCGCATTCATCTGCTACGCATTTCCCTGGTCGGCCTTTGCCGCCCTGCCCTCATCCCAGGGCGGCGAGCCGGTGCTGCGTATCCAGGGCTCCAACACCATCGGTGCGCACCTGCTGCCGGAGCTGGTGAGGGGCCTGCTGGTCAGCGAGGGCTACGCGGACGTCAGCGCCAAGCCGGGCAAGGCGGACAACGAACAGCGCATCATCGGCCGCAGCAAGGAAGGCAAGGAGGCCATCATCGATCTCGCCGCCCACGGCTCCAGCACCGGTTTCGTTGCCCTGAAGGACAACAGTGCCGAGCTGGCCGCCGCTTCGCGCCCGATCAAGGACGCCGAGGTCGCGGGCCTGTCGGCGTCGGGCAACCTGCGCAGCGCCAAGGCCGAACAGGTGATCGGTATCGACGGCCTGGCGATCATCGTCAACGCGGCCAATCCGCTGGACGAGCTGACCACCGATACGCTGGCGAAAATCTTCTCCGGCGAGGTGAAGACCTGGGAGGAAATCGGCGGCCGCGGCGGTGCGATCCGCCTTTACTCCCGCGACGACAACTCCGGCACCTTCGATACCTTCAAGGAGCTGGTGCTGGCCAGCCACGGCAAGACGCTGGCCAGCGGAGTACAGCGCTTCGAGTCCAGCGACCTGCTGTCGGCCGAGGTGAGCAAGGACCCGCAGGGCATCGGTTTCGTCGGCCTGTCGTCGATCCAGAAGTCCAAGGCCCTGCGCATCGCCGATGGCGACTCCCAGGCCATGCCGCCGTCCACCACCCTGATCGCCACCGAGGACTACCCGCTGTCGCGTCGCCTGTTCCTCTACATGAAACCCGAGGAACCGAACCGCTGGGCCCGCGCCCTGCTGCAGTTCGCCCAGGGCGACAAGGGCCAGGCCCTGGTCAGCGCCAGCGGCTTCGTCGGCCAGCGCGTGCAGGCGGTGAAGATGGCACCGCGCGCCAGCATGCCGGAGAACTACCAGGCCCTGGCGCGCGACGCCGAGCGTCTGTCGGTGAACTTCCGCTTCCGCGAAGGCAGCGCCACCCTGGACAACAAGGCCCAGCGCGACATCGACCGCCTGCTCGCCTACCTGCAGCAGAACGGCAAGATGAACAAGCAGGCGGTGCTGGTCGGCTTCGGCGACCCCAAGCAGGACCCGGCGCGCGCCGAGCTGCTTTCCAAGCTGCGCGCCATGGCCGTGCGCCGCGAGCTGGCGAAGGAAGGCGTGATGTTCCGCGAGATCAGCGGCATGGGCGATGCCCTGCCGGTGGCGGCCAACAGTGACAACGACGGCCGGGTGAAGAACCGCCGCGTCGAGGTCTGGGTGTACTGAGTTTCCAGATCGAAAAGGGTTCTTCCGAGGATCAGCGTCTAGACTTTCTTTCAGACGCTGATCCTCAGTCACCAATTCATGTAGGAACTTGTTACGTTCCACCGCTTGCCTGAGGCGTCCGCTCTGCTATTTTCCCGCCAGTGACGCCGGGCCCCTCTGACGGTTGCCAACCGCCATGTCGGAGTCACTTTTCGACAACGACACTAAGGGAGGGGCCACATGACAGCTCTGCACGCCTTTTTGACCGAACCATTCCTCGGAACCGCCACCTGGTTCTGGCTGGCCTTCCTGGCCATCGTGATTCTTCTGCTCGTACTCGACCTGGGCGTCCTGCAACGCGACCACCATGAAATCGGTGTGCGCGAAAGCCTGATGCTCTCCGCGGGCTACTTCGCCTGCGGCCTGGCCTTCGGTGGCTGGGTCTGGTACGAATTCGGCGCCACCAGCGCGGTGGAGTACTACACCGGCTTCCTCGTCGAACAGTCGCTGTCCATGGACAACGTGTTCGTCATGGCGATGATCTTCGGCTTCTTCGGCATCCCCCGCCGCTACCAGCACCAGGTCCTGTTCTGGGGCATCCTCGGGGCCATCGTCATGCGCGCGCTGATGATCGGCCTGGGTGCCGCGCTGGTGAAGGAATTCGAATGGATCATGTACGTATTCGGCGCCTTCCTGCTGTTCAGCGGCGTGAAGATGCTGTTCAGCAAGCATGACAGCGAACCGGACCTGGCCAACAACCCGGTACTGAAGTTCCTGCGCAAGCGCATCCGCATGACCGACACCCTTCACGAGCACCACTTCTTCGTGAAGATGCCGGACGCCTCGGGCAAGTTGGTGCGCTACGCCACCCCGCTGTTCCTGGCGCTGATCCTCATCGAGCTGGCCGACCTGGTGTTCGCCGTGGACAGCGTGCCGGCGATCTTCGCCATCACCCAGGACCCGTTCATCGTCTACACCTCGAACATCTTCGCGATCCTCGGCCTGCGCGCCCTGTACTTCTCGCTGGCGGCGATGATCCACCGCTTCGTCTACCTGAAGTACGCCCTGGCGCTGGTGCTGGTGTTCATCGGTACGAAGATTTTCCTCCACGGATTCATCGGCAAGGTTCCCGCAGCCCTGTCCCTTGGCGTAACCTTCGGCCTTTTGGCAGGTGGCATACTGCTATCCTTGCTCAAGACCCGCCGGACCAGCGAGGAACCGCTGGAAATCGTCAGCCAGGAGAGGATCCATGCAAGCGCTGGAGGTGAGGATCGAAGCCGTTGAGTTTCGCGGCCGGGCCTATTGGCAGGTCCGCCTCGGTCGTCGCGCGCTGCGTTTCCCCCATGAGGCCGCTGCGCGCGCCTTCGCCGCCCAGTTGCACACGCGGCGGGAGTGGCTGATCGAGCAGCGGGCGAACGCCGAAGGGCCGGAACCCTCCGCCCCGCAATGAAAGAACAAGGCCAGCGCAAGCTGGCCTTGTTCGTTGTGCGGGGCGGAGAATCTCCCGTAGGGCATATAAGCCGGAACGGGTTATATGCCGATGGCTCCGATGGCGGATAACGCCTCAGGCGTTATTCGCCCTACGCTTTGCCAATGAAAAGGCCCGCATCAGCGGGCCTTTTCAGTGCTGCCTGGGATCAGCGGCTGCTGCGCAGCGCGTCGCGCGGCACGTACTTGCCGATCTCGTATTTGCCGATGGCGGCGCGGTGCACTTCGTCCGGGCCGTCGGCCAGGCGCAGGGTGCGCTGCATGGCATAGAAGTACGCCAGCGGGGTGTCGTTGGAAACACCGGCACCGCCATGCATCTGGATGGCGCGGTCGATCACCTGCAGGGCGACGTTGGGCGCCACGACCTTGATCTGGGCGATCTCGCTCTGGGCGATCTTGTTGCCGGCGGTGTCCATCATGTACGCGGCATGCAGGGTCAGCAGGCGGGCCTGGTTGATCTCGATGCGCGAGTTGGCGATGTGGTCGATGTTGCCACCCAGGCGCGCCAGCGGCTTGCCGAAGGCGGTACGGCTGACGGAGCGCTTGCACATCAGTTCCAGCGCGCGCTCGGCCATGCCGATGGAGCGCATGCAGTGGTGGATGCGGCCCGGGCCGAGGCGACCCTGGGCGATCTCGAAGCCGCGGCCTTCGCCGAGCAGCACGTTCTCATAGGGCACGCGCACGTTCTCGAAGAGCACTTCGGCGTGGCCGTGCGGGGCGTCGTCGTAGCCGAACACCGGCAGCGGGCGGAGGATCTTCACGCCGGGGGTGTCGGTGGGCACCAGGATCATCGAGTGCTGCTGGTGACGCGGCGCGTCCGGGTTGGTCAGGCCCATGAAGATCATGATCTTGCAGCGCGGGTCGCAGGCGCCGGAGGTCCACCACTTGCGGCCGTTGATGACCCACTCGTCACCGTCGCGTACCGCGTTGGCTTCCATGTTGGTGGCGTCGGAAGAAGCCACGCCCGGCTCGGTCATGGCAAAGGCGGAACGGATCTCGCCGCGCAGCAGCGGCTCCAGCCAGGTGCGCTTGTGCTCTTCAGTGCCGTAACGCACCAGCACTTCCATGTTGCCGGTGTCCGGCGCGGAGCAGTTGAAGGGTTCGGAGCCCATCAGCGAGCGACCCATGATTTCCGCCAGCGGCGCGTATTCCATGTTGGTCAGGCCGGCACCCAGCTCGGACTCGGGCAGGAACAGGTTCCACAGGCCCTCGGCCCGGGCCTTGGCCTTGAGCTCTTCCATGATGGCCGTGGGCTGCCAGCGGTCGCCTTGCGCCACTTGCTCCTCGAACACCTTCTCGGCGGGATAGACATAGGCATCCATGAACGCGGTAACGCGTTCACGCAGGTCCTGAACCTTGGCGGAATAAGCGAAATCCATGGGGGCTAACCTTCTGGCGGCGGTTGTTTGTGTGGTGATGATGCTAGAACAGCCCAGGGCATTTACCCAGCCTATTATCCGAATCAATGAACATTCATAACCCGTATGGACCTGAGCGTTCGTTCGGGTATGATCGGCCGCAGAACAAATACAAGCGGAGCCCTGGAATGAACCTCAGCAAGGTCGATCTGAACCTGTTCATCGTCTTCGACGCGATCTACACCGAAGCCAACCTGACCCGCGCCGGACAGATAGTCGGCATTACCCAGCCGGCCGTGTCCAACGCCCTCGCCCGCCTGCGTGAAACCTTCAACGACCCGCTGTTCGTGCGGACTGCGCAGGGCATGGTGCCCACGCCGATGGCGCAGAACATCATCGGGCCGGTGCGCAACGCGCTGCAGTTGCTGCGCGTCTCGGTGCAGGAGAGCCGTACCTTCACGCCGACCCAGGCGAGCAAGACCTACCGCATCAGCATGACCGACCTCACCGAGGCCATCGTCCTGCCGCCGCTGTTCCAGCGCCTGCGCCGCCTGGCGCCGAACGTGCACATCGAGAGCTTCCTCTCCAAGCGCCGCGAGACCACCAAGGAATTGGCCGCCGGCCGCCTGGACTTCGCCGTGGACGCACCGCTGAACACCGACCCGCAGGTGCGCCACGTCAAGCTGATGGAAGACCGCTACGTCTGCGCCATGCGCCAGGGCCACCCGCTGGCCAAGGACAAGCTGAGCCTGGACGAGTACCTGTCGGTGGCGCACATCCAGATTTCCAGCCGCCGCAGCGGCCTGGGCTATGTGGACCTGTCGCTGGGCAAGATGGGCCTGCAGCGCAAGATCGCCCTGCGCTCGCAGCACTACCTGATGGCCTCGACCGTGGTGCAGCAGACTGACATGGTGGTTACCGTCCCCGAGCGCTTCGCCCGCCACCACGGCCTGCATTTCGTCGACCTGCCGGTGAACGACGTGCCCAAGCTGGAAACCCATCTGTACTGGCACGAAAGCACCGACCAGGACCCGGCCAACCGCTGGATGCGCGAGCAGATCATCGAGTTGTGCCAGCAGGTGACGGCGCGGGAAGCGCGTGAGGCGGCGGAGCGGGCCTGATGCTTCGAGCGATGTCCATCGATGGGTATCGCTTCGCTCCACGCCATCCTACGTAGCGCCTGTAGTCAATGTAGGAGCAACTGTCTTTGTACCGGTTCACTTCGTGCCAGCTTTCCCCTCACCCCAGCCCTCTCCCAGAGGGAGAGGGAGCAGATTGTGCCGGCTGACGCTGTAGTTTCATCCTGCACCGAACGGTCCCCTCTCCCTCCGGGAGAGGGTTAGGGTGAGGGCAAGCCCAAACGACGGAGCCCCATCGTAGGAGCGAGCTTGCTCGCGAACCGCCCAACGGTGAAATCTCCGGCGAGCACTGTTCGCGAGCAAGCTCGCTCCTGCAAGAAATGTCCGCTACATAAGCCACCCGCAAACCCCACCCTGCCGAAGTGCCTGTCCAACGAACAGGCCGGGGTCTGCCGGCGAACCCTTCAAAGACTCCGCGCGATCACCAGCCGCTGCACGTCGCTGGTGCCTTCGTAGATCTGGCACACGCGCACGTCGCGGTAGATGCGTTCAACCGGGTAGTCCTGCAGGTAGCCATAGCCGCCGAGGGTCTGGATCGCTGCGGAACACACGCGCTCGGCCATTTCCGAGGCGAACAGCTTGGCCATGGAGGCTTCGGTCAGGCACGGCAGGCCGGCTTCGCGCAGGCTGGCAGCGTGGTGGACCATCTGCCGGGCCACGGCGATCTCGGTGGCCATGTCGCTGAGGCGGAAGGCCACCGCCTGGTGCTGGATGATCGGTTTGCCGAAGGTCTCGCGCTCATGGGCGTAGTCGCGGGCGTACTCGAATGCCGCGCGAGCCATGCCCACCGCCTGCGAGGCGATGCCGATGCGCCCGCCCTCCAGGTTCGCCAGGGCGATGGCGTAGCCCTGCCCCTCCTCGCCCAGCCGGTAGCTGGCCGGGATGCGCACGTCGTCGAAGGCGATCTGGCAGGTATCGGAGGCGTGCTGGCCGAGCTTGTCCTCGACGCGCACCACGCGGTAGCCGGGTGTGTCAGTGGGTACGATGAAGGCGCTGATGCCCTTCTTGCCCGCCGCCGCATCGGTCACCGCGAAGACGATCACGAGACCCGCGTGCTTGCCGGAAGTGATGAACTGCTTGCTGCCGTTCAGCACGTAGTGGTCGCCGTCGCGGCGAGCGCGGGTCTTCAGGAAGCTGGCGTCGGAGCCGGCCTGGGGTTCGGTCAGGGCGAAGGCGCCGATCATCTCGCCACGGGCCAGCGGCACCAGGAACTGGCGCTTCTGCTCGTCGTTGCCGAACTTGACGATGGGCATGCAGCCCACCGAGTTGTGCACGCTCATGATGGTCGAACAGGCGCCGTCGCCGGCGGCGATTTCCTCCAGCGCCATGGCGTAGGCCAGGTGGCCGGTCTGCGCGCCGCCCCACTGCTCCGCCACCAGCATGCCGAGGAAGCCGAGGTCTGCCATTTCCTTGATGGCTTCGGCCGGGAAGCGGTGCTCGCGGTCCCAGTCGGCGGCGAAGGGCTTCAGCCGCTCCTGGGCGAACTGGCGGGCAACGTCGCGGATCTGGATATCTTCTTCGCTGGGAATCATCACTCGCTCCTTAGGCCAGGCGCTCGACCGCGATGGCCGTGGCTTCGCCGCCACCGATGCACACCGAGGCCACGCCGCGCTTGAGGTCGTACTGCTTGAGCGCCGACAGCAGGGTCACGATCACGCGCGCGCCGGAGGCGCCGATGGGGTGGCCGAGGGCGCAGGCGCCGCCGTGGACGTTGAGCTTGTCGTGGGGAATGTCCAGGTCGCGCATGGCGGCCATGGCGACCACGGCGAAGGCTTCGTTGACCTCGAACAGGTCGACATCGCCCAGCGCCCAGCCGGTGCGCTGCATCAGGCGCTCGACCGCGCCCACCGGGGCGGTCGGGAACAGGTTCGGCGCGTCGGCGTAGGACGAATGCCCACGGATTGCCGCCAGCGGCGTCAGGCCACGCTTCTCGGCTTCGGACAGGCGCATCAGCACCAGCGCGGCGGCGCCGTCGGAGATGGAGCTGGCATTGGCCGCCGTCACGGTGCCGCCGTCGCGGAACGCCGGTTTCAGGGTCGGAATCTTGTCCAGCCTGGCCTTGGGTGGCTGCTCGTCTTCGCTGATGGCGCGCAGTTCCTTGCCGGCCTTCACGGTGACCGCGACGATCTCGTCCTTGAAACGACCTTCGCTCATGGCGTTCTGGGCGCGGCTCAGCGAGGTGATCGCGTAGTCGTCCTGCTGCTCGCGGGTGAAGCCGTACTTCTCGGCGCAATCCTCGGCAAAGGTGCCCATCAGGCGACCCTTGTCGTAGGCATCCTCGAGGCCATCGAGGAACATGTGGTCGAGCACCCGGCCATGGCCCATGCGGTAGCCGCTGCGGGCGCGATCCAGCAGGAACGGCGCGTTGGACATGCTCTCCATGCCGCCGGCCAGGGCGACGCGAGCGCTGCCGGCGAGGATGGCGTCGTGGGCCATCATCGCGGCCTTCATGCCCGAGCCGCACATCTTGTTCACCGTGGAGCACGGCGTGCCGCGCGCCAGGCCCGCGCCCAGCACGGCCTGGCGTGCCGGCGCCTGGCCCTGCCCGGCGGCAAGCACGCAGCCGAGCACGGCTTCGTCCACTTCTTCGGCGCCCAGGCGGGCGCGCTCGACGGCGGCGCGGATCGCTGCCGCGCCGAGGGTGGCGGCGGTGACGTCCTTGAAGTCGCCGAGGAAGCCGCCCATGGGGGTGCGGGTGGCGCTGACGATGACGATGGGATCGTTCATGACTCTGACCTCCTGCTTACTTCGCGGCCATGCGGATGGCGCCGTCGAGACGGATCACCTCGCCGTTGAGCATGGTGTTCTCGATGATGTGGCGGGCCAGCGCGGCGTACTCGTCCGGGCGACCGAGGCGCGGCGGGAACGGCACGCTGGCACCGAGGGAGTCGCGCACTTCCTGGGGCATCGCGGCCATCATCGGCGTCTCGAAGATGCCGGGGGCGATGGTCATCACGCGGATGCCCGAACGCGCCAGTTCGCGAGCGATCGGCAGGGTCATGCCGACCACCGCGCTCTTCGAGGCGGAGTACGCGGCCTGGCCGATCTGCCCGTCGAAGGCGGCCACCGAGGCGGTGTTGATGATGATACCGCGCTCACCACCGGCGTCCGGCTCGTTGCCGGCCATGGCTTCGGCAGCCAGGCGCAGCATGTTGAAGGTGCCGATCAGGTTGATGTTGATGGTGCGGGTGAAGCTTTCCAGTCCGTGCACGCCGTTGCGGCCGATGACCTTTTCCGCCGGGGCTACGCCTGCGCAGTTGGCCAGGCCGTGCAGCGCGCCGAAGGCGTCCAGCGCGAGTTGAACAGCGGCTTTGGCGTCCGCTTCGCTGCACACGTCGGTACGGATGAAGCGTGCATTCGCCTCGCCCAGCTCGGCGGTCTGGGCCGCGCCGGCTTCGGCGTTGACGTCGGCCAGCACCACCTTGGCGCCGGCGCTCACCAGCAGCTTCGCGGTGGCCGCGCCGAGGCCGGAACCGCCGCCGGTGATGAGGAATACCTTGTTCTGGATCTGCATGAAGTCTCTCCGCTGTACTTAGTGAGCCGCCGCTTTCTCGGCCGCTTCGCGTTGCCTGGCAATCTCCTGGTTGCGCAGGAGGAAGCGTTGGATCTTGCCGCTGGGGGTCTTGGGCAGTTCGTCGACGAACTCCACTTCCCGCGGGTAGCTGTGCGCCGACAGTCGCTTGCGCACGTACTGTTGTAGTTCCTCGGCCAGCTCCGCGCCCGGCCGGTAGGACGAACAGAGCACCACGAAGGCCTTGACCAGTTCGGTGCGCTCCGGGTCCGGCTTGCCGATCACCGCCGCCTCGATCACCGCCGGGTGCTCGATCAGCGCGCTCTCCACGTCGAACGGGCCGACGCGGTAGCCGGAGGTGGTGATCAGGTCGTCGGCGCGGCCGACGAAGCTGATGCTGCCGTCGGCATTCAGCTCCACGGTATCGCCGCTCAGGTAGTAGTCGCCGACGAAGGATTTGGTCTCCATGCCCTGGTAGCCGGCGAACCACATCAGCGGCGACTGGCGGCGGTCCATCGCCAGCACGCCGGGCTGGCCGGCGGGCAGTTCGTTGCCCTGCTCGTCCAGCACCACCACACGGTGACCGGGGATGGAGAAGCCGGCAGCGCCCAGGTGCACCGGGTGCTGCAGTTCGTGGTGATTGGCCAGCACCATGCCCAGCTCGGTCTGGCCGTAGTGGTCATGGATGGTCACGCCCAGCTCGCTGGCGAACCAGCGGATCACTTCCGGAGTCAGCGGCTCACCGGCGCTGCTCACTGCGCGCAGACAGCCCTTGAGCGGTCTGGACACGGCCTCGCCAGCGGCGATCAGCAGGCGGTACGCGGTGGGCGAACCGGCCAGGTTGGTGATGCCGTACTTGCGCACGATGCGGCAGGTGCTTTCCACCGTGAACGCGCCTTCGTAGAAGGTGATCGGGTGCCCCATGGCCAGCGGCCCGGTGACGCCGTAGTAGAGGCCGTAGGCCCAGCCCGGATCGGCGAGGTTCCAGAACGAATCTTCCTCGCGCAGCCCCACCGCATCGCGCATGTAGCCAACGAAGGCGACGATGGCCTTCAGCGGCACAGCCAGCGGCTTGGCCAGCCCGGTGGTGCCGGAGGTGAACATCAGCAGGAAGGTGTCTTCGCCGCTGCGCAGCACCGGTTCGAAGTCCGGCGAGTGGCGTTCCAGTTCGGCCCAGAAGCTGTAGTCGCCATGACGGATGCCCTGCCCCTTCGGACCACCAACCGTCACCAGCAGAGGCGCGTCGGGCACCTCGTCGAGCTTGCCGCGGTTGGCGCCGTCGGTGACCACCACCTTGCTGCCGGCCAGCTTGACCCGGTGCTCGATGGCCTTGGGGCCGAAGGCCGTGAACAGCGGCTGGTAGACCGCGCCCAGACGCCAGGTGCCGAGTACGGCGATCAGCAGTTCCGGGGTGCGCGGCAGCATGCCCGACACCACGTCGCCTGGACGCACGCCGAGGCCGTGCAGGAAGCTGGCGAAGCGGCCTGAAAGCTCCTTGAGCTGGGTGAAGGTGTAGGAGGCGCTGTCGCCGTCCTTGCCCTCCCAGAACAGCGCGACGCGGCCGGGAATGGCGTGGCGGTCGCAGCATTCGACACAGGCATTGAGGGCATCGAGGTTGCCGGCCAGGACGGCGTCGGCGGTGGCGCGGTAGTCGAACTCGGCCGTGGCGGCGGTATGGGAACGCATCGCGGAACTCCTGGGTTTGTTCTTGTCTGGAGTCCCCTGATGTTCCCGCCGCGCTGGCGCGCGGGCAATGTCGAAAGCCGCCAATCTGGATGAGCGGATTGGACAGCTGCACCCTACGTCCCAGCTCGGTCCGAGCGAGAGCCTGTGACGGAAGGCACTATGCAGGATGGGTGGAGCCTAGGCGATACCCATGCTGCCAGCATGGGAGCGATGGGTATCGCTTCGCTCCACGCCATCCTACGGTCGAGCGCCCTGTGGAATTCGGCGCTCACTAGCGGCTCCGACTTAGACGCGGAACTGATCCATCAACCCCTGCTGATGGTTCGCCAGCTTGTTCAGCGACTGGCTGACCTGCGCCGATTCCTGCGCCTGGCTGGACAGCGATTCGGTGACGTCACGGATGCCAGCGACGTTGCGATTGATCTCCTCGGCCACCGCGCTCTGTTCCTCGGCGGCGCTGGCGATCTGCAGGTTCATGTCGGTGATCACGCCCACGGCGTCGCCGATGCGCTTCAGCGCGGCCACGGCCTGCTCGACCTGGTTCACGCTGTCCTGCGCCTGGCGGTGGCTGTTGTTCATGGCGCCGACTACCTCGCGGGTACCGTTCTGCAGGCCTTCGATGACCTGGCGGATTTCCTCCACCGAGTCCTGGGTGCGCTTGGCGAGGTTGCGCACCTCGTCGGCGACCACCGCGAAGCCGCGCCCGGCCTCACCGGCGCGGGCCGCTTCGATGGCGGCGTTGAGCGCCAGCAGGTTGGTCTGCTCGGCGATGCCGCGGATGACTTCCAGCACCGAGCCGATCTGCTCGCTGCTCGCCGCCAGCCCTTCCACCTGGCTCATGGCGCTGCTCATGTCGCTGGCCAGTTCGTCGATCAGGCGGGTGGTGTTGTCGATCACGCTCAAGCCATCGCGGGTCGCGCCGTCGGCGCCACGGGCGGCATCGGCGGCCATGGCGGCGCTGTTGGCGACGTCATGGGCGGTGGCGCTCATTTCCTGGGAGGCTGTGGCGACCTGATCGACTTCGCGGAACTGCTGCTGCATGCCGGCGCTGGTCTGGCTGGCGATTTCCGAGGACTGGTCGGCAGTGGCGCGGGCGTCCTGCACCGAGGATTTCACGTCACGGATGATCGGCTGCAGCTTGTCGAGGAAGCGGTTGAACCAGCCGGCCAGTTCACCCAGCTCGTCCTTGCCGCTGTAGTCCAGGCGCTTGGTCAGGTCGCCTTCGCCGCTGGCGATGTTGCGCAGCATGGCGGCGACGTTGAGGATCGGCCGGGTCACGCCGCGGGCGGTGAGCCACACCAGCAGCAGGCCGACGATGGCGGCGGCGAGGCCGAACAGGGTCTGCCACAGCGCGCCGCTGGAGTTGCGTTCATCCAGTTGCTTCTGCAGTTCCAGCGCCGGAGCCAGCAGCACGTCCTGCGGCACGTCGAGCACCACAGCCCAGGGCTTGGTGGCATCCGGGATCGGCAGCAGCGGCTCGAGCACGCGCAGCTGGCCGTCCTGCTCCAGCACCTGCGGACGACCGCCGGCCTGCAGGGACAACAGCTCGGCGGCCTGGTCGGGAATGGCCTTGGCCAGCGGCTGGCCGAGCAGCGCTTCGTCGCTGCTGTAACCGGCGAGCAGGCCCGCCGGGCTGACGATGCTGACGCTGCCGGCGCCGTCGTAGAGTTGGTTGTCGCCATCGACAGAGAGCTTCTGCAGGCGGCTGAGGCTGATGTCGATGCCGATCACGGCGATGACCTTGCCCTGGTCGATCAGCGGGAAGGTCACGGTGGTCATCAGCACCTTGGTGCCCGAGGCGCTGTCGAAATAGGGGTTGAGCACGCAAGCCTTGCGGGTCTGCAGCGGGCACAGCTGCCAGGTGTTGAACGGGCTGCCGTCGAGCATCGCCGAGGTGTCGGCGATCATGTCCTCGGTCACTGCCAGGCCGGTCATCTCGCCGGAGGCCTTCTGCGCCCAATAGGCGCCGAAGCGCCCCTTCTCGTTGCTGCCGGCGTCGGGCTGGTCATGGAAGGCAGCGTCCTGGCCGTCCAGCGCATCGGGCTCGAAGACCACGTAGAGGCTGAGCAGGTTCGGGTTGCTCTTCAGGCCGTCGCGCACCAGCTGGTTCAGGTCCTTGCGCACGCTGCCGGCGTCCGCGCCGTGCTGGGTGCTCTGCTCGCGCAACTGGGCGACCTGGCGGGAGAACTGGTTGCCGAAGTGGTAAACGTCGGTGAAGAAGCGCTGGATGATCTCCGCCTGTTGCTCGCTGCGCGCCTGCATCCGCGACTTGGCCGCGTCCTTGAGCATGTCCGCGTTGGCCGCCTTGATCAGTTGCGCGTCGTGGTTCATCCGGAACAGCGAGAGACCGACCAGCAGGCAGACGATGCAGAGCAGGCAAAGGCCGGTCAGCAGCGTGATCTTCCACTGGATCGAGAGGCGGGAAAGGGGCATGGAGTGGCGTCCTTGAGCAACAAGCAATTCTTGGGAGTTTTATCGGCTTGTAAGGCGGCTACTTGAGCTGCGCCCTTAAATTTCAGGGCTCCTGGCGGATCAGCGCGCGGTACTGCCCAGGCGTCGATCCGGTCCATTTGCGGAAGGCCTTGTAGAAGGCGCTGGTGTCGGCGAAACCCAGCTCCTCAGCGAGATCGGCGAAGTTGCCGTCGCCGCTGTCCAGCCGGGCGATGGCGAGGTCGCGGCGCAGCTGGTCCTTGAGCGCCTGGTAGGACTGCCCCTCGGCGGCGAGCTTGCGGCGCAACGTCGAGGGCGCCATGTAGAAGTGCCCGGCGAGGGCGTCGAGGTCCGGCCAGCGTTCGAACTTCAGGCTGCGCAGGTAGGCCTTGGTGCGGGCGGCAAGACTCTGCGGGTCGCGGTAGCGCACCAGGATGTTCGCTGGCGCGCCCCCAAGGAAGCGCCGCAGCTCGCGCTCGTCGCGGCGCACGGGGAGATCGAGCGCCTCGGCGTTGAACAGCAGGCGCGACTGGCGACGGGCGAAATTGAGGTTCTCGGTGAACATCACCCGGTAGTCGGCGATGAAGTCCGGCTGCGGGCAGCGCAGTTCGATGGCCAGCACCGGGATGCGTCGCCCCACCAGCCAGCAGGCCAGGCCGTGCAACATCAGCCACAGGGTGAAGTAGCAGAAGGCGCGCGGCGCCGGGCCTTCGGGCTCATCGAGGACGATGGCGGCCAAGCCTTCCTGGCGAGTCAGGCGCGGGGTGAAGTCGTCGAACACCAGACCCATGAAGCGCAGCGCGGCGTTCATCGCCGTCTCCAGGGTCGGCTCGCGGACGGCAGCGGCAGTCATGAAGTTGAAGCTGCCGGATTTCATCCGGCGGGCGTTCATGCCGAAGAACTCGTCGTCCATCTCCCTGGCCAGGCGCAGCCAGAGCCGCGCATAGGCCTGGCTGGAAACCCGCGCGTAGGGTTTGCCGAACAGCTCCGGGGCGATGCCGGCGGCGGCCAATAGCGGGCCGTCGTCGCGGCCGGCGCGACGAAACTCGGCCAGCGCTTCGCTGACCAGGCGGATGGAGATGGTGCCCTTCTCTACGCCCATGGCGCCCCGGCAATCCGGGCGCGCGCCAGGGCGCAGGCGGGCATCGGGCGATCAACCACGCTGGCTGCGCACCTCTTCGATGCTGATCTCGCGCATGCGGAACTTCTGGATCTTGCCGGTCACCGTCATCGGGAACTCGTCGCAGAAGCGGAAGTGGCGCGGCACCTTGAAGTGGGCGATGGCGTTCTTGCAGAAGGTGCGCAGCTCGTCTTCGGCGACGCTATGGCCGGGGTGGAACTTGACCCAGGCCACCAGTTCCTCGCCGTACTTCTCGTCGGGGATGCCAATCACCTGGGCGTCTGCCACGGCGTGGTGGGTGTAGAGGAACTCCTCGATCTCGCGCGGATAGATGTTCTCGCCGCCGCGAATGATCATGTCCTTGCTGCGTCCGACGATGCGCACATTGCCGGCTTCGTCCATCTCGGCGAGGTCGCCGGTGAGCATCCAGCGCGCCGGACTGATGGCCTCGGAAGTCGCCTGCGGGTTGTTCCAGTAGCCGAGCATCACGCTGTAGCCACGGGTGCACAGCTCGCCGATGGTGCCGCGCGGGACGATGCGGCCGTCAGCGTCGATGATCTTGCTTTCCAGGTGCGGCTGGGTGCGGCCGACGGTGGTGACGCGGGTTTCCAGGTCGTCTTCCGGGCCGGTCTGCAGCGACACCGGGCTGGTCTCGGTCATGCCGTAGGCGATCTGTACTTCGGCCATGTGCATCTCGTCGATGACCCTGCGCATCACTTCGATCGGGCAGGTGGCGCCGGCCATGATCCCGGTGCGCAGGCTCGACAGGTCGAAGTCGCGGCGGGTCGGGTGGTCCAGTTCGGCGATGAACATGGTGGGCACGCCGTACAGCGCGGTGGCCTTCTCTTGCGCCACCGCCGCCAGGGTCGCCTCGGGTTCGAAGCTGGGCGCGGGGTAGATCATGGTGGAGCCGTGGGTCAGGCAGCCGAGGTTGCCCATCACCATGCCGAAGCAGTGGTACAGCGGCACCGGGATCACCAGGCGGTCGTGCTCGGTGAGGCCGAGGCTGTCGCCGACCATCAGGCCGTTGTTGAGGATGTTGTAGTGGCTGAGCGTGGCACCCTTGGGGAAGCCGGTGGTGCCGGAGGTGTACTGGATGTTGATCGGCTCGTCGAACTGCAGCAGCGCCTGGCGCTCGGCGAGTTCGGTGGCGGCGATACCACGCCCCAGCGGCTCCAGCTGGCTCCAGCGCAGGAAGCCGGCGGGCGCGGTATCGGACAGGCTGATCACCCCGCGCAGCTCCGGCAGGCGGTCACTGGACAGCTCACCCGGCCGCCCCTGGCCAAGCTCGGGCAGCAGGTCGGCGAGCATGCCGTGGTAATCGGAGGACTTGAAGGCGTCGGCGCACACCAGCCAGCGGCAGCCGGACTGCTTGAGCGCGTATTCGAGTTCGTTCACCCGGTAGGCCGGGTTGATGTTGACCAGCACGGCGCCGACCTTGGCGCTGGCGAACTGGGTGACGCACCACTGCGCGCAGTTGGGCGCCCAGATCCCCAGACGGTCGCCAGGACGCAGGCCGAGGGCAAGGAAAGCGCGGGCGATGCCATTGACCACCTCGGCCAGCTCGGCCCAGGTGTAGCGCAGGTTCTGGTGACGCACGACCAGCGCCTCGCGCGCGGCGAAACGCTCGACGGTGGCGTCGAAGGCAGCGCCGACGGTCATGGCCAGCAGGGATTTGTCCTGCGGGCCGCGGGTGTAACTCAGGTGGTTCATGGCTTTCCCTTGTTGTGCTTGTTCTGGGATCAACACTGAACGATCGGTTCGGGCAGCGACGCAGAGCGTCTGGAACCGCGCTTGCTTACCGGCAGCCGCGCGGCTGACTGGCCGGTCGCGGGCTGCGAAACATGTTTACGTTAACGTAAAGGTAAACGCAACCCCGACCTTCGACAGCGCAGCAGGCCGGGCGCCTCCGCTCATTGCAGGATAGCCACTCACAAAGCGTGCCATCCGGCCTGAACGCCATATGCGGCGCGGCTTTGAGAAGGTTTTCAGTCGTTCGTGGGTAAGCCGTCCCGGTTGCATTTCGCAACAGCTCCGGCAAGCTGCCGCGCCGCGACTGCCAGCACGGCGCACGGCCTCTGCGCAGCGGGCGGCGCGACGTCTCAATCTGTCGCAATCTGAGACGCCCCGCGCCGCGTGCGCTATGACGGACCTTGCATTAGAATTCGCCGAAAATGCCTACATGGATGTAGATACATTCCCACTCACGCTTGCGAATCCCGTCCATGACTAGTCGTCGTTCGATACTGAGCCTGCTGTTTGCCTGCGCCGCTGTTGTCTGTTCATCGAACACCTTCGCCGCCTCCCCCGCCAAGGCGGCTTCCCCCAAGGAGCTGGTGCTCGCGTCCGGCAGCGCCCTGGTGGTCGACCTGGAGAATGGCAAGACCCTCTACTCCAGCAATCCCAACCTGGTAGTACCCATCGCCTCGGTGACCAAGCTGATGACCGCCATGGTCACGCTGGACGCCAAGCTGCCGATGAACGAACTGATCCCCGTGGACATCTCCGAGACCGCCGAGATGAAGGGCGTGTTCTCCCGCGTCCACCTGGGCAGCATGATCAGCCGCCAGAACATGCTGCTGCTGGCGCTGATGTCCTCGGAAAACCGCGCCGCCGCCAGCCTCGCCCACAACTATCCGGGCGGCTCCAAAGCCTTCGTCGCGGCGATGAACGCCAAGGCGAAATCCCTCGGCATGACCAGCACCCATTACGTCGAGCCCACCGGTCTGTCGATCCACAACGTCTCCGACGCCAATGACCTGATCCGCCTGGCCAAGGCCGCCTACACCTACCCGCAGATCCGCCAGCTGAGCACCACGGCGACCAGCGACGCGCGCTTCAGCAAGCCCAGCTACTCGCTGAGCTTCTTCAACACCAACCCGCTGGTGCGCAACGGCAAGTGGGACATCCGCCTGACCAAGACCGGCTTCACCAACGATGCCGGCCACTGCCTGGTGATGGTCACCATGATGAACGGCCGCCCGGTCGCCCTGGCCCTGCTCGATGCCTTCGGCAAGCGCACCCACGTGGCCGATGCCGGCCGCATCCGCCGCTGGGTGGAAACCGGTGTCGCCTCGCCGGTGCCCGCCGTCGCCCTGCAGTACAAGGCCCAGCGCAGCCAGGCGCGTGCGGCCAACATCACGGCCACCGCCGAGTAAGCTCCTCCCCGCGCTGGCGGAGTCCGCTCCGCCGGCCGCGTTTTTTCTCCCCTCCCCCTCCTATCGCACTGTCGTTTCAGCCCTGCTAGATGGCGCTTCCGTCACTTATATGCCGATCATCATTCAATGATAGTATGACGACTGTAATATTTGATTGCCGGAGCCTTGCGATGACCGAACTGACACTCACCCGTGAACAGAAGATTGCCGCCTGGGAAGCGGCGGCTGCGCAGATACGCCAGCGTCTGGCCGAGCCCGGCGTGGTTTCGCTGCAGGAATTGCGCGGCAAGACGCCCCAGGAGTTCTTCGACGGCATCGGCGCTGGCGAACTGCCCGCCCCACCGATCAATGCGCTGATCGGCTTCGTCCCGCTGGAATGGGGCCAGGGCCGCTTCATCTTCCAGGGCACCCCGGACATGCGCCACTACAACCCGCTGGGCACCGTGCACGGCGGCTACGCGGCGACGCTGCTGGACTCGGCCATGGGCTGCGCGGTGCACACCATGCTCGAACCGGGGCTGGGCTACACCACCACCGACCTGCGCATCAGCTACATCCGTGCACTGACCCGTGATACCGGGCCGATCCGCGCCGAAGGCACCCTGGTGCACATCGGCCGCTCCACCGCCCTGGCCGAAGGCCGCCTCTACGACGTGGACGGCCGGCTCTACGCCACCGGCTCCACCACCTGCCTGATCCTCGGGCGCTGATCCCTCAGGAGACTGACCATGACTTCCGTCGTCATCGCGGGTTATGCCCGCTCCCCGTTCCACTTCGCGAAAAAAGGCGCGCTGATCGACGTGCGCCCGGACGACCTCGCCGCGCAGACGGTCAAGGGCCTGGTTGCGCGCAGCGGACTCGACGCCCGGCTGATCGAGGACCTGATCATGGGCTGCGCCTACCCCGAGGCCGAACAGGGCATGAACCTCGCGCGCATCACCGGCTTCCTCGCCGGCCTGCCGGAAACGGTGGCCGGCGCCACGGTGAACCGCTTCTGCGGCTCGTCCATGACCTCCATCCACTTCGCCGCCGGGCAGATCCAGCTCGGCGCCGGGGATGCCTTCATCTGCGCGGGCGTGGAGTCCATGACCCGCGTGCCCATGGGCGGCTTCAACCTCTCGCCCAACCCGCGCCTGCTCGCGGAGTTCCCCCAGGCCTACATGCCCATGGGGCAGACCGCCGAGCTAGTCGCCGAGCGCTTCGGCATCTCCCGCGCGGACCAGGAAGCCATGGCCGTGGACTCCCACGCCAAGGCCGCCCATGCCCGCGAGCAGGGCCTGCTGACGGCGGAGATCGTGCCCATCGACACGCCCAATGGGGTGGTCAGCGAGGACGGCTGCATCCGCCCCGGCACCAACCTGGAGGCACTGGCGCAGCTCAAGCCGGCCTTCGGCGGCAGCGTCACCGCGGGCACCGCCTCGCCGCTCACCGATGGCGCCGCGGCCGTTCTGGTGTGCAGCGAGGACTTCGCCCGCGCCAACGGGCTGGACATCCTGGCGCGGGTAAAAGCCGTCGCGGTGGTCGGCTGCCCGCCGGAAATCATGGGCATGGGCCCGCTCTACGCAACCCGCAAACTGCTCGACCGCACTGGACTGCGCATGGCCGACATCGACCTGGTGGAGATCAACGAGGCCTTCTCCAGCCAGGCGCTGGCCTGCCTGCGCGGGCTGGAGCTGGATAGCGACCGGGTCAACCTGCACGGCGGTGCCCTGGCCATCGGCCACCCGCTGGGCGCCACCGGCGCTCGCATCACCGGCAAGGTGGCAGCGCTGCTGAAGGAAACCGGCGGGCGCTACGCCATCGCCACCCAGTGCATCGGCGGTGGCCAGGGCGTGGCGACGCTGCTCGAGGCCGTTCGCTGACGGCCACGCCCGTAGGGCGCATAACGCGCCAGCGTTATCCGCCGGCGGATAACCTGTTCCAGGTTATCCGCCCTACGGTGCTGATGATTCCCCTGTAGGAGCACGCCATGCGCGCAATCGCGGGCACGGCCCGCTCCTACAGGTTAAGTCCATGCCCCGAATCACCTCCCCGCGCCCGCCCTGCGTTAGAATGACATCCAGCATTCCATGATCCGCAGGAGACCGGTCATGCGTTACTCCGAAGACCACAAGGCCCAGACCCGCGAACGCATCATCAACGAGGCGGCGCAGCGCTTCCGCAGCGAGGGCGTGGACGCCACCGGCCTGCAGACGCTGATGAAGGCGCTGGGCCTGACCCACGGCGGCTTCTACGCACACTTCAAGTCCAAGGACGAGCTGGTGGAGATCGCCCTGCAGCAGGCCGCCGAGCAGCTGCGCCCGGTCGTCGACCAGCAGTTCGAAAAGGCCGAGCCGCTGCCCGGCTTCATCGACCAGTACCTCTCCCCCGGCCACCGCAATGCGCCCGGCAAGGGCTGCCCGCTGCCGACCATCTCGGCCGAGCTGGGCGCGCGCGGCCATGCCAGCGCCACCACCGACGCCATCGTCCAGGCACGCATTGACGCCATCGAAAAGGCACTGCCCAGCGAGCATGCCGAGGATGAGAGCGTGGCCATGCTCGCCACCCTGATCGGCGCGCTGGTGCTATCGCGCAGCGTGGCCGATCCGCAGATGTCCGACCGCATCCTGGAGAGCACCCGCCGGCACCTGAAGCGCGAGATCGGCGCGGCGGAGTGAGGCGCTTTTGTAGGGGGCATAACGCGCCAGCGTTATCCGCCGTTCAAGGGTCGGCGGATAACCTGTTCCAGGTTGTTCGCCCTACGCTCCCGGGCACCAATTTCAGCGCCGATCGACACCTGTAGGAGCGGGCCATGCCCGTGATCGCGAGCATGGCGCGCGCATAAAAAAGCCCCGGCGCAAGGCCGGGGCAAGCTTTTCGCCACTCAGTTACCCGATCAAGCCACTGCCACGCCATAGCGCTGTGCCGGGGCGCTGCGCGACAGGTTCGGCGCCATCTTCAGGCGCGCGGCAGTAAAGGCTTCGAATTCGCCCGCATCCGGCAGCGCCGGCAGGGTCACCACTTCACCCTGGGCCAGGCCGGCCAGCGCGGCGTCGACCATGTGGTTCACGTCCATCAGCATTTCCGCCGGCAGTGCGGAGATGTCGGTGCCGGCGCGGTCCCAGATTTCGGTGCGGGTGGCGCCCGGCAGCACGGCCTGGATGCGCAGTCCCAGCGGCGCCAGCTCCTGCTGCATGGACTGGGTCAGGTTGAGCACGAAGGCCTTGGTGGCGCTGTAGCTGCCATTGAACAGTTCCGGCGCCAGCGCCAGCACCGAGGCCACGTTGATGATGGTGCCGCGGCCACGCCCGGCGAAAGCCTTGGCGGCAGCGCCAGCCAGGCGCGCAGTGGCGATGACGTTCAGCTCGATCATGCTTTCCAGGCGGTCCAGGTCGGTTTCCAGCAGGGTGCCGTTGATCGCCACGCCGGCGTTGTTAAGCAGCAGGCTGAGACTCGCATCCTCGGCCAGGCGGGCCTCGATGCGGGCGCGGTCTTCGCGACGGGTCAGGTCGGCCTTCAGCACATCCACCGAAACGCCGTATTCCTCACCGAGGCGTGCGGCCAGGGCGTCCAGGCGTTGCTGGTCGCGGGCCACCAGCAGCAGGTCGTAGCCCTGCGCGGCGAGGCGCTGCGCGTAGGTGGCGCCGATGCCCGAGGAAGCACCGGTGATCAGTGCGCGGCCCAGTTCGGATTTGGCATTCATGGTTCTTTCTCCAGGGAGGCGTTCGCCCCGCTTGCAACGTTGGGTGGGCCTGGTGGCCGTCTGGAATGTCCGGCCACTGAAATGATGACCGTCATCTGAAGGTGAATATTATGCTCATAATATTATCTGTCAAGACCTGCCATGCGGTGCTGACGAACGGCCAGGGAGTCGCTGGCAAGCCTTGCGGGGCAGGCGCCAGGTGCCATCCGGCAGTTTAGGTTGCCCATTCCAGAGCGCTCGCGAGAGGCTCGCCGGGTCTCCACACAAGAACAATCCCGGAGCGTCACCTGCACCCTGCTGCCTGTCTACGTACCGGAGCGATCCGGAGGAGGACACATGCGATTGCGCTGCTTTTTCCTGGGATGTGTTTGGGATGAAGGGAATCTGACCGAAGTCGGCCGCGTACCGATGCTGTGCCAGCGCTGTGCGCGCTGCGGTGCACAGCGGTATCTGGCAATGAAGAGCGAGAGTCCCGAACCGGAAATCTGAGCCGGAAACAAAACTGCCCCGGAGCACGCGAATGCTCCGGGGCAGTTCGTCAATCAGACAGCTTTCAGTTGGCCACGAACGCCTGACTGGTGGTGATCGCCATGTCGCCGCCGGGCAGCTTCAGATCGCCGATGCGCTCCAGGCTGTCGGCGTCGAAGATCGCCACGTCGTTCAGGGTGCCGGTCAGGTACAGCTTGTTGCCGGCCTTGTTGGTCGACAGGCAGTAGTAGGAGTGGTCCAGGTTCGCCGCCTTGACCAGCTTCTGCTCCTTGATGTCGTACTTGGCCAGGCGGTTCAGCACGCCGTAGACGATATTGCGGTCCTTGGCCGAGCGGATGCCGCTGAAGTACACCTCGGTGACCGGGCCGAAATCGACGGTCTCGGTCTTGCCGGTGGCCAGATCGATGTTGAAGAAGCCGTAGAGGAAGTCGGCCGTGGCCATGTCCTGCTTGGCGTCCTTGAACTTCGCCGTGGTGTAGAGCAGCGAGAAGTCACGCGGGTAGGTCTGCTGGTTCCACACGTAGAGCACATCTGGCGGCGCGTAGTTGGGGCGCTTCCAGTTGCGGCTGGGGATCACCACGTCGAACTTGCCGGTCTTCACGTCCACCTTGTAGATGTCCGGGCCTGCCACGTAGAGGGTGCCGTCATCGCCGCTCTGCATGATGGTCAGCTGGCGCGGCGCCGGGAAGGTGCGCACCGGCTTGGCGCCCATGCCGTCGGCGACGGAATACACCTGCAGGCGCGGCTGCTGCACCTCGTAGTGCTCGGCGAGGATCAGCGTCGGGTTGGCGATGGCGTAGATCTCCTTGCCGTCGTGGCTGACGGTCATGGAGAACATCGCCCGCGCGTTCTCGCCCGGCTTCTGCGCGATGGTGGCGTGGAACACCGGTTTGCAGTCATCGAGCTGGATGCCGTAGATGTCCGCGTAGTGGTTGCTGAGGATGTAGACGGTCTTGCGGTCCGGCGACAGCTGGGTCATGCCCGGGCCGTAGGCGCCGGGGATGGTGCAGGTCTTGAACAGCTTGTCGGTCTGCATGTCGATGACGTGCAGGTTGTTCGGGTAGTTGGTGCTGATCAGGTACTCGTGGCCACTTTCCAGCGCTTTGCTCACGTCTGCGCCGGCGTCGGCGGCTACAGCTTGCAGCGCGCAGGCCAGCGAGAGGCCACCGAGGGCGGCGGCGAATGCTTTTCTGGACATGCAGGTTTTCCTCTTGTTCTTCTGTCCCATATGTTTCAGGGCGATCATTTGTCGTCCGGGAATACGGTGCCGAGGTTGCGCCAGTTCTCGGCCGAGGCCTGCGCATCCTTGTTCCAGTCGGGGTAGGTGCTCATCATGTCCGGCACCTGGGCCGGCCACCAGCAAGGGTCGGAGCAGCCGTAGAGGTCCGCTTCCATCGGCTGGCAGAGCGAGGACACGCCGCCGAACACGTCGACTTCCCAGCCCGGATCGGTGGTCGCCGCGCAGCCGGCCACGGAGTTCATCGCCACCACGTCCTCGATGCGATCCTCGGCGGCGGCCTGTTCGAGCTTCTGTGCTTTGGTGTTGATCGCTTTCAGATGTTTCATGTCAGTGCGCCTTCCGCGGAGTGATGTGGCGGTCGATGAAGCTGGGGTTGGAAGCCATGATCCGGCTGTAGACCTCGATGCCGAAGTCGACCCAGTCCCTCATCAGTTCGCAGTAGTGGTAGGTGGGATGCGCCGGGTCGCCGTAGCGCGCGTAGCTCTCGTGGTAGCAGCCGCCGGAGCAAAGGTTGCGGATGTGGCAGCTGGCGCAGCCGGTGTCGGTGCGGTCCAGGCGCTGCGAGAGGAACTCGTTCAGCTCGGCCTGCTTCACCCCTTCATGCACGTTGCCGAAGGTCGGCAGCGAAGAACCGGTGAAGCGATGGCACAGGTTCAGCTCGCCCTTGTGGTCCACCGCCAGCATCTTCAGGCCGGCGCCGCACGGCAGGGCCTTCTTCTGCCCTTCGTGGATGTCGGTGATCAGCTGGTGCAGATTGGAGAAGCCGATGTTGCGCCCTTCCAGCGCCTCGTCCAGGTAACGGCGGCCGAGGGCTTTCATACCAGCGAAGACAGCCTTCAGCTCATCGGTGGTGAGGTTGTAGCTGCTGATGTCGCCCGAGGTGACCGGCGCGAAGCCGACTTCGGCGAAACCCATCTCGTTGAACAGGTGATTCCAGATGGTCTCGACGTCGGTGACGCCGGTGGTCAGGGTCACCCGCGCGCCAACCGGCCGCGCGGTGTAACGCGACAGCAGCATGTCAGCCTTGCGCCGCACCACGTCATAGGTGCCCTGCCCGCCCACGGTGATGCGGTTGCGGTCATGCACCGTCTTCGGCCCGTCGATGCTGATGGACAGCCCGAAGCGATGGGCGTTGAGCCAGTCGACGATTTCCTCGGTGAGCAACGTGGCGTTGGTGGTCATGACGAAGTCCACCGTCTTGCCCAGCTCGCCGAAACGGCGCTCGCAGTACGCGACCATGTGCTCGATCAGCGGACGGTTGGACAGCGGTTCGCCGCCGAAGAACACCACGGTGTAGCGCTGCTCGTCGGGGGATTCCTGGATCAGCATTTCCACCGAAGCCTCGGCAGTTTCCGCGCCCATCTTCTTGCCGGCGGAGGGCTTGTCCAAGTCTTCCTTGTAGCAATAGGTGCAGCTGAGGTTGCAGCCGGTGTTGACGTTCAGCACTACGGTGTTGAGCGCGGTGCGGTCAACCTTCTTGATGCCGATTTCAGGGGTCAGCGGCGAGCCGTCGCTGACCAGCTCCAGCGCGATCAGCTCGCGCAGGGTCTCGTCGATATCCTCGGCGGCGAAACGCCCGGCCAGGCGCTGGGTCAGCTCGTCCGGCGAGCAGGCATGCCCGCGCAGCGCATCGATGATCCCGCCGGTCAGCTCGTCGCTGGCGAACAGCGAGGAGCTGGGGATGTGGAACAACAGGCGGTCGGCGTCGACCTGCACTTCATGCAGGTTGCGTTCGACCAGATTCAAGATGGCGCCCATGGCGACCTCCCGGAACTTGCTTGGTACACCCGCCCGAAGGCGGGGGCTCATGCTCTGAGTTCATCCGATACCGACACTTACGGAATCGGCGGGTTGTTCCAACGCTGCACGGTGACGATCATGTGCCCTTCGCCCTTGTGCGACTGGCCGGCGTCGTCCACCGCGGCGATCACCTTCAGGTTGCCGGCGTTGTTGGTCATCATCTTGCGTTCCGGGTTCGGGCCGGCGTCGCCCGGGGTGAAGATGCCGGTGGCGGCGTCCATCGCGCCGGCGAACTTCACATCCTGGTCTTCCTTGGCGCGGTCATCGAAAGGCTCGACCGACCACTGCGCCGGGAACTCGCCGATGCGGAACGGCTTGCCGTCGGCGCCCTTGCCCCAGGCCTCGGCATCGAAGCTGCCCTGGACCTTGGGCGTGGAGCCGCCATTGCCGCCGATGCGGGAGATGGAGAACTCCGGCACCACCTTCACCTCGGCGATGTCCTTGTACACCGCGAGGCTGCCGCCCTTGGCAGTGCCCACGCTGACATCACGCTCGCCGGCGGCGGCCGCATCGCTGGCCTTGACCTTGACGGTCACGCGCTCGGGCGTCTCGGAGACCACCGACACCACCTCCACGCCCTTGCCGAACGACGGCTTGCCCTTCAGGCCGGTGCCGACCACGCTGACTTCGCTCTCCGCGCCCGCCTTGATGTAGGCCGGCTGCACACCCAGCACGTGGCTGGTGCCGTCCTTCGCCGCGACGAAGTCCAGGCCACGCTCGTCGTGGGCCTTGTCGAACATGCGGCCCTGCATCTGGCCATTGAGGGCGGCGAACACCTGACGCATGGTCACGTCACCGACGGTGACCGCGCCGCGCCATTCGTAGCCGTTGTAGAGCACCGCGCTACCCTCGCCGCTGAACGGCGAACCGTCGGCGTACTGGCCCTTCACGCTCACCTTGAAGGCATCGTCGCCGTCCTTGCTAACGCTCATGCTGCCGGCCAGGTCGCCCTTGCCCGGCATGTGCCCGGCGAAGCTCCAGTTACCCGCCAGGGATTCGGCCTTGGGCCGGTTCTTCTGCCAGTCGGACCAGGCCTTGCTGTCCAGCGGGTAGCGCTTGGCCAGTTCCGGGACCATCTCTTTCTTCGCCAGGTCGAACCAGTCGCGGTCGCGGGACAGGGCCTGGTATTCCAGCGACGGCCAGCGGCCGAGGTGGAAGTTCACCAGCTTCTCCCACTCCGCCGCCGGGCGGCGCTGCAGGGCGATGCGCGCACCCGAGTGGCAGCGGGCGCACATCTGCTCGAAGTTCGTATCGAATTTCTCGACGGTGTTCAGCCGGCGCTCGAGGGCGTAGCGCACGCCTTCGGTTTCGCTGGGCGCCAGGCCCTGCTTGTCGGCGAGGAACTTGACCACCGAGCGACGTTCCTCATCGGTGATCTTCAGGCCGTACATCACCTGCATGCGGGCGATGCTCATCAGCCAGCCTTCGGGGGTCTTGCGCTGGTGGCTGATGCGGCTGAGGGAATTGTTGCCTTCGGGCGTGTGGCACGCCTGGCACTTGGCGTTGATGATCGCCTGGCCTTCGGGTGCGGCCTGGGCCGTCTGGTGGAGCGCAAGGGCCAGTGCGGCCAGGGTTCCGGCACCCAGATAGTGCCGAAGTCGTGTCATCTTCAAGGTCAGGCCTCCTCGGTATTCTTGTAGGTTATTCGCGCCCACCGATGGGCTAAGAGCGAGCTCTTGAAAGCGGTTTTGCAGGTTGTGTGCCACTACTGCGCAAACCGCGCCGAATCAGGCTTTCGGCGCTGTTTGCAGGCACGCCCGGCAGAGGACACCGGGATTGCGACGTCACATTTCGCGATTGCTGTCTAACTCTGAGACAGGGTCCGTGAGACACCCTGCGAAGCAGTATGGTCCGGCTGGCGCAAAGCGCCGCCCGCCGGGAGCAACAAGGCGCCGAACAGCATGGTCAGCAGGCCGATCCAGACCAGCGAGAGGAACGGAAAACGGCGCACCACCACGACGCTCTCGATGTCGTCGCCGGGCTGCTTGAGCAGACGAGCGGAAGCCGGCACCCAGATCTGCAGGTCGCCCCTCCAGCCGCGGACGATGAACGGATGCAGCACGTAGCCACGATCCGAGGCGAAGCGCGCGTAGTGGTAGTCGAGGATTTCGCAGAGCTGGCGCACCGGGCCCTGGTAGGCCGGCGGGTTGCCGCGACTGTCCTGGAACAGCGCGTGGCCGGCCAACGTGCGGTCACCGTCACGCAGCTCCACCTTGGCCACCGCGTGGTAACCGGAGAAGTCCGGGCGGCTGGCATCCGGCGAGACGCGCATCTGCATGCCGCCGATCACCGCGTGCCACTGCTCGAAGGAAGTGCCCGGCGGGATGCTGATCTGCTGGTAGCTGTTCAGCGCCGTGGCGGCCAGCCCGCCCACCAGCGCGATCACCGCGCCGCCGTGTACCAGCGCCAGCCCGCCGCTGTAGCGCAGGTTGCCGACACGCCGGCTGCGCCACAGGGTCTGCGAGCCCCAGAGCAGGCAACTGCCCATCAGGAAGGCGCCGCCCAGCAGCGACGCGTCCAGCCACGGCAGTACCCGCACGATGTTCTGCGAGAGCATGCCGTCGCCGTTGTAGCCGTCGCTCAGCCAGCCGCCGTGCAAGCCGGTCCAGAGCATCACGGCGGCCATCAGCAGGGTCGCCAGCAAAGCCAGCCGGGGCCGCCCGCAACGGCGCAGGAAGCCGTAGCCGCCCATCAGGCCGAGCGCCGCCAGCAGCGGCACTACCCAGTGCGCCAGGCCGTAGCCATTGACGTCCCACTGGTCGAAGGCGCGGCGCAGGCTGTCCATCTCGGCGGTGGTGGCCCAGGCAGTCAGGGTCTCGAAGAAGGGCTTCAACTCGCTCGGCCGCTCCACCCCCAGCCACTCGTAGAGGTGCGCCTGGAGCAGCGCGCCGAGGGCCAGCAGGCCGGTGCCGGCGAACAGGTAGATGGCCACGTCCAGGGTCCAGTCCGACGCCCCGCGCCGCCGCCCTGCCCGCTTGCGCGGGCGCCACCCAACCAGCAGGTGGAACGCCGCGAGCGCCAGCAGGATCGCCGCCAGCGCCAGGTGGCTGAGCCAGGAGGTGGTGCCGATGTAGCGATGCGAGCTGGCGAGCACCGTGCTGCGGGTGACCGCCATGGCGCCGCAGGCCATGGCCGCCGCCAGCAGGCTGAGCACCGGCAACAGGCGCGCGTATGAGCCGTCCGCGCGCCAGCGGCGGGCGCCGTGCAGCACCGCGCCGAGCAGCGCCCAGATGATGAAGGCCGAGGTCTGGACCGGGTCCCAGTGCCACAGCTGGCCGTAGGTGAAGTCCTCCATGGCCCAGGCCATGCCGACACCGATACCGGCGCTGAGGATCAGCCAGGCGCGGCGACTGTAGCGCGGCATCACCCAGGCATAGGCGTGGCCGCCTCGGCCCAACGCTTCCAGCGCGGCACCGGCCGGCGCCAGTACCCAGGCATAGGCGCAGAGGATCAGCGGCGCGTGCAGGGACATCCAGAAGGTCTGCAGATGGGCGTTCATGCCCTGGCTCGGCTGCGCCGCCAGCCAGTCCGCCGGCGTCGCGCTGAACGGCCCGAGCCAGGCGGCGGTGGCGACGTACCAGGCGGCGATCAGCGCCATGCCGCGCCCGGCCCAGCCCGGCAGCGCCGCGCTCTTCAGGGCAATAGCCATGCTGAAGGTCGCCAGCAGCAGCACCGTGCCCTCGTCGCCGCCCCAGAGGTTGGAGAACTTCAGATACGTCGGAAGCGCCGCGCTGCTGTAGAGCCAGGCGTAGCGCAGCTGGAAGTGGTCGGCCACCAGGTGCAGGCCAAGCGCCAGGCTGGCGCCGCACAGTGCACCGAGGGCAACCGGCCACGTCAGCCCGCGCCACTCCTGGCGGATGGCCCCCAGGGCAATCAGCGCCGCCAGGGCCCAGAGCAGCCCATTGCCCACGCCGGGCAGCAGCCACAGCAACAGGCAGGTCAGCACGGCAGCCAGCGGCCCCGCAATCCACGGCAACGACAGGTGCATCCTCTTCAAGCCAGGCCTCCTTGTGCAACGCCGACGTGGCGCCGGGCGAAACCCCGAGCGCTTCACGTTGCGTGCCAGCCGGAAAAGTCCTTGCGAAACAGTAGCCTGCGCGCGCTCCAAGCCCCTCTGCGCGTGGCAGATCGCGACAGCTGTAGCAGTCTGAGACAGCCCTGACCGTTATAGACGATGGTCTAATTGCACGTCTTTCCCGCAGGGAAGTGCCCGTCATCGAGGCGCCAGCCAGACGCCTCGCGTCATCAGGCCTGTCCGGAACAGGTGCCAATCCGCGCCAGCCGGGGCTTTGCCGGGGCCGGCAGGTGGCCGAATACGTGGGAACGATTATGCTTTCAGATGACCTTGCGACCAGCCGCAGGGCCGCCTGACTTCACGCATCGCGCAATCCGTACGACCTGTCATCAGCCCTGGGCTCGAGTGCGGTAACGGAAAATCGAGGGACTCCGGCCCAAAACAACAACAAGACGGAGACGAACATGGCGCAGACATACAGCCCGGCCGCGGGCAACGCTCCTCACAGCGGAATCACCAAGGAGGAGCGCAAGGTCATCTTTGCCTCCTCCCTGGGTACGGTGTTCGAGTGGTACGACTTCTACCTCTACGGCTCCCTGGCGGCGATCATCGCCAAGCACTTCTTCGCCGGGGTCAATGAAACCACCGCCTTCATCTTCGCCCTGCTGGCCTTCGCCGCCGGCTTCGCGGTGCGGCCCTTCGGCGCCATCGTGTTCGGCCGCCTGGGCGACATGATCGGGCGCAAGCACACCTTCCTCATCACCATCATCATCATGGGTATCTCCACCGCCGTGGTCGGCCTGCTGCCCGCCTACGCCACCATCGGCGTGGCCGCGCCGATCATCCTCATCACCCTGCGGTTGCTGCAGGGCCTGGCGCTGGGCGGCGAGTACGGCGGCGCGGCGACCTACGTCGCCGAGCATGCGCCCAAGGGCAAGCGCGGCTTCTTCACCTCGTGGATCCAGACCACCGCAACGCTGGGCCTGTTTCTCTCGCTGCTGGTGATCATGGCCTGCCGCACCGTGCTGGGGAACGAGGCGTTCGAGGCCTGGGGCTGGCGGATTCCGTTCCTGCTGTCGATCCTGCTGCTGATCATCTCGGTGTACATCCGCCTGCAGCTCTCCGAGTCGCCGGTGTTCCTGAAGATGAAGGAGGAAGGCAAGGCGTCCAAGGCGCCGCTGACCGAATCCTTCGGCCGCTGGGAGAACCTCAAGGTGGTGATCATGTCGCTGCTCGGCGGCACCGCAGGGCAAGCCGTGGTCTGGTACACCGGGCAGTTCTACGCGCTGTTCTTCCTGCTGCAGACGCTGAAGATCGACGCGCAGACCGCCAACCTGCTGATCGCCGGCTCCTTGCTGCTGGGCACGCCATTCTTCGTGTTCTTCGGCAGCCTGTCCGACCGCATCGGCCGCAAGAAGATCATCATGGCCGGCTGCATCCTCGCCGCGCTGACCTACTTCCCGATCTTCCACGGCCTGACCCAGTTCGGTAACCCGGACGTGTTCGCCGCCCAGGAGAAGAACCCGGTCACCGTGGTGGCCGACCCGAACGCCTGCTCCTTCCAGTTCGATCCGGTGGGCAAGGCGAAATTCGTCAGCTCCTGCGACATGGCCAAGAGCCTGCTGGCCAAGCGCGCCATCCCCTACGAGAACCTCAAGGCGGAAACCGGCGCACTGGCCCAGGTGCACGTCGGCGACAAGATCATTGCCAGCTTCGAAGGGGCCGGCATGCCGGCGGCGGAGTTCAAGGTGCAGTCAGAGGTCTTCACCGCGCAGCTCGCCGCCTCGCTGAAGGAAGCCGGCTACCCGGAGAAAGCGGACCCAGCGAAGATCAACCACCTGATGATGCTGGTGCTGCTGACCATTCTGGTGATCTACGTGACCATGGTCTACGGGCCGATTGCCGCGTGGCTGGTGGAGCTGTTCCCGACGCGCATCCGCTACACCTCCATGTCGCTGCCCTACCACATCGGCAACGGCTGGTTCGGCGGCTTCCTTCCCACCGTCGCCTTCGCCATGGTGGCCGCCACCGGGGACATCTACTACGGCCTCTGGTACCCCATCGTCATCGCCGTGATGACGGCCATCCTCGGCATCTTCTTCCTGCCGGAAACCAAGGACCGGGATATCACCAACACCTGAGCCCTGCGTCTCAGCCGCTGTCGCACAATGCGACAGCGGCTTTTCTCCCGCCCACCAAAAACCACAATTAAATCCTTTTAATTCAATAAGTTATAAAAACTTGACAGCCTTGGCACAGCCGTTGCGATGCTCCGCCTCAGCGACTCCCAGACCGGGAGCACGAACAGACAACAAGAGGCCACCGCAATGCTCGCTTCCCTGCCCATCAAGCCCGAATCCCGCGCCTTCCTGCAGCGCGCTCCGAAGATGCTGATCGGTGCCGACTGGACCTCCGCCAGCGACGGCGCCCTGATGGACCTGCGCAACCCGGCTACCGGCGAAGTGCTCTGCCAGGTGCCGGCCGGCACCGCCGCCGACGTCGACCGCGCCGTGCGCGCCGCGCGCCAGGCCTTCGATGACTCGGCCTGGAGCCGCACCCGCCCGCGCGAACGGCAGAACCTGCTGTGGAAACTCGCCGACCTGATGGAACGCGACGCCGACCTGCTGGCCGAGCTGGAATGCCTGAACAACGGCAAGAGCGCCGCCGTCGCCCGCGTGATGGACGTGCAACTGGCCATCGACTTCCTGCGCTACATGGCCGGCTACGCCACCAAGATCGAAGGCACCACGGTCGACGTGTCCATGCCGCTGATGCCCGACGGCGAATTCCACGGCTATATCCGCCGCGAAGCCGTCGGCGTGGTGGGCGCCATCGTCGCCTGGAACTTCCCCCTGCTGCTGGCCTGCTGGAAGCTCGGCCCGGCGCTGGCCACCGGTTGCAGCGTGGTGCTCAAGCCCGCCGACGAAACCCCGCTGTCCGCGCTGAAACTTGCCGAGCTGGTCCTGGAAGCGGGCTACCCGGCGGGTGTGTTCAACGTCGTCACCGGCGCCGGCATCACCGCGGGCGCCGCCCTCTCCCACCACCCGCTGGTGGACAAGCTGACCTTCACCGGCTCGACCCCGGTCGGCAAGGAAATCGGCAAGGCGGCCATGGACAACATGACCCGCGTGACCCTGGAGCTGGGCGGCAAATCGCCGACCATCGTCATGGCCGACGCCGACCTCGCCACCGCCGCCGCTGGCGCTGCCCAGGCGATCTTCTTCAACCAGGGCCAGGTCTGCTGCGCCGGCTCGCGCCTGTATGTGCAGCGCAAGCACTTCGATAACGTGATCGCCGACATCTCCGGCATCGCCAACGGCATGAAGCTGGGCAACGGCCTGGACCCGAGCATCGACATGGGCCCGCTGATCTCTGCCAAGCAGCAGAAGCGCGTGTTCGACTACATCGAACTGGGCCGAGGCAAAGGCGCCACCATCGCCTGCGGCGGCGAGCAGTTCGGCCCTGGCTACTTCGTCAAACCCACGGTGATCGTCGACGTCGACCAGAAGAATCCGCTGGTGCAGGAGGAGATCTTCGGCCCGGTGCTGGTCGCCATGCCCTTCGACGACATCGAGGACGCCCTGCGCCTGGCCAACGACAGCCCCTACGGCCTGGGCGCGAGCATCTGGTCCAACGACCTGGCGGCGGTGCACCGCATGGTGCCGCGCATCAAGTCCGGCTCGGTGTGGGTCAACTGCCACAGCGCGCTGGACCCGGCGCTGCCCTTCGGCGGCTTCAAGATGTCCGGCGTCGGCCGCGAGATGGGCGCCGCGGCCATCGAGCACTACACCGAGCTGAAATCGGTGCTGATCCGCCTGTAACTCTCCGCTGGTCTACCTCGCCCGCGCGGTCCCCCTGCGCGGGTCTTGCATCCCCCGGTCGCGGCAGCGCACGGGGGATTTTTTTGCCCGGTTCAATCCCGATCCGGCGCCCCCAGCGGGAACAGCGGCCGGTGCGGCCGCGCCTCCTCCACGGCGCGGGCGAAGGATGGGCGCGCCAGCAAGCGCGAGCGGTAGGCGCGCAGTGTCGGATACTGGTCGCCGATGGGATGGGTCCAGTCCGCATAGAACAGCGAAGGGGCCGCCGCACAGTCGGCGAGGCTGAAGCTCTCCCCCGCCGCCCAGGTACGCCCGGCGAGTTCTTCTTCCAGCCAGGCGTAGGCCAGTTCCAGCTTGCTCACCGCATGGGCCAGGCCTTCCGCACGCTTGCCCGCTTCGCCGCTCATGGCGCCCAGAACGGCGTGCTGCACTGGGGTCATCACGTGCCAGTCGAAGAAGCGGTCGAGGAAACGCACGTCCAGCGCCTTCAGCGGGTCGTCCGGCAGCAGGCGCACCGGGCCGGGATGCTTGAGGTGCAGGTACTCGATGACGATGCTGGTCTCGGCGACGCTGTGCTCACCGTCCAGCAGCACCGGGAACTTCGCCAGCGGCCACAGGCGCAGCCAGTGCGCGCCGTTCTCCGGCTGATCCGGGCCGAGGCCGCGGAACTCGAAGGGTGTGGCGTTCTCGTAGAGGGCGATCAGGACCTTCTGCGTGTAGGAGGAAAACGGATGGCCGAACAGGACGAGGGACATGGCAAGTCACCTGAGGCAGACGAAAGTACTCAGCCTAGACCCGAATGCCGGCGGGCGAAGGGGGCATGACCGCCGATCCGATCAAGCCGCCGTGCAAAGCCGTCCACTACGCATGGAACCTCCGTCCCAGAGCGGCCTATCGCCACTACACCAGCCGCCGCCCATGTCGTTTTTGGTCATGCCCACGGCGATTTCGAGCAACTCGACACCCATCCGGTGCCTTAGCTTGAGCCCCGCGTGAAGCGCATAGCCGCCACGCGGATTCCCCGGCCTCTACCAGCGCACCAGCGGTTGCGGGGAAGCCGCACCCGGCCACGCGTCGCCGCGCCCTACATAACAATTTCAATAAAAGGCCGACAGATGAGTGCTCCCAGTGCAAAAGACGCCAATGGCGATCTGGTGCAGGGCTTCAAGCCCCGCCACGTAACCATGCTCTCCATCGCGGGAATCATCGGCGCAGGCTTGTTCGTCGGCTCCGGCCATGCGATTGCCGCCGCCGGCCCCGCCGCCATCGTCGCCTACGCCCTCTCCGGGCTGCTGGTGGTGCTGGTGATGCGCATGCTCGGCGAGATGGCCGTGGCCAGCCCCGACACCGGCTCCTTCTCCGCCTATGCCGACCAGGCCATCGGCCGCTGGGCCGGCTTCACCATCGGCTGGCTGTACTGGTGGTTCTGGGTGCTGGTCATTCCCATCGAGGCCATCGCCGCCGGGGTCATCCTCAACAACTGGTTCCCGCAGGTCGAGACATGGGTATTCGCCCTGTCGATGACGCTGCTGCTCACCGTCACCAACCTGTTCAGCGTCGCCAAGTACGGCGAGTTCGAATTCTGGTTCGCCATGCTCAAGGTGGTCGCCATCGTCGCCTTCATCGGCCTGGGCGCCGCCGCGCTGTTCGGCCTGCTGCCGGGGCGCGAGGTGAGCGGCCTGAACAAGCTGATGGGCGAGCACGGCGGCTTCATGCCCAACGGCTGGACGGCCATCTTCAGCGCACTGATCACCACCCTGTTCAGCTTCATCGGCACCGAGGCGGTGACCATCGCCGCCGCCGAATCCAGCGACCCCAGCCGCAACATCGCCAAGGCCACGCGCTCGGTGATCTGGCGCATCAGCGTGTTCTACCTGCTGTCGATCCTGGTGATCATCTCGGTGGTGCCGTGGAACGACCCGCGCCTGGTGGAGATCGGCTCCTACCAGCGCACCCTGGAACTGCTGAACATCCCCAACGCGCAACTGCTGATGGACCTGGTGGTGCTGGTCGCCGTGGCCAGCTGCCTGAACTCCTCGGTGTACATCGCCTCGCGGATGATCTATTCCCTGAGTCGGCGAAACGATGCGCCGGCCTTCATCCAGCGCACCTCCGCCGCCGGCGTGCCGCGCGCGGCGGTGATCGCCAGCACGCTGATCGGCATGTTCACCACCCTGCTCAATTTCTTCGCACCGGGGCGGCTGTTCGAGTTCCTGCTGGCCAGCTCCGGCTCCATCGCCCTGCTCGTCTACCTCGCCATCGCCGTGTCGCAGCTGCGCATGCGCGGCATCCTGCGCCGGCGCAACCACGAGCTGGTGTTCCGCATGTGGCTGTTCCCCTGGCTGACCTGGCTGGTGATCGGAATCATCAGCTTCATCCTCGCGGTGATGTTCATCATGCCGACGCACCGCATCGAAGTGAGTTCGACCCTGGCGCTGACGGTAATCATCATCCTGCTCAGCCAGACCAGCCGGCGCACTTCGCCCTCAGGCCAATCCGCCCTCGGCCGCCGCGCCGTGCGCGGCTGAGCCGGTCACCAACCCACGCAGACGAGGTGCCGATTGGTCGAACGCCGCCAGTTCAGTGGGGCCATGCAGGGCCGCAACCTGCGCTACCTCGACGGTGACTCCAGGGAGCCCGGCCGCCTCGCGCGGGTGGGCTTCCTGCTGCTCGAACACTTCTCCCTGCCCGCCTTCACCCAGGCGCTGGACACGCTGGTCACCGCCAACCTGATCCGCACGCAGACGTTCGCCACCGAGACCTTCAGCCTCGACGGCGAGTCGGTCACCAGCGACCTCGGTCTGGTGATCTGCCCCGGCGCCATGCTGACCTCGACGCAGCTCGCCGAGCTGGACCTGCTGGTAGTCTGCGGTGGGTTGCGCACTCCGCTGCGCGCCATCCCGGAGCTGACCCGCCTGCTCCAGGCCGCCGCCGACAAGGGCATCGCCCTCGCCGGCCTGTGGAACGGCGCCTGGTTCCTCGGCCAGGCCGGCCTGCTCGACGGCTACCGGTGCGCCGTCCACCCGGAGAACCGCGCAGCGCTGGCGGAAATCGCCCGGCACAGCGAAGTCACCAGCGAGAGCTACCAGGCCGACCGCGACCGCCTCACCGCCGCCAGCCCCACGGGCGCCTTCAACCTGGTACTGGAGTGGATCAACGCCCGCCACGGCCGCGAACTGGTGGACGCCATCGTCGACATCCTCGCCTTCGAGGAATCACGCTTCCGCCGCACCCGCCCGGCGCTGCACGAGAAGCTCAGCGAGCCGCTGCGCGAGGCGATCAACCTGATGAGCGCGAACATCGAAGAGCCGCTGAACCAGGACCAGTTGTCGAGCTACGTCGGGCGTTCCAAGCGGCAGATCGAGCGACTGTTCCAGGAGCAACTGGGGACCACGCCGGTGCGCTATTACCTGGAACTGCGCATCACCGAAAGCCGCCGCCTGCTGCAGCATTCAAGCCTGCCGATGTACGAGGTCGGCCTGGCCTGCGGCTTCGTCTCGCCCAGCCATTTCAGCAAGTGCTACACGTCGTTCTATGGCTACTCGCCGTCGAAGGAAGCGCGCTTTGGTTGCGTGAAGGCACAGCGCACCGTGTAGGACGGGCGGGGACATCTGGTCCATGCCCGTGATCGCTCCCCATGAGTGCTTCTGGAGGGTGGCATCGGAATTTCCGGCCAGGTAGCGAACCGTCTGAAACGCCGGCCCTGCCGGCGGATCGCGGGCACGGCCCGCTCCTACAGGGGAGCGCTGGCGTTGAGCGGCTCGCGAGCAAGCTCGCTCCTACAACTGCTCTCCAACTGCTCTGCGCTCTGTGCTCTTTGCTCGCTGAAGACTTCCAGCGAAATGTCCGCGCACTCCGAACGGCCCCGTTCAGGAGGCCTCGTTGAAGCGGAGTTTCTGGGGTTGAGCGACATGGATGTCGCGAGAGCGCTGTCGGGCCAGGGATGGCCCGTCAGCGCGGCCCCCTGAAACTTCGGTTCAACGAGGGTATTTTTCGCCCCAAGCGAAAAACCGGATGTCCGGGGCAAGACCTTTGCCTTCTTTGGGGCGTTTGCCAAAGAAGGTCGCCCGAGGGGGCGAAACACGAAGCCGGCGCGCGTGCCGACGCGGCGCTGAAATGCCCAAACCGAGGCAGCAGACATGCAACACCAGAGCCAGAGAAAGCGCCGGCCCTGCCGGCGGATCGCGGGCAGGGCCCGCTCCTGCACGACAGAGCCGGACGCGTCCGATTGACACCCGCTAGCCGAGTCCCTACCGTTGCCCCGTTGCCCCAGATGGGCAGACGGGATTGGCGTCCCGTTCAAGAGAAGGTGCATGAACCTTGGTTCAGCTCCTCGCATGGTTGCACCCACGTTATGGGAGGGCCGTGCAGGGCATCTTCGGATGCGCCGTTTTCTCTTGACGGTACGCCAACCTGTACGGTCCGCCCACCCTGATTGGCGTCGGGGCGCGGTCACTCAAATCTCAAGAGATGCAATCCATGACCTTCACCGCCCCCACCCTGCTCCACCTCAACGACGAGATCACCGCACTGTCATTGCGGGATGCCGCCGACGGCCGCCATCACGCGCTGCGCCAAATGCTCGGCTTCCTCTCCGGCATTGGCGATCATGGGAATCCTTCTTCGGAGGTGCTGGCCGGCGTCTTCTCCTGCCTGCAATACCTCGCGGACGACTCTGCCCATCTCTACACCGCTGCCGACAGACTGCGGTCGTAGGATGGTGTGGAGCGCAGCGATACCCATCAGCTTCCTGTGCGACAGCATGGGTACCGCTGCGCTCCACCCTTCCTACAAGGCTAAAGCGGCGCTGGAACACCCAATCCAACGCAGCAAACCTGCAACACCAGAGCAAGAGAAAACGCCGGCCCTGCCGGCGGATCGCGGGCGTGGCCCGCTCCTACAGGGAGACGCCAGAGCCAGCCATAAAAAAACCGCGCCCCATGGGCGCGGTTTTCATTCTGCCGACAGCAACCAACCGATCAGGCCAGCGGCGGCGTGCTCGGCGGCACCAGGCGCTTGGAGCCGGTGGCTTCGAAGGCCGCTGCGAAGCGCAGCAGCGCGGAGTCGTCATAGGCGCGACCGGCGAAGGTCAGGCCCACCGGCATGCCGATGTCGGCCATCACGCCCATCGGCACGGTGACGGTCGGCACGCCCAGGTGCCGGATCGCCAGGTTGCCGTTGGCGACCCAGATACCGTTACTCCAGGCGATGTCGGCCGACTCCGGATTGACGTCGGCGTCCGCCGGGCCGACGTCGGCCACGGTGGGGAACAGCACGGCGTCGAGCTTCAGGCCGTCCATCCAGTCTTCCAGGTCGAGCTTGCGGGTCTTCTCCAGGCCGCGCAGGCCGTCGGGCAGGGATTCGATCTGGTCCCAGGTCTTCAGGCCGCGCTTGGCCATGTTGACGTACTCGTCCATGCCGGCGACCAGGTCGTCCTCGCGGTTCGGCAGGGTGCCCGGGTCGTGCGGGAAGATCTGCGGACCGTCGACATCGGCCAGCTTGTTCAGCTTGGGGTCGCCGTTGGCGCGGAGGAAATCGTCGAAGCCCCAGCCAGACAGCTCCCACAGCTCGTCATGCATGAACTGCTCGGTGACGAAGCCACGGTTGAACACGGTCGGCGCGCCAGGACGGTCGCCCTCGCAGTTGGAGACCAGCGGGAAGTCCACTTCGACGACTTCGGCGCCGGCGGCTTCCAGGGCCTTGCGGGCCTGTTCCCAGAGGTCGATGACCGAGGCGCGGGTGTTGATGCGCTGGCCGGTCGGGCCGCCGATGCCGGGCTTCTCGCTGGTGCCGGCGAGTTCGTCCTTGTTGATGAACATGCGCGGCACGCCCAGGCGCTTGCCCTTGAGGGCTTCAGGGCCTGCTGCGAGGTCCAGGTAGGACGCCGGGCGCACGTCGGCAACGGCGGGAATCGGCACCCACGGCTGCAGGCGCCAGAGGTCGCCACGCTTGTCGGCGTCTTCGGCAACGACCACGTCGAGCACTTCCAGCAGGTCGGCCATGGTGCGTGCATAGGGCACCACCACGTCCATGGTCGGGGTCAGCGGCCAGTTGCCGCGCACCGAGATCACGCCACGGGAAGGGGTGTAGGCGCACAGGCCGTTGTTCGAGGCCGGGCCACGACCGCTGGACCAGGTTTCCTCCGCCAGGCCGAAGGCCGAGAAGCTCGCGGCGGTCGCGGTGCCGGCACCGTTGGAGGAACCGGAGGCGAAGGGCGCGGTGAGGAACTTGCGGTTGTACGGGCTTTCCGCACGGCCGTAAACGCCGCGCTGCATGCCACCGTTGGCCATGGGCGGCATGTTGGTCTTGCCCAGGCAGATGGCGCCGCCAGCGCGCAGGCGCTCGACGGTGAAGGCGTCGCGGTAGGCGACCAGGTCCTTGAAGGCCGGGCTGCCGGAGGCGGCGGTCAGGCCCTTGACCAGGTAGCTGTCCTTGGCGGTGTAGGGGATGCCATCCAGCGGGCCGAGGGTCTCGCCACGGGCGCGACGGGCGTCGGAGGCTTCGGCTTCCTTCAGGGCCTGCGTGTTGCGCACGACCACGGCATTGAGCTTGCCCGGGCCATCGTAGGCATCGATGCGCGCGAGGTAGGCCTTGACCAGTTCGACCGCGGTGGTGCGGCCCGACTCCAGGGCTTCACGCAGCTGCGCAATGGAAACTTCGGTTACCTCGATCATGCTGTCACCGTCGGCTGAAGGGTGGTGGGAAGGGGCAGGTCTGCGTCGCGACGGACCCAGACGGCGCAAGTCGGAAAATGCGTGTTCATCTCGATTCTCTTGTACTTCTGTTACGCGACGGGAGTGAGTGTACCGTCGGCCGGCGGCAGCGTTCAGCGCCCGGCGGACAAACCGGATGCGCATCGACAGGCTGTGAAGGGCGAATACAGCCGCCAGGGCGCACACACTGGCATGACCGATCAGAATACACAACAGTCGTAAATTAAAAAAAACGCCCGCCGAGTGGGGGGACTCGCCGGGCGATAGTCGGGCGCTGGGAGGAGCGCCCCTGGAGAGTGAATCAGCGGCAGCCCGAAGGCAGACGCTGACGCAGGCTATTCGCCGCCTGCCGGCGCTGGGCGGGCCGCTGGGGGGAGCGGCCCGCTCGAAGACGGTTCAACTGTGCTGTGCGCACTGGTAGGCGGCATCCAGCAGCTCGCCCTTGTCCTGCCAGGCGCTGCGCTGGTAGGCGCTGAAGTGGTTGCCACCGGCAATCGGGGTCACCTGGACGATGCCACTGGCCTGCCGCGGATCGGCGCTGCCGGTGAGCAGCTGGCGGGTGGCGCCGCTGTCACTGACGAAGGTGGCGGTGCCGGGGGTGAGCCGGCCGTCGACGCAGCTCAGGTAGGTGCTGCTGTCCTGGGCGGTGGTACCGCCGAGGCTGTCCCAGCTCAGCCGGGTTTCCGAGGTCGCCGCGCAGCCGGTCAGACTGGCCACGGCCAGCAGCAACGGACAAAGGGCGATGCGGGCGGCCAGGCGATTGGGTGTGGGGCGCTGTGTGTTCATCGTTTCTGTCCCTTGCTCGGTTCGACAAGCTCTTGGGACAGATAGTCAGCTGCGCCCGGCCGGCGCACCACTCGATTGCATCGATAGTGAAGCTCGACGTCGTCGATGGTTGCGCAGCGCCGCATTGGCGCACCTCCGCGCAGGAAGTTCGAACCCTCCCCGCCCGGCCGGGTCGCAACTCAGGAAGGCCCTGCATTGATGACCCCGGAGGACACGCCATGAGCTACGACTGGGACCTGATCGAACGCCTGCTGCTGCGCGCCCAGGAATGCGCCGACCAACCCTACAAGGCCCGCGAGTGCGGCGAGGAAGTGGCCGAGCAGCACCGGCTGCAGGGCGAGCCGGTGGACGGCAGCGTCGATCACCTGAAGAAGGTCGCCGGCGACCTGGAGGGCGACCTGCTCGCCAACGGCTATATCCAGGAACGCCCCCGCGAGCACGGTGGCACCGGCAACAACTTCGAGCTGACCGAGCGCGGCACCGAGCTGCTGACACTGATCAGCCGCAGCTTCCCGGACCACCTGGTGTTCCGCCAACTGCTCGACGAACAGGGTGAAGCCGCGCTGCTGCCGGAAACCTTCGACCTGCTGGCCGAACGCGCCACCCGCGACCGGGTGAACGACCGGCCGGAGCGCTGACGCTTCAGCGATCAGGCGGCAGGCAGCTCCATCACCATCTCGTGCCACGCCATGCCGCCGTGGTCGGACGCCGACGGCTTCACGTAGCGATAGCCGAAGCGCTCGTAGAGCGGTACGTGACGGTCCTTGCACATCAGGTGGATGCTGCGCTTGCCCAGGCCGGTCATGCGTTCGATGAAGGTACGCATCAGCAATGTGGCGTAGCTCCTGCCCTGCTGCGCCGGGTCGATCACCACCGACATGATCACCACATTGGGCGCCGCCGCGTCGTGGCCGATGAGCTCCTTGAACTCCTCGTCGGACATCACCACCTCGAAAGCGCAGCCGCTGTTGATGAAGCCAATGATCTCGCCGTCCAGCTCCATGATCAGGAAGCCTTCGGGATACTGTGCGATGCGCGTGGCGATCTTCTCGCGGGTCGCGGCCTCGTCGCCTTCGTAGGCGGATATCTCGATCTCGAAGCAGCGGTCGGTATCGGCGGCTGTGGCGGTGCGGAAAGTCGGTTGGCTCATGGTGATGTTCCGGTGGATCAGGTGGATCGGAGACAGCAGGATAATGAAAGCGCAGAATGCACGTACTGCATTTTCTTCACCGGATACTGAACACCGTGCACGCCAACCTGCGCCGCCTCGACCTCAATCTGCTGCTGGTGTTCGACGCCCTGTTCCGCCACCGTAGCGTGGTGACCGCCGCCGACGAACTGGCCATGAGTCCCTCCGCCTGCAGCCACGCGCTGGGCCGCCTGCGCGACACCCTGGGCGACGAGCTGTTCGTCCGAGCCGGTAGCGCCATGCAGCCCACCGCCCAGGCCGAGCTGATGGCCGAAGGCATCGGCGAGGCCCTGGCGCTGCTTGCCGAAAGGCTGTCCAGCGCCGCGCCTTTCGACCCGGCAAGCACCACCCAGACCTTCGTCTTCGCCGCCACCGACTACACCAGCTTCACCCTGCTGCCGGGACTTGTTTCGCGGATCGAGAAACTCGCCCCGCACCTGCGCATCAAGGTGGTCTACGCGACGCAGCAGGACTCGCTGGACGACCTGCGCGAAGGCCGTGTGCACTTCGCCCTGGGCGTTACCCACGAGCGCAGCGAAGGCGATGCCCTGGAGGCCATCGAGTGCTTCAGCGACGACTACGTGGTAGTCGCGCGCAAAGGGCACTCGCGGATCAGCGGCGGGCTTTCACTGCAGCAATACCTCGCCGAGCGACACGTGGTGGTGCTGCCCTGGAGCGACGCCGTCGGCGTGATCGACGCTGCCCTGGCGCGTCAGGGCATTCAGCGCGACGTGGCGGTGCAACTGCCCAGCCTGCTGGCGGCACCGAGCCTGATCGCCGTCTCCGACTACCTGCTCACCCTGCCCCGCCGCGTGGCGCAACAGCTCAATGCCGACGGTGCGCTGGTGTTGTACCCGGCGCCCCTCGAGCTGCCGCGCTACAGCCTGCGCATCCTCTACCACCCGCGCCACGCGAGCCGCCCGGCGCACCGCTGGCTGCGCGAGCAGATGCTGCGGGCGCTGGGCGACACCTAGCGGCCTTCCGGCAGCCTGGCGATCACCTTGATCTCGAAGTCGAAGCCATACAGCCAGGTCACGCCCACCGCCGTCGCCGTCGGATAGGGCGCCATGCCCCAGTAGTCGGCAGCGACCTGCCAGGCACGCTCGAAATTCATCTGCGGATCGACCATGAATACCGTCACGTCGATCACGTCCTCGAAGCTGCAGCCGGCGGCGGCGAGTATCGCGTTGAGGTTGTCGAAGGCCCGGCGCACCTGGGCTTCCAGCTCCGGTTCGGGCGATCCGTCCTCGCGGCTGCCGACCTGGCCGGAGACGAACAGCAGGCCGTTGCTGCGGATCGCCGGGGAATAGCGGTTGCGTTCATAGAGGGCCTGGCGGCCAGCGGGGAAAATCACGTCGCGAGTAGTCATGGACTTGCTCCATCAGAGGGGGCCACAGCCCCGGTTTCAACGATGGAGTCAGGTTAGGGCGCAGCGCACCGGCGATAATCGGGCAATACGGGTCAGCATTGTTTGTAGAATCCAAACAATCAGCCCGGGGACAGCCCCTTTCACCAGCCAGCCGGAGCCACCATGGACCGTTTCGATGCGATGCAAGCCTTCGCCCGCGTGGTGGAAACCGGCAGCTTCACCAAAGCCGCCGACACCCTGCACATGAGCCGCACCAGCGTGACCCAGCTGATCCAGCAACTGGAGGCGCGGCTGCGTGTGCGCCTGCTCAACCGCACCACGCGCAAGCTCAACCTCACCGCCGATGGCTCTGCGTACTACGAGCGCGTGGTACGCCTGCTGGCGGACATGGACGATGCCGAGACCAGCCTCTCCAGCGCTGCCGCCCTGCCGCGCGGGCGGCTGCGGGTGGACGTCCCCAGCCCGCTGGCGCGCCTGCTGCTGATCCCCGCGCTGCCCGACTTCCACGAGCGCTATCCGGACATCCAGATCGACCTGGGCGTCAGCGACCGCATGGTCGACCTGATCGACGAGAACGTCGACTGCGTGGTGCGCGGCGGCGAGCTCACCGACCTGTCGCTGATGGCGCGCAAGATTGGCGAGCTGCAACTGGGGGTTTTCGCCGCTCCCGCCTACCTGCAACGCGCCGGTGTGCCGCAGCACCCGAGCGAGCTGGAAAACAGCCAGCAACGCATCGTCGGCTACCTCTGGGCGCGCACCGGCAAGCCGCTTTCCTATGCCCTGCAGAAGGACGGTGAGAGCGTTCAGGTCCACGGTCGCCCGGTACTCACGGTGGACGATGGCAACGCCTACCTGGCCGCCGGAATTGCCGGCATGGGCGTGCTCTGGTTGCCGCGTTACATGGCGCAGGATGCCCTGGCGCGCGGCGAACTGGTGGAACTGTTCGGCGACTGGAGCATGGAGAGCATGCCGCTGTACCTGGCTTTCCCGCCCAATCGCCACGTCAGCGCCAAGCTGCGGGTGTTCATCGACTGGGTCGCCGAGCTGATGGCGCGGCATGCACCGGTGGCCCACCCGCCGCTCTAGCCAGCGCAGCTTCAGCCCAGGCGCATGGACAGTTCCACATCGTCCGCGAAGGGAATCGACAGGTAGCGCCCGCCCGGCAGGCGAACTTCGGCCAGGTACTCGGGGCAGTAGTCGGCGTTGTCGGCGACGACCATCGCGCCGGGGCGAAGACGGCTTTCCACCAGGGCGAGGATCTCCGGATAGAGCGACTTGGCGCCGTCGAGCAGCAGCAGGTCGATGCTCTCCGGCAGGTCGCGGGCCAGGGTCTGCAGCGCGTCGCCCTGGCGAATCTCCACCAGGTCGGCGACGCCGCCGGCCTCCAGGTTGGCCTGGGCCCGCGCCACTTTCGACGGCTCGAACTCGCTGGTGATCAGCCGGCCACCGCCGTTGTCGCGCAGGGCTGCGGCCAGGTGCAGGGTGGAGAGGCCGAACGAGGTGCCGAACTCGACAATGTTTTTCGCGCCGATGCCGCGCGCCAGCATGTACAGCAGTGCACCGGTTTCCCGCGAGACGGGCAGCGGCTGGTCCTTGAGCTGGCCGTAAAGCTCGCGGTACTGCGTCTTGCTCTGCATCAGGCGGGTCAGCGCGGCCTGGTCGAGGTTGGTGAAAGCCGGGCTGGACTGCGGAGAAGCCGCGTCGGCCTCCTCGAACAGGTGTTGCAGCAGGGGCGCCACGGGGGCGGTAGTAAGGGTCGTCATGGTGGGTTTCCCGTGTGGAATTTGAGTGCGCACAAGCGCCCGACTAGAATGCGATCTTTTCGTCAGGTTTTACTATTCGCATTGCCGGAGCCAGCCATGAGCGAACGCCGCAGCCCGCGTATTTCCACGCGCAAGGAGCCGAAACAGGCACGTTCCAACGACCTCGTGACGGCCGTTCTCGACGCTGCTGTTCAGGTTCTGGAGAAGGAAGGCGCCCAGCGTTTCACCACCGCGCGGGTCGCCGAGCGCGCCGGGGTCAGCGTCGGTTCGCTGTACCAGTACTTCCCGAACAAGGCCTCGATCCTGTTCCGCCTGCAGAGCGACGAATGGCGGCAGACCACCGAGATGCTGCGCGGCCTGTTGGTCGATGAAAGCCAGCCGCCGCTGCAACGCTTGCGCAACCTGGTGCACGCCTTCATCCGCTCAGAGTGCGAGGAAGCGCGCATGCGCATCGCCCTGAGCGATGCCGCCCCGCTCTACCGCGACGCCCCCGAGGCCAGGGAAGCCAAGGCCGCCAGCGAAGGCATCTTCCAGGCGTTCATCGCCGAGGTCCTGCCGCAAGCCAGCGACACGCAGCGCACGCTGGCCCGCGAACTGATCACCACGACGCTGGGTTCGGTGGGCAAGCAGTTCTCGGAAAGCCCGCGCAGTGCGGAAGAGATCGAAGCATTCAGCGGAGCGATGGCGGATATGTTCTGCGCTTATCTGGAGCGGCTGACACTCGCGGCGCCCATGCACTCTCTCGCAGAGTGATGACTCAGTCGAAAAACTCCATGTCGCGATACGGCCGTCGCCGGCATTGCGCGAGGCGCGACTCCAGGCAGCCGACGTGGACTTCCAGGCGGTGACCATCCGGGTCGAGGAAGTAGAAAGAGTTGCCTTCGCTGGTGTTGTCCTTCCATTCCTCGACTGAAGTGGCCAGCAGGCGCTCGCGCAGCAGCACGAAGTCGCGCTGCGCGATGGAAAAGGCGTAGTGCGTGTAGTCTGCACGCGGGTTAGTACCGCGGTTTTCATCCAGCGACAGACATACCCAGAGATCACCCAGCTCCAGGTAGGCGCCGGCTGCCCAGCGCGCCCGTAGCCTCCCATCCAGGCTTCCCCGGTAGAACTGGATACTGCGCGACAGGTCTGTGACGGCCAGGGTCAGATGGTTCAGTCCGGTAAGCATGTCGGGGCTCCGCGATCGGGAAGCGACGAGCATGCCAGAAACTTGATGCTATCGGTGGGTACCACTTCTTTATCGAGCGTCCGTTCCCACCAGCAGCACCTCGGCCCGAGCCCCCGGCATCATCGCCAGCAATCCGGCGACAAGCTGGTCGCCCGCTTCGCGCAGGGCCTCCAGCGGCATCTCCGGCAGGCTTTCGAGGATGAACCACATGCGCTGCGCCTCGGCATCCAGACGGGTGCGTACGCCCTGTCGCCAGTTCCAGCGGCGGCAGGTGACACCCATCTCGTCGCGCCAGATGACTTCGCCGGCGTCGGGGGATTCATGGGCCGGCGCGCCGTCCTTCAGGGTGTCGAAGGTCTCGCTGCCCTCGGCGATTACCAGGCGCGGAGTACCGGCGTAGGCGGCGAGGTTTTCCCCGCCGACTGGAATGGCGAATTGCACGCTGATGGCGTTGTACAGGTCCACTACCGGGTCGATGCTGGGCAGGCTGCCGTCGCGCAGCGCGCGCTTGCGCAGCGCCTCCGCCGAACAGGGCGTGCGCTGGGGCTTGGCGCCGAAACGGCGGAACACCTCGGCCCAGGCCGCCAGGTGCGCGTCGCCCCAGGCCGGCTCGCCCGCCGCCAGTGCCGCGCAGGCACGCTGCAGCGCCAGCTCCGCCACCTCCGGATGGAGGATCGGTGCGGCGTCCACGGTGATGCTCAGGGCACGAAAGCCAGGAGCGAGGGTTGCGATGGCAGGGGCGATTTGCGGCGTAACGGCTTGCATGGCGGAATCCTTGAGGTGCAGCGGCAACGAGGTGGAACGGTCTGGCGCAGGGCCTGCCTCAGCGGCGGACGAAGTTGCGTTTGTTGTAGTCGCCCCAGGCGACAGAGAGGGTTTTCAGCACACACAGCAAGGCGGTCCATCTGGACGTCATTGGAATAACTCCGGAATCAGTGGGAATGGGCACGAACAGCGCGCCCGACCCAGATAGTTGTACCGGCATGGCCCCGTCGCTGCCATGAAATCCCCGAATGAATGATTAGCCTTACTTATGCGGGAGCACGAGAATCAGCTTCGCTAATTCCGCCAGGCTTTAGCTGAACTGAACTGTCAGGCCGCAGAAATCGTGCATTGAAGTACACCCTCGCCAGCGGTGAGATGGGCCGGCGGACAACCCGCCACCCCCGACAACAACGAGAAAGAGGTTCGCGCCCCATGCGCACGCTGATCAAAGCCCTGGCCCTGGCTTCCACCACACTCCTCGGCGCGCCCTTCGCCACGACCGCCGCCGAAGCCCCCAAGGCTGAAAAGCCGGCCTTCGTGGTACACAAGCTGACGGACTTCCTCTACGCCATCGGCGAGCCGAACTACTACCAGAAGAATTATTCGTACCTGCTGGTGGGGGCGAACCAGGCGCTGATGTTCGACTCCGGCGCCAACCAGAAGGAAGACATCACCCAGGTCGCCCGCCAGATCACCGACAAGCCGCTGTCGGTGCTACCTTCGCACCTGCACTTCGACCACCTGGGCGGGCTGCACAACTTCCAGAGCATCTACCTGGTGGATACGCCCTTCACGGCGAAATTCCGCCGTGCCGACGGCCTCTACCAGGTGCCCGAGCCGGTCTACCTGGGCAACATCGACCACATGACCCTAGCGCCCTTCAAGGTCTCGCGACTGGTGAAGCCCGACGAGGTGATCGACCTGGGCGGTCTCAAGCTGCGCCTGCTGAGCATGCCCGGCCACACCCCGGACGAAGTGGCGCTGCTCGATGAGGCGCACAACATCCTGCTCTCCGGTGACCACCTCTATCCGTCCTGGCTGCTGGCCGGGAATCTCAAGGACTACGTCGCCTCGCTGGACGCTACGCTGAAGGTGATCAACCCGCAGACCACTCTCTACGGCGCCCACGCCGACGAGGACCCGAGCAAGGTACCGGCCATGACCTACGCCGACGTGGTGGCGGTGCGCGACAAGATGCAGCAGATCCAGGCCGGCCGCGCCAAGGGCGAAGCCTTCAGCGACCCGGAGCTGATCAGGAGCTCGGAGCTGTACAAGGTGGAGAAGGACATCAGCATCCTCACCGATATCCAGTTCACCGATGGACGCGGTTACGGCTACTGAGCCGGCTCGCTGATCGACAGCAACCACTCGATGAACGCCCGGACCTCCGGGCGTTCGCGTTTCGCCTCCGGGCAGACCACGTAGTAGTTGTGCACCGCCGCCACCGAGATCGGCAGCGGGCGCACCAGCCGGCCTTCGTCGAGGTCGCGCTGTGACACCGTCTCATCGCTGAGCGCCACGCCGAAACCATCGCGCGCGGCCTGCAGGACCATGCCGAAGTCTTCGAAATGGATGTCCTCGGCACCACCCCGACTGTATCCAGCCTCGGCCAGCCATTGCTGCCACTGGCTGCCGTCATCCTCATGCAGCAACCGGTGCCGCGCCAGATCGGCGGCCTCGACGATGGCCAGCGGCCCGCGCAGGTATTGCGGGCTGCACACCGGCGTCATGCGGATGCCATGCAGCAGGCGCCACCAGACACCCGGCCACGGCGGTGTGCCGTAGATCACCGCCACGTCGGCGCGGCGCCAGTCCACCTGCGGCATGCCCGGCGCGGTGATCACGCTGACCCGCACCGAGCGCGACTCCTCCATGAAGCGCAGCAGCGGCCGGGTCAGCCACTCCACGCCTTCGGCCGGCGGGATCGACAGGCAGATGTCCACCCGGTCCTCTTCCAGCCGGACTCCCGCCTGCAACGCCTGGACCGCCTCGGTGATCTCGCCCATGGCACTGGCCACGCGCTTCTGCAGCTCGCGGCCGCTGTCGGTCAGCACCAACTGACGGCCTCGTTTCTCGAACAGCTCCACGCCCAGGCTGGCCTGCAGCGCCTTGACCTGCTGGCTGACCGCGCCCGTGGTGACGTGCAGCTCGACAGCAGCCGCGGCCAGGCTGCCCAGGCGGGCCACGCTTTCGAACACCCTGAAACTGTGCAGCGGTGGGAGGGCCATCTCTTTTCGAAATCCAACGAAAACCAAGGCGGACGGTTATAGCAGGAGCAGCCTTCGCCGGGGAGGACGGCGAGCACGGCGCATCACTGGCCCGCAATTTGCGATGACCTGTGTACAGGTGGCCGGCAAGAGTCTTTCAGAGCTTTGCATGCAGCCAAGTGGTGCTTTTGGATTCAAACATGCACACATTTCGTGCAACGCACTCCGGGTCAGGAATTCATGCAGAAAGCCGATTGCAGAGCCATCCACCCCGATAAAACACATAACCGACCGGTCAGATTCCGGACCATCGGCCGAAAACATGTATACAAAACAGTAGATATTCACCACGGACTTTGTCTACAGTGGCCCCACAACAAAAACAAGCGAGTCCTCAGCCATGAATGATCGTTCAGCTGTAGCGTCCGCCGGAGCACGCCCGGAAGACGAGAACCTCGGAATCGGCGCCAACCTGGCGTACGGCCTGCAACACGTTCTGACCATGTACGGCGGTATCGTCGCCGTGCCCCTGATCCTCGGCCAGGCGGCCGGGCTCTCCCCCAGCGAGATCGGCCTGCTGATCGCTGCCTCTCTCTTCGCCGGTGGCCTCGCCACCTTGCTGCAGACCCTCGGTCTTCCCTTCTTCGGCTCGCAGATGCCACTGGTGCAGGGCGTTTCCTTCGCCGGTGTCGCCACCATGATCGCCATCCTCGGCGGGGGCTACGAGGGCGGTGGCATGCCCGCTGTCCTGGGTGCCGTCATGGCAGCCTCCTTCATCGGCTTCCTGATCACGCCGGTGTTCTCGCGCATCACCAAGTTCTTCCCGCCGATGGTCACCGGCATCGTCATCACCACCATCGGCCTGACGTTGATGCCGGTAGCGGCGCGCTGGGCCATGGGCGGCAACCCCAAGGCGCCGGACTTCGGCAGCATGGCCAACATCGGCCTGGCTGCCCTCACCCTGGTGTTCGTCCTGCTGCTGAGCAAGCTGGGCAACGCATCCATCTCGCGCCTGTCGATCCTGCTGGCCATGGTGATCGGCACCGTCGTCGCCGCCGCCCTGGGCATGACCGACTTCTCCCGCGTGGCCGAAGGCCCGATGGTGGCCTTCCCGGCGATCTTCCACTTCGGCCTGCCGACCTTCCACATCGCCGCCATCATCTCGATGCTGATCGTGATCATGGTGACCCTGGTGGAAACCTCGGCGGACATTCTCGCCGTCGGTGAGATCATCGGCACCAAGGTCGACTCCAAGCGTCTGGGCAATGGTCTGCGCGCCGACATGGCGTCGAGCATCCTGGCGCCGATCTTCGGCTCCTTCACCCAGAGCGCCTTCGCCCAGAACGTCGGCCTGGTGGCCGTGACGGGCGTGAAGAGCCGCTACGTGGTCGCCACCGGCGGCCTGATCCTGGTGACCCTCGGCCTGCTGCCGGTAATGGGCCGGGTGATCGCCGCAGTGCCCTCCTCCGTGCTCGGCGGCGCCGGCGTGGTGCTGTTCGGCACCGTGGCGGCCAGCGGTATCCGCACCCTGTCCAAGGTGGACTACCGCAACAACATGAACCTGATCATCGTCGCCACCTCCATCGGCTTCGGCATGATCCCGATCGCCGCGCCCAGCTTCTACGAGCACTTCCCCAGCTGGTTCGCCACCATCTTCCACTCGGGCATCAGCTCGGCGGCGATCATGGCCATCGGTCTCAACCTGCTGTTCAACCACCTCAAGACCGGCAACTCCAACCAGCAGTCGGTGTTCGTGGCCGCCGAGGAGCGCACCCTGCGCTACCGCGACATCGCCGCGCTGAACGAGGGTGACTACTTCCAGAACGGCAAGCTGTACGACGCCGAAGGCAACGAGGTCCAGGTGGTCGGTGACGATCACGACCACGACGAGCACCACGCGCCAACCGCCAGAACGGTGAAGCGCGAAACGGTGAACAGCAGCGCCTGACGCTCAGTCAGATGCCCATGAAAAAGGCCCCTTCCGGGGCCTTTTTCGTTCTTGCCAGCCAAGGGCAGCTTCAGTGCAGCGCCACCGCAGAGTCTTCTTCGGCCGAAGCCACCACCATCGCCACCGGACCAGCGTGCGGCGGCTCTGATTCCGCTTCGGCCTGCGGCGGCGCGCTCACTTCCAGCATCAGCGACGCAGAAGGACCACCTCCTGGCGGCGGGTTGACCACCACCACGGCCAGGCTGCCGCCAACGGCGACATCCTCGGGCAACAGCTGGAAGGCCAGGCGCGAGCTGTCGGCCAGCGACGTGTCGCGCTCCTTTCCATTCACCTGCACCCGTGCGCCACGGCTGAAACCCTTGCCACGCAGGGTGACGTAGAGCGACTGGGCATCGAGGACCGGCGGCTGTGCTTCGGTGATGACGGCGAGGGGGTTTTCCAGCGGGTCCTTGCGCCGCGCGTCACCGGCCGGATGGCGGGTGCGAAATAGCGCATCAAGGAGGACGGCGAACTTGTCGGTACCCTGCTTGGACGCCATCCCCACCAGAGCGGCCATGGCCATCAGCCCATAGAGATTGACACTGGCCGGTTCGCTGGCGGCGCTCACCGTGAGCAACACCGCGCGCACGATCAGGTAGAGCATCAGCGCCAGCACCATGCCGATGCAGGGCTTGAGCAGGTACCACCAGATCCAGCTGGCCATGAAGCGGTCGTTGCCGACGAAGTCGCCGAAGGACTTCGCGACATGGACGAAACTGCCCAGCGCGCCTGCGACCATGACCATCACCAGCAGCCGCGCGTCCGGGCCAGGACACCAGCCGACCAGGCATTGCACGCCGGGGTCGCCCACCGCGCCGGCGCGAGGAAACTGCGGGTAGGACTGCGGCCACAGGCCGACCAGGGCGACCGCAAGGGTCAGGGCGAGGAGCATCAGCCCCGCCCCCATCAGGGTGATCTGCAGGGTATTGGCGCGTCGTCTCTTGCTGCGTGTCTCCATCATGCGCTCCGGGCAGAAGGCCAGCGGGGAAAACGCCCTGCCGCGAAGGGTGTTTCCCGCCTTCGCACGACGAACAGAGAAACTCACGTTAGCGCAGCGCCAAGCCGCTGCAAGAGGCCCTGGTGAATTTTTAACCGCTGTCTCGACTGCGTTACGTAACGCTGGCGAAACGGCGCGCGCGAAGTCCCGCGCTCAGGCCACTTCAGCCTCGGACAGGGGCGCATCCAGTAGTCCGATAAATGCCCGCAGCGCCGGCGTATCGGTGCCGCGCCGCCAGAACAGCCAGGTCGTCGCGTCGGCATGCTGCGGCGCCAGGCGATGGATCGCCACGTTGCGCCCGCCAGCCAGGCTTTCGAACATCGCCCGCGGGATGATCGCCACGCCGCCGCCCGCCGCGATGCAGGCGAGCATGCCGTGGTAGGACTCCATCTCCATGATCTTGCCCGGCACCACGCGGTGCTCGGCGAACCAGCCTTCCAGACGCTTGCGGTAGGAGCAGGTGTCGCGGAAGGCGAACACCGTCTCCCCCGCCACGTCCCGCGCGTCATGCACCGGTGCATGGTGCTTGGCACTCATCAGCACCAGCTCCTCGCGGTACACCGGCTTGCCGTCCAGTTGCGGATGGTTGGCAGGGCCGTCGGCAAAGGCGGCGATGAAACGGCCGGAGAGCACGCCGTCGATCATCTCGCCCGAGGGGCCGGTAGACAGGTCCAGCTGCACCTTCGGGCACTGCTGGTGATAGCGCGCCAGCATCTCGGGAATGCGCACCGCCGCCGTGCTTTCCATCGAACCCAGGGAGAAGCCGCCATGGGGCTCGGCGCCCACCGCCACCTGCCGGGCCTCTTCCACCAGATCGAGGATGCGTTCGGCATATTCGAGGAAGCTGCGGCCGGTAGGCGACAGACGGAGGCGCAGCTTCTCGCGGATGAACAGCTCGGTGCCCAGCTCCGCTTCCAGCTGCTTGATCCGCGTGGTCAGGTTGGAAGGCACGCGGTGTAGACGGGCCGCGGCGGCGGTGATGCTGCCCTCGTTGGCGACGGCGCGGACGATTTCCAGCTGGGTGAGGTCCATGATTCTCTCCGAGAGAAAGAGTCTTTCTTGATTATTCATTTTACATGAATGGTTGCGCATCTTAATTTCTGCGCCATCCCGGAGCCACCCCGCCCGGACGAACGACCGGCCTTGCGCCCCCCCTAGAACAAGCAGGACTCACCATGAACCAGATCGCCGCCATCCCCGCTGCCATCTCCCGCAGCCCCGCCACCGGCCAGGAACTGGCCCGCTACACCTTCGAAGACGCCGCCCAGCTGGAAACCTCGCTGGCCCGCACCGATGCCGCGTTCCGCCAATGGCAGGGCACCAGCATCGCCGAACGTGTCGCCGTGCTGCGCAAGATGGCCGAAGTCCTGCGCGCCAACGTCGAGCCGATGGCCCGCATGGAAGCCCAGGAAATGGGCATGCCGGTCAGCCAGGCCCGTGGCGAGATCAACAAGTGCGCCAACCTCTGCGAGTGGTACGCCGAGAACGGCCCGGCCATGCTCGAAGACGAGAAGACCAGCATCGAAGGCGCGTACATCTCCTACCTGCCGCTGGGCCCGGTGCTGGCCGTGATGCCGTGGAACTTCCCCACCTGGCAGGTCATGCGTGGCGCGGTGAGCATCATCCTGGGCGGTAACACCTACGTCCTCAAGCACGCGCCGAACGTCATGGGCTGCGCCTATCAGTTGCGCGACGCGTGGCTGCAGGCCGGCCTGCCCGAAGGCGTGTTCGAGGTGCTGAACGTCGAGCCGCCGCTGGTCTCCAAGGCCATCGCCGATGACCGCATCGCCTCCATCGCCGTGACCGGCAGTGTCGGCGCCGGCGCCGCCATCGCCTCCCAGGCCGGTGCCGCGCTGAAGAAGTGCGTGCTGGAGCTGGGCGGTTCCGACGCCTTCATCGTGCTCGCCGACGCCGACCTCGATGCCGCCGTGAAAGCCGCCGTCGCCAGCCGCTTCGGCAACTGCGGCCAGGTGTGCATCGCCGCCAAGCGCATGATCCTCGAAGAATCCATCGCCCCGGCCTTCACCGAGAAACTGCTGGCCGCCGTCAAGGCGCTGAAGATCGGCGACCCGCTGGCGGACGACACCTTCGTCGGCCCGATGGCCCGCTTCGACCTGCGTGACGAACTGGACGGCCAGGTACAGCAGGCCATCGCCGATGGCGCCACCCTGCTGCTGGGCGGCCACAAGCTCGACGGCGAAGGCAACTACTACGCACCGACCGTGCTGGCCGACGTAAAGCCGGGCAACACCGCGTTCAAGAAGGAAATCTTCGGCCCCGTCGCTTCGCTGATCGTCGCCCGAGACGCCGAGCACGCCCTGGAGCTGGCCAACGACAGCGAGTTCGGCCTCTCCGGCGCGATTTGGTCCGCCGACAAGGCCAAGGCCCAGCACATGGCCCGTCGCCTGGTCAGCGGCGGCGTGTTCATCAACGGCTTCTCCGCCTCCGATCCCCGCGTACCGATCGGCGGCGTGAAGAAGAGCGGCTTCGGTCGCGAGCTGTCGCACTTCGGCCTGCGCGAGTTCACCAACCCGCAGACCGTGTGGATCGACCGCAAGTAAGTCGCCCCACAAAAAAGGCCCCTCGAGGGGCCTTTTTTATTGCGCGTGACAACGTCCACACCGCTCCTACAACGTACGTCAGGGCTTGCTCGCGCCCTTCTTCAGCTGCAGCAGTTCCAGGGTGCTATGCCGCAGGTTCTCGGCCAGGCTGCCCTGCTCGTTGAAGCAGTCTTCGACGAGCCAGCCGCCAGCCGTGCGATGCAGCAACAGGCCGAGATCGCGATCCTCCCCCGTCAGGGCATCCTTGAGCACTACCCGTGCCTTGATGCGCTCGTCGTCCACCGGAGTGAACGCCAGCGACTTCACCTTGATATCGCCCCAGTCCTGGCAATCACACAAAGGGTCGCCACCGAGGTAGCCCAACTCGCCATCGGCGGCGTCCTGGTCAGCCTTCATCAGTGCGATCAGCGAGGCATCGTAGACGTCCTCTTCCTTCAATGTCGGGTTCGGCACGCCCGGGCCGTCCGGCGTATAGCTGGCGTACAGCCGGCGCAGGAAGCGTTCGGCGCTGGCGCTATCGGTCGCCGACGTCGAGGCCGCGAGCGAAGTATCGAAGAGCGTCAGCAGGATCAGCGACAGGGCGAAAGCGGATCGCAGGAAGGCCATGGGATTCTCCATCGGTCAGCCGGGCATCATCGCCCGACGCGGCCTCGAAATTCCGTGAAGTGGTTAAAGCTGTGGCTGATCGCCTCGGGACAACCGCCAGCCCTACCGCCCAGGTCCCCGGTCCCCGAATGGCACCTGAGTAAGATGGGTGGAGCTTGCGATACCCATCGAGCGGCCCCTCCCAGGAATTGATGGGTATCGCTTCGCTCCACGCCATCCTGCGAAGAGCCCTCACGCGAACTTCCAGCGGACCCATAACGCCAGCGGCGTTATCCGCCATGACGGGGGCTGCGCAATCAGGATCGCGGACGATATCCCTGGGACAGCAGCCAGCCCTGGAAGGCCCGGCGGCGCTCCGGCGGCAGGTCTGCCAGCACCTGGGCCTCGGGCTCCGCGCGCAACCGCCGCAGCCAGGGCGCCAGCTCCAGCCCGTCGAGGTGCCAGATGCCCAGCGGCTGGTCGGCGCTGACCACCACTTCCGCCTCGTCGACGAACTCACCCTTCAACACGGGAGCGCGCTCGATACGCAGGCTGGCGAAGTCCGCCGGCATGTGGCTCGGCTGCTCGTCGGGCCAGGCGCGGCGCGCCTGCCAGAACGGCAGATCGGCCCACTGCGTTTCGCTGGCATAGAAGTCGCGGCCGACACGGGCGAAGCGCAGGAACAACTGCTCGACCCGCTGCTGATGGAAGCGCTTGGCCAACTCCGCCCGCTCCGGCGCGCGCAGCAGCGTGTTGATCACCAGCGGCGCCTGCAGGGCCGAGGACAGCGACTGGAAGATGCCATTGCCGGACAGCGGGTCCACGGCCATCGCCGCATCGCCCACGCGAATCCAGTGGTCGCCACAGGCTTCCAGGCAGAGGATCGCCGTGCTGCTGCGGGCGTGCAGGTCCAGCTCGTGCTCGGCGGCATCGCCGAAGAACTGTCGGACCAGCGTCGACGCGGCGCGGCGCTCGCGGCAGTAGTCCAGCAACTGCTCGCGGGGCGGCAGTTGGCTGCTGGCGACATCCAGGGTGAGCTGCCAGTAGCAGCGCCCGTCCTCCAGCCGCGCCATCCATGCCCAGCCATCGGCCAGGCTTTCCACCGCCGTCGCCAGCGGGCCTGGCTCGCCTTGCCAGCGATTGAGCAGGCTGAGGGTTTCCGGGCCGCGCCGGGCCTTGCTGCCCTTCTGGTTCAGCGGCGCCTGGCGGCCACGGGCCTCGACCAGGAAGGCGCCCTGCACTTCCCGCCCACCTTCGAGCTTCACCCGCCAGCCGGTCCCCTGTTCCGCCACGGCCAGCACCTGGGCTTCGATCAGTTCGACGCCGGCCTGCTTCAGGTCCTCGCGCAGCCCGGCATCGAAGCGCGGGCGGTCGAGGACGCATTCGATGTTCTGCGCGCTTGCCACGCCGTTCCAGTGCACGCGCCGTTGCGACGGCGGCGCGGCGCACGCCAGTGCGCGCTGCAGGCCGGAATTGCGCAGGCCTTCCAGCACGCGCTGGGACACACCTTCCACCGCAGAGAAGCGACGCCATTCACTGATCACGGTGACGGGGTGGCCGAGGCGGCGCAGGCCGAGGGCGACCGCCGCTCCGGCAGGGCCGGCACCGAGGATCAGGATGGGGAGATCAGTCATGCTCCGGATACCCTCCCCCTAACCCTCTCCCAGAGGGAGAGGGGACTGTTCGGTGCTTTTGGAGGTTTCTGCGCACGCCGATAGCAATGGACAAACGCCAGAGATGAGCCCCTACGGAGGACGGCCCCCTCTCCCTCCGGGAGAGGGCTGGGGTGAGGGGGACGGACTCGACCTCCACTCACAACCCCACCCTCCGCTCAATCCCCCGAAAAGCCGCCCGCGCCTGCATCAGCTCGACGAGCTGAACATTCGACAGCTCCGGCCGCTCCGCCAGCAACGCCGCCAGATGCCCAGCGAATGCCGCGCATCCCAGGCTCGCACCCGAGCGCCCGCCCACCTTCACCGCCGCACCGAAATCGGCCTGCGGGCTGTCCAGCCAGGACCACTCGCCCTCGCCGCAACGGGCATCGCCGGTCACCCGGATCACCCCCGCGTAGCTTGCCGGGAACACCGGCTCGCCCCGCGCCGGGCTGGACGCGCAAACCAGTACGCCGGCCTCGATCAGCTCCGTCACGGCTTCGCGCAGGATCGGCCGGTCCTGGCGCACGCCCAGGCTCAGGTTGATCAGCCGCACACCCTGCTCGCCGAGCCAGTGCAGCGCGGCGGCGATCTGCAGCGGGCTGGTCACGCCACGCTCATCGAAGACCTGGGCGACGGAAAGGCGAGCTTCGGGCGCCTGGGAAAGAATCGCTTCGCAGACGACGCTGCCGTGGCCCAGTGCATCCACCACAGGCTCGCCGTCAGCATGACCGTCATCAGTCAGGAAGAACCGCCGCGCACCGCTGACGCTCGCGGATTGAGCCTCGGCAAAACCACTGTCGACCACTCCAACCCGCAGTTCAGGCCTCATGCTGCTGCACCGCCTGCGCCTCACGCACACGCATCTGCCCATCCTGCAACTCCAGGTGCAGGTCGGCGGCGGCCAGGGTCGAGGTGCGGTGGCTGATCAGCAGCCGCGTGCGCCCGGCGAACAGCCGGTCGATAGCCGCGATCACCTCGCGCTCGGTGCTCTCGTCCACTTGCGAAGTGGCTTCGTCGAGCACCAGGATCAACGGGTCCTGCAACAGCGCGCGGGCGATGGCGATGCGTTGCTTCTGGCCGCCGGAAAGCTGCTGACCCCGTTCGCCCAGGGGGCTGTCGAGGCCTTCGGGCAGGCTGGCGATCAGGCTGTCCAGCTGCGCCGCGCGGGCGGCCCTGTCGATGGCCTCGCGGCTCGACTCGGGCGCGCTGTAGGCCAGGTTGTCGGCGAGGCTGCCGCGGAACAGCACGATATCCTGGCTGACCACCGCCACGCGCCGGCGCAGGGCGTGCAGGTCGAGTTCGCGCAGGTCGATGCCGTCGAGCAGGATGCGCCCCTGGTCGGGGTCGTAGAAGCGTTGCAGCAGATCGATCAGGGTGCTCTTGCCGACCCCGGACGGGCCGCTCAGGGCGACCTTGAGGCCGGCGGGAATCACCGCCTGCACATCCTGTAAAACCGGCTGCACACGGCCAGGCCAGGCGTAGTGCAGATTCTCCAGGCGCAGCTCGCCCACCGCCGGCATCGGTCGCGGCGCGGCGGGCGAAACGATGGTCGCTTCCTCGCCACGCAGCTCCATTACCCGGCCGAGGCTGACGGTCATGCGCTGCAGCGCGACGTACAGGCCGAGCAGGCTCTGCACCGGCCCGATGGCCATGCCCAGGTAGGTGGAAAAAGCGATCAGCGAGCCGAGCTGCCAGGTGCCCTGCACCACCCAGTAACCGCCGACCAGGAAGGCGCAGGCGCGGGACAGGGACATCAGCGTGCCGGGCACCGCCTGGGTGAAGAACTCGGTGAGTTGCAGGCGCAGCAGTTGGCCGAGGTAGCCCTGCCCCAGGCCTTCCAGGCGCCCGGATTCGCGGGATTGCTGGCCGGCGGACTGGATGAATTTCATCGCCGGCAGCGTCTCGACGAAGAACGACGACAGGTCTGCCGAACGCTCGCGCAGGCCCCGCGCCTCGCGCTCCACCTTGCGCCGCATCCAGCGCAGCCAGAGCACGTCCAGCGGAATCAGCAGCGCCACCAGCAGCGAAAGCTTCCATGACAGGGTCAGCAGAAGCACCAGCGCGCCGACCAGGCCGATCACGCTGGAGACCGCGGAGAACAGCGAGTCCACGGCGAAGCGCTGGATCTCGGCGACGTCGCCATCGAGCCGGGACATCAGGTCGCCGATGCGGCGGCGGCCGAAGAAGCTTGGCGACAAGGTCTGCAAATGGCGGTACAGCGCATCGCGCAGGGAGAACAGGATGCGTCCGGACAGGCGCGTGTGCAGGTAGCGGTTCAGGCCGGACAACGCCGTGCCGACCAGGCCGACGACGATCATCGCGCCGGCCACCATCACCAGCACCGGGAAATCCTTCGCCAGCAGGCCGTCGTCGATCAGCGTCTTGGTCAGCCAGGGCTGCGCGAGCACCAGGATCGAGGCACAGAACGACAACCCGAGCAGGCCGGCAATGGCGGTCTTGTGCGGCCGCACGAAGCCGTACAGCCAGCTCAGCGAGGCCTTGAGCTGCTGCGGGTCCTCGCTGTCGATAAGGCGGGTGAAGAACATCAGCCCACCTTGAGTTGCTTGAGCTTGCGGTACAGCGTGGCGCGGCTGATACCCAGTGCGTCGGCGGCGGCGGAGACGTTGCCCTGGTGGCGCTCCAGTGCCTGGCGGATCAGCTCCAGTTCGTTCTCGCGGATGCTGCCGCTCTGCGGGCGCTCGCCGGCGGCGAGTTCGTCCAGGGTGCTGTCGGGCAGGTGCTCGAGGGCCAGTTCCTCCTCGCCCTCCTCGCGCATGGCCAGCGCGGTGCGCAGGACCATCTCCAGCTGGCGGATGTTGCCCGGCCAGTGGTACTCGCGCAGCAGGCCGAGCAGCTCGGCGGAGAGCTTCACCTTCGGCGCGCCCAGGCGCGCCAGCAAGCCAGTGGCGAGCTCGGCGAGGTCGTCGCGCTCGCGCAGCGCCGGCAGCTTCACGCTGATGCCGTTGACGCGGTAGTAGAGGTCCTCGCGGAAGTGCTTTTCCTCCACCAGGCGCTTGAGGTCGCGGTGGGTCGCACAGATCAGCGCGACGTCGATGTCCTGTTCCTCGCCCGCGCCCAGCGGCGCCACCTTGCGCTCCTGCAGCACGCGCAACAGGCGCGCCTGCAGGGCCAGCGGCATGTCGCCGATTTCGTCGAGGAACAGCGTGCCGCCATGGGCCTGCTGCAGCCGGCCGACCATGCCGCCGCGCCGCGAGCCGGTGAAGGCGCCGTCGCGGTAGCCGAACAGCTCGGATTCGATCAGGCCCTCGGGAATCGCCGCGCAGTTCACCGCGACGAAGGGTTTGTCGCTGCGCGCGCTGGCCTGGTGCAGGGCGCGGGCGACCACTTCCTTGCCGCTGCCAGTTTCACCCAGCAGCAGCACTGGTAGTTCGTTGACCAGTCCCTGGCGCGCCATGCGCAGGGCGCGGGCGTAGCGTGGGTGGCTGCCGGCGAGGGCTTCGAGTTCGGGGCCGGCGGCCGGGCGCGGCGCGCGGGCGCTGACCGGTACTGCGTGGCTGCGCAGCGGTGCCTGCAACGTCTTGTAGAACAGCTCGCCCTTGGGCGTCTGCAGGCTGCCGACGCCGCCCTGGTAGAGGCGGCCGAGCAACTGGTCGCCGCGCAGGCCGAGGAAATCTTCGCTGCGCCGGCCCACCAGGCTTTCGCGGTGGGCGCCGAGCAACTGGCAGGCCTGGCCGCTGACGGCCAGCACCTTGCCGTCCAGCCCCAGCGCCAGCAAGCCCTGCCAGGCGGAATCGAGGTACTGGCGACGGTAATGGAAGGCGATCACCACCTGCCCCGGATGGCTGACGGCGAACAGCCGCGCCTCGATCTGGAACACCGCGAGGCTGAGCAGCGAGAGGCTTTCGCGCGGGCCGGAGAGCGGCCCCTCACGGGTCATGTCGAGCACGCCGAGCAGCGTGCCCTGCGGCCCCTCGATGGGCACCGAGGTGCAGGAGAAACGGCTCAGGCGGTCGAGGAAGTGTTCGCCGCAGTCGATCTGCGTGGCGCGCTTTTCCACCAGCGCAGTGCCCAGGGCGTTGGTGCCGCGCGAGGCTTCGCTCCAGCAGGCGCCCTGGACGATGTCGGCCAGGCCCTTGCTCTGCATGCGCTCGCGGGCGCCTTCGACACAGAGGATGGTGGCGTCGGCGTTGGCCAGGATGATCACGCCGTCGTGGCCCTGGCGCTGTTGCAGGTAGTCGAGTTCGGGGGTGGCGGCGTCGAGCAGCAGGCGGTTGCCGGCCAGCAGCACGTCGGGTTTCACCCGCGTATCGAGGCCGTGCTCGGTGCCGCTGGCGCAGTCCAGGCCATGGCCGACACTGCGCCGCCAGGAGGCGTCGATTTCCTCGCGGAGCACGCCGCTGGGGACTTCGCCTTCCTGTTGCAGGCGCTCACGGGCCAGGTGGGCTTCGCGCAGCAGGTCGCTACTTATTGTTCTTGTAGTCATGCATCGCTCCGGTAGGTTCCGTGCCCCTTTTCAGGGATGTCGGGGCGCGGAACTCGCAGGCTGGTCAGGGCTGTGTACACCCGCAGACGGCGTCAGTAAAGGGGAAGCCCCAGGTAGGAAAGTCTAGTAGGGAGCAGCAGGCAATTCCCGCGCCACTCCCCCTTCCTACGCCGCCTTCGAGTTGTATTGACACTGACTCAAGGCAGGTTTACGTTAACGTAAAGGTAAACGACCTAGCAAGAGCATTCCCATGGCCACGACCTACACCATCTCCGAGCTTGCCCGCGAACTGGACGTCACCACCCGCGCCATCCGCTTCTACGAGGAGCAGGAAATGCTCAGCCCCGAGCGCCGCGGCCAGGAGCGCGTCTACAGCGCGAAGGACCTGGTGGCACTGAAGCTGATCCTGCGCGGCAAGCGCATCGGCTTCTCGCTGGCCGAGTGCAAGGAGCTGATCGACCTCTACGACCCCAGCAGCGGCAACACCAAGCAGCTGCAGACCTTCCTCGACAAGATCACCGCGCGCCGCGCGCAGCTGGAACAGCAGTTGCTCGACATCGAGCAGATGAAACTGGAACTGGACACGGCCGAGGAGCGCTGCCTGGCGGCCATGGCCGAGACCGACAAACCCCGCAAGCAGCGCGTGCCGGTTTAAGACAATCTCCTGGACCTCGCGAGCTAGAGCCAGGCAAGGCGAAAGGCGCCGAGAACGCGGAGTTTACGCTTGTAAATGAGCAGTTCTCGGCGGCTTTCAACGCAGCATGGCCGACGCGCAGCAGGTCCATTCACCCATCAGATTACAAATACAAGTACAGGTGATCCCATGAGCTACCCCTCCCTCAACTTCGGCCTCGGCGAAACCATCGACATGCTGCGCGAGCAGGTGCAGGGCTTCGTCGCCAGCGAACTCGCCCCGCGCGCCGCGCAGATCGACGCCGACAACCTGTTCCCCATGGACATGTGGAAGAAGTTCGGTGACATGGGCCTGCTCGGCATCACCGTCGCTGAGGAGTACGGCGGCGCCAACATGGGTTACCTGGCCCACGTCATCGCCATCGAGGAGATCAGCCGTGGCTCGGCTTCGGTCGGCCTGTCCTACGGCGCGCACTCCAACCTGTGCGTCAACCAGATCAAGCGCAATGGCAACGCCGAGCAGAAGGCCAAGTACCTGCCCAAGCTGATCAGCGGCGAGCACATCGGCGCCCTGGCCATGAGCGAGCCCAACGCCGGCTCCGACGTGGTGTCGATGAAGCTGCGCGCCGAGAAGCGCGGCGACCGCTTCGTCCTCAATGGCAGCAAGACCTGGATCACCAACGGCCCGGACGCCAACACCTACGTCATCTACGCCAAGACCGAGCCGGAGAAAGGCGCCCACGGCATCACCGCGTTCATCGTCGAGCGCGACTGGAAAGGCTTCAGCCGTGGCAGCAAGTTCGACAAGCTGGGCATGCGCGGCTCGAACACCTGCGAGCTGTTCTTCGATGACGTGGAAGTGCCGGAAGAGAACGTACTGGGCGCAGTCAACGGCGGCGTGAAGGTGCTGATGAGCGGCCTGGACTACGAGCGCGTCGTCCTCGCCGGTGGCCCGATCGGCATCATGCAGGCCTGCATGGACGTGATCGTCCCCTACATCCACGACCGCAAGCAGTTCGGCCAGAGCATCGGCGAGTTCCAGCTGATCCAGGGCAAGGTCGCCGACATGTACACCCAGCTCAACGCCAGCCGCGCCTACCTCTATGCCGTGGCCCAGGCCTGCGACCGTGGCGAGACCACCCGCAAGGACGCCGCCGGGGTGATCCTCTACACCGCCGAGCGCGCCACCCAGATGGCCCTGGACGCCATCCAGATCCTCGGCGGCAACGGCTACATCAACGAGTTCCCCACCGGCCGCCTGCTGCGCGACGCCAAGCTCTACGAGATCGGCGCCGGCACCAGCGAAATCCGCCGCATGCTGATCGGCCGCGAGCTGTTCAACGAGACCCGCTGATCAGCCGGAAAGCACCCTCACCCTAACCCTCTCCCAAAGGGAGAGGGAACCGGGCGGTGCCGGCTGAAATCCCAGCGTTCCGAATGCGCCCCCTCTCCCTCCGGGAGAGGGTCGGGGTGAGGGGAAAGCCCCCGCGCCCAGCTCAACCTGATGGAGCCAACCATGGCCATCCTGCACACCCAGATCAATCCGCGCTCTCCTGACTTCGCCGCCAACGCCGCGACCATGCTGGAGAACGTCCAGGACCTGCGCGCCGTCCTCGGCCGCGTCCATGAAGGCGGCGGCGCCGCTGCCCAGGCCAAGCACACCGCGCGCGGCAAGCTGCTGGTGCGCGAGCGCATCAACCGCCTGCTCGATGCCGGCTCGCCGTTCCTCGAAGTCTCCGCGCTCGCCGCCCATGAGGTGTACGGCGAAGACGTCGCCGCCGCCGGCGTGGTCGCCGGCATCGGCCGCGTGGAAGGCGTGGAATGCATGATCGTCGGCAACGACGCCACGGTGAAAGGCGGCAGCTACTACCCGCTGACCGTGAAGAAGCACCTGCGCGCCCAGACCATCGCCCAGCAGAACCGCCTGCCGTGCATCTACCTGGTGGACTCCGGCGGCGCCAACCTGCCGCGCCAGGACGAAGTGTTCCCCGACCGCGAGCATTTCGGGCGGATCTTCTTCAACCAGGCCAACATGAGCGCCCAGGGCATCCCGCAGATCGCCGTGGTGATGGGCTCCTGCACTGCCGGCGGTGCGTACGTGCCGGCGATGAGCGACGAGACCATCATGGTGCGCAACCAGGCCACCATCTTCCTCGCCGGCCCGCCGCTGGTGAAGGCCGCCACCGGCGAGGTGGTGAGCGCCGAGGACCTGGGCGGCGCCGACGTGCACTGCAAGACCTCCGGCGTGGCCGACCACTACGCCGAGGACGACGAGCATGCGCTGGCCCTCGCCCGCCGCTGCATCGCCAACCTCAACTGGAGCAAACAGGGCCAGCTCAACACCCGCGCCCCGCGCGCCCCGCTGTACGCCAGCGACGAGCTGTACGGGGTGATCCCGGTGGACAGCAAGCAGCCCTTCGACGTGCGCGAGATCATCGCCCGGCTGGTCGACGGCAGCGAATTCGACGAGTTCAAGGCGCTGTTCGGCACCACCCTGGTGTGCGGCTTCGCCCACCTTCACGGCTACCCGGTGGCGATCCTCGCCAACAACGGCATCCTCTTCGCCGAGGCCGCGCAGAAAGGCGCGCACTTCATCGAACTGGCCTGCCAGCGCGGCATCCCGCTGGTGTTCCTGCAGAACATCACCGGCTTCATGGTCGGCCAGAAGTACGAGTCCGGCGGCATCGCCAAGCACGGCGCCAAGCTGGTCACCGCGGTGGCCTGCGCGCAGGTGCCGAAGTTCACCGTGATCATCGGCGGCAGCTTCGGCGCCGGTAACTACGGCATGTGCGGCCGTGCCTACGACCCGCGCTTCCTGTGGATGTGGCCCAACGCGCGGATCGGCGTGATGGGCGGCGAGCAGGCCGCTGGCGTGCTCGCCCAGGTCAAGCGCGAGCAGGCCGAACGCGCCGGTAACGCGCTGTCGGCCGAGGACGAGGCGAAGATCAAGGCGCCGATCCTCGAACAGTACGAGCGCCAGGGTCACCCCTACTACTCCAGCGCGCGCCTGTGGGATGACGGTGTCATCGACCCGGCGCAGACCCGCGACGTGCTCGGCCTGGCCCTCTCCGCCTCGCTCAACGCGCCTGTCGAAGCCACGCGCTTCGGCGTCTTCCGCATGTAAGGCCGCAGCCATGACCGACTATCAGAACATTGAGCTTGACATCGACCCGCGCGGCGTCGCCACTCTCTGGCTGAACCGCCCGGAGAAGAACAACGCCTTCAACGCCCAGACCATCGCCGAGCTGATCCAGGCGCTGGCTGCCGTGGCCAGCGACGAGCGCGTGCGCCTGGTCGTGCTGCGCGGCCGCGGCCGGCACTTCTGCGGTGGCGCGGACCTGGCGTGGATGCAGGAATCCGTGCAGCTGGACTACCAGGGCAACCTCAACGACGCCCAGCAGCTCGCCGAACTGCTCTACAACCTGCACCAGCTGAACAAGCCGACCCTCGCCATCGTGCAGGGCGCGGCCTTCGGTGGTGGCGTCGGGCTGGTGGCCTGCTGCGACATGGCGCTGGCCGCCGAGGACGCGCAGTTCTGCCTGTCCGAAGTGCGCATCGGCCTGATCCCCGCGACCATCGGCCCGTTCGTCACCAAGGCCATCGGCCAGCGTGCCGCCACCCGCTACGCCATGACTGCCGAACGCTTCAGCGGCCTGCGCGCCCGCGAACTGGGCCTGGTGGACGAGCACTACCCGGCCGCCGACCTGGATGACGAAGCCGACGCCTGGATCGCCAACCTGCTGAACAACAGTCCGGCGGCCCTGGTGGCCTGCAAGGCGCTGTTCCACGAAATCGGCGCCGGCGAACTCACGCCCGAGCGCCGCCGCTACACCGAAGCCGCCATCGCCCGCATCCGCATCAGCCCCGAAGGGCAGGAAGGCCTGCGCGCCTTCCTGGAAAAACGCAAACCGGCCTGGCAGGAGCAAGTCTGATGAAGAAGATCGATACCCTGCTGGTGGCCAACCGCGGCGAGATCGCCTGCCGCGTGATGCGCACCGCCAAGGCCCTGGGCCTGACCACCGTGGCCGTGCACAGCGCCACCGACCGCAACGCCCGCCACGTCGAGGAGGCGGACATCGCCATCGACCTGGGCGGCGCCAAACCCGCTGAAAGCTACCTGCGCGCGGACGCCGTACTGGCCGCCGCGAAAGCCGCCGGTGCGCAGGCCATTCACCCCGGCTATGGCTTCCTTTCGGAGAACGCCGGCTTCGCCCGCGCCTGCGAAGAGGCCGGGCTGGTGTTCCTCGGCCCGCCGGCCAGCGCCATCGACGCCATGGGCAGCAAGTCCGCCGCCAAGGCGCTGATGGAAACCGCCGGCGTGCCACTGGTACCCGGCTACCACGGCGAAGCTCAGGACTACGCAACCTTCCAGCGCGAGGCCGAGCGCATCGGCTACCCGGTGCTGCTCAAGGCCGCTGCCGGTGGTGGTGGCAAGGGCATGAAGGTGGTCGAGCGCGAGGCCGAACTGGCCGAGGCGCTGGAATCCGCCCAGCGTGAAGCACAGTCCGGCTTCGGCGACTCGCGCATGCTGGTGGAGAAGTACCTGACCAAGCCGCGCCACGTGGAAATCCAGGTATTCGCCGACCAGCACGGCAACTGCCTGTACCTCAACGAACGCGACTGCTCGATTCAGCGTCGTCACCAGAAAGTGGTGGAAGAAGCGCCGGCTCCGGGCCTCTCCCTGGAACTGCGCCAGGGCATGGGCGAGGCCGCCGTGCGCGCCGCCCAGGCCATCGGCTACGTAGGCGCCGGCACCGTGGAGTTCCTCTACGACGAAGGCAGCGGCCAGTTCTTCTTCATGGAAATGAACACCCGCCTGCAGGTGGAGCACCCGGTCACCGAAGCCATCACCGGCCTCGACCTGGTCGCCCTGCAGATTCGCGTCGCCCGTGGTGAACCGCTACCGATCACCCAGGAACAGGTGCCGCTGATCGGCCATGCCATCGAAGTGCGCCTCTACGCCGAAGACCCTGAGGGCGGCTTCCTGCCTGCCAGCGGCCACCTCGCGCTGTACCGCGAACCCGCCGCCGGCCCCGGCCGCCGGGTGGACAGCGGCATCCGCGAGGGCGACGACATCTCGCCGTTCTACGACCCGATGCTGGCCAAGCTGATCGCCTGGGGCGAGAACCGCGAGGAAGCGCGCCAGCGCCTGCTGTCGATGCTCGGCGAAACCGCCGTCGGCGGCTTCAAGACCAACCTGGCCTTCCTGCGCCGCGTGCTGGCCCACCCGGCCTTCGCCAAGGGCGAGCTGGATACCGGCTTCATCGGCCGCTACCAGGATGACCTGCTGCCCGCGGCCACCGCCCTGCCTGAGCGTTTCTGGCAGCTCGCCGCCGAAGCCTGGGTGCAGAGCGAAGCCGCCCGCGTGCGTGGCGACGATGCCCATTCGCCATGGTCCGCCCAGAGCGGCTGGCGCAGTGGCCTGCCGGGGGAAACCGACCTGCACCTGCTGGCCAAGGGCGAGTCGCATGTCGTGCGCCTGCGCCACGCTGATGGCCAGCGCATTGCGAATCTGGACGGCCAGTATCTGGACGTGAAGGACGGCGACATCCGCCGCCGTCACCAGGTGATCCGCCGTGGCGACAGCCTCTACCTGGAATGGAACGGCGAGCTGGTCAGCGTGCAACGCTTCGACCCTATCGCCGAGGCCGAAGCCGCGCACTCGCACCAGGGTGGCCTGGGCGCGCCCATGAACGGCAGCATCGTGCGCATCCTGGTCGAACCCGGCCAGAGCGTCGAAGCCGGCGCCGCGCTGGTGGTGCTCGAAGCGATGAAGATGGAACACAGCATTCGCGCGCCGCACGCTGGCGTGGTGAAATCGCTGTATTGCAGCGAAGGCGAACTGGTGTCGGAAGGTACGGCGCTGGTGGAGCTGGAGGAGGCGTCGGCCTGACGCCGGCTTTTGTAGGGCGCATAACGCGCCAGCGTTATCCGCCGCCAGACAACGGCGGATAAAGCGTTCCGCTTTATGCGCCCTACACGACTTCCGCTTGATGCCGCATTTGCAGGAGCGAGCAAGCTCGCTCCTGCAGAAAGCACCGCCCTTCGCGTGAACCCAACGAGGACATTCCATGACCCTGCCCCCATCCGTCCGCCTGGTCGAAGTCGGCCCGCGCGACGGCCTGCAGAACGAGAAACAGCCCATCGCCGTCGCCGACAAGGTGCGCCTGGTGGACGACCTCACCGCCGCCGGACTGAGCTACATCGAAGTCGGCAGCTTCGTCTCGCCCAAGTGGGTACCGCAGATGGCCGGCTCGGCCGAAGTCTTCGCCGGCATCCAGCAGAAGGCTGGCGTCACCTACGCCGCCCTGGCGCCGAACATGAAAGGCTTCGAGGCCGCGCTGGAATCCCAGGTCAAGGAAGTCGCGGTATTCGCCGCCGCCTCCGAAGCCTTCTCGCAGAAGAACATCAACTGCTCGATCAAGGAAAGCCTGGAGCGTTTCGTGCCGATCATGGAAGCGGCGCGCCACCACAACGTGCGCGTGCGCGGCTACGTCTCCTGCGTGCTCGGCTGCCCCTACCAGGGTGAGGTGGACGCGGAACAGGTTGCTGCCGTCGCTGCGGAATTGCACGCCATGGGCTGCTATGAAGTTTCCCTGGGCGACACCATCGGCGTCGGCACCGCCGGCGCTACCCGGCACATGTTCGAAGTCGTCGGCCAGCGCGTGCCGCGCGCGCAACTGGCCGGGCACTTCCACGACACCTATGGCCAGGCCACGGCGAACGTCTACGCGAGCCTGCTTGAAGGCATCGCGGTGTTCGACAGCTCGGTCGCGGGCCTCGGCGGTTGCCCCTACGCCAAGGGTGCCACCGGCAACGTTGCCACCGAAGACGTGCTCTACCTGCTCAACGGCCTGGGCATCCACACCGGCATCGACCTGGACCTGCTGATCGACGCCGGCCAGCGCATCTGCGCCGTGCTCGACAAGCCCAACGGCTCGCGCGTGGCCAAGGCGCAGCTGTCCAAGCGCTGACAGGGATCCACGACACTCGTCGCAGACCGCAGGGCGCATAAAGCGGAACGCTTTATGCGCCGCCGAAGGATCGGCGGATAACGCCCTACCCGGCTGACCTCATCTCCACATCCCGGTACAGTGCGCCCTCTGCCCTCCTCGCGCACGGCCCACCGATGACCGATACCGACAGCCTCAAGGACTACCCCAGCGTCCGCCAACTGGCGATCCGCTCGCTGTTCGAGATCTTCGAGCAGTTCAGCGAAGGCACGGTGATAGTCGACCGCGAGACGCGCATCGTCTGGATCAACCAACGCTACGCCCAGCGCTTCGGCCTGGACAGCGCCGAGCAGGCCGTCGGCCGCCCGGTGGAACAGGTGATCCCCGGCAGCCTGATGCGCGAAGTGGTCAGCAGCGGCCGGCCGATGCTGCTGGACATCCTCGACATGGCCAAGGACCCGCTGGTGGTCATGCGCGTGCCGATCCGCGACGATTCAGGCGTGGTCATCGGCGGCATCGGCTTTGCCCTGTTCGACGAACTGCGCGCACTCTCGCCGCTGCTCACCCGTTACCAGCGCATGCAGGCCGAACTGGCCTCGACCCGCTCGCTGCTGCAGGCGCGCCAGGCCAAGTACAGCTTCGCGCATTTCATCGGCACCAGCCCGGCCAGCCTGGAAGTGAAGCGCCGCGCCCGCCGCGGCGCCGCCAGCGAGGCGCCGATCCTGCTGCTGGGCGAGACCGGCACCGGCAAGGAACTGCTCGCCCATGCCATCCATGCATCTTCGCCACGCGCAGACAAACCCTTCGTCAGCCTCAACGCCGCCGCCATCCCCGAGACCCTGCTGGAAGCCGAGTTCTTCGGCACCGCACCGGGCGCCTTCACCGGCGCCGACCGCAAGGGCCGCGCCGGCAAGCTGCAGATCGCCCAGGGCGGCACGCTGTTCCTCGACGAGATCGGCGACATGCCGCTGACCCTGCAGAGCAAGCTGCTGCGCGTGCTGCAGGAAAAGGAATTCGAGCCGGTGGGCTCCAACGAGGTGCTGCGCAGCGACATCCGCCTGATCGCGGCCACCTCCATCGACCTCGACGCCGCCGTGCGCGAAGGGCGTTTCCGCGCCGACCTGTTCTACCGCATCAACGTCCTGCCCATCGAGATTCCGCCGCTACGTGAGCGCCTGGAAGACCTGCCGGCGCTGTGCGAAGCCATCCTCGACGGCCTGCGCGACGACCGCCAGACCCTCTTCGAGCTGGATGCCGGCGGCCTCGCCCTGCTCGCCCGGCACGCCTGGCCGGGCAACGTGCGCGAACTGCGCAACCTGCTGGAGCGCACCGTGCTGCTGGGCGACCGCCCGCAGATCGATGCCGCCGCCCTGCGCTCGGCGCTGGGTGAGCTGCAACCGTTGCCGGTCGGCACAGCAGCGCCGTCAGCCAGGCTGGGCGAAGGGCAGGATTTCTATGCGGCACGGGATGCCTTCGAGCGCGAGCTGATCGCCAACACCCTGGCCGAGCAGGCCGGCAACGTCGACGCCGCCGCGCAGCGCCTCGGACTGGGCCGTTCCACCCTGTACAAGAAGATGGCGACACTGGGTCTGCAATCCTGACCCACCAATCCCGAAACAGAGACAAGTCTCAAAAAAGAGACAAGCCAGTTTCTCCACAAAATCACTGCCCCCTGGCATAGCCTTGCGGAAATCCGTCTCCATTCAGAGACAAACGATATCCATCAGCAGTCGATTTTCTCAAAATAAGACTTGAAAATCAGATAGTTACAATCCTGGCACGGTCCTGGCTATGTCGCCTCTCGCGGCCTTCGCGCCGCACAGCCGACATAACAACAATCAACGCTGCCCGAACGCGAACAGACCCCAGCGGACACCACGGCTAGTCCCGCTTCGCACACGGCGCCGCGCCAGGAGATCACCCGATGAGCCGTACCGCCATTCTGGCCGCCCTCGGTTCCACCCTCGTCCTTTCGCCCCAGGCCTTCGCCGAATTTCTTGCCGACAGCAAGGCCAGCGTCGAACTGCGCAACTTCTACTTCAACCGCGACTTCCGCCAGGACAACGCCGCGCAGTCCAAGCAGGACGAATGGGCCCAGGGCTTTCTGCTGCGCTACGAATCCGGCTACACCGAAGGCACCATCGGCGTGGGCGTGGATGCCCTCGGCCTGCTCGGCGTGAAGCTGGATTCCAGCCCCGACCGCGCCGGCTCCGGCCTGCTGCCGCGCGACAAGGACAAGGTCAACGGCGCGCCGGACGACTACAGCGAGCTGGGCCTGACCGCCAAGCTGCGCGCCTCAAAAAGCACGCTGAAGATCGGCACCCTGCTGCCCAAGCTGCCCACCGTGCTGGCCAACGATTCGCGCCTGCTGCCGCAGACCTTCGAAGGCGCGCACCTGAATTCCGCCGAGTTCGCCGGCCTGACTTTCGATGGTGGCCGCCTGCGCCAGGTGAGCCAGCGCGACTCGTCCAACCGCGAGGACATGACCGTCACCAGCGGCAGCGCGCGCGGCATCGTCGCCACCGACACCAGCGACCAGTTCGACTTCGCCGGCCTGAGCTACAAGTGGACGCCGCAACTCACCACCGGCTACAGCTACGCCAAGCTCGACGGGCTCTACGACCAGCACATCGTCAACCTGGTGCATGTGCTGCCCGTCGCTGCCGGCCAGTCGCTGAAGACCGACCTGCGCTACGCGCGTTCCGACGACGACGGCCACAGCAACGTCGACAACCGCGCCTTCGGCGCGATGCTCACCTACACCCTGGGCGGCCACGGCTTCGGCGCCGGCTACCAGAAGATGAGCGGCGACACCGGCTTCGCCTACATCGGCGGCACCGACGCCTTCCTGGTCAACTTCGTGCAGATCGGCGACTTCGCCAACCGCGACGAGAAGTCCTGGCAGGCCCGCTACGACTACGACTTCGGCGCCCTCGGGGTTCCCGGCCTGACCTTCATGACGCGCTACCTGTCCGGCGACAGCATCGAGCTGGGCGCGGGCAAGCCCGAAGGCAAGGAATGGGAACGCGACACCGATATCGGCTACGTGGTGCAGAGCGGCCCGCTGAAGAACGTCGGCGTGAAGTGGCGCAATGCGACGGTGCGCTCCAGCCACTTCGGCAACGACCTGGACGAGAACCGCCTGATCCTCAGCTACGTGCTGCCGCTCTGGTAACCAACTGACCGCCTGACTCCTGATCGTCAAGCAAGCCCACTACAACAAGAACGACGCGCGGCTCCTGGCCGCGCGACAACTGGAGATACTTCGATGAGCGTGGTCATCGCCCTTGCGGCCCTCGCCCTGCTGATGCTCGCCGCCTACCGCGGCTACAGCGTGATCCTCTTCGCCCCCATCGCGGCACTGCTCGCGGTGCTGCTGACGGACCCTGCCGCCGTCGCCCCGGCCTTCACCGGGGTGTTCATGGAGAAGATGGTCGGCTTCGTCAAACTCTACTTCCCGGTGTTCCTGCTCGGCGCGGTGTTCGGCAAGCTGATCGAGCTGTCGGGCTTCTCGCGCTCCATTGTCGCCGCCGCCATCCGCCTGCTTGGCACCAGCCAGGCGATGCTGGTGATCGTGCTGGTCTGCGCCCTGCTCACCTACGGCGGCGTCTCGCTGTTCGTGGTGGTGTTCGCGGTCTACCCCTTCGCTGCCGAGATGTTCCGCCAGAGCAACATTCCCAAGCGGCTGATCCCGGCGACCATCGCCCTGGGCGCGTTCAGTTTCACCATGGATGCCCTGCCCGGCACCCCGCAGATCCAGAACATCATCCCCACCGCCTTCTTCAACACCACCGGCTGGGCCGCGCCCTGGCTGGGGCTGATCGGCAGCCTCTTCGTGTTCAGCGTCGGCATACTGTTCCTGCGTCGCCAGGCCGGCAAGGCGCGCGCCGCCGGCGAGGGCTACGGCAGCGAGCTGCGCAACGAGCCGGAAACCGCCGACGACATCCGGCTGCCCAACCCGCTGCTGGCGCTCTCGCCCCTGGTGCTGGTGGGCGTCGCCAACCTGCTGTTCACCCACTGGATTCCCCAGGTCTACGGCAAGACCCACAGCCTGCAACTGGCCGGCATGGCCGCCCCGGTGGCCAGCGACGTGGCCAAGCTGACCGGCATCTGGGCGGTGCAGGCGGCGCTGTTGCTGGGCATCCTGCTGGTGCTGGTGACCAGCTTCACGGTGATCCGCAGCAAGCTTGCCGAGGGCAGCAAGACCGCCGTGGGCGGCGCGCTGCTGGCGGCCATGAACACGGCCTCGGAATACGGCTTCGGTGCGGTGATCGCCTCGCTGCCGGGCTTCCTGGTGCTGGCCGATGCGCTGAAGAAGATTCCCGACCCGCTGATCAACGAGGCCATCACCGTCACCACCCTGGCCGGCATCACCGGCTCGGCGTCGGGCGGCATGAGCATCGCCCTGGCGGCCATGTCCGAGCAGTTCATCGCCGCCGCCCACGCCGCCAACATCCCGCTGGAAGTGCTGCACCGGGTCGCGGCCATGGCCTCCGGCGGCATGGACACCCTGCCGCACAACGGCGCGGTCATCACCCTGCTCGCGGTCACCGGCCTGACCCATCGCGAGGCCTACAAGGACATCTTCGCCATCACCCTGATCAAGACCCTCGCGGTGTTCGTGGTGATCGGCACGTTCTACGCCACCGGCATCGTCTGAGAATCCGCTTGTGGCTAGCTGCGCGTCGGCATAACTGCGTCAAAAGCAGGCGATGGCTGCTCATTGACTACACGTCAACTCCGCGTCCTCGCCTGCTTTTTCCTTGTTCTGCTCTAGCTCGCAAGGCCACAAACGAATTCCGGGCAATCCAATGTTTTGATAGTCGCAGCAATGCGGCCAACCCGTTCCAGAGGAGATTTGCATGACTCTCAAAGGCAAGACCGCACTGGTCACCGGCTCCACCAGCGGCATCGGCCTGGGCATCGCCGCACGCCTTGCACAGGCGGGTGCCAACGTGGTGGTCAACGGCTTCGGCGATATCGACGCGGCGGTACGCGAGCTGTCGGTACATGGCACACGCATCGGCCACCACGGCGCAGACATGGCGCAACCCGAGCAGATCGCCGAGATGATCGCCTACGTCGAGCGCGAGTTCGGCGGCCTCGACATCCTGGTCAACAACGCGGGCATCCAGCACGTCGCGGCGCTGGAGGATTTCCCCGTGGAGCGCTGGAACGCGATCATCGCCATCAACCTCTCCTCGGTGTTCCACACCACCCGCCTGGCGCTGCCGGGCATGCGCCAGCGCGGCTGGGGGCGCATCCTCAACATCGCCTCGACCCATGGCCTGGTCGCCTCTGCCGGCAAGAGCGCCTACGTGGCCGCCAAGCACGGGGTGATCGGCCTGACCAAGACTACCGCCCTGGAAACCGCCACCAGCGCCATCACCTGCAACGCCATCTGCCCCGGCTGGGTGCTGACGCCGCTGGTGCAGCAGCAGATCGACGCGCGGATAGCAGCCGGTGCCACACCCGAACAGGCACGCCACGACCTGCTGGCGGAGAAGCAGCCGTCGCTCGACTTCGTCACCGCCGACCAGCTGGGCGAGCTGGCGCTATTCTTGTGTTCTGAAGCCGCCGCCCAGGTCCGCGGCGCCGCCTGGAACATGGACGGCGGCTGGGTCGCGCAGTGATTCACCCGCAGCGGCGAAGCACTTCCGGCGACGCTTCGTGTCAAGATGATGGGGGCCGCTGGTCGGCGGTGCCCACCGTTCCTTCGCTGGAGTCGTCGTCAATGAACCCACTGCTCTGGACACCCTCCCCCGAACGCATCGCCGCCACCCGGATGGACGCCTTCCGCCGCAAGGTGGCGCAGCAGCACGGAGTCGACCTGCCCGACTACGCCGCATTGCATGCCTGGAGCATCGCCGAGCGCGAAGCCTTCTGGCTGGCCATCATCGACACCTTCGGCGTGCAGTTCCACGAGGCGCCCACGGCGGTCCTCGAGGAAGGCCCGGAAATGCCCGATGCGCGCTGGTTCCCCGGCGCCACCCTGAACTTCGCCGAACACCTGCTGCGCCGTCGCGACAACAAGCCGGCGCTGATCGCCATCAGCGAGGATGAGCGTCGCGAGGTGATCAGCCATGCCGAGCTGGCCGCCCAGGTCGCCGGCCTGCAGTGTGCCCTGCGCGAAGCCGGCGTGGGCGTCGGCGACCGCGTCGCGGCCTTCATGCCCAACACCTGGCAGACCGTGGTCGGCATGCTCGCCACCACCAGCCTCGGCGCCACCTGGTCGAGCTGCTCGCCAGACTTCGGCACCCATGGCGTGATCGACCGCTTCGGCCAGATCGAGCCCAAGGTGCTGATCGCCTGCGCCGGCTACCGCTACGCCGGCAAGATGCTGGACCTCAGCGCCAAACTCAACGAAATCCTCGCCCAGCTGCCCACCCTGGAGCAGCTGGTGATCGTCCCCTACGCCAACGGCCACGCGCGACGCAGCGACTTCCAGACGCCGGCGCTGGTCAGCCTCTGGCAGGACTTCTTCCACAGCGGCGGCGAGCCGGTATTCACCCCGGTGCCTTTCGACCACCCGCTGTACATCCTCTACTCCTCCGGCACCACCGGCGTGCCCAAGTGCATTGTCCACGGCGCCGGCGGCGTGCTGCTGCAGCACCTGAAGGAGCACGGCCTGCACGTCGACCTGGGCAACGAAGACACGCTGTTCTACTACACCACCTGCGGCTGGATGATGTGGAACTGGCTGGTCTCGGGACTCGCCGTCGGCGCGACGCTGGTGCTCTACGACGGCTCGCCCTTCCACCCCGGCCCCGAGCGCCTGATGGACCTGATCGACGCGGAGAACATCAGCGTGTTCGGCACCAGCGCCAAGTACATCGCCGCACTGGAAAAGGCCAACGTGCGGCCGCGCCAGAGCCACTCGCTGGAACGTCTGAAGACCCTGCTCTCGACCGGTTCGCCACTGGCCCACGAGAGCTTCGACTACGTCTACCGCGAGGTGAAACCCGACCTCTGCCTGTCGTCGATCTCCGGCGGCACCGACATCGTTTCCTGCTTCGCCATCGGCAATCCGACCCTGCCGGTGTGGCGCGGGGAAATCCAGTGCAAGGCACTGGGCATGGCGGTGGAAGTCTGGGACGAGGCCGGCAGACCGGTGCGCGGCGAGAAAGGCGAGCTGGTCTGCGTGCGGCACTTCCCGTCCATCCCGGCGGGCTTCTGGAACGACGAGAACAACGAGAGATTCCTCGATGCCTACTTCGCCACCTTCCCCGGCGTCTGGGCCCACGGCGACTACGCCGAGGAAACCGAGCACGGCGGTCTGGTGATCCATGGCCGTTCCGATGCCGTACTCAACCCCGGCGGTGTGCGCATCGGCACCGCGGAAATCTACCGCCAGGTGGAGAAGATCGAACAGGTGCTGGAGTCCATCGCCATCGGCCAGGAGTGGCAAGGCGACGTGCGCGTGGTGCTGTTCGTGCGACTGCGTGACGGCGTGGAACTGGACGAAGCGCTGCAGGAACGCATCCGCCAGACCATCCGCAGCAACACCACCCCACGCCATGTGCCGGCGAAGATCCTCGCGGTCAGCGACATCCCGCGCACCATCAGCGGCAAGATCGTCGAACTGGCGGTACGCAACGTGGTGCACGGCCAGCCGGTGAAGAACACCGACGCGCTGGCCAACCCGCAGGCGCTCGAGCTGTTCAGGGACAGGAAGGAGTTGGAGAGCTGAGTCTCTCCAGATTCGTGGAGAGCGGCTCTTGATCTCGTAACAGAGCTTCTCCGCGATCCGGCTGGCAGGCCGGCAGGCCTGTTCCGCCATCGCGGGCATGGCCCGCTCCTACAGGGACATCGCATTCGGATGGGCTGGGGCACCCGGCCCATGCCCACGATCCATCGTAGGGCGCATAACCTGGAACAGGTTATCCGCCGGCGATCCTGCGGCGGATAACGCTGGCGCGTTATGCGCCCTACAAGAACAGCCCCTACCTGCGATCAGCGCTCTCGCCAATCAGTCACCGCCCGGATGCGTGGTCCGGGCGGCGCTGATCAGGCGTCGCCCAGCGACTCGGTGCCCAGCTCGTCCCACACCGCCTCGGCGAGGTGGAAGGTGGCGTTGGCGGCCGGGATGCCGCAGTAGATCGCACTCTGCAGCAGGACTTCCTTGATCTCTTCGCGGGTCACGCCGTTGTTGCGCGCGGCGCGCAGGTGCAGCGTCAGCTCGCCCTCGCGGTTCATGCCAATCAGCATGGCGATGGTGATCAGGCTGCGGGTGTGGCGCGGCAAGCCGGGGCGGGTCCAGATGTCACCCCAGGCATGGCGGGTGATCATTTCCTGGAACTCTTCGTTGAAGGCGTTGCGCTTCTGCAGGCTGCGGTCGACGTGGGCATCGCCCAGCACCGCGCGGCGCACCTGCATGCCGGCTTCGTAGCGTTCTTTCTCGTCCATCTCTAACTCCGGTGTTGGCCTGTAGGACCGAGGGGGGCGCCTAGCCCTTGCTCGCGAACCCGAGCCCGCAGCGGGGTTTGTTCGCGAGCAAGCTCGCTCCTACGAAAAGCAGTTATGCGCGCAGGAAGTCCAGCACGCGCTGGCTGAAGGCATCGCCGGCCTGCACGTTGGACAGGTGCGCGGCGCGGAATTCCGCCAGCTCGGCGCCGGGAATGCGCGCCTGCAGGAAGCGGCCGTCCTCGGTGGTGGTCACCGGGTCGGCAGCGCCGCAGACCACCAGGGTCCGCGCCGAGATAGCACCGATCTCTCCACGGAAATCGGCATCACGCACAGCCGCGCAGTTGGCTGCGTAACCTTCCGGCGAAGTCTGCGCCAGCATGCCGACGATAGGCTCGACCTTGCCCGGCTCAGCTTCGGCGAAGTCGGCGGTGAACCAGCGCGAGATCGAAGCATCACGCAGATTGCGCATGGCCTCGGCGCCGCCGCTGAGCACGGTCTCGATACGCGGGTTCCAGACTTCCGGGGTGCCGATCTTGGCGGCGGTGTTGCACAGCACCAGGCGCTCGATGCGCTCCGGCGCATGGATGGCCAGCCACTGGCCGATCAGGCCGCCCATGGACAGGCCGCAGAAATGCGCGCGCGGGATGTCCAGAGCGTCCAGCAGGGCCAGCACGTCGCGGCCATTCTGCTCGACGCTGTACGGGCCGGGAGTGACCAGCGAAGCGCCGTGGCCACGGGTGTCATAGCGCAGCACGCGGAAGTGTTCGGCGAAGGCGGCGACCTGCGCGTCCCACATGTGCAGGTCGGTGCCCAGGGAGTTGGACAGCACCAAAACCGGAGCGTCGGCGGGGCCTGAGAGTTGCGGCCCTTCGAGTAAGTAATTCAGGTCGCCATCGGCGAGACGTACGGCAGGCATGCAAGGCTCCTATGGGGATTCTTTGCGCGAAGAAAGTGCGTGGTGTTCGGCCAGCGCGCGCTCGACCCAGCGGCGCGCCTGGCCCAGGTAATGGGCGGGATCGAGCAGGCGATCCAGCTCTTCGGCATTCAGTTGGGCGGCGACTTCGGCGTTGGCACCGAGCACCGCGCGCAGGTGTGCACCCTCCTTCACCGCCTGTTTGCAGCACTGCTCCACCAGGTGGTGTGCGGCGTCGCGGCCGATGCGCTGGGCCAGGGCGATGCTCACGGCTTCGGCGAGCACCAGGCCACGGGTCAGGTCGAGGTTCGCCAGCATGCGCCCGGCGTCGACTTCCAGGCCCGGCACCAGGCTCAGCGCCTGTTGCAACGCACCGGAGACAAGGCAGCACAGCTCCGGCAGGCTTTCCCATTCGGCGTGCCACAGGCCGAGGCTGCGCTCGTGCTCCTGGGGCATGGCGGCGAACAGGGTCGAGACCAGGCCGGGCGCGCGGGTCGCCGCGCCAATCAGCACGGCGGCGCCCACCGGGTTGCGCTTGTGCGGCATGGTGGAGGAACCACCCTTGCCCGGCGCGGAAGGCTCGAAGACTTCGCCGGCCTCGGTCTGCATCAGCAGGCTGAGATCGCGGCCCAGTTTGCCCAGGCTGCCGGCGATCAGGCCGAGCAGGCTGGCGAACTCCACCAGGCGGTCGCGCTGGGTGTGCCAGGGTTGTTCGGGGAGTTGCAGGTCCAGCTCTTCAGCCAGCGCTTCGGCCACGGCGAAGCCCTGCTCGCCCAGCGCGGCGAGGCTGCCGGAGGCGCCGCCGAATTGCAGGCACAGCAGGCGCGGCTTGAGTTCGCTCAGACGCTGGCGATGGCGGGTAATCGCACCCAGCCAGCCGGCGATCTTCATGCCGAGGGTGACGGGCGTGGCGTGCTGCAGCCAGGTGCGGCCGACCATGGGCGTGCCGGCGTGGGCTTGTGCTTGTAGGGCGAGCGCGTCGGCCAGCTGGACAAGGTCGCCTTCGAGCAGCTCGATGGCGGCACGCAGTTGCAGGACCAGCCCGGAGTCCATGGCGTCCTGGCTGGTGGCGCCCAGGTGCACGTAGCGCTCGGCTTCGGCGTCCTCGGCGGCGATACGCTTGCCCAGCGCCTTCACCAGCGGGATCGCGGAATTACCGGCGCTGCAGATGGCCTGCGCCAGTGCAGCGAAATCGTAGAGTTCGGCGCGGCAGGCGGCGGCGATGGGCGCCACGGCGCTTGCCGGGATCACACCCACGCGGGCCTCGGCACGGGCCAGCGCGGCCTCGAAGTCGAGCATGCCCTGCACCCGGCCGTGGTCGCTGAAGATCGCGCGCATGGCGGGCTGGGTGAAGTAGGCGTCGAACAGAAGGTGGGTGCTCACGAGGTGGCTCCGGAGATCGGCGGGCGTTGTCGGACAGTATGACCGGAGAGTTGCCTTTCGTAGGGCGCATAACGCGCCAGCGTATCCGCCGACCCATGGCCGGCGGATAACCTGTTCCAGGTTACGCGCCCTACAAGGCCAGAGGTCAGACGCGCTCGACGACCAGCGCCACGCCCTGCCCTACGCCCACGCACATGGTGCACAGGCCAAGCTTGCCGCCGGACTTCTGCAGCTGGTGCACAGCGGTCAGCACCAGGCGCGCGCCGCTGGCACCCAGCGGGTGGCCGAGGGCGATGGCGCCGCCGTTGGGGTTCACCCGTACGTCGTCATCGGCGATGCCCAGATCACGGGTCACCGCCAGACCTTGCGCGGCAAAGGCTTCGTTCAGCTCGATGACATCGAACTGGTCGACCGACAGGTTCAGGCGCTCCAGCAGCTTGCGCACCGCCGGCACTGGGCCGATGCCCATCACGCGCGGGGCGACACCGGCGCTGGCCATGCCGAGCACCTTCGCGCGCGGCGTCAGGCCGTGTTTCTTCACCGCCTCGGCGCTGGCGAGGATCAGAGCCACGGCACCGTCATTCACGCCGGAAGCGTTGCCGGCAGTGACGGTCTTGCCTTCGCCGTTGACCGGCTTGAGCTTGGCCAGCGCTTCCAGGGTGGTGTCCGGGCGCGGGTGTTCGTCGGTGTCGACGACGGTGTCACCCTTGCGACCCTTGATCACCACCGGGACGATTTCCTCGGCGAAGTAGCCGTTGGCCTGGGCGACGCCGGCACGCTGCTGGCTGCGCAGGGAAAAGGCGTCCTGGTCGGCGCGGTTGACGTTGTAATCGTCGGCCACGTTGTCGGCGGTCTGCGGCATGGCGTCCACGCCGTACTGCGCCTTCATCAGCGGATTGATGAAGCGCCAGCCGATGGTGGTGTCCTCGATCTTCTGACCGCGGCCGAAGGCGCTGTCGGCCTTGCCCATCACGTAGGGCGCGCGGGACATGGACTCGACGCCGCCAGCGATGACCAGCTCGGCCTCGCCGCTGGCGATGGCGCGGAAGCCGGTGCCTACCGCGTCCAGGCCCGAGGCGCAGAGACGGTTGAGGGTCACGCCCGGCACGCTTTCCGGCAGGCCGGCCAGCAGCAGCGCCATACGCGCCACGTTGCGGTTGTCCTCGCCGGCCTGGTTGGCGCAGCCGAGGTAGACCTCGTCCAGCGCGGCCCAGTCGACTTGCGGGTTACGTTCCAGCAGCGCCTTCACCGGCACGGCGGCGAGGTCGTCGGCGCGCACACCGGAGAGCGAGCCGCCGAAGCGACCGATGGGCGTGCGCACGGCGTCGCAGATGAAGACCTCGCGGCTCATTCCTCACCTCCCAGCTGGCCGTGGGCGGCGGCGGTGCGAGCTTCGAGGGCGCGCAGAGCTTCCAGCTCCACGTCGGTCGGCGCGACGGTCTCGGTCACCTGCTCAGCGAAGCGGATCGCCCAGCCGGTGTTCTCGACCACCTGCTCGCGGGTCACGCCCGGGTGCAGGGTGGTGACGATGAATTCGTTGCTGCCGGCTTCCGGCTCCATGATGCACAGGTCGGTGATGATCGCCACCGGGCCCTTGCCTGGGAGGCCGAGCTGCTTGCGATGGTCGCCGCCCTCGCCGAAGCCGACCGAGGTGATGAAGGCCAGCTTGTCGACGAAGGTGCGGTGGGACTGCTTGAGGATGATCAGCACTTCCTTGGCGGAACCGGCGATCTCCGGCGCGCCACCGGCGCCAGGCAGGCGCACCTTGGGCTTGTTGTAGTCGCCGATGACAGTGGTGTTGATGTTGCCGAAGCGGTCGACCTGGGCTGCGCCGAGAAAACCGACGTCGATGCGCCCGCCCTGCAGCCAGTAGCGGAAGATCTCGCCGGTGGGCACCACGGTGTCGGCGGTCTCGGCCAGCTCGCCGTCACCGATGGACAGCGGCAGCACGCTGGGCTTGGCGCCGATGGGGCCCGATTCGTAGATCAGGACCACGTCCGGCGAGGCGGTCAGACGCGCGAGGTTGGCGGCCTTGGACGGCAGGCCGATACCGACGAAGCAGACGGCACCGTTCTTCAGGCGGCGGGCGGCGGCCACGGTCATCATTTCATTGGTGCTGTAGGCGCTCATTACTTGGCCTCCGCGAGCTTGGCTTTGAACTCGTTGAAATCTTTCGTGCCGCGGATGTAGGTATCGATCCAGGCGTTGAAGGTGTCGCGGTCGCGGGCGATCGGGTCCCAGGCCTGGTAGAAGCGGTTGTCGCGTTCGGAGTAGCCGTGGGCGTAGGACGGGTGCGAACCGCCAGGCACCAGGCAGACGGCGGACAGTGCCCAGGTCGGCAGCACGCAGGAGTTCATCGGCGCATTCAGGTCGTCGACGATTTCCTCGACGGTGACGATGCAGCGCTTGGCGGCCAGGGCGGCTTCCTTCTGCACGCCAAGGATGCCCCACAGCAGCACGTTGCCCTTGCGGTCGGCCTTCTGCGCGTGGATCACGGTGACGTCCGGGCGCACCGACGGCACGGCAGCCAGTTGCTCACCGGTGAACGGGCAGTTGATGAACTTGATGTTCGGGTTGACCTTCGGCAGGTCGGAGCCGGCGTAGGCGCGCAGCACGGCGAACGGCAGGCCCGAGGCGCCGGCGACGTAGGAGTTGGCGAGGTCGGCGTGGCTGTGCTCGTCGATCTCCAGCTCCCGCGGCCAGCCCTTCTCCACCGCGTCACGCAGGCGATGCAGCGAACCGACACCGGGGTTGCCGCCCCAGGAGAAGGTCAGCTTGCGCACGCAGCCGGCACCGATCAGCAGGTCGTAGACCAGGTCGGGGGTCATGCGCACCAGGTGCAGGTCTTTCTTGCCCTGACGGATCAGCTCGTGGGAGGCAGCGGTCGGGATCAGGTGGGTGAAGCCTTCGAGCGCGACGGTATCGCCGTCGTTGACGAAGCGCTCGACCGCTTCGCGGAGAGTCAGGAGTTCAGCCATGGTCGGTCTCGTGGTGTAGGGGGTGCCGATGGGAAAACAGTACCGTCGGGGGGATGAGCGAACAATGCGATAATCGACTATTGGTGCGAATATCGAACACTTCTCTTAGGGGGCTAACGGCTGGTTTTCACGGGATCGGAGGTGTCTGAAGGTGGACGCAGACGTTGTCCGCGGGTCGCGGGCATGGCCCGCTCCTACAGTGTTGGCACAGCGTTGATCTGTAGGAGTTGACCATGCCTGCGACAGCCCGAGCTGCGGAGCATCAGGGCGCTCTGCGTAGGATGGGTAGAGCGCAGCGATACCCATGCGGTCGGTGCACGGATCGATGGGTATCGCTGCGCTCCCCGCCATCCTACGTCGGGGTTACGGGCAAAGTCGGAGCGTTGGCGGGAATCAGGCTTCCTGCAAGGCGCGAGGACGGTTGCTGCGATCCTCGGCATCGGCAGAAACCGCCTGCTGCAGCTGGAAGTCGAACTCGATCTCGGCGAAGCGCCCTCCCACACCGCGCGCCTTGGCGGCAGCCGCGTCCTCGACAAAACGCACCTCGCCGATCAGCCCATCACGGGTGGCATAGGCGAAGTCGTCCCACAGGTACTGGTCGCCTGCGAGGTTGATCTGCGTGGTCAGGTGGCGATGCCCCGGCGCGGAGATGAAGAAGTGGATGTGCGCCGGGCGCTGGCCGTGGCGACCGAGCTGGTCGAGCAGCTCCTGGGTCGGGCCGTCCGGCGGGCAGCCGTAGCCGCTGGGCACGATGCTGCGGGCCTTGTAGCGGCCTTCGGCGTCGGTGACGATGCGCCGGCGCAGGTTGAACTCGGACTGGGTGCTGTCGAAGTACGAGTAGGTGCCCTGGGTGTTGGCGTGCCAGAGGTCGACCACGGCGCCGGCCAGCGGCTTGCCCTGCGGGTCGAACACGCGGCCGGAAAGGAACATCACGGTGCCCGCGTCCTTGCCGTCATCCATCCGCGCTTCGCCTTCGGACAGCGGCGCGCCGGCCACATACAGCGGGCCTTCGATGGTGCGCGGGGTACCGCCGCCGATGCCGGCAGCCGCGTCCTGGGCATCCAGCAGCAGGTCGAGGTAGTGCTCGACGCCGAGGCCGGCGACGACCAGGCCGGCTTCCTGACGGGAGCCGAGACGGTTGAGGTAGTCCACCGCCTTCCAGAATTCGTCGGGGGTGACGTTCATGTCTTCGATCAGTTTCGCGGTGTCCTGCAGGATGCGCAGGACGAGGTTCTTCACGCGCGGGTTGCCCTGGTCATTCAGGGCGCCGCTGGCCTCTTCGAAGAACTTCTGGATGTCGGCAGTCTGGGAAATCTTCACGGTCATGATGCGATCCTCAAGTCTTGTTCTTGTTGAGTCGTTCGGACAGAAATCAGCGGTCGTCGGTATGGATCGAGGACGGATGGCGGCAGAGCCCGTCGACCTCGATGTCCATGTACGGGAACAGCGGCAGCTGCATCAGGGTGTCGTGCAGCTCCTCGACGCTGGCGAGGTCGAACACGCTGTAGTTGGCGTAGTGCCCGGCGATGCGCCACAGGTGGCGCCACTTGCCCTCGCGCTGCAGGCGCTGGGCCAGCTCCTTCTCGTCGGCCTTGAGCTGGGCGGCCTTGGCCGGGTCCATGTCGACGGGCAATTTCACGGTCATCTTCACGTGGAACAGCATCGGGTCTTCTCCTCTATCGGGCAGTCGGAAAGGGTTGCAAATCAGTGGCGGCGGAAGCGCGCCAGGCGCTCCTCGTCGAGAGTCAGGCCCAGGCCGGGCGTGCGCGGAACGTGCAGCTGGAAGTCGCGGTAGACCGGCGCCTCGGTGACGATTTCCTTGGTGAGCAGCAGCGGGCCGAACAGCTCGGTGGCCCAGGTCAGCTTCTCCAGGGTGAGGAAGGCGTGGGCCGAGGCCAGGGTGCCGACCGCGCCTTCGAGCATGGTCCCGCCGTACAACGCGATGCCGGCGGCTTCAGCGATCTGCGCAGTGCGCAGCACGGCGCGCGGGCCACCGTTCTTGGCGATCTTCAGGGCGAAGATGCTGGCGGCGCCGTCAGCGGCGAGGCTGAAGGCGTCGGCCACGCTCTCGATGGATTCGTCGGCCATGATCGGCGCCGGGCTGCGCTGGTTCAGGCGCACCTGGCCGCTGCGGTTGATGCGCGAGATGGGTTGTTCGATGAGGTCGATGCCGTTCTCGCCGAGCACCTGGCAGCCACGGATGGCCTGGGATTCGTCCCAACCCTGGTTGACGTCCACGCGCACGCTGGCGCGCTCGCCCAGGGCCTTCTTGATCGCCACCACGTGCTTGAGGTCCTGCTCCAGCGGGTTGGCGCCGATCTTCAGCTTGAAGATGCGGTGGCGGCGGATGTCGAGCATCTGCTCGGCTTCGGCGATGTCGCGGGCGGTGTCGCCGGAGGCCAGGGTCCAGGCCACTTCGAGACTGTCGCGCACCCGACCGCCGAGCAGCTCGCTGACCGGCAGGCCGAGGCGCTTGCCCTGGGCGTCCAGCAGCGCGCTCTCGATACCCGAGCGGGCAAAGGTGTTGCCCTTGATCGACTTGTCCAGGCGCTGCATGCAGGCGTTGATGTTGCTGGCGTCCTGGCCCTTGAGCAGCGGCGCGAAGTGCGCGTCGATGTTGGCCTTGATGCTTTCCGGGCTCTCGTTGCCATAGGCCAGGCCGCCGATGGTGGTGGCTTCGCCGATGCCCTCGACGCCGTCGGAGCAGCGCAGGCGGATGATCACCAGCGTCTGCTGCTGCATGGTGTGCATGGCCAGCTTGTGCGGGCGGATGGTCGGCAGGTCGACGATGATCGACTCGATGCGTTCGATGACGGGGCTACTCATGGACGGCGTTCCGGTCTTGGATTTGTGGATGGGCCGGGCCGCATTGCGGCGATACCCGACAGGTCTTTTCACGACTGACGAAGGATTGCGCCGGGGCCTGCAGGCAGTCCAATATCGTTGCCATCTTGTTGCATACCCTGGAGGTATCATGGAGCTGCGACACCTGCGCTACTTCCGCGAAGTGGCCGGCACCCTCAACTTCACCCGCGCCGCCGAGCGCCTGCACATCGCCCAGCCGCCGCTGAGCCGGCAGATCCAGCAACTCGAGGAACTGCTTGGCGTAGCGCTGCTGGAGCGTGGCCGGCCGCTGCGCCTGACCGACGCCGGGCGCTACTTCCACGAGCAGACCGGCACCCTGCTGGCGCAGCTGGAAAGCATCTGCGAGAGCACCCGGCGCATCGGCCAGGGCGAGCGCCAGTGGTTCGGCATCGGCTTCGCGCCCTCGACGCTGTACGACGGCTTGCCCGAGCTGATCCGCGAGTTGCGCGGCGACGCCGCTCTGGAGCTGGGGCTGCAGGAAATGACCACGGTGCAGCAGGTCGAGGCGCTGAAAAGCGGGCGCATCGACATCGGCTTCGGGCGCATCCGCATCGACGATCCGGCAATTACCCAGCAGGTCTTGCGCGAGGAGCCGATGGTCGCCGTGCTGCCCGCCGGCCATCGCCTGCTCGGCACGCTGCTGAGCCTGGAACAGCTGGCCGGCGAGGACTTCGTGCTCTACCCCGCCAATCCGCGCCCCAGCTACGCCGACCACGTGCTGGCGCTGTTCGCCAACCACGGCCTGGGCATCCGCGTGGCGCAATGGACCAACGAATTGCAGACCGCCATCGGCCTGGTCGCCGCCGGGCTGGGCGTGGCGCTGGTGCCGGCGTCGGTGCAACAGCAGCACCGCGCCGACATCGGCTACGCCACGCTGACCGACGCCGGGGCGGTCTCGCCGATCATCCTCAGCCAGCGCCGCGGCGACGTCAGTGCGCCGCTGCAACGCTGCCTGCAACTGATCGGCGCAAACCTGCCGTAAGGGCATCATGGCGGCGACTCAGCCCAGGTCGCCGCCGCCCACCGGCAGGGTCACGCCGGTGATGTAGCTGGCTTCGTCGGAGGCGAGGAAGAGGATCGCGCCGACCTGCTCGTCGATGCTGCCGTAGCGCTTCATCAGGCTGCTGTCGAGGGTCTGGTCGACGATCTGCTGGTACCAGGCTTTCTCCTCCTCGCTCTGCTGCGCCGCGTTGCGCGGGATGCGCCGCGGCGGCGCTTCGGTGCCGCCGGGCGCGGTGGCGTTGACCCGCACGCCGCGCTCGGCGGTCTCGAAGGCCAGGCACGCAGTCAGCGCGTTCACCCCGCCCTTCGCCGCCCCGTAGGGCACGCGATTAACCCCACGGGTGGCGATGGACGAGACGTTGACGATGGCGCCCGCGCCCTGCTCGAGCATCGGCACCAACGCCGCGCGGCAGCACCACAGGGTCGGGAACAGCGAGCGGCGCACCTCGGCTTCGATCTCGTCCTCGGCGTAATGCTCGAAGGGCTTCGCCCAGATGGTGCCGCCGACGTTGTTGACCAGGATGTCGAGGCGGCCGAAGCGCTTTACTGCCTCATCGACTACGTTCTGGCAGTCGGCGTAGCGTTCCAGGTCGGCGGTCAGGGTGAGCACTTCGCCGTGCTGGCCGATGGCGTCCTGCAGTTCGTGGACGATTTCCGAGCGGTCCACGGCGATGACCTTGGCGCCCTCTTCCACCAGGCGTTCGGCGACGCGCCGGCCGATGCCCTGGGCGGCGCCGGTGACGAGGGCGGTTTTGTTATTGAATCGGTTCACGGTGACCTCTTTTGGCATCTTCGTTTGGTCCACCACCCTCTCCCCTGCCCTCTCCCTGAAGGGAGAGGGTTAGGGAGAGGGGCTTTACCGGCGGAGCGCCATCAGGCCGCACTCGCCGCAAACTTCTCGAAATAGAAATTCGCCGGCGTAATGCCCTGCTCGCGGATGTGCTGGCTGACTGCCTCGACCATCGGCGGCGGACCGCAGAGGTAGATGTCCACCTCGCCGTCGTTCAGATGCACCGGCTCGATGTGCTGGGTGACGTAGCCCTTGCGCGGATAGCTGCTCTCCGGGCTGGCCACGCAGGCGCTCCAGGTAAAATTGGGGATGCGCGCGGCGAAGGCTTCCAGGCGGTCCATCTCCACCAGGTCGAAGTCATGGGTGACGCCGTAGATCAGGTGCAGCGGATGTTCGCTGCCGCGCTCGGCGATCTGTTCGAGCATCGCGGTGAAGGGCGCCAGGCCCGTGCCACCGGCCAGCAGAAGCAAGGGCCGCTTGATCTCGCGCAGGTAGAAGCTGCCCAGCGGGCCGGCCAGGAACAGCGCGTCCCCGGCCTTGGCCAGACCGGTGAGGAAGCTGCTCATCAGGCCGCCCGGCACGTTGCGGATCAGGAAGCTGACCTCGCCGTCCTTCTGCAGCGAGCTGAAGGAGTAAGCGCGGCTTTGCTCGCTGCCCGGCACCTGCAGGTTGACGTACTGCCCCGGCAGGAAGGCCAGCCTGCTCAGCGACTCGCCCTTGATCGACAGCGCGATGGTGCTTTCGGAGAGCTGGCGCACCGCGCTGATGCTGGCCTCGAAACTGGCCTGGGCGGTCTTGCAGACTTGCGAGGAGGCCGGCACGCGCACCACGCAATCGCTCTGCACGCGCATCTGGCAGGTGAGCACGTAGCCCTGCTCGGCTTCGTCCTCGGTGAGCGCGTCCTCGATGTAGTCCTGGCCCAGGTCGTAGCGGCCGGCTTCGGCGAAGCACTTGCAGGTGCCGCAGGCGCCGTCGCGGCAATCCAGCGGAATGTTGATGCCCTGGCGGTAGGCCGCATCGGCCACGGTCTCGCTGGGGCTGGCGTCGATGAAGCGGGTAACGCCGTCTTCGAAATTGAGGGCGATCTTGTGGTTCATGGCGTGCACCTCGGTGCCGCGCAGGCAGCATCGCGCGCGGCGAATCCACGCACGCGCCGCACAGCCTGCGACGGCGAATCAGATGTGGTAGATGTCGATGACTTGCCTGACGTAGTCGTTCTTCAGCACGACCTTCTTCGCCTTTACCAGCGGCTGCTCGCCACGCACGTCGAGCGTGTAGAAGCTGGTGCCGAAGTAGCTGTCGACGGTCTTGTAGCGGAAGCTCAGGGTGTGCCAGTTGAAGCGCACCTGGCACTGCCCGTCGGCCTCGCCGAGCACCTCGATGTTGCTCAGGTTGTGCGAGGTGCGCGTGTCCGGCAGGGTCGCGCTGGAGCGCTCGGTCTTGATGCGGAACACGCGGTCTTCCAGGCCGCCACGGCTGCCGTACCAGATCAGCGAGATTTCCCGCTGCGGGTCTTCGGTGAGCTGGTCGCGGTCATCCCAGGAGGGCATCCAGAAGGTGGCGTCGGCGGCGTACAGCTCCAGCCACGCATCCCAGTCCTTGTCATCGAGGTAGCGCGCTTCGCGGTAGAGGAAGTCGCGGACGCTCTCGTAGCGGCTCATCACACGCCCTCCTCTGTCACGGCGATGCGATTGGCCTGCTCGGCGGCCAGCGCATCGATCATGATCTGCTGCCAGTACTGGTGCTGCAGCACGAACAGGCCTTCGTCCTCGGTGCGTACGCCGGACAGAGCCGGCGCCAGGTCGATTTCCCGCGCCGCATCGTCGGCGCCGTCGATCCAGTGCTGCGCCCCGCGCGACATGTCGTTCCAGCCGCCCGCGCTGCCCTGGTAGGCCTGCTGGCAGGAACGGAATTCCTCCAGGTCGTCCGGCGTGGCCATGCCGCTGACGTTGAAGAAGTCCTCGTACTGGCGGATGCGCTGGGCACGAGCCTCGCTGCTCTCGCCCCTGGGCGCGATGCAGTAGATGGTGATTTCGGTGCGGTTGACGTCGATGGGCCGGGCGATGCGGATCTGCGAGCTGAACTGGTCCATCAGGTAGACGTTGGGGTACAGGCAGAGGTTGCGCGAGTTCTCGATCATCCAGTCGGCGCGGGCGCGGCCATGGTCGCGGGCCAGTTCGTCGCGGCGCTCGAAGGCCGGGCGCGCCTCGGGGTTGGCCCAGCGGCTCCAGAGCAGTAGGTGGCCGTGGTCGAAGGAGTAGAAACCGCCGCCATGCTTGGCCCAACCACCGGCGCTCATGGTCTTCACTTCTTCGCCGGCTTCGCGCTGCTGGCGCTGGCTCTGGGTGGCGGCGTAGTTCCAGTGCACCGAGCTGACGTGGTAGCCGTCGGCGCCGTTTTCGGCGGTGAGTTTCCAGTTGCCTTCGTAGATGTAGCTGCTGGAGCCGCGCAGCACTTCCAGGCCTTCGGGGGACTGGTCGACGATCATGTCGATGATCTTCGCCGACTCGCCCAGGTGCTCCACCAGCGGCTTGACCTCGGCCTTCAAACTGCCGAAGAGGAAGCCGCGGTAGGACTCGAAGCGCGCCACTTTCGTCAGGTCGTGGGAGCCTTCGCAGTTGAAGCCTTCCGGGTAGCCGGCCTCGGCCGGGTCCTTGACCTTGAGCAGCTTGCCGGAGTTGTTGAAGGTCCAGCCGTGGAACGGGCAGGTGTAGCTTGCGCGGTTGCCGGACTTGTGCCGGCAGAGCATGGCGCCCTTGTGGCTGCAGGCGTTCAGGAAGGCGTTGAGCACGCCGTCCTTGTTGCGCGCGATGAAGACCGACTGGCGACCGATCATCGTGGTCAGGAAGTCGTTCTTCTCGGGGATCTGGCTTTCATGGGCGAGGTAGACCCAGTTGCCTTCGAAGATGTGCTTCATCTCCAGGTCGAACAGGCGCGGGTCGGTGAACATCTCCCGCCGGCAGCGATAGACGCCTTTGGCAGGGTCTTCCTCAAGCAGCGAACGCAGGTAGTCGATACCCAGGGACATGGCCGGGGCCTCCGTTGTTATTGTTCAGGCAGGCTCAGGTTAGGGCTGGGTTCGGCGGGGCAATATCCGCTTTGTGCAGAGTGCTATCCGTTTTCTGCAGGGTTGCCGTGAAGCCGCAACGAAGGCCCGCGCGAGCAGGCCGCCGGGGATTCAGAGGTGGAAGATAACGCCGTATTCAGCGGCTACTTCGACGGTCTTCGGTACGTCCACGGGGCCGGGCGCAAGCTCGCGATCCAGGGCGCGGAACATCTCGATGGCCTGGCTCTGGGCGCCGGTGATTTCGAGCATCTCGCCACCGCCGGGGCCGAAGTTGAAGCCATGCAAGGTGCCGGCGGGAATGTGGATCAACGTGCCGGCCTGGCAGGCGGCCGTGCGTTCGGCGACCGTGAAGACGACTTCGCCGTGGAGCACATAGAAGGACTCGTCCCAGTCATGGGTGTGCGGCGGCGGCCCGGCACCCTCCTCGCCTGCCTGAAAGGTAATCCGCTGCGCCGCCGAGTCGGTGTCGGCGACCAGCACGTTGATGCGGATGCCGACGACATTGAGGGCCGGGCTGCGCGCTCCCGGCGAGAGAATGAACGGGGTGGGATTCATGGACGCGACCTCGCTGGGATTGCGCAGGAATTGCGCACGCCTCTTCCCAGTACAGCCCCACCCCGGCAAGCGAAGCGGGGAATCGGAGGAACGGCAGCACGTAGGGCGCATAACCCGGAACGGGTTATCCGCCGGCCACCTCGCGGCGGATAACGCTGGCGCGTTATGCGCCCTACCAATCGGCTTTCGCAGGAATGGCCTGGTGCCCTGCCGCCTTCCCCGGCGAACGCTTGAGTAGGATGGGTGGAGCTTGCGATACCCATGCTGTCGGTGCGCCGGAATTGATGGGTATCGCTGCGCTCCACGCCATCCTACGTTGGTGCTCAAGCATAACGTCGGCGTGAGCCAGCAGAGATCAGCTGCGGCGCTTGAGCGTCTCCGAGGGCAATTCGCCGAACTGCTGGCGGTAGCCTTCGGCGAAGCGCCCCAGGTGCAGGAAGCCATAGTCCAGCGCCAGCTCGGTGACGTTGCGCACCGGGCAGGCCGGGTCGCTCAGGCAGGCGCGGATGCGCTCCAGCTTGAGGCGGCGGATGTACTGGCGCGGCGTGGCGCCTGCATGCCGCTCGAACAGCGCATAGAGCGAGCGCAGGCTCATTGAAGCCTGGCGCGCCAGCGCTTCGACATCGATGTCCTCGCGCAGGTGGCCCTCGATGTACGCCTCGATGCGTTCGAAGGAAGCGCTGGCACCGGCGATGGGTTCGCGGCTGACGTTGGTCTTCAGCAGGGTCAGCAGCTTGCTGGCGACTATCTGCTGGTAGTGCTCGTCGACCCGCGCCAGGCGCTCGCCGGCTTCGGACTCCTGGCAGACCATCGACAGCAGGTTGACGAAGCCTTCCAGATCGCCCAGCTGGTAGCGGTTCTCGGTGAAGCGCACACCGGCGCGCGGGTGGTTCCAGCGCTGCTCGGCGCAGACGGCTTCGAGCAGGGTCACCGGAATCTTCAGGATGAATTTCTCGCAGTCGTCCGAGTAGGTCAGGTCGACCGGGTCGTCCGGGTTGATCAGCAGCAGCTCGCCCGGCGCCAGGTAGTGCTCCTGGCGCTGGCCGCGCCACAGGCAGTGGCCGCTGAGGAGGATCTGCAGGTGGAAGATGCTCTCCAGCGCCGGCGAGGTGACGCGCACCGCGCCGCCATAGCTGATGCGGCACAGGTCGAGGCTGGCAAAACGCCGGTGATTGAGGCTGGCCTGGGGATGGCCGTGGGCCGGCAGGCGCAGGTCGTGGGTGCCCACATGCTGGTTGACGTAGCCGGACACCGCATAGGGATCGGCACGCTCGAACACGCGGCTGCGCTCGCTCAGCAGGCTTTGCATACAGGCACTCACTCTTGTGGTTGGCCGCGCTCTTCGTCGCGGCTCGTGCGCCCAGTCTATGCCGTGGTCCGGAATACGGGCATCGGCCGGGATGGACGGTCGCGCGGGTAATCCAGGTGCAAGGCAGGCCCACGAATCCGCTTCACCCTAGGGGCCGGTACCGGCCGGCGCAATTCGACCTGTGGCGCAGTGTTCGCCAATCGCACGCTTTCGTCGCCCACTCATTGCCAGCAGGTGGTGCCGGTTCCGGTGCCGGTATTGCTGCGAGTGCCGGCCTGGTCGAGGCTCAGGCTCAGGCACGGCGTATCCTTGGCCTGGGAGCCCGTGGCGGTGGCGGTGAGCGTGTAGGTGGTGGCGGTGATGTTGGAAATGGCCAGGCTGTAGTACTGCAGAGCGTTGACATTGCTGGTCATGTTCAGCGCGGCGGCAGTGCTGGCGTAGGCATTGTTCTGCGAGTAGTAGCGCTCCTGCCGGGCCGCCGCCTCGCTGAGCACGGCCTGGGCTTCGACCCGGTGGCCGCGCAGCACGTAACGCTGGTAGCTGGGGAAGGCGATGGCGGCGAGGATCGCCACTATCGCCACCGTGACCATCAGTTCGATCAGGGTGAACCCCCTCTCCTGCCGACGTTGATTCATGCTTTCTCCCTGTCAGTTGGCTGGCTGGATCTGCCAGGTACGCCGGCCGCTCACGGTGCCGGAGTTGGTGCGGATGGCGTCCGGCAGCAGGTTGGTGCCGCCGCCCTCGCCGCCGGTGTAGGTGTAGCCACCGGAGACGGTGATATCGCCACCGCCGGTGATGAACGCCGAGAGCGCATCGAAGCTGCCGTCGTTGTTCAGGTCGAAGACGTTGTACGGCGTCAGCCCGCCGCGCTCGGGATCGATGGCGTAGCGGGTGCCGGAGAGGCCGGCGGCGCAGGTGCCGGTCTGCGGCGTGGAGCTGCTGAAGATGAGGGCGGAGCCGTAGAGCGTCATGTCGTAGATCTGCCGCTCGCCGGCCACCGGGAAGTCGAAGTACCAGCCCCATTTGTTGACGTTGGCATCGGCGGTGTTGCCAGAGGTGTCATACCACGCCACTTCGTTGTTGCTCAGGGTGTAGGTCGAGGTGCTGTTGAAGGTCCCCGTGCTGAGCGTCTGTGCCTGCAGGTTGCTGCGCGTGCGCGCCGCCGTCAGTGAGGAGGTGGTGGCCTCGCCGGCGATCTTGCGGTCCCAGATGCCGTAGACACTCTGTTGCGCCGTGGAGGTCTTGTCGGCGGTGAGCAGATAGCGGCCCGTGCCGAAGGCGACGATGTAGCCGGTGCCGCTGGGGTGATCGACCAGCGACGGCGCGGTGGTGATCGGTTGGCGCGTACCGCTGGCATTGCGCGCAACGTACAGCGGGTTGCCGCCGAAGGAAACGGCGTATCGCGCCTCCGAGGCCGTGCTGTTGAGCGGGTCGCCCCCGCTGGTGTCGATCAGGTCGAAACGCCAGAGGTTGCCCAGCAGGTCGCCGCCGTAGGCATAGTCGGCGATGCCGTCATTGTTGGTGTCCGCCACGAACAGTCGCGACAGGCCGTTGTTGAGGGCATCCAGAGAGGCGGTCTCGGCGGCGGTCAGGCTCGGCGTGGCGGTGATCTTCTTCAGCAACGCACCGGTCTGGATGTCGATGATCAGCAGCGACGCAGTGCTGCTGCCGATGTCGTAGCCATTGGGCACCAGTGCCACCCACTTGCCGTTGTGCAGGCGCGCAATGGAAGGACGCGCCGCCGTGTAGCCGAGGCTGCTGTCGTTGTCGCTGGTGAACTCCCAGAGCAGCCTGGGCGCGGCAGGGTCGGTGACGTCAAGGGCGAACACCTCGCGGCCGCCGGCGCCAAGGCTGCCCAGCAGGACCTTGTGCCAGGCCGAGCCGTAGTAGACGTCGGACACCACGGGCGTGCCGTCGACGAAAAAGCGATGCTCGGTGCCTTGCTGCTTGCCGTAGTCCGGCGCGGTGAGGGCGTTCAGGTTGGGGATCACCGCGCTGGGGATGAAGGCGAAGATCTCGGCGCCGGTGGTCGCGTTGAAGGCATGCAGCATGCCGTCGTTGGCGCCGACATAGACCACCGAGGGCTTCGCCGCCAGCGCGGTGGCGAACGCCGCATAGGTGGTGCTGCCCTCCAGGGCGTCGGCGCGCGAGGACAGATAGTCGGAGCCGCTGACCAGCACCGGTGCCGAATTGATCATGTCGCCGAGTAGCGTCGTGCGGGTGCGGAAGGTGTTGTTCTCGCCGCGCAGGAATCCGACCCGTGCCTGCCCCTGGGTATCCACCACTCCGGCGACGGTGCGGTTGAGCTGGGTCTGCTGGGCGGCGGTCAGGTTGCTCCAGTTGAAGGCGGTGAGCGCTCCGCTCTTGGCGAACAGGATGTTGCGCGCGCTGGGTGTGCCCAGTTGCGCCGACGCCCGCCACAGCGTGGTTGTGGTCGTGGTGACGGCGCCGGAGCTGCTGGTGGTCATGGTTCGCTGCTTCTTCAGCAGGTCGCCGGTCCAGTCGCCGGTGACGAAGCTGGTGCCGTAGGTGTAGCTGCCACTGTCCAGCGACTGGGAGTCGACCGCCACGGCGGCGACCGACGTATTGAGCTGGAGGATGTCGTCGAAGGCCGACTTGAGCTGGGAGGCGAGTTTGCTGGGGTTGCTGACCAGGAAGTAGTTGTCCGGCACGCCATCGCCGTCGCGGTCCCAATTGGTGAGGTCGGTCTTGCCGTACTTGGCGGCGTACCACATGGGGTCCTGCAGGCTGGTCACGGCGGTAGTGGCCGACGGCGTGAAATTGCGCGTGTGGTAGGCCGGCCGGTTGCCGCTGAGCGCCCCGCTGCTGCCGCTCAGGCCAGGCAACAGCGCGCAGGTGATCGACGAGCAGTCGCCGGGGGAACGGCCATCCGGAGTGTCGAGCCGGAAACGCGAGCTGCCGCTGCCACCGCCGGTGACCTCCAGGTACACGCCATCCTTGGTGGTGCCGGCCATGGTGTAGCCCATGTGCGATTCATCGCCGGCCACCGAGTATTCGGTCTGGCTGGTCACGTCCACGGTACCGTCGCTCCTGGCCGTCACCGTGTAGAGCACGATGGCGTCCATGTCGTAGTCACGGCCCTGTGCGGAGTCGTCGTAGACCACGCGGAAGGTGATGGAGGTGAGGTTGCCGGCGCTGTCGCGGGTCAATGTGTCGATGTAGAAGCCGGTGATCTGGCTGACCACGCTCTGGCTGACGTTCATGCTGAACGGCACCAGGCGCAGCGTCCCCTTGCTGGTCTTGATGCGGATGTTGGGCAGGGTCGAGGACTGGGCGATGGAGAAGCTCTGCACCCGGTTCGAACCCGCGGTGGTGAGCGCGTTCTGGCTGCCGAAGAAAGACACGGCCGAGGTCGCGTAGCTGCCCTGGCGCGTGGGCTCCTCGGCAAGCCCGCGAATGGTGGCGAAGCTGCTGGCGGTCTTGGCGGTGGGCGCCGAGTCATTGGTGCCGCCGGACTGGCCGACGTTCACCGAGGCACTGCCGCCGACCTCGCGGCTCCACAGGGTGGCGCCGATGCTGGCGAAGTTGAAGCTGATGTCGTTGGTCGGCTGGCTGTCGGTGCCCAGGGAGCTGCCCGGCACATCCGAGTCGTAGCTCGGGTTGACGTCGCTCATCAGCGTCATGAACGGCCGGGTGCAGGACGGGTAGGTGCTGTAGGGGTTGGCCCAGCTGGTCAGGCTGGAGAGGCCCAGGTTGGTGTCGGCTGTGCCGGCCGCGTAAGCCGCGGTCGGCGCCTTGCCGGCGTAGTAGCGCAGCGTCTCGTAGGCCATCTCGCCGAGCGGGTTGCCCCAGTCGACGCACTTGCCGTTGGTCAGCGGATTGAGGTTGTAGCCGCTGGAGTCAGTGCAGCCGGCGGAAAACACCAGGCGGTCGAGATTGGCGACTATGCCGCTGTTGTTCACGTAGCAGCGGCCGTTGAGGCAGCCGGTGCCGGTGGTGGAGTCGGTCAGAAAGCGCCCGGTGGAGCTGTTGTATTCGTTGCTGAAGGACGCCGCCGCCTTGCGCACCACGCCACCGCGCAGGTTGTTGGCGTAGGTGCCGGTGACCAGGCCGAAGTACATCTTGTCCGAGGCGCCGTAGTCGTGGAGCACACCGGTAGGTTTGTAGAGGTTGCCGTACTGGGCGCAGTTGCTTTCCAGCAGGCCGGCCACGCACACCTGCACCCGGACGTTGAGGTCGTACGCGGGGATGATGGTGGTGTCGCTGTTGGTGGTGCTGGTGACGGTGTTGGTGCCCTGGGCCGACTCGCGCGACACCCAGCCCCAGATCCGGTAAGTGCCCAGCAGCGCCTGCTGCAGGCTGGTGATGATCCGCAGCCGCGGCGTGGCGCTGCTGTTGTACGAGCCCAGCGTGCTGGAGCCGATCGAGGTGTTGGCGAAGAGCACGTACTTGCCGTTGGTCGGCACCGGGATCGGGGTGTAGTCCGCCAGGCTGTAACCGTCGCGGGCGACGCTCAGGTACTCCTTGCCCCAGCTGTGCGCGTCGTTGGGGATGAAGGCGCGCTCGAGCACCGTGGAGAAGGCGCTGTCGGTAGAGCGGTAGCCGCCGTAGAGCACCTTGCGCAGCACATCCTGGCGCGACATGGTGAGGTAGTTCAGGTAGTCGCCGCTCCAGCGGCCGATGGCGCTGGTGCACTTCTTCGTGCTGGTGGTGCTGGACGGCGCGAAGGTGCCGCTCAGGACGTCGTAGACGTAGCACTTATAGGAATCGAAGTAGCCGGTGTAATCGATGCTGGGCTTGTAGTAGGTGTCCAGCTGGCCATCGCCGTCGATGTCGGAGGCGTCGTTGTAGGCCGGGAAGTAGAGCTTCTGGTCGCGGCCCACCACCAGCATGTTCATCGGCGGCGCGATGTTGCTGACGAACAGTGGCGTCTGCGCCAGGGACGCGCCCCAGGCCTGGCCACCCGCCAGGCAGGACAGCAGCAGGAACAGCGTCGCACGCAACGACTTCATGGTGTCGGCATCCTTGTACGACCGGAAAAATTCACTGGATCACCAGCCCGAAGGTCGAGCGCAGGCACAGCGCGTCGGCACCGCAGGCCTTGCTGGTGGCCGTGCCCTTGTAGGCCTGGGAGTTGACCTCGTAGTAGTAGGTGCACCCCACCTGCCCCTTCGACAGGTAGGAATTCGCGCTGCCTCCCGCGCCGCCCTTGCAGTTGTTGGAGATGTAGCGCAGGTACCAGCGCGCACTGCGCAGCAGGCTGGTGCCGCCTTCCATGCCGGAGTACAGGTTGGACTTGCTGAAGTCGGTGCTGTAGTTGGTCGCCGCTGCGGTGAAGCACGGCGAGGTGCCCGCCGTGCAGTTGTCCAGTGCGCGGGTACTCTTGCGCAGGCGCCCTTCTCCTTCGCGCAGCGCGGACTCGGCCGCGCTCATCAGCCGTTGCTGCTCCAGGCGATTGCCGGTCATCCGCCCTTCCAGCTGCATGCCGCGCATGCCGCTGACGGCAGCCAGGGTGATCAGCAGCAACATCACCAGCGCGACGAACAACACCGCGCCACGCTGCCGGCGGGAAGACAGTCGTTTCATGGCATCAGGTTCCTCAACATGCTGGTGCCGCTGACGATGCGCCGCACGGGCCCGTCGCCATCGGTGCAGGCCTTGCTGCCGTAGAGGTCCTGCCAGCGCTGGCAGGTGGTGGCAGCCAAGCCGCCGCTCACCGAGCTGCTGCTGGCCAGCAGCAACGCGTAACGCAGACTGCGCACTGTCTGACCAGCCGCCGGCGTGGCGACGTACTGCGCCACCTGGCGATCGAATTCGTCGCTCTCGCTGTCCACCCCGAAATCGAAGCGCAGCGCCACCACGTTCTCCACCAGAGCGCTGCCGTTGCAGGCCAGTTGGCCGTTGCTCAGGGTGAGTTTCTCGACCACGTTGTTGCTCGGGCTGTAGTTGCTGTAGGGCTTGTTGACCCCGGCGCGGCCGGCCAGCGATGCGCCGGTGCAATCGACGTCAGTGGTGTCGCGCGGCTGGTAGCGCAGGCAGACGGTGTTGGCATCCACCCGCACCAGCGCCTGGCCGGCTGCGAAGACGCAGCCATTGCTGGTCTGCGCGGGAAACGCGGCGGTCATGCGCGAGGACGGCAGGCGCCGGTAACCGGCTTTCGACAGGCGCCCATCAAGCATTTGCTGGGCGTAGCGCGCGCTGTCCTGGTTCTGCGCCTGGCCATCGAAGTAGCGCGAACGGTTCTGCCCGTCGAGGAACATCTGGGTGATGCCCAGGATCAGGAACAGGCTCAGGCCCATGGAGATCATCAGCTCGATGAGCGTCACCCCAGCCTGGGCACGCACGCCTGACCTGCGCATCCTAGGGTTCCTCCCGCAGCACGTAACGGCAGATGGTGTTGTCGCCGGTGGCGTTGGCGTCCAGGCATTCGCCGGCCTTCACCCGCCAGGCCAGCTGGATCTCGATGGCTGACCCGCTGTTGCTGCACTTGCTGCTGCCATTGGTGCGGCAGACATAGAATTCGCTGGCCAGGCCGGAAGCGCCCGGCAGCGCCTGATTAACCCGCTGCGACCAGCAGGCCAGGCGCTGGCTGGCAGTCAGCGAAGCCAGTGAGGCGCAACTGCTGGGAGCGGTGGGAAATGACGCGCTGGCAGCCTTGTAGTAGCCCCAACTGGTCGGTGGCACCACCTGGGCCGCGCTGCCGTCCTGGGTGGAGTAGATATCGGTGCGCATCATCTCCATCAACTCGTCCGCCAGCTCCGCCGCGTTGCTGCGCAGAATGGTGTCCTGGGCATAGGCGATGGTTCGCCCCTGCATCGCCAGCATGCCGAGCACGCCGAAGCAGGTGACCAGCAGGGCCACCATCACCTCCACCAGGCTGAAACCGGCCATGCTCCGGCTCGCCATGTTCCGTTTCATTGCCCGGTCGCTCCCTGCAGGCTGATGTAACCCGAAGCGGCCACCTTGATGCTGAATGCCTTGCTGGTACCGCTGCTGGAGATGTCCAGGTCAGCTGCCGCGGCGCTGCCATCAGGCTTGAACGAGAGGTTGCTGATGGTGCTGCTCACGCTGAGGCTGCTCGGCAGGTCCAGGCGCTGGCTCACCGAGGTGGAGGTGATCGAACCACAGGTGCTGGCGCGCACCACCACCCACTGCAGGTTTCCACTGCTGGGGCAGAGCGTGAGGGTCTGGCGGGTATTCACCGCATCGGCGCGGGAGGCCTGGAACAGCCGGAAAAGCGTCGAGGCGCCGCTCTGCACCCGGCTGGATTCGATCAGGTAGCGAAAACCCGGCAGGGCCACGCCAGCGAAGATCGCCAGCAGCGCGACAACCACCATCATTTCCACCAGGGAGAAGCCTTCCTGGCGTCCGGGGCCCCGCCGCGATTTCAGGCGGGAAAATGAGCATCCAACTGCATGAAGAACCATGGACTTTTCCAACGATGGTCAGGTGGCCGGGCCCCGTGTGGAGCCCCCCTTTTGGGGTGCCAGGACAAAGATTGGCTATTGGTCCGACAGCAATTTCTTCAGGGAGTTGAATCTATTTCAGCGAAACGGGGCGATTTTTCGACCGTTCACTCCCACCCAGAGACCGTTCATCCTATTGACGCCAGAACAACCGACATTGCGTCGAGCTCTGCAGCGTAGGAAACGTTCGCCGGCGGAAGGGCCACGACCTTGCATCGCGGCCCCTTTCAGACGCGTCCGTCAGGTCGCGTCGGCGTGGCTCACCAGCCCCTTGATCAGCACCGCGGCGGTGGCGATGGCGGCGGGCACCATCAGCGCGGTCAGCACCTGCTCGAAGTTCCAGCCCAGGCCCAGCAGCGTGGCGCCGATCCAGGCACCGAGGATGGCGCCGAAACGACCAATGCCAAGCATCCAGGAAACCCCCGTCGCACGACCCTGAGTGGGATAGAAGCGTGCTGCCAGCGACGGCATGGCCGACTGCGCGCCGTTCACGCACATGCCGGCCGCCAGCACCAGGGTCGCCAGCAGCGTGACGGTGCCCAGGCTCTGCCCCACGCAATAGGCGAACACCCCGGCCAGGCAGTAGAAGATGCCGATGACCCTGTGCGGATTGAAGCGGTCCATGGCCCAACCGACCGCCACCGAACTGAGCACCCCGCCGAGCTGGAACAGCGCACCGATGAAGGCAGCCTGTTCCATGCTCGCGCCGGCGTCGCGCATCAGCGTCGGCAACCAGCTGGTGAGCAGGTAGACGATCACCAGGCCCATGAAGTAGGTCAGCCACAGCAGCAGGGTTCCGGCGCTGTAGGTGCCGGAGAAGATCACCCTGAACACGTTGCGGCTCTGCACCGTCTTCTGCTCGGGCACGCTGAAGTCACGGGCGGCAACCACCTCGGCCGGCGCGATGGGCGCCAGGGCGCGCTTGACCTTGTCCGCCCCGCGATTGCGCACCACCAGGAAGCGCGCCGACTCCGGCAGCCACACCAGCAGCACCACCGCCAGCACCAGCGGCAGCACGCCGCCGAGCAGCAGCAGGCTATGCCAGCCGTAGGCCGGGATCAGCTTGGCGGAGACGAAGCCGCCCGACGCCATGCCCAGGTTGAAGCCGCAGAACATGCTGGTCACCAGCAGCGACTTGAGGCGCTCGGGGGTGTACTCCGAGAGCAGCGTGGTGGCGTTGGGCATCGCCGCGCCGAGGCCGATGCCGGTCAGCAGGCGCAGCGCCATCAATTGCTCAAGGTTGCTGCTGTAGGCCGAGATCAGGCTGAACAGGCCGAAGAGGAACACCGCCACCACCAGCACGCCCTTGCGCCCGAAGCGGTCGGCCAATGGGCCGGAGCCCAGGGCGCCGAACACCATGCCAATCAGCGCGGCGCTCATCACCGGGCCGAGGCTGGCGCGGTCGATGCCCCAGTCCTGGGTCAGCGCCGGGGCGATGAAGCCCATGGCGGCGGTATCCAGGCCGTCGAGGAAAACGATGAGGAAGCACAGCAGCACGATGCGGCACTGGTACAGCGACAGCGGCTGGGCGTTGATGAAGGACTGGACGTCGAGGGTGCCGGCAGCGGGCACGTGGGCGGAGCTGGTCATGCGAAGACTTCCTGCGAAGGCGTCGTCGCGGGAAGGCCGGCTGGATCGCCCTGCACTCCCGCAAGCTGGACAGGAATGAGGCGCGAGCCGGTGGACGCACGGACCGGCGGATGAAGCAGGCACACAAGGGCCATGGCTGACGCTCATTGTTGTTATTGCCCGTCCGGCTGGACGGGTCGCTCAACAGTACGAAGAGACGTTCAGCCGTTCAATTCGATAATCGCGCCTGTGGGCGGTTAGCGAACAGGGAATGCCGAAGGCCGGCGAAAGACGCCCGACCTCCCTCACACTCAATGGAACAGCCGCGTGCCCAGCTCGCGGCTGGCTTCCAGCAGCACCGGCAGGAAGCGCGTTTCCAGTTCCTGGCGGGAGACGCGGCCGGCGTGGGTGCCGACGTTCAGCGCGGCCAGTACCTGGCCGGCGGAATCCTTCAGCGGCACGGCGATGGAGCGCAGGCCGACCTCCAGTTCCTGGTCGATGATCACCCAGCCCTGCTGGCGGATCTCGGCGATGCTCGCACGGAGCATTTCCGGGGTATGTACGGTGCGGCTGGTCTTCACCTGCAGGTCGGCGTGGGCCAGGTAATCCTCCAGCGCATCGTCGTTCAGCCCGGCAAGCAGGATGCGGCCCATGGACGTGCAGTAGGCCGGCAGGCGGCTGCCGACGCTCAGGTCCACCGAGATCAGGCGCTGCGGCGTGGCCGAGCGGGCGATGTAGAGAATCTCGTCGCCTTCGAGCGTGGCCATGGAGCAGGCCTCGTGCAACTGCTCGCTGAGACGGTCGAGGATCGGCTGGGCAGTGACCGCCAGCGGCGTCGAAGACAGGTAGGCGTGACCGAGGGTCAGCACCTTGGGCAGCAGCGAATAGGTGCGGCCGTCGGAGGTGACATAGCCGAGCTTCATCAGCGTGTGCAGGCAACGGCGCACGGCGGCGCGGGGAATCTCGGTACGGTGGCTGATCTGCGCGATGGTCAGGTGGCGCTTGCGCTCCTGGAACGCATGGATCACCGCCAGGCCACGGGCCAGCGAGGTCATGAAATTCGGGTCGCCGGTGAAGGCCTCGATGCGCTTGGCGGGCGAAGCGATGATCGGCGGCGCGAGGGGCGGCAGGCTGGCACGGGGAGCGTCGGTCATTGTTGTTGTCCTGGCAGGCGAATGCCGGGCGATTATCGACACGCGCGGGCGATTATCGCAATACGAGTGATCGATTATCGAACAGAGCTTCTCCCCACCCGGAAATGCCCCTCCTTCGCCTGAGCGTAGGAGCGGACTCCGTCCGCGATGGCTTCCCGTTGGCACTTGGTGTAGGGGTTGGTTCGCGAGCAAGCTCGCTCCTACAGGTCCGTGCGCGCTCTTCGTAGGAGCGAGCTTGCTCGCGAACAGCAGGACGCGCGCCACGTGCGCCGCCGCTCCTGGCTCTTCACCACTCCCCCGCCCAGCCTGATCGTTGGCACGCACCCTGTAGGAGCGAGCCATGCTCGCGATCGCGGGCATGGCCCGCTCCTACAGGTTGAATCCGTCCTTCGCTGAAACAGCGCGGCTACAGCGGCTCCAGCTTAAGCTGCCGCAGCCGGCTCAGCGTGCGCGAGAAATCCAGTGCTGCGCCGCCTGCCGCCAGCTCCTCCAGCGATACTCTGGCGAACAGCTGCAGCTTCAGCTGCCGGTCGTAGGCGATGTCGATGAAGTTGAGGAAGCGCATGCTCACGTCCGGCGGGTAGTCCGCCAGCGGACCGAGACCGCTCACCGCCATGCGCGGGTAGTGTTCGATCAGCCACAGGTAATCGTTGGCCGAGCGCGGACGTTCGAACATCTCGCTGAAATCCATCCACGCACAATGATCGTCGTGGGCGTGTACCTTCAGCGGGTGGTGGTTGACGCTGAGCACCTCGTCGAACTTCGCGTCCGCTGCCAGCCCCAGCCTGGAACCGATCAATTGGAGGTCATCGGCACGTGCCGGCCAGAAAAAGCTGCCCCACTCTTCCAGCGACGTACTGTGCTCGCGGTAGTCCTGCCCGGCATCCACCGAAATCACGTCGAAGCGCTTTTCGATCAGCTCGATGGCCGGGCGGAAGCGCTCGCGGTACAGCGGATTCGGACAGAGATTTTCCGGCTCGTAGTTGGACGTACAGACCAGGCCTACGCCCTCGTCCACCAATACCTTCAGCATCCGCCCCAGGAGCATGGCGTCGCCGATGTCATGCACATGGAATTCGTCGAAGCACAGCAACCGGGTTTCTTCGGCGATGGCGCGGGCCACGCGCACCAGCGGGTCGGACTGCCCGGTGATCGCCAGCATGCGCACCTGCAGTTCCTGCAGGAACGCATGGAAGTGCACGCGGCGCTTGGCCTGGGTCGGTGCGGCGGCGAAGAACTGGTCCATGACGAAGCTCTTGCCGCGCCCCACCCCGCCCCACAGGTAGACGCCCGCCACCGGCTTGCGCAGGAAGCCATGGCGACCGGCAAGGAAGTCGTCGAGCCAGATGGCGAGGTGGTCCACCGCCGCCATCTGCGCATCGTCGGCCCGGTAGCCGCGCTCATCGAGCGCGGCAGCGAAGTGCCGCCGGACACGGTCGGCGACCGGCTCGGCGGATGTTTCCTGTAGTCGTGTATCAGAAGTCAAAGAACACCGTTTCCGCATTTCCCTGGACGCGGATATCAAACCGGTAAGCGAGCTTCCCGTCCACCTCGCAACGCTTTGCGATGAGGGTTTGCCGACGTTCGGGCTGCTCGATCAGGTTCAGCACCGGGTCCACCGCGTTCGCCTGCGCCTCGTCCTCGAAGTACAGGCGGGTCTGCAGGTGGATGTTGATGCCACGAGCGAACAGCGACAGGTTGATGTGCGGCGCCATGGGCACACCGGCGGCGTTTTTCACCACTCCGGGCTTGATGGTCTGCACCTGCCACTCGCCGGCATCGAAGGTCGTTGCCGTGCGTCCGAAGCCGTTGAAGGGCTTCTCCTGATCGTAGGCAGCGTCATACACACCTTCGTGATTCGCCTGCCACAGCTCCAGGAAGGAGTCGCGGATCAGGTGGCCGTTGCCGTCGTACACGTTACCGATCAGCAGGATGTGTTCGCCGGGCGCGCCGGGCTTGGCCATCTCGCTCCAGATTTCCTGGTCACGGGCCGGGTTGCCGGCAGCGGCCAGCGCCAGGCCGATGTGTACGTAGGGGCCGGCGGTCTGCGAGGGGGTTTCCGGCAGCAGTTCGATAGGCATGGTCGGTCCTCCTCACTGGTTCTCGAAATGGGTCTTGCGTTGGCCGCGCAGCACGATGTCGAAGCGGTAGGCCAGGCAGTCCATGGGGTTGGCGTTGCTCATGTCGAGCTTCGCGATCAGCGACTCCACCGCGTCCGGGTTGGCGATGGATTTGACGATGGGGCACATCGGGATCAACGGGTCACCCTCGAAGTACAACTGGGTGATCAGCCGCGTGGAGATCGACGGACCGCTGATGGAGAAGTGGATGTGCGCCGGGCGCCAGTCGTTCGGGCCGTTGCGCCATGGGTACGGGCCGGGCTTGATGGTGCGGAAGACGTAGCGCCCTTCGCTGTCGGTCAGCGCACGGCCGACACCGCCGAAGTTCGGGTCCAGCGGCGCCAGGTAGCGGTCGTTCTTGTGCCGGTAGCGGCCGCCGGCGTTGGCCTGCCACATCTCCACCAGGGTGTGCGGCACGGGCTTGCCGTACTGGTCCATGACCCGGCCGGAAACGATGATGCGCTCGCCGATGGGCAGGCCACCGTTGTTGAAGTTGAGCAGCAGGTCGTTGTCGTGCTCGCCCATCTTGAGGTGCGAGAAATCCGGGCCGCTGGTTTCGGAGACCGATTGCGGAATGCTCACCAGCGCCTGGCGCGGGGAACGGGCGATGGAGGTCTTGTAGTCGGGGGTGAGGGCTTTGGGGTGCCAGTTTCGGTCACGAATGACGAAGCGGCTGTTCTCCGCGTCGGACATGTCGGTCTCCTCTTGTTGGATTTATAGGAGCCTGTTGCATCAGGCAGTGCGACGGAGTGTCGCCCGCAAGCCCGACGCCGAAAACTGAAAAGATGCCCACAATCCATAACCATTCAGTTATGGATAAGCACCCTCGCGGTACGCTTCCCCGACCTCGCGCAGCACCTCCAGGCACCAGTGCGCACCGAGCGAAAGCGGCAGCGTCGAGTTGCTGCAAACCCCTACTGAACCGCCCGGTTCCTGTACGTCCAACGGCAGTTCGACCATCTCCCCGGAACGCAGGTCCAGGCGCACCGAATCCAGCGGGGCGATCCACAGCGCGTCGCTGGTCAATACATAACGGCGGCTGAGTACCGTGGACAGGGTTTCCAGTCGACGACGCGGCTGGCCGAGGCCGCTCTGCACCAGCAGGCTGTCGGCGGACTTGCGGATGGTGGTGCCGGCCAACGGCAGCACCAGCGGCCAGTCGTCCAGCGCCGAGGGCGGCAGCGGGCGACCCAGCAGCGGGTGCCCGGCGCGGGCCACCAGGGTCATGGATTCGCTGTACAGGTGTTCGAAGGCAAGACCCTGGATCTGCGGGCTTTCGGTCATGCGGCCGACCACCAGGTCCAGCTCGCCCACCCGCAGTTGCGAGAGCAGGTGCGCGCTCGGCCCGGTCACCACGCTGACCACCAGCGCCGGGTGGCGCTCGTGCAGGCGCCGCACCGTCTCCGGCATCAGCAGGCTTTCCACGGTGGAGAGCACGCCAAGGCGCACGGTGCTGGAGGCGTACTCGCCGCCGCGCAGGCTGTTCACCCCGTCGCGCAACGCCTGCACGCAAGGGCCGGCGTAGCGCAGGAAGGCCACGCCGGCCTCGGTCAGGCTGGCGCCGCTCTTGCCGCGCTCGAACAGGCTGGCCTCGAGCAGGTCCTCCAGCTCCTTGAGCGTCTTCGAGATGGCCGGCTGGCTTACCGCCAGGGCGTCCGCCGCCCGAGCCAGGCTGCCCTGCCGGGCCACTTCGAGGAAACACACCAGGTGACGGAACTTGATACGCGAATCGATATTCATGGCGGCTCAACGCGGCTCGCGGAACGCGCGGGGCGAGACCCCGGCGTAGCGCTTGAAGAATCGGGAGAAGTAGGCGGGTTCGGAGAAGCCCAGGCTGTCCGACACCTGCTGGATGGTCATGGCTGTGTACACCAGGTTGCGCTTGGCCTCCAGCAGCAGGCGCTGGTGGATCATCTGTAGCGCCGACTGCCCGGCCAGTCGCCGGCACAGCGCATTGAGGTGCGCGGCGCTGATCCCCAGCGCCGCCGCGTAATGCTCGATGGGCCGGTGTAAACGGAAGTCCTGCTCGAGCAGGCGGGAGAACGCATGCACATGCTCGACGCCGCGATCCTGCAGGCTCGCCTGCGCGCGAGCCTGCTCCAGCGCCCGGCGGCTGAGCCAGACCAGCAGCATGTTGAGCAGCGACTGCAGCATCAGGTCGCGGCCCGGCGCCTGCTGCGCGTACTCACGGTCGATGGACTCGAACAGCGCATCCAGCTGGCGCTTGCCCTCGCCCACCGTGAAGCACGCCGGCTGCTCCAGTACCGGGCTCTGCAGCAGGCCGCCGAGCTGCTCGGCCAGCGGCAGGCCCATGCTCAGCACCCAGCCCTGCACGTCCTCGGCAAAGCGGAAGCCGTGCACAGCCAGCGCCGGCGTGACCTGCAGCGAAGCCTCGCGGACTGGCGTCACCCGCCCCTCTACTTCCAGCTCCGCCGCGCCGGACTGCACATACAGCAACTGCACCAGATCGCCGTGGCGATGCGGGCGGATTTCCCAGTCATGCAGGCGGCTGCGCGAGGCGATGGATTCGCAGTGGATCAGGTCCGGCGTCGGCCACACCGTCGTCTCGCCATACAGGCGGAACACCGGGACCGGCGTGTCAGCGCGTTGTTCGATCACCGCCCACATCCATGAAAAATCCAAGAAGACTGTTGGAAATTACCTTCAAAGGCCGATCCCATCCACAAAAAATGCAGGAGACAAAAACAACAGCGCTCTCCAAGGAGCCACCCCATGAAGACTCAAGTCGCCATCATCGGCGCCGGCCCTGCCGGCCTCCTGCTTGGCCAGCTGCTGCACAAGGCTGGCATCGACAGCGTGATCCTCGAACGCCAGACGCCTGACTACGTGCTCGGCCGCATCCGCGCCGGCGTACTGGAACAAGGCACCGCCGACCTGCTGCGCGAAGCCGGCGCCAGCGCCCGGATGGACGCCGAAGGCCTGCTCCACGACGGCTTCGAACTGGTCCTCAACGGCCGCCGCGAGCGCATCGACCTCAAGGCCCTCACCGGCGGCAAGCAGGTGATGGTGTACGGCCAGACCGAAGTCACCCGCGACCTGATGCAGGCCCGCGCAGCCAGCGGCGCGATGAGCGTGTACGAAACGGCCGACGTGGCGCTGCATGACGTAACAAGCGAAAAGCCCTACGTCACTTTCACTCACCAGGGCGAACACGTGCGCCTGGACTGCGACTACATCGCCGGCTGCGACGGCTTCCACGGCGTGGCCCGGCGCAGCATTCCCGCCGAGCGCCTGAGCGTCTTCGAGCGCGTCTACCCGTTCGGCTGGCTCGGCCTGCTCAGCGACACCCCGCCGGTCAACCACGAACTCATCTACGCCAGCAGCGAGCGCGGCTTCAGCCTGTGCAGCCAGCGCAGCGCCACCCGCAGCCGCTACTACCTGCAAGTGGGGCTGGAAGAAAAGGTGGAAGACTGGTCCGACGAACGCTTCTGGGAAGAACTCAAGCGCCGCATTCCCGAGGACGCCGCACGCCAGCTGGTCACCGGCCCGTCGCTGGAAAAGAGCATCGCCCCGCTGCGCAGCTTCGTGGTGGAGCCGCTGCAATACGGCCGGCTGTTCCTCGTCGGCGACGCCGGCCACATCGTCCCGCCCACCGGCGCCAAGGGCCTGAACCTCGCCGCCAGCGACGTCGACGCGCTGCACCGCATCCTCGTGAAGGTCTACGGCGAGGGCCGCGTCGACCTGCTGGAACAGTATTCGCCCATCGCCCTGCGGCGCATCTGGAAGGCCGAACGCTTCTCCTGGTGGATGACCTCGATGCTGCACCAGTTCCCCGACAGCGACGCCTTCACCCGGCGCATGCTGGAGACCGAACTGGACTACTTCCTCGGCTCCGAAGCTGGCCGCACGACCATCGCGGAAAACTACGTCGGCCTGCCGTTCGAGAAAGTGGTCTGACGGCATTTCTCCAGCCCCGTAGGGCGCATAACGCGCCAGCGTTATCCGCCGTTCAAGAGCCGGCGGATAACCTGTTCCAGGTTATTCGCCCTATGATTCTGCAGGAGCAAGCTTGCTCGCGAACCGCCCTACACCGGAGCTGCCGGTAACGCCATTCGCGAGCAAGCTCGCTCCTACAAACAGCCCACGACTATCCTTACCCTCCAGCCACGCCGCTCGCCGCGACACCGCCGGAGGCCGTCATCGACCCGGACGAAGCGAACTTCCTCAGCTACCTGCTTGCCGAAAGCGGCGACGGCGACGCGCGCGCCTTTGCCACGCTGTACCGCAGCACGGCCTCGCGCCTCTACCCACTGGCGCTGAAGCTGAAGACCGATCAGACAGAAGCGGAAGCCCTGCTGGTCGACACCTTCCTCCACGTCTGGACAGACGCCGATCGCTACCACCCTACGCGCATCGCCGCGCTGGACTGGATGATCGCCCTGCTCTACCAGCTCGCCGACCACCCTTCCCCACCAGCCAGCGACGAACCCTGGCCAGAACTGCCGCCGCCGGACGAACTCTGGCCCGCCATCCACGCGCGCATTCCCGATGACGAGGCCGACAGCCCCCACCTGCGCTGGCCGCTGATCATCGCCAGCGTGGTCGGTGTGCTGATCGGCGCGGCAATCTGCCTGAGCCTGCTGCTGGAGCTGCGCCCCGCGTCCTAGGCATTCACCTGAAGGGCGATGGGTATCGCTTCGCTCCACACCATCCTACGAAGTGCCAACTGTCCGCCTAGGAGCTTTCCGTAGGATGGGTGGAGCGCAGCGATACCCATGCTGTCGCTCTTCGAACAAAGCCAGAAACACGCCGCCCCAGCCCCGTAACCCGCCATAAAAACCCTGAATTCCGTACGGCATCACCTTGCCAAGCCGCCGCGTACTTGGCATAAACGTCCGATTCTTTTTCGCACACATAACAAGGAAGTTTCGATGCGCATTATCGGCCGCGTCCTACTTGCAGTCCTGCTGCTGCTTTTGCTCATCGGGGGCGTCATCGCCTGGTACACCGCGCATCCCAATCTCCCCGAGTATTCCAGGCCGGAGAAGATAGTCCACCTCGACCAGTGGAGCCCGGCAGACCGCGAAACCTACTACTACACGCCCCAGGGCACCCAGGTGAAAGGCCTGCGCTACGACTGGTTCACCCACCTCGAGCAGCCCTTCTCCAGGGACAAGTTCGCCAGCCCCGAAAACCTTGCGCGCTTCGGCTTCCTCATCGAGCCCGAACAGATCGGCCGCGACGCCGACGACACCCTGGCGGCCACCTCCAGGAACCCCGGCAACCTGCCGGTCGGCTTCGCCCGCCACCAGGACGGCGAGAGCGGCGCCTGGTACCTCGACATCACTTGCTCCGCCTGCCACACCGGCGAGCTTCGCTACAAAGGCACCGCTGTGCGCATCGACGGCGGCGCCGCCATGCACTCCATCGCCTCCACCGTGCCTACCCTGCGCGGCGGCGCGTTCGGCCAGGCGCTGGGCGCCAGCCTTGCCTCCACCTACTACGTGCCGTGGAAATTCGACCGCTTCGCCAAGGGCGTACTCGGCGACCGCTATCCCAAGGGCAAGGCCGCACTCAAGCGCGACGTGCGCAACGTGCTTGGCACCCTGGTCTCCACCGCCTGGAACGACACCCACCGCGGCCTCTACCCAACCCTGGAAGGCCCCGGCCGCGCCGACGCCTTCGGCCGCATCGCCAACAGCGTTTTCGGCGACGGCATCGACGCCTCCAACTACCGCGTCGCCAACGCCCCGGTGAACTACCCGCAGGTGTGGGACATCTGGAAATTCGACTGGGTGCAGTGGAACGGCTCGGCCATGCAGCCCATGGCACGCAACATCGGCGAAGCCCTCGGCGTCGGCGCCACCCTGCGCATGTTCGAGAGCGACGGCAAACCGGTGATGGGCGATGAGCGCTACGCCTCCAGCGTGCGCCTGCGCGACCTCTACACCCTGGAAGAGACCCTCAAACAGCTCAAGCCGCCGGCCTGGCCGAAGGACGTCTTCGGCGAGATCGACCTGAAGAAGGCCTCCCAGGGCCGCGCCCTGTTCCAGGCCAACTGCGTCTACTGCCACGGCCCGCACGTCAAGGAGCCGGGTGCCAAGGACTACATCGCCCCGGCCCGCGTGCCCGAGTGGCGCATGAAGATGGTGCCCACCAGCGAGATCGGCACCGACCCGACCACCGCCGACAACATCGCCGACCACACCTTCGACGTGCGCCCGCTGAAGCTCAAGCTCGATGAGCTGCAGAACATGAACGTGGTCCTCGTGCCCAAATCCGACGCGCCGCTGGACCTGTCGAAGATCTCCGCCGCCAAGGGCCTGGCCTACGTCACCGCCTTCGTCGAGCAGCGCGCCTACCGCGACGCCCACATCAGCCCGCTGCAGCAGCAGGAAATGAACGGCTACGGCCTGCCCATCGGCGTCCGCGAACTGCGCGCCTACAAGGCCCGCCCGCTGGACGGCATCTGGGCCACCCCGCCCTTCCTGCACAACGGCTCGGTGCCCAACCTGTTCCAGATGCTCTCCCCGGTGGCTGAGCGCGACAGCCAGTTCTGGGTCGGCAGCTTCGAGTACGACCCGAAATACGCCGGCTACCGCACCGAGCGCTTCCCCGGCGGCTTCCTCTACAAGACCAGCGTCACCGGCAACAGCAACGGCGGCCACGAATTCCGCGACGGCTGCCGCAAGGACGGCGCCATCGGCCGCGCCCTGTCGCCGGAAGAACGCTGGGCACTGGTGGAATACCTGAAGGTGCTGGGCAACCCCGACTACGAAAGCAAGCTCGACCCGAACGTCCCCACCCCGCCGTGGACGCCGGGGCCGAAGTGCGAGTGACGACACGCTTTTCGTAGGACCGAGGGGGACGCCTGGTCATTGCTCGCGAACAGATTCCCCGGCAGCTCCGGCGTTGGCCGGGTTCGCGAGCAAGCTCGCTCCTACATGTGAAGTGCAACTCCCAGCCACCACCGAAACATCGATCCGCCCCCTCTCCCTCCGGAGCGGGGCGCGTAGCCAGGGCTGGGGTGAGGGCCAGCCCCCACTCTGAAGTCCCACCGAGTCGCCGAACCAGTTTCCTCTCCCTTCAGGGAGAGGGCTAGGGAGAGGGAAACGCCCAGCGCCATTCCCCTCCCGCAACACCGATCCGCCAAGCAGTCCCCTCTCCCGAGAGAGAGGGTCAGGGAGAGGGAAGCTCCTGGAATCCCCTCCATAAAAAGAACACCAAAGGACTCGTGCCATGCGCTCCCTGCTCACCCGAATCTGGCTCTTCCTCGGCAAATGGCTCGGCCGTCTGCTGCTCGCCGTCGCCACCATCGGCCTGCTCGGCTGGGGCATCGGCAGCCTCTACTACGCGTGGAAATTCTCCGGCCCGGTCTCCGCCCAGGAACAAATCCCACCGGGCGAAGCCCAGCTCACCCAGGCCATCATCGAAGACGCCGTGCGCATCGTCGAACAGCACCGCGACAACACCCGCGTACTGCGCGACGCCCACGCCAAGGCCCACGGCTGCGTGAAGGCCGAAGTCACGGTCGCCAGCGACCTCGCCCCCGGCCTGCGCCAGGGCGTGTTCGCCGAACCGGGGCACAAATGGGCGGCCATGGTCCGCTTCTCCAACGGCAACGCCTACCCGCAATTCGACAGCGCCCGCGACGCCCGCGGCATGGCCATCAAACTGCTCGACGTACCCGGCGCCAAGCTGATGCCCGGCAAGGGCCACGACACCGAGCAGGACTTCGTCATGTTCAACCACCCGGTATTCTTCGTCCGCGACGTCGCCGAGTACCGGCAGAACTTCGCCGCCCAGGCCAGCGGCCAGAAGGTCGCCGCCTTCTTCCCCAGCTGGAAGCCCAGCACCTGGGAAATCCGCCACCTGGTCATCGCCCTGCAGACCCTCGCCCCCGCCCCGGACAGCCCCCTGCAGGCCGGCTACAACGGCATCGCCCCCTACAAGCTGGGCGACGCCAACAACATCAAGTACCGCGTCATCCCGCTGAGCGAAGGCTGCCCGGCCTACCAGTTGCCCAAGCTCAACGAAAAGCTGCCCAACTTCCTGCGCACTGCGATGTACCAGCAACTCTCGGTCGACCGCGTCCCCGCCTGCTTCGCCCTGCAAGTGCAGAAACAGGACCCGAGCCACTACATGCCCATCGAAGACGTCAGCGTCGAATGGAGCGAGAAGGACTCCCCCTTCCAGACCGTCGCCACCGTCAGCATCCCGCCCCAGGACTTCGACAGCCGCGAGCAGAACCTCGCCTGCGACAACCTCTCCTACAACCCCTGGCACGCCCTCCCCGAACACCGCCCGATTGGTGGCATCAACCGGCTGCGCAAGGCGGTTTACGAGGCGGTGAGTGTTTATCGGCATGAGCGCAATGGGGTGGGTGGGGAATGAAAGAAACCGCAGACGCACCGCCCAACAGCGAGTCTATCGAATGACCAAGGAACACTCATGAACCGCCTCCTACGCACCTCCCTCCTAACCTTGACTACTGCCGTGCTATTCCCTATTGCCAGCGCGCATGCCGCCCAGGAGTACTTGGTGATGGCTCCGCTGGATGAAGTACGGCACAAATGCGATAGCGACCTGCCCCGCCTTGGAATCGGATGTACCCTCGACGGCAACCCGATCGGTGGCGAGGCACAATGGATCAAGGTCACCGAGAACCTGTCGCAGGACGAGTGGGCCGCTGGAGTGACCGTCAGCGCTGTACTTCAGCTGACGACGCGCACCACGGCCAACGGCATTCCCTACCTCGCCGCCACCAGCTACCAGGTCACCAGCCAGGCACCGAAGCAAAAGGAAACTCGCTTCGGCAGCACGTTCTGGAAAGTCATCCGCGCCCAGGTGTACAGCAAACCGATCGACGACCCGATCTCCGTGCAATACCTGAAGGACGCCAACGACAACCCCACGCCTGAGCAGCTGGCCGCCCGCGACTTCGCCGCGAAGCACGCCGAAGCTCGCCAGTACGCCGCATCCCCTGAAGCACAGCGCGGTATCTCCGCCGACCTGATTCTTGATTGCGATCTGCGCATAAAAGAAGCGCGCGAAACCATCGCCTACGAAAAGAAGGTGGGCGCCACTTCCGGCTTTGTGAACAAGCTGAACCTGCGTCAGGCAGGCGAGCAGATCGTTCAGTGCCAGGAGGACATGAAAGAGTACTGGAGTGACTACAAGAGCAACGGCGGCAAGTCGCGTAACATCGAACAACTCAGGGCCGAGCGAGCGAACTGAATGAGCGGCTTGAGCAAGTCTCCACTGCTTTCGCGAACGAAATGGCTACAACATTGACCGCAATACTGAGACAGAGAGTGCAGTTCCGCCTCCGAAGCGAACTGTCCCCGCCACCTCTGTTGTCCGAGACAACTTGATTCTTCTATCGTCCACCCGCCCCGTGAAAAAGACGGGGCCGGGATTAGCAGCCCGAAACCCTAGAGACAATCGCCGATCTGTATCGGCGGCCCAACCATTTGGGCCGTCCACCGGAACGCGGCGTGTTGGTTCGTATGGCTGCTGATCCAACATCGTCCGTAGGTGGTCTGCTCGTAGTAGAGATGCGACTGAAATGGACGATTCTTCCCTGCCAATCCCACTCCCTTTCCTCCGTAATCGCCGCACCCTGCGCGCGCTGCTGATCGACGATCAGGTCTGGTTCATCCTCGCCGACTTCTGCCGCGTGACGGGTTACACGCACGAAGAACGCCTGGCCATGCGCATGGCCGACGACCAGATTCGCCAGGAGCGGCTGCTGACCGAGGACGGCCTCGAACTTGATTACGTGCTGCTGAGCGAATCCGCCGTGTACCAGGCGCTGGTGACGTTCAACGTGCCGGACTATGGCGCGCTGCGGCGCTGGATCAGCGGCACGGTGGTGCCGCAGGTGCGCAGCCAGTTCAACGCCGCGGGCCCACGCCATGTGCAGCTGCAATTCGAACGGCACTGCCTGCGGGTGCTGGATTGGCAGGATGATCTGTGGGTGCGCTTCGGCGACCTGCCGCGCGTGCTCGGCGGGCGCTCGCCGATTGCCGGGCGCAGCGGCTGGCGCGGTTGGGCGAAAAGGCTGCGGACGTAGGGCGCATAACGCGGTACGCGTTTTCCGCCGTGGCAATGCGGCGGCGGATAACCGCTTTGCGGTTATTCGCCCTACGGAGCTTTGCGATAAGGTGCAAAGCTCATTTCAAGTCGCACGGACGCTCCATGCACATCGAGTTGTTGCCATTGCAGATGATCGGCCACTGGGAGCCCAGCCCTGGGGTCAGCCAGTGTGAGTTCCAGTTTGGCCAGCGGCTGATCTATATCGAACACCCGTCAAGCAGGGCGCTGGAGCCATTTCTGCGCGCCGCCCAGCCCCTGGCGCAGGCGGCCTGGAACGACATCGAGGCGGTCATAGCATTTGCCCAGCGAACGCTTCGCCCCGGCGAACCGGAACTATGGCAATTACTGGAGGCAGCCACTTTCATGGGCTCTCCGCTGGAAGTCTTCTCGATCCACATTGACGCAGTGAGCGGCACGGTGGCCTACACGCTGTCGTGGAATCCGGACTTCGATTGGCAGCAGCAGGTCTACGACGAGTTAGACACCTGGAAGGACTCGCCGATTTCGCTGCAACGCTTCGAGCCGGAAAGTGACCTGTGGCTCAGCATCAGAAGAATCTGCGCCGGCGACTTCGAGCTGGAGCCCCCTCAGACGACCTTTGTGGAACCTCAATGAATCGCCTGTCCTGCAAGCTGCATAAATCGCGCTACAGCATGGATTTTTACCCGGCGCTGAGCATCGACGGACTCCCGCTGGAAATCTGGCTGCCGCAATACGACCCGAACGCGGAACACGATCTGGTCTGTGCTCATGCCGGTCTTTACAGCGATGAGGATTCAGCGCTGATCTGGGACAGGTCGTACTCCGTGGCGCCGGGCTGGCAGACAGTGGTTCCGCTGCTGGTGTGCCCTAATGACCTTGACCTGAGCTGCACGGTGATCGCAGCGCAACAGGTAGCGGATGAGAAAACCGTTCGCTGGGAGCACTTCGGATTGCTGCGCGAGCGCGTTACCCATCCCCGCCCCATCACTGAGTTCTTTGACATCCCTCCCGCAGTTTTCGACCGTGACCAGTACATCGCGGCGCTGGACGATTTCCGCCGGGAAATCGGATTGCGGATGGAATGGGACCAGCCAGAACAATAGTCAGGTCGTAGGGCGCATAACGCGGTACGCGTTATCCGCCATGGCGGTCCGGCGGCGGATAACCGCTTGGCGGTTATTCGCCCTACGGTGCTGGAGTGGCAGGACGATCTGTGGGTGAGCTTCGGCGATCTGCCGCGCGTGCTCGGCGGGCGTTCGCCGATTGCCGGGCGCAGCGGATGGCGCGGTTGGGCGAAGCGGTTGCGGACGTAGGGCATCGTCTGACCGAAGCTGCGAAGCTCCCTGTAGGAGCGCGCCATGCGCGCGATCGCGGGCATGGCCCGCTCCTACAGGTACTTACCGGCTTTTCAGATAGAGAACGGCAGAGCCGTAACGCTCCAGCTTGGCGTCCGCCGTCACTAGTTGCAGCCCCTCGACCTGTGCCTGGGCAACCAGCATGCGGTCGTGCGGGTCCTTGTGATCCTCATGCAGCGGCAGCGCGCGCAGTGCAACTGCATGAGCGCCGACGAAGGGCAGTTCGCGCAGACCGCCATCAAGGGACGCTCGGCGCAGATCATCGGGCTCCACGCCCAGCGACTTTTTCGCAAGGCTGGCCTTGATGGCGACTTCCGCCAGGCTGATGGCGCTGAAATGCACAGGCTGGCCATTGTCCAGCGCGCGCTCAATCATCTGGCGGGCTTTGGGAGTCAGGCGTGGGTCATCCGTGGCGGCCCAGATCAGGATGTGGGTATCCAGCAATATCAATCGGATGGCTCCTCGAGATAAAGCTGGGCAATTTCGTCATCCAGGGCATCGAACTCGTCGGACAGACGTCCTTTCAGGCTACCGATGAAGGGTTTGCGCTGCCCCTCTCCATAGGTCAGCGATACCAGCTTGGCGACGGGCTTGCCTGCCTTGCCAATGATCACCACCTCCCCTTTCGCCGCCTGATCGACAAGCTTGGACAGGTTGGATTTTGCGTCATGGATGTTGTGGACGTCAGGTGCTTGCATGGCTGCGCCCCTCCGGGGACAGGTTGGCGACGAGTCCAGCTTAGCTAAGATGTTAGCTAAAATACATCGACGTCCGCCGAATCACCTGTAGGAGCGCGCCATGCGCGCGATCGCGGGCATGGCCCGCTCCTACAGGGTTAGCCAAGAGTGTCCCGTCAAAGCTCCCCGCCCAGCTTGAGGAGGGTCATGATCAGCCCGCCGATGGTCATGAAGGACGCGAGCAGTGTGCCGAGGATCAGCGGGACGACGCCGCCCGGCGAGACGTAGGGCGTCACTTCCAGCAGGAAGCCGGGGCGGATGTGGTGCGGGGTCAGGCAGGTGATCCGGTAGTCGCCGGGGTCGCTGCAGTGGAATTCGCCCAGGGGATTGCTGGAGTTGCCGCCCATGTCGCTGCGGCGCACGGTGAAGACGTTGAAGCGGCTGAACGCCTCGTAGGGCACGGGATTGCCGCTGGCGCAGGCGGTGACGGCGAAATCGGCGTTGAAGTGCGCGGTACCGGTGACGACGGTGAAGGGCGGGAAGACGATGTTGACCACGTAGCGCCCCGGCTGCGGCAGCGCGACCACTTCTGCGCGGGCGGGATCGGCCCAGCGGTAGCAGACGTCGGGCGCGATCACCCGGCGCAGGCCGCCGATGCAGCGGATCAGCAGGTAGCCACCGAGCAGCATCACCAGCGGTGCGCCCCACAGGAGCATCGACAAGTCTGACTTCATTCCACCAGCCCTTGGTTAACCATCATGCTGTCCCTTTGCGACGCGGCGGACAGACCGTCTACATCAGATCACAGGCCAGTGCTTCAGCTCTTGGCAGGAACGCACCAGTCATGCATCAGCCGCCGAAGTTGGCCACGAGAGACTTCGTAATTATCGCCGCTACGTGCAGGAATTTTCCGATAGAGCTCATTCCCTCGGCTCCCTAGCCTTGCGCTTCATGTCATCGACGCGCGCAAGCTGCTCATCCCGTGCAGCACTTTCCGCCGTCGTCGTGCCCTGGAGAATCCTGCATGTCTGCCGCCGAGAAGAAGTTGAACAAGCTGGCCGCCACTTTTCGGGCGGCGCTGGCCAAGGGGAATTACCGACTGGGCCGCGATACGGCGCGCGAGGCGCTGAAGATCGCGCCGAACCATCCCACGCTGCTGGCGGATTACGCCCTGTGCCTGATGCGGACCAAGGACTACGAACAGGCCTACAAGACCTACCTGAAACTGCTGAACAAACTGGGCGAGGAGAATATGCCGGGCACGGCGCTGGACGGGCTGACCGAGGCCTGCGGCTGGCTGAAACGCGAAGACCTGGTGCGCCGCTACGGCAACCTGTCGCTGAGCGTGGCGGACCGCAAGTACAGCCAGTTCCCCGCCCACCCGCTGCCCGACGCGCCGCCACCGGCTTTCGACGGGAGCAACCCCGAGCACAACCTGATCGTCTTTTCGCTGTTCGGCGCCCGCCCGCGCTATTGCGAGAGCGCGCTGAAGAACGTGGAGGCCGCGCACGAGCTGTTCCCGCAATGGCGCTGCCGCTTCTACGTGGATGACTCGGTGCCACAGGCAGTGCTGACCCGATTGAAGGAGTCTGGCGCGCAGGTCGTGCTGGTGGACGAAGCGACTCGCAGCGCCATCCCCGCGACCATGTGGCGCTTCCTGGTGATGGAGGACCGCGAGGTCTCGCGCTTCCAGGTGCGCGACGCCGACTCGCTGCTCTCCGAGCGCGACCGCGCGGCGGTGGAGGCCTGGCTGCAGAGCGGCTGCTGGTACCACCACATGCGCGATTACTTCAGCCACACCGAATTGCTGCTGGCGGGCATGTGGGCCGGTTGCCACAACCCGAACCTGCCGGGCATCCGCGAGTTGATCGCCCAGTACCTGAAGGAAGAGAAAGCGCACCAGCGCTTTGCCGACCAGTACTTCCTGCGCCGCAGCCTGTGGCCGACCATCCGCCAGAGCCTGCTGAGCCATGACGATCTGTTCGGCTTCCTCGAGGCGCAGCCCTTCCCGCCGCATGAGCCGGTGCGCTGGCGGACGGAGTCGTTCCATGTGGGCTGCAATGCCAGCTACCAGGGCATCAAGGTGCAGAGCAAGCTGAAGGACGGTGAGTTGCAGCCCTGGGGGTTGTTCGATACCGAGGGCACGCTGCTGTGTCGTTACGAATCGCCGGTGGCCAGGGGGCACTGGGAGGAATGGATGCCCTACTTCCTCTGCGAGGCCATTGCGGATGGCAGCTGCTCGGTGCGCAGTCTGGCCAAGTGAGGGGATCGCTTCGGGAGCGGGTCCGTTCCAGCTACGCAGCCGGGGCAACCGTAGGATGGGTGGAGCCTGGGCGATACCCAAGCTGTTGGTGCGCCGGACAGCATGGGTATCGCCCAGGCTCCACGCCATCCTACAAAGCCGCCCGAAGTCAGCCGGTGCAGCGTCAGTAGACTTCCGGCACCTGCAGTTCCTGCGGCGTGGGATGCCGGCGATAGCCTTCGTGGCGCTGCCGCTCGGGCAGGTCGACGGCGGGCTGTTGTACTTCCTGGTAGGGAATCTGGCTCAACAGGTGGCTGATGCAGTTCAGCCGCGCGCGCTTCTTGTCGTCGGCCTGCACGATCCACCACGGCGCTTCAGGGATGTGGGTGCGTTCGAGCATCACTTCCTTGGCCTTGGTATAGGACTCCCAGCGGCGGCGCGATTCCAGGTCCATCGGGCTGAGCTTCCACTGCTTGAGCGGGTCGTGGATGCGGCTGAGGAAGCGGTAGTGCTGTTCCTCGTCGGAGATCGAGAACCAGTACTTGAGCACCTGCACGCCGGAGCGCACGAGCATGCGCTCGAATTCGGGCACGCTGCGGAAGAATTCCTCGTACTGGGCGTCGGTACAGAAGCCCATTACCCGCTCGACGCCGGCGCGGTTGTACCAGCTGCGGTCGAACAGGACGATCTCCCCCGCCGCTGGCAGGTGCGAGACGTAGCGCTGGAAGTACCACTGGGTGCGTTCGCGATCGTTCGGCGCGGGCAGCGCGGCGACCCGGCACACGCGCGGGTTCAGGCGCTGGGTGATGCGCTTGATCACCCCGCCCTTGCCGGCGGCGTCGCGACCTTCGAAGAGGATGACCACCTTGTGGCCGGTCTTCACCACCCAGTTCTGCAGCTTGACCAGCTCGGCCTGCAGGCTGAACAGGGTGTGGAAGTAACGCTGGCGCGCCAGGCGTTCCTCGTGGGTCTGCAGGCTGCCTTCGCGCAGCCCTTCGAAGTCGTAGAGTTCGTCGAACAGTTCGAGTTCGAGCTCTTCGTCGCGGTCATCCAGCAGGTCGCGCTGGACGCGTCGTGGGAAGTTCTTGTCATCGAGCAGCATGGTGGGTTGCCTTGTGCCGTCACTGGCTCAGTCACATCGAGTGACACTTTCATGACAGAAAAATGTAATCACGCTTTATGACGAATTCATTACAGCCAGCGAAAGATATTTCTTACAAAGCCCGTGCTAGAGCGTTCTTCGATAGGACACCCGAAAAATCAGGAAGGTCTTGATGACGCGGGCGAGCCGCCGGACGGAGCTGATATCGAGGCGATATCAGCGCAAGGAAACGGCCGCGAACACCCATTCACGGCCGCCAACGAGCGGGGAAAAGTCAGGCGTCAGCCAGCGGGCGCGGCTTGTTGACGTACTTGAAGGTGCCGGAAGCGGTCGCGACGACCACGCCCTGGCTGTTGCGCAGTTCGCCCTCGCAGAAGGCGATGGAGCGGGTGTGGTGCTGCACCTTGCCGTGGGCTTCGAGTACTTCGCCGACTTCGCCGCCGGGGCGCAGGAAGCTGGTCTTCATCTCCACGGTCACCACGCCGCGATAGGCTTCGTCGGCATCGCTGGCACTCAGGGCCATGGCGACATCGAGCAGGGTCATGATCAGGCCGCCATGGGCGTTGGCCCAGCCATTCACATGCTGCGGTTCGACGCGTATGACCAGGCGGCCCGGCCCGTTTCCATCTTCCGCCGGGGCATGGCGGAACTGCAGGAAGTCGAGCATGGGAATGGCGATGCCACGGTGGGCGGTGTAGAGCTTGAGCTGGTCGATATCGAGGGGCATGGGGCTTCCTGGTGCACGAGTGAGGCCAGGCGATGTTCCCCGCTCAGGCCAGCGGATCGCAAGCCCGAAGTGGCTTCATGCACGACAGGAATGCCCGGCGATTGCAGCGCTCGGGCGAACAATCGGCGCCCCTCGCCCCGGGTGGTCAGCGCGAGCGGCGGGTGCCGTTCTTCTTTTCGCTCTGGCGCTCGACGGCCTGGACAAAGAGTTCCTCTACCAGCAGTGACTGGATTGGCGTGCGGGTCTCCAGCGACAGGCTCATGGCCTCCAGCTTCTGGTTCACCCCCAGGCGGGCGATGCCGCACAGCAGGATGCGCTGGGCGCCGAAGATATTTCCCTTGTCGACCAGCACTTCCCGGGGCTTTTCGCCGTCCAGGTAGCTGATCTTGAGGGCGATGGCGGTGTCATCGCGCACGGCCAGGTTGAGCCAGGTGGCGACGTTGAACTCGACCACCCAGCCCAGGCCTGTCTTCTTGGCCACGGCTTCACGGACCAGATGAGCGGGAACCGGACCCAGGGGGGTGCTGTGGTTTTCCATGGGGCTACTTCTGACTGCTGCGGGTAGAGCGAAATGCGCTAACGGTATCCCCGATTTTATGTGAAGCAGTTCAAGTTTTCAGTCTGAATTTTGTAAGACAACTGCTATCAGGTATGCGTGACATTACAGAAGCGGGCCGCTCTGGAATGCCGCTCTGCTGCCGGAATGAGCTGAAGGAAGGGCGCGCGGCAGTGTCGGGATACCGAATACTGTCCGACGAAGTGAATGAGTGGGGTCAAGCGTCACGCAAGGCCGGTCCGGCGCGATGCCGAATCGACCCTGCCGTGTCTCCTTGGCTGGCGCAAGCGCCAGTGAGGCCGGGCCTGGGGCCCGCTTGCTCAGGCCGCGCCAGCGAAAGTGCGGGGCCTGTGTTCGCCCGAGCGGTTCTTGCGCACTTCCCGGCGCTCTCTGAAGTCCAGTTCTTCCAGGGCGTCCATGCGTTCCTGCAGGTCTTCGATGACCTGCGGGGTCAACAGCTTGCGATGTCGAGTCATACGCACCTCCTGCGTGCTGATGCCTCATTAATTGGACTAGCACGCGGGTACGAAGATTCAACAGCCAGGCGGGGTGGATTGACCAAACGGTCAGGCGGGCGAGGTGTAGGCATTGTGCAGAAAAGCGTCGCGGGCATGGCCCGCTCCTACACGGAATGCCGGTGCAGGAGCGGTCCATGCCCGCGATCAGCGCCTGAAGGCGCTCAATCGATCAACGCAATTCGTCGATCAGGCTCGCCACGGTCACCAGCACCGCCCCCGCCAGCGCCTTCGAACGCGCGCCGCTCCACCCGGTGCGGGCATTGGGCGACAGGTTGTGGTCCTTGAACGGCATCTCCAGGGTCAGCGACAGGCAGTCGTAGGTGCGGCCGACGTGGTTGCAGGCCAGGGTCAGGTTGGCCTGGCCGGGGGCGTCCTTCGGGTAGCCGTGCACGCTCTGGAATTCGCCGTTGGCTTCCAGGCGCTCGCGGAACAGGCTTTCCAGGCGATCCAGGCGCGGCGTGAACTCCGGGTTGCCCTCGCAGCCGGCGGCGAACACGAAGGGGATTTCCTCGTCGCCGTGCACGTCGAGGAACAGGTCCACGCCGTATTTCGCCATCTGCTGCTGAACAAACAGCACTTCCGGGCTTTCCTCGGCGCTGGGCGCGGCCCAGGCGCGGTTGAGGTCCTTGCCGGCAGCGTTGGTGCGCAGGTGGCCGTGGAAGGCGCCGTCCGGGTTCATGTTCGGCACCAGGTAGAAGTCGGCGCGCTCCAGCAGGCGCTGGATGTCAGCGTCGCCGGATTGCAGGCGGTCGATCAGGCCTTCCATGAACCACTCAGCCATGTGCTCGCCGGGGTGCTGCTGGGCGATCAGCCAGATCTTGCGCGCACCCGCCGCGCCCTTGCCGATGCGCAGCAGGGGCAGCTCGCGGCCTTCGAGGCTATGGCCAGTGGCGAGCAGTTCGGCGCCACTGGCCTGGGCGCGCTTCACCAGTTCGGCGTGGCGTTCGCGGCTGTAGGGCTCGAAGTAGGCGAACCAGGCCTGGGGCTGCTCGGCATCGAGGCTGAAGTGCAGGCCATTGGAGTCGTAGGTACTCGGCACGCGGAACCACTCGCGCTGATCGAACGACGCCACGGCGTTGTAGCCCGGCCAGCCGCCGATGTAGCTGGAGCCGGGGGTGTTGGTCAGGCTGAACTGGTACTGCTGGCCGGGTTCGAGGCCTTCGGCCTTGAAGTGGAACCACTGGAAGTGCGGGCTTTTGCTGTCCGGGCGCAGCGCCAGGCGCACGTGGCGCGGATCGCTGTCGTCAATGACCTGGATGTTGCCGCTGTCGAAATCGCAGTCGATCTTCATGAATTCTCCGTAGGCGCACGAACCTGAGGCGCCAAAGCCCTGCATTTTCGCCCTCCCCGCCGCGCCTGTCATGTAGCGGCGACTTGCCCGCACAAATATATTATGCATGTAATATAAATCAGGTAACGGATTGAAGCGGCCCTGCGCTGGTGATCCAGCGACCACCGGCTAACCTCGATTGACCCTTTCCACTGACTCTTTCCAAGCATGGAGAACACGGCATGAGCGCATACGATGTGATCGTCATTGGCGGCGGCCCCGGTGGCTACAACGCTGCGATTCGCGCGGGCCAGCTGGGCCTGAAAGTCGCCTGCGTGGAGGGTCGCGAAACCCTCGGCGGCACCTGCCTGAACGTCGGCTGCATGCCGTCCAAGGCGCTGCTGCATGCATCCGAGCTGTATGAAGCGGCGGCCGGCGGCGAGTTCGCCAACCTTGGCATCCAGGTCAATCCCAAGCTGGACCTGGCGCAGATGATGAAGCAGAAGGCCGAGAGCGTGGCCGCGCTGACCAAGGGCGTGGAATTCCTGTTCCGCAAGAACAAGGTGGACTGGGTGAAGGGCTGGGGCCGCATCGACGGGCCGGGCAAGGTCGAGGTGACCGACGCTGAAGGCAGCAAGACCACGCTGACCGCCAAGGACATCATCATCGCCACCGGCTCGGAGCCCTCCCCGCTGCCGGGCGTCGAGGTCGACAACAAGCGCATCCTCGATTCCACCGGCGCGCTGTCCATCCCCGAGGTGCCCAAGCACCTGGTGGTGATCGGCGCCGGCGTCATCGGCCTGGAGCTGGGCTCGGTGTGGCGCCGCCTGGGCGCGGAAGTCACGGTGATCGAATACCTCGACCGCATCTGCCCCGGCATGGACCTGGAAACCGCCAGGACCTTCCAGCGCGCACTGACCAAGCAGGGCATGAGCTTCAAGCTGGGCTCGAAGGTCACCCAGGCCAAGGTCAGCAGCAAGCAGGTGACCCTGAGCGTGGAGCCGGCCGCCGGCGGCGCGGCGGAGTCGATCCAGGCCGATTACGTCCTGCTCGCCATCGGTCGCCGCCCCTATACCCAGGGCCTCGGGCTGGAGAGCGTGGGGCTGGCCACCGACAAGCGCGGCATGCTGGAGAACCACGAGCACCGCAGCAGCGTGCCGGGCATCTGGGTGATCGGCGACGTCACCTCCGGCCCGATGCTCGCGCACAAGGCCGAGGACGAGGCCATCGCCTGCGTCGAACTGATCGCCGGCAAGGCCGGGGAAGTGAACTACGAGGTGATCCCCAGCGTGATCTACACCCACCCGGAAGTCGCCACCGTGGGCAGGACCGAGGAACAGCTCAAGGCCGAGGGCCGCGCCTACAAGGTGGGCAAGTTCCCCTTCACCGCCAACAGCCGGGCGAAGATCAACCACGAGACCGAGGGCTTCGTGAAGGTGCTGGCGGACGAGCGCAGCGACGAGATCCTCGGCGTCCACATGATCGGCCCGAACGTCGGCGACATGATCGCGGAGTACTGCGTGGCGATGGAATTCCGCGGCGCCGCCGAGGACATCGCCCGCACCTGTCACCCGCATCCGACCCGTTCCGAGGCGCTGCGCCAGGCGGCGATGAACGTGGACGGCTGGGCCATGCAGGCCTGACCGCCCGTCGCTTCTGACGAGCGGTAGGTGCGGCGCGATAGCGCACCCACCACAACGCTGCAGGCCACGGCTGACGGGGCCTGCAGCGATTAACTCGGATTAATTTGCGACTACTTTGTGTACAAACGCGACATGGGCTGTGACTTTCTTCGACTCTGAAACCATCAATTGCGTGAACGAACACGAAAGTGGATGAACCGCTTTCGCCACCTTCGCAATGGATTACCGCAGAGAGATCACAACCATGCATGCGACTCTTCGTTTCAACGAGGCTCTGCTGATCACCGGACGAGCCTTCCAACCCTTCAATTGTGTGACCTGGGTTGACCAAGGGGGCGACGGCAGCCTCGACCTGTCCGTCCTCGATCGTACCGGTGCCCGTCTGCTGGGCCTCACCCGCATTCCCAGCTCCGCCTACTCCGACCCGGAGCAGCTCGAAGGCCTGCTGAACCAGGCCCGCGACGAGCTGAACCGCGAAGGCTACCGCCTGCAGGAATGGCACATGCCCGCCTGATCCGCAGACAGGTACCCGCGAAAAAGCCCGGCCTCCGCCGGGCTTTTTCATGGGCGCTGCCAGCCGTCGGCAAGCGCTCAATTTCCCGCCTCTTCCGCCGATAGCGCGTTATCGGTCGCCTCACCGGCTGCATCGTTTCAGCTTCGATTCCGAACCCTGGCTTCCCACTCGTCTGAATCCGTCCTCGTGACGCGGCTTTCGCGGGTGCAGCGACCGACAATGATGGCAATTTGCAGCCATCCTGTGTTTTGCTTCCCCCAGTCTCGTCTTCCACCGGGCCTTCGGCACGCAGTACGGTCTTCGTTCAATGCTCGATCTGCAGCGATATTTCTACAGTGGCGACACCCCTTCGCTGCTGGTTTTCGGCGAGCACAACACGGCGCTGGTGGCGCTCTCCATCCTCATCGCCATCTTCACCTCGGCCATGGCCCTGCAGCTGTCGGGCGTGGCGCGGCTGGCGCGCAGCCCGTTCTACCGCCAGCTGGCCATCGGCACCGGCGCGGTGGCGCTGGGCGGCGGCGTGTGGGCAATGCACTTCATCGGCATGCTGTCCTTCCAGCTTTGCGCGGCGGTTCGCTATGACCCGCTGATCACCCTGCTCTCCGGCCTGCCCAGCCTGTTCGCCTCGTGGATCGCCCTGAACCTGCTGGCCCGGCGCAACGTCAGCCCCCTGCAGCTTATCGGCGGCGGCGTGCTGGTCGGCGCCGGCATCGGCGCCATGCACTACAGCGGCATGGCAGCGATGCAGATGGCTCCGCTGCTGCGCTACAACCCTTGGATGTTCGCGCTGTCGATCCTGGTCGCCGTGGTACTGGCGGTGATCGCGCTGTGGGTGCGCTTCGGCCTGCGCGGGCGGATGCGGCCGAACCTGACGATTCTGGTCAGCGGCGTGGTGATGGGGCTGGCGATTGCCGGCATGCACTACACCGGGATGGCCGCCGCGCGTTTCGTCGGCCGGGAGGAATTCGGTGTGCCGCAGGGCGTGCAGGGCAGTTTCTACCTGGCGATGGCAGTGTCCATGGCCACCATCAGCCTGAGCATCTGCGTCGCCGCGGTGAACGGCCTGCTGCGCTACCGCCAGCTGTTCCAGGAACTGCAGCGCCGGCGCAAGCACCTGGACTCGCTGCTCGACGCCGCCGTCGAGGCGATTCTTACCATCGACCACAGCGGCGTGATCCGCTCGGTCAACCACGCCGTGCTGCGCCTGTTCGGCTGGCACCCTCACGAGCTGGTCGGCCAGCCGATGCAGGTGCTGATGAACGAGGCCTACGGGCAGCAGTTCCGCATCGCGCTGGAGAACTACAAGCGCAGCGGCGAGCGCCAGTTCCACAACTCCGAACTGGAGCTCGAAGGCCTGACCCGTGACGGCCGTGAATTCCCCGCGCGGGTCAGCCTTGGCGTCACCGACCACGACGGCAAGCCCTGGTTCGTGGTGTTCGTTGCCGACATCAGCGAGCGCCGCGCGATGGAACAGGCCCTGCGTACCAGCGAGGAACAGTACCGCTCGCTGATCCGCAACATGCCCGGCATCGCCTTCCGAGTCCTGCCGGACGACGTCTGGAGCACGCTGTTCGTCAGCGACGCCGTCGAGGCCGTCACCGGCTGGTCGGCACAGGACTTCATCGACCGGCGCATCACCTTCGGCGAGCTGTATCACCCCGATGACCAACCGGCGGTGAACGAAGAAGTCCGTCGCGCCATCGCTGAACGCCGCAGCTATGTCGTCGAATACCGCATGTTCGACCGCAGCGGCGCGGAGCATTGGATCTGGGAAGGCGGCAGCGCCTGCTATGACGAAGCCGGCAAGCCGCAGTGGATCGACGGCGTGCTGCTCGACCAGACCGAAACCAAGTTGCTGAGCAACGAGTACGAAGGCAAGGTCACCGCCATCGGCCGCGCCATGGCGCTGATCGAGTTCGACCTCGACGGCCGCGTGCTCGCCGCCAACGAGAACATCCTCGAACTCTTCGGCTACACCGAAGCCGAGGTGCTGGGCCAGCACCACAGCCTGTTCTGCCCGCCGGACGTCGCCGCCAGCGCCCGCTACCAGACGTTCTGGCAGGGGCTGCGCGACGGCGAGTACAGCGCCGGCGAATACCGCCGCCTGGCCAAGGACGGACGCGAGGTGTGGATCCACGCCACCTACAACCCGATCCTCGACTTCGACGGCAAGCCGGTGAAGGTGGTGAAACTGGCCACCGACCTCACCCCGCGCCGCGTCATGGAGCAGGAACTGCGCAGCGCCCGCGACCGCGCCGAACAGGCCGCTGCCGCGCGCAGCAGCTTCCTCGCCAACATGAGCCACGAAATCCGCACGCCGATGAACGCCATCATGGGCTTCACCGAACTGCTGCTGGATTCGCCGCTGGAAGAGAACCAGCGGCGCTACCTGACCACCGTGCAGAACGCCTCGCGCTCGCTGCTGGGCCTGCTCAACGACATCCTCGACACCGCCAAGCTCGACCGGGGCGCCATCGAACTGGAAGCGCTCGACTTCTCCCTGCCGGAGCTGTGCGAGCAGGTCTGCGCGGCGCTGCGACTGTCCGCCGAGCGCAAGGGCCTGAGCCTGCAGATCGACTACGGCCAGCGCGCCGGCGAGTACTTCCAGGGCGACCCGCTGCGCCTGCAACAGGTGCTGACCAACCTGCTGGGCAATGCGGTGAAGTTCACCGAGCGCGGCGAAGTCCGGCTGGTCATCAGCGGCGAGCCGGGCGCGCTGCGCCTGGCCATCCGCGACACCGGCATCGGCATTGCCGCCGACCGCCTGGAACGCATCTTCGACCCCTTCGCCCAGGCCGACGCCTCCATGAGCCGGCGCTTCGGCGGCACCGGGCTGGGCACCACCATCTCGCGCCAGCTGGTGGAACTGATGGGTGGGCGCATCACCGTGGAAAGCGAAGTGGGCCGCGGCAGCGTGTTCACCGTCGACCTGCCGTTGCCGGCCGGGCGCAGCGTGCAACCGACGGCCCGCAGCCACGCGCCGAGCCTGCCACCGCTACGCATTCTGGTGGCCGACGATGTACCGCAGAACGTCGAGCTGCTGGAGCTGAACCTGCGCCGTCTGGGCCACCAACCGTACAGCGTCGGCGACGGCCAGGCCGCCGTGGATGCGTACAGCGCAGAGGACTTCGACCTGATCCTGATGGATGTGCAGATGCCCGGCATGGATGGCCTGGAAGCCACCCGGCGCATCCGCAGCATCGAACAGGAAAGGGGCATTGAGGCCGTGCCGATCATCGCCCTCACCGCCAGCGTACTCGACCGCGACCGGCAGAACGCCCTGGACGCCGGCATGAACGGCTTCGCCAGCAAGCCGCTGGACCTCGCCGGCCTGCTGGATGAAATGGCCCGCCTGCTCGGCGCCGCTCCGGCAGTACGTAGCGCGCAGGCCAGCGAAAGCACGCCACTGGCGACCCTGGACTGGGCCGCCGGCGCACGCCTGTGGGGCGGCCCGCTACCCATGGCGCGGGCCATTGTGCGCTTCCTCGACGAGCAGAAAGCCAGCCTGGATACCCTGGAAATCGCCGTGAGCGAAGGTGACCGCGCCGGCATCGCCGCCCTCGCCCACCGCCTGCGCGGTGCCGCTGCCAACCTTGCCCTGCCGCGCCTGGCCGGCGCCATCGGCGCGCTGGAAGGTGCTGCCGAGCATGGCCCGGCTGAACAGCTGGGTTCCGCGCTGGAGCGCGTCCGCGCGGAGTTCGCTACCGTCCGCGAATCAGTGCCGCTGGTGCCGGAAGCGGTTACCGAGGCGGTCGGCCAGATCGTCGGCGAGGCCGCCTCGCAGGACCTGCGCGACGCGCTGCAAGCCTTGCAATTGGCGCTCTCCCGTGGCGGTCTCGACGACCAGGCACTGGAACGCCTGCGCCTGGGCACCGCCCAGGGCGAGCACCGCGAGGCCTTCGAGGCCCTGCGCTACGCCATCGACGATTTCGACTTCGACCAGGCCCTGGAATGGGTCCGGACCCTCGGCACCCGCCTGGAGCAAGCATGACCCAGACCGCCCAAGATCATCGGCCCTGCCTGCTGCTGGTGGACGACGAAGCCACCAACCTCCAGGTGCTGCGCCACATCCTGCAGGATGACTACCGCCTGCTGTTCGCCAAGGACGGCGACAAGGCGCTGGAGCTGGCCAACCGCGAGCGCCCCGACCTGGTCCTGCTGGACGTGATGATGCCCGGCATGACCGGCTTCGAGGTCTGCCAGCGGCTCAAGGCCGAGCAGGCCACCTGCGCCATCCCGGTGATCTTCGTCACCGCCCTGGCCGACGTGCCGGACGAGGCCAAGGGCTTCGAGGTGGGCGCGGTGGACTACATCACCAAGCCGGTCAGCCCGCCCATCGTCAAGGCGCGGGTGCGCACGCACCTGTCGCTGGTGAGCGTGGAGGAGCTGCGCGAGACGCGCCTGCAGATCGTCCAGCGCCTGGGCAAGGCCTCGGAGTACAAGGACAACGAGACCGGTCTGCACGTCATCCGCATGAGCCACTACGCCCACCTGCTGGCGCGCGCCGCCGGCTACTCGGAGAAGGCCGCCGACGACCTGCTCAACGCCGCGCCCATGCACGACGTGGGCAAGATCGGCATTCCCGACGCCATCCTGCGCAAACCCGGCCGGCTCGACGAGCACGAATGGCAGGTGATGCGCCAGCACCCGGAGATCGGCGCGCGGATCATCGGCGAACATGACTCCAACCTGCTGCGCCTGGCCCGCAGCATCGCCCTCACCCACCACGAGCGCTGGGACGGCACCGGCTACCCGAAGGGCCTGCGCGGCGAGGAGATTCCCGTCGAAGGGCGCATCGTCGCCATCGCCGACGTGTTCGACGCGCTGACCAGCGTGCGCCCCTACAAGCCGGCCTGGAGCATCGACGAGGCGGTGGAACTGCTGCGCCGGGAGAAAGGCAGCCAGTTCGACCCTGAGCTGGTGGAGCTGTTCCTCGGCTGCCTGCCCGACATCCTCGCGGTGCGCGAGCGCTGGGCCGACGCCGGCTGAACGGCGGACCGCGCAAATCCTGCTTTACTCTCTGACCTTTCCCCTGCCGAGAGTAAGCAAGATGAATGCGAAACAGCACGACACCCTGCTGGCGACACTGCAGGCCCGCTTCGACCAGCACCCCGAACGCCACCAGGGCATCGACTGGGCGGACGTCCAGGCGCGCCTGAAGAGTGCCCCGGCCAAGCTCAAGGCGCTGGAGCAGATGGAAGCCACCGGTGGCGAGCCTGACGTGGTCGGCCGCGAGAGCGCCAGCGGCGCCATCCTGTTCTTCGACTGCTCCGCCGAAACCCCGACCGGGCGCCGCAGCCTCTGCTACGACCGCGAGGCGCTGGACGCCCGCAAGAAGGACAAGCCCGCCGGCTGCGCCACCGAGCTGGCCGCACAGATCGGCATCGAGCTGCTCGACGAGGCGCAGTACCGCCAGTTGCAGGAGCTGGGCAGCTTCGACCAGAAGACTTCCAGCTGGCTGCGCACCCCCGGCTCCATGCGCAAGCTGGACGGCGCGCTGTTCGGCGACCGCCGCTACGAGCGGGTCTTCACCTACCACAACGGCGTGCAGTCGTATTACGCGGCGCGGGGCTTTCGCGGCGTGCTGAAAGTCTGACGGAAGACCGGATGTAGTCCGTTTCTGAACGATTCCTGTACCGCCGCTGAACTTTCCCAGGGCCGCCCGGCGGCCCTTGATACAAGTCAGGCGGATTCCTCCGAGTGGCGCGCAGCCTTGTCGCATCCCACTCGATGACGAGGAATCTTCCGTGAAAACCCCCGCCTGCCTTCTGCTCGCCAGCCTGCTCGTCGGTTGCGGCCCGACGCCATCGGTGCCGGCCGACAGCGTGCGCCCGGTGAAGCTCTACAGCGTGCCCGCCGCGGCTGCCGAAGGTGTGCGTCAGTTCCCCGGCCAACTGGTGGCCTCGGATGAAGTCGACCTGTCCTTCCGCCTCGCCGGGCATCTCAAGACCCTGGCGGTGAAGACCGGCCAGCGCGTGGAGCGCGGCCAGCTGATCGCCGAGCTGGATGATGCCGACCTGCGCCTGCGCCTGCGTGACCGCGAAGCCACTTTCAACCTGGCCCGCGCCCAGTACCAGCGCGTCGCCACGCTCAACGAGCGGCAACTGGTGGCCCGCGCCGAGCTGGACCAGCGCAAGGCCCAGCTGGACTCCGCCGAGGCCGCGCTGAAGCTGGCGCGCCAGGAGCTCGGCTATGCGCGCCTGACCGCGCCGTTCGAGGGCGTCATCGCCCAGCTGCCGGTGCAGAACCACCAGATGCTGCAACCCAAGCAGCCGGTGGCGATCCTGCAATCCGCCGATACCTACGACGTGCAGTTCCAGCTGCCGGAAAGCCTGCTGGAGCGGGTCGACGGCGCCAGCCTGCGTACCGACTACCAGCCCATCGTGCGCCTGGCCCGCGTGCCCGGCCGCGACTTCCCCGCGCAGTACAAGGAGCACAGCACCCGCCCCGACCCGGCGACCCTGAGCTACACCGTCACCCTGACCCTGCAGCGGCCGCAGGACGTCACCCTGTTGCCGGGCATGAGCGCCACCGTCGAGGTGGACTTCGCCCAGCTCGGCCGTGATGCCCAGGCCATCCTGCGCATCCCGGTGGAAGCGGTGTTCAGCGCCGATGACGGCGCGCCGGGGCAGAGCCAGGTGTGGGTGGTGAAAGGTACTGGCGATGCGCTGCACGTCGAGCGCCGCGCGGTGCAGCTCGGCCAGCCGGGCGCCGCGGGTATCCAGATTCTCTCCGGGCTGGAGCCGGGCGAGCGCATAGTCGCCGCAGGCACCGCCGAGCTGCGCGAAGGCCAGCACGTGCGCCCGTGGCAACGCGAACGGGGGCTGTGATGGACATCAGCGGCTACTTCATCCGCAACAAGGTGAGCAGCTGGATCGTCATCCTCCTGCTGGCCCTCGGCGGCCTCTACGCGATCTTCGAGATCGGCCGTCTGGAAGACCCGGCCTTCACCGTCAAGACCGCCGTGGTCGCCACCCGCTACGCCGGCGCCTCGCCGCAACAGGTCGAGGAAGAAGTCACCTATCCACTGGAGAACGCCATCCAGCAACTGGCCTACGTCGACAAGCTGACCTCGATTTCCAGCGCCGGCCTCTCGCAGATCACCGTCAACGTGAAGCCGCAGTACCGCGCCGGCGAGCTGCCGCAGATCTGGGACGAACTGCGGCGCAAGGTCAACGACCTCGCCCCGCACCTGCCGCCGGGGGTCTCGCCGCCGCAGGTGAACGATGATTTCGGCGACGTCTACGGCATCCTCCTGTCGCTCTCCGGCGACGGTTACAGCTACCAGGAACTACGCGACTACGCCGACTACCTGCGCCGCGAACTGGTGCTGGTGCCGGGCTTGAGCAAGGTGGTGGTCTCCGGGCTGCAGGCCGAGCAGGTCCAGGTGGAAGTCTCGCGGGAGAAGATGAACGCCATGGGCGTGCCGCTGCAGCGCCTGGTCGACCTGCTGAACCGGCAGAACGTGGTGTCCGACGCCGGTAGCCTGTGGGTCGGCAGCGAGAGCATCCGCCTGCACCCCACCGGCGAGTTCGCCGACGTCGGCGAGCTGGAGCGCCTGCTGGTCAGCGCGCCGGGCAGCGCCCAGTTGATCCGTCTGGGCGACATTGCCACGGTAAAGCGCGGCTTCACCGACTCGCCCAGCCACCTCTGGCGCGCCGATGGCAAGCCGGCCCTGGCGTTGGGCATTGCCTTCGCCCCGCAAGTGAACGTGGTGAAAGTCGGTGACGCGGTGCACCAGCGTCTTGACCAGCTGGAAAGCGAACGCCCGGCCGGTATGCAACTGACGCCCTTCTATGACCAGGCCGTGGAAGTGCACGGCGCGGTCAACGGCTTCCTGCTCAGCTTCGTCACCGCGCTGGCCATCGTCGTCGGCACCCTGCTGGTGTTCATGGGCCTGCGCAGCGGGCTGGTGATCGCCGGGGTGCTGGCGCTCAACGTGCTGGGCAGCCTGCTGCTGATGTACCTGCTGGGTATCGAGCTGCAGCGCATCAGTCTCGGCGCGCTGATCATTTCCCTGTGCATGTTGGTGGACAACGCCATAGTCGTGGTCGAGGGCGTGCTGGTCGGCCGCCTGCGCGGCCAGGGCATCGACGCCGCGATCCGCCACATCGTCCGCCTCACTGCCCTGCCCCTGCTCGGCGCCACGGTGATCGCGGTGCTGGCCTTCGCCCCCATCGGCCTGTCCGCGGACTCCACCGGCGAATACTGCCGCTCGCTGTTCGACGTGCTGCTGGTGTCGCTGCTGCTCAGCTGGGTCACCGCCATGACCCTGGCGCCGCTGTTCGCCCGCTGGGCCTTCGCTAAAATGCCGGTGAAGGCGGACAGCGCCGAGCCGCACGCCGGCTGGCTGTACCGTGCCTACCGCAGCCTGCTGGAAGCCTGCCTGCGCCAGCGCGCGCTGACCCTCGGCGTACTCGCCGTGGCGCTGGCCGCCTCGCTGCTGGGCTTCTCCCAGGTGCGGCAGAACTTCTTCCCGCCGGCCAACACGCCAATGTTCTTCGTCGACCTGTGGCTGCCCCAGGGCACCGCCATCGAGCACACCCGCGACCTGGCCGCCGAGATCGACCGGCACATCACCGCCCTGCCGGGCGTGGAGCGCACGGTCACCAGCATCGGCCAGGGCGCGCCGCGCTTCATCCTCACCTACGGCGCCGAGCGCCAGCACGCCAACTACGCCCAGGTGCTGGTGCGCACCGAGAACCGCGCGCAGATTCCGGGGCTGATCGCAGGCCTGCAGCACTACCTCGACGAGAACTACCCGCAGGTACAGACGGGGCTGAAACGCCTGATGTTCGGCCCCTCCAACGGCAGCGCCATCGAAGTGCGCCTGACCGGCCCGGACCCGCAGGAGCTGCGCCGCCTCGGCGCGCAGGTGGGCGACATCCTCGCCGCCGACCCGGTGGCCACCGGCGTCAGCCACGACTGGCAGGCCCGTGCGCTGCTGGTCAGGCCGCAGTTCAATGAGGCCCGCGGCCGCGAGCTGGGCATCGACAAGCGCGACCTCGACAGCCTGCTGCGCATGAGCTTCAGCGGCCTGACCGTAGGCCTCTACCGCGACGGCACCCAGCAGATGCCGATCGTCGTGCGCGAACGCGACGTGGACGCCGGGCAGATCAACGACCTGATGCTGTGGAGCCCGGTGAGCCAGCGCTACCTGCCCATCGAGCAGGTGGTCGGCGGTTTCGACAGCGTCTGGGAGGACCCGCTGATCCTGCGCGAGGACCGCAAGCGCACGCTGACGGTGATGGCCGACGTCGCCCCGCAGAGCGGCGAGACCTCCTCGCAACTGCTGAATCGGGTGCGCCCGCAGATCGAGGCGCTGCCCCTGCCGCCGGGCTACGAGCTGGCCTGGGGCGGCGACGTGGAAAGCTCCAGCGACGCCCGCAACGGCGTGCTCGGCAGCCTGCCCATGGCCTTCCTGGCGATGTTCATCATCACCGTGCTGATGTTCTCCTCGCCGCGCAAGGCGCTGCTGATCTGGCTGACCGTGCCGCTGGCGATGATCGGCGTGACCCTGGGCTTCCTGCTCACCGGCATCCCCTTCGGCTTCATGGCCCTGCTGGGGCTGCTGAGCCTGTCCGGCATGCTGGTGCGCAACGGCATCGTATTGCTGGAGGAAGTCGACAACCTTGCCGAAAGCGGCCAGCCGCCCCGCGAGGCACTGGTGAACGCTGCCTGCGCGAGGCTGCGGCCGATCTGCCTGACCGCGCTGACCACCATCCTCGGCCTGGCGCCGCTGCTGCTGGACGCCTTCTTCCAGAGCATGTCGGTGGTGATCATGTTCGGCCTGGGTTTCGCCACGCTGCTGACGTTGATCGTGCTGCCGGTGCTGTACGCCAGCGCCTACCGCCTCGGCGGTTCGAAGGTGGCTACCCACTGATTTGGCAAGATCCGTGGGGTGACTGACGTTGCCGCCAGCGTCGGTCACCGCCACACTCGTGGCATCCAATGAACGAGCCTTGCCATGGAATCGCCACGCCGTATCGCCTGCCTGCTCTACCCCGAGGTCATGAGCCTGGACATCACCGGGCCGCTGCAGGTGTTCGCCTCCGCGAACGTCGAGCGCCAGCGCCAGGGCCTGGCGCCGCTCTACGAGCTGCTGGTGCTGGGCGAACAGGCCGGACCGGTGGCGACCTCGGCTGGCATCCGCATCTGCGCCGACCAGGCGTGGCGCGAAGTCGATCCCTCGAGCCTGGATACCCTGCTGGTGCCCGGCGGGCTGGGCGTACCGGCACAATGCGGGAACAGCGAGCTGCTGCACTGGCTGGCAGCCGCCGAACCCCAGGTGCGCCGCCTCGGCTCGGTGTGCTCCGGTGCGCTGATCCTCGCCGCCGCCGGCGTGCTCAATGGCCGCCCGGCCACCACCCACTGGGCGGATGTCGACGAACTGTGCGCCGGCTTCCCCGAAGTCCTGGTCCAGGGCGACCGCCTGCACACCTACGACCCGCAGCGCCGCGACGGCGACGATCACGTGTTCACCTCAGCGGGCGTCACCGCCGGTATCGACCTTGCCCTGGCGCTGGTGGAGGCCGACCTCGGTCGCGCGCTGGCCCTGGCGGTCGCACGGCGACTGGTGATGTTTCTCAAGCGCCCCGGCGGACAGGCGCAGTTCAGCCACTGGCTGACCCCGGAGCCGACCCGCACGCCAAGGCTGGCCGCGCTGCTGGAGTGGATTCCAGCGCATCTGGGCACCGACCTGTCGCTGGAAGCCCTGGCCGAGCAGGCCTGCATGAGCCCGCGCACGCTCTCGCGGGTATTCATCAACGAACTGGGCATGGGGCCCGGCCGCTACGTCGAACGGGTGCGCCTGGAAGCGGCTCGGGCGCTGCTGCAGGACGCCCAGGCGTCGATCAGCACGGTGTCGCGGCTGTGCGGTTTCGGTCATCCGGAAAACCTGCGCCGCACCTTCCACAAGCACCTGGCGATCAGCCCGCAGGAATACGCCGAGCGCTTCGGCCAGTTGCACTGACAACGACAACCACCCAAAGGAAGATTGCCATGCTCGAACTCCGCCCCGGCTGCGAGTGCTGCGACCGCGACCTGCCCGGCGACAGCGCCGACGCCCGCATCTGCAGCTTCGAATGCACCTTCTGCACCGACTGCGCCGAGCAGGTGCTGAAAGGCCAATGCCCGAACTGCGGCGGTGAGCTGGTGCCGCGTCCGCGCCGCCCGCTGGCGAAGCTGGCGGCCAATCCGGCCTCGACCCAGCGGGTGCTCAAGCCCAACGGCTGCCAGGGCTGAGGACGGACCATGCTGCTGCGCACCCCGGCAATCCGCCTGCTGTTCACCAGTCAGGCGCTGTACTGGTCCTGCTCGCTGATCGGTATCACCCTCACCTCGCTGGTGGGCGCCCAGCTCGCTCCACTCAACAGCCTGGCCACGCTGCCCCTGGCGATCCTGGTGCTGGGCAATCTGCTGGCGGTGCAGCCGCTGTCGCTGTTCATGCAGCGCCACGGGCGCCGGCGCGGTCTGTTGCTGGGCGCGGCCTGCGGCGTGCTCGGCGGCCTGCTCTGCGCGCTGGGTGTGTGGCTGGCGGATTTCCTGCTGTTCTGTCTCGGCGCGCTGCCCATCGGCGCGTACCAGGCGTCGGCGATGTACTACCGCTTTGCCGCACTGGAAGCGGTCGATGAAACCCACAAGGGCCGCGCCACGGCCTACGTGATCGGCGGCGGGGTGCTCGCGGCACTGCTGGCGCCGAGCCTCGCCCTGTGGTCGCGCAATGCCCTGCCTGCGCCTTTCGTGGGTTCCTACCTGGCGATTGCCGCGCTGGCGCTGGTCGCCATTGCCGTACTCAACCGTCTGCCGGAGGGTGCGGCACCCGCGCCATCCACCGGCGGCTGGAAGGTGATGCGCGAGCTGCTGTCGCGCCCGGCGGTCCGCGCGGCCATGGCCTGCACCGCCGCCGGCCACGGGCTGATGATCCTGATCATGAACGCCACGCCGCTGGCGATGAGCTTCTGCGGGCTGCCGCTGGAGCGCTCGGTGAGCGTGATCCAGTGGCATGTGCTGGGGATGTTCCTGCCTGCCTTCATCGCCGGTCCGCTGGTGGACAGGTTGGGCGCACGACGCGTGGCCTGGGTCGGCATGGCGCTGCTGGCGGTGAGCGCCGCGGTGGCCCTGAGCGGGCAGTCGGTGGCGCAGTTCCTGGTCAGCTCGCTGCTGCTGGGCATGGGCTGGAACCTGATGTTGGTGGCAGGCACCACGCTGCTTGCCTTTGGCCACACGACCCAGGAGCGCGGCCATGCGCAGGGCCTGATGGAGCTGGGCAATGGCAGCCTGGCGGCGCTTATGTCCTTCAGCTCCGGCGCGCTGATCACCAGCGTCGGCTGGAGCGCGGTGAACCTGCTGGTGTGGCCGGTGCTGCTGGTGGCGCTGGTGATGGTCTGGTCGGGGCGCAGGGAATTGGCGGCCGCTTCGTAGGGCGCATAACCCGGAACGGGTTATCCGCCGCATTGGCGGATAACGCTTGAGGCGTTATGCGCCCTACGACTGCGTGGAAGTCCACCAATGAAAAAGGCGACCCGAAGGTCGCCTTTTCGCTACCAGACGCCGACTCAGTAGTAGGCGTTCTCGCGGTTGCTGTGGTCGGTGACATCACGCACGCCCTTCAGCTCCGGGATGCGCTCGATCAGGGTCTTCTCGACGCCATCCTTCAAGGTCATCTCGACCGCGCCGCAGCCCTGGCAACCACCGCCGAAACGCAGCACGGCGATGTTGTCCTCGACCACGTCCACCAGGCTCACCTGGCCGCCGTGGCTGGCAAGCCCTGGGTTGATCTCGGTCTGCAGGTAATAGTTGATGCGCTCGGTGATCGGACTGTCTTCGTTGACCATCGGTACCTTGGCGTTGGGCGCCTTGATGGTCAGCTGGCCGCCCATGCGGTCGGTGGCGTAATCGACCACGGCGTCGTCCAGGAACGGCTCGCTGATGGCGTCGATGTAGGCGGTGAAGGCTTTCAGGCCGACCGGGGTGTCTTCCGGCTTCTGCTCGCCCGGCTTGCAATAGGCGATGCAGGTTTCGGCGTACTGGGTGCCCGGCTGGGTGATGAAGATGCGAATGCCGATGCCGGGAGTGTCCTGCTTGGACAGCAGCTCGGCCAGGTAATCCTGTGCGGCTTCGGTGATGGTGATAGCGCTCATGGCAACTCCTCGCAAACGTGGCGCCAGTTTACGCCATTCGGGGAGGAAGGATAAAGCCCTACCGTTTTAGTAGGAATAATTCGCAGCTGGATCGACAGCAGGTAACTCCCTGCAGGATGGGCGGGGGCGCCTGGCCCATGCCCGCGATCACGGGCATGGGCCGTTCCTACAAAGAGCGTACCGGTCAAAGGTTCTCGTAGCGGTTCATGTCCAGCACGCCCGCTTCCACCGGCTCGGTTTCGCGCAGGTAAGCGTCCAGGTCATGGAAGTAGAACCAGAACTGCGGGTGGCTGCGGCGAATGCCCCAGCGGTCGGCGACCTTCTCGAAGTCCGCCGCGCTCTTCACCTGCTCCAGCGCGGCGACGAAATCGCTCACCTCGGCGGCCTTCAGGTTGAACATGAAGTTCGGGTAGCTCGACAGCACGCCGGGGTAGATGGTCAGGGTGTCCAGCCCCGGCTGGTAGCGCAGGGATTCGCCCGCAATGAAAGCGACGTTGCTGTGCGCGCGGTTGCGCAGCACGGTGTAGATCTCACGCTGCCCGTCCGGCAGTTCCACACGCAGGATGGTCGCCTCGGGGAACTGGTCGATCACCGGCAACCCGGCGGCCGGTCGGCTGACCAGCCGGCTGAAGGCCTGCTCGGCGTCCTGCAGCGGCGCCGCCACGGTGTTGCGGTAGCAGGCACCGTTCTCACACAGGTTGATCGGGTCGGGCCGCGCATTGAGCGCCACGTAGTTCTTCAGCAACTGCTTGGCGAAGGCCAGCTTGGCGCCTTTCTCCGGCAGGAACAGGCCGGTCGGCTGGTCACTGTCATTGCTGTAGTAGTCGGCCCACATCTTGATTTTCCCGCTGTTCTGGTACCAGTCGTCGAGCAGCTTCTTGCGTGCACCGACAGGCATCAGCCGCAGGAAGTTCTGTTCGGCGCCGTTGCGGATCAGGTCGAAGTACAACCGCGTCTGCGCCTGGTGGGCGACGTTGCCGAACACGTCGAAGTTCACCACCAGCCCGTAGTAGGTGCGCTCCAGCAGCGGGTAGTCGAGCCACCAGATGGTCTGCGGCACGCCGCCGATCAGGCCCTTGCGCACCGAAGCGCTGTCGTACTGGCGGAAGATGCTCAGCACGGCATTGTCGTTGCCGGCCCAGATATCGGCCCAGGTCGGCGTCGGCGCATCGTCGTAGACGTCCTGGCGCAGCTCTTCGTACTGGTTGCGCTTGTCGCGGTAGGAGCGCCACTGGGACAGCATGGCGCCCACGTCATCGATCTGCCCCGGCAGCGCCAGCAGCGGCGAGGCCTGGTGCTGGAATTTCGGGTCGGTGACATAAAGGTCATGGTCCGGGTCCTGGAACAGCGCCCAGAAATTGTCGCGGATCACATCGGTGGCGATCTGCCCGCGGCACACCGGACCGCGAATGAAGGTGCGGACAAAGTACTCGGCATTGTCGAGCATGAACTGGTAGCGCGCCCGCGCCGGGATCGCCTCGAAGGTCACGAAAGGATTGGCGCGGTGCTGCAGGCCGTAGCCCGGTACCTTGTCGGTGTTCCAGTCGCTGCCATAGAACAGCTCCTGGTTGCGCTTGAGGCGTGCCTCGTTGAGCGGATAGGTGATGTGCGTCTTGTGCACGATCACGCCCTGAATGGGCCACAGGCGGTAGTAGAAGGTATTGCCCGGATCGTCGTTGGGCCGACGCGTGGCGATGGGGTCGATGGGCTGGCCGCTGGGCGTGCGCGAACGCACCAGCTGGAAGAAATGCCCCGGCTCGCCGCGTTCGGTGAAGTACAGGTGGGCAAGGAACAGGTGCTCGTAGATCCAGCGCTGCACCAGGCTCTGGCGCGCGCCGGGCTGGTTGAGGAAGGCTTCCCAGTCGGCGATCTGCGCGGCCTCGCCGGCGCCCGGCTGCCAGGCCTTTTCGTCCACCGGCGCGCCCTGGGCCAGCCAGGTCTTGATGGTCGACAACTGCTTGTCGCTCAGGCCGGTGACGGCGAACGGCATGCCGCTGCGGGGATTTTTGGCAGCGAAGTCGTCGATGGAATCGGGTGTCGGGCACTGGTTGGTGCGGTTGATCGACAGGTCCAGCCCGTCGGGGATCTTCGCGTTGGGCACCAGCGGATGCTCATGTCCAAGGTCGATCATCCGCGCCATCAGCGCCGCCTGGCTGCCGCGGCCGTCGAGCACCGACCAGAAGTCCTTGCGCCGCCAGGCATCCGCGCCCTGGGCGTCGAGGAACAGCCGCGTCGGGTCCTGCGCCTTGCTGCGCCCACCGTCGTAGACCGGCAGCTTGTTCGCCCCGCGCTGCGCGCCTTCGGCGGCCGTCAGGTTGAGCTGGCACGGCGAGTCGTAGCAGGCGTGGCAGGCCACGCACTTCTCGGTGAAGATCGGCTGGATGTCCCTGGTGTAGGACAGCCCTCCCGCCAGGGCCTGCGCCGAAAACGCCAGGGATGCGATGAGCAACGTGAAACGGGCTCGCAGGGACATGAAGGACTCCGGACATCAGAATGGAGCGGATTCTAGCGGGAGTACCGGCGCAATGCGCTCCAACCAAAGGCGGAACATGAGGAATCTTCATGTAAAACCGCGCCCGGTCAAATTTCCTGCAGCTTTGTTATCATCAGCGACCTTTCGTCACGCCTTTTTCCGAGAATTCCAATGATCGACCGTGCCGCACGCCTGCAAGCCCTCCAGCAAGCCCTCAAGGAGCGCATCCTGATCCTCGATGGCGGCATGGGCACCATGATCCAGAGCTACAAGCTGCAGGAAGAGGACTACCGTGGCGCGCGCTTCGCCGACTGGCCGAGCGACGTGAAGGGCAACAACGACCTGCTGCTGCTCAGCCGCCCGGACGTCATCCAGGCCATCGAGAAGGCCTACCTCGACGCCGGTGCCGACATCCTCGAGACCAACACCTTCAACGCCACCCGCGTGTCCCAGGCGGACTACGACATGCAGGAACTGGCCTACGAGATGAACGTCGAGGGCGCGCGCCTGGCCCGTGAAGTGGCCGACGCCAAGACCGCCGAAACCCCCGACCGCCCGCGCTTCGTCGCCGGCGTCCTCGGCCCGACCAGCCGCACCTGCTCGATCTCCCCGGACGTCAACGACCCGGGCTTCCGCAACGTCACCTTCGACGAGCTGGTGGAGAACTACAGCGAATCGACTCGCGGCCTGATCGAGGGCGGCGCGGACCTGATCCTGATCGAGACCATCTTCGACACCCTCAACGCCAAGGCGGCTATCTTCGCCGTGCAGGGCGTCTATGAGGAACTGGGCGTCGAGCTGCCGATCATGATCTCCGGCACCATCACCGACGCTTCCGGCCGCACCCTGTCGGGCCAGACCACCGAAGCCTTCTGGAACTCGGTAAGCCACGCCAACCCGATCTCCGTCGGCCTGAACTGCGCCCTCGGCGCGAAAGAGCTGCGCCCGTACCTGGAAGAGCTGTCGAACAAGGCCGGCACCCACGTCTCCGCGCACCCCAACGCCGGTCTGCCCAACGCCTTCGGCGAATACGACGAGACCCCGGCGGAAATGGCCGTGGTCGTGGAAGAGTTCGCCGCGTCGGGCTTCCTCAACATCATCGGCGGTTGCTGCGGCACCACGCCTGGGCACATCGAAGCCATCGCCAAGGCCGTGGCCAAGTACGCGCCGCGTGCGATTCCGGAAATCCCCCGCGCCTGCCGCCTGTCCGGCCTCGAGCCGTTCACCATCGACCGCAATTCGCTGTTCGTGAACGTCGGCGAGCGCACCAACATCACTGGCTCGGCCAAGTTCGCCCGCCTCATTCGCGAGGAGAACTACGCCGAAGCGCTGGAAGTGGCGCAGCAGCAGGTGGAAGCCGGCGCCCAGGTGATCGACATCAACATGGACGAGGGCATGCTGGATTCGAAGGCCGCCATGGTCCGGTTCCTCAACCTGATCGCCTCCGAGCCGGACATCTCCCGCGTGCCGATCATGATCGACTCCTCCAAGTGGGAAGTGATCGAGGCAGGCCTGAAGTGCATCCAGGGCAAGGGCATCGTCAACTCCATCTCCATGAAGGAAGGCGTCGAGCAGTTCAAGCACCACGCCCGCCTGTGCAAGCGCTATGGCGCCGCCGTGGTGGTGATGGCCTTCGACGAAGCCGGCCAGGCCGACACCCAGGCGCGCAAGGAAGAAATCTGCCAGCGTTCCTACGACATCCTGGTCAACGAAGTGGGCTTCCCGCCGGAAGACATCATCTTCGACCCGAACATCTTCGCGGTCGCTACCGGCATCGAGGAACACAACAACTACGCGGTCGACTTCATCGAGGCCTGCGCCTACATCCGCGACAACCTCCCCTACGCCCTGACTTCGGGCGGGGTGTCCAACGTGTCCTTCTCGTTCCGTGGCAACAATCCGGTGCGCGAGGCGATCCACTCGGTATTCCTCTACTACGCCATCCAGAACGGCCTGACGATGGGCATCGTCAACGCCGGCCAGCTGGAGATCTACGACGAGATCCCGCAAGAACTGCGCGACAAGGTCGAGGACGTGGTGCTCAACCGCAGCCCGGACGCCACCGAGGCCTTGCTCGCAATCGCGGACAACTACAAGGGCGGCGGCGCGGTCAAGGAAGTGGAAGACGAAGAGTGGCGCAGCCACAGCGTCGAGAAGCGCCTGGAGCATGCACTGGTCAAGGGCATCACCACCTTCATCGTCGAGGACACCGAGGAGTGCCGGCAGAAGTGCGCGCGCCCCATCGAGGTCATCGAAGGCCCGCTGATGAACGGCATGAACGTGGTCGGCGACCTGTTCGGCGCCGGCAAGATGTTCCTTCCGCAGGTGGTGAAGTCCGCCCGCGTGATGAAGCAGGCGGTGGCCCACCTGATCCCCTTCATCGAAGCCGAGAAAGGCGACAAGCCAGAGGCCAAGGGCAAGATCCTCATGGCCACGGTGAAGGGCGACGTGCACGACATCGGCAAGAACATCGTCGGCGTGGTGCTGGGCTGCAACGGCTATGACATCGTCGACCTGGGCGTGATGGTCCCGGCCGAGAAGATCCTGCAGACCGCCCGCGAGCAGAAGTGCGACATCATCGGCCTGTCCGGCCTGATCACCCCGTCGCTGGACGAGATGGTCCACGTCGCCAAGGAAATGCAGCGGCAGAACTTCCACCTGCCCCTGCTGATCGGCGGCGCCACCACCTCCAAGGCGCACACTGCGGTGAAAATCGACCCGCAGTACAGCAACGACGCCGTCGTCTACGTCACCGACGCCTCCCGCGCAGTGGGCGTGGCGACCACCCTGCTGTCGAAGGAAATGAAGCCCGAGTACACCCGCAAGCTGCGCGAGGAGTACGCGGAAGTCCGCGAGCGCACCGCCAACCGCAGCGCACGCACCGAGCGCCTGAGCTACGAACAGGCCATCGCCGCCAAGCCGAAGTTCGACTGGGCCGGCTACCAGCCGCCGGTGCCGAGCTTCACCGGCGTCAAGGTGCTGGATGACATCGACCTCAACGTGCTGGCCGAGTACATCGACTGGACGCCCTTCTTCATCTCCTGGGACCTGGCCGGCAAGTACCCGCGCATCCTCACCGACGAAGTCGTGGGCGAAGCGGCGACCAGCCTGTTCAACGACGCCCAGGCGATGCTCAAGAAGCTGATCGGCGAGAAACTCATTCGCGCCAAGGCAGTATTCGGCTTCTGGCCGGCCAACCAGGTGCACCACGACGACCTGGAAGTCTACGGTGACGATGGCCACAAGCTGGCTACCCTGCACCACCTGCGCCAGCAGACCATCAAGCCCGACGGCAAGCCGAACTTCAGCCTGGCCGACTTCGTCGCGCCGAAGGACAGCGGCGTGAAGGACTACGTCGGCGGCTTCATCACCACCGCCGGCATCGGCGCCGAGGAAGTGGCCAAGGCCTACGAGGCCAAGGGCGACGACTACAACGCGATCATGGTCAAGGCCCTGGCCGACCGCCTCGCCGAAGCCTGCGCCGAATGGCTGCACCAGCGTGTGCGCAAGGAATACTGGGGCTACCAGCCCGAGGAGCACCTGGACAACGAGGCGCTGATCAAGGAGCAGTACGTCGGCATCCGCCCGGCGCCCGGCTACCCGGCCTGCCCGGACCACACCGAGAAAGGCACGCTGTTCAAGCTGCTCGACCCGAAGGGCCTGTCCGGCGTGACCCTGACCGAGCACTTCGCCATGTTCCCCGCCGCCGCCGTCAGCGGCTGGTACTTCGCCCACCCGCAGGCGCAGTACTTCGCCGTGGGCAAGGTCGACAAGGACCAGATCGAACGCTACAGCGTGCGCAAGGACCAGGAAATCACTACCAGCGAACGCTGGCTGTCGCCGAATCTGGGCTACGACAACTGAGCACCCCATGTCGCGACCGGGCCCGCCCGGCGCGACATCCTCGTCAGGGCTTGCAACTGCCCGGGCAAAACCTTCGCTGCACTTGCGGCGCAGATGCGGGATAATCCCGCCATCCTGGGTACCCCCGGGCCACAACGGACCGAAGCCGGCCACCCGCCAGGCTTCCGCTGACGAGAGCAATGCGAATGAAATACCTCACCCCCGAACAGATGGCCAAACCGCGCAAGCGCCGCCTGCTGAAGAAACTGCGCCTGGCCGAGTTCCAGGAATTCGGCTTCAGCCTGGAAGTGAACTACAGCGGCGACCTGGATGACGTGCTCGACCAGTGGATCGCCTTCGTCGAGTCCGAGGGCTGGGTCTTCGTCGGCGGCGCCACCGAAGACGGCGAGTTCACCGGCTACCTGTGCCTGAACGCCGTCGGCAGCCTGACCGAAGCCGACCGCGAGACCACCCGCCTGTGGCTGGAAAAGCAGTCCTGGGCCAAGTCCTTCGAGCTGGGCGAGCTGAGCGACTGCTGGCACGGTCTGTTCGAGTAATACGCGCACCAAAGGAAACGTGGGCAAGCCTCCCCGGCAAGCCCACGCTTTCACCCCGCCCTTTTCGTTACATCGCCATCTGCCCCTCCACCTCCTGCAGCTTGCGCCGAGCCAGCGCCAGATTGGCTTTCACCTTGTCCAGCACGTAGTACATGAACACGCCTTCATGCTTCGCCATGGGGCGGATGATGTGGTACTGGCGGCCCAGGGTGATGAGGATGTCCTCGATCACATCGTTGAGCGCCAGCGACTTCATGGTCTTGAGCTTGGCGCGGACCACCTCGGTGTTACCCGCTGCCGCCAGTTCCAGGTCCACTCCGCCACCCGCCTGCCCGAGCAGCATGCCGCTCTTGGCATCCACCACGGCCGACGCCAGGGCACCATCCAGGTTCAGCAGTTCGTCCAGCGATTGTTGCAGTGCTGCCATAGCGATTACTCCTTGAGTGCGCGTCCTGTTGTAGGGACCCCGCAGCCGCGCGCGCCGCGAAGCCTTTTGTCTCAGCCGGCCAGCGACAGATCCGCCAGCCGTGTTGCCGTGCGTTTTGCCTGGTAGAGCACCTGACCGAGCATCTCCTCGCGGTCGGCGACCAGGTTGAGGATCATCGGGTGGCTCGGGTGCGGGATGTCGACGATGACGATGTAGCCTTCGCTCGCCTCGACGATCACGTTCTGGTGCGGCCCGACTTCGCTCTCCTGGCCGACCATCGCACCCAGGGCAGAGATCGAGCAGGCCATCGCCGCCAGCTTGGAAATCTCCAGCCCCTTGCCGGCGCGGGAGGCGACTTCGAAACCATCGGTGGTGGCAATCACCGCCGCGCTCAGCCGGCCGAGGCTGGCGCCCAGTTCGTCCAGCGCCAGCTCGGCGTCGTGGCGCAGTCTTTCCGGCAGGCTCATCAGGGCATGTTCCATGGTCGACTCCAGTCGGTGGCGAACGTCAGGCCTCAGGCCGCCGTGCATTCCAGTTGCAGCAGGAGCAGGTCGAGCAGCAGCCGCACCTCCTCCGCTTCGCGTACGTCCACCTCGATCACCGGGAAGCTGTATCCGGCCTGCGCCAGGGCAGCGGCGTAGTCGTCCAGGCCGGGATGGGGATTACCCGGCAGGCGGCCGACACCGATCACACAGGGCGCGCGGCCGATACAATCGGCGAAGCCTTCGAGGTAGACGCGCAGGTCGCCCAGCGGGTCTGGCCGCGAGTTGTCGATCAGGATCACCAGCCCGAGCGCACCTCGGGCGAGGATTCCCCACATGAAGGCGAAGCGCGCCTGGCCTGGGGTACCGTACAGGCGCAGGCGCTCTTCCGGGCCGAGGACCACTTCGCCGTAGTCCAGGCCGACTGTGGTGCGCGCCTTGTCCAGGCTCGGGTCGTTGTTCTGCACATCGGTGCTGACCGGGTCGATATCGCTGATCGCGGCGATGGCGGTGGTCTTGCCGGCGCCCATGGTGCCGGTGAAGAGGATCTTGTATTCCCTCATCGGCTGGCCTCCGCAGTACCGCCCAGACCGAGATGACGACGGATGCGCGCCAGCAGGCCGATGGGCGCTGCGGTTTGCTGCGCGGGCGCAGCAGGCATGGCCTCGACGGGTTGAAGCATCTGCTGGGCGTCCATCAGGCGGACGAAGCTTTCCGCCACCTGGCGCGGCACGCCGGAGCGCTCGCACAACTCATCCAGGCTCATGGCCCGCGCGCAGAGCAGTGTGGCCAGGCGCACGTAGCGATGCTCACCCTTGAGCAAGGAAGCCGCCGGCCAGTGCTTCAGGCGCAGCGCTCCGCCAGGAGTCTCCACTGGCCGGTGACCGATGGCACGGGCGGCGCGCTCAAGACAGTCGAAGACTTCACTGGCACGCAGTGGCCAATGGACCCAGAGCGGCTCGCCTTCGGCGGTGCGCAACTGGACGCGGGGCTCGCCTTCCTCCCCCTCGACCAGCAGATCGGCCGGGCCATCGACATACGCCCAGCTCGCCAGCGTGCGACCGCTGAGCAGGCCGACAATGGATTTGAAAACCACCTGATCCCGCAACGCCATCCGGGCGAACCCGTAGGTGTATTGAACCTGATACGGCTGATTCATCGGCGCGCTCCCTTGGGCCAACAAACACCATCAACCTGCACGGGTTGATCAGGAGGCTCACCGGGACGTTGGAAGATGCCGAGCGCAAGCTCGCAGAAGGCGCGGACGAACGTCCGGCCTGCTTGGCAACCCCGCGGTCATGGCCCTTTCGGGCTGTAGATCGGTGGCTTTGCGTCCCTGGCTTTCGCACAGGTTTGCCCTGGTCAATTGAATCTCAGCGTAGTACGCCGATTTCGTTCGCCAAGGCGAAAAAACGTGACGCGCCTCACACAAATATCGGAAATATCGCCGGAACAACTTCGCAATATTCGTAGGCATATTCCGTTCTAAAAGGGGGCGGGAAGCGCTCCCTTCGGCTAGGATTTCCTGCAGCGAAGCCCTACCGGCACGGGCCCGCCGGATGTCCAGAACAGGCCGGAGCTTACTGCCCAGAGACGCCATGCTAGAGCGCCAGCGGTTCCAGAATATTCTCAGCCTGGGCTTGCCGATCATCGGCGGGATGCTCAGTCAGAGCCTGCTTAACCTGGTGGATGCGGCCATGGTCGGCCACCTCGGGGAAAAGTCCCTCGCCGGGGTCGGCATCGGCAGTTACGCCAACTTCGTCGCCATCTCGCTGGTGATGGGCCTGGGCGCAGGCGTGCAGGCACTGGTGGCGCGCCGGCGGGGTGAAGGCCGCAACGCCGAGCTCGCCGCTCCGTTGAACTGCGGGCTGCTGGTGGCGCTGGGCCTGTCGCTGCCGATCACGCTGATCTGCCTGTTGTTCGCCGAGCCCATTGTCCGCGCTCTGTCCAACGACCCCGAGGTGCTCGCGGTCGGTATTCCCTACTTCGAATGGCGCGCCTTGTCGGTGCTAGCCGTCGGCCTGAACTTCTCCTTCCGCGGCTACTGGAACGGCACCCGGCGCTCGGGCATGTACATGCGCACCCTGGTGGTGATGCACCTGGCCAACGCGGCGATCAGCTACAGCCTGATCCACGGCCTGATCGGCCTGCCCCGGATGGGCGCGGTGGGCAGCGGCCTGGGCACCACGCTGGCGCTGTACCTCGGCTCGCTGATCTACGCCTGGATCACCTGGCGCGACGCCCGCGCCCAGGGCTTCCACCCGCGCCTGCCAAGCGAAAGGGACATCCGCACGCTGCTGCGCCTGTCGCTGCCCAACTCGTTGCAGCAGTTCTTCTTCGCCGCCGGCATCACCCTGCTGTTCTGGATCATCGCCCAGGTCGGCACCCGCGAGCTGGCAGTGGCCCACGTGCTGATCAACCTGGCGCTGTTCCTGATCCTGCCCGGCGTCGGCCTGGGCATGGCGGCCACCACGCTGGTCAGCCAGAGCATGGGCGAGCGCGACTTCGACAGCGCGCACCGCTGGGGCTGGGACGTGGTGAAGGTGGCGGCCTGCGGCCTGGCACTGCTGGGCGCGCCGTTCTGGATTTTCCCCGAGGCGATCCTGCGGCTGTTCGTCAGCGATCCTGCGCTGATCGAACTGGGCCGGGTGCCGCTGATGCTCACCGGCATGGGCATGGTGATCGATGCCACCGCGCTGGTACTGACCCAGGCGCTGCTGGGCGCAGGCGCCGTGCGCACGGTGATGGCGGTCAGCCTGGGCAACCAGTGGCTGTTCTTCCTGCCGCTGGCCTACCTGGTCGGCCCGGTGCTGGGCGGCGGGCTGCTGGCGATCTGGAGCATGCAGATACTCCAGCGAGGGCTGGCCTCGGCGATCTTCGCGGTGATGTGGCAGAAGCGCCAGTGGACGCAGATCGAACTCTAACGTCTAGGATTGGATGCAAAAGGAGGACGAACGATGGACGAGCAACAGAACAAGCCGCCGAGCTTCTGGCAGATGCTCCACAGCGTGCTGGCCGCGGCCTTCGGCGTACAGAGCGGGCGCAACCGCGCGCGCGACTTCACCCACGGCAAGCCCAGTCATTTCATCGCCATGGGCATTCTCTTCACGCTGGTCTTCGTGTTGCTGCTCTACGGGCTGGTGCAGTTGGTGCTGCATTTCGCCGGGCTGTAGAAAAGCCGGCCGGGAAGTGAGGTACCGGGCGGGCCGCAGCGCGACCCGCCGGCACCGCTGTCACTGGTGGCTGACCCAGAATACGGCGGTCGCGACCACCAGCAGGATCAGGATGAATGCGGCGCGGGCATCGACGACGCTGTCGCTGGTCTTGCTGGACGTTTCTTCGCTCATGCTTCCCCCATCTTCTCGTTATTGGCTGAAGGACCACAGCCCAGAGTTAAGACCAGCCCGGCCCGCAGCTCAAGGAACCGCCCCTTTCCGCCACTGCGCAAATGCCGTTAGGCTGCTGGCTCCATAAGAACAAGCGAGTGGATGAAGCACGTGGACTCACTGCAAGACACTGTCGCGCCGGAAGGCGTCTGCTACGGCTGCGGCGGCAGCAACCCGCACGGACTGCACATCAAGAGCCGCTGGCACGAGGACGGCATCCACGTCGTCGCCGAACACCTGCCCGAAGCCAAGTACTGCGGCTGGCCGGAACTGGTCTACGGCGGCCTGATCGCCATGCTGGTGGACTGTCACTCGAACTGGACCGCCATGGCCTACCACTACCGCGCCGAAGGCCGCGAGCCGGGCAGCCTGCCGCGCATCGACTGCGTCACCGGCAACCTCGGTATCAAGTACATCAAGCCGACGCCCATGGGCGTGCCGCTGACCCTGAAGGCCCATGTAGAAGGTGAAGTCGGACGCAAGAGCCGGATCATCTGCGAGGTCTACGCCGGGGACGTGCTGACCTGCGTCGGCGACTCGATCTTCGTCCGCGTCGACACCTCACAACTGCGCGACGCTGCCCACGGCCGGGATGCCTGATCGGCTCCCGTTGCGCCGCCGCCCATAGCCAGGCGAAGCGGCGCAACGGAGCAACGGCCGTCCTGCTTCAAGTCCCCGTCCCGCCTGTGTTTCAGGCCTGGCGCGACTTATACCCGAAAGTTCTCGCCATATACTCAAACATCACTTTTGCGCATATTCCCGAACTGGTATCGTGCGCCCCACTCCGCGTGGAGCGCGTTGCCGTGCGCGCTGGGATACGCAATACGCCCTGAGCGCTATAGCCTGACAGCAGGATGATTCATGTACGTATATGACGAATACGATCAGAGGATCGTAGAAGATCGCGTCAAGCAGTTCCGCGATCAGACCCACCGTTACCTGGCGGGCGAACTGACCGGCGAGGAATTCCGCCCGCTGCGTCTGCAGAATGGCCTGTACATCCAGCGCTACGCGCCCATGCTGCGAGTGGCTGTGCCTTACGGCCTGCTGTCCTCCCGGCAGGTCCGCAAGCTGGCGCAGATCGCCCGCGACTACGACAAGGGCTACGCGCACATCAGCACCCGCCAGAACGTCCAGTACAACTGGCCGGAACTGGAAGACGTGCCGGAAATCCTCGCCGAGCTGGCCACCGTGCAGATGCACGCGATCCAGACCAGCGGCAACTGCATCCGCAACACCACCACCGACCAGTTCGCCGGCGTCGCCCGCGATGAACTCGTGGACCCGCGCCCCTGGTGCGAGATCATCCGCCAGTGGTCGACCTTCCACCCCGAATTCGCCCACCTGCCGCGCAAGTTCAAGATCGCCGTCAACGGCGCCGTGAGCGACCGTGCGGCCATCGAGGTGCACGACATCGGTCTGGAAGCGGTGCAGAACGAAGCCGGCGAGCTGGGCTTCCGCGTCTCCGTCGGCGGCGGCCTGGGCCGTACCCCGATCGTCGGCAGCTTCATCAATGAATTCCTGCCTTGGCAGCACCTGCTGTCCTACCTGGACGCCATCCTGCGCGTGTACAACCGCTATGGCCGTCGGGACAACAAGTACAAGGCGCGCATCAAGATCCTGGTCAAGGCGCTGACTCCTGAAGTCTTCGCCCAGAAGGTCGACGCCGAATGGGCGAACCTGAAGGACGGCCCGAGCACCCTGACCGACGCCGAGCTGCAGCGCGTGGCTGCGCACTTCGTCGATCCGGCCTACCAGGCCCTGGAAGACCAGGACGCCACCCTCGCCCAGCTGGACGCCGAGAACCCCGGCTTCGCCCGCTGGCGCACCCGCAACACCTTCGCCCACAAGAAGCCCGGCTACGTCGCCGTGACCCTGTCGCTCAAGCCCACCGGCGTGGCGCCTGGCGACATCACCGACAAGCAGCTGGACGTGGTCGCTGACCTCGCCGACCGCTACAGCTTCGGCGAAGTGCGCAACAGCCATAACCAGAACATCATCCTCGCCGACGTCGAGCAGGCGCAGCTGTTCACCCTCTGGGGCGAACTGCGCGAGAACGGTTTCGCCACCCCGAACGTGGGCCTGCTGACCGACCTCATCTGCTGCCCGGGCGGCGACTTCTGCTCCCTGGCCAACGCCAAGTCGCTGCCGGTGGCCGAAGCCATCCAGCGTCGCTTCGATGACCTGGACTACCTGTTCGACATCGGCGACCTCGACCTCAACATCTCCGGCTGCATGAACGCCTGCGGCCACCACCACGTGGGCCACATCGGCATCCTCGGCGTGGACAAGAAGGGCGAGGAGTTCTACCAGGTCTCCCTCGGCGGCAGCGCCAGCCGTGAGGCGAGCCTCGCGCAGATCCTCGGCCCGTCGTTCGCCCAGGACCAGATGGCCGACGTGATCGAGAAGATCATCAAGGTCTACGTGGAACAGCGCACCGAAGAGGAACGTTTCCTCGATACCTACCGTCGCATCGGCATCGACCTCTTCAAGGAGCGCGTATATGCAGCGAATCATTAAGAACCGCGAGGTCGTCGACGATCGCTGGCACCTGCTGCCCAAGGACGCGACCCTCGAGACCGTGCCCAACTGCGACGACGTGATCATCCCGCTGAACCTGTGGCTGGAACACGGCCCTGCGCTGCGCGGCCGTGACGGCGGCCTGGGCGTGTGGCTGGACGCGGACGAAGAGCCCGAAGCCATCGCGCAAGACCTGGACAAGTTCAAGGTCATCGCCGTGAACTTCCCCGCCTTCACCGACGGCCGCGGCTTCAGCACCGCGCGCCTGCTGCGCGAGCGCTTCGGCTACAAGGGCGAAGTGCGCGCCATCGGCGACGTGCTGCGTGACCAGCTGTTCTTCATGCAGAGCTGCGGCTTCGACGCCTACGCCATCCGCGCCGACCGCGACCCGCAAGCGGCGCTGGCCGGTCTGGATGACTTCTCCGAGGTCTACCAGACCTCGGTGACCCAGCCGCAACCGCTGTTCCGTCGCCGTCAGCTCGCCTGATTCAGCGACAGGAAAAAGCCCCGCACTGCGGGGCTTTTTCATTTCTGCTCGGCACGGTTTCTCGCAGGGCGCCTATCGCGCCAGCGTTATCCGCAGCCGGGACAACGGCGGATAACCTGTTCCAGGTTATTCGCCCTACGGTTCGGCGAGCCCCCTAGTGGCTCGCTCCTACAGGGTGCCATTGCGCGACCACGGTATCAGGCGCGGACGCTGTCCCACGCGATCTGCGCCAGTTGCTCACGGCACTCGATCAGGTCCACCCGCGTCCGCCCGGCCAGCCAGTTGCGCGCGTAGTCATGAGTCGGACCAATCACCACGGAGTTGAACAACTCCGCCGACAGCGCCTTGAACGCCCCCGCCTTGCGGTGTTCGGCCAGCAGTTCGGCAATACGCCGGCCCTGCTGGCGGTTGGCCTCGCGCAATTCCTCGCCCACCTCCCCCGCTTCCACGCGCCCGCGGCTGTGCAGGATGAAGCGAGCCCACTGCGGATTGGCCGAGACCCAGTCGATGTAGGAGGTGACGAACAGCTTCACCACTGCCTCGGCGCTCTTCGCCTCCTCCAGCCCGGCGTCGAGCAACGCCGCGTACTGGCCGATGCCGGTCAGGTACAGCGCGCCGATGATGCGCTCCTTGTTGCCGTAGTGGTGATAGAGGCTGCCAATGCTGGCACCGGAGCGATCGCGAATCATCTCGATGGTGGTGGCGTCCACGCCGGATTCACTGAAACAGGCCAGCGCGGCCTGGAGGATGTCGTCTTTGCGGGAAGGTCGGGCCATGGGGGTCCTGTATCGAAATTCGGTCCAGAAAGTAATTCTAGAATAATTTTCTAGAATTACTTTCTAATCTTCGTATACTGCCTGGGCGCGCACCGCTCTTCAATGACAGTTCTTCAATCACAGCTCTTCAATCCCAGCTTGCCCACCCCATCAGCCTGCGGAGCCACCATGAGCCAGATGCTGCAGATGTTCCAACAGGCCGGCCCGGCGCAGTTCAGCGCCATGATCGGCCAGGTTGCCCCCTACTTCTCTACCATCGCCCCGCAGTTCGTCGAGCTGCGTCCGGGCTATGCAGAAGTCACCTTCCCCAAGCGCCGAGAAGTGCTGAACCACATCGGCACCGTGCACGCCATCGCCCTGTGCAACGCCGCCGAACTGGTGGCCGGTACCCTGACCGACGTGTCGATCCCCAAGGGTCGCCGCTGGATTCCCCGCGGTATGACCGTGGAATACCTGGCCAAGGCCGAAGGCGACGTCCGCGCCGTGGCCGACGGCCTGGCAATCGACTGGAACCAGGAAGGCGACATCACCGTACCGGTGCTGGCTTATGTCGGTGACAAGAAGGTCTTCCGCGCCGATATCACCATGTACGTCAGCCAGGCCTGAGGGACGCTGCCATGATCACCCCGCTCCCCCGCCCCCTGGACAACGGTAACGGCCACAGCCTCTCCAGCCACTGGTACTACCCACCCGGCGAAGCCCGCGGAGCGGTGCTGATCGTCCCCGCCATGGGCGTCGAGCAGCGCTTCTACACCGCCTTCGCCAACTGGCTGGCAGAGCGCGGCTTCCTCACCGTGACCTTCGACTACGTAGGCATGGGCAAGTCCCGCGCCGGCCACCTGCGCGACCTGGACGTCAACGTCGTCGCCTGGGGCAACCACGATTGCAGCGCCATGCTCGACGCCGTGGTCGAGGCCGCTGGCGAGTTGCCGGTGTACTGGATCGGCCACAGCCTGGGCGGGCAGATCCTGCCCTTCGTCCGTGGCAACGAACGCATCCAGCGCGCCTTCACCATCGCCACCGGCAGCGGCTACTGGCGCGAGAACACCAAGGGATTGCGGCACAAGGCCTGGCTGCTCTGGTACTGCCTGGCACCGACCATCACGCCGTTGCTGGGCTACTTCCCGGGCAAGCGCCTGGGCGTGGTCGGCGACCTGCCGCGCGGGGTGATCGAGCAATGGCGGCGCTGGTGCCTCGACCCGGAGTACGCGGTGGGCGCGGAAGGCGGTGCGGTGCGCGAGGCGTATTCATCGGTGCGCACGCCCATCACCTCCATCTCCTTCACCGACGACGAGATGATGTCCGGCCGCAATACCGAGTCGCTGCACGGCTTCTACCGTGGCTCGCCAAAGACCGTGAAGCGAATCGCCCCGGAGGACATCGGCGTGAAACGCATCGGCCACTTCGGCTTCTTCCGCAGCCAGTTCGCCGATTCGCTGTGGGCGGGCTACCTGCTGCCGGACCTGGGCTGACACCCAGGCCCGGCGCGGGCATCGATCGGAGGATCAGTCCAGCGTCACCAGTACCCGGCCAACCAGCTTGCCGGCGAGGATCTGGTGGATGGCGGCGGGCAGGTCGTCGAGCTTGACCTCGCGCACCGCCGCTTCGAGGTTGTCGAGCTTCCACTGCAGGGACAGCTTGTCCCACATGGACGCCTTGACCACCAGCGGCAGCTCTACCGAGTCGACGCCCAGCAGGTTCACGCCGCGCAGGATGAACGGCAGCACGGTGGCCTTGAAGGCGGCGCCGGCAGTCAGGCCGCAGCAGGCGACGCTGCCGCCGTATTGCAGCGACTTGACCACGTTGAACAGGATGTCGCCGCCCACGGTGTCCACCGCGCCGGCCCACTGCTCGCGCAGCAGCGGCTTGTCGACCCCATCGGAGACGGTGGCACGGTCGAGGATCTGCCGCGCGCCCAGGCGGTTCAGCAGCTCGGCCTGCTCCAGCTTGCCGGTGGCGGCGGCCACGGTGTAGCCCAGTTGCGCCAGCAGCATCACCGCGATACTGCCCACGCCGCCGGTGGCGCCGGTGACCAGGATCGGGCCCGCGGACGGCGTGACGCCAGCGCGCTCCAGCTTGTCGACGCACAGCGCGGCGGTCAGGCCGGCGGTGCCGAGGATCATCGATTCACGCAGCGACAGGCCCTGCGGGCGCTTGATCAGCCAGGCCGCGGGCACACGGATGTACTGGCCGAAACCGCCAGGGGTGTTCATGCCCAGGTCGTAGCCGGTAACGATGACTTCGTCGCCAACGGCGAATTCGCCCACCGAGGATTCTTCCACCACGCCAGCAGCATCGATGCCGGGAGTGTGCGGGTACTTGCGGGTGACGCCACGGTTGCCGCTGGCGGACAGCGCATCCTTGTAGTTCAGCGAGGAATACTTCACCCGCACCAGCACTTCACCCGCCGGCAGATCGGCAACCTGCCGCTCGGCCACCTGCAGGTCATACACGCCATGCGCGCTCTCCGTGACCCACAACGCCTTGAATGCACTCATCTCGACCCTCCTCTTTCGAATTTGGAACGGGCGCGATCCCGGCGCCCGACGACGATCATTGCCAGAAGCGGCTGCGACCCAGGCGGTCCCACCAGGTCACCAGCACGCGATCGATCACGCCGCTGACGCCCACGCCGAAGCGCTCCTGGATGGACTTCTTCTGTACGTAACTGAGCTGGTAGACATCCGCCTCGCGAGCGCGTTCGGCCAGGTATTCGTCACTGGTCTTGAGCTCGTCGACCAGCTTCTTGCCCAGCGCCGCTTGACCCAGCCAGACCTCGCCGGTGGCGATCTCGTCGATGGCCAGTTGCGGGCGGTAGTGGACAACGAAGCGCTTGAACAGCTCGTGGGTGGTTTCCAGGTCTTCCTGGAACTTCTCCCGGCCCTTGTCAGTGTTCTCGCCGAACACGGTCAGGGTGCGCTTGTACTCGCCAGCGGTGAGCACCTCGAAATCGACGTCGTGCTTCTTCAGCAGGCGATGGATGTTGGGCAGCTGCGCCACCACGCCAATGGAGCCGAGAATGGCGAAGGGTGCGGAAAGGATGCGTTCGCCGATGCAGGCCATCATGTAGCCGCCGCTGGCTGCAACCTTGTCGACGCAGACGGTCAGCGGTACGCCGGCCTGACGGATGCGCGCCAGCTGAGAGGCCGCCAGGCCGTAGCCGTGGACCATGCCGCCGCCGCTCTCCAGGCGCAGCACCACTTCGTCACGCGGGGTGGCGAGGGTCAGCAGCGCGGTCACTTCATGGCGCAGCTGCTCGGTGGCCGAGGCCTTGATGTCGCCGTCGAAGTCGAGCACATAGACGCGGTTCTTCTCGCCGCCCTTCTTCTTTTTCGCTTCCTTCAGGCTTTTCGCCTCGGATTTGCGCAGGGCCTTGAGCTTGGTCTTTTCCAATACGCTATGTTGCAGGCGCTCGCGCAATTCCTTGTAGAAGTCGTTGAGCTTGTGCACTTCAAGATGCCCGCTGCCGCCGCGACGACCGCGGCCGCGCAGTGCGGCGATCACCACCAGGACGATGACGATGGCCACCACCACGGTGAAGGTCTTGGCCAGGAAACCCGCGTAATCCGCTAGAAACTCCACTCACATCCCCTTTTACAATTCTGGTCGAGCCCGCCAGGCGAGCGCAGCGAATCCCGCAAGCATACCCACGCCGCAGGCCCGCCACCAGCGCTGGCAAACCGCTGCATCAGTCCAGCGAATGCCATTCAAACAAGCGTATGTTTTTTCGTTGACAGCCCCAGGTGATCCTCATAACCTCGCCGGAACTTTCAGCCCTGCCGGGATACTGCGCGTGGGAAGCATCTACCTGATTCGACATGGCCAGGCTTCATTCGGTGCCGACGACTACGATGTGCTCTCGGCCACTGGCGTACGCCAGGCTCAAATCCTCGGCGAACACTTGGCCGGCCTGGGCCTGCGCTTCGATCGCTGCGTGGCCGGCGACCTGCGCCGCCAGCGCCACACCGCCGAAGCGGTGATGGGCCGGCTGAACGAAGCCGGGATCGAAACCCCCACCCTGGAAATCGACTCCGCCTTCAACGAATTCGAAGCCGACGCCGTGATCCGCGCGCACCTGCCGGACCTGCTCGAGATCGAGCCGCAGGCGCTGCACATCATGCGCAACGCTGCCGACCACCGCGCCGAGTTCCAGCGCCTGTTCTCCACCGTGATTGCCCGCTGGGTTTCCGGCGACCACGACAAGGACGGCCTGGTCAGCTGGGCCGAGTTCCTCGACACCGTGCACGGCGGCCTCCAGCGCCTGCTGGAATCGGCCAGCGGCAAGGACAACATCGGCGTGTTCACCTCCGGCGGCACCATTACCGCGGTGCTCCAGCATGTGACCGGGATTCCGGCGCTGAACGCCTTCGAACTCAACTGGCAGATCGTCAACACCTCGCTCAACCGCCTGAAGTTCCGCGGCAGCGAAGTGGCCCTGGCTTCCTTCAACAGTCACGTGCATCTGGAACTGTTGAGGGCGCCGGAACTCATCACCTATCGTTGAGTACCGGCCCATTGCGACGCGAGCGTCGCGCGAGAAAACCTAGAAAAGGAATAGAACCATGAGTGTTGCTGACATCGTTTCCACCATGCAGAGCAAGTTCAACGCCAGCGCGGCCGCCGGCCTGGATCTGGTGTTCCAGTTCAACATCGAAGACGGCGACAACCACTACCTGGTCGTCAAGGACGGTACCTGCCAGGTCGTACAGGGCGACGCCGAGTCCCCCAACGTCACCCTGATCATGGACAGCGAAACCCTCAAGGGCATCACCAGCGGCGAAACCGACGGCATGCAGGCCTTCATGGCTGGCAAGCTGCGCGCCGAAGGCGACATGATGCTGGCGATGAAGCTGGGCGAACTGTTCCCGGTCTGATCCGAGGAAAACCTGCCCGCGCAGCACGAAAAACCGGAGTCCATGGCTCCGGTTTTTTTATGCCCGCGCCCCGCTGCAATACCCGGATCAGGCAGCTTGATCGGGGTCCAACACGAACGCCAATAAGGGCTTTGTGTGCTTGTGACGGGCAAGGCCTGACATTAGATTAGCCAATGATCACCCGGCGCCATCATTGCTTTGCCTGATCCTGCCGCGACCCATCGGGCAAGATACAGACGCCGGCCTGCGCGCACCTCGCCAGGAGCCCTGGGCCCTCGCGGGGACGATTCGTAAAAGCCCGTACAAGAAAGGGACCAGCATGTCGTTGACCGACCAGACCATCCGCTCCCGCGAAGGCGAAGAACTCGATGCCGCCGTGATCGACGGCTTCCTCAAGGACCACATTCCCGGCCTGCAGGGTCAGCCGCGCATCAGCCAGTTCCCCGGCGGCGCCTCGAACCTGACCTACCTGATCCAGTACGACAACCAGGAACTGGTCCTGCGCCGCCCGCCGTTCGGCAAGAAGGCCAAGTCCGCCCATGACATGGGCCGCGAATACCGCATCCTGAATCAGCTCAAGGACGGTTTCCCCTACTGCCCCAAGGCGTACGCCTACTGCACCGACGAGTCGGTGATCGGCGCCGAGTTCTATGTCATGGAGCGGGTCAATGGCATCATCCTGCGCAGCGACCTCCCCAAGGAACTGAACCTCGACGCCGGGAAGACCACCGCGCTGTGCAAGAGCTTCATCGACAAGTTCGTCGACCTGCACAACGTCGACTACAACGCCTGCGGCCTGGGTGACCTGGGCAAGCCCGAGGGCTACGTGCAGCGTCAGATCGGCGGCTGGATCGATCGCTACGAGAAATCCCTGACCCCCGACGCGCCGGCCTGGGAACAGGTGAAGGTGTGGCTGCGCGAGAAGATGCCGGCCGACCACCACAAGCCGGGCATCGTCCACAACGACTATCGCTTCGACAACGTCATCCTCGACCCGAACAACCCGATGCAGATCATCGGCGTGCTCGACTGGGAGATGACCACCATCGGCGACCCGCTGATGGACCTGGGCAACACCCTCGCCTACTGGATCGAAGCGGGCGACCCGCAGCCGATGCAGATGCTCCGCCGCCAACCCAGCCACGAGCCGGGCATGCTGACCCGCCAGCAGTTCGCCGACTACTACGCCGAGCGCGCCGGCATCCAGATCGACAACCTCGATTACTACTACACCTACGGCCTGTTCCGCCTGGCCGGCATCATGCAGCAGATCTACTACCGCTTCTTCCACGGCCAGACCCAGGACAAGCGCTTCGCCACCTTCATCCACGCCAACAAGCTGCTGGAACAGGTGAGCCTGCAGGTCATCGGCAAGTCCCGCCTGTAACGGCGCCCCAGAACAAGGAGAACTCCCATGTCCAAGACCCAACTGTTCGACCTCGAAGGCAAGATCGCCTTCGTCTCCGGCGCCAGCCGCGGTATCGGCGAGGCCATCGCCAAGCTGCTGGCCCAGCAGGGTGCCCACGTGATCGTCTCCAGCCGCAAGATCGACGGCTGCCAGGCCGTGGCTGACGAAATCGTCGCCGCCGGCGGCAAGGCCACCGCGATTGCCTGCCACATCGGCGAGATGGAGCAGATCCAGGCCGTCTTCGCACAGATCCGCGAGCAGTTCGGCCGCCTGGACATCCTGGTCAACAACGCCGCCACCAACCCGCAGTTCTGCAATGTGCTGGACACCGACCTGTCGGCCTTCCAGAAGACCGTCGACGTGAACATCCGCGGCTACTACTTCATGTCCATCGAAGGCGGCAAGCTGATGAAGGCCAACGGCGGCGGCAGCATCATCAACGTCGCCTCGGTCAACGGCGTCACCCCGGGCGAGTTCCAGGGCATCTACTCGGTAACCAAGGCCGCGGTAATCAGCATGACCAAGGTCTTCGCCAAGGAATGCGCGCAGTTCAACATCCGCTGCAACGCCCTGCTGCCGGGCCTGACCGACACCAAGTTCGCCTCGGCGCTGGTGAGCAACGATGCCATTCGCAACGTCGCCCTGCAGCGCATCCCGCTCAAGCGCGTGGCCGATCCGAGCGAGATGGCCGGTGCCGTGCTGTACCTCGCCAGCGACGCCTCCAGCTACACCACCGGTGTGACGCTGAACGTGGATGGCGGATTCCTCGCCTAAGCGCTATCGCGGAAACCAAAAAGGGAGCCGGTTGGCTCCCTTTTTCTTTGGTGAGGATTGGGCTCGCTCAGACAAGATCAAAAGCCCCTCACCCTAACCCTCTCCCGCAAGCGGGAGAGGGGACTGTCTGGTGCAGGATGACACCACAGTGCCAGCCGGCACGAGTTGCCCCTCTCCCGCTGGGAGAAGGTTGGGGTGAGGGAATGAGGCGGCACAGACTTCACAGAGGAAACCAGTTGCTCCTGGCTCACTGCCAATCCTTGAGAGCCTGGTTCGCCGCCGCATTCATCGGCTCAGCGGTCAGCCCGCCGGCCCCGTAACGCACCGCGAAAACAGCCTGGTCGGCCAGCGGCAGGTAGTTCACCCGGCCCGCCTTGGGCACGAAGGTCAGCAGGTCATGCTGGCCGTCGCGCAGCCATCGCCACAGATCGAGACCCAGCACGTCGTCCGCCAGCGCCACCTTGCGCCCCAGGCTCTGCTGCTCGACGGCGAGGAATCGGCCGCTGAGGTCCTGCAGGCGGTAACCCGGCGCCATCCCTATCAGCCGCGCCAGGCCTTTCCATTCCAGCACCCGCGCATCCAGTTGCCAGAGGTCACCGGCCAGTTCAACACGACGCTCGTCATCGCCCTGCAGCAACGTCACGTCATACCGCTGCTCACCGACCTTGTGGAAGCTCAGCGTCGCCAGCGGGCGCTCTGCCGGTAGCGGGTCGTAGCTGCGCAGGTCCCAGGCCACCAGCGCCACCAGTGCGGCCACGGCCACGAACAGCATGCCCGCCGTACCCCGCAGCCAGCCGAGGAACCAGTGACGGTCGAACAGAATGCGGGCGGCTACCACCAGGGCCAACAGCGCCAGGAAGGCAACGACCCAGGCCAGACCGTCGTACTGCATCGAATGATTTCCTTCCTCGTAGAAATGCCGGCATTATGCGCACCGCGTACCTGCACGGCCAGCCAGACCGTCGCAGCTTTCGGGCCCGTTAACGTTTCCCGCGCACCATTCTTTACGAGAGAGTGGCGCCACGGGCCCCCGATCAAGGCCAACCCCATGCCCTTCGAACTCGTCGTAGACCCGACCACCCTCGTCATTCTCGCCGGCGTCGCCTTCCTTGCCGGCTTCATCGACGCCATCGCCGGCGGCGGTGGCCTGCTGACCATCCCTGCCCTGCTCACTGCCGGCGTCCCTCCGCACCTGGCGCTGGGCACCAACAAGCTGAGCTCGACCTTCGGCGCCGCCGTGGCCAGCTACACCTTCTATCGGCGCAAATTGTTCCAGCCGCGCCAGTGGCGCAAGGGCCTGATCGCCGCAGCCATCGGCGCCGCGCTCGGCGCCTGGGCCGCGCACCTGATGCCGGCGGAATGGCTCAACCGCATGCTGCCGGTGGTGGTCTTCGGCTGCGGCCTGTACCTGCTGTTCGGCAAGACGCCCGAAGCGCCTCTGGACGCCAATCCGCAAATCGCCCAGGGCCGCCAGTGGCCGCAAGGCCTCGGACTGGGCTTTTACGACGGCGTGGCAGGCCCAGGAACCGGCGCCTTCTGGACCGTCAGCACCCTGCTGATGTACCCGCTCGACCTGGTCCGCGCCAGCGGCGTGGCGCGCAGCATGAACTTCGTCAGCAACATAGTCGCGCTGGCGGTGTTCATCGCCTCGGGTCAGGTGGTCTGGCTGATGGGCCTGTGCATGGGCAGTTCGCTGATGATCGGCGCCTACTTCGGCGCGCGCACGGCGATTGGCGGCGGCGCCAAATTCATCCGTCCGGTATTCATCCTGGTGGTACTCGCCTTGACCGTGCGCCTGGCCTGGCAGCACTGGTTCACCGCCGCGGCCTGAGGGAGGCCGGAGCGGCGCCTGGAATCAGGCGCCGCCGGGCAGGACAGGATCGGGACGACCGGCGCGGCGCGCCAGGTAGACCTCGATCAGGTAGCGGGCGATCGAGCGCTCGGCCGGCAGGCGCGGCAGCTCGTCGACGTGGAACCAGCGGGCGTCCTCTATTTCGTCCGGCTGCATGACGATCTCACCGCTGACGTACTCGGCGTGGTAGCCGAACATCAGCGAATGCGGGAACGGCCAGGGCTGGCTGCCCATGTAGCGGATATTGCCGATCTCGACGCCCACCTCTTCGCGCACCTCGCGCGCAACGCAGTGCTCCACCGACTCGCCCGGCTCGACGAAGCCGGCCAGGGTGCTGTACATCCCCGGCACGAAGCGTGGCGAACGTGCCAGCAGCACCTCATCGCCACGGGTCACCAGCACGATCATGCTCGGCGACAGCAGCGGGTAGCGCTGGATGCCGCAGCTTTCACAGTGCATGGCGCGGTCGCGGGGCATACGCAGGCTGGGCTGGCCGCAGCTGCCGCAGAAGCGGTTCTGCCGCCACCAGATGCCGATCTGGCTGGCGAAGCCGAGCATGGCGAAGATGTCTTCCTCGGCCTGCATCATGAACTGGCGCAGGCCGATCCAGCTGGCGCCTTCCAGCGGGTCGGTACGGTCGATTTCCAGCAGGTAGACCGGTTCGCCGTCGAACTGGCCGACAGCATGTTCGGACAGCACCGAAAGATCCTGGCGCTTGAGCCAGTCACGGGGGAACAGCACGCCGTTGCTGTCGGCGAGGAACTGCTGCTGGCAGTGGGCAAGCGCCCAGCCGCCGTTGGCAGCGACCTCGAACATCGAGGACTCCCAGCGCCCGGTGCGCATCAGGCTGCCACCGTCAGGCCCAGGGCCTTGACGCTCTCGCTGGCGACGTCGAGGACGTCGGGTTGGCCTTCAGGCCGCATCATGGCTCCACCCTCCAGGTAGTACTCCAGGCCGGTCAGCGCATCCGCCAGGGTTTCCAGCATCTGCTCGGACGGCATCTGGGTCGTCTCGATCATCTGCCCCTGAATGTAATCGGCACAGGCGCCCACGAGCAATGCCGCGCGCTCCTGGCCGAGGAACCACAGGCCGCCGCGCACTGCCTGCAGGCTGATCGGCACGTTGGCCAGGTGAAGTTTGTCGCCATTGGATTCCAGGTAGGCGGTGATCGCGCGCTTGGCCAACGCCAGGCCCGCCTGAGCCTCGTCGATCACCACAATGCGCGCTTCGGCGAGCTGGTGCACGGCGAAGGAGTCATCCTCACCCATCGGCGCCGGACGCGCATTCATGCGCTCGCCACGCTCCAGGTTGCCGACCATGCTCTCGACGTAGAGCAGCGCGTCGGCCAGGGAGTTGAGGGCGGCAGGCTCGTCCACCGAGCCCTTGGCGACCCAGCCGGCGACCACGCCGTGCTGGTGCTGCAGCGAAGTGGCGGCGGAATTCAGGCCGACCATGCCCAGGGTCTTGGCCAGTTTGCCCAGCTGGGTGTGCAGGATGCCCAGCGCATCGGCCTGGGACACGCCGCGCTCGATCAGGTCGAGCTGGTCCTTCACCGCCGTGAGTTCCTCGCGGATCGCCACCGACAGCGAGCGCATCACCGACTTGCCCGGGCCGGACAGGCGTTGCGACTCGTCTTCGAGCAGGTGATCGGTGAACGGCAGCGGTGCCAGGCCGAACACCTGGCGCAGTTCGGTCGCGCGCACGCCGCTGGTGTCAGCCAGCGTGGTGAGATACAGCAACTCCTTGAGCAGCTGCCGTGGCGCTTCGTACTGCGGGTTGGCGATCAGCTGCTTGAGTTCGCGGTCCAGGCGCGAGAACACCTGCTTGCGCGTCTTGCGCGGCAGCATCTGCGCGTCCACCAGCGACTCCAGCGCGCCAGCGCCGACCCAGCACAGGCGGGTGCGCGCGGCGCTGCCCAGCAGCACGTCGAGCTTGCCCAGTGCGCGCCCCATGAGCTTGAGGCTGGGGTAGAGATTCTGTTCGCGGATCAGCCCGACCAGGCCGACCTGGTACATCTGCCGCAGACGGCGGACTTCGCGGGCCGGGTCTTCCACCTGCGGTGCGGTAACGGCGCGCAGCGGGCGTGGCAGGTCCAGGCGCGCGCTGAAGAAGAAGCTCTCCGGCAGCGCGGGCTGGCCAGCGGCCTGGCGCACATCGTTGATCGCCGGCAGCAGCAGCTCGGGGATTTCCTGGCGGTGCGCCTCGAGGTTTTCCAGGTAGCGGCGCAGCACGTAGAGCGCATTGCCGAGCGCTGCCAGCTGGCCGTCGCGGTCTTCACTGACCCCGGTCGGAATGTCGGTGGCCAGGTCCAGCGCTTCCTGCGCCAGCAGCTCGGCGCCGGCCAGTTCGATGAGATTCAGCGTGCCGCGAATCTGGCTCAGGCAATCGACGGAATGTTGCAGCAGGCTGCCGTTCTGACGCTCGGCGATGAAGTGCTCGAGATTCTGCTCGGCCTCCTCCATCGTCGCGAACAGCTCGTCGCGGACCAGACTGAGGGACGTGGCTCCAGTAACCATCGGCCTAGTGCGCCTCCTGCGCGCAAGAAGAGTGGACGGACATCAATCGGCGAACTCGGGGGTCTTCTTGCTCATGTGCGCCATCATCGCGGCCTGCAGGTCAGCGGACTGCAGCATGGCGGCGTTCCAGGTGGCGATGTATTCCAGGCCGTCCTCGACGCGGTGGTCGCGGGCGTAGCCGATCATTTCCTTGGTGCCGCGGATGGCAATCGGCGACTTGGCGGCGATCTGCCGGGCCAGCTCCATCACGCCGTCCTGCAGCGCGGAATGGTCGGCGTAGACGCTGTTGACCAGGCCAATGCGCTGCGCTTCCTCTGCGTTGACGTTACGCCCGGTGTAGGCCAGCTCACGCATGATGCCGTCGCCGATCAGGCGCGGCAGGCGTTGCAGGGTGCCGACATCGGCTGCCATGCCCATGTCGATTTCCTTGATGGAGAACTGCGCATCCGCGCTGCAGTAGCGCATGTCGCAAGCGGAGATCAGGTCGATGCCGCCGCCGATGCAGTAGCCCTGGATCGCCGCAAGGACCGGCTTGCTGCACTTGTCCACGGCGTTGAAGGAGCCCTGCAGCTGCAGGATGGTCTTGCGCAGTGCGCGGGCGTTGCGGCCGACGTCCTTGCCCAGGTGGTTGGCGGCCTGGGCCAGCAGGGCGAGGTCGATACCGGCGGAGAAGTGCTTGCCGGCGCCGCTGAGGACGACGACGCGGACTTCATCCGTTTCATCGGCCCACTGGAAGATATCGATGATTTCCTTCCAGAAATCGGCGTTCATCGCGTTGAGTTTTTCCGGACGGTTGATCTGCACATGGGCGATCTTGTCCGCCAGTTCAACGCGGAAGGCTTTGTATTCGGTCACGGGAGATGTCCTCGGGAATGCCCTGCTTCTCGTCTGGGTGCGGCGCGCTGCCGCTGGAGCCCGGGCCAACAGTTCTTATGGTTGCCGCATACAGATTTTTGGCATCGCGCCACTATAACAAGGCAAGACCAAAAGTCGATGCCGCGGTCTGTGACACAGGCCACGGCATCGGGCGTGAATCCGCTCGCAATTCGCTCACCAACTGCTTGATCTGGCAGGAAGGTGGCCGCCGCGACAATCAGTCGCCGGCGGCCATCGGCAGCCCCTGCGCGCGGTTGCGGTACTGGCGCCAGGTGTACATCGGGATGCCCGCCATGAACACCAGGAAGCCCCAGAAGATCGCCTGCTGGCCGGTGCCGTAGAGTGCCCACAGCGAGTAGAGGAAGCCCAGGCAACCAATCGCCAGCACCTGCGGGCGCGAGCGCGGCGAGAAGGACTCGGGCTTCACCGCCAGCATCTGGATCAGCGCGGCGGTGCAGAAGGCGTAGGGTACGACGCCCGTCATGGTGCCGAGCAGGATGATGACGTTGAACACCTCCACCAGCTCGCCATGGCCATCGACCATCACCAGCGCGGTGACCAGCAGCCCGGAGGACAGCAGGCCGTTGGCCGGCGCGCCGTTCTTGTTGAGCTTGCCCAGGGACTCGGGGAACAGCCCGTCGCGGGCCGGCGCCACCGGGATCTGGCCCTGCAGCAATACCCAGCCGTTGAGCGCGCCGAGGCAGGCGATCACTGCCCCGCCAGCCACCAGGTAATAGCCCCAGGTGCCCAGCAGGATGCGCGCGGCATCAGCGAACGGCGACGTGGACTTGGCCAGCACTTCCGGCGGCATCAGGCCCTGCACGGCGGTGATCGACAGGATGTACACCGCGGCAGCCGCCAGGGTGCCGAACAGCGTGGCGCGGGGGATGGTCTTCTTCGGGTCGCGCACATCGTCCGCCGGCACAGTGGCCGATTCCAGGCCGATGAACGACCAGAGCGTCAGCGCTGCCGTGGTGGCGATGGCCTGGGCATAGCCCATGTTCGGCAGCTCGCTGGGCGCCGGGATGGTCAGGTAGTCGGGGTTGAAGTGGAACCAGCCGAGAATGCCCACCAGCAGCAGCGGGATCAGCTTGAGCGCGGTCAGGCAGTTCTGCACCACGGCGAAGGCGGTGATGCCGCGCAGGTTGATCAGGGTGCACAGCCAGATGGCGCCGATGGCCGTGGCGACCATCAGCAGCGGGTCGGCCAGTGCCGGAATGAAAACCCGCAGATAACCGACCAGCGTGACGGCGATGGCGGCGTTGCCGATCCAGGCGGCTTTCCAGTACGTCCAGGCACAGAGATAGCCGGCGAAGCTGCCGAAGCCGTCACGGGTATAGGCGTATGGCCCGCCAGCTCCAGGGTTGAGCCGCGCCAGCCGGGCGAAGGTGAAGGCGAGGATCACGGCCCCGGTGCTCGACACCAGCCAGCCGAACAGACTGAGCCCGCCGAACGCGGCCAGGCTCGACGGCAACAGGAACACCCCCGACCCCACCATGTTGCCAACCACCAGCGCGGTGCAGCTCCAGAACCCCATGCTGCCCTTTTTCGCTTCCGCCATCTGCGCTCCTTAGAAGCCCGCGATCTGTATTTTCGTGTTGTCGCCCTGGCCATCGAAGGGGCGCAGAGCGGCGATCTGTCCTACAGGGTAGACAGCGCCGGGCAAAGGAGGAAACCGTTTTGCAGGACGAGACCGCCCGTTTCGAGCGATTTCGCCCCGCGCGGTCAATGCCGCTGCAGAAATTCCGCCGCTCAGGCGGAGCCGAACTGCCGCGTGCCGATCCCGTAGAGCTGCTCGAACTGCAGCGACGGCATCGGCTTGGCGAACAGGTAGCCCTGCCCTTCGGTGCAGCGTTCGGCGCGCAGGCGGTCGCGCTGGGCTGAGGTTTCGATGCCTTCGGCGATGGTCTCCAAATCGAAGCTGCGGGCCATGTCGAGGATCGCGCGGATCACCGAGAGGTCCTGCTGGGTCTCCAGCATGCCGATGACGAAGGTGCGGTCGATCTTGATGCGGCTCAGCGGATAGGTCTTGAGCAGGCTGAGGGAGGCGTAGCCGGTGCCGAAGTCGTCGAAAGCGATCCCGACCCCATAGGAGCGCAGGCTCTGCAGGGTACTGAGAACGGTGTCGTCGTGGTTGAGCACGATGTTCTCGGTGATCTCCAGTTCCAGCGCCTCCGCCGGCAGGCCGTGCCGTTCCAGTGCCTCCAACACCTGGGTGACCAGGTTGCCCATGCGGAACTGCGCGCCGAACAGATTCACCCCCATGCGCAGGTCGGGCGCACCGTTGCGCCGCCAGTAGGCAGCCTGGGCGCAGGCCTCATCCAGTATCCAGGCGCCGACGATGGCCGCCAGGGGCCCGCCCTCCAGCGACGGCAGGAAGGCCGCTGGCGACAGCAGGCCGCGCTGTGGATGCTGCCAGCGGATCAGCGCCTCGGCCCCGCGCAGGGAGCCGTCGCGCAGGCTGACCTGGGGCTGGTAGAACAACAGGAACTCGCCGTTGGCCACGGCGCGATGCAACTCCATGCCATACAGGTGCCGCGCCGCCGCTTCCATCTTCAGCGCCGGAAGGAACACAAACGCGTGGCTGCGACCGCTGCTCTTGGCCTTGAACAGCGCCAGGTCGGCGTCACCCACCAGCTCCAGCGCTTCCTGCGCATGCAGAGGCGCCAGAGCCACGCCGCAACTGGCAGCGACCCGCACCTCATGAGCGTCGATGACGATGGGCTCGGCGATACTGGCGATCACCGCCTGGGCGAAGCGCATGGCGTGTTCGGGCGAGAGCAGGTTCGGCTCGAGGATGGCGAACTCGTCGCCACCGATGCGCGCCACCGTGGCGCCAGCGGTGGCCAGCCGGGCCAGTCGCTCGGCAACCTGCCGCAAAATGCCGTCGCCGACGGCGTGGCCGAGGGAGTCGTTGACGTCCTTGAAGCCGTCCAGGTCGATCATCAGCACGGCCGCCGGGCGCGACTGCACCAGGACTTCCTCGGTGCGCCGGTAGAACTGGCCGCGATTGGCCAGCCCCGTGAGTACATCGACGCTGGCCAGTTGGCGCAGCGCCTCCTCTTCCCGATGGCGGGCGGTGAGGTCCTTGAGCACTGCCTCGAACTTGAGCTTGCCCCTTTCCGACCAACTGAAGAGCGTCAGGCCCAGCGAGAGTTCGGAGCCGTCCTTGCGCAGGCCGGCGATTTCCCCCGGCACGGCCATGCCGTCCAGGGACGTGGCATCGCTGGCTCCGCTGATCAGGGCGCGGAAGGACTGGCGACTGCGCTCGGGCAGCAGCAGCTCGAAGGACTGGCCGCTGCCTTCGATCAGGTCGTAGCCGAACAGGTTGGCCGCCGCTTCGTTCCAGGCACCGATCTCGCCCCAGCAGTCGAACCAGACCACGGGAGTCGGCGAGGTGCCGGCGTACTCCTCGAACAGCGGCCGGGTGCGCGACGAGGCCACCTCGATGCGGCGCAGTTCGAGCCGGTCGGACGCCATGCGCGCCAGCTCGACCAGACGCTCGCGGTCCTCGCCGGAAAAGTCTTCGTGGGGCTGGCTGTCGATGATGCACAGCGCGCCCAGCGCCTGTCCCTCGACCGAGAGCAGCGGCACGCCCGCGTAGAAGCGCACGCCATTGGGCGCCGTCACCAGCGGGTTGTCGTGGAAGCGCTCATCGCGGCTGGCGTCGCCCACCACCATCACGCCGTCCTGGGCGATGGCATGGGCGCAGAAGGATACGTCGCGCCCCATGTCGACTTCGCCGATGCCGGTGGCGGCGGCGAAGAACACGTGGTCACTGCCGATCATGTTCACCGCTGCGACCGGCATGCCGAACATGCGCACAGCGATCTGCACCACCGGGTCGAGGCTGGGCAGCAGGCTTTCGTCGTCGAAACCGTAATCGGAGAGCGCACTCAGGCGCTCGCTCTCGTTCGGCAACGTCACGGGACAGCGCATGGGGGAAACCTCCCTTTTTCCTCAATTTCTCCCTTTACCGATGCGCACAAGGATAGTTCCACTTTTCATACAGTGATGTATGTCGCTGCTGTCAGTAGTCGGACGGTCACTTGCAGCACTCCACGGTATAGCGCCGCTCGCCGTCTACCTCGCGCACCTGCAGGCCATGGACGTCGGAGTCGAAGCCGGGAAAATTGCGTTCGAAGCTCTGCGCGAAGGCCAGGTAATCGAGTATGGAGCGGGTGGATTCGGTGAACCGCTCGCCCGGCATGATCAGCGGGATACCTGGCGGATATGGCACCAGCATCACCGCGGCGATGCGCCCTTCCAACCGATCGATGGGCACCGCCTCGACCTCGCCGCGCACCAGTTGCGCGTAAGCGTCCGCCGGGCGCATGGCGATTTCCGGCAGCACCGTGTACATGCGCTTCATCGCCTTGGCGGTCGCGTGGTCGCGATAGCAACGGTGCAGCTCATCGCAGAGGTCGCGCAGGCCCATACCCGCATAACGTACGCCGCCGGCCTGGGCGACGCTGGGCAGCGCGTCCGCCAGCGGCTGGTTGGCGTCGTAGCTGCGCTTGAACTCCAGCAGTTCGGTGACCAGGGTGCTCCACTTGCCCTTGGTCACGCCCATGGAGAACAGCACGAGGAAGGAGTACAGCCCGGTCTTCTCCACCACCAGCCCGCGCTCCCAGAGGAAGCGGCTGACCACCGCGGCGGGAATCCCGCGTGAATCCAGCCGCCCGCCGGCGGTGAGCCCCGGCGTGGCCAGGGTGACCTTGATCGGGTCGAGCAGCACGTAATCTTCCACCGCGTCGCCGAAGCCGTGCCAGTCGGCGTTGGGTTCCAGCACCCAGTCGCGGGTCTTCACCTCGTCAGTGCCCTCGACGCCCGGCGGCTGCCAGACGCAGAACCACCAGTCGTTCTCCGCGAGGTTCTGTTGCACATTGGCCAGGGCGCGGCGGAAGCTCAGGGCTTCGTCGAAGGTTTCCTGGATCAGCGAGCGCCCCGCCGGGCCTTCCATCATCGCCGAGGCCACGTCCAGCGAGGCGATGATGCCGTACTGCGGCGAGGTGGAGATGTGCATCATGAAGGCTTCGTTGAAACGCGCCTGCTCGAAGCGCCGCGCGCCGGCATCCTGCACATGGATCATCGAGGCCTGGCTGAAGGCGGCAAGCATCTTGTGCGTGGAGTGGGTGGTGAACACCAGCGGGCCGCTGTCGTCACGGCTGGTGCCCATGCCGTAGCGTCCGTCATAGAACTCGTGGAAGGCCGCGTAGGCGTACCAGGCTTCGTCGAAATGCAGCACCTCGACGCTGTCGCCCAGGGCCTGCTTGATCATCTGCGCGTTGTAGCAGAGGCCGTCGTAGGTGGAGTTGGTCACCACCGCCAGCCGCACCCTGGGCTCCCGGCCGCGCGCCAGCGGGCTGGCCTCGATCTTCGCGGCGATGGATTCGCGGCTGAACTCCGACAGCGGGATCGGCCCGATGATGCCCAGCTCGTTGCGCTCAGGCGTCAGGTACAGCGGGATGGCGCCGGTCATGATGATCGAATGGAGGATCGACTTGTGGCAGTTGCGGTCCACCAGCACCAGGTCGTCGCGGCAGACCATGGAGTGCCAGACGATCTTGTTCGCCGTGGAGGTGCCGTTGATCACGAAGAAGGTATGGTCGGCGCCGAAATTGCGCGCCGCACGGGCTTCCGCCTCGGCCAGCGGACCGGTGTGATCGAGCAGCGAGCCCAGCTCGGGGACCGAGACGGAAAGGTCCGAACGCAGCGTGTTCTCCCCGAAGAACTGATGGAAGGCCTGTCCCACCGGACTCTTGCGGTAGGCCACGCCCCCTCCGTGGCCAGGCGTGTGCCAGGAATAATTGGACTGCGCGGTGTGCTCCACCAGCGCGCGGAAGAACGGCGGCAACAGGCCTTCCAGGTACTTGCGCGCAGCGCGACTGACCTGGCGGGCGAGAAAGGGCACGGTGTCTTCGAACAGGTAGAGAATGCCACGCAGCTGGTGCAGGTCGGCCATGGACTCGGCCGGCGCGTTCTCGATGGTCATCTGTTCGCCGAGGGCGAAGATCGGCAGTTGTGGCGCGCGCACCCGCGCCATGCGGATCAGCTCCACCACATCCTGCAGAAGGCGCTGGTTCTCCCCCGCCCCCTCGGCGGCGACCAGGATGCAGGCGAGACCGTGGTGGGTCGAGGCAACGATGCGCCCCTCGGCGGAGCTGGCGGTGGAAAGGATGCTGAAGCCATCCTGCTCCAGCTCCCGCGCGATATCCCTCACCCGGTCGCCGGCCACGGTATCGGCCTTGATGTCGCGGTGAACGATGAGGATGGGGAATTTTAAGTCTTTGTACATTGTGAACCCCTGAATGGACGTACGACTGGCGTCGATCCCTTTCAGAGTATGGGCTCACGGAATGTAGGGGAATGCACCCGGCAGACGGCTGTAATAAAACGTCGCGTGGCTGACAGGTGCGCTCACCTCGAGCGTTTTGATCTGGCTCTGGCTCTAAAAGACTTCCAGAGAAATGCCAGCGCACTCCAGACTGCCCCGTTCAGGAGGCCTCGTTGAATTGGAGTTTCAGGGGTTGAGCGACATGGATGTCGCGAGAGCCGCGATGGGCCAGGGATGGCCCTTCGTGGGGGGACGCCTAGTTCGTGCCCCTGAAACTTCGATTCAACAAGGGAATTTTTCGCCTAAGCGAAAAACCGGATGTCCGGGGCAAGACCTTTGCCTACTTTGGGTGGGGCGGCCATCCGTCGTTTGCCAAAGTAGGTCGCCCGAGGGGGCGAAACAGAGAGTTTGCGCGTACGTTGAAGCGGCGCTGGAACGCCCAAGCCAACGCAGCGATGCAGGATCAACATCCGAGCCAAAAGACGGCGCCGGCCTTGCCGGCGGATCGCGGGCATGGCCCGCTCCTACAAGTGTCACACCATCAGAAACGAAAAAGGCCCCTGACAGGGGCCTTTTCTCAGGTGGCGAGAAGGATCACTCCTTCGGCGCTTCCATCTGCGCCCACAGCGACGGACCACCCGCGGACTTCTCGATCACCGCCAGGCGCGCCACATGCGCCTCGATCTCCGCATCGCTGGCGCGAATCACCCGGGTCAACCCGCGATCTGCCGCCAGGCGACGGATCGCCGAGGCCGTGGCACGGCCGCTGCCGTCACCCTCTGCACCATTGCCAGCCAGCGACAGGCTGGTCTGGCCACCGGTCATCGCCAGGTAGACGTCGGCAAGAATCTCGGCGTCGAGCAATGCGCCGTGCAGGTCACGGCCGGAGTTGTCGACGCCATAGCGCTTGCACAGCGCATCGAGGTTGTTGCGCTGGCCCGGATGGCGCTCGCGGGCCATCAGCAGGGTGTCGAGGATGCCGCAGTAGTCGGCAACGTCCGCACGCTCGGACTGCCCCAGCAGGGCGAACTCGTTGTTGATGAAGCCAACGTCGAACGCCGCGTTGTGGATGATCAGCTGGGCGCCCTTGATGAACTCGAAGAAGTCATCCGCCACTTCGCGGAAGCGCGGCATGTCCTTGACGTATTCATTGGTGATGCCGTGGACCGCGATCGCACCTTCGTCGATCTCGCGGTCGGGCTGCAGGTAGACGTGGAAATGCCGGCCGGTCAGGCGGCGACCGTCGAGTTCGACGCAACCGATCTCAATGATCCGGTGGCCGTCGGTGACCGGCATACCGGTCGTTTCAGTATCGAGTACGACGCTGCGCATTCTGTGTGAAACCTTCTTGCGATTGATGCGCCCGAATGACTTCGGGCGACCTTGATTCTGAGAGCGGACGCTTAGCGCGGCAGCTCGCTCACGCCACGGTTGGCGAGCATGTCGGCGCGCTCATTGCCGGGGTGGCCGGTATGGCCGCGTACCCAGCGCCATTCGACAGTATGCCGGTTTACCTGCTCATCCAGCGCCTGCCACAGGTCGGCGTTCTTCACCGGCTGCTTGGCGGCGGTCTTCCAGCCGCGCTTCTTCCAGTTGACCATCCACTCGGTGATGCCCTGCATGACGTACTGCGAGTCGGTGACGATACGCACATCGCAATGCCGCTTGAGTGCGGCCAGGGCCATGATGGCGGCCATCAGTTCCATGCGGTTGTTGGTGGTTTCGGCCTCGCCGCCCCACAGTTCGCGCTCGGCGCCCTTGTAGAACAGCACGGCGCCCCAGCCACCCGGTCCCGGGTTGCCCTTGCAGGCGCCGTCGGTATAGATCTCGACTTTCTCTTCGCTCATTTGGCTCGCTTTCAGGACTCGGAATCGCGGCGGCTGACCTTGGCCACCGGCAGCGGCACCAGTTGGCCGCGCGGCTCGCGACGGGGCTGACGCAGGGGCCGCAGACCGACCACCAGCTTGCGCGCCACCAATAGATAGAAGCCGGCGCCGGAGCCCTGCAGGACGGGGCCCCAGGTCTCCATGCGGGCCAGACGGCCCTGCCATTTCGCCGATGCAAGCGGCGGACGATAACACCCGAAGCGGCGTTTCTCCAGCGCGAAGCCCAGCAGGTTGAGCCAGTCGCAGACCCGGTTCGGCGAGATGCAACGGGCGCGGCGCAAGGCATCGCGGGCGAAGTAGTGGCGGATGCCCCAGGCACTCCAGGGATTCACCCCGACCACCAGCAGGTGCCCGCCCGGACGCACGCTGCGCGCGGCTTCGCGCAACAGGCGATGCGGCGACAGGCAGAAATCCAGGCCATGCTGCAGCAACACCACATCAGCGGCATGCTCGCCCAGCGGCCAGGCCGCCTCGTCGCAGGCGATCTCCACGCCGGGCAACGGCGGCCCGAGGCGCACGCCACGCTGGATATTGCCGACGCTGGCCGGCAGCTCCGCATGCGGCCCGTAATGCACCAGGTAGCCGCCGAAATAGCGCTCCAGCTCGTCGATCAGCAACTGCTGTTCTTCGGCGAGCATCATTCCGCCGATCGGCCCGGACAGCCAGTGGCGGGCCTGGTCGATCAGCTCAAGCCAGTCGGCATCGGCCTGGGCGAAGGGTTCTTCGATCATCACTACCCCCTGTGGGACAGCGCGACACAAAAGTGCGTATCCGCACTACTATGCGCCAATGCCCACCACTTGGCGACTTTCCACCCATGATACAGATAGATGCTCTGCCCGCCTTTTCCGACAACTACCTCTGGCTGTTGCAGGATGTGACCCGCCGCGAATGCGCGGTGGTCGATCCGGGTGACGCCGCGCCAGTCGAGCAATGGCTGCAGGCCCATCCCGGCTGGAAGCTGACCGACATCATCATCACCCACCACCATGCCGACCACGTCGGCGGCGTCGCCCGCCTCAAGGCGGAAACCGGCGCCCGCGTGCTGGGCCCGGCCGGAGAGAAGATTCCGGGACGCGACGTGGCGCTGGAAGACGGCGACCGGGTCGAAGTGCTGGGGCTGGGCTTCGAAGTCATCCATGTGCCCGGCCACACCCTCGGCCACATTGCCTATTTCCATGCAACGAACAGCCATGACGATGAAAGCCAGCCACTGCTTTTCTGTGGCGACACCCTGTTCGCCGCCGGTTGCGGCCGCCTGTTCGAAGGCACGCCGGCGCAGATGCATGCCTCGCTGAGCCGGCTGGCCGCCCTGCCCGGCCGCACCGCCGTGTACTGCGCCCACGAGTACACCCTGAGCAACCTGCGCTTCGCCTGTGCGGTCGAACCGGAGAATCCGGAGGTCCTCGCGCGCTTCGAAGAGGTCAGCCGCTGGCGCGAACAGGGCAGGATCAGCCTTCCTTCTTCCATTGCCCTAGAACGAGCTACGAATCCTTTCCTTCGCGTGTCGGAAATATCCGTTAAGAAAGTCGCCGACGAGCGGAGCGGCCAGCAAATCCGCACGCCGGACGAGGTCTTTGCGACCATTCGCCGCTGGAAGGATCAATTCTGAAGGCTGGCGAAATCTTGACCAGGGCAGGCTCGGTTTCTAGAATCGCCGAAATTTTTGCCCCGGACATAGTCATCAGCCAATGCCGCCCAAGACCAGAAAGACCTCCGATCTAGACGCATTGGCACGTGCCATCCGAGTCTCCATCGTCCTCCTCGCAGCGGGTCTGGCGGGTTGCCAGTCGACCCAGCAGACCGCCAGCGACAACCAGGCCCGCAGCGCCTCCCGCGCCGTCGACGTGCAGTTCAATCCAGCCTGGAACCAGGCCCAGAACGATATCTGGGATCGCATGCGCGGCGGCTTCCAGTTGCAGGACCAGCTCAATACCAACCCGCGTATCGAGCGTCAGCGCCTGTGGTTCATGAGCAACCAGTCGTTCCTGGAAAACGCCAGCGAGCGCGGCGCGCCGTACATGCACTACGTCGTCGAGCGCCTGGAAGAGCGCGACATGCCGCTGGAACTGGCGCTGTTGCCGATGATCGAGAGCTCCTACAACCCGATGGCCGTGTCGCGTGCCCAGGCCGTAGGCCTGTGGCAGTTCATCCCGAGCACCGGTACGCACTTCAACCTGCGCCAGACCAACTTCTATGACGGCCGCCGCGACATCACCGCGTCGACCAATGCCGCGCTGACCTACCTGAACCGCCTGCACGACATGTTCAACGGCGACTGGCTGCTCGCGCTGGCCGCCTACAACGCCGGCGAAGGCACCGTCAGCCGCGCGATCGAGCGCAACGAGCGCCTCGGCCTGCCCACCGACTACTGGAACCTGCCGCTGCCGCAGGAAACCCAGGACTACGTGCCCAAGCTGCTGGCCCTGTCGCAACTGGTGAATGCCCCGACTATCTACGGCATCAACCTCAGCCCGATCGCCAACCAGCCCTATTTCACCTCGATCCGCGTCAAGCCGGGCCTGGACCTCTCCCAGGTCGCCGCCGCAGGCGATCTGGACCAGGACGAACTGCAGCAGCTCAACCCCGCCTTCAAGCGTGGCGTGACCCTGGATGGCCCGCACCACCTGCTGGTGCCGCTGGCCAAGGCGGATTCGCTCAAGGCCGGCGTTGCGAACCTGGAGCCGGTACAGGTCAAGCCCCTGGTGGCTTCGAGCAATGGCCATTATCGCGTACGCAAAGGCGACAGCCTGCACAGCATCGCCCAGCGCTACCGTCTGAGCGTGGCTGAACTCAAGGCCGCCAACCGCCTGAGCGCCAACCGTCTGCGCAATGGCCAGACCCTGGTCATCCCCGGCCAGCCCGGCCGTCCGACCATCGAGCCGGAGAGCCCGCGCCAACTGGCCCAGGTGGAAAGTTCGAAGACCGTCGCCAGCGCCCGCGTCGCTACTCGCAGCTACACCGTGAAGAATGGCGACACCCTGTGGAACATCGCCAAGAAGAACGGCGTCGAGGTCGCGGACCTCAAGCGCTGGAACGGCCTGGACAGCCATGGTGTCAAGCCCGGCCAGACCCTCAAGTTGCAGAGCGCCGCCGCTACCCAGCTGGCTTCCAGCAGCAAGAGCAAGGCCAAGCAGGACACCGCGACCTACTACAAGGTCAAGCAGGGCGATTCGATGTACCTGATCGCCAAGCGTTTCAACGTCGAGATGCAGCACATCAAACGCTGGAACCCGCGCAGTGGTCAGGCCCTGAAGCCGGGCCAGACCATCACGCTGTACCTCGATACCGCCAGCCGCTGAGTTTCACCTTGCGCCGGGGCGCACAGCCCCGGCCGCATGTCTTCTGGCAGCAAGGACAAGCTGCTACTGTACGACGCAACTCTCCTTCAGCCAGCCGGGATCGGATCCTACGCCTGATGCGTCGCTTGTCTCTCCTGTTCCTGGGACTCTTCCTGGGCCTCCCCGCCTCCGCCCAGATCACCGAGAGCCACGGCTACGCCCAGTTCGGCAACCTCAAGTACCCGGCCAGTTTCGACCACTTCGACTGGGTCAACCCCAAGGCGCCCAAGGGCGGCCTGCTGCGGCTGATGGGCCTGGGCACCTTCGACACGCTCAACCCCTACACCTTCAAGGGCAGCCCGCCGGTCAGCACCGCGGACTTCCTGCAGTACGGCGTCAGCGAGCTGAACGAGCCACTGATGGTCGGGACCGGGCTGTATGACCCGTCCGGCGACGAGCCTGCCTCCAGCTACGGCCTGATCGCCCGCAGCGTGGAATACGCCGAGGACCGAAGCTGGGTGGTGTTCAACCTGCGCCCGGAAGCCCGCTTCCACGACGGCAAGCCGATCACCGCCTACGACGTGGCGTTCTCCTACCGCACCCTGCTCAAGCATGGCCACCCGATGTACCGCACCAACCTGCAGGAAGTGCAGCGGGTCGACATCCTCTCGCCGCAGAGCATCCGCTTCGTCTTCAAGCGCCACGACAACCCGCTGCTGATCCTGCGCCTGGGCGAGATGCCGGTGCTGCCGCAGCACTACTGGAAAGGCCGCGACTTCCAGGCCACCACCTTCGAGCCGCCGCTGGGCAGCGGCCCCTACAGAATCACCGAGGTGGTGCCGGGGCGCCGGCTGGTGTTCGAGCGGGTCAAGGACTGGTGGGGCAAGGACCTGCCGGTGAATCGCGGCAAGTACAACTTCGACCGTGTCGAGGTGGACTTCTACCGTGACGCCGGCATCGCCTTCGAAGCCTTCAAGGCTGGCGAGTTCGATATCTACGTCGAGCACCAGGCGAAGAACTGGCGCAGCAACTACCGCTTCCCGGCCGTTCGCCGGGGCGAGGTTATGAAAGTGGAAATCCCCCACCAGATTCCCACCCAGACCCAGGCGCTGTTCCTCAACACCCGCCGCGCGACCTTCGCCGATCGCCGCCTGCGCGAGGCGCTGGGGATGATGTTCGACTTCGAATGGACCAACCGCGCGCTGTTCAACGATGCGTACGTGCGCGCCAGCAGCTACTACCCCAACAGCACCCTCGCGGCCACCGGCGTACCACAGGGCCAGGAGTGGCTGCTGCTTTCGCCGTACCGCTCGCAACTGCCCGAAGCACTGTTCAAGCGCCCCTTCACCGTCCCGGTGACCAAGGGTGCCGGCATCCCGCGGGAAACCCTGCGCCACGCTTTGGGTCTATTGGGCGAAGCCGGCTGGAAGCTCTCCGGCGACCGCCTGCTGGACGCCAACGGCAAGCAGCTGCGCTTCGAGATCCTGCTGGTCAACCCCAGCCTGGAACGCATTCTCCAGCCGTATCGCGAGAACCTCGCCAGCATCGGCATCGATGCGAGCTTGCGCACCGTGGACCGCGCCCAGTACAAACAGCGTCTGGACCAGTTCGACTACGACATGATTCTGATGACCCTGCCCCAGACCCTGAGCCCCGGCCTCGAACAATGGCAGTACTTCCATTCCAGCCAGGTGGCGGTGAAGGGCAGCAAGAACTATGCAGGCATCGCCAACCCCGTGGTGGACGCGATGCTCGAGAAACTCCTCGGCGCCACCAACCGCGACCAGCAGGAAGCCGCGGCGCGCGCCCTGGACCGGGTGCTGCTGTGGCAGCACTACAGCATTCCCAACTGGTGCCTGAACAAGCACCGGCTGGCGTACCGCAACCGCTTCGCCTTCGTCACCACGCCGCCCTATACGCTGGGTCTGCGAGCCTGGTGGCAAAAAGACCAGGAGAAAACCCTATGAAAAGCCCCCGCCGCGCCGCGCTCTGCGCCGGCCTGTTGCTGGGACTGCTGGGCAGTGCGCAGGCCGCGCCGCAGCATGCCATCACCCTGTATGACGAGGCGCCCAAGTACCCGGCGAACTTCAAGCACTTCGACTTCGTCAATGCCGATGCGCCCAAGGGCGGCACGCTGCGCCTCTCCGACTTCGGCGGCTTCGACAGCCTCAACCCCTTCATCGCCAAGGGCAACTCCGCGCCGCAGATCAACCTGATCTACGACACCCTGACCTTCCACTCCCTCGACGAGCCCTTCACCGAGTACGGCCTGCTCGCCGAGAAGATCGAGAAGGACCCGGAACACCGCTTCGTCCGCTACTACCTGCGCCCCGAGGCGCGCTTCCAGGACGGCACGCCGGTCACTGCCGAAGACGTGGTGTTCACCTTCGAGACGCTGATGAAGGACGGTGACCCGATGTACCGCAACTATTACGCGGACGTCGACAAGGTGGTGGCCGAGGACAAGCTGCGCGTGCGCTTCGACTTCAAGCACGGCGACAACCGCGAGCTGCCGCTGATCCTCGGCCAGCTGTCGATCCTGCCCAAGCACTGGTGGGCCAGCCGCGACTTCAACAAGACCAACATGGAACCGCCACTGGGCAGCGGCCCGTACCGCATCGCCAAGGTCGAGGCCGGCCGTTCGATCCGCTACGAGAAGGTCAAGGACTGGTGGGGCGACAAGCTGCCGGTGAACCGCGGCTTCAACAACTTCGACGCCGTGGTGGTGGAGTCCTATCGCGACCTCACCGTCGCCCTGGAAGCCTTCAAGGCCGGGCAGTTCGACTTCAACGACGAGCGCATCGCGAAGAACTGGGCGACCGCCTACGACTCGCCCGCCGTGCGCGACGGCCGCATCGTCCGCGAGGAGCCGGTGAACGGCAACCCGTGGGGCATGCAGGCTTATGCCTTCAACATCCGCCGCCCGGTGTTCCAGGACCCGCGCGTGCGCGAAGCGATCACCAACCTGTTCGACTTCGAGTGGACCAACAAGCAGCTGTTCTTCGGCTCCTACCTGCGTGACGGCAGCTACTTCGAGAACTCCGAGATGGCCGCCAAAGAGCTGCCCGACGCCGAGGAGCTGAAGATTCTCGAGCCGCTGCGCGACAAGCTGCCGCCAGAGGTCTTCACCCAAGTCTACGTGCCGCCCACCAGCGACGGCAGCGGGATCATCCGCGAGCAGAAGCGCAAGGCCTACCAGTTGCTGCTGGAGGCCGGCTACAAGATCGAGAACGACAAGATGGTCGGCCCCGACGGCAAGCAGCTGAGCTTCGAGTTCATGCTCGCCCAGGCGGACTTCGAGCGCGTGCTGCTGCCCTTCAAGCGCAACCTCGCGGAGCTGGGCATCGACATGCAGCTGCGCCGCGTCGACGTCTCGCAATACATCAACCGCCTGCGCTCGCGCGACTACGACATGATCGTCAGCAGCTGGCCGCAGTCCAGCTCGCCCGGTAACGAACAGCGCGAGTTCTGGCATTCCAGCAGCGCCGACAAGCCCGGTAGTCGCAATTTCATCGGCCTGCGCGATCCAGGCATCGACGCCCTGGTGGAAGGCCTGATCAACGCTGGCTCCCGCGAAAGCCTGGTGCGCCACGCCCGAGCCCTCGACCGCGCGCTGCTCTGGGGCCACTACGTGGTGCCCAACTGGTACCTGGGCAACTGGCGCATCGCCTACTGGAACCGCATCGCCCACCCGGAAAAACTGCCGCCCTACAGCTACGCGCTGCAGACCTGGTGGCAGGCCCGCGACAAGGCCGTACCGACCAAGACGGATGCCAAGGCCGCGAGCGAAACGCCGGCTGACGGCACCGTCGCCCAAGGGACCCACTGATGCTGGCCTACATCCTGCGGCGCCTGCTGCTGATCATCCCCACCCTGTTCGGCATCCTGCTGATCAACTTCATCATCATCCAGGCCGCCCCCGGCGGCCCGGTGGAGCAGATGATCGCCAAGCTGGAAGGCTTCGACGCCGCCAGCGGCGGCGCCACCGGGCGCATCTCCGGCGGCGGTGGTGAAGTCGCCTCCGCCGGCACGCACTACCGCGGCGCCCAGGGCCTGGACCCGGAACTGGTGAAGGAAATCGAGCGCATGTACGGCTTCGACAAGCCGGCGCCCGAGCGCTTCTGGATCATGCTCAAGAACTACGTGCACCTGGACTTCGGCCAGAGCTTCTTCCGCGACGCCAAGGTCACCGACCTGATCGTCGAGAAGCTGCCGGTGTCCATCTCCCTCGGGTTGTGGAGCACATTGATCATGTACCTGGTGTCGATCCCGCTGGGCATCGCCAAGGCGGTGCGCCACGGCAGCCACTTCGACGTCTGGACCAGCTCGGCGATCATCGTCGGCTACGCCATCCCCGCCTTCCTCTTCGCCATCCTGCTGGTGGTGCTGTTCGCCGGCGGCAGCTACTGGGACTGGTTCCCCTTGCGCGGACTGACCTCCAACAACTTCGACGAGCTGACCTGGGGTGGCAAGGTCCGCGACTACTTCTGGCACCTCGCGCTGCCCATCACCGCGCTGGTGATCGGCAACTTCGCCACCATCACCCTGCTGACCAAGAACAGCTTCCTCGACGAGATCGGCAAGCAGTACGTGGTCACCGCCCGCGCCAAGGGCCTGACCGAGCGCCGCGTGCTCTACGGCCACGTGTTCCGCAACGCCATGCTGCTGATCATCGCCGGCCTGCCCTCGGCCCTGCTGGGCATCTTCTTCACCGGCTCGCTGCTGATCGAGGTGATCTTCTCCCTCGACGGCCTGGGCCTGCTCAGCTTCGAGGCAGCGCTGAACCGCGATTACCCGGTGGTGTTCGGCACGCTGTTCATCTTCACCCTGTTCGGCCTGATCATGAAGCTGGTCAGCGACGTCCTCTACACGCTGGTCGATCCGCGCATCGACTTCGAGAACCGGGAGTAATCCGATGCGCCTGTCTCCCATCAATCAGCGCCGCTGGGCGCGCTTCAAGGCCAACAAGCGCGGCTGGTGGTCACTCTGGCTGTTCCTCACGCTGTTCATCCTCAGCCTGGGTGCCGAGCTGATCGCCAACGACAAGCCCCTGGCGATCCGCTACGACGGCGAGTGGTATTTCCCGGTGGTCAAGCGCTACCCGGAAACCGCCTTCGGCGGCGAGTTCCCCATGGAGGCGAACTACAAGAGCCCGTACATGCGCGAACAGATCGCGCAGAAGGACGGCTGGATACTCTGGCCGCCGATCGCCTACAGCTACGACACCATCAACTACGACCTGCGGGTGCCGGCGCCCTCGGCGCCCACCGCGGAGAACTGGCTGGGCACCGACGACCAGGCACGCGATGTGATGGCGCGGGTGATCTACGGCTTCCGCGTGTCGGTGCTGTTCGCCCTGATCCTCACCGTGCTCAGCTCCATCCTCGGTGTCGCCGTGGGTGCATTGCAGGGCTTCTACGGCGGCTGGATCGACCTGCTCGGCCAGCGCTTCCTGGAAATCTGGTCCGGCCTGCCGGTGCTCTACCTGCTGATCATCCTCGCCAGCTTCGTGCAGCCGGGCTTCTGGTGGCTGCTGGGAATCATGCTGCTGTTCTCCTGGATGAGCCTGGTGGACGTGGTGCGCGCCGAGTTCCTCCGCGGCCGCAACCTGGAATACGTGCGTGCCGCGCGCGCCCTGGGCATGCGCAACGGGGCGATCATGTTCCGCCACATCCTGCCCAACGCGATGATCTCCACCCTGACCTTCATGCCCTTCATCCTCACCGGCGCGATCGGCACCCTGACCTCCCTGGACTTCCTGGGCTTCGGCCTGCCCGCCGGTGCGCCGTCACTGGGCGAGCTGGTCGCCCAGGGCAAGTCCAACCTGCAGGCGCCCTGGCTGGGCATCACCGCCTTCGTGGTGCTGGCCGTGATGCTGAGCCTGCTGGTGTTCATCGGCGAAGCCGCCCGCGATGCCTTCGACCCGAGGAAGTGACATGAACCAGAACGAGAACCTCATCGAAGTCCGCGACCTGTCCGTCGATTTCCTCTGCGGCGACGAACAGGTGCGCGCGGTAGAACACATCAGCTTCGACATCCGCAAGGGCGAGACCCTGGCGCTGGTGGGCGAAAGCGGCTCGGGCAAGTCGGTCACCGCGCATTCCATCCTGCGCCTGCTGCCCTACCCCACCGCCAGCCATCCCTCCGGCAGCATCCAGTACGCCGGCAAGGACCTGCTCAAGCTGCCCGAGCGCAAGTTGCGCGGCATCCGCGGCAACCGCATCGCCATGGTGTTCCAGGAACCCATGACCTCACTGAACCCGCTGCACACCATCGAGAAGCAGATCGGCGAAGTGCTCGCGCTGCACAAGGGCATGAACGGCAATCAGGCCCGTGCCCGTACGCTGGAGCTGCTCGACCTGGTCGGCATCCCCAATCCCGCCAGCCGACTCAAGGCCTACCCGCACGAGCTCTCCGGCGGCCAGCGACAACGGGTGATGATCGCCATGGCCCTGGCCTGCGAGCCGGAGCTGCTGATCGCCGACGAACCGACCACGGCGCTGGATGTCACCGTGCAGCTGAAGATCCTCGACCTGCTGCGTGACCTGCAGCAGCGCCTGGGCATGGCGATGCTACTGATCACCCACGACCTCAACTTGGTCCGGCGTATCGCCCATCGCGTCTGCGTGATGAAACGCGGCTGCATCGTCGAGCAGGCCGATTGCGACACCCTCTTCGCGGCCCCACAGCACCCCTACACGCGCGAATTGCTCGGAGCCGAGCCCAGTGGCACCCCCGCGCAGAACGAGCCTGGTGCGCCGCTGCTGGAGGTCGACGACCTGCGCGTGTGGTTCCCGATCAAGAAAGGCGTGTTCCGCAAGACCGTCGACCACGTCAAGGCGGTGGACGGCATCGACTTCAGCCTGCCGCGTGGCCAGACCCTGGGCATCGTCGGCGAGAGCGGCTCGGGCAAATCGACCCTGGGCCTGGCCATCCTCCGGCTGATCAACAGCCAGGGCGGCATCCGCTTCGAGGGCCAGGCCATCGAAAGCATGAACCAGGCGGAAGTCAGGCCGCTACGGCGCGAGATGCAGGTAGTCTTCCAGGACCCGTTCGGCAGTCTCAGCCCACGCATGTCGGTGGGCCAGATCGTTGGCGAAGGCCTGGAAATACATGGCATGGGCACGCCCGAGGAGCGCGAGCAGGCGATCATCGAGGCGCTCAAGGAAGTCGGACTCGACCCCGACACCCGCCACCGCTACCCCCACGAGTTTTCCGGGGGCCAGCGGCAGCGTATCGCCATCGCCCGCGCGCTGGTACTCAAGCCGGCGCTGATCCTGCTGGACGAGCCGACCTCGGCACTGGACCGCACCGTGCAGCGCCAGGTCGTCGAACTGCTGCGCGGGCTGCAGGCCAAGTACAACCTGACCTACCTGTTCATCAGCCACGACCTGGCGGTGGTGAAAGCCCTCAGCCACCAGCTGATGGTGATTCGCCACGGCAAGGTGGTCGAACAGGGCATGGCCGAGGAAGTCTTCGCCGCACCGCAACATGCCTACACACAGCAACTGCTGGAAGCAGCCTTCATGGTACCGACGCAAGCCTGAGCCAGCAGCAGACAAGGAAGCAATGACATGGGGTTTCTCGCCGGTAAACGCGTACTGATCGTTGGTGTCGCCAGCAAGCTGTCCATCGCCTCCGGCATCGCCGCGGCGATGCACCGCGAAGGCGCCGAGCTCGCCTTCACCTACCAGAACGACAAGCTCAAGGGCCGCGTCGAGGAATTCGCCGCCGGCTGGGGCTCCAGCGCCAAGCTGTGCTTCCCCTGCGACGTGGCCAGCGATGCAGACATCGAAGCCGTATTTGCCGCACTGGCAAAGCAGTGGGACGGCCTGGACTGCATCGTCCACTCAGTGGGGTTTGCGCCAGGCGACCAGCTCGACGGCGACTTCACCGAAGTCACCACCCGCGATGGCTTCCGCATCGCCCACGACATCAGCGCCTACAGCTTCGTCGCCCTGGCCAAGGCCGGCCGCGAACTGATGCAGGGCCGCAACGGCTGCCTGCTGACGCTCTCCTACCTGGGCGCCGAACGCACGATGCCCAACTACAACGTGATGGGCATGGCCAAGGCCAGCCTGGAAGCCGGCGTGCGCTACCTGGCCAGCAGCCTCGGCCCGGAAGGCACCCGCGTCAATGCCATCTCCGCCGGCCCGATCCGCACCCTCGCCGCCTCGGGCATCAAGAGCTTCCGCAAGATGCTCGCCGCCAACGAACGCCAGACGCCGCTGCGGCGCAACGTGACCATCGAGGAAGTCGGCAACGCTGGCGCCTTCCTCTGCTCGGACCTGGCCAGTGGCATCAGCGGCGAGATCCTTTACGTCGACGGTGGCTTCAACACCACCGCCATGGGCCCGCTGGACACGGACTAAGTCTTCCGGACAGGCAACCAAGAAGGCCCCTTTTCAGGGGCCTTTGACTGAGCCCGTCAGTTGTATGCCATCGTCACGGTGGCAATGCTCGCTACGGTTCCAGGCGATACCGTCCCCGTTCTCACGTACCGGACCGACAAGGGAATACTGACGGTCGTTGTGCCGGTCACCGTTGTGACATACCACTGGTTCAGTGTTCCAACGGTGCTGGAGTCCGGGCCGAACCGCACTGCGCTCCCATCAGCCTTGAACACCCGCAGCCCCACCCCCTTGGCGGTCGAGCCGGACGCGAGTGACAACACATCGGTGATGTTACCGGTGTTGTTGGCATCCGAGAGGGTGATGTACATCTTGCTAGCCCCTCCCGTACCGGTACCCGCCTTGCAGTTGAGGTCGACGCTGAAGTTTGTCGCCTTGCCTGCCGCGTCGCCGATCGCCCCGAAAGCCCCCATGGAAATCGGGTCAAGCTTGACGGATTGCGAAAATGCACTGATGGCGCAGGTCGGGTTGGTCGGTTTGATCGGAATCGAACCGCTGATGACGATAGTCGCCAGTTGCTTTCCCTGGCTGGGTACCCACCAGCCCGCGACCTCACCGTTGATAGTGCCACCGTCGGCGATCGGCCCTGTCTTGACAAAGGTGATGGTCAGGTTAGCGGTCGGGTTAACGTGGCTCGGATCACCGGGCGTATTGAAATAATAAGGGAATGTGGACTTATTGGAGCCCGTATATTGGAACTTCATACCGAGGCCGGCGATGCCAGTTGAGTAGATCGCCTGCGCTCCTACCGCTCCTATCTGCGGAGTACTTCCCCGGTGGACCTGCTGCACACCATCACAACCCGTGATGTCGCCTGCAACAGTGCTGAGGGGAACGGACTTGGTAAATAAATCCGTCCCGTCGGGGACGTTGGTATCGATCGCAGCATCGAATCCGGGCAGCGTGAAGGTGAACATTGGCTGTATGGTCGTATCGCAGGCCGCCCATGCGCTGGCAGAAGCAAAGAACGGCAGCAAAGCCAGTAGGCTGACGGAAATCCGAGTCTTGACCGGGGTAACCCGCTGGCGATCCAGATGAAAGTGGCAAAGGTTGGCTGTGGAAAACAGCTTCATCCTGGTCTCCTGACCTACGGCTGCAGGTCCATATGCATAAATATTCATGGCGACAGACTGACTGCCTCCTCCTTGATGACGATGAGCGCTGGCCGGCAGCGCCGTTTATTCTGCGTCCTTCCGAGCACAGTCATCTGTCAGCCTGCCCCGCCTTTTTCTCTGAACTTTCCCAAGACCTGGCAAGCACCATCCCGCTGCCAGGGCCGCGTCTCACAAACATCCAGGGAAGAATTACCCACCTCTTCCTGGATAAAAGGAAATCCCCTTCAGGACTGACTGATAACTGGCGTACCGATGAAAAACTCGGGCGAATCGTCCACCCGCCCAATACATCGATAGACCGCCGCAAAAAAGAAGGCCGCTGATGCGGCCTTTTTTGAGGATTGTTAGAGGAAGAGCTCCGGATGGATATTCCACCCGGAGCGTTCTGCAATCTCGGGCAAAAAAGGATCAATGCCCGATTCGGCTCACACCAGGTTGACCTTCACCGCCTGTTGCACCAGCAACTCGGCGTCCAGGCCGGAGTGCTGATAGACGTTGTACGTCGTGCCACCAACGTTGATCGATCCGTTGTTGGCCCAGTCGCCGTAGTCCGGCCCCTTGGCGCCCAGCAGGTCATCAAGGTTCACCACGCTCTTGGCGTTGCCCTTCACCATCATCTGCACCGTGTGCTTGTCGGTGCCGTGGAACAGGTCGGTCTGACCGTTCTCCAGCACGTCCTGCACGGACAGCTTCAGCGTGTTGCCATAAGAGGCGTTGGTGCTGGTGAGATCGATGATTTCCATGCTGCTGACCTTGCCCTTGGAGGTGGCCAGGGTCAGGTCCAGCACCTGGTTGTAGTTCTCCACCTTCAGGGTATCGACGCCGTCGCCACCGTGGATGCCGGTGTTGCCGGTGTAGGCCAGGTAGCTGCTGGCAGCGTACTTGAGCAGCGCCACGTCGTCGCCAGCGGTGCCGTAGTAGCTGTCCGTCGCGTGGTCGATGGTCTGCGCACGGGTATCACTCACATGCAGGGCTTCGGTGAAGCTGAAGCTGCTCAGCGTCACGCTGTCGCTGCCGGCCACGACCTTGAAGCTGCCCACTTCCACACCCGCCGTCGCCGTGTAGGTGTAGTACTTGTAGTAATACGGAGTGGTCAGCGTCTCGTGGGCAAGCTCCTTGCCATCCACGCCGTAGACATAGACCGTGGCGCCCGTCTTGGCCAGCGCAGCGCCCGACAGGTACATCGCGAACTTGGTCGCCGGCTGGCTCAGGGTGACGGTGGCATTGGCGTTGCTCGCGTCGCCAAGCGTCAGGCCCGCCATCTGCTTGCTGGCTACCGCCGCGGTCTTGGCCATGCTGGTGCCGCTGGTGCTCACCGAGAAGTCGTTGCCGGTATAGACGTTGCTCGACACCGCTCCGGCCGTGAAGGCCGCATCGCTGATCGCCTTGGTGGCAAAGCCGCCGCCCACGATCGCGTAGGGCTGCGAACTGGCCCCAGCCACGCCGTTGGAGACGATAGACGCGCTCACGTTGAAGTTGTAAGCGACGCCCTGTTCGCTGTACGCCACGGCGGAAGGCACCTTGACGGTGACCTGGCCGGCGGTGATGTTCGCCGCGGTCAGTGCCTGGTCATACAGCCCCACGCCCCACTGCACGTGAACGATATCGCCTGCCTTGGCGCCGGTGTTGGCCAGGGACACCACCATGTCGACACCGCTGTTGGCCTCGGCTGCAGTCAGCAATCCGTCATCTGCCTTGGGAATGCTGAGGATGGTCGGGGCCTTGGCGATATCCGCCAGGGTCACCTTCTGGCTGGCCAGGTTGGCGCTCAGACCAGTGCCATCGCTGACCCGCAACTGAACGTTCCAGTCGGAGGTATGCGCGATCTTGTCGACGAAGGCCCACTCCGAGCCCGAGATAGCCGTAACCTTGCTCCAGCTGGCGCCATTGTCCGAGGAGGCCTCGAGATAGCTGCCGCTGGCCAGGGCGCCGGAAAGCTTGCCCGTTACCAGTCGACCGGCCGAGCCGTCCTCGGTGATGAAGTCGGTCAGGACGCCGGTGTCCTTGGTCATGGCATCGATGCTGCTGGCGCCACCGCCTTCGGCACTGATCGTGATGCTGGTGGTCACGCCCTGCTTGATGAAGATTTCCGCATCCAGCGCGTTGTAGCTGTAGACCTGGTAGACCACGCTGCCAATGGTGGCGGTGCCGCTGTTCTGCCAGCCTCCGATGCCCGCGCCGTGCCCTTCCAGGCCGTACAGCTCGACGATGTCGCCGGCATTGCCATCGACCAGCACCTGCACCTTGCCGTCTTTACGGAACATGTCCGTTTCGCCCAGGTGCAGCACTTCGTTGAGGGAAATCTTCAACGTGTTGTTGCCGGTGCCGGTGATGTCGAACTTCTCGATGCTGCTGATCTTGCCTTCACCGCTCTCACCGGTCAGCCCGCGCAGGTCCAGGACCTGATCCTTGCCGGTGAGCTTCAGCGTATCCATGTGGTTGCCGCCATGGACATGCGCCGAGCTCTGCTTGAAGTAAGCCGTCGGATCAATCGACATGGAGATGACATCGCTCGCCGACGAGCTGATGCTGTCGGAGAAGTAGGACTCCCACGGATGGTCGATGAGCTTCTGGTTCGGCGCCTGCCAGGGTGCCGTAACGGTGACTTCAACCGGGACCAGGTACGGTACCTGCACCTGCACGGTCGTCGTGACCTGTTGCGTTGTGGTGAAGTTATCGATCGGCAGGCCAAACATGTCGCTGTACACCATCACCTTGCCGATGGTGGTGCCCGAGGGCGCGCTATAGCTGAAGTTATTCACCAGCCCATAAGGCCCATGGTTGTTATAGCTGTAGATCAGTCTGTAACTACTGTCGAAGACCTGAACCAGCGAGCCATTGCTCCCGATGTTTTCGGTGCCCCAGTAATCGTAAGAGAAGGACGTCACCGGATTATCGAAGGTGAAGATTGCCGCACTCTTGCCGCTGGCATTCGGGTCTGTGATGCCGCCGATATACAGACCACCGCCATGCCCCTTGCCGCCGGGGAGTATGACTTTCACGATGCCGAAGGAATTGACGGTGAAGTGGCCCGTTCTGCTGTAGAAACTTCCGCTATAGCCAACCTCGCTGTCAAAGTTGTCGAGGTACGTGACGCTCTTGGTTTGCGTCTGCGTCTCGGTCCTGTAACGAGTCTCGTAATGGATCTCGGTACGGGTCTGGTTGAGCGCGAAGACGGAGCTGGGGTTACTGATCTGCCCCTCGTCGGTCACGATCTGCGCCGTCACCCCGAAGCTGTAGGAAACGCCCTGGGACAACGTCTGAACGGCCGGCACGTTGGCCGTGACGCTGCCCTTGGCGATATCGGCCGCAGTCAGCACCTGGTCGTAGGTAGTGTTGCCCCAGATGATATGCACCGTGTCGCCGGCCCTGGCGCCGGTATTGGCCAGCGAGACGTTCACGTCGCTGCCATCGGCGGCCTTGGCCAGCGTGTACCCACCAATGCTGTCCGGGATACCGGTGATGGTCGGGGACGCGACCTGCGGAGCCAGGTAGGTCACATCCTGCGAGGCGAAAGCTAACTCCAATGGTGGCGAGATATTGGCGAAGACACGAGCCTGGATGGTCCAGTTGGCGCTATGGGCCTTGGTATCCACGGCGACCCAGTTCTGACCACTGACGACGGCATTCGTCCAGGTGGCGCCTTTGTCGAAGGACACCTGAACTGTCTCGTATTCGAGCAACTCCTTGCTCAGAGAGCCGTAGACCCCCCGCCCCGCTGTACCATCGGCAGTGATGAAGTCGACGGAGTGCGCCAGGTCGGTCGAAGAGTCCTTGCTCATGCTGTCGATGGTAATCACCAGCTCGGGCTCTTCCACGGTGTACCCATGCGGCGAGGCGGTAATGGTCCCCGCATTACCCGCCGCATCGTGTGCCACCAGCGTGGCCACGATCGATTGGCTGCCATCAGCCACCAGCTTGCTGCCGGGCACGCTCGTGCTCCAGCTGCCATCCGCCGCGACCTTGGCGTTGTACTGAGTGCCATCGACCGTGACGGACACCAGATCACCGGCGGTGAAGTCACCAGATACCTTACCGCTGATGGCCACGTTCGCCTTGGCCTCACCGACACTGATGAAGTCGTCACCAGTGATGGCATCGATACTCAGGAAGGTCGAGTTCGCGTTAGGCCCGGTGTAGTCAGTGATGACGTTGAACGGGTCGGACTTGACGCTGGTATTGCCCATCGCGTTGGTCGCCTCAACGGTAAAGGCGTGCGAGCCTTCGCTGAGGTTCGTCACCGGCGTGAAGCTCCACTTGCCATTCTTGTCGGCGGTCGTGGCGCCCAGCTTGCTGCCATTATCGTAGAGGGTCACGGTGGAACCAGCTTCTGCCTTGCCCGACAGGACCGGCGCCGCGTCGTCGGTGGCGCCGCCCTTGGCGACTGAGCCCTGGATACTGCCCTGGCCGTCATAGACCTGCTCGATGCTCGGCTTGGCCGGTGTATCGAGGTTCACCTCGTAGGCGTGGACTTCGGTCACGGTGTTGACCTTGCCCGCTTCGCCATGCGCGATGACAGTGGCGGTGATCGCATGCAGATCATTGGCCACCAGATCGCCTCCCGCCACGCTGACGCTCCACTTTCCATCAGCACCAACGGTGGCACTGTAGTCGTGGCCATTCAGCGTGAAGGTAACCTGGTCGCCCTCCTGGAAGACGCCACGAACCTTGCCGCTGACAGTCTGCTCGGTCTTCGACTCGGGCAGGTTGACGATGTCATCCCCGGCGACCGTCGCGATAGTGAGTTCGGTGGCGCCCGGCTCGACAGCCGAGATATTGATCGTATAGGGCTCTGACAAGTCGCTGAGCTTACCGGTCGGGCCTTCCGCACGGAGCGTGATCGAGTGCTCGCCATTGGAGAAAGCCATCGCGGCTGGCACCTTGAACGACCAGGAGCCATCGTCGCCAGCCACAACGCAACCCAGCTGGGTTGCGCCGCTGAAGACATGGATGATGACGTCCTTCTCGGCGCCCACGCCTGAAATCAGCGGATGCGCGGTGTCCTGGTCGATGACGGTGGCGAGACCAGGTACTTCGGGAGCCAGAACGTCGACAAGCACTTGAAGAGTCTTGGAGGAGCTCGGATTGCCGGCAGCGTCCCTGGCGATCAGGATAATGTCATTGTTGCCTGCGGACATGGCCTGGACCGGGGTAACCGTCCAATCGCCATTCTTGTCCGCCGTGACATTGATCGTTTCGCCTGTCGGGAAAGTCACGGTGACCATCGCGCCCGGCTCGGTCTTGCCTTCGATGGTCGGCTTGTTTACGCCGGCAGCGGCCGGATCAATCCAGGCATCCGGTGCAGCAGGTGCAACGAGATCCACACTGTAGGCATGATCCTGGGTGATGGTACCGGCGGCGCCAGCCTTGCTGTGTGCCACGATGGAAGCATGGATGCTGGTGCCGGCGGCGAGTTCGCCTCCGGGCACCGACACGCTCCATTCACCCTTGGCGTTCACTGTCGTGCTGTAGAGGGTGCCATGCAGATCGACCTTGACCACATCACCGGCCTGGAAAATACCCACGACCTTGCCACTGACGGTCTGCGCGGCCTTTGAATCGGCCAGGTTGACGACGTTGTCGCTCGTCACTGGGTCAACGATGAGTTGGGTATCCCGTGCAGTGACGGTTCCCAGCATCGTTTCAGCAATTTTCTGCGCCGAGGGCTCCTCGATGGTCGCGCTGGTGGTGATCTGCGACAGATAGTAGTCACCGATACCGGCACCAATGCGGAATGTCGTCACCGGAATTGGCTCATGGGTCGCCGATGGCTTGTCCATGAAGGCATGCCAGGCCTTGAGCGTCGCGGCAGAGGGCACATGGGTCGTATAAGGAGCGGCGCTACCGTTGGAGATGAAGAACACTTGCTTGTTCTCCACCATGCCGGCCGACGCTTCCTTCTGCAGATTGGCCAGGGCCATCTTCAGACTGGCTTCGTAGTTCGAATTCCCCGACGCCATGAAGCCGTTGATCACATTGAGCAGCTTGTTGTAATCCGGGTCCGCGGGGCTACTGAACTTGAAGGAGCCAAGATCTTTCGCGGTGTCTTTCATTTCGATCAGGTTGAAGGTCACCGCGGAGCCGGACCTCAACGAGACGCTCACCATCTCCATCAGCGCCATTTTGACCGAGTTCAGGCCGATGAAGCCCATGCTTCCAGAGGCATCGACCACGACGGTATAGCTTTGCGGAGCGGCAACCGCTGATAACGTACTCGCCTGATCAGCTTGTGCACCCAGGGTCGCCCCGAGAACGAAGGACTTGGGGGACGCACTGGTGCTGGTGGTCTGGGAAATCTCACCGGTCGGCAGGCTCGGACTCGAACCGACGGCAAGGCCCGACTTGCCCGGCGACTCCTGTGCGGCACCGAGGCTGCTGCCCTGGGGGGCAACGACAACACCCGGCTGCACCATGGGGGTGGTTATTCCGGCGTCCTTAGCGGTGATCTGAGCGTCACTCGCCAAATGGTCTTGCGCCATGGCCGCGATAGGAGCGCTGGTCGATCCTTGCTCCTGCAGAACAGCTGACTGCTGTGGCGGTACTGACGAGGAGGACTGGACGATAGCCTCTCCACCATTGGTGTCCGGCGAACCGGACCGCAGCAGCTCGGATTGGGCAGTGATCAATTCCGTCTGGGCAACGGCCAATTGGCGCGGTGTAAGGGAGTTGGGTTCAGTCATGGTGCTCTCCTGGAAACCTCACCGACAACGGCGAGGAAAAGTGAAGTAGCGAAAGCATTGCCAGGGCGCGAAGTACCCCGTCGGCGCATCGCTGTCATCGGAATCGAAAAGATGTCGTCTGCGGTTGAGTTCGCCGTGCTCAGCGGCATTGAGGCGGGGTCAGGGCCTGCCTCATCGCGACTATCTATTCGGCGTGACTCGAAAACAGGCTCTGGAGCAACCCGGGAGCGACTGTCGGGCGACAGCGTTGTGATGCAGGGTTGGCGGCAGCTGCACCACGTCTTCGGCGTCACCCGGGGCGGTGACGAACTCGGGCAAGACGTTGCTGCCTTCGTGGTTTTGGCCCTTCGCTTCACCCGACGCCGTATCGTCGACCTTGGGCGACGCTTTCAGGCCTGCGTGGGGAGAAAAGAGAGTCAGAGCTACCTTTTCCATGGGCATCTGTTTCCTTCCTTATGAAATCTGTCACCTCCAAATCTTAAAATTCACCCCACTGGCGTGGCTGTCAGACGAAGCTTTTCAGCGGCGTGGACGCTTCCTGCACCGACGTACTAAAACACCCCCGACCCTCAGAAGAAGAATCTCTGAATTCCGCCCCCCAGGTAGAAAGGCAGGTACACCAGGCCGCCGAGAAGCGGGATCGCACCCCGCGAGCAAAAACACAGGACCAAAAAAAACGCCGTTTCCCTCACGGGAAACGGCGTTTTTTGAGAAGACGGAGTCAGGGCCGTCGTCGACAGCCCATACCGATCACTTCTTGGCGTCGTCGAATTTCTCGATCTTCGCCTGATCCTGCAGGTAGCGACGGAACGCGGAGAAATCGTCCTGGCCGCTACGCGAAGCGAGGAAGCGCTGGTACATCGCTTTCTCCTGCTCGGTCGGCTTGGCATCCGGCTCACTTACACCGCTGAGCTTGACCAGCACGAAGTCGCCGTTCTGCAGCGCGACACCGCCCAGGCTGGGCTTGCCGGCGCCTTCCGGACGAGCCATGCGGAACACACTCTGCAGCACGACCGGATCGACGCCTTCCTGACCGCGGGCAGCGGCTTCCACGACTTTCCAGTCCTGGCCTTCCTGGGCCTGGGTCAACGGGATCTTGCCGTCGCGCAGACCAGCCAGCAGCGCTTCACCACGAGCCTTGGCATCGGTGGCAGCGTGCTCGACCTGCAGGCGCTTGAGGATATCGGCACTCACCTGTTCCAGGGTTTCCTGCTCAGGTTTGTGGTGCTCTTTCACGCGCAGCACGACCACGGTGTCGGGGTCCAGCTCGATGGCGCCGCTGTTGGCACCCTCTTCCAGCACTTCGGGACTGAAAGCGGTCTGGATGACCTGGCGGTTGGCGGTCACGCCCTCACCACCTTCCTTGCCGAACGGCTTGCTGCTCTGCACCTTCAGGCCCATATCCTGAGCCGGCTGGCCCAGATCGGAGGCTTCGTAGGCAGAGCTTTCCAGTTGCTTGGTCGCATCGACGAAGCGCTGTTCGACCAGTTGGGTCTTGGCTTCGTGCTCCAGCTTGGCCTTCAGGCTGTCGAAGGTCGGAACCTCCGGCGCTTCAACGCCCAGCAGCTTGATCAGGTGCCAGCCGTAGGAGGTCTTCACCGGAGCAGAGACTTCGCCCTTCTTCAGCGCATACAGCGACTCTTCGAAGGCCGGGTCATACACGCCACGACCGGCGAAGCCGAGGTCACCACCGTTGGCGGCGGAGCCGGTGTCGTTGGACAGTTCCTTGGCCAGCTTGGCGAAGTCTTCACCCTTGTCCAGGCGTGCCTTGATCTCGTTGATCTTGGCCTTGGCCTGCTGGTCGTTCTGCTTGTCGTTCACCTCGATCAGGATGTGCGCGGCGTCGCGCTGCTCGGCCAGACCGGCGATTTCCTTCTGATAGAGGGCATCGAGGTCTTCTTTCTTCACCTCGACCTGGTCGAAGAAGGCGGACTTCTTCAGCTCGACGTAGTCGATGGTGACCTGTTCGGGTGTCATGAACTCGGTGCTGTGGGCGTCGTAGTACGCCTTGATCTCACTGTCCTCGACCTTGCTCTTGGCCGGGTCGGCCTTCAGGGTCAGGGTGGCGAAGTCGCGGGTCTGCTTCTCCAGGCGGGCGAAGGCATTCAGCTCGTCGTCGGTGACGAAGCCAGTACCGGCGATACCGGCGCGTAGCTGACCAATGAGCATTTCCTCGCCGAACATGCGACGGAACTGCATGCGGTCATAGCCCATCTGGCGGATGACCTGGTCGAAGCGCTCGGCGCTGAACTTGCCGTCCACCTGGAATTCCGGGGTCGACAGGATCAACTGATCCAGCGCCTGCTGGGAAAAGGCGAACTTGTCGTTCTGGGCGGCCTGCAGAATCAGCTTGCGCTCGATGAGCGACTTCAGCGCGGAGTCCTTGAGCAGCTTGTCGTCAAGCATGGACGAATCGAAGTCCTTGCCCAGACGCTGCATCAACTGGCGACGCTGCATGTCCGCAGCCTGCTGCAGCTCCGGCAGACCGATGTCTTCACCGTTGACCTGAGCAGCGACGTTCTCGTGGTGGGTTGCGCGAATGATCTGATCGAACCCGGTCAAAGCCATGAGGACAACGATCACGCCCAGGATGGTCTTGGTGATCCAGCCTTGGGAATTGTCCCTGATGTTTTGCAGCATGCGGCCCCCGACGCGGCCACGGCTCACCGTCAATGGCGGCGCGGCGTGGAAAAAAGGCGGATATAAGAAAGGCGCATCCGAGGATGCGCCTTCTCGTAACTGGTGGAGCTTGCGGGCATTGAGCCCGTGACCCCTGATGATTCCAACCGACCTACGCCAGCCGGGTCATCGCTCCGTGACCGGCCCAACCGAGGTTGAACCGGTCCAGGTCAAGTCCAAAAAGACGCTTAGTTGACAGCGTCCTTGAGGGCTTTACCGGCCTTGAAGCCCGGGATCTTAGCAGCAGCGATCTTGATCGGCTTGCCGGTTTGCGGGTTGCGACCGGTGCGAGCAGCGCGCTCTTTGACAGCGAAGGTGCCGAAGCCTACCAGTACGACGGAGTCACCAGCCTTCAGGGCGCCAGTTACGGACTCGATCACCGCGTCCAGAGCGCGACCGGCAACAGCTTTCGGGATATCAGCAGATGCGGCGATAGCATCGATCAGTTCCGACTTGTTCACTCTAAGTCCCCTTATTTCTGTTGAGTATGTTTCTATGTGTTAGGTGTAAGCAAAAGCAGGTGCTGGTTTGCCAACTGACAAAGCAAGTGCCGCTTTATAACAAGGGCTCAAAAACAGTGTCAAGAAAGCCCCCCAACTAATGCGTGCTGATTCGCTCCTTGGAATCAGACTCGCGCTTCTCATCCTTTGCAACCATCTCGGGAGCCGCATCGGGCAAGGGCTCCGGGGCGTATTGCAGCGCAATTTGCAGGACCTCGTCAATCCATTTAACCGGTTTAATAACGAGATCGGCCTTAATATTATCCGGAATTTCCCTAAGGTCCCGTACGTTTTCCTCGGGAATGATCACCGTCTTGATTCCACCACGGTGCGCAGCCAGAAGTTTTTCCTTCAGGCCGCCAATCGCCAGCACCTGCCCCCGAAGGGTGATCTCGCCGGTCATGGCAACGTCCGCGCGGACCGGGATCTGGGTGATCGCCGAAACCAGTGCGGTGCACATGCCGATGCCCGCGCTAGGGCCGTCCTTGGGCGTGGCGCCTTCCGGCACGTGGATGTGGATATCGTGCTTTTCATGGAAGTCCGGGGCGATGCCCAGGCTCTTCGAACGACTACGAACCACGGTCAGCGCGGCGGTAATGGACTCCGCCATGACGTCGCCCAGCGAGCCGGTCTTGGTCAATGCGCCCTTGCCGGGAACCATGGCCGATTCGATGGTCAGCAATTCGCCGCCCACCTGGGTCCAGGCCAGGCCAGTAACCTGGCCGATCTGGTCCTGCTGCTCGGCCAGGCCGTAGCGGAACTTGCGCACACCCAGGTAGTTCTCCAGCGAATCCGGAGTCACCACGGCTTCGATGCGCTTGGCCTTGCCGCCGTCCTTGACGGCCTTGCGGCAGACCTTGGCGATCTGGCGCTCAAGGCTGCGGACACCGGCCTCGCGGGTGTAATAGCGGATGATGTCACGGGTAGCCGCTTCCTCGAAGACCACCTCGCCCTTCTTGAGACCATTGGCCGCAGTCTGTTTCGGCACAAGATATTTCGAGGCGATGTTGATCTTCTCGTCCTCGGTGTAACCCGGCAGGCGGATGACTTCCATGCGGTCCAGCAAGGCTGCCGGGATGTTCATGGAGTTCGCCGTGCAGAGGAACATCACATCGGAGAGGTCGTAGTCGACTTCGAGGTAGTGGTCGTTGAAGTTGTGGTTCTGCTCCGGATCGAGCACTTCGAGCAGCGCCGACGCGGGGTCGCCGCGCATGTCGCTGCCCATCTTGTCGATCTCGTCGAGCAGGAACAGCGGGTTGCGCACGCCCACCTTGGTCATTTTCTGAATCAGACGACCGGGCATGGAACCGATGTAGGTGCGACGGTGACCGCGAATCTCGGCCTCGTCACGCACGCCCCCCAGGGCCATGCGCACGAACTTGCGGTTGGTCGCGCGGGCGATGGACTCGGCCAGCGAGGTCTTGCCCACGCCGGGCGGGCCGACCAGGCAGAGCACCGGGCCCTTGAGCTTCTTCACGCGCTTCTGGACGGCGAGATACTCGAGGATGCGCTCCTTGACCTCTTCCAGGCCATAGTGGTCCGCGTCGAGGATATCCTCGGCCTTGTCCAGGTCGTGGCGCACCTTGCTTTCGGCCTTCCACGGCACATTCACCAGCCAGTCGATGTAGGAACGCACCACGGTCGCCTCGGCGGACATCGGCGACATCTGCTTGAGCTTGTTCAGCTCGGCAGTGGCCTTGGCCAGGGCCTCCTTGGTCAGGCCGGCGGCGTCGATGCGCTTCTTCAGCTCCTCGACTTCGTTGTGGCCTTCGTCGATGTCACCCAGTTCTTTCTGGATGGCCTTCATCTGCTCGTTGAGGTAGTACTCGCGCTGGCTGCGCTCCATCTGCTTCTTCACGCGACCACGAATGCGCTTCTCGACCTGCAGCAGGTCGATCTCGGCATCCAGCATGGCCAGCACGTGCTCGACGCGGGCGGAGAGCTCGGTGATCTCGAGGATTTCCTGCTTCTGTTCGATCTTCAGCGCCATGTGGGCAGCCATGGTGTCTACAAGACGGCCCGGCTCATCGATGCTATTGAGCGAAGACAGGACTTCGGCCGGGACTTTCTTGCCCAGCTGCACGTACTGCTCGAACTGGCTGAGCAGGCTGCGGGTAAAGACTTCGGATTCGCGCTCGCCGACGGTGGCCTCGTCAATGATCGAAACTTCCGCGCGGCAGTAGGCTTCCTCGTCGATGAAGCGCTCTACCTGGCCGCGCTGCTCGCCTTCGACCAGCACCTTGACGGTGCCATCGGGCAGTTTCAGCAGTTGCAGGACGGTGGCTACGGTGCCCATGCGGTACAGGCCGTCAGCGCCCGGATCGTCGTCGGCCGGATTCTTCTGCGCCAGCAACAGGATCTGCTTGTCACTGGTCATGGCGGCCTCGAGGGCCTCGATGGATTTCTCTCGTCCCACGAAAAGCGGGATGACCATGTGCGGATACACCACTACGTCACGCAGGGGGAGCAGGGGCAACTCGACGAGTGTTTTCATGATATTCGGCTCTACAGCGGCACTTGGCCAAAACGATGGGATTGGACCCTTCGGCCTAAGATGGGGTTAGGACTGGGAAAAAACAAGCGCGGTAGATGGGAAGAAAAAAGGGGCCCTAGGGCCCCTTCTGGTTTCAGGCGTCAGGTGCAGCCTTGGCCGGCTGCTCGCTGTTCTCGTAGATCAGCAGCGGCTGGGAGGAGCCCTCGATGACGCTTTCGTCGATCACCACCTTGCTGACATCGTTCTGCGAGGGGATCTCGTACATGGTATCGAGCAGGATGCCTTCGAGGATCGAACGCAGGCCACGGGCGCCGGTCTTGCGCTCCAGCGCGCGACGGGCGACAGCCTTGAGCGCGTCCGGGCGGAACTCGAGGTCCACGCCTTCCATTTCGAAGAGCTTGGCATACTGCTTGGTCAGCGCGTTCTTCGGCTCGGTCAGAATCTGCATCAGCGCAGGCTCGTCCAGCTCGTCGAGGGTCGCGATGATCGGCAGACGGCCGACGAACTCGGGGATCAGGCCGAACTTCACCAGATCTTCCGGCTCGACCTCACGCAGCGCTTCGCCAACCTTCTTGCCCGCTTCCTGGCTGCGAACCTCGGCATTGAAGCCGATGCCACCCTTGGTGGAACGGTTCTGGATGACCTTTTCCAGGCCAGCGAACGCGCCACCGCAGATGAACAGGATGTTGCGGGTGTCGACCTGCAGGAATTCCTGCTGCGGGTGCTTGCGGCCGCCCTGGGGCGGTACGGAAGCCACGGTGCCTTCGATCAGCTTCAGCAGAGCCTGCTGAACGCCTTCGCCGGACACGTCGCGGGTGATCGACGGGTTGTCGGATTTGCGCGAGATCTTGTCGATTTCGTCGATGTAGACGATGCCCATCTGGGCCTTCTCGACGTCGTAATCACACTTCTGCAGCAGCTTCTGGATGATGTTCTCGACGTCCTCGCCCACGTAGCCAGCCTCGGTGAGGGTGGTGGCATCGGCGATGGTGAAGGGAACATTGAGCAGACGCGCCAGGGTCTCGGCGAGCAGGGTTTTGCCCGAGCCGGTCGGCCCGATCAGCAGGATGTTGCTCTTGCCGAGTTCGACGTCGTCCTTGCGCTCACGCTGGTTCAGGCGCTTGTAGTGGTTGTACACCGCTACTGCCAGGGTTTTCTTGGCACGTTCCTGGCCGATCACGTACTGATCGAGGATGGTGCGAATCTCTTTCGGCGCCGGAAGCTTGTGCGCACTGCTCTCCGCCTGTGCTTCCTGCACCTCCTCACGGATGATGTCATTGCACAGGTCGACGCACTCGTCGCAGATAAAGACCGAGGGGCCGGCAATCAACTTGCGCACTTCGTGCTGGCTCTTGCCGCAGAAGGAGCAATACAGCAGCTTGCCGTTGTCCTCGCCGTTGCGGGTGTCAGTCATTCGATCGTTCCAATCGGGGATATACGTGAAGGACAAGATGAAGGCATTCGCAGGCATTTTCAAGCCCGCGAGCGGCCGGATTACCGGCCGCGGTACAGCGGAGAGACTCAGCTGGCGGAAGGACGCTGAGTGAAGACCTGATCGATCAGACCGTACTTGACAGCCTCGTCGCCGCTCATGAAGCGGTCACGGTCGGTATCGCGGGCGATGACGTCCAGCGGCTGGCCGGTGTGGTGTGCCAGCACCTGGTTCAGGCGCTCCTTGATGAAGAGGATTTCCTTGGCGTGGATCTCGATGTCCGAGGCCTGGCCCTGGAAGCCGCCCAGCGGCTGGTGGATCATCATGCGCGAATGCGGCAGGCAGTAGCGCTTGCCTGCGGCGCCGCCGGCCAGCAGCAGGGCACCCATGCTGCACGCCTGGCCCACGCAGATGGTGGACACGTCGGGCTTGATGAACTGCATGGTGTCGTAGATCGACATGCCAGCGGTGACGGAACCACCCGGGGAGTTGATGTAGAGGTGGATGTCCTTGTCCGGATTCTCGGCTTCGAGGAACAGCAACTGGGCAACCACGAGGTTGGCCATGTAGTCCTCGACCTGGCCGACCAGGAAGATGATCCGCTCCTTCAGCAGGCGCGAATAGATGTCGTAGGAACGCTCACCGCGGGCGGACTGCTCCACCACCATCGGCACCAGACCACCAGCGGCCTGAATGTTCGGAACTTGCGGCATATAAGGATTATGCATGTCCGACGATCACTCCCTAATAAAAAGTCATGTCTCTATAGACGCACAAGCCAGCCCGAAGGCTGGCTTGTGACAATCGAACGAAGAAGCGCTGGATCAGGCCGCTTGCGGAGCTTCTGCAGGCTTGACCGCGTCTTCGTAGGATACCTGCTTGTCGGTCACATTGGCCTTCTGCAGGACAGTATCTACAACTTGTTCTTCCAGTACAACCGAACGAACTTCGTTCAGTTGCTGGTCGTTCTTGTAGTACCAGGAAACAACTTGTTCCGGCTCCTGATAAGCGGAAGCCATTTCTTCGATCATTTCGCGAACGCGGGCTTCGTCAGCCTTCAGCTCGTGCTGCTTGACCAGCTCGGCAACGATCAGACCCAGTACGACGCGGCGCTTGGCCTGCTCTTCGAACAGCTCGGCCGGCAGTTGGTCGGGCTTGATGTTGCCACCGAACTGCTGGACAGCCTGGACGCGCAGACGACTGACTTCGTTGCCGATCAGGGCTTTCGGAACTTCGATCGGGTTGGTCTCGACCAGACCTTCCATCACCTGGTTCTTCACCTTGGACTTGATGGCCTGACGCAGTTCACGCTCCATGTTCTTGCGAACTTCGGTGCGGAAGCCTTCCAGGGTGCTTTCCTTCACGCCGAACAGAGCGAAGAACTCTTCGTTCAGTTCCGGCAGTTTCGGCTCGGCGACGCTGTTGACGGTAGCGGTGAACTCGGCGGCTTTGCCGGCCAGGTCCAGGTTCTGGTAGTCCTCGGGGAAGGTCACGTTCAGAACACGCTCTTCACCAGCCTTGGCGCCGACCAGGCCTTCTTCGAAGCCCGGGATCATGCGGCCGGAGCCCAGCACCAGCAGGGTGCCCTTGGCGGAACCACCAGCGAAGGCTTCGCCGTCGATCTTGCCAACGAAGTCGATGTTCACCTGGTCGTCGTTCTGAGCGGCGCGGTCAACAGCTTCGAAGCGGGTGTTCTGCTTGCGCAGGATTTCCAGCATGTTGTCGAGATCGGCGTCAGCCACATCGGCCTGCAGGCGCTCGACCTTGATGCCGTCGAAACCGGCAACCTGGAACTCGGGGAAGACTTCGAAGGTAGCGATGTACTCGAGGCCCTTCTCTTTCTCGAACACTTTCGGCTCGACGGAAGGAGCACCGGCCGGGTTCAGCTTCTGCTCGACCACGGCTTCGTAGAAGGTTTCCTGGATCAGGTCACCAAGGGCTTCCTGACGAGCGGCGGCTTCGTAGCGCTGACGGATCACGCTCATCGGCACCTTGCCGGGACGGAAGCCAGGAACCTTGGCGCGACGAGCGGTCTGCTGCAGACGCTTGTTGACTTCGGTCTCGATGCGCTCGGCCGGCACGCCAACGGTCATGCGGCGCTCAAGAGCGGAGGTGCTTTCAACGGAAACTTGCATGGATATTCCTCGTGGCACAGACGTAAGCCGGTCCTTCCGGCTCCCAGAATCAAGGGCAAGCATTCTAGTAGCTAGAAATGCAGAAGTCACCCTGAGCGGAAGCTGCGGAAATTCACGGATGCGAGAGCTTATGGAAAGAAGATGGTGCGGACGGAGAGACTCGAACTCTCACAGCTTGCGCCACCGGAACCTAAATCCGGCGTGTCTACCAATTTCACCACGTCCGCAGGGTACCGCAGAAACGAAAACGCCAGGCTCTGGGCCTGGCGCTTCGGAATATGGGGTGGACGATGGGAATCGAACCCACGACACCAGGAGCCACAATCCTGTGCTCTACCAACTGAGCTACGCCCACCATATTACATTTGCTTGTACCGAACGCCACTTGGCGCACCCGGCAGGACTCGAACCTGCGACCATCCGCTTAGAAGGCGGATGCTCTATCCAGCTGAGCTACGGGCGCTTTAGTGGCGGCAACCCTTGCTAAGCAGACTCAGTGGAAACCACCGAATCGGTTGGCACCGCCTCTTTCGTGTTTCAGGCTGTGCTCGGCAAGCGGGGCGCATGTTATCGATGAGGCCATACCCCGTCAACAACTTTTTTAAAAAAAGTTCAAAGAGATAAAGGAGTTACGCCAAATCAGGGGCTCCCGCCTTTGCCTTATGGAGGCAGCATGCGAAAATGCGCGCCTTCTTTTCACCCGCCTTAATGGTTATCCCCCCGACATGACTGCAAAACTGATCGACGGCAAAGCGATCGCCGCCAGCCTCCGCCAGCAGATTGGCCAACGCGTCAATGAACGCCGCCAGCAAGGACTGCGCATCCCCGGCCTGGCTGTGATCCTGGTCGGTAGCGACCCCGCCTCTCAGGTCTATGTCGCGCACAAGCGCAAGGACTGTGAAGAGGTTGGCTTCCTCTCCCAGGCGTACGACCTCCCCGCCAGCACCACCCAGGAAGAGCTGCTGGCACTGATCGACCGCCTGAACGCCGACCCGGCCATCGACGGCATCCTCGTCCAGCTCCCCCTCCCCGCCCACCTCGACGCCTCCCAGCTGCTGGAACGCATCAGCCCGGACAAGGACGTGGACGGCTTCCACCCCTTCAACATCGGCCGCCTGGCCCAGCGCATCCCACTGCTGCGCCCCTGCACCCCGAAAGGCATCATGACGCTGCTGCAGAGCACCGGCGTCGATCTGTACGGCATGGACGCAGTGGTAGTGGGTGCATCGAACATCGTCGGCCGCCCCATGGCGCTGGAGCTGCTGCTGGGCGGCTGCACCGTCACCGTGACCCACCGCTTCACCCGCGACCTGGCCGAGCACGTACGCCGCGCCGACCTGGTGGTCGTGGCCGCCGGCAAGCCGGGCCTGGTCAAGGGTGAGTGGATCAAGGAAGGCGCCATCGTCATCGACGTGGGCATCAACCGCCAGGAAGACGGCAAGCTGGTGGGCGACGTGGAATACGACGTCGCCGCCGAGCGCGCCAGCTGGATCACCCCGGTTCCGGGCGGTGTCGGCCCGATGACCCGCGCCTGCCTGCTGGAAAACACCCTGTACGCCGCCGAACACCTGCACACCTGACAGGTTTTCGACGAGCAAGAAAAAGGCCGCTGATCAGCGGCCTTTTTCATTTCCGGGGAGCTGTTACTCGGCAAGGCGCCAGGTAGTGCCGCCCTTGCCGTCTTCCAGCACTACGCCCAGAGCGGTCAGCTCGTCGCGGATACGGTCGGATTCGGCCCAGTTCTTCGCCGCACGGGCATCCAGACGAGCCTGGATCAGTGCCTCGACCTGCTCCGCGTCGACCTTGCCGGCTGCGCCGGCCTGGAGGAACTCGTCGGCATCCAGTTGCAGAACACCCAGCAGAGCCCCCAGCTCACGCACGCGTGCCGCCAGTGCAGCCGCAGCCGCCGGATCGCTCTCGCGCAGGCGGTTGACCTCACGGACCATCTCGAACAGCACGGCAACCGCTTCCGGCGTACCGAAGTCGTCGTCCATCGCGGCGCCGAAGCGCTCGACGAACTCCTCGCCACCCGCCGCAGCCACCTGCGGCAGACCACGCAGCGCGGTGTAGAAACGCTCCAGCGCGCCCTTGGCTTCCTTCAGGTTGTCTTCGGAGTAGTTGATCGGGCTGCGGTAGTGGCTGGAGACCAGCAGGAAGCGCACGACTTCCGGGTGGTATTTCTCCAGCACCTCGCGGATGGTGAAGAAGTTGCCCAGGGACTTGGACATCTTCTCGCCGTCCACGCGCACCGCTCCGGCGTGCATCCAGCTGGCCGCATAGAGTTTGCCGGTGGCCGCCTCGCTCTGGGCGATCTCGTTCTCGTGGTGCGGGAACACCAGGTCCGGGCCGCCGCCGTGGATGTCGAAGGTCTCGCCCAGGCAGCAGGTGGACATTACCGAGCACTCGATGTGCCAGCCCGGACGCCCGGCGCCCCAGGGCGACTCCCAGCTCGGCTCGCCCGGCTTGGCGCCCTTCCAGAGCACGAAGTCCAGCGGGTCTTCCTTGGATTCGTCGACCTCGATCCGCGCACCGATGCGCAGGTCCTCGATCTTCTTGCGCGACAGCTTGCCGTAGCCGGCGAACTTGCCGACCCGGTAGTAGACGTCGCCATTACCCGGCGCGTAGGCGTAACCCTTGTCGATCAGGGTCTGGATCATCTCGTGCATGCCGGCGATGTGACCGGTGGCGCGCGGCTCGATGTCCGGACGCAGGACCGACAGGCGCGCCTCGTCTTCATGCATCGCGGCGATCATGCGGGCGGTCAGGTCTTCGAACGATTCACCGTTCTCCTGGGCGCGGCGGATGATCTTGTCGTCGATGTCGGTGATGTTGCGCACATAGGTCAGGTCATAGCCGCGATGGCGCAGCCAGCGGGCAATGACGTCGAACGCCACCATCACGCGGGCATGGCCGATGTGGCAGAAGTCGTACACGGTCATGCCGCACACGTACATGCGCACCTGGTTGCCCACCAGCGGCTTGAAGCTGTCCTTGGTCTTGGACAGCGTGCTGTATATCTGCAAGTCAGCCATCCGTTACTGCCCCCAGGAGTCGCGCAGGGTCACGGTACGGTTGAATACCAGGGCATCAGCCCTGGAATCCTTGGCATCCGCGCAGAAGTAGCCTTCGCGCTCGAACTGGAAACGATCCTCGGCAGTGGCGCTGGCCAGCGACGGCTCGGCGCGGCAACCCTTGAGCACCACCAGGGAGTCGGGGTTGATGTTGTCGAGGAAGCTGCCGCCCTGCTCTCCACCGTTCTCGGGGGATTTCTCCGGGTTGGCGGAGCGGAACAGGCGGTCGTACAGGCGCACTTCGCACTCGACGCTCTCGGCGGCCGGCACCCAGTGGATCACGCCCTTGACCTTGCGGCCTTCCGGGTTCTTGCCCAGGGTGTTCTCGTCGTAGCTGCAGCGCAGTTCGACGATGTTGCCGGCGGCGTCCTTGATGGCTTCGTCGGCGCGGATCACGTAGCTGCCGCGCAGGCGCACTTCGCCACCCGGGATCAGGCGCTTGTAGCCGGCCGGCGGGACTTCCTCGAAGTCACTGGCGTCGATGTAGATCTCGCGGCTGAACGGCAGCACGCGCACGCCCATGTCCTGTTTCGGATGGCGCGGCAGCTCGAGGTTCTCGACCTGGCCTTCCGGATAGTTGGTGATGACCACTTTCAGCGGCTTGAGCACGCACATGGCGCGGCCAGCGTTGGCATCCAGATCGTCACGGATGGCGAATTCCAGCATGCCGATGTCCACCACGCCGCCGGCGCGGTTCACGCCGATCATGTCGCAGAAGGTGCGAATCGACGCCGGGGTATAGCCGCGGCGGCGGTAGCCGGAGAGAGTCGACATGCGCGGGTCGTCCCAGCCATGCACGTGGTTTTCATCGACCAGTTGCTTGAGCTTGCGCTTGCTGGTGATGGTGTAGTTCAGGTTCAGGCGCGCGAATTCATACTGGCGCGGCTGGGCCGGGACCGGCAGGTTGGCCAGGAACCACTCGTACAGCGGGCGGTGATCCTCGAACTCCAGGGTGCAGATGGAGTGGGTAATACCCTCGATGGCGTCCGACTGACCGTGGGTGAAGTCGTAGCTGGGGTAGATGCACCACTTGTCGCCGGTCTGGTGGTGATGGGCGTGGCGGATGCGGTAGAGGATCGGGTCGCGCAGGTTGATGTTCGGCGAGGCCATGTCGATCTTCGCGCGCAGCGAGCGGGCGCCGTCCGGGAACTCGCCGGCTTTCATGCGGGCGAACAGGTCCAGGTTCTCTTCCACCGAGCGCTCGCGGAACGGGCTGTTCTTGCCCGGCTCGGTCAGCGAACCACGGTACGCGCGCATTTCCTCGGCGTTCAGGTCGCAGACGAAAGCCTTGCCGGCCTTGATCAGGTCTACCGCCCAGTCATGCAGCTGGTCGAAGTAGTTGGAGGCGTAGCGCACCTGCCCGGCCCAGTCGAAGCCCAGCCATTTCACATCGGCCTCGATGGCATCGATGTACTCCTGGTCTTCCTTCGCCGGGTTGGTGTCGTCGAAGCGCAGGTGGCAGTCACCGCCGAACTCCTTGGCCAGGCCGAAGTTCAGACAGATGGACTTGGCGTGACCGATATGCAGGTAGCCGTTGGGCTCCGGCGGGAAGCGGGTGACGATTTTCTGGTGCTTGCCACTTTCCAGGTCGGCCGCAACGATCGGGCGCAGGAAGTTGGCGGCAACAGTGGCTTCTTTCGTATCGGCGGTAGGCTTGCTCATGGTGTCCTTGATCATGCTGGTGTTCGGCCAGGGTAGGCCAGCCAAACCAAAGCGCTTATCATAGCCGAAGCTGTCAACCCCCTGACAGGCCTTCGATTTTTCCAAAGAGCGGAATTCCCTGATGACTACCACCGTCAAACTGCAGACCAACTTCGGCGACATCACCCTTGAACTCTTCGACGACAAGGCGCCGGAAACCGTGGCCAATTTCAAGGAGTACGTGAAGGCCGGCCATTACGACAACACCGTTTTCCACCGTGTGATCAACAACTTCATGATCCAGGGCGGCGGTTTCGAGCCGGGCATGAAGCAGAAGTCCACCCGCAAGTCGATCAAGAACGAAGCCAACAACGGCGTCGGCAACAAGATCGGCACCGTCGCCATGGCCCGCACCATGGAGCCGCACTCGGCCAGCGCGCAGTTCTTCATCAACGTCGCCGACAACGATTTCCTCAACCACAGCGCGCCGACCGTGCAGGGCTGGGGCTACTGCGTGTTCGGTGAAGTGAAGGACGGCATGGACGTGGTCAACAAGATCAAGACCGTCGCCACCACCATGCGCTCCGGCCACCAGGACGTACCGGCCGACGACGTGATCATCGAGAAAGCAGAAGTCATCGGCGAGTGAGTCGATGAGCGTCCTGTTCATCTCGGACCTGCATCTCGAAGCGGAACGCCCGGACATTACCCGGGCGTTCTTGCATTTTCTCTCCACCCGCGCCCGCATGGCCGAGGCGCTGTACATCCTCGGCGACTTCTTCGAAGCCTGGATCGGCGACGATGGCATGGACGAGTTCCAGCACTCCATCGCCGGCGCCCTGCGGGAGTTGTCCGACAGCGGCACGCGCATCTTCCTGATGCACGGCAACCGCGATTTCCTGATTGGCCAGGCCTTCTGCCGCGAAGCCGGCTGCACCCTGCTGCGCGACCCGAGCCTGATAGACCTGGACGGCGAGAAGATCCTGCTGATGCACGGTGACAGCCTGTGCACCCTCGACGCGGCCTATATGAAGCTGCGTCGCTGGCTGCGCAATCCGCTGACCCTGTTCATCCTGCGCAACCTGCCGCTGGCCACCCGCCACAAGCTGGCGCGCAAGCTGCGCAAGGAAAGCCGCGCGCAGACCCGCATGAAAGCCAGCGAGATCGTCGACGTCACCCCGGCGGAAGTGGAGAAGATCATGCGCGACAAGGGCGTGCGCATCCTGATCCACGGCCACACCCACCGCCCCGCCGTCCACGAACTGGAAATCGACGGCCGCCCCGCGCGACGCATCGTCCTCGGCGACTGGGACAGCCAGGGCTGGGCTCTGGAGGCCGACGACCAGGGCCTGCAGCAGGCACCCTTCCCCCTGTGAAGCTCCAGGCCACCGCAATGGTGGCCTTTTGGCGTTAACCCACACGCACTGTCAGACATTTCTCCTTGACCAGCACCGACCGCCTTGCGCAGCATTCGCGGTTTGCTCACTCAAGGAAGAAACATGTTCAGCAAGGGAAACCTCATCAAGTTCGGCGCCCTGCCCCTGGCATTGGTCGCCGCCGCCTTCATCCTGTTCAACGGCGTCTTCTTCTATAACGAAGCCGGCTTCATGACCCACGTGCGGACCATCTTCGGCGACGAGAAGATCGTCGACGACGTCGGCTACGCCACCAAGTGGTTCGGCCGCGCCACCACCTGGAAGAAAGCCATCAGCGTGCAGTCCGTGCTGATCATGGACGAGAACGACAACAACCCGGACAACGACGGGCTGGGCGCGACCATCGAAGCCTTCCCCATCGTCTTCCTCGGCAACGTCGACGCCAAGGTCGAATCCTCCGCGCGCTTCCGCCTGCCCGGCGGCGACCAGTTCCTGAAGATGGCCCAGGAATACCGCAACCCGGACAACTTCATCCGCACCGCGCTGGTCCCGGCGATCAAGGAAACCCTGCAGGCCACCGCCTCGCTGATGACCGCCGACGACTACTACGCCGGCGCCCGCAGCGAATTCGCCGCGGAGTTCGAGAACCAGCTCAACGATGGCCTGTACCTGATCAAGCGCAAGGAGGTCCGCGGCCCACGCGGCGCCGTACCACACCAGACCGCGATCCTGCAGGCCGGCACCGAACAGGGCAGCTTCGGCGACAACAACGCCAGCCAGTTCGTCACCGAGAAGGTCACCGACGCCAAGGGCATCCCGGTGCGCAAACAGCAGCAGTTCCGCAAGTTCGGTGTGGAAGTGGTGGAGGCGCGAATCACCAACGTCGACCCGAACCCGCAGTACAAGCAGCGCATGGTCAAGGTGCAGCAGGCACTGGCCGAGCTGGCCGTAGCGCGCCAGAACCGACTGAAGGAAGAGGAAGAGAAGCTGCTGGTCACCGCCCGTGGCGAGAAGGAAGTAGAAGCCAAGCGCCAGGAAACCCTGCGCGACCAGATCGAGCGCACCACCCAGGCGGAAACCGAGAAGCAGCTGGCGGTGATCAACGCCGAGCGCGAGAAGCAGCGCGCCGAGATCGAGAAGCAGACTGCTGAGTTGCTGCGCGACAAGGCTGCCGTGACAGCGCAGGCCACCAAGATCACCGCCGACGCCGATGCCTACGCCCGCGAAGCGGTGATCAAGGCGGACGGCGCGCTGCAGCCGAAGCTGGACGCGCTGATCGCCATCAACAAGGTCTGGGCCGAAGCAGCCGCCCAGGCGCCCGTCCCCAGCGTGATGATGGCCGGCGGACAGAACAGTGCCAGCAGTCGCCAGGATGAGATCGGCCAGCTGATGGGCGTCCTGGCGACCAAGGCCGCGCGCGACCTGGCGCTGGATCTGAAGGTGAAGGACTGAGCCCCACCAGCAGCGACAAAGAAAAAGCGCCCGTCAGGGCGCTTTTTTTCATTTCGGCGGACGACTCAGGCCGCCTGCTCCACCGGCACTCCGCTGTGGAAGCGGAACTCGCTGTCCGGCGACTGGATCAGGCCAGCCTCCACTTCGCGAATCTCCGCCACGCGGCGGTCGATGTCGGCGTCATCGCCATAGCGGCGCGCCAGGCTGAGGTAGCCCTGGAAGTGCCTTGCCTCAGATTTGAGCAGCGAGCCGTAGAACTTGGCCAGGTCGGCGTCCAGGTGATCCACCAGCGCGGCGAAGCGCTCGCAGCTGCGGCATTCGATGAAGGCGCCGACGATCAGGGTATCCACCAGCTTCTGCGGCTCATGGTTGCGCACCACGGTGCGCAGGCTGGAGGCGTAGCGGCCGGCGGAGATCGGCCGCAGGGGGATGCCGCGTTTCTTCAGGATCGCCAGCACCTGCTCATGGTGGCGCAGTTCCTCGCGCGCCAGGCGCGACATGAAGTTCACCAGTTCCTCATGGGCGCTGTACTTGGCGATCAGGGCCAGGGCCGTGCTGGCGGCCTTGAACTCGTTGTTCTTGTGGTCGATCAGCATCACCGCCTGATCCCGCAGCGCGGCTTCCACCCACGCATCCGGCGTGGCACAACCGAGGAATTCCCTGATTTCAGACAGCATGTTCAAAACTCCGAGCTCGCGACCCACCGGCTGGCCGGTGTCATAAAGGCGGAGCATTATACGAATGCCACCGCGCGGAACCAGCTTCCGGCGTTGATATGCCTCAACGTCATGAACGAGATATCCCGACTACAGTTGTTCCACATAAACAACGCGCACGAAGGGAAACGATCATGCAAGCCATCCGTAGCATCCTCGTAGTCGTCGACCCGGACCAGCCGGAAGGTCTCGCGCTGAAACGGGCCCGCCTGATCGCCAGCGTTACCCAGTCGCACCTGCATCTTCTGGCCTGCGAGCGGCGCGCCGACTACAGCGCCAAGCTCGAGGAAGTCGCCGAGGTGCTGCGCCAGGAAGGCTTCAGCGCTTCCAGCCGCCAGGCCTGGAAGGACAACCTGCACCAGACCATCATCGCCGAGCAGCAGGCCGAAGGCTGCGGGCTGGTGATCAAGCAGCACAGCCCGGACAACCCGCTGAAAAAAGCACTGCTCACCCCGGACGACTGGAAGCTGCTGCGCTTCTGCCCGTCTCCGGTGCTGCTGGTGAAGACCAGCCTGCCCTGGGCCGGACGCAACATCCTCGCCGCCGTGGACGTGGGCAACAACGATATCGAGCACCGCACCCTGCACGCCGGCATCGTCAGCCACGCCTACGATATTGCAGGCCTCGCCCACGGCCAGTTGCACGTCATCAGCGCGCACCCCTCGCCCATGCTCTCGGCCGCCGACCCGACCTTCCAGCTCAGCGAGACCATCGAAGCCAAGTACCGCGAGGCATGCAAGGCGTTCCAGGCCGAATTCGGCGTCGACGACCAGCACCTGCACATCGAGGAAGGCCCGGCGGACGTACTGATCCCCCGCGCGGCGCACAACCTCGACGCGGCGGTGACGGTGATCGGCAGCGTGGCACGCACCGGGCTGTCCGGCGCACTGATCGGCAACACCGCCGAAGTGGTGCTGGATTCGCTGGAGAGCGACATCCTGGTCCTCAAGCCGGACGACATCATCGCCCACCTGGAAGAGATCGCCGCCAAGCCGTGATCCGGCAGCCATGACGAAAAAAGCCGCCCATCGGGCGGCTTTCTCATTGCGCGGCAACGATCAGACCCGCGACTCCAGCGCGTCAGCCAGGAAGCTCGGCGCGATATAACGCTCGTAATGCGCCTCGGAGAGGATGAAGAACTCCTTGTCGATGGCGTCGCGCAGGTCCGGTAGCGGCCATTCGCGAAACTCCGGCAGCAGCGCCAGGCCGTAGGCTTCCACCTGGTTGATCATCCGCGAGCCGCGGGCAATCAGCTGGTAGGCCCAGCAATAGGGCGACTGCTCGGGCACGAAGCGGATCTGCCGCTGCTCCAGCTGGCTGCGCAGCAAGGACGCATCGAAGACTTCCAGCTTGGCCATCATCACCTGCGTCAGCAGGATCTCCAGACGGCTCAGCACCGCCCGCTTCTCCTCGTCGCCGTAGCGGTTCCAGTTCACCACTTCGTGGTGGAAGCGCTTGCAGCCACGGCAGACCAGGTCGCCATAGACCGTCGAGCAGAGCCCGACACAGGGGGTTTTGATGCGTTGCGAAGACATGGTTGAACAGATAGCTGGCAAAGCGGGCATGTTAGCCCTTTGTCTAGGCAAGATCACCCTCGGGCGCCACGCAAATCGGCTTACCAAGGCCCATTAATTCCATTAGAATGGCTGCGCCTTTTTGGCGTCATTGTCCGAAAGAAGCTGTTTTCAAAGCGTCACGAAGCACAGATTCCGGCAGCCGCGCGGTCTGGGCGCCTCCCTCAAGCGCCCATTCCCATCAGTCCCAGGCCACCCCGGCGTAAAACTTTGAAAACAGCTTCTGCCCGGAGATCGCCGGTGCCGTCGTAGGTCAGTGGATTACCGTCCACCATGCCTGACGAATGGATCGGAGGGGTCTCCTGGATACGCGTCCTCCGGGACCACTGATGAGGGAAATACTGTGCTTGAAGCCTATCGCAAACACGTAGAAGAGCGTGCCGCCCAGGGCGTCGTGCCCCAGCCGCTGAACGCCGAACAGACCGCTGGTCTGGTCGAACTCCTGAAGAACCCGCCGGCCGGCGAAGAAGAATTTCTCCTCGACCTGATCACCAACCGCGTACCGCCGGGCGTGGACGAAGCTGCCTACGTCAAGGCCGGTTTCCTGTCCGCCGTCGCCAAGGGTGAAGCCACTTCCCCGCTGCTTTCCAAGACCCGCGCCCTCGAGCTGCTGGGCACCATGCAGGGTGGCTACAACATCACCACCATGGTCGAGCTGCTGGACAGCGCCGAGCTGGCCGAAGTCGCCGCCGCGCAACTGAAGCACACCCTGCTGATGTTCGACGCCTTCCACGACGTCGCCGAGCGCGCCAAGAAAGGCAACGCCGCCGCCAAGTCCGTGCTGCAGTCCTGGGCCGAAGGCGAGTGGTTCAAGGCCCGTCCGGCCGTCGCCGAGAAGCTGACCCTGACCGTGTTCAAGGTCCCCGGCGAAACCAACACCGACGACCTGTCCCCCGCTCCGGACGCCTGGTCGCGCCCTGACATCCCGCTGCACGCCCTGGCCATGCTGAAAATGGCCCGCGACGGCATCGAGCCGATCCAGCCGGGCTCCGTCGGTCCGCTGAAGCAGATCGAAGCGGTCAAGGCCAAGGGCTTCCCGGTTGCCTACGTCGGTGACGTGGTCGGTACCGGTTCTTCCCGTAAGTCCGCCACCAACTCGGTGCTGTGGTTCTTCGGCGACGACATCCCCTACGTGCCGAACAAGCGCGGCGGTGGTTTCTGCTTCGGCACCAAGATCGCCCCGATCTTCTACAACACCATGGAAGACGCCGGCGCCCTGCCGATCGAATTCGACTGCACCAACCTGGCCATGGGCGACGTCATCGACGTATACCCGTACGAAGGCAAGGTCACCCGTCATGACAGCGGCGAAGTGGTCACCACCTTCGAGCTGAAGACCCCGGTTCTGCTGGACGAAGTCCGCGCCGGCGGCCGTATCCCGCTGATCGTTGGCCGCGGCCTGACCGAGAAGGCCCGCGCCGAGCTGGGTCTGCCTGCCTCCGACCTGTTCAAGAAGCCGGAAGCGCCGGCCGACAGCGGCAAGGGCTTCACCCTCGCCCAGAAGATGGTTGGCCGCGCCTGCGGTCTGGCCGAAGGCCAGGGCGTACGTCCGGGCACCTACTGCGAACCGAAGATGACCACCGTCGGTTCCCAGGACACCACCGGCCCGATGACCCGCGACGAGCTGAAAGACCTGGCTTGCCTGGGCTTCTCCGCCGACCTGGTGATGCAGTCCTTCTGCCACACCGCCGCTTATCCGAAGCCGATCGACGTCAAGACCCACCACACCCTGCCGGACTTCATCATGACCCGCGGCGGTGTTTCCCTGCGTCCTGGCGACGGCATCATCCACAGCTGGCTGAACCGCATGCTGCTGCCTGACACCGTCGGCACCGGCGGCGACTCGCACACCCGCTTCCCGATCGGCATCAGCTTCCCGGCCGGCTCCGGCCTGGTAGCCTTCGCCGCTGCCACCGGCGTCATGCCGCTGGATATGCCGGAATCGGTTCTGGTGCGCTTCAAGGGCCAGCTGCAACCGGGCATCACCCTGCGTGACCTGGTCCATGCGATCCCCTACTACGCCATCCAGGCTGGCCTGCTGACCGTCGAGAAGAAGGGCAAGAAGAACATCTTCTCCGGCCGCATCCTCGAGATCGAAGGCCTGAACGACCTGACCGTCGAGCAAGCCTTCGAGCTGTCCGACGCCTCCGCCGAGCGTTCGGCTGCCGGTTGCACCATCAAGCTCCCGGAAGAGGCGATCGCCGAGTACCTGAAGTCCAACATCACCCTGCTGCGCTGGATGATCGGCGAAGGCTACGGCGACGCCCGCACCCTGGAGCGCCGCGCGCAAGCGATGGAAGCCTGGCTGGCCAACCCGCAACTGCTGGAAGCCGACAAGGACGCCGAATACGCCGCGGTCATCGAGATCGACCTGGCCGACGTCAAGGAGCCGGTACTCTGCGCTCCGAACGACCCGGACGACGCCCGTCTGCTGTCCAGCGTCGAAGGCCGCAAGATCGATGAAGTCTTCATCGGTTCCTGCATGACCAACATCGGTCACTTCCGCGCTGCCGGCAAACTGCTGGACAAGGTCAAGGGTGGCATTCCGACCCGCCTGTGGCTGGCTCCGCCGACCAAGATGGACGCCCACCAGCTGACCGAAGAAGGCTACTACGGCATCTACGGCAAGGCTGGCGCGCGCATGGAAATGCCGGGCTGCTCGCTGTGCATGGGTAACCAGGCTCGCGTACAGACCGGTTCGACCGTGGTTTCCACCTCGACCCGTAACTTCCCGAACCGCCTGGGCGACGCCACCGACGTGTTCCTGGCATCTGCCGAGCTGGCCGCTGTCGCTTCGATCATCGGCAAGCTGCCGACCGTCGAGGAGTACATGGCCTACGCGAAGGATATCGACAGCATGTCTGCCGACATCTACCGCTACCTGAGCTTCGACCAGATCGCCGAGTTCCGCGAAGCTGCTGCCAACGCGAAGATCCCGGCCGTCCAGGTCTGAGTCTCCTAGCGTGATGAAAAGCCCCGCCCCGTGCGGGGCTTTTCTTTTCCAGGCCCCGAAACAGAGCGCTCCCGCCCGCCCCTAACGATGGGCCTAATACTTATTGACCGGTTGCGCCGCAGGCCACCGGGTCTAAGGTGGACGACAGGCTCCTGCCGATATCCGTGCCCAGGTGCCCTTGTGGAACCCTCCAGAGGTGCGCTCCCTTCCTCTGCGCCCCGCCCTCCATGGCGGGGCTTCTTTTTTTCTGCACCGCCACTGGCACAGCCCTTGCTCCACTCCTCACACCTGCGGTCCAACGGCGGATCGCGCCCGACAATCAACAATCGACAATGGCGTCGTGCCTACCTCCTGTGACAGCAGGTGGCGCGGCGCCATTTTTTGCATTGAAAGCGCGTTGAGAGTGTGTTCAGAGGTGGAGATGATCGACAGCACCAGCCCACTGCCGGACAGCCTGGCCTGGGTGGCCGGTTCCGATGCCCCGGAGAAGACAGCCCTTAACCTGGGCTTCATGGCCCTTACCGACTCCGCCTCGCTGGTGGTAGCCGCGACCCAGGGCTTCGGCCAGCCCTACGGCCTGACGCTCAACCTGCAGCGGCAGAATTCCTGGGCCGGGTTGCGCGACCGCCTGCTCAGCGGCGAGCTGGACGCGGCGCAAAGCCTCTACGGGCTCATCTATGACCTGCAACTGGGCCTGGGCGGCGCCCCAGCCACCGACATGGCCGTGCTCATGGGCCTGTGCCAGAACGGCCAGTCGATCAATCTTTCCGCCCCACTGATGCGCGACGGTGTGACCTCTGCCGGGGCACTGCAGAGCCACGTGCGCCAGAACGGTGCGCAACTGACCCTGGCCCACACCTTCCCCACCGGCACCCATGCGATGTGGCTCTACTACTGGCTGGCCAGCCACGGCATCCACCCCCTGCAGGACGTCCGCAGCCTGGTGGTGCCGCCGGCACAGATGGTCGAGCACCTGAAGGCCGGGCGCATCGACGGCTTCTGCGCCGGGGGCCCGTGGGGCGCCCTGGCGGTGGACGAAGGCATGGGCTTTACCCTCGCCACCAGCCAGCAGATCTGGCCGGACCACCCGGAAAAGGTCCTGGGCACCACCCGTGCCTTCGTCGAGGAGTATCCCAACACCGCGCGCGCACTGGTCATGAGCCTGCTCGATGCCAGTCGCTTCATCGAAGCCAGCGCAGACAACCTGCGCAGCGCCGCCCAGCTGATCAGCAGCGAAGACTACGTCGACGCCCCACTCGCCAGCGTCGAGCCGCGCCTGCTCGGTCGCTACCAGGACGGCCTCGGTCACGCCTGGCAGGACGCGCATCCACTGCGTTTCTTCAATGCAGGCCACGCCACCTATCCCTGGCTCTCCGACGGGCTGTGGTTCATGACCCAGTTCCGCCGCTGGGGCCTGCTGCGAGAAGACGTCGACTACCTTGGCATCGCCCGCCAGGTCCAGCAGCTCGACCTCTACCGCGAAGCTGCCAGCGCCGTGGGCGCAAGCGTGCCGGACGCCGAGATGCGCACCTCGACCCTGATCGACGGCCGCCTCTGGGACGGCAGCGACCCGGCCGGCTATGCCCGCAGCTTCGAGCTGAATGCCCTGGCGGAGCGAGGTTGAGCATGCTGCGCGTCCTGCTGATCAACGACACCCCGAAGAAGGTCGGGCGCCTCAAGGCCGCGCTGGTGGAAAGCGGCTTCGAGGTCATCGACGAATCCGGCCTGACGGTCGACCTGGCGCAACGGGTGGAGGCCCTGCATCCGGATGTGATCCTCATCGACACCGAGTCCCCTGGCCGCGACGTGATGGAGCAGGTAGTGCTGGTCAGCCGCGACCAGCCGCGCCCCATCGTCATGTTCACCGACGAGCACGACCCGCAGGTGATGCGCCAGGCGATCCGCTCCGGGGTCAGTGCCTACATTGTCGAGGGCATCCAGGCCGAGCGGCTGCAGCCGATCCTCGATGTCGCCATGGCCCGCTTCGAGAGCGACCAGGCCCTGCGTGCCCAGTTGCAGGCCCGCGAGCTGCAGCTGGCGGAGCGCAAGCGCATCGAGCTGGCCAAGGGGCTGCTGATGAAAATGAAAGGCTGCGCCGAGGAAGAGGCCTACACCCTGATGCGCCGCCAAGCCATGGGCCGCCAGCAGAAGCTGGTGCAGGTGGCCGAGCAGATCATCGCCATGCACGAGATGCTCGGGCACTGAGGCTGCAAGTGCGAATCGGCTGAAAGTGCGAGGCGGCCAACGGCCAGCGGCGGCAAGGCGCGATCATTTCGCCAGCCGCCGAGCTGGCCCCCACCTCGCCCGCAACGCCCTATGCTGCGGCCGCCCGGTCTTCTGGCCGGGCCCCAGGAGCGTCATCGGCAGGGTTCGATGGCGCATCGCAGTGGCCGCCGCCGGCTAGGCACCTCGGCGCCCACCCGACCTCGCCGCCTGCGCGGCTCAGCAAGGGCAAGCCCATGATCGACCTCACCACCTGGAACCTCAGCGTTCCCACCGACCCTCGCCCCACCGAAGTCACCACCGAACAGATCGCCCGGGGCTACCAGAGCCGCTACTTCCAGCGCGGCGGCAGCCAGGTGGTGTTCTGGGTGCCCGTCACCGGCTCGCACACCTCCGACAGCGTCTACCCCCGCAGCGAGCTGCGCGAGACTCTGTCCAACGGCGAGGTTTCCAACTGGTACTACACCCAGGGCGACAACGAGCTGCGCGTGACCATGAGCGTCCAGCAGGTGCCCTCGAAGAACAAGATCATCATTGGCCAGATCCACAGCCGCTCGCCCTACACCGGCAACGGCGAGCCGCTGGTCAAGCTGCAGTACCACTACCTGCCCACCCTGGAGAGCGGACGTCTGGAAGCCCTGGTGCGCAACCACCCCGACGACAGCGCCAGCATCAACGTCCCGCTGATCGACAACATCGCCCTGGACCAGACCTTCAACTACAGCCTGCGCGTCACCTCGGTGGGCAACCTGGCGATCCGCGTGGAGACCTCCGACGGCCGGGCCAACTACTACCGCAAGATCCTCAGCACCACCTGGTCCAAGCAACTGCTCTACTTCAAGGCCGGCGCCTACATCAACGACAACTACGGCGACACCAGCGAAGGCGCGCGGGTAACCGTCTTCCACCTGAACTCGGCGCACCGCTGATTCGCCATTCACTGGCCTGATGAGGCGCGGGCCGCGCGGACTGCGCGTAGAATGCGCGGCACATCCGCACTACCCGTTGCCTTGTCACCGAGACCGCCATGGCCCGCCTGAAACTGGAATTCCCCGAAGAACTCTTCATCTACGAAACCAAGCTCACCGTCCGCGTCACCGACATCAACGGCGCCAACCATCTGGGCAACGATTCGATGATCTCGATGATCTCCGAAGCCCGCGCGCGCTTCCTGTTCGACTACGGCATCCGCGAGACCGGCATCATCGTCACCGACCTCGCCACCACCTATCGCGCCGAGGCCCACGCGCGCGACCAGCTGCTGTTCGAGGTCGGCGTGATGGACTTCAACAAGTACGGCGGCGACATCATCTTCCGCATCACCCGCCCGGCCGACGACACGCTGGTAGCCATGGCCAAGTCGGGCTTCGTGTTCTTCGACTACAAGGCCGGCAAGGTCGTGCCGATCCCCGAGGCATTCCGCGACACCTTCCCCAACGTCAACTGGGTCGCCTGACGCTCCAGTACAGGGCACGCCGCAGCACGGCGCGCCCTCTGATGGATCAGCATCGGTCCTGACCCTCCTCTCATCTCTTTGATCTGACTGGGATTTCTCATCCTGGCCCGCGCCTTGCTCTGCACAGGGCGATGGTAATCAACGGCGATTACCCGACTTCGACAAAGGCGTCGCATCCACACCCGCGCAGTGCGGTGGGTGGAGCGACGCCTTTTTCGTTTGCCCCGGCGCAGGGGCTCAGGACCTTCTCGAACCCGGCGGCTGCCAAGTGGCGCATGACCGGGCTCCTCTACCGTTGCTGATGAGGTGTTCGATGAACACGAGTTTCTGGAAAGCCGGCCATGCGCCGACCCTGTTTGCCGCCTTCCTGTATTTCGACCTGAGCTTCATGGTCTGGTACGTCCTCGGCCCGCTGGCGGTGCAGATCGCCACCGACCTGCAACTGACCACCCAGCAGCGCGCGCTGATGGTCGCCACGCCGATCCTCTCCGGCGCCATCCTGCGCTTCCTCATGGGCCTGCTGGCCGATCGCTGGTCGCCCAAGGCCGCCGGCATCCTCGGCCAGGTGATCGTCATCTGCGCGCTGTTCGGAGCCTGGCGGCTGGGCATCCACAGCCTGGAGCAGGCGATGATCCTCGGCGTGCTGCTGGGCATGGCCGGCGCCTCCTTCGCCGTGGCGCTGCCGCTGGCCTCGCAGTGGTACCCGCCGCAGCACCAGGGCAAGGCCATGGGTATCGCCGGGGCCGGCAACTCCGGCACCGTGCTCACCGCGCTGTTCGCCCCGGCCATCGCCGCCGCCTTCGGCTGGCAGAACGTCTTCGGCTTCGCGCTGATCCCGCTGCTGGCCACCCTGGTAGTGTTCGCCCTGCTCGCCCGCAACGCCCCGGAGCGCCCGCCAGTCAAGTCACTGGCGGATTACCTGAAGGCCCTGGGCGACCGCGACAGCTGGTGGTTCATGTTCTTCTACAGCGTGACCTTCGGCGGCTTCCTCGGCCTCGCCAGCACCCTGCCCGGCTACTTCCACGACCAGTACGGCCTCGACCCGGTGAAAGCCGGCTACTACACCGCCGCCTGCGTCTTCGCCGGCAGCCTGATGCGTCCGCTGGGCGGCGCCCTGGCCGACCGCATCGGCGGCATCCGCAGCCTGCTGGTGATGTACACCGTCGCCTCGATCTGCATCGCCGCCGTGGGCTTCCACCTGCCCAGCGCGGTAGCGGCACTGAGCCTCTTCGTGGTCGCCATGCTCAGCCTCGGCGCGGGCAACGGTGCGGTGTTCCAGCTGGTGCCGCAGCGCTTCCGCCAGACCATTGGCGTGATGACCGGCCTGATCGGCATGGCCGGCGGCATCGGCGGTTTCTGCCTGACGGCGGGCCTGGGCGCAATCAAGCAGGCCACCGGCGACTACCAGATCGGCCTCTGGCTGTTCGCCAGCCTCGGCGTACTGGCCTGGTTCGGCCTGCACGCGGTAAAAGCCCGCTGGCGCACCACCTGGGGTAGCGCGGCCGTTACCGCGGCGCGAGTCTGAACGATGCGCCTTTGTAGGAGCGAGCTTGCTCGCGAACCGCTTGACACCGAAGTCGCCTGGAAATCAGTTCGCGAGCAACAACGATGGCGTCCCCCTCGCTCCTACAGGTGGTGGCGATGACCTTGCAGTTATCCTTTGCCCAGGCCAGCGCCACCGGCCCGCGCGACGAGAACCAGGATGCCCTGCGGGTGGTCACCCCGCCCGCAGGGCTGGCCGCCAGCAAGGGGCACCTGTTTGCCATCGCCGACGGCGTCAGCCACTGCGCCGACGGCGGCCTGGCCGCGCGCCTGAGCCTGCAGGCGCTGGCCGCCGACTACTACGCCACTCCCGAGACCTGGGCCGTCGCCCAGGCCCTCGACCGCCTGCTGATCTCGCAGAACCGCTGGCTGCAGGCCAACGGTGGTGGCCAGCCGCTGCTCACCACCCTCACCGCGCTGGTCCTGCGGGGCCGGCGCTTCACCCTCGCCCATGTCGGCGACTGCCGCCTGTACCGCTGGCACGCCGGCCAGCTGGATTGCCTGACCCAGGACCACGTCTGGGAACAACCCGGCATGCAGCACGTGCTCAAGCGCGCACTGGGCCTCGACCAGCATCTGGTGGTGGACTACTGCGACGGCGAACTGGAAGCCGGACAGAGCTTCCTGCTGGTCAGCGACGGCATCTGGGCTGCTCTTGGCGACAGCGCCATCCAGCGCCTGCTGGAGGACGCACAGAGCTTGCAGGCCTGCGCCGACGCACTGGTCAGCGCCGCCCACCTGGCCGGCAGCCAGGACAACGCCAGCGCCCTGCTCCTGCAGGTGGACGAACTGCCGCCTGCGAGCCTCGGCGACGCCCTCGCCCAGCTCGACCACTGGCCCGCGCCGCCCGCCCTGCGGGACGACCAGGAGTTCGAAGGCTGGCAGGTGGAAGGCCGACTGGCGCAGTCGCGCCAATCGCTGATCTACCGCGTGCGCGACCGGCAGAACCGCCCCTGGCTGCTCAAGACCCTGCCGCCGGCACTGCGCGACTCCGCGGAAGCCGCCCAGGCGCTGCTGCTGGAGGAGTGGTTCCTGCGCCGCGTGCAGGGCCGCTACTTCCCCGAACTGCACAGCCTGCCGCAACGCCAGCACCTGTACTACGTGATGCGCGAGTATCCGGGGCAAACCCTGGACGAGCACCTGAAACTCAACGGCCCGTTGAACCTGCCCGACTGGCTGGACCTCGCCCAGCGCCTGTTGCGCGGCCTGGGCCAGCTGCACCGGCGCAACATCCTGCACCGCGACATCAAGCCGGAAAACCTGCACTGGGCAGACGACGGCGAGCTGCGCCTGCTGGACTTCGGCCTGGCCTACTGCCCGGGCTTGTCGCAGGAAGACCCGCACGACCTGCCCGGCACCCCGAGCTACCTCGCCCCGGAATCCTTCCAGGGCGCGGCGCCGGAAGCCCGCCAGGACCTCTACGCGGCCGGGGTCACGCTCTACCGCCTGCTCTGTGGGCACTACCCCTATGGCGAGATCGAAGCCTTCCAGCATCCGCGCTTCGGCACGCCCGCCCCGGCCAGCCGCTATCGCCCGGATGTGCCAACCTGGCTGGACGACTGGCTGGCAAAGCTGATCGCCGCCCAACCGCAACAGCGCTTCGAAACCGCCGAGGAATGCCTGCTCGCCCTGGAACAAGGCGAACGCCAGGCACCGCCGCGCCCACGCCCGCTGCTGGAACGCGAACCGCTGCGGGTCTGGCGCGGCGTCGCCCTGGCCTCGCTGGCGATCAACCTGGGGCTGCTGCTCTGGCTGCTGCACGGGGGCTGAAGGCGCACCAGATCGGTTCAGAACGCATCACCGCAGTGCAGCAAAAAGGCCAACCGGCAGAACAGGCCAGCCGAAAGCCCCGAAAACCGGGGGTCGAGAAAGTTGGCACAGCCCCTGCACTAACCGTTTCAACAATCTACAAAAGCGCGTCCCTCAACGAAGAGGCTCGCACTTCCCGATCGATCGGGACTTGGACAAAGGCGTCCTCGCTGGGTAACCGGCGGGACGCCTTTTTTGTTTTCCGTGTTTCAGCTTTGCGTGACGGAGCCCTGACATGAAGAAGCTCAAGCTCGTACTGATCGGCAACGGCATGGCCGGTGTGCGCACCCTGGAAGAACTGTTGAAGATCGCCCCCGATCTTTACGACATCACCGTGTTCGGCGCCGAGCCCCACCCCAACTACAACCGCATCCTGCTCTCCCCCGTGCTGGCCGGTGAGCAGGCCTTCGAGGACATCGTCCTCAACGACCTCAACTGGTACAGCGAGAATGGCATTCGCCTGCTGCTCAACCGCAAGGTCAGCCGCATCGACCGTCATCGCCGCAAGGTCTACGCCGAAGACGGCACCGAGGCCGAGTACGATCGACTGCTGATTGCCACCGGCTCCAATCCCTTCATCCTGCCGGTGCCGGGCAGCCGCCTGCAGGGCGTGATCGGCTACCGCGACATCGCCGACACCCAGACCATGATCGACACCGCCGGCACCCACAGCCATGCGGTGGTCATCGGCGGCGGCCTGCTCGGCCTGGAAGCGGCCAACGGCCTCAAGCAGCGCGGCATGGACGTCACCGTGGTGCACCTCTCCGACTGGCTGCTGGAGCGCCAGCTGGACCGCACCGCCGGCAAGCTGCTGCAGGAAGCGCTGGAATCGCGCGGCATCAACTTCCGCCTGAACACCCACACCGAAGAACTGATCGACGACGGCAGCGGCCGCGTCTGCGCCATCCGCTTCAAGGACGGCGAAGTGATCGCCGCCGACCTGGTGGTGATGGCCGCCGGCATCCGCCCCAACACCGAACTGGCGGAGAAGACCGGCCTGCCCTGCAACCGCGGCATCCTGGTCAACGACACCCTGCAGACCTATGACCCGCGCATCTACGCCCTGGGCGAATGCGCCAGCCACCGCGGCATCGCCTATGGCCTGGTGGCCCCGCTGTTCGAGCAGGCCAAGGTCTGCGCCAACCACCTGGCCATGCTCGGCTTCGCCCGCTACCAGGGCTCGGTGACCTCCACCAAGCTCAAGGTCACCGGCATCGACCTGTTCTCCGCCGGCCAGTTCATGGGCGGCGAAGGCACCGAGACCATCACCCTCTCCGATCCCATCGGCGGCGTGTACAAGAAGCTGGTGATCAAGGACGACGTGCTGGTCGGTGCCTGCCTCTACGGCGACACCGCCGATGGCGGCTGGTACTTCCGGCAGATCCGCGAGAACCACAACGTCGGCGAAATCCGCGACCACCTGATGTTCGGCGAGAGCAGCATCGGCGACGTCGGCCACCAGGGCCAGAACAGCGCAGCGAACATGCCCGACACCGCCGAAGTCTGCGGCTGCAATGGCGTATGCAAGGGCACCATCGTCAAGGCGATCCAGGAGAACGGCCTGTTCAGCGTCGATGAGGTGAAGAAGCACACCAAGGCCGCCAGCTCCTGCGGCTCCTGCGCCGGGCTTGTCGAGCAGATCCTGATCAGCACCGTGGGCGGCGCGGCGGACGTGAAGCCCAAGAGCGAAAAGGCCATCTGCGGCTGCAGCGACCTCAACCACGGCCAGGTACGCCAGGCGATCCGCGACCATCACCTGATCACCCTGAGCAGCGCCATGCGCTTCATGGACTGGCGCACCCCGGACGGCTGCGCCACCTGCCGCCCGGCGCTGAACTACTACCTGATCTCCACCTGGCCGGGAGAAGCCAAGGACGACCCGCAGTCGCGCCTGATCAACGAGCGCGCCCACGCCAACATCCAGAAGGACGGCACCTACTCGGTAGTCCCGCGTATGTGGGGTGGCGTCACCAACGCCGCCGAACTGCGGCGCATCGCCGACGTCGCCGACAAGTACCAGGTACCCATGGTCAAGGTCACCGGCGGCCAGCGCATCGACCTGCTGGGTATCAGGAAAGATGACCTGCCGGCGATCTGGAAGGAACTGGACATGCCCTCCGGCCACGCCTACGGCAAGTCCATCCGCACCGTGAAGACCTGCGTCGGCAGCGAGTTCTGCCGTTTCGGCACGCAGAACTCGACCCAGCTGGGCATCGACCTCGAGCACGACCTGTTCAACATGTGGTCGCCGCACAAGGTCAAGCTGGCGGTCTCCGGCTGCCCGCGCAACTGCGCCGAGGCCGGCATCAAGGACATCGGCATCATCGGTGTGGATTCGGGCTGGGAGCTGTACATCGGCGGCAACGGCGGGATCAAGACCGAGGTGGCGGAGTTCTTCGTCAAGCTCAAGACCTCCGACGAAGTCCGCGAGTACAGCGGCGCCTTCCTCCAGCTCTACCGCGAGGAGGCCTTCTACCTCGAACGCACCGTGCACTACCTGCAGCGCGTCGGCATGGAGCGCATCAAGAAGGCCGTGCTGGAAGACGCGGAAAACCGCAAGGCGCTCAATGCCCGCCTGCAGTTCTCCCTGTCGCTGGAGCAGGACCCGTGGCAGGAGCGCATCGCCCAGCAGCCGCTGAAGAAGGAATTCGAACGGATTCCCCTCAAGCAGCTGGAACCCGCCTGAGTGCCCGCCGGGCCCCGCCACCGGGGCCCCTACTACCCGATTGCCGGAGACACCCCATGAACTGGTTAGACATCTGCGCCCTGGACGACATCAACCCGCTGGGCTCGCGCGTCATCGCCGGCCCCAAGGGCGACATCGCGATCTTCCGCACCTCCGATGACGAGGTCTTCGCCCTCGACGACCGCTGCCCGCACAAGGGCGGCCCGCTGTCCCAGGGCCTGATCTACGGCAAGCGCGTGGCCTGCCCGCTGCACAACTGGCAGATCGAACTGGCCAGCGGCGAAGCCGTGGCCCCCGACCAGGGCTGCGCCCATCGCCACGAGGTAAAGATCGAAGATGGCCGCGTGCTGCTGGCCCTGCGCGACAACCTCGCCCACTGCGCCTGATCCCCCTGCGATTGATTTCCCTGCTTCCGATTCAGAGCGAGGCTGCGCCATGACCCACAACCGTCGCACTACCGCCTCCACCTGCTGCTACTGCGGCGTGGGTTGCGGTGTACTGATCGAGCACGACGACGAGCGCATCCTCGGCGTGCAGGGCGACCCGCAGCATCCGGCCAACTTCGGCCGCCTGTGCAGCAAGGGCTCGACCCTGCACCTCACCGGCGACGCGGACGCCCGTGCGCAATTCCCGGAGCTGCGCATGGGCAAGAGCCTGTCGCGCGCCCGCACCGACTGGGACACCGCGCTGGAGCATGCCGCCGGCGTCTTCGCCGAAACCCTCCGCGAGCACGGGCCGGACAGCGTGGCCTTCTACGTCTCAGGCCAGTTGCTGACCGAGGACTACTACGCCTTCAACAAGCTCGCCCGCGCCCTGGTCGGCACCAACAACATCGACAGCAACTCGCGCCTGTGCATGTCCTCGGCGGTGGTCGGCTACAAGCGCAGCCTGGGCGCAGACGCCCCGCCCTGCAGCTACGAGGACATCGAACTGGCCGACTGCGTGATGATCGCCGGCAGCAACATGGCCTACGCCCACCCGGTACTGTTCCGCCGCCTGGAAGAGGCCCGCGCACGTCGCCCGGAGATGAAGCTGATCGTCATCGATCCGCGCGTCACCGACACCGCGGAGCAGGCCGACCTGCACCTGGCGATCCTGCCCGGCACCGACGTCGCGCTGTTCCACGGCATCCTGCACATCCTGCTCTGGGAAGGCTGGACCGACCGCGCCTTCATCGAAGCCCACACCGACGGCCTGGATGAACTCAAGGCCCTGGTACGCGACTACGGTCCGCTGGCCGTCGCAGAAATCTGCGGCATCGCCGTCGACGACCTGCAACGCGCGGCCCAGTGGATCGGCCAATCGCCTTCCTTCCTCTCGCTCTGGTGCATGGGGCTTAACCAGTCCACCGCCGGCAGCGCGAAGAACAGTGCGCTGATCAACCTGCACCTGGCCACCGGGCAGATCGGCCGCCCCGGTGCCGGCCCCTTCTCCCTCACCGGCCAACCCAATGCCATGGGCGGCCGCGAGACTGGCAGCCTGTCCAACCTGCTGCCCGGCCACCGCGAGGCGGCCAACGCCGAACACCGTGCCGAAGTGGCTGCTTACTGGGGTGTCGAACAACTGCCGGAGAACCCCGGCCTGAGCGCCATCGAACTCTTCGACGCAGTACGCGACGGGCGCATCAAGGCCCTGTGGATCGCCTGCACCAACCCGGCCCAATCACTGCCAGACCAGACCCGCGTGCGCGAAGCCCTGGCCGCCTGCCCGTTCGTCATCGTCCAGGAAGCCTTCACCACCAGCGAGACCTGCCAGTACGCCGACCTGCTGCTGCCGGCCGCCAGCTGGGGCGAGAAGGAAGGCACGGTGACCAACTCCGAACGCCGCATCAGCCATGTGCGCCCGGCCATCCCGGCCATCGGCGAAGCGCGGGCGGACTGGAACATCGTCTGCGACTTCGCCCGCCGCCTGGAGCAGCGCTTGCGCCCCGGCGAAAACAGCCTGTTCGACTTCGATTCGCCGTCCTCGCTGTTCGACGAATTCAAGCTGCTGACCCGTGATCGTGATCTTGATCTGTCCGGCGTCGACTACGCCCTGCTGGACACCCGTGGCCCGCAGCAATGGCCCTTCCGGGCCGGTGCAACCCAGGGTACCGAGCGCCTGTATGGCGACGGACAGTTCCCCACCGCCAATGGCCGCGCGCGACTGATCGCCGAGCCCTACCGAGCACCGAAGGAAAAGCGCGATGCACGTTACCCGCTGATCCTCAACACCGGCCGCCTGCGCGATCAGTGGCATGGCATGACCCGTACCGGCACCGCGCCGCAACTGTTCGGCCACGTGGAAGAAGCCGTGCTCGGCCTGCACCCGGACGAGCTGCGCCGCCGGCGCATCAGCGACGGCCAACTGGTTCGCCTGCACAGTCGCCGTGGCGAACTGGTGCTGCCGGTGCAAGCCGACGACCGCCTGCGTCCCGGCCAGGCCTTCCTGCCGATGCACTGGGGCGACCGCTTCCTCAAGGGCCTGGGCATCAACGTGCTGACCCTGCCGGCGGTGGACCCGCTGTCGCGCCAGCCCGAGCTGAAGCACGCCACGGTGGAAGTCAGCCGCATCGAGCTGCCCTGGCAGTTCTTCGCGCTGGTGGAAGGTGAGGTGCAGAAGCGCTTCGACGCCCTGCGCCCGCTGTTCGAAGACCTGCGCTACGCCAGCTTCAGCCCCACCGGCCGTGAACGCCCGGCACTGGTGATCCGTGCCGCACACCACGAAGCGCCCAGCGCGGACTGGCTGGCCCGCATCGACGCCCTGCTCGACCTCGGTGAAGGTCCGGTCATGGCCTATGACGACCCGCGCCGCACCGTCGGCAAACGCGTGCGTATCGAACAATCGCGAATCGTCTCGCTGCGCCTGGCCGGCGAAACCGCCGCCCGCGCCTGGCTGCGCGAATTGTGGAAGGAAGGCCGCGCGGACCAGGAGCTGCGCCGCTGGCTGCTCGCCCCGCTCAGCGCCGCCCCGGGTAAAGCCGGCGCGGCGGCGGACAAGACGCTGTGCAACTGCCTGAACGTCAGCCAGAGCCGCATCCAGGCCGGGATCGACAAGGGCCTGGACCTGGAAGGCCTCAAATGCGAACTCAAGTGCGGGACCGCCTGCGGCTCCTGCGTACCGGAAATCAAGCGCCTGCTGGCTCAGAAGCCGCTGGCCGCTACCGCCTGAATCAAGCCGCGAAGACGGCAGCCTGAGGAGAACGACATGAGTGGAAAAGTCTGGCTGATCGGCGCCGGCCCCGGCGACCCGGAACTGCTGACCCTGAAGGCCGTCCGGGCCATGGCTCAGGCCGACGTGGTGCTCATCGACGACTTGGTGAATCCGGCGGTGCTGGAGCACTGCCCTTTGGCGCGAGTGATTCGCGTCGGTAAACGCGGCGGCTGCCGCTCCACCCCGCAGGACTTCATCCATCGCCTGATGCTGCGCTACGCCCGCCAGGGCCGCCGCGTCGCACGCCTGAAAGGCGGCGACCCGTGCATCTTCGGCCGTGGCGGCGAAGAAGCTGACTGGCTGATTGCGCGGAGCATCGATTGCGAGTTGGTCAACGGCATCACTGCCGGGCTGGCAGCAGCGACTCAGTGCGGCATCTCCGTAACCCTGCGTGGTGTCAGCCGGGGTGTGACCCTGGTGACCGCACACACCCAGGACGACAGCCCGCTGAACTGGCGCGGCCTGGCCGAAGGCGGAACAACGCTGGTGGTGTACATGGGCGTGGCGAAACTGGCGGAAATCCGCGACGGACTGCTCGAAGGCGGCATGGCGGCCGGCACGCCGGTGGCGATGATCGAGAACGCATCCCTGCCCGCCCAACGCGAATACCGCAGCCAGTTGGGCGACATGCTGGAAGACGCCCAGAGCTTCGCCCTGAAGAGCCCGGCAATCCTGGTGATCGGCGAAGTCGCCGCCGCTGCGCAGCAGGCAATCCTGGCCCGCACCGCCTGAAATTCACTTTCCTGCAGGCAAAGAAAAACCCGGCCTAGGCCGGGTTTTTCTCGTCAGCTCAGACCAATTACTTGGCTTGGGCTTCCACTTCGGCTTCTACGCGGCGGTTAACAGCGCGGCCTTCGGCGGTTGCGTTGTCAGCAACCGGACGGGACTCACCGTAACCAACAGCGTTTACGCGGCCGCCTTCAACACCGTACTCGTTGACCAGTACGTCACGAACGGCGTTGGCACGACGCTCGGACAGCTTCTGGTTGTAGGCGTCGGTGCCGACGGAGTCGGTGTGGCCTTCAACGGTGGTGGAGGTGGACGGGTACTGCTTCATGAAGTCAGCCAGGTTTTTGATGTCAGCGTAGCTGTTCTCTTTAACCTTGGACTTGTCGAAGTCGAACTTCACGTCCAGCTGAACGCGAACGACTTCGGCAACAGCCGGGCAGCCGTTGGCGTCAACGGTGACGTTGGCCGGGGTGTTCGGGCACTTGTCGACGTTGTCGCAGACGCCGTCGTTGTCGGAGTCGGAGCAGACTTCAGCAACCGGCTCGGGAGCCGGGGCCGGCTTGGCGCCGCCGCCGAAGTTCATGCCGACGCCCAGGCCAGCCATCCACTCGCCCTGGTGACCGTTCTCACGCTTCTCCAGGCCGTACTGACCGTCGAGGCTGGCTTTGGCGTAGAAGTTTTCGGTGAAGTAGTACTTCAGACCGGTACCGACCATGGCCATGGTCAGGTTCTGACGACCACCGTTGTCGGAGTTGATGTTGGTCAGGCTCTGGTGGCCAACGCCGGCGGAAACGTACGGACGCAGGTTGCCAGCACCCGGAGTGCCGAAGTGGTAGATGGCGTCCAGAGTGCTCAGGTTGCCATGGACCTTCTTGTTGCCGGTCTCGTAGGTGCCACGTACGTCGTGGTACTCACCGTAGGACAGAGCCAGCTCGACGTCGTCGGTCAGGAAGTAACCAACGGAGCCGCCGTACAGGTCCGCGTTCTTCATGTTGCGGGTGCTGTCGGTGAAGTAGCGCTTGCCGAATGCTTCGACTTCGACGGCGCCCTGGCCTTGAGCGAAGGCATTGACAGCGGCGGTGGCGATCAGCGAGCCAACTACGACGCCTAAGGTGTTCTTCAGTTTCATCCGTTAAATCCCCATCTTGGTGGTCAATAAGTTGTCCTAACCATAGGCCGTACAACTTGGGTGGCAAGTTTATCAGAACTTGCCAAACAGAGAGACAATATTTCCCGGACTAAGATTCCGTCACATTCGAAAACTTTTCTCTCATTCGATCGAGTGCACGTTTGTAGCGCATCTTTGTGGCGCTAAGCCCCATGTGCATGATGTCGGCGATCTCCTGGAACTCCAGTTCCGCAACAAATCGAAGCACGAGAATTTCCCGATCAATGGGATTGACATGAACTAGCCAGCGGTCTAGTCCACCCCGTTCTTCGACTTTCGGAGCCTTCTCTTCAGAGGCTTCCTCGACTGGATCCAGACTCAGCGCATCGAGCAATCTGCGTTTGCGCCGTTCCTTCCGATACTGGGTAATGCACTCGTTGTAAGTGATGCTGTACAGCCAGGTCTTGAACTTCGACTTTCCCTCGAAGTTCTTCAGACCATACAGCACCTTGAGCATGACCTCTTGACACACATCATCGGCGTCCCGGTCGTTGCCCAGATAGCGCGCGCAGACGTTGAACAGCGTGCGCTGGTATCGGCGCATCAGCTCTTCATAGGCCCGCGTCACGTGGTAGAGCTCCTCGTGGGAACGCTCCACCAGCTCCTCGTCGGTGAGCTGGCGCGGGTCATAGCGCAAGGACAGTGATTGCGGCTTGTTCAAGTCAGGTCGGGCCAGGTCAAGTCAGCGTCCGGCGCGGCTTTCAGGAAGCCGTACCGGTAATCGGTCATCATCTTCAGCGACTGGTTACACGCTGATCGAGCAGAATGCGGTTGGCGATCGACACCAGCTCACCCTCGTCTGTCAGCAGGATAGTCTTGATGGTACCAATTTCCTCGATGATGCCTTCGACATCAGCCACTTTCACCTGTTGTCCGACCTGATACAGCTCCCGCACGTAAATACCCGCGATGATCTGCCCTGCCACCTCACGGCTGCCCAGGCCCAGGGCCAGGGCGGCAGCCAGGCCGATGGTGATCAGCACGATGGCGATGATGTAGTTCAGCAGGTCGGTCTTGACCTCGAGCTGGCCGATGGCCACCGAGATGCTGATGATGATGACCAGCCACTGGGCCACGCGCCCCAGGCCGTTGGCGTATTCCAGGCCGACACCATCGGCCGCGCCGCGCACCAGGCTGTTGGCCAGTTGGGCGAGCAGGATGCCGACGATCAGCACCAGCGCCGCCCCGAACACCTTGGGCAGGTACAGCGCGAGCATGTCCAGGGTTGCCGAGACGCGCTGCAGACCGAGGGACTCCGCCGCGGAGACGAGGAATACCAGCAGCACGAACCAGTAGATGATCTTGCCGATCAGGGTCGAGACCGGCACCTGGATGCCGGCACGAGCCAACAGCTTGGTCAGGCCGGTACCCGCCATGAGGCGGTCGAGGCCGAGCTTGGCCAGCAGCTTGGAGATCAGCGCATCGAGCAGTTTGGCGACGACGAAGCCGAGCAGCACGATCACCAGCGCGGCGAGCAGGTTCGGGATGAACCCGGCCAGCTTGCCCCACAGGGTGTTCATGGCGGTGAGCAGGCTTTGCGTCCAGATGTCGAATTGCATGTTCAGTCGGCCTTGTCAGCGGAAGGGGCGGAATTCTGCGCGTGGCGCGAGACGGGTGCAAGGTGCGCGGCGCCACGGCTCACGCCAATGGACAGGGCCTGGAACCAGTGCCCCATCAGGCTGAACAGATCGCCCGCGCCTACCTGGCGGTTGGCGGTCTTCAGGACGCGATCCAGGCGCGAATCGTCTCCCGGCTGTTCCGGTGGCATTCGCAGCAGATCGCGCAAGGATTCTTCAAATGGGTCGTGCATACGCACCTCGCCTGTGTGAGGTGCTTGACGCCCCCACCACCTCAAAAGTCACACCTAGAGCCAACGCATGCGGCGGAATATCCACCATTGGAAAGCCACTATCCCGAGGATCACCAGGCAGGCCACGGCGAAGCCGTAGGGTGCACTGGAGCCGGGAATGCCGCCGACGTTGATGCCCAGGAGACCGGTCACGAAGCTCATGGGCAGGAAAAAGCCGGTAATGATACCAAGCAGGTACATGGTGCGGTTCATCCGCTCGGTAATTCGACGATGTTCGGCTTCCTGGATCAGGCTGATGCGCTCGCGCACCAGCTCCAGTTCTTCCAGGTTGCGGGTCAGGCGGTTGTAGAGCTCATTCCAGTAGTCGGCGTCGTCGGCCACCGTCCAGGACGCCTTGAACCGGACCATCTGCGAGTAGATTTCCCGCTGCGGCGCCAGGTAACGGCGCAATCCCGCGGCACGTCGCCGCAGGGTGCGCAGCTGGTGCTGGTCGGGAATGCTGCGCTCGTCTTCCTCGATGGCCTCTTCCATCGCGTCGAGCTGATCAGCCAGGCCGCCGATCAGGGTATCGACGCGGTCGGTGAGGTAGTGGGCGAGGTACAGCACCACTTCCGAGGCCGTCTTCGGGCCGGTGCCGGCATCCAGGTCGGCGCGCAGGTCGGCCACCGCCTTGAGCGGACGCAGGCGCAGGGAAATCACCCGCTGCGACTCGGCATAGACCCGCAGCGAGACCATATCCTCAGGCACCGCACCGGGGTTCAGGTTGACCCCGCGCAGAAACAGCAGCAGGCGTTCGCCCCCCAGGTCGACCAGGCGCGGGCGGGTGGCCTCTTCCAGCAGCAGGTCGCAGGCGAATTCGTTCAGACCGCTGGATTCGCGCAGCCAGGACTGGGCTTCGGGTACACCGCGATCCCAGTGCACCCAGAGGCTTTCCTCGGGCTTGAGATCCAGCAGCGGCAATTCGCTCCGGGTGATCCGCCGGCCACCACCGTGGCCGTCCAGCACGAAGCCGTCGATCAGTCCGCGTTCCGTGCCGCTCTCGTACTGCTGCATGCCCTTTTCCTTCGCTCAAGGTCGCTTGCGCGAGGCCCCATGAAAAATGCCGGAAGCTTTCGCTCCCGGCATTGACCCGAACTTCAGCTGGAAGGTTCGAATTATTCCGGCATTTTCAACGCTTTAGGCGAGACGATGATGCCGTTGTTGTCGGCATAGACGAACTCGCCCGGGCGGAAGGTGATGCCGCCGAAGGTCACGGCCACGTTGAGGTCGCCGATACCGCGCTTGTCGGTCTTCATCGGGTGGCTGGCCAGCGCCTGCACGCCCAGATCGGTCTGCGCGATCACGTCGACGTCACGGATGCAGCCGTACACCACGATGCCTTCCCAGCCGCTCTTGGCGGCCTTCTCGGCCAGCATGTCACCCAGCAGTGCACGGCGCAGCGAGCCGCCGCCGTCGACCACAAGCACCTTGCCCTTGCCATCCTTCTCGACCTGCTCCTTGACCAGCGAGTTGTCCTCGAAGCACTTGATGGTGACGATCTCGCCACCGAAGGAGTCCCGTCCGCCGAAGTTGCTGAACATCGGCTCGACGACCTGGACCAGCTCCGGGTAGGCATCGCACAGATCGGGGGTGACGTAATGCATGGAGAAGCTCCTCTTGATGAAATCCGGCAGGGTTTCAGGCCTGGATGTGACCGAAAGCCGCAATGGCGTCACAGTCTACTCCCTGCCACGCCAAGCTCAAGCCCGCGCCAGAGCGCCCTGCCCTTCCGGCAAGCCGCTGTGCTCCAGCCAGTATTGCAGCAGTGGCCAGACCTCACGCTGGGCGCCCTTGCTGATCAGCATCTCGATGTGACCAAAATCTTCCGAGAAGCCCTGGCGCCGCCCCAGGTGCAGGAACTGCCGGATCTCGGAGCCGAACTGCTCCAGCAACTTGCGACAGGCCCAGGCCGGGTCCTGGATATCGCCATCGGAGCCGATGGCCAGCACCGGCAGGGAAACCTTCTGCAAACCGCCCCACCAGTCGTTGTCCTTCTCGCCGAAGCGGCCGAACAGGCTGTACCAGTGCAGGGCCTCCAGGGCGAGCCCCAGCGGCTCGTCCTCCGGCCCGCGTTTCAGGCGCGAACCGGACAGCCCGCCCATGCGTTTGAGCAGCAAGCGCCCGCCCCAGGCCACGGGCGGTAGCTTCAGCGGCCAGTAGGTACGGCTGATCTGGCTACCGCACAGCGCCGCGCTGGCGGCCTGCTGCTCATTCAGGTAGCCGCCGCCCAGCGCGGCAGCCAGGGTGACGCCGCCCAGAGAGTGCCCGACCCAATGCGGCGCCTGGCCGCTCTGCTCGACCACGAAATTGGCAATGGCCGGCAGGTCGAAACGTGCGTAGTCGGCGACACGATTGCGATCGTAGTCAGCGTTACGGGGCGACAGGCCATGCCCGCGCATCTCGGCGATCCAGACATCGAAGCCGGCACGCGCCAGATACGCACCCAGGCCAATACCCTTGGGCGAGAACCAGAAGCGGCGGTTGGAGAAGCTGCCGTGCAACAGGATCACCGGCACGCCACGCCGCCCTTCGGGGCAACCGAGACGGGTGATCGCCAGCTCGACGCTGGAGTCCGGGCTGTTGTTCGGCTTGAGGCGGTAGACGTCCTCGGTGAGGTCGCCGCGCAATTCCGCGCTGACTAGCGCGACGGGGAAGAGTTGACTGCTGCTTTGCATGGAATCGCTTGCATAAAAAAGGGCGGGTGAAATCACCCGCCCTTCTCAGGATGGAGAAGGAACCGTCAGGACTGGCCTTCGGCGAGGAAGAACCAGGTGTCGAGGACCGAGTCAGGGTTCAGCGACACGCTCTCGATGCCCTGCTCCATCAGCCACTTGGCGAGGTCCGGGTGGTCCGACGGGCCCTGGCCGCAGATGCCGATGTACTTGCCGGCGCGGTTGCACGCCTGGATGGCATTGGACAGCAGCTTCTTCACCGCCGGGTTACGTTCGTCGAACAGGTGCGCGACGATGCCCGAGTCACGGTCCAGGCCCAGGGTCAGCTGGGTCAGGTCGTTGGAGCCGATGGAGAAGCCGTCGAAGAACTCAAGGAACTCGTCGGCCAGCAGAGCGTTGGACGGCAGCTCGCACATCATGATGACGCGCAGGCCGTTCTCGCCACGCTTGAGGCCGTTGGTGGCCAGCAGGTCGACGACCTGGGAGGCTTCACCGAGGGTACGGACGAACGGCACCATCAGCTCGACGTTGGTCAGGCCCATCTCGTTGCGGACCTTCTTCATCGCGCGGCATTCGAGCTCGAAGCAGTCGCGGAAGGATTCGCTGATGTAGCGCGAGGCGCCACGGAAGCCGAGCATCGGGTTCTCTTCTTCCGGCTCGTAGAGCTTGCCACCGATGAGGTTGGCGTATTCGTTGGACTTGAAGTCCGACAGACGCACGATGACCTTCTTCGGCCAGAAAGCCGCGGCCAGGGTGCTGACGCCCTCGACCAGCTTCTCGACGTAGAAGCCGACCGGATCGTCGTAGCCGGCGATGCGCTTCTCGACGCTTTCCTTGATGTCCGCCGGCAGGCTGGCGAAGTTCAGCAGCGCCTTGGGATGCACGCCGATCATGCGGTTGATGATGAATTCCAGGCGGGCCAGGCCCACACCTTCATTCGGCAACTGGGCGAAGTCGAAGGCACGATCCGGGTTGCCGACGTTCATCATGATCTTGAACGGCAGGTCGGGCATGGCGTCGACCGAGTTCTGGCGGACGTCGAAGCCCAGTTCACCTTCGTAGATCAGGCCGGTATCGCCTTCGGCGCAGGATACGGTCACGCGCTGGCCATCCTTCAGCGCCGCGGTGGCGTTGCCACAGCCGACGACTGCCGGGATACCCAGTTCACGGGCGATGATCGCGGCGTGGCAGGTACGGCCGCCACGGTTGGTGACGATGGCGCTGGCGCGCTTCATCACGGGCTCCCAGTCCGGGTCGGTCATGTCGGAGACCAGCACGTCGCCCGGCTGGACCTTGTCCATCTCGGAAACGTCGTGGATCACCTTCACCGGGCCGGCGCCGATGCGCTGGCCGATGGCGCGGCCTTCGACCAGGACCTTGCCTTTTTCCTTGAGCAGGTAGCGTTCCATCACGTTGGCGCTGGAACGGCTCTTAACGGTTTCCGGACGGGCCTGCACGATGTACAGCTTGCCGTCGTCACCGTCCTTGGCCCACTCGATGTCCATCGGACGCTCGTAGTGCTTCTCGATGATCAGGGCCTGCTTGGCCAGCTCGGTCACTTCGGCGTCGGACAGGGCGAAGCGGGCGCGGTCGGCCTTCTCCACGTCGACCACCTTGACCGATTTGCCGGCCTTGGCTTCGTCGCCGTAGATCATCTTGATCGCCTTGCTGCCCAGGTTGCGACGCAGGATGGCCGGGCGGCCGGCTTCCAGGGTCGGCTTGTGGACGTAGAACTCGTCGGGGTTCACCGCGCCCTGCACCACGGTCTCGCCGAGGCCGTAGGCGCCGGTGATGAACACCACGTCACGGAAACCGGATTCGGTGTCCAGGGTGAACATCACGCCGGCGGTGCCGGTTTCCGAGCGGACCATGCGCTGCACGCCGGCGGACAGGGCGACCAGTTTGTGGTCGAAGCCCTGGTGGACGCGGTAGGCAATGGCACGGTCGTTGAAGAGGGAGGCGAAGACTTCCTTGGCCGCGCGGATCACGTTGTCCACGCCGCGGATGTTCAGGAAGGTCTCCTGCTGGCCGGCGAAGGAAGCGTCCGGCAGGTCTTCGGCGGTGGCGGAGGAACGCACGGCCACGGCCATGTTGTCGTTGCTGCCAGCCATCTCGGCGAAAGCCTTGCGAATCTCGGCATCCAGACGCTCGGGGAACTCGGCGTCCATCACCCACTGGCGGATCTGCGCGCCGGTCTTGGCCAGGGCGTTGACGTCGTCCACGTCCAGGGCGTCGAGGGCCGCGTGGATGCGATCGTTCAGGCCGCTCTGGTCGAGGAAGTCACGGTAGGCCTGGGCGGTAGTGGCGAAGCCACCCGGTACGGAAACGCCGGCACCGGCGAGGTTGCTGATCATTTCGCCCAGGGATGCGTTCTTGCCCCCCACATGTTCGACATCGTGGACGCCGAGCTTATCGAGGGAAACTACGTACTCTACCAAGGTGATCTCTCCACTAAGTGTTGGAAAAGGTCATACAAGTCGGTGCGGCCCCACCCTGTCTGGCCGGAGCCGGAAAAATGGGTGAGAATGCCCCGGCAAAGGGCCTTGCAAACGCGGGGCCTATCATAACCAGGATTCGATCCTACCTATAAGGCCCGCAGCGCACATGAAACGAACTGCATTCTTCATCTCCGACGGCACCGGCATCACTGCCGAAACCCTCGGCCAGAGCCTTCTGGCGCAGTTCGAGAACATCAACTTCACCAAACTGACACGACCTTACATCGATACCGAAGAAAAGGCGCGCGTCATGGTACAGCAAATCAACCGGGCTGCGGAGGCGGACGGGGCAAGACCGATCATCTTCGATACCATCGTCAATCGTGAGATCCGCTCGGTCCTGGCGCAATCCAACGGTTTCATGATTGACATCTTCTCGACCTTTTTGTCCCCGCTCGAGCAAGAATTATCCTCAGACTCGTCGTATTCCGTCGGAAAATCCCACAGCATCGGCCATAACCCGCACTACATGGAGCGGATCGATGCGGTGAACTTCGCCCTCGACAACGACGACGGCGCCCGCACCCACTACTACGACAAGGCCGACCTGATCCTGGTCGGCGTCTCGCGCTGCGGCAAGACGCCCACCTGCCTCTATATGGCCCTGCAATACGGCATCCGCGCGGCGAACTACCCGCTGACCGAAGAAGACATGGAGCGCCTGCAACTGCCCAACGCGCTCAAGCCCTACAAGCACAAGCTGTTCGGCCTGACCATCGACCCGGACCGGCTCACCGCCATTCGCCACGAGCGCAAGCCCAACAGCCGCTACGCCAGCTTCGCCCAGTGTGAGTTCGAGGTTCGCGAGGTGGAGAATCTGTTCCGCCGCGAGAACATCGCCTACATCAACTCGACGCATTTCTCGGTGGAGGAGATCTCCGCCAAGATCCTCGTCGAGAAAGGCGTCGAGCGCCGGCTAAAGTAACCGGCCACCGCGTAAAAATCCCCCAACCGACGGCCGGCATCACCGGCCGTTCGACTTTCTGCAGCCTTTCATTCGGGCGCCTATCATTCTCTGAACCCGCGTTTTACCCGTGGCAGTTTTCACGGATCGGGCATTCCCGGCACAGGAGAGCGCCATGCGAGAATGTCAGTACCTGATTCTGGTCGCCTTGTTGGCATTGACGGGTTGCGATTCGGGCGACAAGCCCGTCGCCAAGACCGCCACGGCCGCCACGCCACCCGCCAGCCCGCCCGCCGCGACAGCGCCTCCTCCGCCAGCGCCCCCTGCCCCGCCTCCAGCCGCCGCCCCGGCCGCGCCCGCTGCCGCGCCCTCGCAGGCGGTGTTCAGCGTCGAGGAACTGGACCAGATGCTCGCGCCGCTGGCGCTGTATCCCGATTCGCTGCTGGCCCAGGTGCTGATGGCCACCACCTACCCCGGTAACGTGGCCGACGCCGCAGCCTGGTCGAAGGCCAATCCCAAGGCGGTAGGCGATGACGCGGTGAAACAGGTCGCCAACCAACCCTGGGACCCCAGCGTCCAGTCGCTGGTCGCCTTCCCCCTGGTGCTCGCCACGCTGGGGCAGGACCCGGCCTGGGTGCAACGCGTCGGCGATGCCTTCCTCGCCCAGCCCGATGCGGTGATGGATTCCATCCAGCGCCTGCGTCGCCAGGCCCAGGCCGCCGGCAACCTGCAGTCGAACGAGCAGCAGACCGTGACCATCAAGCCGGCCGCCCAGCCGGCACCGGCGCAGCCCGCTTCCGGTGGAGACACCGTAGTAGTGCAGCAACCGGCAGCGGCGCAGACGATCATCATCGAGCCCACCGATCCGCAGGTGGTCTATGTGCCCAGCTACAACCCCACGCAGGTCTACGGCTCCTGGCCCTATCCCGCCAGCCCGCCGGTGTATTACCCGCCGCCGCCCGAATACCCGGTCGCCACGGCGCTGGCCACCGGCCTGGCGTTCGGCGCGGGCGTCGCCATCGTCGGTTCGCTCTGGGGCGATTGTGATTGGGACGACCATGACATCGACGTCGACGTCGAGCATTACAACAACTTCAACAGCAACCGGAACGTGAACCGGAATGTGAATCAAGATTTCACCGGCAACGTCAATGGCAACCGGGCGAAGTGGCAGCACAACCCGACCTACCGCAATGGCGTGCCCTACCGCGACTCGGCCAGCCGCGAGCAGTACAACCGCCGGCTGGCCGGGGGCGAGCAGCGCGATGCGCTGCGCGGGTTCGACTCGGCCCGCACCCAGGAGCGCGCGAAAGCCAGGGAGAGCCTGAGCCAACGAGGCATCGCCCCACCGGCGGCGAACAATGCCCAGGCCCGCGAGCGCGCGCAGGCGGCAACCCGCGACCTGCGGGACAACCCGCAAGCCCAGCAGCGTCTGCAGCAAGGCAACCGCGACAACGCCCAGGCCCGTGAGCGGGCGCAGGCTGCCACCCGCGAGTTGAACCGTACCCCGGAAAACCGCCAGCGTGCGCAGAACCAGGTGCAGAACCGCAGCAACCAGGCACAGCAACGGCCGCGGACGCAGAACAACCAGCAGATCCGCGAACAGGCGCGCCAGCAGCATGCCCGCACCCAGGCCCCACGCAACAATGCCTTCGCCGGCGCCAACAACCCCAGACAGTCCCGCGAAGTTGCCAACCGCGGCCAAGCCAGTCGCGCCGCCGCCAGCCGCCCGCAGGCCGCCCGCGCCGGTCACACCGTCCAACGTCCTGCCCGCGCGCCCTCCGGCGGCGGCCGGCGCCGCTAGGAGACGAGCCATGCCCATCGCATCGCGCCTGCTGGCGCTCGCCCTCCTCGCCGCCCTGCCTGCCAGCCTGCTGGCCCAGGACAGCTTCCCCACCCCCGACGCGGCCGCCGACGCCTTCATCGCCGCGCTCGGCACCGAAAAAGCCGACCCCGAACGCCTGGCCGCCCTGCTGGGCAAGGACTGGCAGAGCTATATACCGACCGCCGGCATCGACCGGGATGAGGTGGACGCCTTCCTCGCCCACTACAAGGACAAGCACCAGATCGAGAAGGACAACCCGCACCTCGCCCATCTGGTCGTCGGCAACGATCCCTGGACCCTGCCCCTGCCGATCGTCCACGACAAGAACGGCTGGGCTTTCAACGCCAAGGCCGGCGGCGAGGAAATCCGCATTCGCCGCATCGGCCGCAACGAGGAGTCGACCCTGGAGGCCGTGCAGGCGTACCACGATGCGCAGATGGACTACGCCGAGGTTGACCGCAACGGCGATGGCGTCCTGGAGTACGCGCAGCAGTTCGTCAGCAGCGACGGGCACCATGACGGTCTGTACTGGCCGGAGGAAGACGGTGGCGAGGAAAGCCCGCTCGGCCCATTGTTCGGCGACGACCTGCCGGGCGACGGCTGGCATGGCTACCACTACCGCATCCTCACCGCCCAGGGCCCCTCGGCCCCCGGTGGCGCCTACGACTACAAGATCGGCGGCAGGATGACCCGCGGCTTTGCCCTGATCGCCTGGCCGGTGAAGTACGGCGACAGCGGCGTGATGAGCTTCATGATCAGCCACGATGGCGAGATCTTCTCCAAGAACCTCGGCCCGGAGAGCGACAAGATCGCCAAGAAGATGAGCCGCTTCGACCCGGACAGTAGCTGGACCGAGGTCACCGCCGAGGAGGAAAAGCCCTGAGTGACTGAACCCACCCGGCCGCCTGGCGGTCGGACGGGTTCTGGCAGAGCCCGCCGCTCGCCCGGCATTCGGCGGGCCCGCAAGCCCCCTGTCATATGCCTGAAACAAATACCCTGCCAACACGCCAACCGACTGTCGCCAGCGAAAAACCACATGATAGAATTCGGCGCGCTATTGCCTGGCGTCACCAGGCCACGCCGGCCGGCATGCCGGCCACAGCCATTTGGGGTGACGACCGGGGCGTTTCTTTTCAAGGCTTTGCGGCCACTCACTCATCAAGGCCCATGAGACTCAAGCCCACTGCCCTGCTCCTCTTCCTGAGCATCTTCCTGCTTCCCGGCATCAGCGCAGCTGCCGGCAAGACCGTCTATGGCCTGAACGAATACGCCCGGATCAACGACCTGGACATCGAACTGGCCGCCAAGCTCGACACCGGTGCCAAGACCGCCTCCCTCAGCGCCCGCGACATCAAGCGCTTCAAGCGCGATGGCGAGACCTGGGTGCGGTTCTACCTGGCCACCGACACCGCCGACAGCCAGCCGATCGAGAAACCCCTGGCGCGCATCAGCAAGATCAAGCGCCGCCACGGCGACTACGACCCTGACGAAGGCAAGGCCTATACCGCGCGTCCGGTCATCGAGCTTCAGCTGTGCATGGGCAAGGCCCTGCGCACCATCGAAGTGAACCTTACCGACCGCAGCGCCTTCCAATACCCGCTTCTGATCGGCTCCGACGCGCTCAAGCGCTTCGGTGCCCTGGTCGACCCGAGCCTGAAATACGCTGCCGGCAAGCCCGGCTGCCAACCCGTAGCGAAACCTGCCGAGTAATCCCATGCGCTCTCTTACCCTGCATCTGAAGGTCCTGATCGCCATCCTGCTGACGCTGGGCGTCGCGATCACCGCCTACCAGATCTTCGTCCTCGGCATTCCCATGACCGAGGCCGAGACCGACGACCTGTGGAACATCGACGCCAAGGTCGAGTTCGTCGCCACGCCGAAGACTCCGGTGAAGGTGCAGATGTTCGTGCCGCCATTGGCCCAGGATTACGTCAGCCTCAACGAGAGCTTCGTCTCCAACAACTACGGCGTGGGCATCAACCGCTCCGACGGCAACCGCAAGGTGACCTGGTCCTCGCGCCGCGCCAGCGGCCAGCAGACCCTCTACTACCGCCTGGTGCTGACCAAGCGCTATGCCGGCGCCACCGAGAAGGCCAAGGAAAAGGGCCCGATCTTCCGCGACAGCCTGCCCCTGGAAGGCCCGGACAAGATCGCCGCCGAAGCCCTGATCGCGCCCATCCGCCAGCACTCGGCGGACGTCGAGACCTTCGTCAGCGAAGCCATCAAGCGCGCCAACAACCTCAATGACGACAACGTGAAGCTGCTGCTGGCCGGCGATACCAGCCTGGACAAGCGCTCGCATGTGGTCGAAACCCTGCTCGCGGTGGCCCATGTGCCGCTGGAGCGCGTGCACACCATCCGCCTGGTCGCCAACCAGCCGCAGCAGCCCGAACTCTGGCTGCGCAGCTACAACGGCAAGGAATGGCTGTACTTCAACCCGGAAACCGGCGAGCGCGGCCTGCCCAACGATCGCCTGATCTGGTGGCTGGGTGACGAGAGCCTGCTGTCCATCGAAGGTGGCAAGAAGGCCCAGGTCAGCTTCAGCCTCAACAGCAGCGAGATGAACGCCATCCGCCTGGCCAAGCTGTCGGACGAGAACACCGACGCGGCCTTCCTCGAGTACTCGCTGTACGGCCTGCCGCTGTCCACCCAGCAGACCTTCCAGATCATGATCATGATCCCGTTCGGCGTGCTGGTGATCCTGATCCTGCGCAACCTGATCGGCCTGCAGACCCTGGGCACCTTCACCCCGGTGCTGATCGCCCTGGCCTTCCGCGAGACCGGCCTGCAGTGGGGCATCGGCCTGTTCACCGTGATCACCGCGCTGGGCCTGTCGCTACGCTCGTACCTGGAACACCTGAAGTTGCAGATGCTGCCACGCCTATCGGTGGTGCTGACCTTCGTGGTGGTGATGATCGCCGCCATCAGCCTGCTCAGCCATAAGCTCGGCTTCGAGAGCGGTCTGTCGGTCGCCCTGTTCCCGATGGTGATCCTGACCATGAGCATCGAACGCCTGTCGATCACCTGGGAAGAGCGCGGCGCCGCCCACGCCATGAAGGCTGCCATCGGCACCCTGTTCGCCGCTGCCCTGGCGCACATCCTGATGCGCGTACCGGAGCTGGTGTACTTCGTGTTCACCTTCCCGGCCGTGCTGCTGATTCTGGTGTCGTTCATGCTGGCGATGGGTCGCTACCGCGGTTACCGCCTGACCGAACTGTTCCGCTTCAAAGCCTTCCTCAAGGACTAAGCCATGTTCGGCCTGATCAAGCGATGGAAAGCCCTGGAAGCCAAAGGCATCATGGGCATCAACCGACGCAACGCGGACTACGTGCTCAAGTACAACCAGCGGCACCTGTACCCGATCGTCGACGACAAGATCATCACCAAGCAGCGCGCCATCGAGGCGGGCATCCACGTACCGGAAATGTACGGGATCATCTCCACCGAGAAGGAGATCGAACGCCTGCCGGAGATCATCGGCGAGCGCAGCGACTTCGTGATCAAGCCGGCGCAGGGCGCCGGCGGCGACGGCATCCTGGTGATCGCTGATCGCTTCGAGGAGCGCTACAAGACGGTCTCCGGGCGGATCATCAGCCATGAGGAAATCGAGCACCAGCTGTCGAGTATCCTCACCGGCCTGTACTCCCTGGGCGGCCACCGTGACCGCGCGCTGATCGAGTACCGGGTGACCCCGGACCAGATCTTCAAGAGCATCAGCTACGAAGGTGTACCGGACATCCGCATCATCGTGCTGATGGGCTACCCGGTGATGGCGATGCTGCGTCTGCCGACCCGCCAGTCCAACGGCAAGGCCAACCTGCACCAGGGCGCCATCGGCGTGGGTGTGGACCTCGCCACCGGCCTGACCTTGCGCGGCACCTGGCTGAACAACAAGATCAGCAAGCACCCGGACACCACCAACGCGGTGGACGGCGTGCAGTTGCCCAACTGGGACGGCTTCATGAAGCTCGCTGCCGGCTGCTACGAGTTGTGCGGCCTGGGCTACATCGGCGTGGATATGGTGCTGGACCAGGACAAGGGCCCGCTGATCCTCGAGCTCAACGCCCGCCCCGGCCTGAACATCCAGATCGCCAACGACTGCGGCCTGACCCTGCGCACCCATGCCGTCGAGGCGCATCTCGCCGAGCTGGAAGCCAAGGGCGTGAAGGAGACGGTGGAAGAGCGCGTGCGCTTCTCCCAGCAGCTCTTCGGTCATGTGCACCCGAAGGAAGTCTGAGGCGCCCTGCCCCACAAAAAAGCCCGGCATTCGCCGGGCTTTTTCATTGTCATCTGATTTCGCGGACAGCGCGTAGGGCGCATAACGCCAACGGCGTTATCCGCCGTGGAGGCTGGCGGATAACCCGTTCCGGGTCATCCGCCCTACGGAACTGCTTCAGCGCACTACGGCCAGCTCAAACCCACCCTGGTCACCGTGCTCGCGCACCTTCATCCCGGCCTCGTTCACCGCCAAGTCTTCCAGCGGGCGCTTGTAGGGCTTGTTGTCGAGGGTCTGCAGGCTGCGGTCCTCGTCGGTAGTGAGCAGCAGGACGTAACGCTCACCCTGGTTGGCGCGCACCGGGATTGTCCCTTCGATGAAAGCATAGCGGTACCAGGTCTCCGGATTGAGCTTGTACACCGCGTCACTCACCAGGCGCGTCGGGCGCTTCTGCTCGTCGAGGAACAGCAGCGACGGGTAGACCACCTGGTGGTTGGCGAAGCTGCGCACGCGCAAGCCGTAGACGTGTTGTGAGCTGGGCAGCTTCATTGCCACGAAGTAGCTCTTGCCCATGGGGAAATCGAAGCTCGGCGAGAACTTGTTCAGCTCCTCGTAGCGCGGTTCTTCCACCGACAACTCGGTGAAGTCACCGTCGCCCATCTGATCGCAGCAACGCCGCTGCAGGTCGACATAGAGGTCGTCCAGGGTCTTGCCACTACCCTTGAGCAGCGCCTTCATGGCGTCAGTCTGCTCGCCCATGCCGTCGAGCCCCGGCAGGTTGTTCGGGCGCCCCTTCAGGTCGATCTGCCGGCCTTCGGTAAAGGCGATAGTGCTGCCACCCTGCTCGCCCCGACGAAACATCGCCCCGCGCTGCTCCGCCGTGATCGGCGAGTTGCGCACCTGCCCCTTGTCGTCGACCCAGGTGAAGTACGGGTTGCCGTTCTCACTGCGGACAAAGCCGCGATCTTCGTAGGACTCGGCGTCGATGTACTCGGAAGAATGCTCACCGTTGGGCAGCACGTAATCCGCGCGGCCGGGTGCTACCTGGCCGGCGGCGTAGAAGCTGTTCTGCAGGTTGCCCTGAGCGTCCACCCAGGTGAAGTAGCGGCGCTTGCTCTCCCCTGCCGGCCGGGCACCCGGCCACTGGGTGGCGCTGAGATCGATCAAGCGTGCGCGGTCGCTCTGGTCGATGCGCTTGACCGCCTGGCGCTGCTGCTGGGCGTAGTTGGCATCGACGAAGGTGTTATGCACCTGGCCGCTGTCGTCGATCCACGACAGGTAGCGACCGCTGGCAGCCTGCGCCGATGTGCTCGCCACGCCGACGGCGGCGACGCAGGAAATCAGGAGGGTCAGCCTGTTCATGTTGTTGCCCTCAGAAGGTGGTGCGGTAAGTCATGGCGAACACGTAGGCCTTTACCGTGGTGCTGACGTCGAGGCCGGCATAGGGGTTGTACACCAGGTTGTCGATGCCGGTGCAGTTCAGGTTGCAACTGGTGCCCGCCTTGATGCTCTGCTTGGAGACGAAGTAGTTGAAGCCCAGGTCGATCACCGTGTCCTTGTCCCACTGATAGCCCAGGCCCAGGCCGTAGAGATCGGCATCGCCGATGGGCACCAGGGCGTCGGCCTTGTCCTTGGGAATCGCCGAGGGACGGTACTCATACCCGGCGCGCAGTTGCAGGCGGTCGTTGACGTCGTACTGCACGCCCATGGCATAGCTCCAGGTGTCCTGGTAGCCGCGGTCGAGGATGATGCTATGGTCGGTGGCGCCGTTGGGCGCGAAGTTCTTGGCGATGCGCAGCAGGTCGAGCTCCTTGTCGAACTCGATTTCCAGCTTGTTCCAGTCGCTGTAGTCGGTCCACTTCAGGTCGAAGTTGAACTGCCACCTGTCGAACGGACGCACCTTGATGCCGGTGGAGAAGCTGTCCGGGTTGACCATGTTCAGGGTCGCCACACCGTGCTCTTCCTCGGCGTTGCCGTAGGGGAACAGCGGGCTCAGGAAGGCGCCGAACACCGAGTTCTGCATGCCGGACCAGAAGCCCTGCCAGTCCTTGGTGTAGTCGACGCGGTACTTGCCCTTGAGGTGCATGCGCGACTCGCTCTGGTAGGTCGCGCCCCAGGCCAGCCAGTCGTAGGGTTCCCACAGCACGCCCAGGTTGAAGCTCGGCGACAGGGTCTGCTGCATGTCCAGCTTGAGGTTGGCCAGCGAGTCGTAGGGACCGATGCGGCCGCCGCAGACGTTGAACACCAGCTCGACGATCTCCTGCGCACCGGGCACGCAAGTGGTGTCGTGCAGGGTCTGCAACAGGCCGGTAAGCAGGCCTGGGTTGCGGAAGTCGGTGTCCAGCGCCATCGCCTGGTGGGAGAAGCCGATGCTCAGGCCCACCGACAGGTCGTCGTTGACCTCGTAGCCCACCGAGGGTGAGAAGTAGGTGATGCGCTGCAGCGAGACGCGGCGGCCTTCGTAGCGTGCCGGGTCGCTGTCGGAGTCGCGCGAATAGCCCAGCGCCTGGGGCGCGTAGACGTTGGTGGCGAAGGTGAACTTGGAGCCCGGCGGGTTGATCGACAGGCCGGCCAGTGGCGCCACCAGCAGCGGCATGTCGGTCATGCCGCCGAGGCCCGGCAGGTACATGGTCGGAGTCAGGGTACGGCTGTTCTCACCGGCCACCGGGTCGTCGTCCAGGCCGAAGGAGGACGAACCATAGTCCGGCGGCGCCTTGAAACCGGCGCGGATATCCATGACCCCGGTGATCAGCTTGAGCTGGGTCTGGCGGCCCTTGAGCTTGGTCAGGGCAGCAGGGTTGTAGTGCACCGCGTCGATGCCGGTGGAGTCGGCCGTGACCGCGTTGGCCATGGCCATGGCCTTGGGGTTGCCGATGGTCAGGTCGTTGGCGAGCTGGGCGTTGGCGAGCGTCGCCCAGCCAAACCCTACCCCTGCCATCGCCACCGCGAGGGGCGAAATGCGCATAGTCATGTGGTAGTCGCTCGTCGGTTACTGGGCTTTGAGGCCTTGGATATCCAGGGGAAGGGAAACCCCCAGCAGTACATCCGGCGAGTCTTCGGTCAGACCGAAACCGGCGTTCACGTTGACGATGTAGTCCGGCGATGTTCGCAGGCCGAGCGAGAAGTTCATGATCGCGCTGGTCTGCTCGGGCGCCTCGACCGTGCGGTCGTTGAAGTAGTACTTGTTCTTGAACGAGTAGGCCATCTGGTAGGAGGTGGCCAGGGAAACGTCGTAGGACAGCGCGTAGGCCATACCCATGGCGAAGTTCAGCGTGTCACCCGGCACCACCTTCTCCAGCTCCTCGCCGAACTGGTTCTGGTGGATGTCATCGACCTTCATGTTGTAGGTGTAGCCCAGCGAGCCGTAGAGCACGACGGGGTCGATCACGTAGGACATGTTGGCGCCGGCGCCCAGGCTGTAGAAGCCGTTGCCGGTGGAGACGTCATCCTGCACGTTGCCCTTGTACGGGCTATCGCCGGTGGGCAGGCCGAGGGTCGCGTAGAGCGTGGTGACCGGGGCGCCGCGGCGCGCGGCCCAGGGCTGCCAGCGCAGAGTGGCGGAGACGTCGCCCAGGCTGTAGGCATGGATGTCGCGCTCGGTGTCGTACTTGGCCACGAACGGCAGGCGCATGCTGAAGGTCAGGTTGTCCCAGATGCCGTAGTCGAAGGTGAACGAGTTGGTGAAGGTGTGTTGCGCCTCGCTCTGGGCCAGCACGCTGTAGACGTTCTCGCCACTGCGCACGGCCTGCAGGCGCGTGTCGCGCATCAGGGTGTAGTCGAAGCCGTAGGTCAGCTGGCGCTCGCCTTTCTTGAGCAGGGTGTAGCTCTTCTCGGCGGCCTGGAATACCTGCTCCAGCGCCTTGGCGCTGTCGGCGTCGGTATCCTTCTTGGCCAGCGCATCACGCGCGTCTTCGGTTGTCGCTTCTTCGGCGATGGTGCTGGTACTTGCCAGCAAGGCCAGAGCGGCAACGCACGCAAACCCCTTGAAATCCATGTTGCTATCCCCTGGTCTTGTTCTTATTCGTATGGGCCGATCGGGCGATCACTTGCGCCGGATGTACTGGACATCTCCGTTCGTGGCGGCTGTGCCAATCTGGTTCTGGGTGACCTTGCTCATCTCCGGGAACTCGCGGAAAGCCAGCAGGCTCACGGTCCGGTCGTCCACCAGGCGCATGTCGGCCTCCTTCAGCTCCAGGGCGTTCCTGGGCTCCTGGCCGCTGGGGTAGATCACGAAGAGCACGTTCTGGTCCCAGATTTCCTCGAAACGGGCGCGGGTGAAACTGATGTTGCCCAAGGCAGGATCGGCAACGAAGACGTGGTCGTTGTAGACGTCGCGGACCACGACGAAATGCTTGAAGCCGGCATAGTGGATCGGCACCAGCGCCGGGTGTTCGAGCGAGTCCAGGTCGGAGAACTCGGCACGGAAGCCGCCACTCTTGTAGCCGAGTGCGGCGGCATAGCGCTTCATGTCCAGAAGCGAGAATCCACGGCGCTGGACGATCTTGTCGGCCTCGCCGTACTTGATCAGGCCTTCCATGACCTGACGTTCTTCCAGGTTGCGGCCCAGGTAGTAGTCCAGCAGCGTGGTCAGCGCCGCCGAGCCGCAGCTGTAGTCGTAGGCCTGGCGGATGACGTTGCGGAACTGCACCTGGCTCATCGGCTCGAGCTGGACCGACTCACGGAAGGGACCGTTGGGCGTGAGCGGCTGCGAGATGTTCACTGTGCCCTGCTGTTGCGGCTTGGTATCCACGGCCTGGGTAAAACCGAACAGGCCCAGCAGGCTTCCCAGCAGAATCTCGAACATCCCACCCCTCGCTTCAAATTCTGGAAGTCATTCCTGGAAGACCCTCGCCGGCAGGCGCCGGCAAGGGGTACTGCGCTTCAACCTTCGGGATCAGTGACCCCAGACCTTCACGGTCGAACCGGCGAGGTTCAGGTTGGAAACGGTCAGCGAACCAATGCTGGCGCCGCCGGTGCCTACCTTGACGGCGTCGATGGTGACGTCACCGGTCACGGTGGGCAGGCCGATGGCCAGTTGCTCGGTGGCTACGGCGGTGCCGCCGCCAACCGGAGTGATGTTGGTTTTCACCACGTCGACGGTCATCGGCGCGTTGTCGGCGATGGTCACGCTCGGCAGGTGGATACCCTGCAGGACCAGGGAACCGCCGTTGGTGTCGGCGTCCTTGTAGGTGACAGCGCCAATGGAGGCGTTGAAGGTACCGGAAATGCTGATGCCATCCTGGCCGGTGATACCGGACAGTGCAGCGTCATCCATGGATTTCATGTCGGCATGTGCCAGGAACGGAGCGGCCAGAACTGCGCTTGCAAGAACCAGTTGCTTGATTTTCATTGTTATAACTCTCCAGTGTTCAGGTGGGGTTGCCCCAGGCACTGCAAGGGGCGTCCTACCCCGCTGCAGGTTGACCGGCTGCTGCCGATCTTCCAGACCCCCGACTTCTTCCTTAGGCGCCGCGGGTATGGATTCGTGAAGCACGAAGCTTCTCGTCCTGGTCTCCAAGCTACTGACCCGCCGTGAACCTGCCAGCCCATCCAAGGGATGGCGCAAAACCAACCGTCCGACTCAAGCTTCGCTGAGCAGTCCCAGACTCTTCCCCTTGAGTACCGCCTGGGTGCGGCTGCGCACGCCGAGCTTGGCGAACAGGTTGTGCAGATGCCACTTGATGGTGGCCTCCGACAGATGCACCGCCTGGGCGATATCCCGGTTCGACAAACCCGCCGCCACGAGCCGCAGGATTTCCCGCTCGCGATGGCTAACATCTTGATTTTCATCGAAACTTTCAGGATCTACAGAGAGCCTGCGGCACTGTTCGCGAAGCATCTCGGCCACCCCTTGCCAGGCCGATGCGCGCTTGGGTTCGGCGCCTTTCCAGGCCTCCCAGAGCGGCAGTAGCCACAGGGCGTCGTCCTGGAACAGGCGCCGGTAACCCAGGTTCCAGGCTTCCTCGAGGGTGGGGGCGAACAGAGCGAAGGCTTTTTCGCTGTTACCTTTCTGCCAATACGCCACAGAAAGTAACAGCGAAAGACGTAGCCGCCGGTCGCGCTGATAGGGCGAGGTAAAGCCCGCCAGGCACGATTCCAGACGCTGCTGCGCACGTTCGGCGTGGCGCTCGGAAAGCGCCAGGCGCGCCTCCGCCATCACCAGCGCCGCGTGGGCATCGGCATAGCGTTCGGCGTTGAGCCCTGACAGGTGCCGCGCCAGTTGCAGACACACGCGCTCGGCCTCGTTGGGCCGGCGCATCCACAGAAGCAGCTGTACCTTGCAGCTCATGGCCAGCGCATGCACCCGCTCGTAGCCCGGCGACTGCAGGCCAACCAGCCATTCGTCGAGCTGGGCCAACCCTTGTTCGGCCTCACCAGCGAAGAATCGCGCCTTGGCCATCACCAACTGGCCACGACTGATCAGCTCCACCGGTGTGGCAACGTCGCGCCAGGTGGTGGCCAGCGGCAGTTCGGCGAGGATTGCCGCGTGGCGATCCTGCTCGTAGAGCAGATCGGCATAGGCCAGGGACAACGGTCCTCCGACCCGGCTGCGCCGGCCGAAGACCCGCTCCACACGGCTGCGCGCGCTCTCGGCGATGGTCCGCCCACGCTCCAGCTCACCGCGCTCCTTGCAGATCAGCGCCTCGATCATGCTGACGACGACCTGCAGGTATTCGCTGTCGGCCATGCGCAGGCAATCGCGGGCGACACCGATAGCGTTCGCCGCTTCGGCGTAGTCACCCAGCAGCGCATAGGCCGCCGCCTGGATGCACGACAGGCTGGCGCGGAACACCGGCTGGTTGCCTGGCACCAGCGCCAGCCACTGGCGCGCCACCTTCAGGCAGGCCTCCAGCTTGTCCTGGTAGAGCAGCACCAGCGCCTTGAGTACCTGGGCCACGGCGAGCAATTCGGCCATGCCGAAGTGGCGCACCTTGCCCTGCCCCTGCAGCAGCCGGACGCTGAGCTCTTCGATCAGCGCCTCGGCCTCGGCGAACTTCTGCTCGAAGGCCAGTTGCCAGGCGTAGAAGATCTGGAACACCGGGTGCTCGCGGATCACCTCGGCGGGAATGCTGCTGAGCATGCCGAGGATGCCGTAGACGCGGTTGCCGGCAATCAGCTTGGCGCCCTGGCGCTCCAGCAGGTCGGCGGCGAAGGCGTAGTCGCGGGCGCGCAGGGCGTACTTGATCGCACGGTCCGCCATGTCGCGACCCTCGCACCAGCGCGCGGCAGCATGCAGCAGCGGCGTCGGATCGGAGTTGCGCGCCAGGCGGCCCTGGAGGAATTCGGCGAACAGGTGGTGGTAGCGGAACCACTCGCGCTGGTCATCCAGCGGGATGATGAACAACTGCTCGTTCTGCAGCCGCATCAGCATGTCCAGGCCATCGCGGCGCCCGGTCAGAGCGTTGCACAACTCGGCGCAGAATTCGTCGAGCACCGAGGTCTGGTCGAGGAACTGCTGCAACGGTTCGGGCAGGCTGCGCAGAACGTCCTCGGCGAGGTAGTCGGCAAGGTCGCGCTCGGTACCGGAAAGCCCCTTGAGCAGCGCCGCGCGGTCCGGGTTGCGCGCCAGCGCCAGGGCCGCGAGATGCAGCGCAGTGATCCAGCCTTCGGTGCGTTTATGCAGCAGCTTGAGCTCGCTGTCGCTCAGGGCCAGCCCCTTGAGTTCGGTGAGGAAGGTGTCGGTTTCCTCGCGGGTCAGGCGCAGGTCGTCGCCGCTCAGGCAGAAGGCCCAGGGCGCCAGGCCCGGCTCGTCGACCAGGAAGCGCGGGCGATAGCGCGTGCTGGTGACCAGGCGGATGTTGTCCGGCAGGTGCTCGATCAGGTAGCGCGCACCGTGGGCCAGCGCCGGGTGGCGGATCTGGTGGAAGTCGTCGAGCAGCAGGTAGATCGGCCCGTCGAGGCGACGCAGGTCGGAAAGGAAGGCGTCGATGATGCCTTCCAGCGGCAGGGTCATGTCCGACTGCAGCAGGTTCGAGGTGTTGGTGCCGAAATCCGCCTCGACGCTGCGGATGCTCGCCACCAGGTACTGCACCAGGCGCTGCGGCTCGCTGTCGCCCTCGTCGCAGGACATCCAGGCGACCCGCGCGCCACCCTCCAGCAAGCGCTGGCGGAACAGGCTGAGAATGGTGCTCTTGCCAAACCCGGCCGGCGCGCTGAGGATCAGCACGCGCTGCTGGCGGTGGGCATACAGGCGGTCGATCAGGGCGCGGCGCGGCAGCAGCGAATCGCTGTCGGTGCGCGGTGGGAACAGCTTGGTGCGCAGCAGCGGCATGGGCTGCTGCGGCAGTGTGGTCAGGGTCGTCATGTCAGAGCAGACTCAGCTCGCGGGCACGGCGTATCGCTTGGGTCCGATTGCGCACCTTGAGCTTCTCGTAGATGTTGTGCAGGTGCCATTTGACGGTGCCCAGGGCCAGCGACAGCTGCTGGCCGATCTCCTCGTTGGAGAGTCCCTGGGCCGCCAGGCATACCACCTCGCGCTCGCGGTCGGTCAGACCTTCCTCGAGCACCTCGGGTGACCTGCGTGCTTCCTGCCCCGGCCAGACGGTCAACATTCCGCGAATGAAGACCTGCAGCGCCGGTTGTCGCTCGGTGGATTCCAGCTGCTGCAGCAACTGGCGAATCCCCTCGCCTTCCTCGATGAAAATGCTCCGCACCCCTTCCCGCTCGGCGCCGACCAGGCATTGGCCGAGCAGGCTGTGGGAACGTTCCTGGTAGCCCAGGCGCTGGTAGCTCAGGGCCGCCAGCAGGTCCAGGCGCAGCCGTTGCAGGCCGTGCCACCCCGGCTGCAGCATGCCGCGCAGCTGGGTGATTTCGTGCAATGCCTCGCTGAAGTGCCCGCGCGCCTGGAGCAGGCGCACACGGCTGATGCCCTGCACCCAGAGCACCGGGTTGAACGGCATCTGTTTGTAGTGGCTGGCGAGCTTTGCCCAGTCGATCGCCTTGAGCCGCTGCTCGGCGCGCTTGCAGCGGTCGGTGGCGGTTTCCTGGAGGATCAGGTTGATCTCCTCGCCCACCGCCATGGCGAAGAAGCGCCAGGACTGGTTGCGCGAAGCCAGGGTCTGCATCAACCCCAGAGTCGCCAGTGCTTCCTTGCCGCGGCCCTGCAGGCGCTGGATGCGCGCCAGGCACTGCATGCCCTGGGCGTACAGGTCGATGGGATTGACCACGTCGACCCGGCCCAGCGCCCAGCGCAGGCGCTCTTCAAGGCCATCCAGTTCGGTGCGGTAGTAGGCCGTCAGCGCTTCGGCGATGGCCGGCAACGCCAGGGCCTGGGAGCGTTTGTCGAACAGCGGCATGGCCTGCTCACGTACGCGCTCGATGAGCATCTGCGCCTGGTTGACGTGTCCCTGCTCCAGCGCCAGCACCACTTCGATGGTGCATTGCTGCATGTGCAGGTAGCGGCCATCGAGGAAGTGGTTGCGCTGCTGCGCCAGCCCCATCAGGCGACGTGCCTGCTCCGCCTGGCCACGCACGACCTGGGCGAAGGCGGCGATCAGCAGGATCGCGCCCTCGAGGAACGCCGAGTTCTGCCCCAGTTGGCTCTCCACCTTGCGAGCCAGGGTAATGCACTGTTCGAGGTCATCTTTCTGCAGCGCCAGTACGGCTTTCACCGCCAGCGCCGAGAGGTACTGGTTGCCCATCGGGCCGTTGCCGCGCGAGTCGCCCCAGCGCGCCAGCAGCTCGTCGATCATGCGATTGGCTTCGGGCAGGCTGAGCTCGGTGGCACGGGTCCAGACGTCGCTGAGCACGAGGATCGGGTAGCGCTCGGCGATCTCGTTCGGCACATGCTTGCGCCAACGCGAGATCAGGTAGAGCTGGCCCCGGTTGATCAGCTCCAGGCCGCAGCCATCGACCAGCGCGGCTAGCATCTCCGGGTCCTCAGCGAGACAGGCGTGCTCGATGGCCAGGGTCGGCATGTGGTGATTGGTGAACCACAGGCTGGCGTTGAAGTGCAGTTGCTTGAAGCGCTCCGGGTCGCGCTCGCGCAGGCGGGCGCGGAGGAAGTCGGCGAACAGCTGGTGGAAGCGGTACCACTGGCGGTCGCGGTCCAGCGGCAGGAGGAACAGCTGCATGCTGTCCAGGTGCTCCAGCAGCGCCTGGCCGTCCTGGCGACCGGTCAGGGTGTTGGCCAGATCGCCGTTCACGCGATTGGCGATGCCCAGCGACAGCAGCGCGCTCTGCACGTCGGCCGGCAGGCGTTCGAACACCGCGCGCAGCAGGTAATCACCCACCGCCGCCTTGTCGCTGCTGAGCAGCCTGAGGTCTTCCGGAGCACCCGGCTGCTGGCGCAGCCACAGGCTGACCAGGTGAACCCCCGCCATCCAACCTTCGGTCTGGTTGTGCAGCGACTGCAGGCAGCTATCTTCGAGTTGCAGGCCATCGCGGGCCAGGTACTCGCGGGTTTCGTCGCGGGACAGGCGCAGCTCGTCCTGGCCGATTTCCAGCAGCAGCCCCTTGGCGCGCCAGGTAGCGAGGTTCAGCGGCGGCTGGGAACGGCTGCCGATGGCCAGGGTCAGGCCGGGCGGCGCGTACTGCACCAGGCGATTGAGGCCGGCGAAGACGTCGGAATGGGTGATCTCATGCAGGTCGTCGAGTACCAGCAGGACCTTGCGCTCGTCGCGGGAGAGGTCCATCAGCAGGCTTTCCATGACCGCGACCACGGGCACACGCATGGTGTTGTGCACGTAGCCCAGCGCATCCTCGCCAGTGCCCGGCACGGAGGTAGCCAGGGCCTGGATGAGCTTCAGGCAGAAACGACCGGGATCGTCGTCGTCACTCTCCAGCGAGAGCCAGGCGACCTTGTGGCCTTCGCTTGCACGCTTGCCGGCCAGCGCCGCCAGTGCGGTGGTCTTGCCGAAGCCGGCGGGCGCCGAGAACGACAGGATCGAGGCATAAGGATGTCGGTCCAGGGCATTCTGGACCTCGGGACGAATCAAATAATCAGCAGGCACCCGAGGGGGTGTTAATCTGGAGCGCAGAAGGCTGCCGGCTGCGGGCTCGAGCACTACATCCACGGCCTGTATCCCTATGTCATTATCGTTGTTGGTACGGAGCACTGTCCGCGTGGGATTCGTCACTTCTTATCAGAATGCTTTTCCTACGTAAACTGAAGAAATAGCTCTAGGATCGACACTTCAGCCGACCTGATCACCTCATTTGCCTGCACGCTGTTACCCATGCCTGACTGTTTTCTGTACCCGCTTCCTTACCGGGAAGACCCGGGCGAACGCTTCGCCCTGATTCATCGGGCACCCGGCGCCGTACTCCTGGACGCCGGTCGACCCATTGCCACACGTGGACGCTATGACCTTCTGAGCGCCTGGCCATTGGCAGAACTGGCACCAACCGCCGACGAATCGGCCAAGCGCTTCTTCGCCCGCGCAAGAGCCGCCTTGCAGAGCCTGGGCGAAGCAAAAGTCCCGGACAATCAGCAATTGCCATTCGTCGGCGGAATGATCGGTTATCTCGGTTATGACTTCGGCCGGCGCGTCGAGCACCTGCCCGAACCGAACCTCGACGACCTCGCTCTCCCCGACGCACGCCTGGGCCTGTATGCCTGGGCGCTGGTCACCGACCACGAGGAGCGCAGCAGCCAGCTGGTTTTCCACCCGTCACTGGCGACGAGCGAGCGGGTGCGTCTGATCGCGCTGTTCGAGAACGCCCACGACGATGAAGCGCTGCCGCCCTTCCAGCTTGCTGCGCCCTTCCGTCCGGACCTGAGCCGCGAGCAGTACCGCGAAGCGCTGGAGCGGGTGCACGGCTACATCCTCGCCGGCGACTGCTACCAGGTGAACTACACGCAGCGCTTCCGTGCGCCCTGCCAGGGCTCGCCCTGGCTGGCCTACCGCGCGCTGCGCGAGGCGTGTCCTACGCCCTTTGCCGGTTACCTGGCATTGCCTGAAGGCGCCGTCCTCAGCCTGTCGCCGGAGCGCTTCATCCAGCTCCACGGCAAGCAGGTGGAAACCCGCCCGATCAAGGGCACCCGCCCGCGCGGCGACACCCCAGAGGCCGACCGACAGAATGCCGATGCCCTGCTCGCCAGCGAGAAGGATCGTGCCGAGAACCTGATGATCGTCGACCTGCTGCGCAACGACCTGGGTCGCAGTTGCCGCCCTGGCAGCGTGCGTGTGCCCGAGCTGTTCGCGGTGGAGACCTACCCCAACGTCCACCACCTGGTCAGCAGCGTGCGTGGCGAACTGGCGGACGGCAAGGACGCGCTGGACCTGCTCGAAGGCAGCTTCCCCGGTGGCTCCATCACTGGCGCACCGAAAGTCCGCGCCATGCAGATCATCGACGAGTTGGAGCCGACCCAGCGCAGCATCTACTGCGGCAGCCTGCTCTACCTCGATGTGCGCGGCGAAATGGACAGCTCCATCGCCATCCGCACCGTACTGGTCAAGGACGGCCAGGCAAGCTGCTGGGCCGGCGGCGGCATCGTGGCCGACTCGAATTGGGAAGAGGAATACGAGGAATCGCTGACCAAGGTGGGCGTGCTGCTGCGGACCTTGGAAAACCTGTAGGAGCGGGCCATGCGCGCGATCGCGGGCATGGCCCGCTCCTACAACAGCTGCGTGTCTCGATATTCCGCGTAGGGCGCATAACGCCTACGGCATTATCCGCCGTCCTGGCGGATAACCCGTTCCGGGTTATTCGCCCTACGAGGAGCAAAAAAGCCCCGCATCAGCGGGGCTTTTTCGTCACAGCCGGTATTACAGGCTGAGCGGGCGGTTGGACGCCTTGAGGAATTCCTTCTTCAGGTCCTCATAGGTGTGCACGGCCGGGAACTGCGGGAACTCGCGAATCACGTTTTCCGGCGCGTGGAACAGGATGCCGGCGTGGGCTTCGGAGAGCATGGTGGTGTCGTTGTAGGAGTCGCCGGCGGCGATCACACGGTAGTACAGGCTCTTGAAGGCGATGACCGACTGACGCTTCGGGTCCTTCTGGCGCAGTTGGTAATCCACCACACGATCGGTCTCGTCGGTGATCAGCTTGTGGCACAGCAGGGTCGGGAAACCGAGCTGGCGCATCAGCGGCTGGGAGAACTCGTAGAAGGTGTCGGAGAGGATCACCACCTGGAAGCGCTCGCGCAGCCAGTCGACGAACTCCACCGCGCCTTCCAGCGGCTTCAGGGTGGCGATCACTTCCTGGATGTCGGACAGCTTCAGGCCGTGCTCGTCGAGGATGCGCAGACGCTGCTTCATCAGCACGTCGTAATCCGGGATGTCACGGGTCGTCGCCTTCAGCGCTTCGATACCGGTTTTTTCAGCGAAGGCGATCCAGATTTCCGGAACCAGAACCCCTTCCAGGTCGAGACAGGCGATTTCCACGAACGATTTCCCCGCAGGTTTGACTTGAGAGGCGGCACTCTAGCCGCTCGCTCCAGGCGGTGCAACGCACCACTTATACCCAAACACCACAGTCGACCTTCCTGATGGTTATTTAGGGGCATATCCCCCTCTTTGCTACCATCGCGCCCACAGAGCGCCTTGCGCCATTAAAACTAGGAATACCGCCTGATGAGCCTCCCGTTCGATATCGCGGAAATCGCCGCGAGCTATGCCAGCAAAGCCCCACAGGACATCCTGAAGCTTGCCTTCGAGCACTTCGGCGACGAGCTGTGGATTTCCTTCAGCGGCGCCGAGGACGTGGTGCTGGTGGACATGGCCTGGAAGCTCAACAAGAACGTCAAGGTGTTCAGCCTGGACACCGGCCGCCTGCACCCGGAGACCTACCGCTTCATCGAGCAGGTTCGCGAGCACTACGGCATCGCCATCGAAGTGATGACCCCCGACCCGCGCCTGCTGGAGCCGTTCGTCAAGGAAAAGGGCCTGTTCAGCTTCTTCAAGGACGGCCATGGCGAGTGCTGCGGCATCCGCAAGATCGAGCCGCTCAAGCGCAAGCTGTCCACCGTGACCGCCTGGGCCACCGGCCAGCGCAAGGACCAGAGCCCCGGCACCCGCAGCCAGGTGGCCGTGGTCGAGGTGGACGGCGCCTTCTCCACCCCGGAGAAACCGCTGGTGAAGTTCAACCCGCTGGCGAACATGAGCAGCGAAGAGGTCTGGGCCTATATCCGCATGCTGGAAATCCCCTACAACAGCCTGCACGAGCGCGGCTTCATCAGCATCGGCTGCGAGCCCTGCACCCGCCCGGTGCTGCCGAACCAGCACGAGCGCGAAGGCCGCTGGTGGTGGGAAGAAGCCACGCAGAAAGAGTGCGGCCTGCACGCCGGCAATTTGATCAGCAAGGCCTGAAGCCGTACCCTCGGCTGACGGAAATTTCCTTGTCAGCCCGCAGCCCAGGATCGGACGCCTGCATGCCTGCGGCGGAGCCGATCCCATGCGCATCACCCTGGTGAAGAAGGTCCTGGCCGACGGCCAGGACTGCCGCAAGTGCCGCGAAGTCCACGAACGCCTGGTCAAGGGCGGCTATCTGAGTCGAATCGACCGCACCCTGGTCGCCGATGAGCGCAACCCCGCCAGCACCGGCTGGCTGGTCGCCGCGCAGTACGGTGTGGACACCGCGCCGTTCTTTGTCGTCCGCCACGATGATGGCCGCGAGGTCGTCTACACGGTGTTCATGAGCTTCCTCCATGAAGTTCTGGAAGGCCGTGGCGAACTCCCGCTGGACTCCCGCGAAGCGCTGGCCGAACTGGCCCAGCGCGACGACCTCGATCGCCTCTGAGCGTCGCCTTTGACGCTTTCTTGATGCCCGTTCGGCCAGACTGCTTTCTCCTTCCCTGACGCACAAGGATGTTTCGCCATGGCCGACGGCACGGATCGCAGACGCCCCCGCATTCCCGCCACCGTCTGGGCACTGGGTTTCGTCAGCCTGTTCATGGACCTGTCCTCCGAACTGCTGCACAGCCTGTTGCCGCTGTTCCTGGTTGGCAGCCTCGGCCTGAGCATGGTCGCGGTGGGCCTGATCGAAGGCATTGCCGAAGCCACCGCGCTGATCGTGAAGGTATTCTCCGGCGCCATCAGCGACTACCTCGGCCGGCGCAAGGGCCTGGTGCTGTTCGGCTACGGCCTGGCGGCGCTGTCCAAGCCGCTGTTCCCGCTGGCTACCTCCGGCGAGACCATCTTCGCCGCGCGCCTGCTCGACCGTATCGGCAAGGGCATCCGCGGCGCACCACGCGATGCACTGATCGCGGACGTTTCGCCGCCGTCGATCCGTGGCGCGTGCTTCGGACTGCGCCAGTCCATGGATACCGTCGGCGCCTTCGCCGGCCCGCTGCTGGCCATCGTGCTGATGCTCTGGCTGGGCAACAACCTGCCGCTGGTGTTCTGGTTCGCCTGCATTCCGGCCGGTGTCGCAGTGCTGGCCATCGTCTTCTTCGTCCAGGAACCGGAACAGGCCGAAGGCACCCAGCGCTTCCGCTCGCCGATCCATCGCGATGCGCTGCGCAGCTTCCCGGCGCGCTACTGGTGGGTGGTCAGCATCGGCGCGGTGTTCACCCTCGCGCGCTTCAGCGAAGCCTTCCTGGTGCTGCGCGCCCAGGACATCGGCCTGCCGATGGCCTGGACACCAATCGTCATGGTGGTGATGGCCCTGGTATTCATGCTCTCGGCCTACCCGGTGGGCTGGTGGTCGGACCGCACCGACCGCACCGGCCTGCTGGCTATCGGCATGCTCCTGCTGGTGGCGGCCGACCTGCTGCTGGCCTGGGCTGACTCCACGCCGCTGATGCTCGTCGGCGTCGCACTGTGGGGCCTGCACATGGGCTTCACCCAGGGGCTGCTGGCGACCTTGATCGCCGACACCACGCCAGCCGACCTGAAGGGCACCGCCTTCGGCGTGTTCAACCTCGCGAGCGGAATCGCCATGCTGCTGGCCAGCGTGCTGGCCGGCTGGCTGTGGCAGAGTTTCGGCGCCAGCTGGACCTTCCTGATCGGCGCGGCGCTGGCCTTCGCCGCCCTGCTGTTGCTGCGCTGGCGCATCCACTGAAGTCAGCAATGAAAAAGCCCGGCATCTGCCGGGCTTTTTCGAGAGCGGAGGCGATCAGTAGACCGGCAGTTCGATGCCGTCGAACAGCTCGTCCAGCTCGGTCTTGTTGTGGCACTGCACGGCCTTGGCCAGCAGGTCGCGGGTCAGGTGCGGGGCGAACTTCTCGATGAAGTCGCACATGAAGCCGCGCAGGAAGGTGCCGCGACGGAACCCGATCTTGGTCACGCTGGACTCGAACAGGTGGCTGGCATCGAGCATCACCAGGTCGCTGTCGAGCTTCGGATCGACCGCCATGTGGGCCACGATGCCCACGCCCAGCCCCAGGCGCACGTAGGTCTTGATCACGTCGGCGTCGGCTGCGGTGAACACCACTTTCGGCACCAGGCCACGCTGGTTGAAGGCTTCGTCGAGCTTGGAGCGGCCGGTGAAGCCGAATACGTAGGTCACGATGGGCTGCTCGGCGAGCAGCTCCAGGGTCAGCTTCGGCACCTTGGTCAGCGGGTGGCCCTGGGGCACGATCACGCAGCGGTTCCAGCGGTAGCACGGCATCATGATCAGGTCACCGAACAGCTCCAGCGCCTCGGTGGCGATGGCGAAGTCGACGGTGCCGTCGGCGGCCATCTCGGCGATCTGCATCGGCGTGCCCTGATGCATGTGCAGGGAGACGTCCGGGTACTGCTTGATGAAGCCGCTGATCACGCCGGGCAGTGCATAACGCGCCTGGGTGTGGGTGGTGGCGATGGACAGCGTGCCCTTCTTTTCGTTGGAGAACTCCTGGGCGATCTGCTTGATGCTCTCGACCTTGCGCAGGATCTCGCCGGCAGTGGTGATGATGCGCTCGCCGGCCGGGGTGACGCGGGTCAGGTGCTTGCCGCTGCGGGCGAAGACTTCGACGCCCAGCTCGTCTTCCAGCAGGCGGATCTGCTTGCTGATGCCGGGCTGGGAGGTGTACAGGCTTTGGGCGGTGGCCGAGACGTTCAGATCGTGGTGCGCGACTTCCCAGATATAGCGCAGTTGCTGAAGCTTCATGGACTTTCCTCGAAATGAATGTCGCGACCCGCCATCAGGGGCTTGTCGTTTTATAACCATATTAATGGTTTAAGGAATAAAACTAGACGTTTTTTTTCGCCCTGCATGCCATTCGTCTAAAGCCCCACGGAAATTCCGGGCTTGCCCGACGTATCGTCACAAAGCCTTCAGCGGTGCTGCAGCATCGGTACCAGGTAGACCGGCACTTCGGCCAGCTGTACCAGGCGCGCGGCGGTGCGCCCCAGCGGCGTGTTCAGGCCATCCCCATGGCTGTGGCTGCCGGCGACGATGATGTCGACGTCCAGGCGCTTGGCCTCGTCGAGAATCACCATCGGCGCGTCCCCCTGCACCACGCGCACCGAGCGGATCAGCTCGGCGTCCTGGCGCGCTTCCCCCAGTTCATCGCGGAACCCTTCCATCACCCGCTGCTCGATGCTGCCCATGACGTTGGTCAGGCCGTTGGTGCGCATCTCGTTCAGCGTGCCTTCATCCAGGTAGGTCTGCAGGACGGACTCGGCGAACAGCCCCAGCGGTTCGACCGCGTGCACGACATACACCTCGGCTCCGTAGGCACGGGCCAGCGAAAGTGCGTGCTGAAGGACGTAGGGGGCGTAAAGACCGAGGTCGGTGGCGTAAAGAATCGTTCGGATCATGCGGCCTCCTCGACTGCCTGCGCGGCGGGGCCTATCCAGCAGCGTAGCAGGAGAACACGAATCGCTCCGAGAAGGCCGGATGTCGCGGCCGGGCGGCTATCCGGCGACCTTCTTCTCGTTGCTCACACCATGGGGAACATGGCCGGTCGCCACCACTTCCCGCGCCTTCTCGCAGTGCATCGGCTGGTCGTCGAAGAACACGTCGGCGGCGAAGGCTTCGAGGAAGGCGGCCTTGTCCAGGCCACCGAGGAACAGCGACTCGTCCAGGCGGATGTCCCACTCGCGCAGGGTGCGGATCACCCGCTCGTGGGCCGGGGCCGAGCGCGCGGTGACCAGCGCCGTGCGGATCGGGCAGGACTCCTGGGGGAAGGCCTGCTGCACGCGATTGAGCGCCTTCAGGAAGGGTTTGAACGGGCCGCCACCCAATGGCTCACGGGCGGACTCGCGCTCGTGGGTCTGGAAGGCCTCCAGGCCACCCTGCTGGTAGACGCGCTCGGAGTCGTCGGAGAACAGCACCGCATCGCCGTCGAAGGCGAAGCGCAGCTCGCCATTGGCTTCCCGGCGGGTGCCGCCGGAAAGGATGGTCGCGGCAGCGAAGCCGGCGTCCAGCGCGTTGCGCACGTCCTCTATGTGGGTGGAGAGGAACAGGTGGCAGTTGAACGCCTTGAGGTAGGGATAAGGGCTGCGCCCGCCAACGAAGGCGGCGCGGGAGATGCCCAGGCCGTAGTGCTGGATGGAGTTGAATACGCGCAGGCCGGTATCGGCGCTGTTGCGCGATACCAGGACGACTTCCACCGGCGCGCTGTCGGTCCCGCCGTTGAGGGCGAGCAGCTTCTGCACCAGGGCAAAGGCATCGCCCGGCGGCAGGACTTCGTCCTCGCGGTCGATCTGGTACTGGCGATAGGCTTCGACGCCCTCGCTTTCATAGACCTGATGGCTTTCCCGCAGGTCGAACAGCGCCCGCGAGGAGATCGCCACCACCAGCTTGTCGCCCAGCCCTTTTGCCATGCTTCCCCCCGGTGTTCGTCAGCGAGTCTGGTTGCGTGCGTCGATGAAACGCAGCGCGCGATATAGCGCCTCGATCTTCGGCAGTTCGCGCCCCGCCTTGCGCGCAGCTTCCAGAGGCGCCGCGTAGATGGCGCCCAATTCCAGCGGCCGGCGCTGGGCAAAATCATGGTACATGCTGGGCAGGTAGTCCGGCATCGCATCGGTGGAGCTGAGCATCGCCCCGACTATGCTCTGGGGCAGCGAGTGCCCGCACGCGGCGGCGCCGGCGATGACTTCCTCCATCAGTTCGGCCACCAGGGTGCGACTGTCGGGGTTGTCCATGATCGCCCGCGTGCCGCTGTCGAGCAGCACCGAGAGACCGTTGTAGGGGATGTTCCAGACCAGCTTCTGCCAGCGCGCCTGCTCCAGGTTGGGCATGGCATTGGAGTCCAGGCCGGCGCTGCGGAACAGCGCGGCACCCTCCTCCACGATCGCCTGGCGCGCTTCGGCCTCCTGCGCGGAGCCCGAGTGATAGCCAATGTTCACCCCACCGAAGGCCTGGTGTTCGATCACACCCGGCTCGGCGCGGTGCACGCAGATAAAACAGAGTCCGCCGAGCAGGTGGATGTGGTCGGGCAGCAGCGCGCGCAACTCGTCCTCCACGGCGAGGCCGTTCTGCAGCAACAGGACCTTCGCCCCCTGCGCAGCGGCCTGAATGATCAGCGGCGCGAGGTCGGCGTTGCTGGTGGTCTTGGCGCCCACCAGCAGCCAATCGCAGGACGGCATCTTCGCCACATCGTCGTAGGCGTTCACCGGCGACAGGCTCAGCGCGCCGTGCACCTGGCTGTTCAGACGCAGGCCGTTCTGGGCGACGGCGGGATACTCGCTGCGCAGCAGAAAATGAACGTCATGGCCGACGCGGGCCAGCATCAGGCCGTAGAAACCGCCAATGGCGCCGGTTCCGATGATGCCGATTCGCAGATTCATCAAGGCAATTCCTCAGCAGGGCGCGCCAGGGCAGCGCGCAGGGCTTGGGTCAGGGGTTCGGGGCGCAGCGGTGTGTGGACCGGGCCCAGGAAGTGGCCGTCGCGCACCAGGAACAGGGACGGCAGGTGGAAGACCTCATAGCGCTCGACCAGGCCGCCGCTGTGCCCGGCGTCGATCCAGCACAGGCGGTCGATGGGCAGGCCGAACTCCGGCAGCACCTGCCGCGCCCAGCGACAGGTGGAGCAGCCAGCGCCGGTGAAAATCAGCAGCGATACGCCCGGCAGCTCCAGCAGCCGGCGGTCGGCATCCAGGTCGGTCAGCTCCAGGGCCGGCACTATACTCAAGGTGCCACCACTATAAAGATTGCAGTCGGAGCGTTCCGTCATGCGTCAGTTCCTGCGCCACCCGTGCGATTTTCCGGTCGAGCTGGTCATCCGCAAACAGACTTTCCTGCCGCGCCAGCGGTTGCACAATATCAGCCTCGGCGGCGTCGCGTGCAATTCGCCACGGGGCTTTCGCCGCGGCACCTCCATCGAGCTGCGCATTCCCCTGCTGGGCGACTCCGCCTGCTACCCCGGCGTCATCGCCTGGAGCCGCAAGCAGGCCAGCGACTACCGCGTAGGCATTGCCTTCATCGACGAAGACACCCTGTTCCGGGCGCGCATGGTCGAGCAGGTGTGCCAGATCGAGCAGTACCGTCGCCAGCAGGAACAGGCGAGCGGCAGCAGCCTGCCCTTCGAGACCCTGGCGCTGGAGTGGATCGCGCAGAACGCCGCCGACTTCCCGATGTTTTGCGCGGTCTGACCAGCGCCCCGCAGAAAGTCGCGCAAATGCCCGTGTTGCGGGCATTTTCCTGCATCGAGCCATTGTCGAGGCTACGCCTGAACGGTTAAGGTTCGGGTTCCCCTTAGCGACACCTCTGCCTGCGCCCCATCGCACGGGGATTTCTGGCGGCCGGCACCCGTGACCTGATTGAGTACCACGATGGCTGATTTACAGATCGACGACCTTAACGTTGCCTCCAACGAGACACTGATCACGCCGGAGCAGCTCAAGCGCGAAATCCCCCTGACCGACGCCGCCCTGCGCACCGTCGCCAACGGCCGCCAGGTCGTCCGCGACATCCTCGACGGCAAGGACCACCGCCTGTTCGTGGTAATCGGCCCCTGCTCGATCCACGACATCAAGGCCGCCCACGAATACGCCGAGCGTCTGAAGGTGCTGGCTGCGGAAGTCTCCGACACCCTGTTCCTGGTGATGCGCGTGTACTTCGAAAAGCCGCGCACCACGGTCGGTTGGAAAGGCCTGATCAACGACCCGTACCTGGACGACTCCTTCAAGATCCAGGACGGTCTGCACATCGGCCGCCAACTGCTGCGCGACCTCGCCGAAATGGGCCTGCCCACCGCCACCGAGGCGCTCGACCCGATCTCCCCGCAGTACCTGCAGGACCTGATCAGCTGGTCGGCCATCGGCGCGCGCACCACCGAATCCCAGACCCACCGCGAGATGGCTTCCGGCCTGTCCTCGGCGGTCGGTTTCAAGAACGGCACCGACGGCAGCCTGACCGTGGCGATCAACGCCCTGCAGTCGGTATCCAGCCCGCACCGTTTCCTGGGCATCAACCAGGAAGGCGGCGTCTCCATCGTCACCACCAAGGGCAACGCCTACGGCCACGTGGTGCTGCGCGGTGGCAACGGCAAGCCGAACTATGACTCGGTCAGCGTCGCCCTGTGCGAACAGGAACTGACCAAGGCGAAGATTCCGCTGAACGTGATGGTCGACTGCAGCCACGCCAACTCCAACAAGGACCCCGCCCTGCAGCCGCTGGTAATGGATAACGTCGCCAACCAGATCGCCGAAGGCAACAACTCCATCGTCGGCCTGATGGTGGAAAGCCACCTGGGCTGGGGCGCTCAGCCGATCCCGAAGGACCTGTGCCAATTGCAGTACGGCGTGTCGATCACCGATGCCTGCATCGACTGGGACACCACCGAGAAGGCCGTGCGCAGCATGCACACCAAGCTCAAGGAAGTCCTGCCCAAGCGCCAGCGCGGCTGACGCTCAAGGCACGAACGAAAAAGCCGGGCATCTGCCCGGCTTTTTTTATTGTTCCGCCGCCTCGCGGGATGAACCTGTAGGAGCGAGCTTGCTCGCGAACAGAGTCTCCGCCAGCGCCAGCGTCAGGCAATTCGCGAGCAAGCTCACTCCTACGAAAAGCCAAAGAAAAAGCCCGGCATTGGCCGGGCTTTTTTCATTTCAGCGCGCTGAACGTCAGAGCGCTGTATCGGTGTGACGCTGGCGGCGTTCCAGGTAGCGCTCGACGTAGGAGCACGACGGGATGACGCTATAGCCCTTGCGCTCGGCGAACTGCAGCGCATGCTCGGTTAGAGCGGCGGCGATGCCGCGACCACGCAAGCTGTCCGGAACGAAGGTGCGGTAGATGTCGAGCGTCTGCTTGCCCAGATCCATGTAGGCCAGATAGGCGCGATGACCATCAACAGTCGTTACGAACTGGTGGCTGGTTTCATCATGCTGGATGGACAACGACTCACTCACTTGCTCTCTCCTTCGCAGGGCCTCACAACATGACCCGCACCTGATTGATCTTGTTCAGGCGGAGGAACATTTCCGCCGAGCCCGTCCCGATCATGACGGTGATATAGACTCGGCCGTTCTCCACCTTGTGCAGCACACCCTGATAATAGGCACCATCAAACGTGATGAACTGCAGGCGCTTGCCTGTGTACTGGGCAAGACTTTCAACGCTAACGAACTCATATTGCTGCGTTTTGGCCTGCGACTCAACCGTTTCCGGGGCCGAAACCATTTGATACTGGCTTTCCGGCGTGAGTTTTTCCTTAGCCGGATCGACCCACGCGAACCCCAGCGGTGTGACTGACTGCTGGTTCACTAAGACGACCGGATGCAACATCTGGATCACATCCTTGGGCTCGAAAAATTGCAGACCGCCCCAGGCCATTCCCTCACTGGGCATCAGCTCGATGCGCAGCGAACGCGGATCTTCCAGGTAACGGCCATAGGCCTCGAGTAGCGGCTTGTCGAGCGCGACGCGCTGCTGGCGCAAGGCCTTGTCGAATTTCTCCAGCGACAGCGCGGTGTAGGCTTTCTGATCGACGCCCAGCTTGCCACGGCAGAATTCGCTGACCCGGCGCTGGTACTGGTTGTCGTTCATCTCGAAGACGACCTGGGATACCCGCGGCGGGTTCACGCGCATGTCGCCCGGACGCTCGGAAACGTTCATCAATGTCATGCTGGTGTGCATGTCGAGCATGTCGCGAGTGTCGCTGCGCAGGTCGAAGGTCAGGGTCTGCGCGCCCGGCTGCATGCGGTAGGAAAACTCGATATCCGACTCGAGGGTGCGGTACCCCATCTGCAGCAACTCATCGACGCCGATGTTGCGGACGTTGCCGCAGGCCACTTCGCTCATGGCAGTGAAGGCGCTCTTCTCTGCCGGCTTGGCGTACAGCGATTGCATGAACGGACCGTGGATCTGCAACTCGACGCCCTTGAGGTCTGCTGCCATCTGCTCCGGCAGCTTGCCCTCATCCAGACGCTCCTTGAAGCTCAGCAACTCGCGCAGCCCATTGAACTTCAACTGGGCGTGGGAGACCTTCAGGCTGTCACCGGCCATGGGCACCCTGATCACCACGTTCTGCAGACCGACACGGCCGTCGAAGGACGAAGAGATTCCGCCATAGGTGATCTCCATGAACGGAGAGACGCGGGCGATGGCTTCGTTCACCACGCTGCGTACGGAAAGCCAGAGCGACGCCTTGATGATGAGGGCGATCGCCACGACGGCAAAAAGGGACCACTTGAGAATCTTCGACATGGCAGGCACATCCTGGATTGTGCGAGAGCGGGACGCAGGGATACTGGCAGCTTAACAGTACGCCTGAGACCTCTCCACGAACGCCGTCGGAATTTGCGTGCACAGCGCACAGAAATCGCCCGAATTTAGTGGCATGCGGCTGACTCATCAGTCAGTCAAAACGCTTTACGCACCAGGCCTGCGTCAGTATGTTCTGGCCACTTCCAACCCAAGGACTGCAACCCAGGACCCTCTGCCATGAGTGAGCTGATCAGCTACCAATTCGAAGACGGCATCGCCACCCTGACCCTGAACAACGGCAAGGTGAACGCCATCTCCCCGGCGGTCATCGAAGCCTTCAACCAGGCCCTGGACCAGGCGGAGAAGGACCGTGCCATCGTCATCGTCACCGGCCAGCCGGGCATCCTCTCCGGCGGCTACGACCTCAAGGTGATGACCTCCGGCCCGGAAAACGCCGTGAACCTGGTGGCCGCCGGCTCCACCCTGGCCCGCCGCATGCTGTCCCACCCGTTCCCGGTCATCGTCGCCTGCACCGGCCACGCCGTGGCCAAGGGCGCCTTCATCCTGCTCTCGGCGGATTACCGCATCGGTGTCGACGGGCCGTTCCAGATCGGCCTCAACGAAGTGGCCATCGGCATGACCATGCACCACGTCGGCATCGAACTGGCCCGTGACCGCCTGCGCCGTTCCGCCTTCACCCGCTCTGTGGTGAACGCCGAAATGTTCAACCCGCGCGACGCCGTGGACGCCGGTTTCCTCGACAAGGTGGTGCCGGCCGAACAACTCCAGGCCGCTGCCCTGGAGGCCGCCCAGCACCTGAAGAAGCTGAACATGACCGCCCACCGCAACACCAAGCTGAAAGTGCGCAAGCAGTTGCTGGAAACCCTGGACAAGTCCATCGAGCTGGACCGGAACCACCTGGCCTGATCGCCCGATGACCCAAAGCCCGGCCTGGTGCCGGGCTTTTTCATGCCACCACTATTACCTAAATAGCAATACTGATTAAGCCTGTTTGCTATTTTTCAAAAATTATTACGCATTAACCTATAGATGAACCCGAAACAAACCAACCCAGAGGTGTTCATCATGAAACTCAACATCATCGCCGCCAGCGTACTGGCCGCCGCTACCGCCTTCGCCGCCCAGGCCAGCTTTGCCGAAGAGTCCCCGCTGATGCAGGACCGCATGGTTCACATGACCCAGGCCGCTATTCAGCAACAACAGTCCGAGCAGTCCGCCAGCCAGGTGAATGTCGAAGCCGCTTCCAAGCAGGGCTGAAACCCTCACATCCCGCCAGCCGCCTGCAGCAGGTGACGTCATGCAACCCTGCCCGAAGCGAAAAGCCCGGCGTGATGCCGGGCCTTTCAGGGACGATGACGCAACCTCAGTGCTTTTCGACGGCCGCCACGCCCGTCGCCTCCCCTCCCTGACGAGGGTCAAGCAGCCATGAAGCCCGCCAGAGTTCCGGAAACATCCGATAGCGTCCCGCCACTCACCTCCTTGCGTCTGGTCGTAGCGCCGCCATCTATCAATTTGCCTGATACCGGGAACCAACCGGCATCGTTATTCAATCGAAATGACCAAAGCGACACTGGGCCATCACTTCCCCTGACCCGAGTCGCCAGCATGAACCGCCAAGCCCACCGCTACGCCCGCAACGGCGCCCTCGCCGCCCTGGGGCTCTACACCATCGTGATCCTGGTGGTCACCGCCCTCAGCGCCGGCTTCGATGGCGCGCGCCGTGCCCCGGTGGACAACATCGACCGCAGCGGGCTCTTCGAACGTTTCAACCAGGCGGTGCCCGTGGCACTGCAAGGCCTCCAGGAAGCGCTCACGCCTCACTCCTGATTCCGCTTCGCTGGCGCGTCGCGCCAGGCTGGCCAACACTCAATCCCTGCAGAACGACCTATCCAGCAGCAGGGTGGGCTTGAGCATGGGCCGAGTCATCGCTTCCGCCGTCTACAGCAAGGGCCGCAAGGTCTCCGACATCCCGCTCGAGGACGGCTACCGCTGGGCGTGTCAACCCGACCACTTCGTCTGGACCGGCCTGCAGGAGCCAACGCCGGAAGAGATGTTCAACCTGCAACGGCAGTTCAACCTGCACGAGCTGGCCGTGTCAGACGCGCTGGAAAAGCACAGCAGGCCGAAGCTGGAAACCTTCGGCGACGCGCTGTTCATCGTCATCTACTCACCGATCCGCGCCGATAGCCGACTGATGTTCGTCGAAACCCACCTCTTTGCCGGCATCGGCTACATCATCAGCGCGCGCCATGGCTTCTCCCAGTCCTACGCCCAGGTCCGCCAGCGCTGCGAGGCGCGACCGCTGCTGCTGGCCCATGGCACCGACTTCGTGCTCTACGCCCTGCTGGATTTCGTGATGAGCAATTACGAGCCGGTGGTCGAGGCGATCCGCGCGGAGATTGAGGAGGTGGAACAAGAGGTGCTGCGCAAGTCGCTGACCCAGGAGCAGATCGAAAAGATCTACGGCCTGCGCCGTGAAGTACTGCGGCTCAGGCGCTATGCCGCGCCCATGGTGGAAATCTGCCAGGAGCTGCAGCGCCTGGACTTCCCCTTCATCGACAAGCAGATGCGCCCCTACTTCCGCGACGTGGCGATCCATGTGAACCGCCTGCTCGAAGACCTCACCACTTTGCGCGACGTGGCCAGCCAGACCATCGAGGTCGGGCTGGCGCTGGAGTCCTCGCGGCAGAGCGTGGTGCAGCGCAAGTTCGCCGCCTGGGCAGCCATCCTCGCGTTCCCCACCGCCGTGGCCGGCATCTACGGGATGAACTTCGAGTACATCCCGGAGCTACACTGGCACTACGGCTACTTCCTGATCATGGGGCTGCTGGCGCTGGGCTGCGTCGGGCTCTACATCAGCTTCAAGCAGGCCGACTGGCTCTGACCGCAAGCTACAGATGCCCCCGGGAAGCTCCACCCATCCTACAAAAGCCGTTTGCCGATACCCCGTCTCCAGAATCGAAAACGCCGCTCGATTGAGCGGCGTTTTCAGTCAACACGGCAGGAGTCAGGCCGCGCTCTTCTTTTCATCACGCCCCTGCTGGACGAAGCGCATCATCCATTCGCCGACCGCCGTACCCTGGTGCGGGCGCGAGAGGCTGTCGATGCCGGACTGGAACACCGGCTCGCTGAAGATGTGCTTGCGCAGCTCGAGGATCGCCTGGGAATAGTCGCTCTGGAACTCCGGGTGTCCCTGGAAGCACAACACCTGGTCACCGATGGCGTAGGCGGCGTTCGGGCAGAAGTCGCTGGAGGCGATGCGACGGGCGCCGTGGGGCAGCTCGGTAACCTGGTCCTGGTGGCTGACCAGCAGGGTCAGGGCATCGCCCGGCGCCGGGCTCATCCACTCCGGCTGCTCCTCGATGCGGTAATCGTGGATACCCACGCCCCAGCCCTGGCTCGCGCGCTCGGTCTTGCCGCCCAGCACCAGCGCCAGCAGCTGGTGGCCGAAGCACACGCCCAGCAGCTTGTCGCCGCGCTGGTAGAGCTTGAGCACGTAGTCCTTGAGGGTCTGGATCCAGGGATCAGTGCCGAAGGAGTCCGCCTTGCTGCCGGTCACCAGGTACGCGTCGAACTTCTCATCTTCGGGCGGGTAATGCCCTTCCACCACGTTGTAGACCGTGAACTCGGCCGGAACGGGTTGCTTGGCGAACAGTTGCTGGAACATCCAGCCATAGCCCTTGTACTGATCGATGAGTTCGGGGCGGAGGATGTCGGTTTCCAGAATGCAGATGTGCAACGACATGCAGGGGTGATTCCTGGGGGGTTGGCGGCTGATAAGAATGGTTTTCCTGACACTGATGAAACGCGCGTGAAAATTACGCCCTATTTTTTCACCACACAAGATGCCGAGGCCGATTCTTGTGTAGGAATTTCAGGGGAAATACCGGAAAAACCGACTTCCTTCAATTGCACGGATGCACAGGAGTGACGGCCGGTTGGCAAGGATTCAGCCGATGGACCGCCTTTGCAGCAGCGAGTTCGTGTCCAGGACCTGCGCGTACTCGCCCTGCAGGTTGGCCAGGGACATGGCGTGGACCTCCTCGGCACTGCGTTGCACACCGTTGAAATCGCGCTTGTCGAAGGCGAAACAGGCGTCGGCGACGACCTGCGTAGTGAAGCCCAGGTTGCCCGCCGTGCGCGCCGTGGCCTCCACCGAGTTGTTGGTGCTGACGCCGCAGATCACCAGCGCCCCGATATCCCGCACACGCAGCCAGCGCTCCAGCCCGCTGTGGATGAAAGCGTCGGGGACGTTCTTTTCCACCACGTGCTCATGCTCCCGCGGTGCCAGCGCCTCCTGGAACTCGGCGCCCGGCTGCCCGGGCCAGAACGGCGAGCCCGGTGTTCGCGACATGTGGCGGATATGCACCAATGGCCAGCCTTCCCGGCGCCAGGCGGCCAGCAGCTCGCCGATGCGCTGCTCGGCCTGGGGGTTGTTGCGCGGCTCCAGGCTGTCACGCATGCCTTTCTGCTGGTCGATGATCAACAAAGCGGGAGGCGTCATCGGAGCGATCCTGCTGAAGGGGAAGACGCCATCCTACGGTTTGCACAGGCAAGAAAAAACCGGCACAGGGCCGGTTTTTCTTGCAGGTACGGTCAGAACTGCTCGTTACGTGCGGCCTTCTCCAGCAGCAGCGCCGGCGGCAGGAAACGCTCGCCGTACTGCTCGGCCAGATACTCGGCGCGGGCGACGAAGTCCTTCAGGCCGTACTGGTTGATGAACTGCAGTGCGCCGCCGCTCCAGGCCGCGAAGCCGATGCCGAAGATCGAGCCGATGTTGGCGTCGGCGGTGGAGGTCAGCACGCCCTCCTCCACGCAGCGCACCGTCTCGATGGCCTGCACGAAGAGAATGCGGTCGCGCACATCCTCGGCGGAAATCTGCGCGTCAGCCTTCTCGAAGCGCTGCTTCAGCTCCGGCCACAGGTGCTTCTTGCCGTTGGCGGGATAGTCGTAGAAGCCAGCGCCGGCAGCTTTGCCCGGGCGCTTGTACTCGTTGACCATCAGGTCCACCACCGCGAAGGCCGGGTGTCTGGGCAGTTGCTTGCCTTCTGCTTCCAGATCCTTGCGGGTCTGCTCGCGGATGTGGGTCATCAGGCTCATGGAGACTTCGTCGCTGATCGCCAGCGGGCCCACCGGCATGCCGGCCTGGCGCGCCTGGTTCTCGATCATCGCCGCCGACACACCCTCGCCGAGCATGGCCAGGCCTTCGTTGGTGAAGGTGCCGAACACGCGGGAGGTGAAGAAACCACGGCTGTCGTGGACGACGATCGGGGTCTTCTTGATCTGCAGGACGTAGTCGAAGGCGCGGGCCAGGGTAACGTCGTCGGTCTTCTCGCCGCGGATGATCTCCACCAGCGGCATCTTGTCCACCGGGCTGAAGAAGTGCAGGCCGATGAATTTCTGCGGCTGCGCCACGGCTTCGGCCAAACCGGTAATCGGCAGGGTCGAGGTGTTGGAGGCGATCACCGCATCGGGCAGCGCGGCAGATTCGGCGGCAACGCTGACCTTGGCCTTCAGGCCACGGTCCTCGAACACCGCTTCGATGATCAGGTCGCAGCCTTCGAAGTCAGCGTCGCTGGCGGTCGGCTTGATCCGCGCGAGGAAGGCATCGCGTTTCTCGGCGCTCATCTGGCCCCGGCCGACCTTCTTGTCCAGCAGGCCGGCGGAATAGGCCTTGCCCTTCTCTGCCGACTCCAGGGAAACGTCCTTGAGCACCACCTCGATGCCGGCGGCGGCCGAGACGTAGGCGATGCCCGCGCCCATCATGCCGGCACCGACTACCCCGACCTTCTTCGTCTGCTGCGGCGGGATACCCTGCGGACGGGATTTGCCGGCGTTGATCTCGTTGAGCTGGAACCAGAAGGTGCCGATCATGTTCTTCGCCACCTGGCCGGTGGTCAGCTCGGTGAAGTAGCGCGCCTCGATCAGCTGAGCGGTGTCGAAGTCCACCTGCGCGCCTTCGACGGCGGCGCACATGATCTTCTCCGGCGCCGGGAAGCAGCCCTTGGTCTTATCGCGCAGCACGGAAGGCGCGATGGCCAGCATCTGCGCCACGGCCGGGCTGGATGGCGTGCCGCCGGGGATCTTGTAGCCAGCGCTGTCCCACGGCTGCTTGGCGGCCGGGTTGGCGGCAATCCACTCACGGGCCTTGCTCAGCAGCTCGTCGCGACTGGAAGCCAGCTGATGGATCAGGCCGGCCTTGAGTGCCTGGTCCGGGCGCACCTTCTTGCCTTCGGCCAGGTACGGCAGGGCCTTCTCCAGGCCGAGCAGGCGCACCATACGCACCACGCCGCCACCTCCTGGCAGCAGGCCCAGGGTGACTTCCGGCAGGCCGAGCTGGACGTGGCTTTCGTCCAGGGCGATGCGGTGGTGACAGGCCAGGCAGATTTCCCAGCCGCCGCCCAGGGCCGCGCCGCTGATGGCGGCGACTACCGGCTTGCCGAGGGTCTCCAGGCGACGCAGCTGGCCCTTGAGCACCAGGATGCCTTCATAGAAGGCCTGGGCATCGGCCTTGGTCACCTTGATCAGTTCATTGAGGTCGCCGCCGGCGAAGAAGGTCTTCTTCGCGGAAGTGATCACCACACCGGCAATCGACTCCTTCTCGGCTTCCAGGCGCGCCACGGTGGCGGCCATGGCCTCGCGGTAGACACCGTTCATGGTGTTGGCGCTCTGGCCGGGCATGTCCATGGTCAGGACGACGATATTGTCCTGGCCTTTCTCATAACGGATGGCGTCGGTCATTTTCTTGTTCTCCGGCCTCAAACCCTTTCGATAATCGTCGCGATACCCATGCCGCCGCCCACGCAGAGGGTGGCCAGGCCGTAGCGCAGGTTGCGCCGCTCCAGTTCATCCAGCAGGGTGCCGAGGATCATGCAGCCGGTGGCGCCCAGCGGGTGGCCCATGGCGATGGAGCCGCCGTTGACGTTGACCTTGCTCTCCGGCACGCCCATGTCCTTCATGAACTTCATCACCACCGAGGCGAAGGCTTCGTTGACCTCGTAGAGGTCGATGTCCTCGGCCTTCAGCCCGGCCTTGGCCAGCGCCTTGCGGGTCGCCGGCGCGGGGCCGGTGAGCATGATGGTCGGGTCGGTGCTGGTCACCGCGGTGGCGACGATGCGTCCGCGGGCCTTCAGGCCCAGTTCGCGGCCCTTGGCCTCGGAGCCGATGAGCATGGCGGTGGCGCCGTCGACGATGCCCGAGCTGTTGCCCGGCGTGTGCACGTGATCGATGCGCTCGACGAAGCTGTACTTGCGCAGCGCGCTGGCGTCGAAGCCCATCTGCCCCATCATTTCGAAGCTGGGTTTGAGCGCGCCGAGGCCTTCGAGGGTGGAGTCGGCGCGGATGAATTCGTCATGGTCGAGCAGGACGATACCGTTCTGGTCCGTCACCGGCACCAGGGATTTGCCGAACAGCCCTTCAGCGCGGGCCTTGGCGGCCTTCTGCTGGGAGCGCAGGGCGAAGGCGTCGACGTCGGCGCGGCTGAAGCCTTCCAGGGTGGCGATCAGGTCGGCGCCGATGCCCTGGGGCACGAAGCTGGTGTGCAGGTTGGTTTCCGGGTCCAGCGCCCAGGCGCCGCCGTCGGAGCCCATGGGCACGCGGGACATGGATTCCACGCCGCCGACCACCACCAGGTCCTCGAAGCCCGAGCGCACCTTCATGGCGCCCAGGTTGACCGCTTCCAGGCCCGAGGCGCAGAAGCGGTTGATCTGCACGCCGGCGACCTGCTCGTCCCAGTCGGCGACCAGCGCGGCGGTCTTGGCGATGTCCGAGCCCTGGTCGCCCACCGGGGTCACGCAGCCCAGGACGATGTCGTCGACCTGCGCGGTGTCGAGCTGGTTGCGCTGCTGCAGCGCGCGCAGGACCCCGGCCATCAGGTTGACCGGCTTGACGCTGTGCAGCGCGCCGTCCTTCTTGCCCTTGCCGCGGGGAGTACGCACCGCGTCGTAAATGAATGCTTCGGTCATGGCGTTCTCTCTTAGAGTTGTCGTCACGCAGGCGTGGCGTGTCGGCCTACCTTAGCGGCGTATCGGCGCGCGGCAATGACCGCAGCGCTCAGCGCAATTGACCGCCACGCTCAGCCACCGACCGGCGGCGAACGGGTCGAAGGCTCTGGAAAGGGGCTGCCGGAGCAGGCAGACGAACGGTCGAAAAGCTGAACAGAGCTGTCACGGCCCGGTCATATAGAGGGAATATGCCTGAAGCTGCAGGACTTGCTGCCAGATGGTCTAAGCCCCCGCGGCACTAGGCTTAGACTCAATCAGGCAGATGATGCGAAGAGTGCCGTTGCCGGGTTTTGCCGGCTCGGCTCGATAAACCAGAAGCCAAGGCATGGGCGTCACTATCAACAGGCCGTGAGTGAGCCGTGCCAAGAACAAGAAAGGCGGAAGGACATCATGGACAAACAATCGAGAAAGTGGCGTCAGGCTAGCCTGATCGTCTTCGCAACCACCGTTGTTTTGATCATCCCCAATCTGAGTCGTCTGGTCGGCTAGGGCCAACACCCGGCAACCCCGCCGCTGCGTACCGCGTGCCGCCATTCGCGAGCCACGGTCAACGCAGCGCGGGAGCCACCTGCCTCCTGCTGCGCCCACTCCTCTGCTAATGTTCCGCGGCCCTCTCCCGCCACGGATGCGACCATGCGCCCACTGCTGCTGACGCTGCTGCTGCTCTGCCCCACCACTTTCGCCGCCACGCTCACCCTGGAACTGCCCGACGGCAGGCAAGACTTCAGCACGGAACAACTGCTGACCAACCCCAAGGCGCAGGACATCGAGATTCCCGCCGACGTCTCCTACAACCGCACCATGCATTACCGCGCGGTACCGCTGGCGGCGCTGCTGCAGGGCGTGAAGCCGGCCGACCACCTGCAAGCCGTGGCGCTGGATGGCTTCGCTGCCGAACTGCCGGCCGCGCCGCTGCTGGCGGAAAAAGGCTCGCGCGCCTGGCTGGCCATCGAAGAGACAGGCAAACCCTGGCCACCGTTGGCCGAAGGCAAGCCTTCCGCCGGGCCTTTCTATCTGGTGTGGACCGATCCGAAAGCCGCCGGCATCGGCCCGGAGCAATGGCCCTTCCAGGTCGCCAGCATCCGTTACCTCAAGCCGCTGGCCGAGCGCTTCCCCGCGCTGCTGCCGGCGAAGAATGCGCCTGAATCAGTGCAGAAGGGCTTCGCTCAGTTCCAGAAGAACTGCCTGGCCTGCCACCGCCTGAACGGCGCCGGTGACTCACAGTTCGGCCCGGACCTGAACCTGCCGCACAACCCCACCGAGTACTTCGCGCCGGGCTATCTCAAGCAGTACATCCGCGATCCGCAGAGCCTGCGGCACTGGCCGGAAGCGCGGATGAAGGGCTTTGCGGCGGATGTGGTCAGCGATGCGGAACTGGAGCAGATTGTCGCCTACCTGAAGCACATGGCGGGGCGGAAGGTGAAGGCTGGCGGGTAACCAAACCGGCACGGTAATGGCTCGCGAGCATGCTCACTCCTGCAGAGCATCCATCGAAAGTTCCGGGTGCATCGGCGCAAGGGATTGCCCTCACCCTAACCCTCTCCCAGAGGGAGAGGGGACCGTTCGGAGCAGGATGAAACGACCGCGTCAGCCGGCACGGACGGCTCCCTCTCCCCTTGGGAGAGGGCTGGGGTGAGGGTTTCAGCTCAAGCGCAGATGCTTAACCAGGCCTCAGTGCCAGTAATCCCCCGGCGGCGCCGGCAGTTCACCGAGCAACTGGCGCAGCCCCGCGCCCCACTGGTTGCGAATGCCCTCGAAATACGGGTCACCCTCCTGGATGCGGTACCCCGCCGGCACCTCCAGGCTGCCCTCGCGGTACACCAGCAGGTCCAGCGGCATGCCCACCGAGAGGTTGCTGCGGATGGTCGAGTCGAAGCTGATCAGCGCGCAGCGCAGGGCCTGCTCCAGCGGCGTGGCGTAGCTCATGGCGCGGTCGATGATCGGCTTGCCGTACTTGCTCTCGCCGATCTGGAAGTACGGCGTATCGCGGCAGGACTCGATGAAGTTGCCCTGCGGGTAGACGTTGAACAGGCGTGGCACTTCGGTGCCGATCTGCCCGCCGACCAGGAAGGAGCTGCCCAGGTCGACGCCCTGGTTCTGGCCGATGTTCTCGTCGTGATCGACCACCTCGCGCAGCGTCGCGCCGACCAGCCGCGCCGCTTCGAAGAGGTTCTCCACCGTGCCGAGGTTCGGCCCGTCGCCGCCCATGCGCTGGCGCAGCGTGCTGATCACCGACTGCGAGGTGGCCAGGTTGCCGGCGCTCTGCACCACGATCAGGCGCTCCCCCGGCGTGCCGAAGATATGCAGCTTGCGGAACACCGCGATGTTGTCGACGCCGGCGTTGGTGCGCGAATCGGAAACGAAGACCAGGCCCTGGGCGAGGTTCATGGCGACGCAGTAGGTCATGGCTTTCTCATGGCGGCAGGAACTGGCACCGATCTTATGCCGGTGCCGTCGCTTGTGCCACGCATCCTCACTGTTGCGCCTGCTGCATCTGCTGCAGATGACCCGGCGCCACGGTGACGCGGGCGTGCATCTGCTCACCACCGCCGCCCCGGCGCATCCCGCGCACCGGGCAGGCATCGAGGTAATCCAGGCCCACCGCCAGTTTCAGATGCCGCTCAGGGCGATCCAGCACGTTGGTCACGTCGAAACTGTACCAGGCGTCATCGAGCCAGGCCTCGGCCCAGGCGTGGCTGGCCAGGTGATCCTCCACATCGGTGTAGAGATAGCCGGAGACGTAGCGCGCCGGCACACCGAGGTAGCGCAGGCAGGCGAGGAAGGCGTGGGCGTGGTCCTGGCAGACGCCCTGCCCGGCCGCGAAGGCTTCGGCGGCGGTGCTGTCCACCTGGGTCGAGCCCGGCACGTAGGCGATGCGCTCGTTCAGCGCCTGCATCAGGCGAATCATTGCCTTGCGGTCGCGGCGATCGGAACACTGGGCACGGGCGAACTCCTGCAGCGCGCCGTCGGCCTGGGTCAGCCGGGTGCTGCGCAGGAACGGCAGCGGCGACAGGTGATCGTGCTCGCGCTCGTTCTCCACGTCGATTTCCACCTGACCGTGGGCGGCGATGACAATGGCCTCGTGGGGCTCATCCAGGGTCAGTACGTGAAGGATGTTGCCGTAGGCATCGCGCTGCGGGTGTGCCGGTCGCGGCAGGTGCAACTGCCAGTCGAGCACATGCTGGCGCTCGCTTTCCTGCGGGGTCAGCCGCAGGTACTGGATGCTCGCGCGCACCTGGTCTTCGTAGCGGTAGGTGGTGTCATGGCGGATGGAGAGTTTCATGCGGCCTCCAGGTACGAGCTGTGAATGGCGTTGGCGAGCTGGCGCACCAGCCCGATGTGGTCGGTGATCCAGGGGTGCAGGCCACTGCCCAGTACTTCGTCGATGCCGGTGTAGCGCACCCGCGCTTCCAGTTCGGCGGCCAGACGCTGGGCCGGGCGGCCGTTGATGCCGGGCAGGCTGGCGAGGATCTGGCGCAGCTCTTCGGCGCAGGCCAGCAGCGAGCGCGGGACGTCCTCGCGCAACAGCAGGAGTTCGGCGATATTCCGTGCGTTGAGGGCGTCGCGGTACAACTCGGTGTAACCCTCGAACGCCGACAGCGCGCGCAGCAGCGCGGTCCACTGGTAGTAGCCGCGTGCCGTGCCTTCGGCCGGGCCAGCGCTGTGCTCACCCAGCACCTGATGGCGCGCGTCGAGCAGGCGCAGGGTGTTGTCGGCGCGCTCGATGTAGGTGCCCAGGCGGATGAAGTGGAAGGCATCGTTGCGCATGCTGGTGCCGAAGGTGGCGCCACGGAACAGGTGCGAGCGGTCCTTCACCCATTCGCAGAAGTGGCTGATGCCGTAGCGCAGCAGGCCCTGGTGGGCGATGTCGCGCATCTCCAGCCAGGTGGCGTTGATGTTCTCCCACATGTCGGTGGTGATCCGTCCGCGCACAGCGTGGGCGCCGGCACGGGCGGCGCCGAAGCAGGAGTAGATACTCGCGGGGTTCTGCGCATCCAGGGCGAAGAAGTTCAGCAGACGTTCGGCGTGCAGCTCGCCGTGGCGGGCGAGGTAGGCGTCGAGGTTGCCGGTGATCAGCAGCGGCATGGCCAGTTCTTCCAGGCCGTCGCCACGGCCGTCCTGGGGCATCAGCGACAGCGAGTAGGACACGTCGAGCATGCGCGCGAGGTTCTCGGCGCGCTCCAGGTAACGCGACATCCAGTACAGGTCGGAGGCGGTTCTACTGAGCATGCTTAATCCTCTACTACCCAGGTGTCCTTGGTACCGCCACCCTGTGACGAGTTGACGACCAGCGAGCCTTCGCGCAGCGCCACGCGGGTCAGCCCGCCGGGCACCAGGCGCACGTTGTCCGGCGCGGAGAGCACGAAGGGGCGCAGGTCGATATGGCGCGGGGCGATGCCGTTCTCGACGAAGGTCGGGCAGGTCGACAGGCTCAGGGTCGGTTGCGCGATGTAGGCTTCCGGGCGCGCCATCAGCCGGGCGCGGAAGGCTTCGATCTCGGCACTGCTGGCGGCCGGGCCGACCAGCATGCCGTAGCCGCCGGAGCCCTGCGCTTCCTTCACCACCAGCTCGGGCAGGTGCGCCAGCACGTGGGACAGGTCCTGCGGGCGGCGGCACTGCCAGGTCGGCACGTTGTGCAGGATCGGCTCCTGGTCGAGGTAGAAGCGGATCATCTCCGGCACGTAGGGATAGACGGACTTGTCATCGGCGACGCCGGTGCCGATGGCGTTGGCCAGCACCACGTTGCCCGCACGGTAGGCGGCCAGCAGGCCGGGCACGCCGAGCATGGAGTCGGGGTTGAAGGCCAGCGGGTCGAGGAAGTCGTCGTCCACCCGCCGGTAGATCACGTCCACCGGCATCGGGCCGGAGGTGGTGCGCATGTAGACGCGCTCGTCGCGAACGAACAGGTCGGCGCCTTCCACCAGCTCCACGCCCATCTCGCGGGCCAGGAATGCATGCTCGAAGTAGGCACTGTTGAAGCGACCGGGCGTCAGCACCACGACGCAGGGCTGCTCCACTTCACTGGCCTGACGCAGGGTGTCGAGCAGCAGGTTCGGGTAGTGGTCGATGGGCGCGATGCGCTGGGCGCCGAACAGTTCGGGGAACAGGCGCATCATCATCTTGCGGTTCTCCAGCATGTAGGAGACGCCGCTGGGGGTGCGCAGGTTGTCTTCGAGGACGTAGTAGGCGCCGTTGCCGTCGCGCACCAGGTCGATGCCGGCGATGTGCGCATAGACGTTGCCGGGCACGTCCAGGCCCTGCATGGCCAGCTGGTACTGGTCGTTGGCCAGGACCTGCTCGGGCGGGATCAGGCCTTCCTTGAGGATGCGCTGGTCGTGGTAGAGGTCGGCGAGGAACAGGTTGAGCGCCTGCACCCGCTGGATGCAGCCGGCCTCGATGATCTTCCATTCGCTGGCCGGGATGCTGCGCGGGATGGTGTCGAAGGGGATCAGGCGCTCGGTGCCCTGGTCGTCGCCATAGAGGGTGAAGGTGATGCCCGCGCGATAGAACAGCAGGTCGGCCTCGCGGCGGCGCTGCTGCAGCTGTTCGCCGGGCATGTCCGCCAGCCAGCGGGCGAACTCCGTGTAGTGCGGTCGGCAGGCGCCAGCGGCGTCATGCATTTCGTCATAGAACACCCGAGCCATCTTCCACTCCTTGTTGCCGCTCTCACTCGGCTACAGGTGCCGTCGCAAGGCCCGTGCCAGAGGTCGATTTCCTGTCCATTCAATGACTTGCAAAGGCTGTTTGCGCAGACCGCACTGCCATGGTGCGAAACCGCCACCGCCCCTGCGCGCCGCGCCCTTTTTGGGGCCACGGGCCGCGCCAGGGCTCGCTTGTCAGCCTCCGGGGCCAGAACTACGCTGCAAGAGCGTGGCCATTCCCCATGGACTCGCAGCGGTCAACGGAGGTGCCATTTTTCTGCGCGCTGGTTCCGCAGTGGCTCCCACAACGAAGAACAACAGGAGTCCGTCCATGTCATCAGTGCAATTGCTTTCACTGAAAGTCGCGGCGCTGGCCTTTGCCGGCGCCGGCCTGCTCGCCAGCGGCTCGTTGCAGGCCGCCGAGGCGCTCAAACAACTCGGCAATCCCGAAGGGGCGCTGGATATCATTGCCTGGCCCGGCTACATCGAACGCGGCGAGAGCGACAAGAATTACGACTGGGTCAGCCAGTTCGAGAAGGACACCGGCTGCAAGGTCAACGTGAAGACCGCCGCCACCTCCGACGAGATGGTCAGCCTGATGGCCAAGGGCGGCTACGACCTGGTCACCGCGTCCGGTGACGCTTCCCTGCGGCTGGTCTACGGCAAGCGCGTGCAGCCGATCAACATCGCCCTGGTACCCAACTGGAAGAACGTCGACCAGCGCCTGCAGGACGCGCCCTGGCACACGGTGGACGGCAAGCACTACGGCACGCCCTACCAGTGGGGGCCGAACGTGCTGATGTACAACACCAAGGTCTTCCCCAAGGCGCCGGAAAGCTGGAGCGTGGTGTTCAGCGAGCAGAAGCTGCCCGACGGCAAGTCGAACAAGGGCCGCGTGCAGGCCTACGACGGCCCGATCTACATCGCCGACGCGGCGCTCTACCTGAAGACCGCCGAGCCCAAGCTGGGCATCCAGGACCCCTACGAGCTCAACGAGGAACAGTACGCCGCCGCGCTCAAGCTGCTGCGTGAACAGCAGAAGCTGATCCACCGCTACTGGCACGACGCGACGGTGCAGATGAGCGACTTCAAGAACGAAGGCGTCGCCGCTTCCGGCTCCTGGCCCTATCAGGTCAACGCGCTGCAGGGCGAGAAGCAGCCGATCGCCTCGACCATCCCCGGCGAAGGCGTCACCGGCTGGGCCGACACCACCATGATGCACGTCGACGCCAAGCACCCGGTATGCGCCTACAAGTGGCTGAACTGGTCGCTGGAGCCCAAGGTGCAGGGCGACGTTGCCGCCTGGTTCGGCTCGGTGCCCGCCTCACCCGATGGTTGCACCGGCAGCCAGTTGCTGGGCGAAAAAGGTTGCGCCACCAACGGCTACGACCAGTTCGACCGCATCGCCTTCTGGAAGACGCCGCAGGCCAAGTGCGACCAGGGCCAGTGCGTGCCGTACAGCCGGTGGACGCAGGACTACATCGCGATCATGGGCGGGAGGTGATGCTGCATTGCTCGCCTGAAAGCCCCTCTCCCCAGCCCTCTCCCTGAAGGGAGAGGGGGTATCCGAGTCAGGCATGCTGCCGTGCAAATGGCATGCTTGGGCGCAGGTTGATGCCATGATTACTCTTGATGCCGATCCAGTCCCCTCTCCCTTCAGGGAGAGGGTTAGGGAGAGGGAGCTCGGCATCAGCCACACCATGGATTCCGACTGACCAAGCACCCTCTTCCCCATGCGCTACCTTTTCTGATGCAGCCCCCGCCATTCAGGTAGCCAGCAGCATGACCACAGCCGTCCAGTTCACCGACGTGAGCCGTCATTACGGCGAGGTGCGCGCCGTCGATTCGGTGTCCATCGAGATCCGCGACGGCGAGTTCTTCTCCATGCTCGGCCCTTCCGGCTCGGGCAAGACCACTTGCCTGCGGCTGATCGCCGGCTTTGAGCAACCCACCTCCGGCTCCATCCGCATCCATGGCGCAGAAGCGTCGGGCCTGCCGCCCTACGAGCGCGACGTGAACACGGTATTCCAGGACTACGCGCTGTTCCCGCACATGAGCGTGCTGGACAACGTCGCCTACGGCCTGAAAGTGAAAGGCGTGGCCAAGGCCGAGCGCTACCACCGCGCCGAAGAGGCCCTGGGCATGGTCGCCCTGGCCGGGTACGGCAAGCGCAAGCCGGCGCAGCTCTCCGGCGGGCAGCGCCAGCGCGTCGCCCTGGCCCGCGCGCTGGTGAATCGCCCGCGCGTCCTGTTGCTGGACGAACCCCTCGGCGCGCTCGACCTGAAGCTGCGCGAGCAGATGCAGGTGGAGCTGAAGAAGCTGCAGCGCCAGCTCGGCATCACCTTCATTTTCGTCACCCATGACCAGAGCGAAGCGCTGTCCATGTCCGACCGCGTGGCGGTGTTCAACAAGGGCCGCATCGAACAGGTCGACACCCCCGGCAACCTCTACCGCCGCCCCGCCACGCGCTTCGTCGCCGAGTTCGTCGGCACCGCCAACGTGCTGCGCGGCGACCTCGGCCAACGCCTGCTGGGCGAGTCGCGCCCGCACTCGCTGCGCCCCGAGCACGTGCGCTTCGGCCGTGCGGGCGACGGCGAGCTGGAAGTCAGCGGCACGCTGTTCGACGTGCAATACATGGGCGCCAGCAGCCGCTACGAGATCGAACTGGAAAACGGCGTGCGCCTGGTCGCGGCCCTGCCCAATGGCGAGCGAGAGGAGCAACGGCCGAAACCGGGTGACGCGGTGACCGCCTGCTGGGCACGCAGCGCGCTGGTGCCGCTGCTCGAGGAGCCGGCGCCGTGATGGCGATCTCCAGCTTCCTCTACCGGCGCAGCACGCTCTACCTGCTGATGCTGCTGATCCCGCCGCTGCTGTGGTTCGGGGTGATCTACATCGGCTCGCTGTTCGCCCTGCTCTGGCAGAGCTTCTACACCTTCGACGACTTCACCATGGCGGTGACGCCGGACCTGACCCTGGCCAACTACCAGGCCCTGTTCAACCCGGCCAACTACGACATCGTCCTGCGCACCTTCAGCATGGCGATTGCCGTGTCGGTGGCCAGCGCCGTCCTCGCCTTCCCCATCGCCTACTACATGGCGCGCTATGCCGGGCCCAAGGAGAAGGCCTTCTTCTACATCGCGGTGATGCTGCCGATGTGGGCCAGCTACATCGTCAAGGCCTACGCCTGGACGGTGATCCTGGCCAAGGGCGGCATCCTCTACTGGGTGATCGAGCACCTGCACCTGCTCGGCCTGCTGGACCTGCTGCTGCAAGTGCCAGGCGTGGGTGGAAACACCCTGTCCACCTCGCACCTGGGGCGCTTCTGGGTGTTCACCTACGTCTGGCTGCCGTTCATGATCCTACCGATCCAGGCCGCCCTGGAGCGCCTGCCGCCATCGCTGCTGCAGGCCTCGGCGGACCTTGGCGCGCACCCGCGGCAGACCTTCTTCCAGGTGATCCTGCCGCTGGCCTTCCCCGGCGTGGTGGCGGGCTCGATCTTCACCTTCAGCCTGACCCTGGGCGACTTCATCATCCCGCAGCTGGTGGGCCCCAGCGGGCTGTTCATCGGCACCATGGTCTACGTACAGCAGGGCGCGGTGGGCAACATGCCGCTGGCGGCGGCCTTCACCCTGGTGCCCATCGTGCTGATCGCCGTCTACCTGTCCATCGCCAAGCGACTGGGGGCTTTCGATGCGCTCTGACGCACATTCCACCGATCGCCCCTCCTGGTTCCTGCGCCTGGCAGCCTGGGGCGGGCTGGTGTTCCTGCACTTCCCGATCCTGGTGATCCTGCTCTATGCCTTCAACACCGAGGAGTCGGCCTATAGCTTCCCGCTGCAGGGCTTCACCCTGAAGTGGTTCAGCATCGCTTTCCAGCGCGGCGACGTGCTCGACGCCATCTGGCTGTCGGTGAAGATCGCCTGCGTGGCCACGCTGATCGCCATGGTCCTCGGCACCCTGGCCGCCGGCGCGCTGTACCGCCGCGACTTCTTCGGCAAGGAGAGCATCTCGCTGATGCTGATCCTGCCCATTGCCCTGCCCGGCATCATCACCGGTATCGCCCTGCTCTCGGCATTCAAGACGCTGGGAATCGAGCCGGGCTTCCTGACCATCGTCATCGGCCATGCGACCTTCTGCGTGGTGATCGTCTACAACAACGTCATCGCGCGCTTCCGCCGCACCTCCTTCAGCCTGATCGAAGCGAGCATGGACCTGGGCGCCGACGGCTGGCAGACCTTCCGCTACATCATCCTGCCGAACATCGCCACGGCGCTGCTGGCCGGCGGCATGCTGGCCTTCGCCCTGTCGTTCGACGAGATCATCGTCACCACCTTCACCGCCGGCCACGAGCGCACCCTGCCGCTGTGGCTGCTCAACCAGCTGAGCCGCCCGCGCGATGTGCCCATCACCAACGTCGTCGCCATGCTGGTGATGCTCGCCACCATGCTGCCGATTCTCGGCGCCTACTACCTGACGCGCGGGACCAGCGATGTGGCGGGCAGCGGGAAATGATTCCTGGCGTTTTGCGAAGCGCCCCCTCCCCAGCCCTCTCCCTGAAGGGAGAGGGCTGGGGAGGGGGGAAACCCATTGAAGGAGGAGCCCCCATGCAAACCAAACTCCTGATCAACGGCCAGTTCGTCGCCGGCGAAGGCGCCCCGCTGGATATCCTCAACCCCGCCACCGGCACCGTGATCGGCCAGATCGCCGAGGCCAGCGAAGCCCAGGTGGACAGCGCCGTGCGCGCCGCCGACGCAGCATTCGACGGCTGGTCGCAGACTGCGCCGAAAGACCGCGCCATGCTCCTGCTGCGCCTGGCCGACCGCATCGAGGAGCACGCCGAGGAGCTGGCCAAGCTGGAATCCGACAACTGCGGCAAGCCCTACGCCGCCGCGCTGAACGACGAGATCCCGGCCATCGCCGACGTATTTCGCTTCTTCGCCGGTGCCTGCCGCGTGCTGCCAGGTTCCGCCGCCGGCGAGTACCTGCCTGGCTTCACCTCGATGATCCGCCGCGACCCGGTGGGTGTGGTCGCCTCCATCGCACCGTGGAACTACCCGCTGATGATGGCAGCGTGGAAGCTCGGCCCGGCGCTGGCCGCCGGCAACTGTGTGGTGCTCAAGCCTTCGGAGCAGACGCCGCTGACCGCTCTGCGGGTGGCCGAATTCATTGCCGAGCTGTTCCCCGCCGGCGTGGTCAACCTGGTCTTCGGCCGCGGCCCGAGCGTGGGCGCGCCGCTGGTGAGCCACGACCTGGTGCGCATGGTTTCGCTGACCGGCTCGGTGGGAACCGGCAAGGCCATCATCCGCAGCGCCGCCGACAGCGTGAAGCGCCTGCACATGGAGCTGGGCGGCAAGGCGCCGGTGATCGTCTTCGACGACGCCGACCTGGAAGACGTGATCGCCGGCATCCGCACCTTCGGCTTCTACAACGCCGGGCAGGATTGCACCGCCGCGTGCCGCATCTACGCCGGCAAGAAGGTCTATGACAACTTCGTCGCCGACCTCGCCAGCGCGGTGTCGAGCCTGAAGACGGGTCTGCAGAACGACCCTGATACCGAGCTTGGTCCGCTGATCACCGGGGCCCAGCGCGACCGCGTCGCCGGCTTCGTCGAGCGCGCCAAGGCCAGCCCGCACATCCAGATCGCCACGGGGGGCAAGGTGGTCAGCGGCAATGGCTTCTTCTACGAACCGACGGTGGTGGCCAACGCCCAGCAGGACGACGAGATCGTCCGCCGCGAAGTGTTCGGCCCGGTGGTTTCGGTGACCCCGTTCAGCGACGCCGACGAGGCGGTGCGCTGGGCGAACGACTCCGACTATGGGCTGGCCTCGTCGGTGTGGACGAAGGATGTCGGCCGCGCCTCACGGGTGGCGGCGCGGCTGCAGTACGGCTGCACCTGGGTGAACACCCACTTCATGTTGTGCAGCGAGATGCCCCACGGCGGCTTCAAGCAGTCCGGCTACGGCAAGGACCTGTCCATGTACGGCCTGGAGGACTACACCGTGGCGCGGCACATCATGTTCAAGCATTGAGCCGGTGGCAGAACGGATTACCTGTAGAAACAACAGCGCTCTTCTGCGCAATCCGTGCCTGGGCTATCCCCCTCACCCCAACCCTCTCCCTTAGGGAGAGGGGGCAGTCCGTATCGGCTGACACCAAGGTTTCATCCTGCACCGAACGGTCCCCTCTCCCTAAGGGAGAGGGTTAGGGTGAGGGGTTCTTGATCTCGTAGGAGCGGACTCCGTCCGCGATGGCTCGCCGCCGTACCGAAACAGCAGGATCAGACCAACCCGGCCAGCCTCAGCCAATGCTGGTAGAAACCCTCTGCCACGCGGTTCATCGCCGCGACCTTCTGCGGCAGGTCGGCCAGCATCGCTTCCGCGCACTCCTGGCTCGGCTGGCTGGGGTCCTGGTATTCCGGGAAGCCATTGACCCAACCGCTCACCAGTTCCTCGGTCATCTCCGGGTGGCCCTGCAGGCCGAGTATGCGCTCGCCGAAGCTGAAGCCCTGGTTCTCGCACCAGGGGCTGGAGAGCAGGCGGGTGGCGCCTTCGGGAAGGTCGAAGGTATCGCCATGCCACTGGTAGATCGGGAATTCCTCGGGCAGGTGCGCCAGCCACGGGCTCTGCCCTTCCTGGCGGCGCATCGGCTGCCAGCCCATCTCGGTGTACGGCAGGCGGTGGATATCGGCGCCCAGCGCCTTGGCCAGCAGTTGACCACCCAGGCAGTGGCCGATCATCGGCACGTCGCGCTCGATGAAGCGGCGGATCGCAGCGATCTCGTCGCGCAGCCATTGCAGGTCGTCGTTCACGCTCATGGGCCCACCCATGATGGCGACGGCTTTCGGCCGCTCCAGGTCGTAGCCATCCAGCTCGCCCAGATCGACACGGCGCACGTCGAACGGCAGTTGCAGTCGGTCGAGCAGCGCGCCCAGGTGGCCGGGCGGGCAGAAATCGACGTGGGTCAGGATCAGGATATCGGTCATGGTCACCTCCGCGCGGCAGTCTGCCGCATCGGTGGCGGTGAGGAAACCCGGCGTGTCCGCAAGCGCGTCCTTGCACGGCTGCCGTCCTGGCGCCGTTCCCCGGACGAAGAAAGGCGCGCCGTCACAGCTGGCGACGGCGCGCATTTTCATTCTTACGGGTAAAGAGCACGGGTGAAAAACGCGGGTAGAAGATCGGCCGTCGCAAGACGGCTCAACGACGTGTTGCGATCAACGCAGGGAGGTGACCTCCTGGGTCACGCCCCATCCATCGAGCGTACCGCCCAGTGGCACCACGACTTCCTCAAGGTCGTGTTCGAAATCGCCGATGGCGGCATGGGTGGCGAACATCACCTTGCTGATCTGCAGGTTCCAGCCGCCGTCATCGCGCGCTTCGACCTGGGTTCTCAGCGACTCGCCGCGAAACTGCCGGGCAGCTTTACGGGCGTTCTGTTCATCGGAAAAGATGGCGAAAAAATCGATGGGATGAATACGAGCGAAATCGAAGCCACCTTCCTTCATCCGGCGCAACACGTTGACGCTGATATCCTCCGAGAGGGGCTTTTCCATGGTACGCACCTCCTGTCGAGACGTTCAGAGTGTATTCCCCGCCAACGAACACGCCCTGCGCGGGCGTATTCCGGGCACTTCAGTGTGCCGCCGGGAAACGTCAAATGACGCAACGTCCCCCGAAATGGTGGCCAACTCCGCCGAACGCGCCGAGCGGCGCAGCGGATATCTCCCGGCCACATTGCTCAGCGTAGCGTCTGGCGGCGGGCCCTGCCGCTACTTTGACACCAAGGCCCGTTCGGCGGCGACAGGCGGCAGCCCGATGGCGCCATCCGGGATGGCTACCCACCCAGCGCCAGGCAGATGCCAGTCATGGCCACGCCCAGCGCTGTGAATCCAACGGCGCCCTGCCACGGCCGGCCGCCAGCCCAGCGCGCCAGCAGCCAGCCCAGGCCGAACATCAGCAGCAAACCCGTGATCTGCGCCAGGCGCAGCGCCAACAGGTCGTCGTGGATAACCAGCAGCGGCAGGATGATCGGCAAGGTCGCGAGGAAGGTATGGCCGGCCAGGATCAGCCACGCCAGCCAATGCTCGCGCCCCAGGCTCGGCGCTTCCCCGGTACCGAGCAATGATTTCAGGAAGTTGCCGCGCAGGCGCTGGACGTCGCTGCTCTGCAGGTGATCCACCATCAGGTCCGGGAGGAATTCCCGCAGGCCTTCGCGGAAGCTCTTCTCGTCCGCCGACCGGCGCAGGGCGCGCAGGCCGGCGTGGCGATGCTCACGGTCCACGCGCATGCCAACCAGGGTCATCAGGGCGTCGACCATGCCCCACGCCAGGTTGCAGCCCAGCGCCGCCAGCACCAGTTGCTGTCGTCCTGCGCCATCGGCGGCGGTGGGAATGACCGAGATGATGGTCAGCGCCATGATCACCCCGAAGGCGACCTCGCTGAGCCGGTCGAACGGATCGGTCAGGTCGCTCCAGGCCTTGCTCCAGGCGGCTTTCCAGGAAAGTCGCGATTGCTCCACGAATCAGGCTCCTTCACTGCGTTGCCGCCCCGGCCAGAAGGCGCCGGGGCGGATTTCCAGTACGCAGTCTAATGGGAGCGTCCGACAGTGACGTTGATCGCAGCCGTTCTCCAGGAGAATCTCGACGCGGACCGTGAACGCCCGCGCGCTGCGCTCAGCGACTGAGCCAGGCCATCACCCAGCGGTTGATCGCCGGCGGTGAGAGCTGCCCGGACCAGTACATGGCGCGGAACATCGCGCCGATGGGCCGGTGCACACCGCCGCTCTGGGCCTGCCGCCACGCGGCCTGGGCGATGTCCTCGGCCACCAGGGTGACGCCCAGGCGACGCAGCACCGGCGGCTCGAAGGTCTGGCTGGCGACCATTGGCGTGCGCACGAAGGGCGGCATCAGGTCGGCGACGCGGATGCCCAGCTCCCGCCACTCCAGCTCCAACGCCTCGGTCAGCCCGCGCACGGCGAACTTCGACGCCGAGTAGCTGGCCATCTGCGGCACGCCATAGAGCCCGGAAGCCGAGCCCATGTTCAGCACCTGCGCGCCCGGCGTGCGCTTGAGGTAAGGCAGCGCGGCATAGCAGCAATTGAGCACGCCCTGTACGTTGATGGCGATGATGCGGTTGTGCTCGGCGAGGCTGATGTCCTCGAAGCGCCCGAAACGCAGGATGCCCGCGCAGTTGAACAGCAGGCGCAGGTGCCCGTTGTGGGCTTCGGCGAACTCGCGCACCGCCGCCGATACCGCATCGGCATCGGTGACATCCAGCGCCCTCTGCCAGGCGCCGTCCAGCTCGGCTGCCAGCGCCGCCAGTGGCTCGGGATTGAGGTCGATCAGGCCGACGCGCCAGCCGCGCTGGTGGAACAGCTTCGCGGTGGCGGCGCCGATGCCAGAGGCGGCCCCGCTGATCAGGATGGTGTTCATCGCTGCATTCCTTGCATTGAGGTGGGTTGCGGGTGCCCGGCCTGCAAATGGCTGGCGAGAAAATTGGCGACGTCCTGCAAGGCGCGATCGGCCACGTCCAGCAGGCCGGCGTGGGCCTGGAACACGTGCCAGCAACCGGGAAACCGCTGCAGCTGCACGGTATTGCCATAGCGCCGCGCAGCATCGACGAAGCGCAGGCTGTCGTTGCGCAGCACCTCGTCCTCGCCGACCTGGATCAGTAGCGGCGGCAGGCCGCCCAGATCAGCGTGCAGCGGCGACAGCCGGGCGTCCGCGCGGGGCACGCCCGGCGGGCAGAACATGCCCATGGCACTGTCCATCCAGGCGCGGGTGATCAGCGGGTCGCCCGCTGCCGGCGCGTGGAGGTGTTCATTGGAGAGATCGGTGACCGGCGAGAAGGTCACCAGCGCACCGGGCATCGGCAAGCCCTGCGCCTTGGCTTCCAGCGCCAGCTGCAGGGTCAGGTGACCGCCGGCGGAATCCCCGGCCACCGCGATGGCGGGCGCAGGGATGCCCTTGTCCAGCAGAGCGCGGTAAGCCGCCACGGCATCTTCACGCTGAGCGGGGAAGCGATGCTCGGGCGCCAGGCGGTAGTCGATCACCCAGACCTCGGCCTTGCAGCGCCGCGCCAGGTTGGCGGTGATCGCCCGGTGCGTAGCCGGTGAGCCGATCAGATACGCGCCGCCGTGCAGGTAGAGGATCACCCTGCCCTCGCCGACACCTTCCGACCGCCAGACTTCGGCGGGAACGCCGCCCAGCGTCGTCTGCTCCCGGTGCACGCCGCGCGGCGTCAGCGTGGCGGCCGTCAGCCCACGCAGCAAAGCGCGCTGCGCCTTCACCGGCAACTGCGGGCCCATCAGCCCGCGGAACAGCAGGTTGAGCGCGCCACGCAGGGCGGCCGTCAGCAGCTTCTGGCGGGTCGACAGCGGCACTTGCGGTTCAACGGATGCAGTCATAGTCGGCGAACTCCGGCTGACGGGTCTGTTGGCGATAGCGGAAGGTGAAGCCCGGCCAGTTCACGGTATTGCGCCCGCTGGCGGTCTTGTACCAGCTGCTGCAACCGCGCTCCCAGATGGTGTGCCGCAGGTCGTGCTGCAACTGGCGGTTGAAGCCCTGCTGCGCCTGCCGCTTGAGGTCCAGGTACTTCAGGCCCTCGCGCTGGATTCGCTGCAGGCAGCCGAGCACATAGGGGAACTGGCTCTCCAGCATGTAGATGATGGAGTTGTGCCCCAGGTTGGTGTTCGGCCCGTAGAGGATGAAGAAGTTGGGGAAGCCGCTGACACTGATGCCCTTGTAGGCCTCGGCACCGTCACTCCAGGCCTGGTTCAGTTCGCGCCCGGCGAGGCCGGTGATTTGCATCGGCGCGAGGAACTCGGTGGCGGCGAAACCGGTGCCGTAGATGATCGTGTCCACCGGATGCCGCACGCCGTCGCGGGTGACGATGGCGTCCTCGGTGACTTCGCGGATGCCGGTATCCACCAGCTTCACGTTGCTGCGCGCCAGCGCCGGGTAGTAGTCGTTGCTGATCAGGATACGCTTGCAGCCCATGGGGTAATCGGGCTCCAGCCGCGCGCGCAGTTGCGGATCGCTGATGCTCTTGCGCATGTGCAGGTGGAAACTGATCCGCATGATTTTCATCATCGGCGGGAATACGGTGAAGGCCAGCGCGCGGGCCTCATGCTGGATGTACTTCAGGCCCCGGTCCAGACGCTGCAGCCAGGGCAGGCGCGACTTGATGCGGCGCTCCCAGTCGGCGTAGGGGCGGTCCGGCTTGGGAATCACGTAGGCGGCGCTGCGCTGGAACAGCAGCAGCTCGGCCACCTTCGGAGCGATCTGCGGGACGAACTGGATGGCGCTGGCGCCGGTGCCGACTACCGCGACGCGCTTGCCCTCCAGCGGCGCACCGTGGTCCCACTGCGCGGAGTGGAACGCCTTGCCCTGGAAGCGTTCGATGCCCGGCAGCTTCGGGATCAGCGGGCGGCTCAGCTGGCCGAGGGCGCAGACCAGCGACTGGGCGCGCAGCTCCTCGCCGTCGGCGCAGGCCACCCGCCACTCGCCGGCCGCTTCGTCGAAGCTCGCCTCGCGCACTTCGCAGTTGAAACGGATGCGCTCACGCAGGCGGTACTTGTCCGCGCAGTGCCGCGCGTAGTCGAGGATTTCCGCCTGGGGCGCGAACTTGCGCGACCAATCGGCCTTGGGTTCGAAGGAGAAGGAGTACAGATGCGAAGGCACGTCGCAGGCGGCGCCCGGATAGACGTTCTCGCGCCAACAGCCACCGACGTCGGCAGCCTTCTCGAGGATCAGGAAGTCCTGGATGCCCGCTTGCTGCAGGCGGATCGCCAGGCCCAGGCCGGCAAAGCCGGCACCGATGATCAGCACGCGCGGGGCGGCCGATCGACGGGATGATGTTGTCATTGTTGTGCTCCCGGTTTCGAAGTCCGCACAGCGGCGGATGACACCATCCTAGTGCGACTTCCTACCGCAGGTTATGGCATAGTCGGACATAAAATTGTGACTTTCGGTCACCCCTGATTTTCGGTCATTTGAAAGCCGAGGTTCCGATGCCTGCTACTCCAGCCTGGTCGCCGCGGCGCAGCGCCATCAGCGTGCAGCTCATGACGCAGTTCGGCCTCGACCACGGCATGACCCTGGAACAGTGCCTGGATGGCACGGGCCTGGACATCGGCGTGCTCGCCGACCCGGGCGCCGAGGTGGAAGCCAGCCAGGAACTGGAGCTGCTGCGCAACATCAACCGGCAGATCGGCCAGCGCCCCGGTATCGGCCTCAAGGCTGGCCTGCGTTATCACCTCAACACCTATGGCATCTGGGGCTTCGCCCTGCTCAGCAGCTCGACCTTCCTCAGCGCGGCGCACCTGGGCCTGCGCTACCTCGACCTGACCTACGCCTTCCACCGCATGACGCTGGAGGAGCACGACGGCGAGGCGCACCTGGTGCTGGACGACTCAGCGGTGCCGGAAGACCTGCGCGACTTCCTCATCGACCGCGACGGCGGCGGCGTGCTGCGCATCCAGCGCGACCTCACCAACCAGCCGCCGCCGATCCGCCAGGCGCTGTTCCGCCGCGAGGCGCCGGCCGACCTGCAACCGTACATCGATGAACTGGGCGTGACGCCGCTCTTTGGCCAGGCGGAGAACCGCATCGTCTTCGACAGCCGCATCCTCGAAATGCCGCTGCCGGGCGCCAACCCAGAGGTGGCGCGCCGCTGCGAGGAGCAGTGCCGCGCCCTGCTCGCCCGGCGCCAGGTGCGCACCGGGCTCTCCGGACAGATCCGTGATCGACTGCTGGGCACACCGGGGCGGCTGCCGGACATGGAACAACTGGCAGATGAGCTGCACATGACGTCGCGCACGCTGCGTCGCCGGCTGGAAACCGAAGGCAGCAGCTATCGCGCCCTGCTGGACGAGGTACGCCAGGCGCTGGCCGAGGAGTTGCTGGCCACCGGGGCGATTCGTCTGGAGGAGATTGCCGAGCGGCTCGGCTATGGCGAGGTGTCGAACTTCATTCACGCCTTCCGCCGCTGGAAAGGCGTGACGCCGGGGCGTTTCCGCCGCGGCTGAGCGCTCGGGAAGCTGGCGCTTAGAAGACCAGCTTGTAGCCGATCATCGCCAGCATCACAGCCAGGCACGGCCGCAGGATGCCGTCCGGAATGCGTCCGGCCAGGTGGCTGCCGACGTAGATGCCCGGCAACGAGCCGATCAGCAGGTAGCCCAGCAGGCCCCAGTCCATGTTGCCCATGCTGGCGTGGCCGAGGCCGGCGACCAGGGTGAGCGGTACGGCGTGGGCGATCTCGGTGCCCACCAGGCGGCGGGTGGCGAGGAACGGATAGAGGATGAACAGTGCCACGGTGCCCAATGCGCCGGCGCCGATGGAGGTCAGCGCGACCATCGCGCCGAGGATGGCGCCGGTGATCACGGTCAGGGTGTTCAGCTTCGAGCCACTGAAGTGGAAACTGTCGCCGGCATGGCGCTGGGCGAAGGCCAGCACCTGCTTCTTGAACAGCACTGCCAACGCAGTGAGCAGCAGCACGACGCCCAGGGCGTTCTTGATCACGGCGTTCATGGCCGCGGTATCGGTGTGCAGGCTGTGCAGGAACAGCAGCGTCAGCGCCGCCGCCGGAACGCTGCCCAAGGCCAGCCAGCCGGTGATGCGCCAGTCGATGTTGTCGTTCTTGCGGTGAACCAGGACGCCGCCGGACTTGGTAATGGCGGCATAGAGCAGGTCGGTGCCCACGGCGGCAGCGGGGTTGATACCGAACCAGAGGAGAATCGGCGTCATCAGCGAACCGCCGCCGACACCGGTCATTCCAACGATAAAGCCAACGACAAGACCCGCGATTACGAAACCGATATTGCCAACATCCATCTACGCGTCCTGACTGGCGAAACTGATCACCTCGTGGTGTGGGCGGCAGGATAACGGCTTTTCTTATAATCCATTAGATCGATGTGGTCTTACTTTATAACTGCTTTTTACCGTTAATCGGGTTGCTTATTTCCTATCCGCAGCGCCTGGCATAAGCCTTCTAGGAGCGCGCCACACGCGCGATCGCGGGCATTGTCCGCGCCTACAGGATGCTCCGTCAGTGAATGAAAAAGGGGCCCGAAGGCCCCTTTTCACTCAGCGCTCGATCACTTCACGTCAGGCTTGCCGTCCACCACGCCAGCGGTGTTGTCCAGCAGGCTCTTGGTCGCGGTCTGGATGAAGGACTCCAGGCGCACGCGCAGGCTCTCCTGGTCGGACGCGCCGTCCACACGCTTCACGCCGAAGTCGCTGCCCAGCTTGTAGTCGTAGACGCGGATATCGCCTTCCTTCGGACGGATGAGGATGCGGTTACCGGAAATCACGGCGACCACCTGCTCGCTGCCCGACGGCTTGATGACGCCGATGCCCTTGTCGCCAGCCGGCAGGTTCAGCAGGTCGCGGCCCCAGCACTGGTGACGCACTTCACCGCCCAGGCGGCCCATGATGGTCGGCACGATGTCGATCTGGGTGCCGACGGTATCGCGGGTCGCGCCGAACTTCTCCTGGATGCCCGGGGCAACCAGCAGCAGCGGCACGTTGAAGCGGAACAGGTCCATCTCGGTCAACTGCTCGGGACTGCCGAAACCATGGTCGCCGACGACCACGAACAGGGTGTCCTTGTAGTACGGCGATTTCTTCGCCTTCTCGAAGAACTGCCCCAGCGCCCAGTCGGAATAACGCATGGCGGTCAGGTGCTCGTCGAGGCTGCCGTTACCGGTCACGCGCTCCACCGGCAGATCCTTGGGCAGTGCGTAGGGCACGTGGTTGGACAGGGTCTGCAGCAGGGCATAGAACGGTTTGCCGGTGGCTTCGAGCTTGTCCAGCTCCTCGTTGCCGCGAGCGAACATGTCCTGGTCGGACACACCCCAGGTCGGGTCGGAGAACACCGGATTGACGAAGTCGTTGCGGCCGATGAACGAGGTCATGCCCTGGTTGGCGAAGAAGCCGGACTGGTTGTCCCAGGCGAAGTCGCCGTTGTAGACGTAGACGTCCTCGAACTTGCGCGCCGACAGCAGCTGCGGCAGGCCGGAGAACTTGTGGCCACCCTCGGGCGTCTGCATCAGGTATTCGAAGCCCGGCAGGTTGGGGAAGCACGCCATGGTGGCGAACATGCCCTGGTGGGTGTGGGTGCCGTTGGAGAAGTACTGGGTGAACAGCAGCCCTTCCTTGCTCATCTTGTCGAAGTACGGCGTGATGTTGCCCTTGCCGCCCAGCGCACCGACATAGTGGCCGGCGAAGCTTTCCATCAGGATCACCACGACGTTCTTGATCGGCAGGGTGCCGTCGGCCGGCGGGGTGTAGTCGCGGCGCACGGCGGCATCGTCGGCGTCGACCAGCTTGTCGTCCGGCATCACCAGCATCTGGCGCACCACATCGCGTGCCTGGTCCACCGGCAGGGTGGCTTTCCAGATGTTGTCGCGGTCTTCGGACAGGAAGCGACTCTCGGCAGCCTTGATCAGGCTGAGGGTGCCGTTCAGGCCCAGCTGGTTGGCGAACATCGAATCGGTGGTGAAGGCATCGCCCCAGCGCAGCGGCGGGCCCTGGCGCAGGGTGCCGCGAGCGGCCACCACGCACAGCAGGATCACCACCAGCATCACGGCCACGCGGATGTACCAGACGGCGGCGGACGGACCGGAAGCATCCGGACGGGTGGCGCGGTCGATGCCGCGGAACAGCAGGTACAGGATCCAGGTGGCAAAGGCCCAGGCCAGCAGATAGCGAACCACCGGGTAGCCGTACCAGATCATGCTCATGACCGTCTTCGGGTCTTCGGACATGTACTGGAACACCAGGCTGTTCAGGCGCTGGTGGAACTCGCGGTAGAAGTCCATCTCCAGCACGCCGAGGAACAGCGTGATGCTCGCGGCGATGGTCAGCCAGGTCTTCCACAGCCAACGCCAGCCCATGGCGCGCACGCTGGCGATGGCGAACACCAGCGGGGCGACGATGTAGACCACCGCGCGGATGTCGAAGCGCATGCCGGTGATGAAGGCCTCGACGAAAGTGGACGCCGGGGTGCTGCCGATCAGCTCGCGGTTGTAGACGAGCAGTGCCACGCGCAGCAGGGAGAACATCACCATCAGCGCAACGACGCTGAGCGCGGTGAACGCCAGGTGGCTGGACAGGGTCGGCCGCGTGAGGCTCGCACCGGTCTGGCGGTTGGTCAGGACTTCTGATTGGCCCATTTCTTGGTTCCGTTGTGAACGTTCAGGGTTCGAAGGAGCGTCGCCATGGCCGGACAGACGGGCTGCCCGCGCGAGCGCGAAAGGCTGCGGCATTACACCGCAAAAGCAGCGGCGTCGCATTCTATTGTGCGCGCCTTAAGCGGACATTAAGCCTGGCGGTGCATTCGTTTCGGGATGATGCAAGCGTGAACCGGCGCAGGTGGGACCGCCTGACGGCGGGGATAGTGCCGGCCGGCATGTGAAGAAAATGTCCCGAAGGACGGGCAATCCGGGGCATTGCGCCCCTGCCCACCACGCGCGGGGCGTGGCGGGCAGCGCTGGATCAGTCGTTGGCCGGCTTGCCGATGGCCTGCAACACGTACTGCGGCAGGGCGAAGGCGCCCTGGTGGATGGCCGGGTTGTAGTAGCGGGTCTGAATGCCGCTTGCAGCGAAACGCCGGGCCAGGGTGGCAACGTCGACCTTGCGCAGCGCCGGGTTGGTCGAGCCCCAGGCGAAGGTCATCGAGCCGCCGATGTAGGTCGGCACGGCCGCCTGGTAGAAGTGCCAGTCGGTGAACAGGCCGTTCATGCGCCCAGCGGTGTTGCGCACGGTGTCCAGCTGCATGAACGGCGTGCCGTTCTGGGTCACCAGTACACCGCCTTCGTTCAGGCAGCGGTGGCAGGCCTGGTAGAAGTTCTCCGAGAACAGCACTTCGCCCGGACCGATCGGGTCGGTGGAGTCGGAGATGATGACGTCGAACTTCTCCGTGGTGGTGGCGACGAAGCGCATGCCATCGTCGATCACCAGGTTCAGGCGCGCATCGTCGAAGGCGCCCTGGGAATGGTTGGGCAGGAACTCCTTGCACATGTCGACCACGGTACCGTCGATCTCGACCATGGTGATGTGCTCGACGCTGGCGTGCTTGGACACCTCACGCAGCATGCCGCCGTCGCCGCCGCCGATGATCAGCACGCGCTTGGCCGCGCCATGGGCGAGGATCGGCACATGGGTGAGCATCTCGTGGTAGATGAACTCGTCGGCCTCGGTGGTCTGGATCACGCCGTCCAGCGCCATCACCCGGCCCATGCGGGCATTCTCGAAGATCACCAGGTGCTGGTGCTCGGTGCGCACCTCGTGGAGCATCCTGTCGACGCTGAAACGCTGGCCATAGCCGTCGTAGAGGGTTTCCTGGTAATCGTGCATGCAGTGGGCTCCCGTCGGGACAAGACACTAGGAGGGGACGGCCGGGCCGCCCCGAAAGAGGCGCGCATTCTACGTGCCGGAAGATGACAGGTCGAACCCTGCTGTCGGCGCCTTCCATATAAACAGCCTGAGCGCGACAGTTTGAAAGTCAGGCGCGGGAGGACAGCCCGCCGCGCAACAGGTAAGGTCGCCGCATGAACAACACAGCCACCGACTCCCGCAGCATCCGCCTGCCCTACCGGGCCCCCTGGGACTGGCAGCAGTTCCACGAGCACTTCGCCCTGCGCAGCCTGGCCGGCGTCGAATGCCTGTCGCCCCGGCGTTACGCCCGCAGTGTCCGGCTGGGCGCGGACAGCGGCTGGTTCAGCGTTACGCCGCTGGATGACCGCGCCGAGCTGGAACTGGAGCTGCACCTGCCGACCCGTCACGCCGAGGCGCTGACGGCTCGGGTACGCAAGATGTTCGACCTGGACAGCGACCCCGCGCCTATCGCCGGGCACCTGGGCGAAGATGCCGTCCTCGGCCCGCTACTGCTGCAAGCCCCCGGCCTGCGCCTGCCCACTGCGTTCGACCCGTTCGAGCAGGCTGTGCGCGCCATCGTCGGCCAGCAGGTCACGGTGAAAGCCGCCGTGACCATCGTCGGGCGGCTGGTGCAGCGTCTGGGCGAGACGTTGCCAGGAGAAGCCGAAGGCCAGCCAACCCGCCTCTTCCCCACGCCCGAAGCCCTGGCCGGAGCCGACCTCGCCGGTATCGGCATGCCCGGCAAGCGGGTGGAAACCTTGCAGCGCTTCTCCGCCGCCTGCGCCAGCGGCGCGCTGGCACTGCACGTGGACGACGGCGCCGAGGACCTGGTGAAACGCCTCTGTGCCCTCCCCGGCATCGGCCCATGGACCGCGGAGTACGTCGCCCTGCGGGCCTTCGGCGACCCGGATGCCTTCCCCGCCGCCGACCTGGGCCTGCTCAAATCGCCCGTCTGGGGCGCCGAAGGCATCACCGCCCGCGAACTGCAACGCCGCGCCGAAGCCTGGCGGCCATGGCGCGCCTACGCCGCCGTCTATCTGTGGCACGCCTATTCCCAGGCCGGCCGAACCGGAGGATGACCATGCACTACCGCTACCACGACAGCCCCACCGGCCGCCTGCTGCTGGCCGGCGACGAGGGCGGTCTGCGAATGCTCTACATGGACCTGGAGACGCGCCACTATCCCGAGCCTGACTGGCAACAGGGCAGCCCTTTGCTGGACGAGGTAGCGCGGCAGCTGGACGAGTATTTCGCCGGCAAGCGCCAGCGCTTCGATGTGCGTCTCAATACTGGCGGCACCGAGTTCCAGCGCCAGGTCTGGCAGGCGCTGCTGGAAATCCCCTACGGCTACACCACCGTCTATGCAGAACTCGCGCGACGCATCGGCCGCCCCAGGGCAATTCGGGCGGTGGGCGCAGCTAACGGCGCCAATCCCATCAGCATCATCGTTCCCTGCCACCGGGTGATCGGCAGTAACGGCAGCCTGACCGGCTACGCCGGCGGCCTGCCGCGCAAGGAACTGTTGCTGCGCCTGGAAGGCGCGCTGGAGTCGGCTTAGCTGCAGTCGGCTCAGGAGAATCCTGCCTAGAAATCGAAGGCGGTCTGCGCTGCCTGCGGGTCCTCGAAACCTTCCAGCGCCAGCATGCGCATCTTCGAGGTACTGCCGCCCGGCGCGGAGAAGCCGCCGGTCTTGCCGCCACTGGCGAGCACACGGTGGCAGGGAATGATCAGCGGGATCGGGTTGCTGCCCATCGCCTGCCCCACCGCACGGGACAAGCCGACATCGCCCAGTCGCCGGGCGATCTCGCCGTAGGTCGTGGTTTCACCGCGCCCCAACTGGAGAATGTCGCCGTAGACCCGGCGGTGAAAATCGCTCACCGCGGAAAGGTCCAGTGGCAGATTGCCGAAGGACACTGCCTCGCCCCGCGCATACCCCAGGATCAGCTGGCGCGCCTCGTCGATGAACGCCGGCCAGTGGGCAGTTTCGCTGCCGAGCTTGTCGAAGCGCTCGCGCACGCTGTGCACGGAGTCACCCGGCAGATAGGCGCGCGTGATCCCCTGCGGGCTCCAGGCGAGCCCGAACCAGCCGAGGTCTGTTTCGATCAGGCAGTAATGCATCGAACGAGTCTCTATCCCTGCGCCCTATCCCGCAACCCTTTCCGCCTTCAGCACGACGTCGCACCAGCGCCGCAGCTCTGCGCCGATGGCGCCGGCCGGATCGCCCTGGCGCTCGAAGGCCCACCACAGCTGCGCGCCCTGCCATTGGCTGGCCATCAGCCGGCCGAGTATCGGCTGCCGCTGCGGATCATCGCTCAAGCGCCGCCCCAATGCCTTGGCCAACGTGGCGCCCCACTGCGCACCGCGCTCTCGCAACAGCGGATCGCGCATGTCTTCCCTCAGGATCAGCAAGCCTTCGGCGTAATCCGTCTCGCCCTCACCCACCGGGAACATCGCCACGAGCATCTGCACGGCGCCTTCCGGGCTCAGTTCGGCGCTCTCGTCCAGGCGCGCGGTCTGCTCATCAAGTTGGTCCCAAGCGCGCAGCAGCACGGCGCGAAGGAACTCGGCCTTGGTTGCGTGTCGCTGCACCAGCGTCGCGGCGGACAGCCCGACCTCGCAGCCCACGGCGGCGAAGGTCACCGCCTCCGGCCCTTTGCGCACCATCAGCGCCATGGCGGCGTCGAGTATCGCTTCGTCACTCACCGTCTTGGTTCGAGCCATGCCATCCTCTTTTATAAATGAACATTCATTTATATATTGACACCAAGCTTACCCAGGGAGACCCCACATGGCCAGGATTCTCGGCTACATCGCCAGCAGCCTCGACGGCTTCATCGCCACCCCGGAACACGGGCTGGACTGGCTGTTCAAGCATGATCAGCTACAGCTGGGCGAACATGACTACGGCCTGTTCCTCCAGCGCATTCGCACGGTCGTCATGGGCCGTGCGACCTACGACTTCCTCGCCGCCGATCCCGGTCCCTGGCCCTACGGCAAACAGCGTGTGCTGGTGGTGACTTCTCGCCCCATCGACGACCCGAAGGGCCCGCTGGAAATCCGCAGCGATGTCGACGCGCTGGTCGCGGAGCTGCGAGCGCTGGAGGATGGCGACGTGTGGATGCTCGGCGGCGGCCAGTTGCAGATGGCCTTCCTCGAGCGCGGGGCGCTGGATGAGCTGGAGGTTTACGTAATGCCGGAGATCATCGGCGGCGGCTTCCCGCTGTTCCCCGCCACCGGCCTGCGGGTATCACCGACGCTGCTGTCGGCCAAGGTCATCGAGCCAGGCTGCGTGCGGATGCATTATCGGTTTGACTGAGGAGCACCCTGCAGGAGCGCCCATGGGGCGCCCCTGCAGGGAGCGACGGCAACTAGATCTTCACATTCCCCCGCGGCCCCGCTACCGCCCAGATAATCAGGCCCAGTACCGGCAGGATGACGATCACCAGGATCCAGATGATCTTCATCGACATCTCGGCGTTGCTCTTCACCACGTTGATGATCGCCCAGATATCCAGGGCAAAGATGATCAGGCTGATCAGGCCACTCAGGGTCGAACCCATATAGAAGATCCCTCTATGCGATTGTCGGCCTGATCAGCATAGCCGTCCGCGCCGCAACGGCGCGGGTTTGGCCAACGGAGGGCTCAGACCCGCGCCGGGTCGATCACCGCAAAGCTGGCCACGGTGTCGTGGCCTTCCAGCACACCGCCCTCGCGGGCCAGGCCGATAGTCTGTAGGCCGGCCAGCTGCGCGGCGTCCAGCTCCTGGACCACGTCGGACAGGAAGAGGATTTCCTCGCCCGGCAGGCCGATGGCAGCGGCGATGCGCTGGTAGGAATCAGCCTCACGCTTGGGCCCGCTGGTAGTGTCGAAGTAACCGGAGAACAGCGGCGACAGGTCGCCGGCCTCGGAGCAGCCGAAGATCAGCTTCTGCGCCTGGATCGAGCCGGAGGAATAGACGTACAGCTGGTAACCCTCGGCGTGCCAGTGACGCAGCGCGTCGACGGCGTCCGGGTAGACGTGACCCTTGAGCTGGCCGGCACGGTAGCCCTGTTCCCAGACCATGCCCTGCAACGCTTTGAGCGGCGTGGCCTTGCGGTCTTCGGCAATCCAGCCGAGGAGGATGTCGATGCAGCGTTCGGTGTCGGCGTTCGCCTCGCCGCTGCCGGCGCGCACAGCAGCCAGCTGCTCGGCTACGGCGGGCTCGGCGGCGTGCTCGCGCACGTAGTCCGGCAGGTGCGCGGCGGCATAGGGGAAGAGCACGTCGAAGACGAAGCTGACGGCGCTGGTGGTGCCTTCGATGTCAGTGAGGATGGCTTTGATGGGCATGAAAACTCCAGCTGCCCGCCCCTGGCACAGGCGGGGGGATATGGCGGTAAGAGCGAGCTTGCTCGCGAACAGATGCAGCAGCGCGGTGCGTTCGCGAGCAAGGACTAGGCGTCCCCCTCGGTCCTACGAAAAGCAAGGAACGCCCGGCAACGCCGGGGCGAAAGAATCAGTCTTCCAGCAACGGAAAGCGCTTGGCGATCTCGTCGCCGGTGAACTTCGCGACCCAGCCCTCGGCGTTGTTGAACAGGCGGATGGCGACGAAGTGCGGACGCTCGCCCATGTCGAACCAGTGGCGGGTGCCGGCAGGCACCGAGATCAGGTCGTTCTTCTCGCACTGCACGGCGTACACGTGATCCTCGATGTGCAGGGTGAACAGCCCGCGACCAGCGACGAAGAAACGCACCTCGTCCTCGCCGTGGCGGTGCTCGTCGAGGAACTTGGCGCGCAGCTCGTCCTTCTGCGGATGGTCGGCGGTGAGGCTGACCACGTCGACGGTGACATAACCCTCCTCCTCCTGCAGGCGGCGAATCTCGTGCTGGTAGGCGGCGATCACTTCTTCCTGGCTGGCGCCGGGGACGATGGGGGCGTTGGCCGCCCAGCGCTGGAAGCGCACGCCCAGCTCGCCCAGGGTGGAGGCGATGTCCTCGGCGTGGGTCAGCAGCTTCAGTGGCTGCTCGGGGTTGGATTCGTGGTAGACGGTCAGGCTGCTCATGGTCGTTATCCTTCTGGGCTGTTTCCGCAAAAGCGGGCCGGATTCGCTCAGCGCGTGCCGCCGCGAAGGCTCAAGACTTTCAATTCGCATTCGAAGAGGAATTCGAAGGCTTCGATCTGGCGCAGGGCATCGGCCATGCGTGGGCCCCAAGTGTACAGGCCGTGGCCGCGGATCAGGTAACCCGGGCAATCCGGATGCGCATCGAGCCAGGGCTGCACCTGGGCGGCCAGTCGGGCGATGTCCTGGTCGTTGTCGAAGATCGGCACGGTCACGCGGCCTTCGTGGGTGGTGACGCCGCTGAAGGCCTTCTGCAGCTCGTAGTCCTCCAGCTCCAGGCGGTCGCCGGCGGTCAGTCGCGACAGCACGGTAGCGTTGACCGAATGGGTGTGCAGCACCGCACCGATCTCCGCGCGCCAGGCGTAGAGCTGGGTGTGCAGCAGGGTTTCCGCCGAAGGCTTCTTGCCCGGCTCCAGGCTGTTGCCGGAAAGATCCGTTTCCAGCACGTCGCCCTCGCCAAGCTGGCCCTTGTGCTTGCCCGAGACGGTGAGCAGCGCGCGGTCGGCCGCCAGGCGCGCCGAGTAGTTGCTGCTGGTGGCCGGCGACCAGCCACGGCCATAGAGGAAGCGGCCGGCGTCGATGATCTGCCGGGTCAGCTGTTCACGGGTGTCGTTCATGCGGGTCCTCGTTCAGACGGGTCCAGATGATGAAGGCGGCGGCCAGCGCGGCAAGGCTGGCGATGGAAAAGGTCCAGGCCGGGCCAAGGCTACCCCAGCTGTAGCCGGAGTAAAGCGCGCCGAGCGCGCCACCGGTCCCCGCCAGTGCGGCGTAGAGCGCCTGGCCCTGGCCCTGCTGGCGCGCCTGGAAGCTGCGCTGGACGAAGTGGATAGCGGCGGCGTGGAAACTGCCGAAGGTCGCCGCGTGCAGCAACTGGGCGAACAGCAACACCAGCAGGTGTCCGGCCAGCGTACCCAGCAGCAGCCAGCGCAAGGCCGCCAGCAGGAAGCTCGCCACCAGCACCTGGCGCAGGGAGAAGCGCTTGAGCAGGCGCGGCATGACCAGGAACAGCAGCACCTCGGCCACCACGCCCAGCGCCCAGAGCTGGCCGATCAGCCCACGGGCATAGCCGAGCGCTTCCAGGTGCAGGGTCAGGAAGGTGTAGTACGGGCCGTGGGACAGCTGCATCAGGCACACGCAGAGGTAGAACGCGAGCACGCCGGGCTTGAGCAGTTGCTGACGGAAGCCACCGGCGCTGGCTTCGTCCTGCCGCGCCGGCGGCTGGGCGTTCGGCACCCACCAGCTGGCGCCGACGATGCCGAGCATGATCGCCAGCAACGCCAGCGGATAGGCGTCCAGGCTGGCGAACTCGAACAGCCAGCCGAGGCCGACCACAGTGCAGATAAAGCCGATGGAGCCCCACAGGCGAATACGGCTGTAGCTCTCGGTGCGCCCACTCAGGTGCGCCAGGGTGATCACTTCGAACTGCGGCAGCACCGCGTGCCAGAAGAACGCGTGCCCGGCCATGATCAGCGCGAGCCAGGCATAGCTGTGGCCGAGGAATATGCCGGCGAAGCACAGCGCCGTGCACACCGCGCCAAAGCGCACGATGGCCAGCCGCTGGCCGCTGCGGTCGCCCAGCCAGCCCCACAGGTTCGGCGCCACGCAGCGCATCAGCATGGGGATGGCGACCAGCTCGCCGATGCGCGCGCTGGAGAAGCCCAGGTGATGGAAATACAGCGCGAGGAACGGCGCCGTCCCGCCCAGCAGGCAGAAGTAGAAGAAGTAGAAACTGGACAACCGCCAGTAAGGGACCTGCGTCATCGGCGGCGCGACGAACCTTCCGCGAACCGGTTGGCCCGCGGAAGGTTCAGGTCGATCAGAGCTGACCGAGGACCGGAGTGCCGACCTTCACGTCGGCATTCTGCGCGCGATGGCGCAGCAGGTGGTCGAGCAGCACGATGGCCATCATCGCCTCGGCGATGGGGGTCGCGCGGATGCCCACGCACGGGTCGTGGCGGCCCTTGGTGATCACGTCCACCGGGTTGCCGTTCACGTCGATGGAACGGCCGGGGGTGGTGATGCTGGAGGTCGGCTTGAGCGCCAGGTGGGCGACGATCGGCTGGCCGGAGGAGATGCCGCCGAGGATGCCGCCGGCATTGTTCGACAGGAAGCCTTCCGGGGTCAGCTCGTCGCGGTGCTCGGCGCCGCGCTGGGCGACGCTGGCGAAGCCGGCGCCGATTTCCACGCCCTTCACCGCGTTGATGCTCATCAGCGCGTGGGCCAGTTCGGCATCCAGGCGGTCGAAGATCGGCTCGCCCAGGCCTGGCGGCACACCTTCGGCGACCACGGTGATCTTCGCGCCGACCGAGTCCTGGTCACGGCGCAGCTGGTCCATGTAGGCCTCCAGCTCCGGCACCTTGTCCGGGTCGGGGCTGAAGAAGGCGTTCTCTTCGACGCTGTCCCAGGTCTTGAAGGGGATTTCGATCGGGCCGAGCTGGCTCATGTAGCCGCGCACGCTGATGCCCATGCCTGCCAGCACCTTCTTGGCGATGGCGCCGGCCGCTACGCGCATGGCGGTCTCGCGCGCCGAGGAGCGGCCGCCACCACGGTAGTCACGCACACCGTACTTGTGGTGGTAGGTGTAATCGGCGTGGGCCGGGCGGAACAGGTCCTTGATCGCCGAGTAGTCCTTGGACTTCTGGTCGGTGTTGCGGATCAGCAGGCCGATCGGGGTGCCGGTGGTCTTGCCCTCGAACACGCCAGAGAGGATTTCCACCTCGTCGGCTTCCTGGCGCTGGGTGGTGTGGCGGCTGGTGCCGGGCTTGCGGCGGTCCAGGTCGCGCTGCAGGTCTTCCAGGGAAATCTCCAGGCCGGGCGGGCAGCCGTCGACGATGGCGACCAGCGCCGGGCCGTGGCTTTCGCCAGCGGTGGTGACGGTGAACAGCTTGCCGTAGGTGTTGCCGGACATGCGAGGCTCCGCGAAAAGACTGGGATTCGAAAAGGCCGAGCAGTATACCTGCGTCAATCCGCCCTGCGAACCTTCGCGGCCCGTGAGGATCAAAGCGCCATCAGCCCCATCCTGAAGTCATCGATGCGCCGTCTCGCCCTGTTCTGCTTCCTGCTCATTTCCTCCTTCGCCCAGGCAGCCCCCACCAGCATCCTGCAACGCCCCTATGACCTGGACACAGGTCACGGCGTGCTGCGCGGCACGATGCTGCTGCCACAGACTGACACTCCACCGCCGGTGGCCCTGCTGATCGCCGGCTCCGGCCCCACCGACCGCGACGGCAACAACCCCGAGGGCGGGCAGAACGCCTACCTGCGCAAGCTGGCCGAGGCACTGGCGGAGAACGGCATCGCCAGCGTGCGCTACGACAAGCGCGGAGTGGCCCGCAGCCTGCCCGCAGCGCCGCGCGAGGAAGAGCTCAGCGTCGAGGCCTACGTCGGCGACGTGGTGGCCTGGAGCGACAAGTTGGCCCACGACCCGCGCTTCGGCCGGCAGGTGCTCATCGGCCACAGCGAAGGCGCGCTGATCGCCAGCCTCGCCGCACCGCAAACCCATGCCGAGGCGCTGGTTTCCCTGGCCGGCAGCGCCCGCCCGATCGGCGATGTGCTGCGCGAACAGTTGCAGGGCCGTCTGCCCCCGCCCCTGCTCGCGCAAGCCGACCAACTGATCGACAGGCTGCAGGCCGGGCAGTTGCAGCCCAGGGTGCCGAAGCCGCTGAAAGTGCTGTTCCGCCCCAGCGTGCAGCCGTACCTGATCTCGCTGTTCCGCCAGGACCCGGCCCGCGCCTTCGCCACGCTCAAGCTGCCCACCCTGATCCTGCAGGGCACCAACGATATCCAGGTCGGCGTCGAGGATGCCCAGGCACTCAAGCGCGCCAAGCCCGACAGCGACTTCCACCTGATCTCGGGGATGAACCACATCCTGCGCATCGTTCCGACCAGCGGTCCGCAACAGCTCGCCTCCTACAACAACCCCAACCTGCCGCTGGCCCGCGAGCTGGTGCAGCACGTCACGACTTTCATCCGGCAGGCGCAGAACCTGCCCGGTGGCACGCTGGCGGAATCTGGAGCGAACGTCTCAAGAAATCCGCCGGTGCGTCGATAAACCACGGGAGAGCCCTGGTCACGCCCACCAGGCCCCGAGGTAGATCCCCATGACTGAAGCCGAACAGACCGCCGTCGCCGCCGACGAGGCCGCCGCCCGCCCGCACCCGTGGGCCGAGCTGGCGCCGGAACACTATCGCCTGCTGCGCCTGGCGCCGCTGCCCACCGACCGCAGCACCGGTGCGCGCCCGCTGCGCTTCGTCCAGCTCGGCCGGGTGGAACGCCACAACGCCGAGCAGAGCCTGCTGCGCCTAACCGTTCAGGTGCCCGGCCAGGTGCTGCGCAAGGAAGTGAACCTGCTGGAGGTCTGGGCGGACCACCGCAACAAGGAAGTGCGCTTTGGCGCCGATTCAGGCTTTGCCACCGATCCGCTGAACCGCGGCCTCGGGCGCTTCCTGCTGGCCCAGGGGGTGGCCTGGGCGAAAAAGAAGTGGTCACACTACCGCGTCGAGGGCGGCGCGCTGGCGATGAAGGACACGCCCAACGAAGAGGCCCGGCAGCGCCGCGACCACTTCCTGCGCGCCCAGGGCTTCGACGTGATCTACGAAGACTCGCGGTTGCTGAAGGCGCGCTACAGCGTCGGCCGGGTCAGCGAGCTGTATGACGACTGGCACAAGGAGAAGGTGCAGATACTGCCGCTGCTGGAGGCCGGCTCCATGCTGGAACAGGCCGACCAGAACCTCGCCACCCAGTCCAGCGAAATCCGCCGGCTGGAACAGCGCATCGAGACCTTCCGCCGCGACGACACCAGCCTGCGCTTCACCATTGCCTGCCTGACGGTGTTCGCCGTGTTCCAGGCCGGTCTGCTGATCTGGATCGCCACGCACTGAGGCGTGGCGATTCCCTGTAGGAGCGCCCCATGGGCGCGATCACGGGCATGGCCCGCTCCTACAGGTTCATTCAGGCTTTGATCCGCGACCTGAACAGCTCCTGATGCTCGCGGCACTGCTGCGCCGAAAGCAGGAACACGCCGTGGCCGCCGTACTCGAAGTCCAGCCAGGTGAAGTCCACTTCCGGGTAGAGGGCCGCCACGTGCACCTGGCTGTTGCCCACTTCCACTACCAGCGTGCCGCGTTCGGTCAGGTGGTCCCCGGCCTCGGCCAGCATGCGCCGCACCAGGTCCAGGCCGTCGTTGCCGCAGGCCAGGCCCAGTTCGGGCTCGTGGTGGTACTCCGCCGGCATGTCGGCGAAATCTTCGGCGTCGACATAGGGCGGGTTCGACACTATCAGGTCGAAACGCTGGCCCGGCAGGCCTTCGAAACCATCACCCTGCACGGTATAGACGCGCTCGCCGAGCTCGTGGCGCTCGATGTTGATGTTGGCCACTTCCAGGGCGTCGAACGACAGGTCGCCCAGCACCACCTCGGAGTCCGGGAAGGCGCTGGCACAGGCGATCCCGATGCAGCCCGAACCCGTGCAAAGGTCGAGGATTCTCGCCGGGTCGGCCGCCAGCCAGGGCTCGAAGCGGCGTTCGATCAGCTCGGCGATGGGCGAGCGCGGCACGAGTACGCGCTCGTCCACCACGAAAGGCATGCCGCAGAACCAGGCTTCGCCCAGCAGGTAGGCGGTCGGCACACGCTCCTCGATGCGCCGGCGCAGCAGGTGCATCAGGTAGTCGCGCTCCTCGTCCTCGAGGCGGCAGTCCAGGTAGGCATCGGCCATTTCCCAGGGCAGGTGCAGCGCGCCCAGCACCAACTGGCGGGCTTCGTCCCAGGCGTTGTCGGTACCGTGGCCAAAGAACAGTTCCTCGGCGTGGAAGCGGCTGACGGCCCAGCGGATGTGGTCACGCAGGGTCAGCAAACGGGATTCGGTCACGGCAGCAGTCCTCGCAGCTCGCAAAAAGGGGCGCATTCTAGCGGAACGCGGGGGCTCTGGGGCGCCTCCGGGCGGTTCCTGAGAAGAATGCCAATACCACTTTGGCGCGAGTTCGCAAAGATTCACAGCGGACGCGTTACGGCCCACAATGAGTGAACATGCATTTACAGGAGTCCAGACATGTCCCATCCGCTCAGCATGCTGCAGATCAGTGGGCGCGGATATCCGCCGGCCACCCTGCGCCAGAGCACTCTGTTGATCATCGACGCCCAGGAGGAATACCGCAGCGGCGTGCTCGCCCTGCCTGACCTGGACGCGGCGGTGGCGCAGATTCGCCTGCTGCTGGAGACGGCCCGGAACATGGGCACTCCTATCGTCCATGTGCATCACCTGGGTGTGGTCGGTGGCCTGCTCGACCCGCAGGGCCCGCGCGGCCGCTTCCTGCCGGAGCTGGCTCCACTGCCTGGCGAGGTGGTGGTGGACAAGCGCCTGCCCAACGCCTTCGCCGGCACCGACCTGCATGACCGCCTGCAGGCCAGCGGCCGCCTGGACCTGATCGTCTGCGGGTTCATGACCCACTCCAGCATCAGCACCACCGTCCGCGCTGCCAAGGACTACGGTTACCGCTGCACCCTGGTGGACGCGGCCTGCGCCACCCGCGACATCCCCACCCCCGAAGGTGGCGTGCTCGCCGCCCGCGACCTGCACCGCGCGGAAATCGCTGCCCTGGGCGACAACTTCGCCGCCGTGGTCGCACAGGCCCAGGCGCTGGTCTGAAGCCACTCGTCCCGACGGGCGGCAGCGACAAGCGCCCGGGGTTAGGCTCAGCTTAGGCGCGAAAGCCCGCGAACCCGCTCACCCAGCGGGTTCGCCGCGCTTCCCGACCCTGGGGTTGGAACCCCACCCCTCCCCACCGGTCATAGCCTCGTTCAACAGATGAGGAAGTCGGGATGAAGATGACCGAGAAGTTCGACCCACCCAGCCTGCGCCCGAAACGACCAGGGCGCTGGCGCTGGCGCTTTGCCGCCGCGATTGCCGCGGTGATCGCCACCTTCGGCATCCTGTCCAGCATGGCCGGCGTCGCCGCCCTGCTCCGCCGCCAGCCCGCGGTGGGCGTCCTGCACATCGAACCGGGCGCTGCCGCCGTGCTGCTGGTCATCGGCCTGTTATGTCTCTGGCTGGGCGTCACCTTCTGGCGCGCCGCCCGCCGCCGTGCCCGTGGCCGCGACGGCCTGAGCCTGTCGCCGCGACTGATGAAGCGCCGCAACTGAATTCCTGGGCGAATTTCCGTAGGACCGGCACGATCCGTTAGACTGCGCGGCTCTTCGAGGAGGTGCGCATGCAAGACGACGATTTTTCCCAGTTCGCCCGCGAGATGCGCGGCGTCAAGCGCATCACCGTGGACCAGGCCGACACCGGCAAGCCCAAGGCCGACCGCAAGCAGCTCAAGGAGCTGCGGCAGAACGCGACCGTGCGCACCGAGAACATCCGGGTGGACGGCCTGTCCGACCAGTTCGTCATCGACGTCGGCCCCGAAGACGAACTCTACTGGGCCCGCGACGGCGTCCAGGAAGGCCAGATCCGCAAGCTCAAGGCCGGCCAGATCGCCTTCGAGGGCAGCCTCGACCTGCACGGCATGAAGATCGAGACCGCCCGCGAAACCCTCTGGGACTTCATCGCCGAAGCCACTCGTTTCGAGATCCGCTGCGTCCGTGTCACCCATGGCAAGGCCGCTCGCGTCGATGGTCGCAGCCCGATGGTGAAGAGCCACGTGAATACCTGGCTGCGCCAGCACCCGCAGGTGCTCGGCTTCGCCTCCTGCCTGCCACGCCACGGCGGCACCGGGGCGATCTACGTGATGCTGCGGCGCACCATGCTGGAAGGCCGCGACGAGTAATCAGACGGGAAAACGCGCGCCGTAGCTTTCCCGCTCCACCTTCAGGCCGTTCGCCACGAACGACACCGAATGGTAGAACCCCACCACCATCAGGCACTCGATCAACTGATCAGCGCTGAAGTGCTCGCTCAGCCACGCCCACAGCTGGTCGTTCACGGTCGAGCTGTCGTGCAGGCTGTCCGCCAGCGCCAGCAGAGCCCGCTGCGCGGGGCTCCACAACGCAGCGTCCGGTGTTGCGCGGCAGGTGTCGGCCAGTTGCTCCTCGCTGAAGCCGGTCTTGCCGGTATAGAACGCCACGTGCACGCCCCACTCGTATTCCGCGCCGCAGCGCGCGGTGGTGCGCAGGATCAGCAACTCACGGTCCTCCAGGGCGATGCTGCCGCGGTCCAGCAAGCCGCCGGCGAAGAAGCGCTGCAGCACCCGCGGGTTATGCGCCATGGTACGGAACAGCTTCAGCGGCTCCACGCCGGGCGGCATGATCCGGGTGAACGCGGCTTGCTGGTCTTCGGGGAACGGCGGTTGCAACGGCTCGATACGCGGTTGTGTCATGATGCGCCTCCGGCTGCTATCAATTAAGTAGCACTCAAGCTAGACCGCTACTGAAAAAGTAGCAAGGAGAGTCGATGACACTTCCCCTCCCCGGCAACCCCGTACGCGGCTCCGACAGCGGCCGGCCGATCATGGCGCTGCTCGACCTGCTCGGCCGCCGCTGGAGCCTGCGCGTGCTCTGGGAACTGCACCAGGGGCCGGCGAGTTTCCGCGAGCTGCAGGCGCGCTGCGAAGGCCTCTCGCCCTCGGTGCTCAATACCCGTCTGGGCGAACTGCGCGAGGCGCAGCTGGTGGAAAACGGCGCAGACGGTTACCAGCTTTCCGAGCAGGGCCAGGAGCTGGCGCTGCACTGCCTGCCGCTGGCGCAATGGGCCGAGGGCTGGGCGCAGCGCCTGGCGCCAAACCGGCAGCCATAACGCGCCAACCGGCGCGCGGGCCTTGCCAGAGGGGGCTGAGCGCCCTACCCTGCGCCACGGTTTTTATTTTTGTCATTGCCACAGGTAGATCATGTCCCTGGAACAAAACTACTCCGCGATCCTCAGCCAGCTTGGTGAGGACGTCACCCGCGAAGGTCTGGTCGACACGCCCAAGCGTGCCGCCAAGGCCATGCAGTACCTTTGCCGCGGCTACCAGCAGACGCTGGAGGAGATCGTCAACGGCGCCCTGTTCAGCTCCGACAACAGCGAAATGGTGCTGGTCAAGGACATCGAGCTCTACTCGCTGTGCGAGCACCACCTGCTGCCCTTCATCGGCAAGGCCCACGTCGCCTACATCCCCAACGGCAAGGTGCTGGGCCTGTCCAAGGTCGCGCGCATCGTCGACATGTACGCCCGTCGCCTGCAGATCCAGGAAAACATGTCGCGGCAGATCGCCGAGGCCGTGCAGCAGGTCACCGGCGCCCTGGGCGTGGCCGTGGTGATCGAGGCCAAGCACATGTGCATGATGATGCGCGGTGTGGAGAAGCAGAACTCTTCCATGGTCACCTCGGTGATGCTCGGCGAGTTCCGCGAGAACTCCGCCACCCGCAGCGAGTTCCTCAGCCTGATCCGCTGATCGCGAACCGCCGCCATGAAAAAACCGGCCCTCGGGCCGGTTTTTTTGTGCCTGCAAGAAGGCATCAGCGGGTGTAGTAACCCACCGCCACCAGGTAGTGCCCGGCCTTGCGCAGGAAGGCGTGCTTGTTCTCCACCTTGCTGGTCACCGGGTTGCGCCACTGGTACTCGAACTCGGCTTCGCCCTTGGCCTTCACCAGTTCCAGCATGGCGTGGCCGATGGGGTTGCCGCCCGGGTCCTTCAGCGAGTCGAAGTCGGTGCCGACCATGCGGGTGTTGAAGCCGTGGGCGACGAACTTCGAGGACTCCAGGTCCACCACGAAGACGTAGAGGTCATCCTCGATGAAGGCCTTGTCCAGTGCGTTGATCTTCTTGAAGGTGCCCTGCGGGTCGGCCTCGACGGCCTTCACCGCCTTGTCCAGCATGGACACCGCCTGCTGCGCCGAGGCGCGCGGGATGTAATAGCCCACCGCGAGGAAGCGCTCGCCGACGCGCTGGTAATAGACGTGCTTGCGTTCCACCTTGCCGTCCGCCCAGTTCTTCCAGCGGTAGTCGGCCTGCTGCACCTTGCCGGTTTCCGGCGACTTCAAGGCCTTGGCGAACTGCTCCTGCAACGAAGGATCGAGCGTCGAGGAAACGTCGCGGTCGATCAGCACCACCGACGGCCCGCCGCTGGCGAGCATGGTGCCCTTGCTGTCCACCACGAACACATAGAGGTCGCCATCGACGAATTCGCCCTGGCGGCTGAATGCGGCGAAGGCCTTGTCGCCGTCCTGCTTGTAGGCAGCCACCGCCTTGGACAGCAGCGCCTTGGCGCGCTGGTCGTCAGAGCCTGACGTGGCGCTCGACTGGGCGGCGAACAATGGGAAGGACGACAGGAAGGAAAGCAGCAACAGTGACTTCAACAGCGTCTTCATATGCGAATACCCCCGTGGCATAGCTTGTAGTTGTGCACAGAGCATAGCCAGCCAGGGGCGATTCGCGTCGGCATTCACTGCCGAAACAGCGGGCGATTCAGCCGAAGAATCGCTTCATCGAGCGCGAAAGCCAGCCACCGTGGCCCTGGTCGCGGGTCAGCTCGTGCATGGTCGCCTTCACCGCCTCCACATAGTTGGCGTCGTCGTTGCGGATATGGTTGAACAGCCAGCGGCCGAGCAGGCCCTTGAGCTCCTCGGCGACGTCCTCGCCGGCCTCGAAGCGCGTGCGGTAATCGGAAACGCGCTTGATGAAGAGTTCATGGACCTTCTTGTGCGCGCGGGTGAACTGGTAGCCGGAGTCCTCCAGCAGGGTCTCCTCGAAGGCGAAGTGCGAGATGGTGTAGTCGACCAGTTCCTCGATCACGCCGCCGAGCATCGCTCGATCGTGATGGGCCTGGGCCTCGTGCAGCTGGTTGATCATTTCGACGATGCGCTTGTGCTGTGCGTCGATCACTCCGATCCCGGTGTCGAGATCCGCCTGCCAGACCAGATAGGCCATCTTTTCCCTCCCCATGCCAGGCGACGACACTGCCTGCCGCTCGCGCCCGGCCACATCGGTACATCCCGCATGGCAGCGCGTCCAGATTAGGGAGGGCGACAAAACGCCGCCATGATGCCGGTCAACCCCAAAGCGCCGGAATCCGCGGTTTAGAGCGGTTTTTTCGGATTCGTCTGATGGCGTTTTGCCGGTTTTCTTCACCGACGCCCGGATCAGCCTGTAGGAGCGAGCTTGCTTGCGAATCGCCCAAGGTCAGGTGTTGCCGGAAACCTGTTCGCGAGCAAGCTAGCTCCTACCAAGAGCACCGGACGCACAACGAAAAACGCCGCTTCCAGGGAAGCGGCGCTTTCAAAAAGCAAGGCGCAGATCAGTCCTGCATGCCCACATGCCGCGGGTGATCCGCCACCCGCGCCAGCCACGCGATGATCGCCGGGAAGTTCGACAGGTCGAAGCCGCCCTGGTGAGCCACATGGGTGTAGGCGTACAGGGTGATATCGGCGATGGAGTAGGTGTCGCCCACCAGATAAGGCGTCTGCTCCAGTTGCTTCTCCATCACCTTCAGCGCCTTGTAGCCGCCCTTGTGGCAGCGCGCGTATTCCTCGCGGCGCTCCTCGGGCAGGCCGAGGTAGAACTCGATGAAGCGCGCCACCGCCACGTAGGGCTCATGACTGTACTGCTCGAAGAACTGCCATTGCAGCACCTGGGTGCGCAGGCGCGGTTCGCTGGGCAGCAGCTCGCTGCCATCGGCGAGGAAGTTGAGGATGGCGTTGGATTCCCACAGGCAGGTGCCGTCCTCGAGCTTGAGCACCGGCACCTTGCCGTTGGGGTTCATCGCCAGGAACTCGGCGGTCTGCGTCTCGCCCTTGAGGATGTTGATCTCGCGCCACTGGTAAGGCAGGCCGAGCAGGTGCAGGGCCAGCTTGACCTTGTAGCAGTTGCCGGACAGTTGATCGCCGTAAACGGTGTACATGCTCATCTCCTCACTGGGCCTGGGCGTCACGGATCACCGTCGCCAGTCGACGGAGCCCTTCACCCGCGCGTTCGGGCGCCACGTGGCTGAAGTTAAGCCGCAAATAGCCGGGATTGGCATCCGGTTCGGTGAAGAAAGGCTCACCCGGCATGAAGGCCACGTTCTGCGCCAGCGCCGCGTCGAGCAGCGTGCGGGTGTCCAGCGGCTGCTTGAGCCTGAGCCAGAAGAACAGCCCGCCCTGGGGCACGTTCCACTCGGCCAGCTCGCCGAAATGCTCCTCCAGCTGCGCCTGCATGGCGTCGCGGCGGATGCGGTAGAAATCGCGCAGCTCAGCCAGATGGCCACGGTACGCTTCGGTGCCGAACCACTGCAACGCCTGCCACTGGCCGACGCGGTTGGTATGCAGGTCGGCGGACTGCTTCAGCCGCAGCAAATGCGGGAACAGGTCCGGCGTGGCGATCAGGAAGCCCACGCGCAGGCCCGGCAGCAGCGTCTTCGACACGGTGCCGGTGTAAATCCAGCTCGACTTCTTCAGGCGGCTGACCAGCGGGGTCGCAGCGCCCTCATCGAACACCAGCTCGCGGTAGGGTTCGTCCTCGATCAGGGTCACGCCGAATTCGTCGAGCACGGCTGCCACCTCATCGCGGCGCTGTTCGCTGTAACGCACGCCGGACGGGTTCTGGAAAGTCGGGATCAGGTAAGCGAAGGCCGGCTTGCTGGTCTCCAGGCGCTGGCGCAGCGCGGCGACGTCCGGGCCTTCGGCGCCCAGCGGCACGGTCAGGCAGTTCGCGCCGAACAGCTGGAAGGCCTGCAGCGCAGCGAGGTAGGTCGGCGCCTCGAGCAGCACTTCGGTGCCCGGATCGATGAACAGCTTGCTGGCCAGGTCGAGCGTCTGCTGCGAGCCGCTGACGATCAGCACCTGGCCCGCCTCGCAGGGCACGCCCAGTGCGCGCGCCTCGGCGGCAATCGCTTCGCGCAGCGCCGGCTCCCCTTCACTCATGCCGTACTGACCCATGCTTGCGGGCATGGCGTCCCAGTTCACCTTCGGCAGCATCGGCTCGGCGGGCAGGCCGCCAGCGAAGGACATCACCTCCGGGCGCTGCGCCGCGGCGAGGATTTCACGGATCAGAGAGCTTTTCAGTCGGGCGATGCGTTCGGAGAAGGCCATGGGAGTCACCGGTAGCGGGAGCACGGAAGAATGAGTCAAACTGCTTGACCGAAGCTACGACGCCCGAGACGGATACGTCAATATGCCTGACCTAATAAAAAATGCCCTGCAACTCCAGGCCATGGAAGCCTTCTTCTTCAGCTACCGGGCCTTCACCGCAAAACCCGACGAGATGCTGGAGCGCCGCGGCCTGAGCCGTGTGCACCACCGCATCCTGTTCTTCATCGCGCGCAATCCGGGGCTGAGTGTCAGCGAGTTGCTGTCCGCTCTGGGCGTGACCAAGCAGGCGCTGAACGTGCCGCTGCGCCAGTTGCTGGAACGCGACCTGATCCGCAGCGAAGCCTGCGACAACGACAAGCGCAGGCGCCTGCTGGAGCTGACGGCCGAAGGCGGCAAGCTGGAAAAGGCCCTGCGCCAGGAACAGGGACGCCTGCTGCAACGCGCCTTCGACGAAGCCGGAGAGGACGCCGTGCGCGGCTGGCTGGCGGTCAACCAGGCCATCGCCTGGTCGCAGGACGAAGACTAGCGGGCGGCGGCTTCCAGCTCGCGGGCGGCGCGCAGGAACATCAGCGCCAGCGGCAGCAGGCTGGCCATCGCCAGGGCTGTGCCGGGCAGGAACAGCAGGACGCTGAGCAGGCACACCCCGGAGGTGACCTCCAGCCACCCCATGACCTTCACCGACGGGTACGGCAGCTCGATCTTCAGCAGGCGGATGCCGTACCACAGCGTGACGATACCGGTGGGCACGAACAACCCCATGAAGCCCATCAGCGCGCCGTTGAATTCGCCGCTGAGCTGCTCGTCGAAGATCAGGCTGTAGACCTGCATCACCAGCGCGATGGCGATCGACAGCCCGACCGGCCAGGCCAGTCCGCGGGCGTTGAAGCGATCCTCGAGAAAACTGCGGGTACGCCACAGCAGGAAGCAGCCGAGCACCGTGCTGAGCACGCCGACCCAGAGTTCGTAGCGCTGCCACGTACTCGACTCATGCAGCGCTGCCGCGAAGGACAAGGCGAACAACACCACATTGCACAGCAGCAGCGCGAGACTCAGGAAACCGAGCAGACGCAGGTGGCCGGGGTTCCAGCGCCCGGCGAGGAAGGCCCCCGGAGCGCTCTGATCCACCAGCTCGACCTTGGGCGCGGCGTAGGGATTCTGTTCCATGGTGGCGATCTTCCATCAGTCGTACGGCTTTCCCGCACCATACCGGCGCACTCCCGCGCACGCCACTGCCGCTCGCACTGTACGGGCCACTCGGCCGCTGGCTGTTATGGGACAGCCTGGAGCCCGCGGGATTAGGCTGGTCCTACAACTAGACCGGTATACCGCCATGCCCCTCGAACTCCTCGGCGCCTTCGTGCTGTTCGCCTTCGTCACCTCCATCACCCCCGGCCCCAACAACATGATGCTGCTGGCCTCGGGCGTGAACTTCGGCGTGCGCCGGACCATCCCGCACATGCTCGGCATCAGCATCGGCTTCCTGCTGCTGGTGGTCGCCGTGGGCCTGGGCCTGCACCAGCTGTTCGAGCGCTTCCCGGCCACCTATACCGCGCTGCGCTACGCCGGCGGCGCCTATCTCCTGTACCTGGCGTGGAAGATCGCCCGTTCCGGCGCGCCCGAAGCCAAGGGCGAGCACAGCGCCAAGCCGATGACCTTCCTCCAGGCCGCCGCCTTCCAGTGGGTCAACCCCAAGGCCTGGGTGATGGCCGTCGGCGCTATCGCCACCTACCTGCCGGCCAACAGCTGGATCGGCAACGTGGTGCTGATCGCCACCCTGTTCGCCGTGGTCAACCTGCCCAGCGTGGGCGTCTGGACGGTGCTCGGCAGCCTGCTGCGGCGCTGGCTGGAAGACCCGCTGCGGCTTCGCCTGTTCAATGTCGGCATGGCGGCGCTGCTGGTCGCCTCGCTCTACCCTCTGTTCACCCGCACCTGATGGAAGTTCGTGCATGACTGACACCACACCCGCCAGCGCGCCCATGCGCCCGCTGGCAGACTCCTCCCCCGCCGCCATCGTCGCCGGGTTCGTCGCCATGCTCACCGGCTACACCAGCTCGCTGGTGCTGATGTTCCAGGCCGGCCAGGCGGCGGGGCTGACCACCGCGCAGATTTCCTCGTGGATCTGGGCGCTGTCCATCGGCATGGCCCTGACCACCATCGGCCTGACCCTGCGCTACCGCACGCCGATCGTCATCGCCTGGTCCACCCCCGGCGCCGCACTGCTGATCAGCAGCCTGCCCGGCGTGCCTTACGGCGAGGCCATCGGCGCGTTCATCGTGTGCGCCGCGCTGATCACCCTCTGCGGCGTCACCGGCAGCTTCGAGCGTCTGATGCGCCAGGTACCCGGCTCGCTGGCCTCGGCGCTGCTGGCCGGCGTGCTGTTCCGCATCTGCATCGAAATCTGCAACGCCGCGCAGCAGCAGACGGCGCTGGTGGTGGCGATGTTCGTCAGCTACCTGATCGCCAAGCGCCTGTCGCCGCGCTATGCGGTGTTCGCCGCACTGCTGGTGGGCGTAGCCCTCGCCGGCGTCCTCGGCCTGCTCAACTTCAGCCACTTCCAGCTGGAAGTCGCCAGGCCTGTGTGGACCACGCCGAGCTTCTCGCTGGCCGCCACCATCAGCATCGCCATCCCGCTGTTCATCGTGGCGATGGCCTCGCAGAACATGCCCGGCCTCGCCGTGCTGCGCGCCGACGGCTACCAGGTGCCCGCCTCGCCGCTGATCTCCACCACCGGCATCGCCTCACTGCTGCTGGCGCCGTTCGGCTCCCACGGCATCAACCTGGCGGCCATCAGCGCAGCGATCTGCACCGGCCCGGAGGCCCACGAAAACCCGCACAAGCGCTACACCGCCGCGCTCTGGTGCGGGCTGTTCTACGGCATCGCCGGCATCTTCGGCGCCACCCTGGCCGCGCTGTTTGCTGCATTGCCCAAGGCGCTGGTGCTGTCCATCGCCGCGCTGGCCCTGCTCGGTTCGATCACCAACGGTCTGACCAATGCCATGGCCGACGCGCGCCAGCGCGAAGCGGCGATGGTCACCTTCCTGGTCACCGCCTCGGGCTTCACTTTGTTCTCCGTCGGTTCGGCCTTCTGGGGACTGGTGGCCGGCCTGCTGACCCAGCTGGTGCTGAACTGGCGCCGCGCGCCGTAAAGGCGCAACCCTTCTGCTAGCATGCGGGCGATTGCCCGAACCGGATCGCCCCGCATGCTGCACACCCTGGCTGTCGCCAACTACCGCTCGATCAACTCGCTGGTGCTGCCGCTGGGCCGGCTGAATCTGATCACCGGCGCCAACGGCAGCGGCAAGTCCAACCTCTACCGCGCCTTGCGCCTGCTTGCCGAGACCGCCCAGGGCGGCGTGGTGAATGCACTGGCGCGCGAGGGCGGGCTGGAGTCCACCTTCTGGGCCGGGCCGGAAACCCATTCGCGGCGCATGCGCACGGGCGAAGTGGAAGTCCAGGGCGGCCCGCGCAACGAAGTGAAGCGCCTGCGCCTGGGCTTTGCCGGCGAAGATTTCGGCTACGCCATCGCCCTCGGCCTGCCGCCACCGCCGGTGGTCAGCGCCTTCGGCCTGGACCCGGAGATCAAGCACGAAAGCATCTGGGCCGGCCCCTGGTACCGCCCCGCCTCGCAACTGGTGGAGCGCAACGGCCCAATGCTGCGCGCCCGCGAAGGCCGCAGCTGGCAGGTGCTGGAGCAGCACATCCCGACTTTCGACAGCCTGTTCACCCAGATCGGCAGCGGCTCGGACTGCCCCGAAGCCCTGCTGCTGCGCGAGCAGATTCGCGGCTGGCGCTTCTACGACCACTTCCGCACCGACGCCGACGCCCCCGCGCGCCAGCCGCAGCTCGGCACCCGCACCCCGGTGCTGCACCACGACGGCCGCGACCTCGCCGCTGCGCTACAGACCATTCGTGAAATCGGCAACACGACAGCACTGGAAACCGCCATCACCGACGCCTTCCCCGGCGCCGAACTGCAGATCGACTGCCAGCCCGGCGGACGCTTCGCCGTGGCGCTGAAGCAGTACGGCCTGCTGCGTCCGCTGAGCGCGGCGGAGCTCTCCGACGGCACCTTGCGCTACCTGCTGCTGGTCGCCGCCCTGCTCACCCCGCGCCCGCCGTCGCTGATGGTGCTCAACGAACCGGAAACCAGCCTGCACCCGGACCTGCTGCCCGCGCTGGGGCGGTTGATCATCGAGGCCTCGAAGCACACCCAGGTCTGGGTCGTGTCCCACGCCAGCCGGCTGATCGCCACGCTGGAGGAGCACCCCGAGTGCAACTGCCTGCACCTGGACAAGGAGCTGGGCCAGACGCGCATCCGCGACCAGGGCATGTTCGATGCCCCGGCGTGGCATTGGCCGGATTGAGGCTGCTCAGCGGCAGCAGGCGCGCACCTTCGCAGGTTGGCCAGGGCGGCGTTCCGCGAGTTCGCGATCCCCATGCGATCCCTGCTGGGGTTCGATGGGTATCGCAAGCTCCACCCATCCTACGTCGCGTTCAACCGGCGGTATCGGGTCCACGGAGCACGTAGGGCGCATAACCCGGAACGGGTTATCCGCCGATGCCCTGGCGGCGGATAACGCTGACGACCTGCCAGGAGCGTGAGAAACCAACCGGCAAGGCACGGCGCTCCTACAGGGAAAATCCGGGCGTCAGGCGGGCGCCTGCTCCGGTGCGGTCTTGGCCACGCCACGGCTGACCCACCAGCCGAAGAGGCCGGCGGTGAAGAACATAAGCACGCCATAGATGGCCGCCGGGATCGCCATGGTCTTGTTGTTCAGCAGCATCGGGCTGAGCGCCAGGGCGATGGCGAGGGTGCCGTTGTGGATGCCGATTTCCATGCCGATGGCGATGGATTGCGGCTTGGACAGCTTGAGCAGGCGCGGAATCCAGTAGCCCACGGCCAGGCTCAGCAGGTTGAAGCACAGTGCCGCCGCGCCGACGATGGGCGCATAGGTGAGGAACGTCTGCCAGTCCTTGGTCACGGCCACGCCGATGATCACCGCCAGCAGCAGCGCGGAGAGGATCTTCACCGGCTTCTGCAGTGCCGCCGCCACGCCCGGCAGCAGGCGCCGCACGATCATGCCGATGGCCACGGGGCCGAGGACGATGATGAACACCTGCACCACCTTGGCGAACTGCAGCGGGATGGTCTGGCCGTCGTTCATGAAGTACAGCAGCGACATGTTCACGATCAGCGGCATGGTGAGGATGGCGATCACCGAGTTCACCGCGGTCAGCGTGATGTTCAGCGCGACGTCGCCGTGGGCCAGGTGGCTGTAGAGGTTGGCGGTGGTGCCGCCGGGCGATGCGGCGAGCAGCATCATGCCCACGGCGAGCGCCGCTTCGAGGGCGAAGCCCAGGGTAATGAGGAAGCACGCCAGGGGCAGCAGGATGATCTGGCACACCAGGCCGATCAGCACGGGCTTGGGATAGCGCACCACGCGGGCGAAGTCGGCGATGGTCAGGGACAGGCCGAGGCCCAGCATGATGATGCCCAGGGCGATGGGCATGAACAGCGTCAGCAAGGGATCGTTGGTCATTGTCATTATTCTCCAACTGGAATGGGCCGATTGTTTCGGCCTCTTGGGCGCTTGTAACTGGCCTTGCAGGCCAATACCACTTCTTCCTGTAACAGAATGCGAAAGTTTGTAGCGAACGAGGCGGGATCTTGCAGGCGAGCTCCCTGTAGGAGCGGGCCAGACGCGAGCACATCGCGGCAGCGTGTAGGGCGCATAACCTGGAACAGGTTATCCGCCGCATGGTTCGTGGCGGATAACGCTGGCGCGTTATGCGCCCTACGGGGCTGCAGGTGCCTCACGGAAAAAATGGTGAGGGCAGCCCGAACACCGGGCAGCCCCGAGACGATCAGATCGCCGTCGCCCCGCCATCCACCGGCAGCGCGATACCGGTGGTGAAGCCGGCGTGGTCGCTGCACAGGTAGAGCACGGCGGAGGCGATTTCCTCGACGCGGCCGACGCGACCCACCGGGTGCATGGCGGCGGCGAACTCGGCCTTCTTCGGATCGGCCTCGTAGGCGCGGCGGAACATGTCGGTGTCGATCACCGCCGGGCACACCGCGTTGACGCGGATTTTCTTCTTTGCGTACTCGATGGCGGCGGACTTGGTCAGGCCGATCACCGCGTGCTTGGAGGCGGCATAGATGCTCATCTTCGGCGCGGCGCCCAGGCCGGCAACCGAGGCGGTGTTGACGATGGCGCCGCCGCCCTGCTCCAGCATCACCGGAATCTGGTGCTTCATGCACAGCCAGACACCCTTGACGTTGACGCCCATGATGGCGTCGAACTCGCTCTCCTCGCCATCGGCCAGCTTGCCCTTCTCGATCTCGATGCCGGCGTTGTTGAAGGCGTAGTCCAGGCGGCCGTAGGCAGCCACGGTGCCTTCCACCAGCGCCTTGACCTCGGCGTCGCGGGTCACGTCGCAACGGATGAAGGTCGCCTCGCCACCCGCCGCGCGGATCAGCTCGACGGTGCCTTCGCCGCCCTTGGCGTCGACGTCGGAAACCACGACCTTCACGCCCTGCTGGGCGAAGGCCTGGGCGGTGGCGCGGCCGATGCCGTTGGCGGCGCCGGTGACCAGGGCGACCTGGCCGGAAAGCAGCTGACTCATGAGCGTTCCTCGAAAGCGTTGCGAAGCGAATGGGGATAACCGTCGCAGTCTAGCCAGCGCGTTGCGGGCGCGAAGCACTATCAGGCGGGGCGACGTCGTTGCATCCATGCCGATGATGATTCGGACAAATCCGGATCACTGGAACCGATGGACGGACATTCCCCCGGCGGACGGAACTTGCCCCAACGCCGCGCGCGGACTATCACCTAGGCTTTCCCCCTGACTGAGTCCACTGCCATGTCCGCCCAGATCAACCGTCAGTTCCAGCTCGCCCAGCGCCCGGTCGGCGCCGCCACCCGCGACACCTTCGCCTACGTGGAAACCCCGGTCGGCGAGCCCGGCCCCGGCCAGATCCTGGTGAAGAACCAGTACCTGTCGCTGGACCCGGCCATGCGCGGCTGGATGAACGACGCGAAGTCCTACATCGCCCCGGTGGCCATCGGCGACGTGATGCGCGCCCTGGGCGTGGGCAAGGTGATCGCCTCGCAGCACCCGGACTTCAAGGTCGGCGACGAAGTGAACGGCGCCCTCGGCGTGCAGGATTACTTCCTCGGCGAGCCCAAGGGTTTCTACAAGGTCGACAGCCAGCGCGCGCCGCTGCCGCTGTACCTGTCCGCGCTGGGCATGACCGGCATGACCGCCTACTTCGGCTTCCTCGACGTCGGCCTGCCCCAGGCCGGTGACACCGTGGTGGTCTCCGGCGCCGCCGGCGCGGTGGGCAGCGTGGTCGGGCAGATCGCGAAAATCAAAGGCTGCCGCGTGGTCGGCATCGCCGGCGGCGCCGACAAGTGTCGCTACCTGGTGGATGAACTGGGCTTCGACGGCGCCATCGACTACAAGGCCGAGGACGTCAACGCCGGCCTCAAGCGCGAATGCCCCAAGGGCGTGAACGTGTTCTTCGACAACGTCGGCGGTGACATCCTCGATGCCGTGCTCGCCCGCCTGGCGCCCAAGGCGCGGGTGGTGATCTGCGGTGCGATCAGCCAGTACAACAACAAGGAAGCCGTGCGCGGCCCGGCCAATTATCTCTCGCTGCTGGTCAACCGCGCGCGCATGGAAGGCATGGTGGTGATGGACTACGCCCACCGCTTCCAGGAAGGCTTCAAGGACATGGCGACCTGGATCGCCGAGGGCAAGCTGAAGTCGAAGGAAGACATCGTCGAAGGCCTGGAAACCTTCCCCGAGACCCTGGCCAAGCTGTTCAGCGGCGAGAACTTCGGCAAGCTGGTGCTGAAGGTCTGACGGCCGCTCTTACCAGGATTCCTGTGCTCGGATCGGCCCTCACCCTCTCCCAGAGGGAGAGGGGACCGTTCGGCGCAGGATGAAACTACAGCGTCAGCCGGCACAATCGGCTCCCTCTCCCTCCGGGAGAGGGCTGGGGTGAGGGAAATCGCAGGCCCAGGTTTTCCGGAAAAAGACAGTTGCTCCTACAGGAGCAAAAGCCTCCCCCCCTCTCCCGCAAGCGGGAGAGGGGACCGTTCAGCGCAGGATGAAACTACAGCGTCAGCCGGCACAGTCGGCTCCCTCTCCCCCTGGGAGAGGGCTGGGGTGAGGGAAAAGGCACTGCGCCAGAATCACAGGGGGAGGATGTTCGCGGACATGGCCCGCTCCCGGAGTTCTGCATTCCTCGCTCTATCTCGATGATTTCCGACAAGCTCTGTTGAGCCTTTCCAGCTAGGATTTCCCCTGGTCGATTCCAAGGAAGATCCCCCCGAATGTCCCTCGCCCGTTGGCTGCCCGGCCTGGACAGCCTGCTGCACTATCGTTTCGACTGGCTACCGCGCGATGTGCAGGCCGGCCTGTCGGTGGCCGCGGTGCAGATTCCCACCGCCATCGCCTATTCGCAGATCATCGGCTTCCCGCCGCAGGTCGGGCTCTACGCCTGCATCCTGCCGATGCTGATCTACGCCATCGTCGGCAGCTCGCGGCAGCTGATGGTCGGCCCGGATGCCGCCACCGCCGCGATGGTCGCGGCCGCTATCACGCCACTGGCCGCCGGCAACCCGGAACGCCTGCTGCAACTGTCGATGATCGTCGCGGTGCTGGTGGGCGCCATGTCCATCGCCGCCGGGTTCGCCCGCGCCGGCTTCGTTGCCAGTTTCCTCTCGCGGCCCACGCTGGTGGGCTACCTGAACGGCATCGGCCTGAGCCTGATCGCCGGCCAACTCGGCAAGATCCTCGGCTACCACAGCGAGACCAGCGGCTTTGTCCGCGGCCTGATCGCCCTGGTGCGCAACCTCGCCGATACGCATTTCCCGACTCTGGCGCTGGGGGTCGGCACGCTGGCGCTGATGATCCTGTTGCCGCGTCGCTACCCGAAGATTCCCGGCGCACTGGTGGGCGTGCTGTTCGCCTCGGTCATCGCCGCCGTATTCGGCCTCGACCAGTACGGCATCAAGCTGCTGGGTGAAGTGCCGCAAGGCCTCCCGCAATTGAGCTGGCCGAAGACCAGCTACGAGGAACTGGGCAGCCTGTTCCGCGATGCCATGGGCATCACCATCGTCAGCTTCTGCAGCGCCATGCTGACCGCACGCAGCTTCGCCGCCCGCCACGGCTACGCCATCGATGCCAACCACGAGTTCATGGCACTGGGCATGGCCAACATCGGCGCGGGGATTTCCCAGGGCTTCGTCATCAGCGGCGCGGACTCGCGCACCGCGGTGAACGACATGGTCGGCGGCAAGAGCCAGCTGGTCGGCGTGGTGGCCGCGCTGGTCATCGGCCTGGTCCTGCTGTTGTTCAGCAAACCACTGGGCTGGGTGCCGATGCCGGCGCTGGGGGCGGTGCTGCTGATGGCCGGCTGGGGGCTGATCGACTTCCGTGCGCTGCGCGGCTTCTGGGCACTGAGCCGGTTCGAGTTCGGCCTGTGCGTGCTGACCACGGCCGGTGTGCTCAGCGTCGGCGTGCTGCCGGGCATCTTCGTCGCCATCATGCTCGCCCTGCTGCGCCTGCTCTACCTCACCTATCGCCCGCACGACGCGGTGATGGGCTGGGTGCACGGCATCGACGGCCAGGTGGAGCTGGAGCAGTACCCCAACGCCCACACCCTGCCTGGTCTGGTGATCTACCGTTTCGACGCGCCGATCCTGTTCTTCAATGCCGACTACTTCAAACAGCGCCTGCTGGAAGTAGTGGCCGAGGCGCCCAGCGCCCGCGCGGTGCTGCTCAATGCCGAGGGCATCCTCAACCTGGATATCAGCGGCCTGACCACCTTGCGCGAGGTTCAGCAAACCCTCGACGCCCAGGGCGTGCACCTGTCCCTGGCGCGGGTGACCGGCGAAGCCCTGGCGATGCTCAAGCGCTCCGGCGCCCTGGGCGAGGTGAAACCGCCGCTGGTATTCAGCTCGGTGCGGGCCGGCGTCAACGCTTACCGGCGCGTGCATCAGCAACACAAGCGTGAGCAGGCGGCCGAACGAGTCGCGCCGGCTTCAGAGACGGAACTGCCCGACCAGCCCCTGTAGCTCGCGGCTGAGCTGCGCCAGCTCGACGCTGGAAGACGCAGTGGACTCCATGGCCTGCGCCGATTCGTCGGCGATGCCACGGATGCTGCTGACGCTGCGGCTGATCTCCTCGGCCACCGCGCTCTGTTGCTCGGAAGCGGCGGCGATCTGCTGGTTCATCTGGTGGATCACCGCCACCGCCGAGGCGATGGTGCCCAGCGCGGCCTCGGTCTGTACCGCGTCGCCGACGGTCATTTCCACCAGCGCGTGACTGCGCTGCATACGTTGCACCGATGTATTCGCGCCGTTCTGCAGGGCGGCAATCAGCGTCTCGATCTCCGCGGTGGACTGCTGGGTACGCCGCGCCAGCGCCCGCACCTCATCCGCCACCACGGCAAAGCCCCTGCCCTGCTCGCCCGCCCGCGCAGCCTCGATGGCGGCGTTGAGTGCCAGCAGGTTGGTCTGCTCGGCGACGTTCTTGATCACGTCCAGCACGCTGCCGATGCTCTGGCTCTCCCGGCCAAGCTGCTCGATGCTCTGCGTGGCCGCGCGCACCGCATCGGCCAATTGTTCGATGCGACCCAGCGTCTGGCGCACCACGTCCTGCCCGCTGGCCACTTTGCCGTCGGCCTGTTCGGCGGAGCTGGCGGCCTCTTCTGCATTGCGCGCCACGTCATGGACGGTGGCCGCCATCTGGTTCATCGCCGTAGCAACCTGATCGGTCTCGGCCTTCTGGCTGTTCACCCCGTGCTGGGTGCGCTCGGTGACGCTGGACAGTGCCTGCGCCGAAGCGGTGATCTGCCCCACGCCATCGCTCAGCCGGCTGACGATGCCGCGCAGGCTGTCGGCCATACTGCCGACTGCGCCCATCAGTTGGCCGACCTCATCCTTGCGCCGCACCTCGATGCTCACGCTCAGGTCACCCTCGGCGATGCGTCGAGCCATGCCGATCACCTGGCGCAGCGGTCGCACGATCATCCAGGTGATCAGCATCGACGCCAGCGCGCCGACCAGCAGCGCCAGCGCCGCCGAAGCGACGATCAGCAGCGTATTGGTCCGCAACTGGCTCTGCATCGCCGCACGCTGGGCAGCGTAGGCATCGTCGACCTGCTGCATGACCAGCGCCGCTCGGTCGTTCATCTGCGCGTGGACCTGTTTTTCCTGCTCGAGGCTGGCGGTGTATTCGTCGAGCTTCTCGACGAAGGCGTTGATGTTGGTGATAACGTCCTTGAGCACCGAGACGTAGGTCGGATCGGTAATCGCTTCCTGCAGCTTGGCGGACAGCTCCAGCGCCTCGGCGGCGGACTTGATGCGACCGCCCTCGGCCTTCTCGTCGCTGCCCGCTTCCATGCGCGAGCGGGCCTCGTTCAGCCCCTGCAGCACCAGGCGGTAGAGCTGGCTGACCTGGGTAGCCTGCTGCAGCAATTCCTCGCCCTTCTGGCCCTGGGAGTCCTTGAGTTCGTAGGCGCCGTCATCGGCCAGGCTGGATTGCAGGATGTCCAGGCTGTTGGACGCGCCGTTCACCGACCAGGTGGCGGCGTCCAGCGACAGGCGCCGGCTCTTGCTGGACTTCTCGAAGCTGGCGAAGGCGGCCAGGTAGTCGGCAATGCCCTGCTCCACGCGGGCCATGGCCGCTGCCTGGTCCGGCTGGGTCTTGAGACGTGCCGCCGCTTCGCCGAGGTTGCCGGCGTGTTCGCGCAGGCGCTTGGCCGAGGCATCGCTGGCGTCGATCACGAAGTCCTTCTCGCTCTGGCGCATCTCCAGCAACTCGCGGTTGATGGTCGACATGTCGCCGAGCAGGTCGAAGCGCTGGGAAATCGCCCGTAGCGAGGTCACGCCGATCACCGCCACCACGGCCGTCAGCAACAGCACCAGGCCGAATCCGATGGCCAGTTTCTTCGCCGTTCCCATGTCGGCCAGACGACGCTGCACGAAGGCAACCATGGCTTCTCCCCCCATCCGCAATGGCGTTGCAGGAAATCCCGAAGGTCTCCTGATCGTTATCGCTGCTTTAGCGCGGAACATTAGGAGCGCCGCCCACCGACTGGATAGAGGGTACGACGGTGATGGCACGGTGATGCTGCACAGAGATACGTGGAGGTCGTATCCAGAACACTGAACAGGACTTTCCTGACCCGGATGCGGAAATCGCCGACAGCGACCTGCCAGCCTGACCGTTCAGATTCCGACACCTGACTTTTCACTCCAGGTGCTCGGATGAACGCCTACTACCAACTGGTCCTGCAGCGCCCGCTGGCGGGATTCGCCCAAGAACTCTTTCTGCCGGAGCTGTACCGCCAGCAGCGCCGCCTCGACCCGTTGCTACTGACTCGCGGACAGCTGCCGATCCGTCACTTTGTCTGCCCGCAGGCGTATGACGAGGCCAAGGGCGAATGGCTGGACTGCTGGTTCGATGCCCAGGCCGGCTGGCGTCTGGTGCATGGCATCGTCAGCCTGATCCACGGCAGCACGCTGGACTTTACCCGCCGTGACGAGCTGCTCTCCGAACTCTTCGCCCTTGGCGAACGGCTGGACGTGGCGCGGATGGGTGGCATCCACTGGCAACTCGGGCTGGAACTGGAGTTCGCCTGACGCCGCCGCGCCAGGCGCGGAGTCCTACTTCGGACGGATCATGCTGAAGGTGTCGCGGGTGTAGCTGTACTGGGTGCCGCCCAGGCGACCGACCAGGTCCAGCTTCGCCGGGTCGACGTGGCGCTCGTCCTGCATCACCGACTCATCGATATGCGCCAGCAGCACGCGGGCGAAGATCAGCATGCTGGAGGGGTTTTCTGCCGGGTACGGCATGATTTCCGCCAACTGGCATTCGAAGGCCACCGGTGCGCCGACAACGCGCGGCGGTGCCACGCGCTCGCTGGGCACGGTAGCGATGCCGGTGTGTTCGATCTCGCTGACGCCGTGGGGCAGCCAGGCGGCGGTGGCGTTCATGTTCTCGGCCTGGGCGGCGCTGACCAGGTGGATCACCATCTCGCCGGTCTCGCGCACGTTGCGCAGGGTGTCCTTGACGCTGCCGTCCTCGCGCACGCTGGTGTTGACCAGCAGGGTCGGCGGCGAATCGCTGATGACCTGGAAGAAGCTGAACGGCGCGAGGTTGCTCTGGCCGTCCCTGGACAAGGTGCTAACCCAGGCGATCGGGCGTGGCGTGACGGTGGAGGCCAGCCAGCGGTAGGCCTCGGCCTTGGACAGTTGGGTGAAGTCGAGTTGCATGTCGAAATCCGGGCGATGCGGTAGGGAAGGCGCGGGCCGCTTCAGGCGGCCCGGCGATACGCGGCTCAGCGGCCGGCGCGGGATTCCTTGATGTAGAAGCGCGCGCGGCTGGCCTTGTCGGCGCAACCGTCATAGGCCTCGACCTGCTGCTGGGTCTTGGCGGCGGTCAGCAGCCCGACGGCCTTGGAGTAACTGACGGTGCCGGCGAAACCTTCGGCCTTGGCCAGGTCCAGTTCGTGCCAGGCGGCATTCAGCTCGTTGGCGCAGCTGTCGCGGTTGACGGTCTTGCCCGAGCAGCCGGCAACGGCGAGCAGCAGGGCGATGATCAGGGGAATGCGCGGCATGACGAAACTCCTGGAAGTATTCGGGGGTGAATCCAGCTTAGAACGCGGCGCAGGGGCCTGCCGGACGGCGCCGCAGTATGCCACCGGACGGATGGCATTCAAGCGACTACTACACTGTTTGCCCACGGGGTATCCCGACAAGGAGAAGGATCATGGTGCACCAGGGCAGCTGCCATTGCGGGCAGATCGCGTTCGAAGTGGAAGGGGATGTCGGTGAAGTCGTGTCATGCAACTGCTCGATCTGCCGGCGCAAGGGCTCGCTGCTGTGGTTCGTGCCGCGCGGCAAGCTGAAGCTGACGACTCCTGAGAGTGCGATGAGCACCTATACGTTCAACACCCATCGCATCGAACACCGTTTCTGCCCCACCTGCGGCTGCGCGCCGCTGGCCTACGGCGCGATGCCGGACGGCACGCCGATGGCGGCGATCAACGTGCGCTGCCTGCCGGGGGTGGACCTGGCGGGACTGACGGTGAAGGAGTACGACGGCAAGAGCGTGTGAGCACCTGTTGGTCCGCTGCAGCGTGTAGGGCGGATAACCCGGAACGGGTTATCCGCCGATGGCATAACGGCGGATAACGCTGGCGCGATATGCGCCCTACGAAACTGAAAGCTAGTCGTAGGATGGCGTGGAGCGAAGCGATACCCATCGCTCTCATGCACCGACAGCAGCATGGGTATCGCAAGCTCCACCCATCCTACGTTGGTGCTCCGTCTTGATGCCGGTGCGGGCCGGTATGGCCCGCCCCTGTAGGGGAACGCCGGGATCAGCGCTCCGCGCGGAAGCGCAGGTACTCGACCACCTCGTCCTGGGTGCCGCGGAACTCCACGCGCTCGCCCTTGCTCTCACGCTGGAAGGCGTACATCGGGTCGTAGTATTCGCCCAGCAGCCCTTCGATCCAGCCCCGGTGCAGGTCCACCGCGCCGCTGCGCTTCTGCTCGTCCAGCGCCTCATCCATGATCGCCGCCAGGCGCTGGTAGCGTTCGCCGCCCAGGCGCTTGACGATGCCCGACAGGCTCTTGCGCAGGTAGGCGGCGAAGGACTCGAAGCCGCCCTCCTCGCCCACTACCTGCACATGGTCGGCGCACAGGTTCACCACGTAGTCCTTGAGGATGCGCTCCACGCGCTGCTCGAAGCTGTCTTCCAGCCACACCAGCGGGTAGTGCTGCATGCCCTGGTACAGCTCCAGCGGCACCGAGCAGCTGCCGACGATGCGCCCCTCGTCCTCCAGCACGAACTGCTCCGTGCCGGCGTGGCGCTTCTTCAGGATGTCGATGGCCAGGCGGTTCTCGAAATCGATCTGCGCCGGCTGCGGCGTGGCGCGGCGGCCGAAGGCGGAACCGCGGTGGTTGGCGTGGCCTTCGAGGTCCAGGCTGTTGGCCAGCTGGGCGATGACCTCGGTCTTGCCGGTGCCGGTCAGGCCGCCCACCAGCACGAACTGGCACTCCTCGACGGCGGCGCGGGTGGTGTCGAAGAGGAAACCGCGCATCGCCTTGTAGCCGCCGACCACGCGCGGGTATTCGATGCCGGCTTCGGTCTTCAGCCACTGCTGGGTGATCTGCGAACGCAGCCCGCCGCGGAAGCAGTACAGATAGCCCTCGGGGTTGGCCCTGGCGAAATTCGCCCAGGCCTCGATGCGCGCGGCCTTGAGCTTGCCCATGACCAGCTCGTGGCCCAGCGCGATGGCCGCCTGCTGGCCATTCTGCTTGTAGCAGGTGCCGACCTTCTGCCGCTCGCTGTCGTTCATCAGCGGCAGGTTGATCACATTGGGGAACGCGCCCTTGTCGAACTCGACCGGGGCGCGCACGTCCATCATCTTCACATCGCCGAGGAACAGTTCGCGGTAGTGGCGGGTGTTGTCGCGCATCACATCACCTCGACCGCGTGACGCTGTCGGCCGACCAGTTCGCCGATGGGCGCCAGGTCCATGCCCAGCGCCTTCGCCGTGGCGAGGAACTGCGCCTCGCCCGCAGGCTCTACCGCCACCAGCAGGCCGCCGCTGGTCTGCGGGTCGCACAGCAGCAGCTTGTGCAGCTCGGGCAGCGGCGCGATGCGTTCGCCGTAGCTGTCGAAGTTGCGCAGGGTGCCGCCGGGTACGCAACCGGCTTCCAGGTAGTACTCGACGCTGGCCAGACGCGGCACGGCGTCGTAGCTCACGCGGGCAGTCAGGCCGCTGCCGTCGGCCATTTCCACCAGGTGGCCGAGCAGGCCGAAGCCGGTGACGTCGGTCATCGCCTTCACTCCGTCGAGCTTGCCGAAGCGCGCGCCGGGCTTGTTCAGGGTGCACATCCAGTCGCGGGCGACGCCCACGTCTTCGGCGCGCAGCTTGGCCTTCTTCTCGGCGGTGGTGAGGATGCCGATGCCCAGCGGCTTGGTCAGGTACAGCTTGCAGCCGGCGGTGGCGGTGTCGTTGCGCTTCATGAAGCGCTTCTCCACCAGTCCGGTGACAGCCAGGCCGAAGATCGGCTCGGGAGCATCGATGGAGTGCCCACCGGCCAGCGGGATGCCGGCTTCGTCGCAGACCTTGCGGCCACCGGCGATCACTTCGCGGGCGATTTCCGGCGCCAGCACGTTCACCGGCCAGCCGAGGATGGCGATGGCCATCAGCGGGTCGCCGCCCATGGCGTAGATGTCGCTGATGGCATTGGTGGCGGCGATACGGCCGAAGTCGAAGGGATCATCGACGATCGGCATGAAGAAATCGGTGGTGGACACCACGCCGCGCTCGGCATCGATCTCGTAGACGGCGGCGTCATCGCGCGAGGCGTTGCCGACCCACAGCTTGGGGTCGAGGTTCTGCGCGCCGCTGCCCGCGAGGATGACCTCCAGGACCTTGGGGGAAATCTTGCAGCCACAGCCGGCACCGTGGCTGTACTGGGTCAGGCGGATCGGTTCGCTCATCGGGAGGCTCCGGGCAGGGAAATCAAACGGCGATTCTAGCAAAGCCCGGCTTGGCGCGGCCGCTGCCCACGGCGTATCGTCGCAGGGTTCGTCACGCGGAGTTGCCCCATGTCAAAACAGATCGCGCTGGTACTCGGTTCCGGCGGCGCGCGCGGTTATGCGCATATCGGAGTGATCGAGGAGATCGAACGGCGCGGCTATGAGGTGGTTTGTATCGCCGGCTGCTCCATGGGCGCGGTGATCGGCGGCATCTACGCCGCCGGCAAGCTGGGCGAGTACCGCGACTGGGTGGAAAGCCTGGACTACCTCGACGTGCTGCGCCTGCTGGACGTCAGCTTCCGCCTCGGCGCCATCCGTGGTGAGCGGGTATTCGGCAAGATCCACGAAATTCTCGGCGAGATCGACATCGAACAGCTGCCGATCCCCTACACCGCGGTGGCCACCGACCTCACCAACCAGCAGGAAATCTGGTTCCAGGAAGGCTGCCTGCACCAGGCCATGCGCGCCTCGGCGGCGATCCCCAGCCTGTTCACCCCGGTCATGCAGGGCACCCGCATGCTGGTGGACGGCGGCCTGCTCAACCCGCTGCCGATCGTCCCGGTGGTCTCGACCCACGCCGACCTGATCGTCGCGGTCAACCTCAACGCCACCAACCAGCGCCAGTACTCGCTGCCGGTGATCGAGCGCCCACCGGCGCTAAAGGGCCGCTTCGATTCGGTGATCTCCGGGCTGTCGAACAAGCTGAGCTTCTTCCGCCGCGGCGACGTCGAGCCGCCACCCGAACTGATCGCCGACGCCCTGCTGCACCCGGTGCCAGCCGCCGCCGAAGAGCCCGCCGAACCGGAAATGCAGCAACCCGCCGCGGCTCCACAGGCCAAGGGCTCGCCACGCTCGGCCACCGGCAGCCACGTGATCGACAGCAGCAGCCCGGCCTCGCTGCTGGAGTTGGTGAACCAGAGCTTCGAGGTGATGCAGACCTCGCTGGCGCAATACAAGATCGCCGGCTACCCGCCGGATATCCTGATCAACGTGCCCAAGCGCGTGTGTCGCTTCTTTGAGTTCTACAAGGCCCCCGAACTCATCGCCCTCGGCCGGCAGATCGCCAGCGATACGCTGGATCGGTATGAGGCGGAGAATCCTTATTGAGTTGAGCCGCCCCTGCAGGAGCGCGCCATGGGAGTGGGTCGCGGGCTTGCTTGGCCCGCTCCTACAGGGAGCGTGATGCTCCGGAGTTTCCCTTTTGGATCAGATTTCGCCGCGAGGGACTTCGCGGACAAGGTCCGCTCCGACGTGGCAGTTTCGTAGGGCGCATAACGCGACAGCGTTATCCGCCGCGGTGGAATCGGCGGATAACCCGTTCCGGGTTATGCGCCCTACGCGCTGTCAGGCTTCGCGCAGGCGGTACCCGACTCCCGCCTCGGTGACGATGAACCGCGGCACCGCCGGATCATCCGCGAGCTTCTGCCGCAGGTGACCGACCACCACCCGCAGGTAGTGCGTGTCCTCGGTATGCGTCGGCCCCCAGATATCCTTGAGCAGTTGCTGCTGGGTCACCACCCGGCCCACATGCCGCGCCAGGGTCGAGAGCACCGCGTACTCCTTGCGCGTCAGCGAGACTTCCTCGCCATCGAGCAGCACGCGGCGATAGGAGAAATCCACACTCAGCGGCCCCACCGCGACCACCGCCTCCTGCGTCTCGCCACTGGCGCCCTGGCGCAGCAGCACGCGGATGCGCGCGAGGAATTCCTGGATGCCGAAGGGCTTGGTCACGTAGTCATTGGCGCCGCTGTCCAGCGCCAGCACCTTCTCGCTTTCGCTGGCACGCACGGAAAGCACCAGCACCGGCACCTGCGACCACTCGCGCAGTTCGCGCAGCACGTCCTGGCCGTCCTTGTCCGGCAGGCCAAGGTCGAGTACCACCAGGTCCGGGCGGCCCAGTGCGGCCTGGGCCAAACCTTCCTCGCCGGTGCCGGCTTCGAGCACCTTGTAGCCACCGGCGCTGAGGCTGATACGGAGGAACTTGCGGATCTGCGGTTCGTCATCGACGACCAGGATGGTGGCGGCGCTGGCGTTCATCGGCAGTCCGGGCTGGCGGGGGGCGTCCAGCTTGAGCCTTTCAGACAGCAGCATCAAGCTGCTCCAAGTCCGGCTGTTGCTGCAGCGGCAGGTGCAGCACGAGGGTGGTTCCGCGCCCGTCGATGCCGTCCTCGACGGTGATGCGCCCGCCGTGGGCGCCGACCATGCCCTGGCAGATCGCCAGGCCCAGCCCGGTGCCTTGCCCGCCACGATCACCGCGCGCGGCGGTGTAGAACATGTCGAAGATCTTCTCGCGCTCCGCCGGCGGTATACCCGGCCCTTCGTCGCTGACCAGGAAGCGCAGCTCGTCCTCGCCCTGCTCTACCGCCACCCGCAAGCGGCCTTGCGGCGGCGAGAAACGCGCGGCGTTTTCCAGCACGTTGACCAGCGCCTGTTCGATCAGCGCGGCATGCACGTAGAGCAGCGGCAGTTCCGGCGCTACGCGGGTTTCCACCCGATACGGAGCGACCACCGCGCGCAGGCGATTGAGCGCGCTGCCAACGATGTCGCCGGGCGATACCCAGTCGCGCGACAGCTTCAGGCCGCCATGGCCGAGACGGGTCATGTCCAGCAGGTTCTGGATGTAGCGGTCCAGGCGCTCGGCCTCGTCGCGGGTGCTCTCCAGCAACTCGCGGCGATCCGGCGGCGGGATGGCGTCGCCGAGGGCCAGCAGGCTGTCGATGGCGCCGCGCATGGAGGTCAGCGGGGTACGCAGGTCGTGGCTGACCGAGGCCAGCAGCGCACTGCGCAGTTGTTCGGTTTCGCCGTGCAGACGCGCGGCTTCGAGATCTTCGGCCAGACGAGCACGGGCCAATGCCTGCGCCAGTGGCTGCCCCAGAGCTGCAAGCAGACGACGGCGCGAGCCGGACAAAGGTTGCGAATCACGCGGGCTGACGCCGAGCAGCGCCAGCGGACCGTCCTCGCCCGACAGCGGCCACCACCACCAGCGCCCGCCCGGCAGCGTGCCGGTGCCCAGGCCGGCGGGCTGATCGTGCTGCCAGGCCCAGTCGGCGGCGGCACGCTCCTGGTCTTCCAGCGTGCGGTTGAAGCCACCCTCCAGCTTCCACTCGCCGTTGACCCGGCCAAGCAGGCAGATATCCAGCCCCTCCCAGCCGCCCAGTTGCTGCGCGGCGGCAGCCATCACCGCCTGGCGGTCGGTGGCGGCGGTGAGCTTGCGCGACAGTTCGAGCATCTGGCTGGTCTCTTCCTGCGTTTCGCGTAGCGCCTGCAACTGCCGACGCTGGCGAGCCGCGAGGTTGCCGGTGAGGCCGGCCATGAGGAGGAAGAACAGCAAGGTCAGCACGTCTTCTTCGCGCTGGATGGAGAAGGAGAAATGCGGCGGGATGAACAGGAAGTCGTAGGCCAGGAACGACAGCACCGCGCAAGCCAGCGCCGGGCCGAGGCTGCTGCGTACCGCCACCAGCAGTACGGCGGCGAGGAACACCAGGGAGATGTTCGGCAGCTCCAGCACACTGGCCACTGCCCACGCCAGGGCGCTGGCACAGCCGGCGGCCAGCGTGGCGAGCAGGTAGTTGCCCCAGGGCCAGGGCGATTGCGGACGGGCCCTGGGCGGTGCGAGGTCGGCCTCGCTGTCGAGCACGCTGATTTCCAGCCCGTCGCCCAGGCGCAGCAGGCGCGCTGCCAGGCCGCCGCCGAACAGACGGCGATACCAGCGTTGCCGCGAGCGGCCGACCAGCAACAGCGTGGCGCGACGTTCCTTGGCGTGTTCGACCAGGGTGCGCGCGACTTCGCCGCCGCGCAGTTCGACCACGTCGCCACCGAGGCGCTCGGCCAGTTGCTGGGCGTTCTGCAACTGCATGCGCGACGTTTCGCTGCGCGCCTCGCCGGTATCGACGTGGACCAGCGACCAGGGCAGATGCCGGCGTTCGGCGACGCGGCTGGCATGGCGCACCAGCCGTTCGGCGTTGTGTTCTCCATCCACCCCCACCAGCAACCTTCCGCGCACAGCGGGGGCGTCGCCGCCCTGCTGGCGATAGCGATGGGCGAGATCGTCGTCAACCCGCGCGGCAGCGGTCTGCATGGCCAGCTCGCGCAGTGCGGTGAGGTTGGTCTGACTGAAGAAGGCGTCGATGGCGGCGCGGGCCTGCTCGGGCACGTAGACCTTGCCCTCGCGCAGGCGCTCCAGCAGCTCGCGCGGCGGCAGGTCCACCAGCAGCAGCTCGTAGGCTTCCTGCAATACCCAGTCGGGCACGGTTTCGCGCACCTGCACGCCGGTGATGTCGCGCACCTGGTCGTTGAGGCTTTCAAGGTGCTGGACGTTGACCGTGGTGTAGACGTCGATGCCGGCGGAGAGCAGTTCCTGGATGTCCTGCCAGCGTTTGGCATGGCGGCTGCCGGGGGCGTTGCTGTGGGCCAGCTCGTCCACCAGCGCCAGCGCCGGCGGGTCGCCGAGCAGGCCGTCGAGGTCCATTTCCTCCAGGGTGATGCCGCGGTACTCGGAGCGCTTGAGCGCCTGCTGCGGCAGGCCGGCGAGCAGCGCCTCGGTCTCGGCGCGGCCATGGGTTTCGACGACGCCGACACGTAGCTTCACGCCCTGGCGCAGCTGACTCTGGGCGGCCAGCAGCATGGCGTAGGTCTTGCCGACGCCCGGTGCGGCGCCGAGGAATACCTTGAGGCGGCCACGGCCCATGGGGGGCAGGTCGGCCAGCAGGGCGTCGGCGCGGTTGGGGTCGGTCATGGGGCTATCCTCGGAGCGCACGGGGCGCTCTTTTCATGTTTTGCCAAGGCGGAGACAAGCCCCTCTCCCCAGCCCTCTCCCTGGAGGGAGAGGGAGCTGTCCGCAGCAGGCCGGCACCCTCGTGCAGCGGCCTGGACGGCTCTGGCGCTGGAGTCTAGCGAGGCAGGCTGGCCAGGGCCATGTTCAGCGCCAGCACGTTGACCACGGCGGGGCCGATGAGCGGGCGTTCGGTGTTGGCTTCCACCAGTTTCTCCAGGCGCGCCGCCGGTACGCCGCGCTCCAGGGCGATGCGCGGCACCTGGTACAGCGCGGCGGCGGGCGGCAGTTGCGGGTCAAGACCGCTGCCGGAGGTGGTGACCAGCGCCAGCGGCACCGGTTGCTCGCCAATCTGCTGGGCAGCGGCATCCTTGGCGATGCGTTCGGCCAGCGCCGGGTTGCCGGGCGCGAGGTTGCTGGCGCTGCTGGAGACGGTGGCGAAGTCGCCGGCCGAGGGGCGCGAGTGGAACCACTGGGCACCGTCGAATTTCTGCGCGATCAGCGCCGAGCCGCGCACGTTGCCCTGGTCGTCGCGCACCAGGCTGCCGTTGGCCTGGTCGTGGAAGGCGACCTGGGCGATGCCGGTGACGGCCAGCGGGTAGGCAACGCCGGTGACGGCGCTGAGCAGTATCAGCGAGACGATGGCGGGGCGGAGTTGGTTGAGCATGTTCGTGTTCCTCTGTGAGATTCGGAGCGAGGGAATGCCCTCACCCCAGCCCTCTCCCAGAGGGAGAGGGGGTTGTTCGGCGTATCCGGCGAGATCGGTGCTTCCCGATCACTCCGAACGGTCCCCTCTCCCTCCGGGAGAGGGTTAGGGTGAGGGGGAAGCCGCGTGCCTTAGGCCAGGCCTACGCCCACCAGAATCATGTCAATCACCTTGATCCCCACGAACGGCGCCAGCAGTCCGCCCACGCCATAGATCAGCAGGTTGCGCCGCAGCAGCTGCGAAGCGTCGCTGGCCTGCACGCGCACGCCGCGCAGGGCCAGGGGGATCAGCGCGACGATGATCAGCGCGTTGAACACGATGGCCGAGAGGATGGCGCTCTGCGGGCTGGCCAGTTTCATCACGTTGAGTACGCCCAGTTGCGGGTAGATGCCGGCGAACAGCGCAGGAAGGATGGCGAAGTACTTGGCCACGTCGTTGGCCACCGAGAAGGTGGTCAGCGCGCCACGGGTCACCAGCAGCTCCTTGCCCACCTGCACCACGTCCAGCAGCTTGGTCGGGTCGCTGTCCAGGTCCACCAGGTTGGCGGCCTCGCGGGCGGCCTGGGTGCCGTCGTTCATGGCCATGCCGACATCTGCCTGCGCCAGGGCGGGGGCGTCGTTGGCGCCGTCGCCGCACATGGCGACCATGCGGCCCTCGCCCTGCTCCTGGCGAATGCGCGCCAGCTTCTTCTCCGGCGTGGCTTCGGCGATCACGTCGTCCACGCCCGCTTCGGCGGCGATGGCGGCAGCGGTCAGCGGGTTGTCGCCGGTCACCATCACGGTACGGATGCCCATGCGGCGCAGCTCGGCGAAACGCTCGCGAATGCCCGGCTTGACCACGTCCTTCAGGTGGATAGCGCCCAGCAGCTTGCCGTCGGCCACCACCAGCAGCGGCGTGCCGCCGCTCTGGGCGATGCGCTCGATCTCCTTGGCGAGGGTTTCGGGCATCTGCGTGCGGTCCATACCGATAAAGGCCAGCGCAGCGTCCACCGCGCCCTTGCGGTACACGTGGCCGTCGATGTTGATGCCCGACAGGCGCGTCTCGGCACTGAAGGCCACCGGAGTCACGCGGTTGCGGTCCGGCTCCGGCAGGATGATCTGCGCCCTCAAGAACTCCACTATGGATTTGCCCTCCGGCGTGTCGTCAGCCAGCGAGGCGAAGAACGCGCCCTCGGCCAGCTCCAGCGGCTGCACGCCGGGAGCGGTGTGCAGCGCGCTGCAGCGGCGATTGCCGAAGGTGATGGTGCCGGTCTTGTCGAGCATCAGCACGTGCACGTCCCCCGCCGCTTCCACGGCGCGGCCGGACTTGGCGATGACGTTCAGGCGCACCAGGCGGTCCATGCCGGCGATGCCGATAGCCGAAAGAAGCCCGCCGATGGTGGTGGGGATCAGTGTCACCAGCAGCGCCACCAGGAACACCAGCGGCAGGTTGCCGCCGACGAACAGGGCGAAGGGCTTCAGGGTCACGACCACCAGCAGGAAGATCAGCGTCAGGCCGATCAGCAGGATGTCCAGCGCCACCTCGTTGGGGGTCTTCTGGCGCTTGGCGCCCTCCACCAGGGCGATCATGCGGTCGAGGGTGGACTCGCCGGGATTGGCGGTGATCTTCACCAGCAGAGCGTCGGAGACCAGCCGGGTGTTGCCGGTCACGGCCGAGCGGTCGCCGCCGGATTCGCGGATCACCGGCGCGGATTCGCCGGTGATGGCGGCCTCGTTGACCGCCGCCACGCCTTCGATCACTTCGCCGTCGCCGGGGATCAGTTCACCGGCTTCGACACGCACCACGTCACCCTTGCGCAGGCTGCTGGCGGCGACTTTCTCGAAGTTGCCGCTGGCAGTCCGGCGCATGGCCTGCAGACCCTGGGTGCCGGCCTTGAGGCTGTCCGCGCGGGCCTTGCCACGGCCCTCGGCGAGGGCTTCGGCGAAGTTGGCGAAGAGCACGGTAAACCACAGCCACACGGCAATCTGCACGGCGACGAAGGTGGGCACCGAGTCCCCGCCTGCCACGCAAAGCACAGTGGTCAGCACGGCGGTCAGGGCCACCACCAGCATCACCGGCGAGCGTTGCAGCTGGCGCGGGTCGAGCTTGACGAAGGCCTGCACCAGCGCCGGCTTCCACAGGGCGGACAGCGCGGTAGTCGGGCGTTTTTCGACGGCCTTGTTCAGGGCCAGTTCCTGGGTTTTCGCATTCATGGAGGCGGCTCCTCAGAAGCCAAGCGTCAGGTGATCGGCCACCGGGCCCAGCACCAGCGTTGGCAGGAAGTTCAGGCCGCCCACCAGCAGGATGGTGGCGGTCAGCAGGCTGACGAACAGCAGGCCGTGGGTCGGGAAGCTGTTGGGGCCAACCGGGGTGGCCTTCTTCGCCGCCAGGCTGCCGGCAATCGCCAGCACCGGGAGGATGTAGCCGAAGCGGCCGATCAGCATGGCCAGGGCGATCATCAGGTTGTGGAACGGGGTGTTGGCGCCGAAGCCACCGAAGGCCGAACCGTTGTTCGCGGTGCCCGAGGTGTAGGCGTAGAGCAGTTGGCTGAAGCCGTGGGCGCCGGGGTTGCTCACCGCCGAGGCCGGGCCGGGCAGGCTGGCGGCGATGGCGCCGAGCACCAGTACGCCGACCGGCATCACCAGCAGGGTCGCCACCAGCAGGCGCACTTCACGGGCCTCGAGCTTCTTGCCGAGGTATTCCGGGGTGCGGCCGACCATCAGCCCGGCGAGGAACACCGCCACCAGGACGAACAGCAACATGCCGTAGAGGCCCGCACCGACGCCGCCGAAGATCACTTCGCCGACCATCATGTTGAGCATCGCGACCATGCCCGACAGCGGGTTGAGGCTGTCATGCATGGCGTTCACCGAGCCGTTGGAGGCCGCCGTGGTGGTCACCGCCCAGAGCACGCTGGCGGTGGTGCCGAAGCGGCTCTCCTTGCCCTCCAGCGGAGCGACCTGCTCCACCGGCAGCGCGCTGAGCGCCGGGTTGGGCTGGTACTCGGCCCACAGTGTCACGCCCAGGCCCAGGGCGAACAGCACCAGCATGCAACCGAGGATGGCGCGGCTCTGGCGCAGGTCCTTCACGTAGTGGCCGAAGGTGAACACCAGCGCGGCCGGGATCAGGATGATGGAGACGACCTCGAACAGGTTGCTCCAGATGGTCGGGTTCTCGAACGGGTGCGCCGAGTTCACGCCGAAGAAGCCGCCGCCGTTGGTGCCCAGCTGCTTGATGGCGATCTGGCTGGCCGCCGGGCCCAGCGGGATGGACTGGTCGGCGCCCTGCACGGTCAGCGCGTGGGCATAGTCGAGGAAGGTCTGCGGCACGCCCTGCCAGACCAGCAGCAGCGCCAGCAGCAGGCACAGCGGGATCAGCCCGTAGAGGGTGGCGCGGGTCAGGTCGACCCAGAAGTTGCCGAGGTTGTTCGTCGACTTGCGCGAGATGCCTCGGGCCAGCGCCACCAGCACGGCCAGGCCGACGGCGGCGCTGACGAAGTTCTGCACGGTCAGGCCGAGCATCTGGCTCAGGTAGCTCAGCGAAGCTTCGCCGCTATAGGCCTGCCAGTTGGTGTTGGTGACGAAACTCACCGCGGTGTTGAACGCCAGCGTCCATTCCAGGCCCGGCAGGTTCTGCGGGTTGAGCGGCAGCAGCCCCTGCAGCACGAGGATGGCGAACAGCAGCACCAGCCCCACCAGGTTGAACGCCAGCAGGGCCAGGGTGTAGCTCTTCCAGTCCTGTTCGTCTTCGGGACGGATGCCGCACGCGCGGTAAATGGCCCGTTCAACCGGCAGGAACACGGGGCTGAGGAAGGTGCGCTGCCCCTCCATCACCTTGTAGTAGAAGCGCCCGAGGAACGGTGCCGGCACCAGCACCAGCGCCAGGAAGGCGACGATCAGCAACAGGTCATGACTGTTCATGACGTCTCCTAGGAACGGTCGGCGCGCAGCAGCGCCACCAGCAGGTAGATGAACAGTCCCGTGGCCAGGACCAGTGACACACCGTCGAGCACGCTCATGATTGCTTTCTCCTCACGCGGGCGACTCCATCGCTTGGGCGGCCGTTGCCGCCTGACGGAAATTTTCCGCAAGCGGCGCGTAAAGGAGCGATTCCCGGCCCCGGCGGGCGGCATAAAGAAAGCGTAAAAAACCGCTCTGGCGCGGTGATCGGAAGGTTTTGTATCGAGCCCGATACAGAGCGGACACGCTGGCGACACCCGCACACCGCAGCCTCGCCGACCATGGCCCGCGCACGCGATGACGGGTTAGCATGCGCGCGTCGCATGCCCCTGGCGGCCCCTGGCCATCCTGCCCCACGTTTTCCCGCGACAGGTTTCTTCATGTACCCGACCACTACCGACGACCCACGCCGCTGGACTACCCGTGCCCTGCTGGTGGATGACGACGAGCCGATCCGCGAACTGCTCTGCGGCTACCTCGCGCGCTTCAACATCGAAACCCACGGCGTCGCCGACGGCGTCGAAATGCGCCGCGCGCTGGAGAACGAAAGCTTCGACGTGGTGGTACTGGACCTGATGCTGCCCGGCGAAGACGGCCTGTCCCTGTGCCGCTACCTGCGGGCCGAGTCGGACATCCCGATCCTCATGCTCACCGCCCGCTGCGAACCGGCGGACCGCATCATCGGCCTGGAACTGGGCGCCGACGACTACATGGCCAAGCCCTTCGAGCCGCGCGAACTGGTAGCGCGCATCCAGACCATCCTGCGGCGCGTGCGCGGCACCAGCCTCACCAGTGAGGAAGGCGCCCGCGGCGAACCGCGCGCCCAGGTGCGCTTCGACCAGTGGCGCCTGGACAGTGTGCTGCGCCAGCTGCATGCGCCCGATGGCCTGGTGGTGCCGCTGTCCAACGCTGAATTCCGCCTGCTCTGGGTGTTCCTCGAACGCCCACGGCGGGTGCTCAACCGCGAACTGCTGCTGGACGCGGCCCGGGGCCGCACCATCGAGGCCTTCGACCGCAGCATCGACCTGCTGGTCTCGCGCCTGCGGCAGAAGCTCGGCGACGATCCGCGCTCGCCCCGGCTTATCAAGACCGTGCGTGGCGAAGGGTACCTGTTCGATGTCCGCGATATCGCCTGAGTCCGCGCCCGAGCGCGCGAAGGAAAAACCCCTGGAGCGCGCCGATAGCCTGTTCGCCCGGCTGTTCGGGGTGTTCCTGCTGGCCATCGTGGTCGCGCACCTGCTGGCCTTCGCCTGGTTCCACCATTACGGCCCGCACCGGCCCGACATGCCGCCGCCCCCGCCGCCAGGGCAGGGCTTCGAGCGGGGTCCGCCGCCGCAAGGTTTCGCGCCGGGCCCCGAGGGTTTTCGCCCGCCGCCTCCCCCGCCGCCGCGCCTGCCGTTCTGGAGCGCGCCGTTCGCCTTCCAGCTGCTGGCCCTGATCCTCGCCGCCGGCATCGGCGCCCGCCTGCTCGCCCGCCCGGTGCAGCGCATGGGCGACGCCGCGCTGCGCCTCTCCGAGGACCTGGACAGCCCGCCGCTGCCGGAAACCGGCCCGCGCGAAGCGCGCCAGGCCGCCCACGCCTTCAACCGCATGCGCGAACGTATCCGCGAACAGGTGCAGCAGCGCAGCCGCATGCTGGTGGCGGTGTCCCATGACCTGCGTACCCCGCTGTCGCGGCTGCGCCTGCGCGTCGAGGAAATCGACAACCCGCAGCTGCGCACCCGCATCGGCCAGGACCTGGCCGAGATGATCGGCATGCTCGACTCCACCCTGCATTACCTGCAGCAGGAGCGCGCCACCGAGCCGCTGCAGTGGTTCGACGTGAAGGCCCTGGCCGATTCGCTGGCCGAGGACGCCTGTGAGCGCGGCGCCGATGTCGGCGTGGAAGGCTTCTGCGCGCCGCTCAAGGTCCAGCCGATGGCGCTGCGCTCGTGCCTGAACAACCTGCTGGACAACGCCCTGCGCTACGCCGGTGATGTCAGCATCGAGCTGCGCGACGGCACCCGCGAAGTGGAAATCCGCGTCCGCGACCACGGCCCGGGCATCCCCTCAGAGCTGCGCGAGCAGGTGTTCGAGCCGTTCTTCCGCCTGGAAGGCTCGCGCAACCGCAATTCCGGCGGCGTCGGCCTGGGACTGTCCATCGCCCGCGATGCCGCGCGGCGCCAGGGCGGCGACCTGACCTTCGAGGAAACCCCCGGCGGCGGCGCCACCGCCGTGCTGCGCCTGCCCAGAAGCGCAGCCACGTAACGCCGTGTAGCGACCCGCAAACAAAGCGCACAAACCCGCGACACAGGCGCGCCCGAGGCTGTCATCAGCGGAGAACCCTCCGCTTCGTCAACCACGGAGACTCTCCCATGATCAGCGGCGTGAGCAGCAGCTATGCGAGCTACTACACCAGCTCGCTCGCCCGGACCCAGACCGCCAGCAGCACCACCGCGACGCAGAGCGGTAGCACTGGCGGTTCCCAGGGCGCGGCGAAATTCCAGGAAGACCTGTTCAAGTCCATCGACAGCGATGGCGACGGCAGCATCAGCAAGGACGAACTGACCAGCGCGCTGGCCTCCAGCGATGACTCGGGCAGCGATATCGACATCGACGCCCTGCTCAGCGAGCTGGACAGCGACAGCAGCGGTGGCATCTCCCAGGACGAACTGGCCGCCGCCATGCCTCCTCCCCCCCCACCACCCGGCGACATGGGAGGCATGGGCATGGGCGACTCCGCAGAAGACCTGATCAGCGCCCTGGACAGCGACGGAGACGGCAGCATCAGCAGCGACGAGCTCTCCGCCCTGGGCAGCAGCGACGACGACAGCGAGCGCCTGAGCGAACTGTTCAGCCAGCTCGACGCCGACGGCAGCGGCTCGATCAGCAGCGACGAGCTTTCCAGCGCGCTGCAGGCCCAACGCCCCGACGGCCCGCCGCCGCCCCCGCCGGCTTCGGCCTCCAGCAGCTCGTCCGACGACTCCTCCAGCAGTGCTTCGGACAGCTCGACGACCACCGCCTCCAGCGCCTCCTCGACCAGCGCCAACACGGGCGCCGCCTACCAGAAGCTGGTGGCCAACCTGCTCAAGCAGTACCAGAGCAGCGAAGTCACCGCCCTCCAGGCGACCAGTGGCAGCCTGGTGAACATCGCCGCCTGATCCGCGTCGATGCCCGCCGCCGGAGCGCCCCCCGCTCCGGCGGCCTTCTCTTCTCCCCGCATTGCCAGCCAACACGGAACTGTCCTAATCTTGGCCTCTTCAAATTCATCCGATGATTGGATGTTTCAATGCCAAGCCCCATTCAGAAGCGCTCGCTGGTGGACATCGCCCTCGAGCAGATCCACCGGCGTATCGACGACGGCACCTGGCCGCTAGGCCAGCGCCTGCCGCCGGAACCCGAACTGGCCGAGTCCCTGGGTATCAGCCGCAATACCGTGCGCGAAGCGGTCCGCGTGCTGACCTTCTCCGGCGTGCTGGAAGTGCGCCAGGGCGACGGCACCTATGTGCGCGCCCGCGCCAACCCGCTGGAAACCATGCTGGTGCTGGCCCGCAGCTCGGTGGAGCAGGCACTGGAGGCGCGCGGCGTCATCGAAGTGGAAGCCAGCCGGCTGGCCGCCGAGCGCCGCACCGAAGCCGACCTCGCCGCACTGCGTGAGGCCCTGGAGCGCTCTGCCGTTCATCACGGTGGTGCGCTGGATGAGTACATCGCCCACGACCTGGCCTTCCACCAGCGCGTGGTGGACAGCGCCCACAACCCGGTGCTCAGCGAGCTGTACCGCTACTTCTCCCAGGTGATCCGCGCCGGCCTGGAGCGCACCATCGGTGACCCGAGCCGGCCGCAACCGGGCTTCGATCTGCACCGCGAACTGGTGGATGCCATCGCCCGCGGTGACGCGGACGCAGCCGCAAAAGCGAACCGCGCGCTGCTGATCTGACTCTGAATGCTTTCTTCTGCCTTGCTGCCCTGGAATGCCCACCATGTCCTTGCCCAATGACCCGAAAGACACCGAGCACAAGGTGTCCTGCCCGCCCGAAGAACTGCTGATCGACGCCGAGGACGACGGCGTGAAAGCCGCGCCGCGCCCGCAGCGCACCTGGCTGTTGCTGCTCGGCCTGGTGCTGGTGGCGATCAACCTGCGCCCGGCGCTTTCCAGCCTGTCGCCGCTGCTCAACACCGTGCGAGACGGCACCGGCCTGTCCGCCGCCGCTGCGGGCCTGCTGACCACCCTGCCGGTGCTCTGCCTGGGCCTGTTCGCGCCGCTGGCGCCGATGCTCGCGCGACGCCTGGGCGCCGAACGAACCGTACTGCTGATCCTCTTCACCCTGGCCGGCGGCATCGTCCTGCGCAGCCTGTTCCCGGTGGCCGGACTGTTCCTCGGCAGCCTGGTGGCCGGCGCCAGCATCGGCATCATCGGCGTGCTGCTGCCGGGCATCGTCAAGCGCGACTTCCCGCACATCGCCGGGACCATGACCGGCGTCTACACCATGGCCCTGTGCCTGGGCGCCGCTACTGCGGCCGGCTCCACCGTGCCGCTGGCGACGCTGATGGACAATAGCTGGCAACTGGCGCTGGCGTTCTGGGCGATCCCGGCCGTAGTCGCCGCGGCGATCTGGCTGCCGCAGACCCGCCAGAACCACCACGCCCACCGCGCGGTGTACAAGGTGAAGGGGTTGTGGCGCGACCCGTTGGCCTGGCAGGTGACGCTGTACATGGGCCTGCAATCGTCGCTGGCCTACATCGTCTTCGGCTGGGTGCCGTCGATCCTCATCGACCGTGGCCTGAGCGCGGTGGAAGCCGGGCTGGTGCTCTCCGGCTCGGTGATGGTGCAGCTGTTCAGCGCCCTCGCCGCGCCCTGGCTGGCCACCCGTGGCAAGGACCAGCGCATCGCCGTGGTGATCGTCATGGGCCTGACCCTGGCCGGCCTGCTCGGCCTGCTGTTCGCCCCGCTCTCGGGCATCTGGGGCTGGGCGGTGGTGCTCGGTCTCGGCCAGGGCGGCACCTTCAGCATCGCACTGGCGCTGATCGTGCTGCGCTCGCCGGACTCCCACGTCGCCTCCAACCTCTCCGGCATGGCCCAGGGCGTGGGCTACACCCTGGCGGCCTGCGGGCCCTTCCTGGTCGGTGTGGTGCACGACGCCACCGGCGGCTGGGCAGCGACCGGGGTGATCTTCGTGGTGGTGACGGTGGCGGGGATCGTCTTCGGCCTGGGCGCCGGGCGGGACAAGCTGGTGCAGGTGAAGAGCGAGCACGTCTGAATCACGTAGGGCACATGACGCCCCAGGCGTTATCCGCCATGGCGGCGGATAACCCGTTCCGGGTTATGCGCGCTACGTTGCTGTGAACTTTGATGCGTCTGCTGACACCCTCACCCCAGCCCTGGCTGCGCGCCCCGTTCCAGAGGGAGAGGGAGCCGCTCGGCGCAGGAGCTCTTCTAAGAAGTCAGCCGGCGAGCTCCCATCTTGCAAAGCGCACCAACCGGTCCCCTCTCCCTCCGGGAGAGGGTTAGGGTGAGGGCAATCTCTCGCGCCGAAGTATCAAACCACCGGCGGCGGCGGAGGCCGTTGCGAGCTGGCCACCCACGCGCTGACCAGGTTGTAGACCACCGCCAGCAGCACCGGACCGAGGAACAGGCCGATGAAGCCGAAGCTGAGCAGTCCGCCGAGCACGCCCAGCAGCACCACCACCAGCGGCAGGTTGCCGCCGCGGCTGATCAGGTAGGGCTTGAGGATGTTGTCCACGCCGCTGATCACGAAGAAGCCCCAGATCGCCATGAACACCGCGTAGCCGTAGCTCTCCTGGTAGAATAGCCAGATCACCGCCGGGCCCCACACCAGCGGCGGCACCATCAGCAGGCTGCAGACGAAGGTCAGCAGGCCGAGCAGAAAGGCGCCGGGAACGCCGGCAATGAAGAAGCCGATGGTGGCCAGCACGGCCTGGGCCGCGGCGGTGCCAATCACGCCGTTGACAACCCGCTGTACGGTGCCGGCGATGATGTCCATGTACTGCTGCGCGGCAGGCCCGATCAGGCGCTCCAGCACACCATGGGCAAAGGCTTGCAGGCGCAGGCCGTCGCGATAGAAGAAGAAGATCAGCACCAGGCTCAGCACCAGTTCGAAGATGCCCGCGCCCAGCTTGGCGCTACGCGCCAGGGCCCAGTTGCCGACCTCGCCCATGTACGGTTTGAGCGCGGAGAACATCGCCACGCCCTGCTGGTCGGCCTGGTACCACCAGCCGATCAGCCGGTCGCCGATCAGCGGCACCCGCGCCATCCACTCCGGCGGCGGCGGCAGGCCGGACACCTGCAGGTTCTTCACCAGCTCGACGCCTTCGCGCACCCGGTCGACCAGGCCAAAGCCCAGCCACACCAGCGGCAGCGCCACCAGGACGATCCAGCCGATGGTCAGCAGGCCCGCCGCAGAGGCCTGGCGACCGCCCAGCAACTGCGTCAGCAGACGCATCAGCGGCCAACTGGCGAAGGCCAGCACGGCGGCCCAGAACAGCGCCGACCAGAACGGCAGCAGTACCCAGATACTCGCGCCCAGCAGGCCGAGCAACAGCAGGCGCAGCAACAGGCGATCGTTGTCGAACATTGGAAACCCCGGTTGGCTCGAAAGCCCCAGTGTAGGGCGTTTCCGCTCTCAACGTAGGATATTCAGCCTGGAGAATCAGTTCAGGAAAATCAGCGCAGCCAGGTCAGGTGCAGGCCGTCACCGTCATCCTTGCCCTGCTCCAGGCGCGCATCGCGTACGCCCTGGGCGGTGAGCGCGGCACGCCAGTCACCAGCGTGCTGGCCGGCCAGCTCGACGCGCACGCCGGTGTCCAGGCGCAAGGTGCGCACCAGCAGGTCGAGCCAGGCGCCGCCCGGCTCCTGCGGCACGTGGCTGAGGGTCAGCTCGCCGTTGGCCTTGAGCAGGCGCATCAGGGTCGCGGGGCTGGGCAGCAGTTCGCCGAGGGCGGCGGTGCTGTCCAGCTGTTCGGCATGCAGGTAGGCGCGGCGGTTGCCACGGGTAATGGTGTAGACCGCCAGCAGGCTGTTCTCGTGCGGCGCGGCGAGGCGCACCAGCAGGTAGGCCTGCTGGTCGTCCGGACCGAACAGTTTGGAGTTGCCGAACACCGAGTTGGCCAGCAGGTTGCTGGAGCCGCAGTCACGGCTCTCGCACCAGAACAGCGGCGTAGCGTCGGCCTTGAGCAGGTCCTTGCGCGCGGCGGCGAAGGCGCTCTGGCTGGAGTCCTCGTCGGGCAGGCGATAGGTCACGGCGGTCAGGTCGCCGATGGCGCGCACCTCCCCTTCCATGCGCAGGCGCCCGCTGATGCGGCTGATCGAGCCCTGCGGGTAGATGCGTTCCTGGCTGGTGGTCTGGTTGAAGTCGACGATCTCCGAGCGCGGGAAGCGCGGGAGTATTTCCAGGTCGTGGCTATCGGGCAGGTCAGCGGCGCCGGCGAGGCTGGCGAGGCTGGCGATGCCGAGCAGTCCACCGGCGAGCAGCGTGCGGAGCAGCCGTGACATCCGGTGCGCGTCGGTCCTGACGAAGTGAGGGTTTTCCGGCCCCTGGCGCGCGGCGGTCTGGATGTCGAGCATGCACAATCTCCCTGAAGCGATCCGTGCAGCGTCGCGGCCGGCCCCGCTTTAGTCAAGCCGCAGGGCACTACGGGGTGTTTCCCTCAGCCCTGCAGGAAGGGTCGGAAGATCGCCGCGACGGCTTCGGCACCCGCCTCGTCATCCAGGTGCAGGTGGTGCTGGCCGGGCAGCTCGTGGACCGCGAAGGGCCTGTCTTTCAGGAGCTCGCGGGTGGCCGGCTCGACCAGCATGAGACCCTGCTGCGCCAGCACGAGGCTGGTCGGGCATTGCACGGAGTGGACGAATTGTCGCGCATGGGCGCGGGTCAGGCGCAGCGGCGACGGCAGGGTCAGGCGTGCATCGGTGCGCCAGGTGTAGCCACCAGGTACCGGCACCAGGCCACGGGATGCCAGCAGCTCCGCCGCTTCTCGGCTTACCGCGCCGACACCTTTCATGCGCGCTTCCACCGCGCGGTCGATGGCTTCGTAGACCGGCTTGCGCTTGTTCGGCAGGGCGAGCTGGGCGCGCAGGGCTTCGCCGAGCTTCTGCGGCGAAGTCTCCGGTTCGCCGGTATAGGGCACCAGGCCGTCGATCAGCGCCAGGCGCTCGACGCGTTCGGGCATGGCGCCGGCCAGCAGCACCGAGACGATGGCGCCCATGGAATGCCCGAGCAGGGAGAAACGCTCCCAGCCCATCTGGTCGGCCACCATCAGTACGTCCAGCGCGTAGTCCCACAGCAGGTAACTGGCCCCCGGCGCACGGTGGCCGGAATGGCCGTGGCCGGCGAAGTCCAGGGCGAGGATGCGCACGCCCTCGAGCTTGGGCGCCAGGCGGGCGAAGCTCATGGCGTTGTCCAGCCAGCCGTGCAGGGCGATCACCGGACGGCCGTCTTCCGGGCCGAAGAGGTGTGCGGCCAGTTCGATGTGCGGCAGGTTCAGGCGAATTTCCTGGACTTTGGCGGTCATGGCGATTCCTTAGGCGTTGGCGCGCTGTTGCCAGCGGGCGAAGACGGTCTTGAGCAGCGCGGCGGTGTCCTGCGGGCGCTCCAGCGGGAACATGTGGCCGCCCGGCAGCGACAGGCTCTCGCCCATGGGGATGCGGCCGATCAGGCGGGCATGGTGCGGCAGCACCACGCGGCTGTGGCGCCCGCGCACCATGGTCAGCGGCACGGCCAGCTGTTTGGCGCGGCCGGGCGCGGTATGCGGCACGTTGCGGTAGATGGAGATTTCCGTGGCCGGGTCGAACTTCAGCCGCAGGCCCCGCGCGTCGACCGGCGCCAGCCCGTGGCGCACGTAGGCCTCCAGGCAGTCGCGGTCGAAGCGCTTGAACAGCGGCTTGCCGGCGAAGTATTCCAGCGCCTCGGCAAAATCGTCGAAGTCCTCGCGGCGGCCGAGGGTGCGGCCGGCGGGCGTCAGCCGGTCGATGAAGCCGAAGCGCTTGGCGACGCAGATCACCAGTTGGTCGGCCAGCGTCAGCAAGGGCGAGTCGAGCATCACCACGCCGCGGTACAGCTCGGGTTTGCGCAGCGCCGCGTGGTAATGCAGCACGCCGCCGAGGGAATGGCCGACGCCCCACACGGGCTCGTCCAGCGCCTCGAGGTGATGCAGCAGCTCTTCCACCAGGTTTTCCCAGTTGGCGTTCACCGGGAAGCGCGGGTCATGGCCGTGCATGTCCAGCCGATGGACCCGGTAATCCGGCTCCAGGGCATCGAACAACTTGCCGTAGGTCCCCGAGGGGAAGCCATTGGCGTGGGCGAAGAAGACCGCTTGCGACATGCTGCGTGAACTCAGGGGAATGACAGCCTGAATTTTCCGACAGCACCGGGGGCGCGGCAATGACCCGCGCTCCCGCGAATGACGGCACTACGGCCAAACTCCATGGCGCTCCGGCGGATTTGCCCTGATCTCTCCCTTTTACGGCGGATAACTTGTTCCAAGTTATCCGCCCTACGATGGAGTTCTCGTAGGACGCATAACGCGGCACGCGTTATCCGCCGACAGCCCTCAAACCCAATGCGTCGCGTGGTTCACCACGCTGAACAGGATGCCGCCCGCCACCAGCAGGAACACCAGTCCGCAGGCGCCGTCGATCACCGGCACCGCGCGCAGCAGGCGCCGCTGCCACAACGGTCGGGTGAGGATCACGCTGAGCAGGCTGAACCAGACGAAACCGGTGCCGAACAGCATCACCGCCACCGCGACCTTGCCCGGCGCCGACATGTCCACCGGGATCAGGCTGCTGAGCAGCGCAAGGAAGAACACCAGTGCCTTGGGGTTGAACAGGTTGGTCGCCAGCCCGCGTAGCCAGGGGCCGAGCCTCGACGCGGACAACTCGCCGTCGATGCGCCCTGCCCCGCCCGGCTTGCGCAACGCGCGCAGTGCGCCGACACCGAGCCAGCCGAGGTAGGCCGCGCCCACCAGTTGCAGCGCGCTGAACAGCAGCGGTGAGCGGCTGAGCAGCAACGACACGCCGGTCAGCACCAGGGTGCCGTGGACCAGGATGCCGCAGGCCAGCCCGAGGGCACTGAGCACCCCGGCGCGGCGGCCCTGGTGCAGCGAGGTACGCACCACCAGCGCGACGTCCGGGCCGGGGCTGACCAGGGCGACCGCGAACACGGCGGTAAGCATGAGCAAGACGTGAACCTCCTGCATGGCGGGATTCTCCAGTGGGAATGAAACGGGATTTTTTAGGGCGGATCAGCGCTGGCGTAGTCGCGCGGGCGGCAATCCGTAGGTACGGCGGAACAGGCGGCTGAAGTGCGCCTGGTCATAGAAGCCCAGGCTCAGGGCGATCTCCGACAGCGGCTGGCCCTTGATCACCCGCGGCAGCGAACGCTCCAGGCGCAGCTGGGTGAGCCACTGGTGCGGCGGCAATCCGCACTGGTGGCGGAAGCGACGCAGCACCTGCCAGGGGCTGAGGTCGCAGAACCCGGCGATCTCTTCCAAAGTCGGCGGGGTTTCCAGGCGCGATTCCAGCCACTCGCGAAGGCGCGCCCAGGTCGGCGCGTCGAAGCCCTGCCCCGGCTCGCGGATGCGCAGGCTGGAGGCGCGCTCCAGCAGCGCGGCCAGCGCCTGCCAGAGCTGGCCTTCCTGCGCCAGCCGCTCGCCGCCGAGCATCAGGGCGTGTGCGCGTTGCAGCTCGACCTGCAGCAGTGGATCGCGCAGTTGCGCGGCGGTCAGGCGCGGCGCGCCCTGGCGGCCATCGCTGAAGGCGCGGCAGGCGTCGTCCAGCCATTGCGGGTCGATGGACAGCACGCGGATGCGGTAGCCGTCCTCGCCCTCGCTGGAACCGTCGTGGATGCTTTCGGGACTCATCAGCAGGATGTCGCCATTCCCGGCCAGCGAGCGTTCACCGCGATGGGTGTAGCGCTGGCAGCCGTCCAGCATCAGCCCGACGTGGTAGTCGAGATGAAAATGCCGGGGAAAGGCGAAACGGCGGTACTCGGCGTCGATGAAACGGACGCCGGGCAGGCCGCTGCTGTGGTGTTCGATGCGTTCCATGGGCCTACTGTACCGGCGCGGGAACGGCGGGTCTTGGACAAAATTGCGAGGGCGCCGGGCGGCGCTCCTGCAATCGCAGGGAGCGCCCTTGTAGGATGGGTGGAGCCTAGGCGATACCCATGCTGCTGATGCAGGAATCGATGGGTATCGCTTCGCTCCACGCCATCCTACGGCCGAGGCGCCGGTTCAACATTGCGAGGGCGCCGGGCGGCGCTCCTACAATCGCAGGGAGCGCCCTTGTAGGATGGGTGGAGCCTAGGCGATACCCATGCTGCTGATGCAGGAATCGATGGGTATCGCTTCGCTCCACGCCATCCTACGGTCCCATCCAGGGACAGGCCGCAGATTGGAACTGGTTCAGCGCTCCAGCGGCACCACCGCCATGGTCAGCCGCGAGATGCAGCTCGGCTTGCCGTCATCTCCATGCAGGCGGATTTCCCAGACGTGGGTCGAGCGGCCGATATGCACCGCCTTGGCCACCGCCGTCACCCGTCCGCTGCGCAGCCCGCGCAGGTGGTTGGCGTTCACTTCCAGGCCCACGCAGTAGTACTTGCTGTTGTCCAGGCACAGGTAGCTGGCGGTGGAGCCGACGGTTTCCGCCAGCACCACCGAGGCGCCACCGTGCAGCAGGCCGTAGGGCTGGTGGGTGCGCGAATCCACCACCATGCTGGCGGTCAGCGAGTCGTCGTCGAACGCCTCGAAACGGATGTCGAGCACTTCACCGATGGTGTTCTTCAGGTTCGCGTTGAGCTTTTCCAGGTCGGGCGTGGTGCGCCAGGTCATTCCGCATTCCTTCTGTCATTCATGCCATTGCACCGCCTCGCGGCGCTCCGCCCATTCATTGAAGCGCTTGCCGTAGGTCCCTTCCACCACGTTGCGCTTGATCTTCAGGGTCGGCGTGAGGAAGCCGTTGTCCACGGTCCAGACGTCCTTGACCAGCACCAGCCCGGCCAGGCGCTCGTGCTTGTCCAGCGCTTCATTCACTTCCGTCAGCAGCTCCTGCAGGCTCTGCTCCAGCTGGCTGCGCGAGCCGTTGGCGGCTTCCTGGCGGCCTACTTCGGAGAGCACGCAGAGGCCCAGCGGGGCGATCAGGCCGTCGCCGACCACGCAGATCTGCTCGATCCGCGAATGCACGGCCAGGCGGTTTTCGATGGGCGCCGGAGCGACGTACTTGCCCTTGGCGGTCTTGAAGATTTCCTTGATGCGGCCAGTCAGGCGCAGGTGGCCTTCGGCGTCCTGCTCGCCCTTGTCGCCGGTGCGCAGGAAGCCGTCTTCGGTGATGGTCTCGGCGGTGCGCTCCGGGTCCTTGAAGTAGCCCACCATGGTCGCGCCGCTGCGTACCTGCACCTCGCCTTCGTCGCTGATGCGCACTTCCACGCCGGGGCTGTTGCGGCCGATCCAGCCGACCCGCTGCTCACCCGGCCGGCAGACGTGGGAATAACCGCAGTTCTCGGTCATGCCGTAGACCTCGAGCACGTTCAGGCCCAGACGCTGGTACCAGCCCAGCAGCGCCTCGGGCACCGGCGCAGCCCCGCACAGGGCGAAGCGCACGGCGTCCAGGCCAAGGCCGGCGAGCACCTTGCGGCCCACCAGACGGCCGACGATGGGCAGGCGCAACAGGCGGTCGAGCTTCTGCGCCGGCATCTGCGAGTAGACGCCCATCTGGAACTTGGTCCAGATGCGCGGCACGCCGAAGAACACCGTGGGCCGCGCGCGGCGCATGTCGGCGACAAAGGTGTCCAGGCTTTCGGCGAAGAAGATCGTCTGCCCGGCATAGATCGACGCCATCTGCACGAACATGCGCTCGGCCACGTGGCACAGCGGCAGGTAGGACAGCAGGCGGTCCTCCTCGCCGACGCCGAACAGGTCGATGGCATGGCTGGCGGCGAAGGCGAAATTGCCGAAGGTGTGCATCACGCCCTTGGGCGTGCCCGTGGTGCCGGAGGTGTAGATGAGGGTCGCCAGCGTCGCGGCGTCCGGGCGCGGATCGTCGCTGATCGGCGCCAGTTGCTGCAGGTCGCTCCACTGCTGGTCGAAGTGGCCCTGCGGATGCAGCGGCAACGCGACGGTCGGCACGCCCTCGGGAATGCCGTCCTTCATCGCCGGCCAGTCGTCGAGCTTGCCGATGAAGGCCACCCGCGCTTCGGAGTGAGTCATCACCTGGCGCACGGAATCGGCGGTGAGGTTGGGATACAGCGGCACCGAGACGTGGCCGGCCATCCAGATGGCGATGTCGGCGACTATCCAGTGCGCACAGTTCTTCGAAATGATCGCCACCCGGCTGCCTTCGGGCAGGTCCAGGCTGCGCAGCCAGGCAGCGGCGCGGCGGGCCTGCTCGCCCACTTCGCCCCAGGTCAGGGTCTGCACTTCGCCGCCGGTCAGCGGCTGCACCAGGTAGCGTTTGTTCGGGTGGCTCTTCTCGCGCTGATAGAACAGGTCGAGTGGTAATCGGACTGCTTTAACCACGTGCCCCTCCTTTGTTCTTGTTGTCAGAGGTGTAGCTCAGGGATATAGCGATGGATCAACCAAGCACTTGCTTGGTTGAATATTCCACGCAGCGCAGCGGCAGACAAGGCTGGTCGTGTGAACTTTTGTAGGATTTAGCCGAAGGATGGGCTCCGGACGCTCTGCGACGGGCCCTGCGTGGAAACATCCGGGCACGATTTGCCGGCGTCGGAAATGCAAAAGGCCCCTTGCGGGGCCTTTTCGCGGAGACTTGCCTGCCTCAGGAATGCCGCGGATGGTGCAGCGACACCAGCTCCATCAGCCCCGCTACCGGCACCTCGCCTTCCAGCTCCGCCAGGGTGGCGGTGCTGAACGGCACGGCGTCGCTGCGGCTGCCATGCACCAGCAGGCCGGCCAGCGCGCCCACCAGCGGCTGGTGGGTGACCAGCAGCAGGTTCTGCTCGTTGCGGCCGTCGAGGAAGCGCAGCACGTCCTTCGGATCATCGTCGGGGGTCAGCCAGGGCGCGGTGCCGACGGAACCCTCGAAACCCAGCGCCTCGCGGACCAGTTCGGCGGTTTCCTGGGCGCGCGCATAGGGGCTGGCGAGGATGCCATCCAGCGGCTGGCCGGCGAGCTGGGCAGCACTTTTCAGCACTTCCTTGACGCCGTGTGCCGTCAGCCGGCGTTCGGAGTCGCGGCGGGCCTGGGGTTCGGCTTCACCATGACGGAGCAGCCAGAGCTTCAAAGCTTGGGCTCCTCGTCGCGCACCGGGTGCGGCGCCGGCGGCACATCATGCGGGGCCTCGCCTTCGGGCGTATGGGCGGTCGGCCAGTCGGCGAACGGCCAGGGCTTCTCTTCAGTCTGGAAGGTGCCGAAGCGGCCGATCTGCGCGAAGTACTGGCTCAGGCTGTCACCGAAGCCCATCAGGCTGCCGCTGGGCGCGCCGTAGATGATGCGGTAGACCAGCTGGATGACCACCACGGCGCCGAGGATCATCTCGGCGACGAACCAGACCAGCGCGAAGACCAGCATCCAGACGACGCGCAGGACCAGGGATTCTTTCTCCAGACGGTCAGAGGGCTGACGTTCCGCAGACATGGTGATACCTCCTCAGAAACCTGTGGTGGGAATGAAGTCGACGTCGGTCTTCGGCTCGCCGCTCATCAACGCGCCTATGACCTGTTCCAGGGTGCGGCCGCCGAACAGGATGGCGTTGAGGCCGGCCACCAGCGGCATGTAGACCTGCAGCTCGTCGGCCTTGGCCTTGAGCACCTTGAGGGTGTTCACGCCCTCGGCAGTCTCGCCCATGCGCGCCACGGCATCTTCCAGGGTGAGGCCTTCGCCCAGGGCGAAGCCCACCTGATAGTTACGGCTCTTGGGTGACGAACAGGTGACGATCAGGTCGCCCACGCCGGCCAGGCCGAGGAAGGTCATGGGGTTGGCGCCGAGCTGGACGGCGAAGCGGGTCATCTCCGCCAGGGCGCGGGTGATCAGCATGCCCTTGGTGTTCTCGCCCATGCCCAGCGCGGCGGCCATGCCGGCAATGATGGCGTAGACGTTCTTCAGCGCGCCGCCCAATTCGACGCCGAAGCGGTCGCCACTGGCGTAGACGCGGAAGGTGCGCCCGTGCAGTGCATCCTGCACCTGCGCGCAGAGGTCGTCATCCTCGCTGGCGACCACGGTGGCGGTCAGCTCATGCTCGGCGATCTCGCGCGCCAGGTTCGGGCCGGAGATCACCGCGATGCGGGACTTCGGCGCGATCTCTTCGAGCACCTGGCTCATCAGCTTGAAGCTCTGCGCCTCGATACCCTTGGTCAGGCTGACCAGCATCTTGCCCGCCAGCTCCTCGCTGCGGCCGTCGAGCACCTTGCGCAGGGCGCTGGAAGGCACCGCGACGAAAATCATCTCGCACTCGGCCAGGGTCGCGGCGAGGTCGGTGGTCGGCTCCACGCCGTCATGGATGCGCACGCCCTTGAGGTAATTGGGGTTCTCGCGGCGGGTGCGGATCGCCTCGGCCTGTTCCTCGTCGCGCATCCACTGGCGAACGCGCTGTCCGTTTTCTGCCAGCAGATTGGCGAAGGCGGTGCCGAAACTGCCACCACCGAGGACGGCGATCGGTTGCTGCTGTGTCATGTCTGTTCCATTGGTGACCGCTTAGCGGCGGCGATTGGGGCATTATAAGGCCGCATCGGCGACCGGCCAGTCCGGATCGCGGTACTGGCAATCAGCGCTGCCTCGTTTAACATCCGTCCTGTGGAAAACGTCTAGCCGTAGACATTGACCGAACCCATAAGAACCGAGAACAAGGTCGTTCCGTGCATCGTCCCGTCCGCGCTCCACTGCCGCTTTCCCTGCTTGCCGCACTGCTGGCGGGCGAGGCCGTGGCGGGCGACCTGTTCGTGGACAGCCTCGACGTCCCTGAAGTTCTGACCGCGACGCGGCTCAAACAGTCCCCCGCCGAAGTCCCTGGCAGCATGACGGTGCTCGACCGCGACCTGATCAAGGCCTCCGGCGCCCGCGACATTCCCGAACTGATGCGCCTGGTGCCGGGCATGATGGTCGGCTACCTGTCGGGCAACCAGGCAACGGTGAACTACCACGGCACCAACGTCACCGAGGCGCGGCGCCTGCAGGTACTGGTGGACGGCCGCTCGGTGTACCGCCCGGGCCTGGCCACGGTGGACTGGAGCGACATCCCGGTGGCCATCGAGGACATCGACCGCATCGAGGTCTTCCGTGGCCCCAACGCCGTGAGCTACGGCGCCAACGCACTGATGGGCGTGATCAACATCCTCACGCGCCACCCGGCGGACAGCCAGGGCACGCGGCTGAAGTACACCGCCGGGCAGAACGGCGTGCGCGACTGGTACGCCAGCCAGGGCATCCATGACCGCTCCGGCGACTACCGACTGTCACTCTCCGGGCAGGCAGACGATGGCTTCGACCACGACCAGTTCGACCGCGACTACCGCGACGGCCGCCGCCTGAGCCGCTTCAACCTGACGGCCAGCCACAACCTTGACCTGCGCAACAGCCTGGACTGGCAGCTCGCGGCGAAGGAAGGCAGCAACCAGCGCCCCTACGACTACGAGCCGATCTTCGGCAACATCGCCGCCGGCGACGACAACTCCGACCTGACCGCCCGCGACTACGCCGGCTCCCTGCGCTGGACCTTCGACATCAACCCCGAGCACAGTCTCTACGTGCAGGGATACGCCGAACACTGGGAGCGCCTGCAGGACTTCGGCGCGTGCGAGGCACAGATCGCCTTCAGCCCGCAGCTCGCGCAGTTGTGGGATATGAATCCGAAGTACGTGCAGAACTTCGCCGACACCTTGCCACGCATTCCCCGCGGCACGGCGCAGGAGCAGGCACTGGCCCGGCAGGTGGTCCAGCAACTGGCGGCCGGCGCCTACCTGCCGGTCTGCGGGCAGGTGAACCAGAACATCCGCGAAACCCGCTACGACCTCGAAGTCCAGGACACCCTGAGCCTCGCCGATGGCGTGCGGCTGGTCAGCGGCATGAGCTACCGCCACGACCAGGCCACCTCGGAAACCTACTTCGACGGCACGGTGAACAACGACATCTGGCGCCTGTTCGGCCAGCTGGAGTGGCACCTGACGCCGCACTGGTTGCTACAGGGCGGCGCAATGGTGGAGGACGACCAGCTCTCCGGCAGCTCGGTCAGCCCGCGCCTTGCCCTCAACTACCTGATCACCCCGCGCCACAGCCTGCGCGCGGTGTACTCCGAGGCCGTGCGCTCGCCGGACATGTACGAGAACGACGTGAACTGGAGCTACCGGGTGCGCAACCTCTCGGCACCGGTCTACGGCCAGTCCAGTGCCTACTACTTCGCCCGCGCCCACGGCCCCGGCGATCTCGACCAGGAGCGCATGCGCTCGCGGGAAATCGGCTACAACGGCCAGTTCGACGAACTCGGGCTCGCGGTCGACATCAAAGCCTACTACGACGAAATCCACGGGCTGATCAGCGATCCCTTGAAGGTCTCCGACTTCGAACCGAGCAACGACAACGACATCCGCTTCAGCGGCGCCGAGTCCCAGCTCGACTGGCGCCTGACGAGGCAGGATCGCGTGCGCCTGACCTACGCCTACGTCGATTACGACGCCAGCAGCCGCTACGACCAGCGCCTTACCGCGCGCAACAGCGGCTCGGCCGGCTGGATGCGCGACTGGGGGCGCGGCTGGTCGAGTTCGGTCTTCTACTACGGCGACGATGCACTGAACGAGCACCGCTTCGAGCGCCTCGACCTGCGCGTGGCCAAGCGCATTCCCCTGGGTCACGCCGCGCTGGAGCTGGCCGGCGTGCTGCAGCAACGGCTGGACGACGAGCCGCTGACCTGGCCGGAAAACCGCTACGACAGCCGCCACCTGCTCTACTTCAGCGCCGAGGTGGACTTCTAGCATGTCTGCCCGCCGCTCATGGACGAGCCTCGGAACCCTACTCAGCGCCCTGCTCCTCGGGCTGGCCTGCCTGTTCGCACTACCGGCCCAGGCCCGTGACATCCTGCTGGTCAGCACCGAACAGAGTCAGGCCCTGCAGGACTTCGCCGAGGCCCTGGCGCAACGCCGCCCGCACGACCAGGTGCGGCTGGAATCCCCGGAGAACCTGCCGCCCGCCGCCAGTCTCGATGGCGAAACCCGCCTGCTGCTGCTCGGCAGCGGCGCGCTGAACTGGCGCCTGGCCAGTGACGATGCACCGCCGGCACTGACCCTGCTGGTCAGCCGCGTCGAGGCCCGGCAAGTGCTGGGCGAGCGCGAGCCGCCACACCTGAGCCTGCTATGGAGCGACCCGCCACCGGCACGCCAATTGGCGTTGGCCCTGCAACTCAACCCGCGCCCACAACGCATCGGCGTGCTGCTCGGCCCCAGCAGCGAGTTCCTTCTGGAAGAGCTTCAGCGCAGCGCGGAACAGCTCGGCGTCGAACTGACGAGCGAGCTGCAAACCCGCGCAGAAGACAGCCGCCCGCTGCGAGAACTGCTCGGTCGCAGTGACCTGCTGCTCGGGTTGGACGACAAACAGCTTTATAACGCGCAGACCATCAAGGGCATTCTCCTCAGCGCCTACGCCGAAAACCGGGCGCTGATCGGCCCGACTGCCGCCTTCGTCAAGGCCGGCAGCCTGGCCAGCAGCTACAGCGACCAGAGCGACTGGCTGGAGACCCTCGACACCCTGCTCGACGAGCCGGCGGAGCAATGGCCCCGCAGCCTCTACCCCGAACGCTTCAAGGTGCAGAGCAACCGCCAGGTGGCGCGCTCGCTCGGCATCGACCTGCAAGGCGACGCGGAACTCGCGCAGCGCCTGGCCGAAGGAGAAAAACCATGAGTTCCCGCAAGAGCTGGAACATCCAGACGCGCATGCTGGCCATCAGCCTCGGCCCGGCGCTGCTGCTGACTGTGCTGCTGACCGCCTACTTCACGTATTCGCGTCTGCAGGACCTGCGCCTGGAGTCCAACCACACCGGCCAGCTGATCGCCAACCAGCTCGCCCCGGCGGCGGAATACGGAGTGATCTCCGGCAACCTGCCGGTGCTGCAGAGCCTGTTGCGGGCGACCTTGAGCACCGCCCACGTGCGCTTCATCGAAGTGCGCGATCGCGGCGACAACATCCTCGTCTACGTCGAGCACGCCGCCGATCCCGCGCAGGCGAGCACCAAGGTGGAAATCTTCCACGCCTCGATCCAGCGCGAGAACATCGCCCTCAATGGCAGCGACCTGGCGAGCTCCAACGACATGCTACCGACGGCCGCACCGCCCAGCGGGGATTACCTCGGCCGCGTGGTAGTCGGGATGGCCAGCGACGCCTTCAGCGAACGGCAACAGGAAATCCTCCTCAAGGCCAGCCTGCTCGCGCTGTTCGCGCTGATCCTCACCTACCTGCTGGCGCGCCGCCTCGCCCGCCGCCTGGCCGCACCGATCCATACCATGGGCCGCGCCGTGCAGGCGATCCAGACCGGCGACTACCACACCACCCTGCCGGTGCCGGATGACGGCGAAGTCGGCGACCTCGCCCGGCACATCAACAACCTGGCCCGTGGCCTGCAGCAAGCCAGCCTGGAGCAGGAGCGCAGCATCGCCCAACTGGTGGCGGCGCGGGAGGAGGCCGAAGAGGCCAACCGCGCCAAGTCCGATTTCCTGGCGATGATGAGCCACGAGCTGCGCACCCCGATGAACGGCGTGCTGGGCATGCTGCAGCTGCTGGAAACCACCGAGCTGAACCAGGAACAGGCCGAGTACAGCGCACTGGCCACCGAATCCACCGAGCACCTGCTCAAGGTCATCAACGACATCCTCGACTTCTCCCGCGTCGAGCGCGGCGCGCTGGAACTGGAGCGCATCCCGTTCAACCTGCTGGAACTGATCCAGAGCTCGATCCAGGTCTTCCAGCACAGCGCCCAGCAACGCGGCCTGGAACTGGAAATGAACGTGCAGGACGGCCTCGACAACCTCGAGGTGCAGGGCGACCCGACGCGCATCCGGCAGATCCTGGTCAACCTGCTGGGCAACGCCCTGAAGTTCACCGAGGAAGGCGGCGTGCGCCTGGAAGCCACCTGGCAGGCGCTGGACGACGAGGTGCTGTGGCTCAGCTGCTCGGTGCAGGACAGCGGCATCGGCATCTCCCGCGAGCGCCTGGAGCACATGTTCGAGGCCTTCCAGCAGGCCGATTCGTCGACCTCGCGGCGCTACGGCGGCACCGGACTGGGGCTGTCCATTGCGCGTACCCTGGCCGAACGGATGGGCGGCACCCTGGGTGCGGTCAGCGAGGAAGGTTGCGGCTCGACCTTCACCCTGGAGATCCCCCTGCCCTTCAGGGAGCGTCAGAGTGCCGCAGACGACGGGACGAACGGCGGCGACGCCCTTGCCACTGGTCAGTCCGTGCTGCTGGTGGAGGACAACCCGGTGAATCAAACGGTCATAGAAGCTATGTTGCGCAGCCTGGGTTATCGCGTCACGCTGGTGGGTGACGGCGCCCAGGCTGTGCGTACCTCGGAGCGCGGCGAGTTCGCGGCGATCCTGATGGATTGCCGCCTGCCGGTGCTCAACGGCTACGAAGCCACCCGGCAGATTCGTGCGAAACCGGGCGGCGAACAGGTACCGATCATCGCCCTGACCGCCAACGCGCTGCAGGGCGACCGCGAGGCGTGTCTTGAAGCAGGAATGAACGACTACCTCGCCAAGCCGTTCAAACGCGCGGAGCTGCAGCGGATTCTGCAGCGCTGGGTTGCTCCAGGTCGTTGATCGATGGAGCGCTTGCCCGCAAACTGCGGACCGGCCCGGGGCCTGCGTCCCGACGGAGAAACCAGGCATCGGCGAAAAGTGAACAAGCGTTCGCCGATTGCTGTGACTTTCACTTAAAGGCAATAGTCTATGACTAGGCTGCCGCATGACACCGTGACAAGAACAACGGAACGCGGCGCCGCAGGCACAAGCCAAACAACGCCTGCTATCCAGGATTTTTGAGGAGCTCGCATGACCAAACAAAACGCCTTCACCCGAGAAGACCTGCTGCGCTGCAGCCGCGGCGAGCTCTTCGGCCCGGGTAATGCGCAACTGCCCGCCCCGAACATGCTGATGATCGACCGCATCACCCACATCAGTGATGTCGGCGGCAAGTATGGCAAGGGCGAACTGGTCGCCGAGCTGGATATCAACCCGGACCTGTGGTTCTTCGCCTGCCACTTCGAGGGCGACCCCGTCATGCCCGGCTGCCTGGGCCTCGACGCCATGTGGCAGCTGGTTGGCTTCCACCTCGGCTGGCAGGGCAACCCCGGCCGTGGCCGCGCCCTGGGTTCGGGCGAAGTGAAGTTCTTCGGCCAGGTCCTGCCGACCGCCAAGAAAGTCACCTACAACATTCACATCAAGCGTACGATCAATCGTTCGCTGATCCTGGCCATCGCCGACGGCACCGTCAGCGTCGATGGCCGCGAAATCTACAGCGCCGAAGGCCTCCGCGTCGGCCTGTTCACTTCCACTGACAGCTTCTAAGGGTATCCGCATGCGTCGCGTCGTGATCACCGGTCTGGGCATCGTTTCCTGCCTGGGCAATGACAAAGACACCGTCTCCGCCAACCTGCGTGCAGGCCGTGCTGGCATCCGCCACAACCCCAGCTACGCCGAGATGGGCCTGCGCAGCCACGTTTCCGGTTCGGTCAACCTGAACCTGGAAGAGCTGATCGACCGCAAGGTCTTCCGCTTCATGGGCGACGCCGCCGCTTATGCCTACCTGGCAATGGAACAGGCGATCAAGGACTCCGGCCTCACCCCCGAGCAGATCTCCAACCCGCGCACCGGCCTGATCGCCGGCTCCGGCGGTGCTTCCACCCTGAACCAGATGGAAGCCATCGACACCCTGCGCGAGAAGGGCGTCAAGCGCATCGGCCCATACCGCGTCACCCGCACCATGGGCAGCACCGTTTCCGCGTGCCTGGCCACTCCCTTCCAGATCAAGGGCGTGAACTACTCCATCTCCTCGGCCTGCGCCACCAGCGCGCACTGCATCGGCCAGGCCATGGAGCAGATCCAGCTGGGCAAGCAGGACGTCGTCTTCGCCGGCGGCGGTGAGGAAGAACACTGGAGCCAGAGCTGCCTGTTCGACGCCATGGGCGCCCTCTCCACCCAGTACAACGACACCCCGGAAAAGGCCTCCCGCGCCTACGACGCCAAGCGTGACGGTTTCGTCATCGCCGGCGGCGGCGGCATGGTCGTGGTCGAAGAGCTGGAACACGCCCTCAAGCGTGGCGCCAAGATCTACGCCGAAATCGTTGGCTACGGTGCGACTTCCGATGGCTACGACATGGTTGCCCCGAGCGGCGAAGGCGCCATCCGCTGCATGCAGCAGGCCCTGTCGACCGTGGATACCCCGATCGACTACCTGAACACCCACGGCACTTCCACCCCGGTCGGCGACGTCGCTGAAATCCGCGGCGTGCGTGCAGTGTTCGGCGACAAGGCCCCGGCCATCAGCTCCACCAAGAGCCTGTCCGGCCACTCCCTGGGCGCCGCAGGCGTTCACGAAGCGATCTACTGCCTGCTGATGATGGAAGGCAACTTCATCGCCGGCTCGGCAAACATCGACGAGCTGGACCCGGAAGTCGCTGACCTGCCGATCCTGCGCGAGACCCGCGAGAACGCGAAGATCGACACCGTCATGAGCAACAGCTTCGGCTTCGGCGGCACCAACGCCACCCTGGTCCTGAAACGCCACAACGGCTGATCGGTGATCCAAACAGGAAAGGCGCCCCAGGGCGCCTTTTTTGTTGCCTGCAATTCCGCCCTACCCTCGCGCTGCCGATCCCGTCAGGATGAGCAGGCGGATAACAGGGAGCGCAGAGATGGAATTGACGATCAGACAAGCGCGCAGCGACGACGCCACGGCCATCAGCCAGGTGATCGTCGCGGCCGTCAGGGAAAGCAACGGCCAGGACTACCCAGCGAGTGTCATCGAATCGGTGGTGGCGAACTTCACGCCTGCGCGGGTGATTGAGCTGCTGGAGCAACGCCTGGTCTTCGTTGCCTTGCTGGGGAGCGAGATCGTCGGCACAGGCGCCCTGGATGGCAATACCGTGCGCAGCCTCTTCATAGCGCCACAGCAGCAGCGCAAGGGCATCGGCCAAGCCCTGATGGAGCAAATAGAGAAAGCCGCCCTACAGCGCGGCGTAGAGACCCTGCTGGTCCCCTCTTCTCTCACCGCTGAAAGCTTCTACGCTCTCCTGGGCTATCGCGTGGTACGCGAACAACTCCACGGCGAAGAGCGCACCCTCATCATGAACAAGCCCCTCACTCCCCAGTAGGAGCGGGCCATGCCCGCGAACCGCATCCCTCACGGACCTCCGGCAAACGCCGGTCGTAGGGCGCATAACGCCTCAAGCGTTATCCGCCATTGCAACGAATAACCCGTCCCGGGTTACTCGCCCTGTATAGGGCTCCCGCATTGGCTTTTTCCGCCCCAAAAACAAAACCCCCGACCAGCTCTCGCTGATCAGGGGCTTTGGAATTAGAAGCTTGACGATGACCTACTCTCACATGGAGAAACTCCACACTACCATCGGCGATGCATCGTTTCACTACTGAGTTCGGGATGGGATCAGGTGGTTCCAATGCTCTATGGTCGTCAAGCAATTCGGCTGGATGCTCGCCTTGGCGCTCATCCGAATTCGGGTTGCTTACACTAATAAGCAAAACCCCCGGCCAGCGATGCTGACCAGGGGTCTTGGGATAGGAGCTTGACGATGACCTACTCTCACATGGAGAAACTCCACACTACCATCGGCGATGCGTCGTTTCACTACTGAGTTCGGGA